>DAIQBK010000001.1:0-114422 GCA_036781205.1 Myxococcaceae bacterium
AGGCCAGCCACTTCATCCAATCTGTTTTCAGGTGACCGCGTTTGGCCGGTTTTCAGTGACCGCTGAGGCTGCTGCTTCGCGTCGTCAAATCGAGTGCGATACTGGTACGGCGATGGTTGGATAGAGGCTAGCGGGATGAGTTGCAGCGCGGGTGGATGATTCATGCGTTCCCCTCCTCGGCTCACCGACATTGCCAGCAAGTGACTTGCCAACAGAACGAGCCTCACCCACGCGGAGAACGCCCCGAGTCACCACGGCAACCGCAGAGAATTGGCGATCTTCTGCTCAACTCAGGGAGAGGCGCAGGACTGAAGGCTACGCTGTCATCAGCTCGGTCGAGGCCATGATCTCGCCGCGGGCGTTTTTCAAAGCGCTTGCCACGGCTCTGATGGTTTGAGAGGCGCGCTGGGTCGACGTGCTCGGCTGCGCGAGCTTCGGTAGGACGAGCAGCCCCAGGCTCGTTTAGATTTGGGCGTTACGCTCGAGGATCATCTCAATCCCCAAACGAACCGAATCGCTTCGTCCAACTCCGCCATTGGACGCGAACGCTCGGCCCGAGATGCGATTGTGTGTAACAGAATCGGCTGCCCGCAGCCGATTCTGTTTCCTACGCTGTCAGATCGGCGTGCTTCTCTGCTCCTCACGGTGAACACGACCGACCTTCAAGTTGAGAAGATTGCGAAGCGACAGCATGGGCTGATTGCGTGGCGCCAGCTGGAGCGGCTGCGCATCACCCGCCATCAAATTCGCCGGCGGGTGCGAATCGGTCAGTGGGTGCGGGAGTTGCCAGGGGTATGGCGGATGAGCTGGGCGGAGCCCAGCTGGATTCAAAGGGTCTGGTGCGCATCGCTATGGGCCGGTACAGCCGCGTGCGTCTCGCATCGCACGGCGGCGCAGCTTTGGGACTTGGATGGCGTAAAGCTCGACAAAGTTGAGATGACTGGAGAGACCCGGCAGCGCAACCATCGCGGCTGGTTGTTGGTCCATCGAACAGCGCCGATTCCGAAGCAAATGCAGCGAATTCGGAAGGGCGTGCCGCTCACATCGCCGGCGCGAACCTTGGTCGATCTCGCAGAGGTGTGCGACGCCGATGTGCTCGAACGAGCGATGGAGCACGCTTTTCGTTCGAGAATTTCCAGCGTGAACGAAGTCCACCAAGTACTGCGGAGGATACCGACTGAGTGGAAAGCAGGGACAGCTCGGGTGGTGGGGTTGCTCGAGCACGGGGTTTTTAGCCCGGAGATGCACAGTGAGCTGGAGCGTCAAGCGCTGAGAACGTTCCGGCGCTTTGGTTTGCCCGACCCGATCTGCCAGCACGAGATTGTGGCTAATGAACTCGTACTCGGGTTCGTCGATTTCGCCTGGCCAAAGGCAAGGGTGATCGTCGAGGCAGAAGGGTTCCAGTTCCATTCCGGAAGAGAGGCGTGGGAGGGCGACATCGATCGATACAACGCGATGACATTGGGAGGGTGGAAAATTCTGCGCCTCACCTATGCAGACCTTCACGACCCGACGCACGCGTTCTTCAAAGCGCTTGCCAAAGTTGTATTGCCTTGAATGGAGCCCTGAGTCGCCCTGCTCAGCTGCGGTCAGCCAGATAGAACGAACAGGCTCCTCGTCCACTTAGGCTTGGTCGCGCGCTTACGACCCGCGCGGCTGTAATTGGTCTAAGTACCGATTAAATATTGGTCTGTTTGGACCTCAATAATTCGCACTCCTGGCTCTTGATTGGCACAACAATTGGCCTGAATATCGAGGTCCAAAGGAGGTTGGCCGTGCCAATCCCCGTAACGGGTATCACCCTTGATCCGAAGAGCGACGAGCCGCTGTACCGCCAGCTGTTCGACCAGATCGTCTCTCGGATTCGGAACGGCACCTTTCCGAGCGGCTATCGCTTGGCTCCGACGCGGACCCTGGCGAAAGAGTTGCACGCGCATCGCAATACGGTGGTGCGCGCGTACCAAGACCTGGAGGGCGCAGGCTTCGTCCACTCCACGGTGGGTCGGGGCACCTTCGTGGTCGCCCAACCGCCCGAGGTAGAGCAAGCCTCGGAGCCAAGACAGCTCCCTTCCGCCGAAGCTCTTCCATGGGCCTCGCTGATCTCCAGCGCGATGATGGTGGAGCCGCTCGGTCGTTCGGAACGAATCGCGCGAGGCCTTCATCTGGAAGGGGCGATCAACCTCAATCGCCTGCAGCCCTCGCTTGACTTGTTACCGCACGAGCTTCTGCGGCGCTGTTTGGACCACGTGTTACGAACCGCGAAGGCACGGGCCCTGGAATACACTCCGAGAGAAGGGTTGCCCCGGCTTCGCTCGCTCGTCGCCGAGGATCTATGCCGCCAGGGTGTCCCTGCCTCCGCCGAAGATTTGATCATCACCACCGGCAGCCAACAGGCGTTGGACATGGTGGCCAGGGCGCTGATCAATTCTGGCGATCCATTTCTCGTCGATCGGTCCACCTATGCAGGTGCGCTAAACCTGCTGGCGATCGCCGGGGCCAGACTGGTCGGCATCCCGAGCGACGACGAGGGTCCGGACTTGGCGGTACTCGAACGCCACCGTCGAACGGGGGCGAAGGGGTTCTATTTGATGCCGAACTGTCAGAACCCCACCGGCCGGAGAGTCTCCGTCGCGCGTCGCCAGGCGCTGATTCGCTGGTCGCACCAAGCGGGAGTGCCGCTGGTCGAGGACGACTATGCCTCAGATCTCAACCTCGACGGTCAAGCGCCCCTGCCCGCCTTGCGGACCTTGGACGGCGAGGTCATCTATATTGGAACGTTCAGCAAGAAGCTGATTCCGGCGTTGCGGATCGGGTATCTGCTCTGTCCGCGCAGTCTTCGGCCCCATCTGTCCGCCCTGAAGCATGCAATGGACTTGGGAACTTCGGCGCTGCTTCAGCATGCATTGGCCGAATTCCTGGAGCGGGGCTATTTGCGGGCACATCTGGGCGCAGTTCAGCTTGAATACCGCCGGAGGCGCGATGCGCTCGAAGCCGGCCTGGCCAAACATCTGCCCAAGCATGTCCGCTGGCGGCATCCTGAGACTGGACTTCTGCTGTGGCTTCCGACGCCGCCCTCGATCGACCCAGAAGAGCTGTTTCAGGAGTCCAAGCGCCAGGGAGTGATGGTGGCGTCCGGCATGGTGAATAACGTCGCCGGATCCGAAGAATCCGGATTGCGCCTGACCTTCTGCGCGGAGCCACCCGCCCGGTTGATTGAAGGGGCTCGGCGCTTGGGCAAGGCCTGGGCGGCGGTGGAACGTCGCGGCAGAGGCCAGGGGAGCTTCGTGGAAGGAACGCGACTCGAGGTGGTGTGAACGTTTTGCGAGGAAAGCCGATGGAGAAGTCGACAGGGACGACGAAGGTAGGTCTGGCCGAGATGTTGCGCGGCGGAGTGATTATGGACGTGGTCAGTGCGGATCAGGCGCGAATCGCGGAGGAGTCCGGCGCCTGCGCGGTGATGGCGCTGGAGCGCGTTCCAGCGCAGATCCGCAAGGAGGGCGGCGTGGCCCGGGCCAGCGACCCGGAAATGATCCGCGATATTCAGGAGGCAGTGAGCATTCCGGTGATGGCCAAATGCCGGATCGGCCACTTTGTCGAAGCACAAATCCTGGAAGCACTGGAAGTGGACTTCGTCGACGAAAGTGAAGTGCTCACCCCGGCGGATGAAGAATTCCACATCAACAAGCACGCCTTCCGGGTTCCCTTCGTATGCGGCTGCAGGGACTTGGGAGAAGCGCTTCGGCGGATAGGCGAAGGCGCTTCGCTGATTCGAACGAAGGGTGAAGCCGGGACGGGCAACATCGTCGAGGGAGTTCGACACTTGCGCACGCTTCGGACGCAACTTCGCCGTCTGCAGTCTCTCGACAAAGAACAGCTGGTGACCGAAGCCAAGCAATTGGTCGCCCCGCTGGAGCTGGTGCGTTCAGTCGCGGAAACAGGTCGGCTGCCGGTCCCTAACTTTGCCGCGGGAGGGATTGCGACACCCGCCGACGCGGCACTGTGCATGGCGCTTGGCGCCGAGGCAGTCTTCGTCGGAAGTGGGATCTTTCTCAGCGATCAGCCGGTGAAGAGGGCCCGGGCGATCGTCGATGCCACCACCTACTGGCAGGAACCCAAAAGGCTGGCGGAGATCAGCTCTGGATTGGGAGCGGCGATGCGAGGAATCGAGATGGCGCAGCTATCCGAGGACTCGCGAATGGCCGCACGAGGCTGGTGATGGCCCGGGTTGGTGTGTTGGCGCTTCAGGGTGGTTACCAGCCGCATTTGGCCGTTCTTCGCAACCTCGGACACGAGCCCCTGGAGGTTCGTTCGAAGGATGAGCTCAAGCGGGTGGAGGGGCTAATCCTTCCGGGCGGTGAAAGCACCTCGCAGCTGCGCTTAATCGAACGCCAGAATTTGGGTCAGCCCCTGAATGAATTCGTCCACAGTGGCCGAGCGGTGCTCGCCACCTGTGCCGGATTGATTCTCGCGGCGCGCCGAGTGCTGCACCCAGAACAACCAAGCTTGGGTTGGCTGGATGTCACGGTCGAGCGAAATGCGTGGGGTCGCCAGCTGGATAGCTTTGAAGCGACGGCGGATCCTTCGATGTTCTCGATAACTCGCTGCGCCCTGCCGCTGGTTTTCATTCGTGCCCCGCGCATTCAGCAGGTCGGCCCATCCGCCCAGGTCCTGGCGACCTACCGCGAGGAGCCGATTCTGGTGCGTCAACGCAATGTCTGGGGCGCAACCTTCCATCCGGAGTTGAGCGGAGATCCATGCGTGCACCAAGCCATTTTCGGTGGAAGCAACCCGCACAGCCGCGGCCCGGCTCTTCGGGAACAAGCAGAGAAAGCAAGGTTGGACCATTGGTTGAGGACGCTGCCCGGGGTTCGCGGCTTCCTGCGCTGGTCATCGGCTACGTCCTGATTGCCGGGGCTGCCTTCTGTTGGTCAGCATCCGCAACCCTCGGAAGAGCAGTTTTCACCGGCCGGCTTTTCGCGAGTGGAACGGCGATCTCACCTCTGGTGGTTGCGCAAACCCGCACCACCTTCTCGCTTCTCGTTCTTCTCGTCCTTATCCCCCTCGCCGGGAGGAAGGAGCGTTTCAGGATCGCCGCGGTTGAAGCATGGCGCTGCGTGGCGATCGGAGTGCTGGGATTGGCAGCGGCGAATTTCTTCTACTACTACGCGATTCAGCGGACCTCGGTGGCGACCGCGATCATCGTTCAGTATACCGCTCCGGCCTGGGTGCTGGTTTACGTGGTCACGTCCGGAAAGCAGCGGGCGACCGTGTGGCGCACGATTGCGGTGTTGCTAGCAGTAGGCGGATGCACACTGGCAATCGGTTTCGGAAATGCAAAACCGATCCGATTGGATCCCCTGGGAGTGTTGGCTGCGCTGGGCGCAGCGTTTGGTTTCGGCTTCTACAACCTCGCCGGTCAGCCACTACTTCGCAGAAACAGCCAGTGGACAGTCTTGCTGTACGCCCTTCTCGGATCGGCGGTTTTCTGGGGGCTCGTCAACCCTCCGTGGAAGCTGATCGCCCTGCATCACTCGGTCTCCCAGTGGGGTTTCCTCTTCTTGTTTGCGGTCGGCTCAATGCTGATTCCTTTTTCCCTGTATTTGGGAGGGCTTCGGCGATTGGATCCCACGCGGGCGGTGGTCACCAGCTGCCTCGAACCGGTATTCGCGATCGCCTTTGCCGCCCTTTTCCTGGGCGAGTCGGTGGGATGGCTTCAAGTTGCGGGAGTCGCAGTAGTCCTCGCCGCGACAGTGGCAATCCAGATTCCCGAGACACCCCTTCGATCTTCAGCGCAGAGCAGATAAGAGTAGCCGGGCCGACCCACCGGCTTGACGGATAGGAGATCCGCGATGCGCACCTGCCTGCTTTTGGTTTCCCTGTTCTCTGCCAGCGCCTTAGCGGCGGAGAAGGGCGCCCCGATCGTGTTGAATGCGTCCCACCTGTACGACGGAAGGAGCGATCGACTGGTTTCCCCGGCCGTGGTGGTCGTGGCGGATGGAAAAATCACCGCGGTCGGTTCAGGCGGCGCGATTCCCGCTGACGCCACGATCATCGATCTGGGAGATGCCACCATCCTGCCGGGGTTCATCGATGCCCATACTCATCTTTCCCATCAGCGCAGCCCTGACTGGAAGCAGGATCGAATCGATTGGCTCGAAGAGTCGGTGGCAGAGCAGGCGCTGATTGCATCGGAGTACGCGCGAAAAACCTTGATGGCCGGCTTCACCACCATTCGGGATGTTGGAGCGCAGGACTTTATCGACGTGGGGCTGCGCAATGCGATCCGAAAGGGGAAAATCGCTGGGCCTCGAATGTTGGTCGCCACCAAATCGATTGGTGCCACCGGCGGCCATTGCGACGTCACTGGATACCGCAAAGGGCTCCTGGCAAAGGAATCGTCGGAGGCGGTAGCGGACAGTCCCGAGCAGGCCCGGGCAGCGGTGCGGCACGCCGCCAAGTACGGCGCAGATGTGATCAAGGTCTGTGCCACGGGAGGGGTCCTCTCGTTGACTGACGATGTGGATACCGCGCAAATGACCCAATCGGAGCTGGATGCGGCAGTCGAAGAGGCGCATGCCCTTCGAAAGAAGGTGGCCGCGCACGCCCACGGAGCGACGGGAGCCAAGCGCGCCATTCGAGCCGGCGTGGACTCCATTGAGCACGGGTCTTTTCTGGACGAAGAGGCGGTCAACTTGATGAAGTCCAAGGGCACGTACTTGATTCCGACCTTCATGCCCTTGAAGTCGCTCCGGGCAGATCAGCTACCGCCCTCGGTGATTCCGAAATTTTACGCGGCGCTCGCCCACCACGCGACGAGCTTCAAGCTCGCACTCTCCAAGGGCGTCAAAATCGGGTTTGGCACGGACGCTGGGGTGTACAACCATGGCGAGAATGCGCAGGAATTCCGCTACATGGTAGAGGCAGGGATGAAGCCGATCGATGCGCTCAAGGCCGCGACGTCGATGGACGCGGAGCTTCTCGGGGTATCTGATCGATTGGGAACCCTGGTCGCTGGAAAGCTGGCGGACGTGGTCGCCGTCCCTGGAAATCCTCTCGCCGACATCCGGCAGACCGAACGGGTGTTCTTCGTGATGAAAGAAGGAGTGATTTATCGAAACGACCGTGGCCCAGGTTCGAGCAGGTCGGTGTCGAGCACAAGCTCGAGTTCGGGGGGCAATAACTTCTGAGCCAGGCTCTGGCGCCTGCGGTCTTTGCGCGCAAGCTGACCCTCTTCGATGCCGCGATCATTGTGATCAGCGGGATCGTCGGCTCCGGTATTTTCATCAATCCTTACTTCGTCGCGCAAATCGCGCAGACCCCGTTTCTGATTCTGTTGACCTGGGCGATGGGCGGGGCAATCGCCCTCGTCGGGGCCTTCATCTTCGCCGAACTGAGTACGGTGATGCCTCGGGCGGGCGGGCAGTACGCCTTTTTTCGCGAAGCCTTTCATCCGCTGGTCGCCTTTCTTCACGGGTGGTCGCTGCTGTTGATCATCGAATCCGGTGCGACCGCGGTGGTGGCAGTCACCTTCGGCGAGTACCTCTCGAGATTATTCGCTCTGCCGGCTAACCTGGTCATCCCGCTGGCCGTAGTCACGATGATGGTCTTGTCTTGCTTTCACGCGCTGGGGATCAAGCCGGGGGCGGTGTTGTTGAACGTCATCACCCTCGGCAAGATCCTCGCCCTGGGCGCGCTAATTGTTGGCGCCTTGGCGTTCGCCCCCGCCGCGCCACCCAGCGGCCAACCCTTGGTGCCCGCGGGGCTCTCAGGTCTGCCGCTGGTGTCGGTGATCTTCGGAGGCCTTGCCCCCGTGATGTTCTCCTATGGGGGATGGCAAAACCTCAATTTTGTCTCTGAGGAGGTGCGGGATCCTCTTTACAACTTGCCTCGAGCGATTCTGATTGGCGTCGCCTGCGTGATCGCGATCTACCTTGGCGCGAACGTGGCGTATTTGCGCGTGTTATCAGCTCCGGTCCTCGCCGCCACGCGCACCCCTGCTGCCGACGTGGCAGCCGCTATCGCCGGCCCCAAGGGCGCTGCAGTGATCAGCGCCCTGATCGTCGTCTCCACTTTTGGTTTTTTGAATCTGACGCTTCTGAGTGCGCCTCGGGTGTATTACGCGATGGCAGCGGACGGACTGTTTTTCTCCTCGGTCGCTCGAATCAGCCCGAGGTTTCGCGTCCCAACCGTGGCCATTCTACTGCAAGGCGCGCTGGCCTCTTTCTTTGCCGTGGTCCATGCCTACAAGCCGAGCGCCTACCAGCAACTGGTCAACTATGCAGTTTTTGCTGACTGGATTTTTTTTGCGCTCGCTGGAGTAGCGCTGATCGTCTTTCGCTCAAAACTGCCCGATGCTCCCCGAACCATTCGGGTGCCGCTCTATCCCTGGACGCCGCTGCTGTTTTGTGCCGCCGGCATTGGAATCGTTCTCAACATGTACTTCGCCGATCCGTGGAATGCCGCGATCGGTACAACCGTGGTGTTGATGGGAGTCCCGGCCTATTTCTTTTGGAGGAGGATGACCGGGCGTTGAGCCAAGCTGAGTGCCTTGGTGGCCGCGTCCAGCGGGTCCGCAGCGCGTACAATCGATTGGTCGGCGCGGCCTGACTTGAGCAACTCCCAGGTTCCGATCCCGACGACCGGCTTGCCGATCTTTAGCGCCAGTGCAATCTCCGAAAGGGTGCCAAATTCTCCGTCGATCGCAATCACCGCGTCGGCAGTGCGGACGATCAGCGCGTTGCGGACCTCTCCGAGACCGGTGGCGATTGGCACGTGCACGAAGGCATTGGCCGAGTCGCGGGTTGCCCCAGGCAGAATCCCAATCGTTAGACCGCCCTCTTCCCAGGCCCCGCGACAAGCGGCCTCCATGACGCCGCCCAGACCGCCGCAGACCAGCAGCGCCCCTGCGCGCGCCAGATGACGCCCGACTTCTTCGGCGAGCTGGGCGGTTTCGTGATTGCATACCCCGGCACCGACAACTGCGATTGCCAAGCGCGCCGGTGACGTCGTTGCCACGCGGCCCTTATCTCAGAGTCCCTTCTCAGTACCAAGCAACGGTAGTTATGGTTAGAAGGTTCCGATGGTAACGTTCGAATTGCGGGGTGTTGCAAAACAATACGGATCTTTGCAGGCGCTCCAGCCGCTCGATTTGACCGTTGAAGCCGGCGAGCGTCTGGCGGTAATCGGCCCGAGCGGTGCCGGTAAGTCCACCCTCTTGCGCCTGCTCAACACCTCCCTTCGTCCCTCCACTGGGAAGGTGGTCGTTTTTGGCGAAGAGACGTCGAGGCTGCCGGACAAGCGGCTGCGGGCAATTCGCTCGAGAATCGGAACCATTTATCAACAATACCTGTTGGTCCCGCAGGTGAGCGTGTTCCAAAACGTGATTGCCGGCCGCCTCGGAAAGACATCCCTTTGGAGGGCGACTTGGTCATTGTTGTCACCAAATGAAGCGGATCGGGTAAGCCGTGTGCTCGACCGCGTCGGACTGGCGGAGAGGATTTTCGAGCGCGTCGATCGGCTCTCGGGAGGAGAGCAGCAACGCGTAGCGATTGCGAGGCTCCTCTATCAAGATCCCGAAGTCCTGATTGCCGACGAGCCGGTGGCTTCGGTCGATCCGACCCGAGCCTCCGAAATCCTCTCACTCCTCGGTCGACTGGCTTCGGAGCGCACCCTGTTGGTCTCGACCCACCGCCTCGATGGCGTGCTTCCCTATGTCTCGCGGGTCATCGGTATCCGGTGCGGTCAAATTCTGTTCGATAAGCCAAAGGCTGCGCTCACCGTCGAGGACATTGCCGAAGTGTATCGCTCCTCGCTGGGCACCGAATCGACAGAGCCTCCGCGGCGGTACTCCCCGCTCACGTACGCCCCGGCAGGGATTGCCAACCTCGGAGCCTCCAACACGCCGGGCGAGTTTCTCCTGCCAAGGATCGTGCCGGCCTTTGTCCGCGAGTGTCCGGGGGCGCGAGTGAGCCTGACAATCAAGAGCACCGAGGGTGTAACAAGCGACCTGTTAAGCGGGAGAGTGGATTTGGGTTTCGTAGGAGCCCGCGGCGATCATCCCTCCCTTCACTACGAAGACTTCGCTCCGGATGAGATCATCCTCGTTTGTGCCAAGCGCGATCCGGTCGCATCCGGCCTGCCGCTGGATCCGGCGCAGGTTGGAGGATTGGATCGGGTGGAGCGCGAGCCCGGCTCCGGAACTCGAGCGGTGGTCGAGGATCATTTTGCCAACCTCGGACTTCCCCTGGACCCGGCTTCGATCGCGATCGAGGTGGGAACCCTGGCGGGACTTAAGGCGGCGGTACTGTCCGGAATCGGGGTTGCATTCTCTTCTCGCCTCGCGGTTCGGGCCGAGCTGCAGTCCGGGCTGCTCCAGGAGCTTCCGATCGCTTCGGTGAGAATTCCGCGACAAATCTTCGCCGCCTGGAGGCGCGACCGGGAACTACCTCTTCCGGCTCGGCGCTTTCTGGAGGTTGCCCGCCGCGAGCTGATCCCGGTGAGCTCTTGAGACCGCCCAGACCGTGGATCCTTCGCTGGCCCGGAATGGCTTTGGTAGCAATCATCGCTTTGGCCTACCGGGGATCGGAAGGGGACTTTGGGCGACTGTTCTCACGCGACTCGCGAGCGACGCTCATCGACTTCGCCCTCGGATTTTGGCCTCCGGCTCACGATCCGGACTTCCTTTTCTCGATGGTGCGGCCCCTGCTCGAAACCGTCGCGATCGCCTTCCTCGGAATCTCGGTGGCTTTGATTTTCGCTCTCCCGCTCTCTTTTTTGGCGACCTCGCCCGCGGTAACGGCATCGCGGGACGACCGCCCAGGGCCCGCTCGCCGCATCTCGTTTCTCGCTGCACGACTGCTCCTGAACGGAATGAGGTCGATTCCAGAGCTGATCTGGGCGCTCATTTTCGTGCGAATTTTTGGGATTGGCGCCGGCGCGGGCGTTTTGGCGATTGGAATTGGATATGCGGGCGTTCTAGGAAAAGTCTTCGCCGAAATTTTTGAATCGCTCCCGCGGAGCGCGGCCGAGGGCCTCGCATCCGGCGGAGCTCCGCCCCTGCGCGGGTTTGCTTTCGGGGTTCTGCCGGCGGCAATGCCGCTGATGGGTTCCTATGCCCTATATCGATTCGACTGCGCGCTCCGCGCTTCAGCGATCCTCGGAATCGTCGGAGCGGGCGGGGTGGGTCAACAGCTCGAGCTGTCGATCAAGATGTTCGATTATCATCAGGTGGCGAGCCTGATTCTCGCGCTGTTCGTATTGGTTACCGGCGCGGACTCTGCTTCCCAGCGAATTCGAAAGCTTTTGCAGAATAGCGCGGGCTTGCTGCCCATTTTCAGAGCACCGGTTTGGAGACGAACGGGGGGCCTGATTGCTTGGGTCGGCGCGGGAGCACTGGCCATCCGTTTCCTTGAGATTCCGCTTTCGGAGCTGTTCTCGCTCCAGGCGCTGCGCTCTGCAGTCTCCTACGTGTGGGCGATGTTTCCCCCGGATCTCGACTGGAGCTTCGTCTCGGCCCTGGGGCCAGCGATCCTGGAGACGCTGTCGATCAGCATCTTGGGTACCGCAATTGCCGCAGTGTTGGGAATCTTTCTCGCATACCCCGCGGCGCTCAAGACGTGGTCGGAGCGCGTCTCCGATCAACCCAACCACTCCGCCGGCCTTCTCTTGCGGCGGGTGGCAAGCTGGAGCGCGCGAGGCGTGCTGAATCTTTGTCGAACGCTTCCGGAACTGCTTTGGGCCTTGATCTTTATCTTCGTCGTCGGTCTGGGGCCGTTCGCCGGTGCGCTCGCGCTGGGGGTACACACCGCGGGTGTTTTAGGCCGCCTCTACTCCGAGGCAATTGAAGAAGTCTCGGGGGGACCGCTATTGGCTGTTCGCAGTGGGGGAGCCACTGACCCTGCGACCTTCGCGTTTGGCGCTTGGCCCCAGGCGTTCCCGCAGTTGGTGGCCTATACCCTCTATCGGTGGGAGGTGAACATCCGGGCTTCGGCGGTGCTCGGGGTAGTCGGTGCCGGGGGCCTCGGAAAGGCCCTCTACGTATCGCTCGGGCTATTTCATCATCACCGCACCCTCACCTTGATTATGGTGATCGTTGGCTTGGTCGCAGGAGTCGACTTGCTCAGCGGGTGGCTGCGCAGGTGCGCGCAGCAAGCGGGAAGCAGCGAGGCATTGTCGACCCGCTTTGCAGAGACGATGGAGGCTCAGTTGGAGCAGAATTTCGAAGGAGGGTACCGATGACTCGCGGTTGGTTTCTCACCGCCGTGCTTTCAATCTCTGTGAATGCCCTGGCCGCTGAAAATGTACTTCGCGTTTCAGCCATTCCGGACGAGGCGCCGACCGAGCTGCAGCGAAAATTCCAGCCTCTCGGCGCTTATCTCGAGAAGGCGACGGGCTGGAAGGTCCACTTCGTCCCCGTCACCGATTATGCGGCAACCGTGGAAGGATTGGCCGCTAAGAAGCTCGACCTGGTGTGGTACGGAGGATTTACCTTCGTGCAAGCGCGACGTCGCACTGGCAACGCGATCCCGCTGGTGCAGCGCGAGGAGGATGCTCACTTCCATAGCAAGTTCATCGTCGCTTCCGGCTCGAAAGCAAAGTCGCTCGCCGACCTCAAGGGGGCAAACTTCGCATTCGGATCGGTGAGCTCCACGTCGGGACATCTGATGCCCCGGTTCTACCTTCTGAAGAACGGGATCGATCCCGACAAAGATTTTGCCAAGGTCGCCTTCTCCGGCGCGCACGATATCACCGCCAAGTGGGTGGAGTCCGGCCGGGTCGATGCGGGCGTTCTCAATGAGTCCGTTTTTCAGAAGTTGATCGACGAGAAGAAGATTGACGTAACCAAGGTGCGCGTGCTTTGGACGACGCCCGACTACTACGACTATAACTGGACGGTTCGGGGCGACTTGGAGCCGCAGCTAATTGAAAAGATCAAGGGCGCATTTTTGAGCCTCGATTACGGAAAACCCGAGCAGAAGAAGATTCTCGAGTTGCAGCGGACCCACAAATTCATCCCGACCCAACCCGAGAATTATCGGTCGATCGAGGAGGCCGCGAAGTCGGCTGGATTGCTCAAGGACTAGCTTTGGCTCGAACAGGAGAGTGAATGTTCCATCGTTCGTTAGTCGTTTGCTTGGTGGCGGGCGCCTCGGTGCATGCGACCGAACCATCAATTTCCTTCGAAAAATACCAGTTACCGAATGGGCTGACGGTGATCCTCAGCGAGGATCATCGGTTGCCCCAGGTGGCGGTAGATATCTGGTACCACGTTGGAGCCTCTCGCCAGTCACCGGGGAAAAGCGGCTTCGCCCACCTGTTCGAGCACATGATGTTTTCGGGCGCCAAGCACATTGGCCCCGAGCCGTTCCGGATTCTGGAGTCGATCGGAACGGTCGCGGGCAGCATGGCGAATGGGACGACCGGCTTCGATCGGACCAATTATTTCGAAACCGTTGCCGCCAATGAGCTGCCCACCGCGTTGTGGCTGGAAAGCGATCGAATGGGCTTTCTGCTGGAGACGCTTGATCCCAAGAAGTTGGATATTCAGAAGGACGTAGTCTCGAACGAGCGACGACAGTCGATTGAAAACGTGCCGTATGCGATGGCCGAGCTGAGAACCTGCGATCTGCTGTATCCCCTCCCTCACCCCTACTTCGATTGCCAGATCGGGACCATTCATGACATTCAAAGCGCGACCGTGGAAGAGCTCCGAAGCTTCTTCCGGCAATTCTACGGGCCGAACAATGCGTCGTTGGCGTTGGTAGGTGCCTTCGATCGAAACCAGATCAAGCCCTTGATCGAGAAATATTTTGGTCCGATTCCGAGGGGGCCGGAAGTAGGGCCTCCATCGCTCCCGCAGCCCAAGCTCACTTCCGTGGTCCGGGAACAGGTGGATGACAAGGTAGCTGAGCTGCCTGCGGTCACGCTCGCGTGGAATGGCGTCAAACCTTTCGACCCCGACGAGCCTGCCGGAGACGTCCTTGCCACCATTCTTGGCAGTGGGCGAACGTCTCGGCTCTACCACGAGTTGGTATTTCGCAAGCAAGTGGCGGAATCGGTGCAGGCGAACAACTCTGCACTCGAGCTGGGCGGCTACTTTTCAGCGTTTGCGGTGGCCAAAGTCGGCCACACCTCGGAGGAGTTACTCAGCGAGATCGATCGAGTGCTGGGAGAGATCAGGAACAACGGGGTCACCAGCTCGGAAGTGGAGCGCGCCAAACGCAAGATTCTCGCCGAGAAATGGCGGAACCTGGAGCGAATCGGCGGCTTCGGCGGCAAAGCGGACCTCCTCAATGAGTACCAGACGTTCGTTGGCGACCCAGGCTACTTGGGGCGCGACATTGCCCGATACCGAGCGGTGACGGCCCAGGCGGTGCAGGAATTCGCCCAGAGGTTCTTGCCCGTTGATCGCCGACTGATTCTGGAAACCGTTCCCCCCAAGAAGATGGCGAGTGTCCAATGAAGCCCCGGCGGCCAACTACAAGATCGATGGGCTGGTTCGCGGCCGTTGCGGCCGTTGCGGCGGTGGCGTGCTCGAGCCGTCGGCCGGAGATTCGGCCCGGGCAAACGCCGGCTCAACGCTCGGCGCAAGTCCCGGTCGCTACTCCAGCGCCGCCCGCGACGGGCGACGATAGTTTTCGTGCTCAAAAGCCGCCGCCGCTGGAACGAATCAGTCCTTTCATGGCTCCGGCTCCAAGTCAGCGGCGGTTAACCAACGGAGTCCCGGTACTGATCGTGGAGAATCATCAGGTTCCGATCGTTTCGATTGACGTGATGATCAAGACCGGGACCAACGGGGATCCAGTTGCGAAGGCCGGGCTCTCAACTCTGGTCGCTTCGACCCTAACCGAAGGGACCCAGAGCCGTACCGCCTTGCAATTTGCGGAAGAGCTCGAGAACCTGGCGGCGGAGCTTTCGGCACGCAGCGAACAGAGCTCGACCCGGATTCATTTGCACTGCCTCTCCGAGACGCTGGACGCCGCCCTGGCTCTCTTGGCCGATACCCTTCAGCACCCAGCGTTTCGAACCGAAGATGTTGAGCGGATGCGCGGGTTACAGCTGACCAGGCTGCGGCGTAAGCGATCCACGCCCGATGCGCTCGCGCGTGACGAGATGAATCGCCTTCTCTACGGCCCAAAGCATCCTTGGGGTCAACCGGTAGGCGGGACCGAAACCTCGGTGAAAGCGCTTAACCGTCGGGATCTGGTTTCCTTCTTTGAGACCTGGTACCGACCCAACAATGCGATCTTCTCGGTCGCGGGCGATGTGACTACCGAGTTGGTAGTTCAGGCCCTGAGTGAAAAGCTCGCAAAATGGAGGCCCAAGCCTCTGCGCACGCTGCGGTTGCCCCCGCTGCCTAAGCTTGCCTCGCGAACCATCAACATGCTGGATGTGCCCGGCACCACGCAGTCGCAGATCTGGGTGGGAGGGCGACTGTTCCCCGCCGATCATCCAGACGCATTGGCGCTCCAGGTAGGGAACTTGATCCTGGGGGGCCTTTTCACCAGTCGGCTGAATCACAATTTGCGCGAGGAGAAGGGCTACAGCTACGGGGTTTTTTCCGTTGCTACGCTCGGTCCCACCAGCGGTACCCTGATTGCCCAAGGGGGGGTAATCTCCAAGAACACAGTCGAAGCGCTGGTCGAATATGAAAAAGAGCTGGTGCGATTTTCTACCGGGGAGCTCAGTGATGAAGAGCTGGCTCAAGCCAAGGCGGCGCTAATTGGTCGCCTACCGAGTCGACTGGAGACGAACGATGCGGTTGCGGAAGCGATGAACTCACTCGTTCTCACTCGACTCCCGCTCGACTACTTCCAAACGCTCGCCTCCAGAACGTCGAAGCTCACGAAAGAAGAGGTTGCACGGGCAGCGAAGAAGTACGTTGCGCCAAAGCAGTGGCCGGTGGTGGTAGTGGGGCCGATTCGGAGCGAGCAGGACCGGATCCGTAAGCTGGGCATGGGCCCGGTGGAACTTCGTCCACTCGCAATTGCAGCGCGCCCGTAGCTTCATTCGGTTAACGTTCGGTGAAATGAATCCGCAAACAGCCAGATCCCTTGAATCGGAACGGTCCGCCGACGGAGCGGTTTTGCAGCGATTCGCCTCCGACGTCAGAGCGGGCCTGCTTGCCCACCCGAAAGAGCTGTCCTGCCAGTACTTCTATGACCGCGAGGGCTCCGAGCTTTTCGAGCAGATCTGTCGATTGCGCGAGTACTATTTGACTCGAGCAGAGTCGCAGATTCTCGTCGCACACGCCCGGGAAATTGCGCAACATTATCCCCGGGGAGTCTCGGTCGCCGAGCTTGGCAGCGGGAGCTCAATCAAGACTCGCATTCTGCTCGAAGCGTTGCTCGCGAACGGCTCGGTACGCTATGTGCCGATCGACATCTCGGGCGAGCTTTTGGCTCAAACCACGGAACGACTGCTACTTGACTATCCCGGTCTCGCGGTGGACCCGGTCGCTGACGATTATCAACAGGGGCTCGCTTACTTCGCTCAGGAGACGGTCGGGCCGAAGTTGGTGC
Organism: Myxococcaceae bacterium; assembly: GCA_036781205.1. GTDB lineage: Bacteria > Myxococcota > Myxococcia > Myxococcales > Myxococcaceae > DAIQBK01. Next base: position 16,521 of record DAIQBK010000001.1, read on the forward strand.
TCTGGCTTGGCTCGAGTATTGGCAATCTGAATCGCACCAGCGCTGCGGAGTTTCTCCGGGGCGTGCGGGGGGTGCTTGACCCCTCAGACCGGCTCCTGGTCGGTATCGATTTACGTAAGAGCCCGAAGATCTTGGAGCGAGCCTATGACGATGAACAAGGGGTAACTGCCCAATTCAATTTGAATCTGCTGGCGCGGATCAACCGCGAGCTCGGTGGACGATTTGATTTGAGCACGTTCCGGCACCGGATCCGGTACGACGAGGACGAGGGCCGAGTCGAAATGTATCTCGAGAGCCAGCGCGACCAGGTGGTCCCGATCGCAGTGCTGGGGGAAGAGTTCGCCTTTCGAGCGGGGGAGTGGATTCACACCGAGAACTCGTACAAGTATTCATTGGCCGAGATCGAGAGGTTGGCGCGCGCCGCGAGCTTGCGGCTGGCGCAACGTTGGTTCGATCGCGCTCACCTCTTTTCGCTCAACCTGTTCGAAGGCGTTCAGTGAGCTCGAGCGGCGGCCCGTTACCGGCCGAGCCAGATCGCCACCAGCTCCCCTGATCGGCTCTCCACCATCTGGATACCCTGCACCCGCGCGGACACTCCCAGGCTCTTTCCGCCTCTTTTGCTGGACACGTTCCAAACGCTGTGAGGCTGGAAGACAACTTCCAGGCGAAGCTGGTGGTTTGAGAACAGCCGTTGAAAGCGTTCAGGCGACCACTGCTCACCCAGTGTGGCGTGCGCCACCAGAAGCGGGAGCAACGGGTTCCCCTGGCTGTCGGTTTTGCGCGGTGAGCCTTGAGTGAGCGCGTATCCGCCGGCGCCGAAGAAGGGCGTGATTCGGACTTCGAAGCTCTTTTTGGAGCTCTGATAGGGGCCGAGGGACACCATGTTTACCGCCTCGTCGCTGAGGGTGATGACGAAGCTCTTACCGTTGCTCTGGGATCGAAAACGAGCCGCTTGGTTTTTGCACTCAGAACCGATCGCCTGATGGCATTCGCCGATGTACTTATCGAGGAATGCGCCCAGAGCGCTGAGCGGTTCAGCTGACTGTCGCAGTCGAGTGAAGCCCGGGTCCTCGGCAGCGCCTAGGCTAAGCATCAGTATCCAAGCTCGAAGGAACGGATTCGTCATGGCGGGGACTCGCTTGTTTTTCCCACTGAGGCCAGCAGGGCCCGAATTTGCGGTATTTGTGTGGAGCGGGAGAATTGTTGGTCGACCAACTCGAGGAGGCGTCGCTCTTCTTGGACCCGGCCCTGGCTCTCTAGAGTCGATGCCAGGGTAATGGCCCCGGCCAGTCCCTGAGGTCCATCGGTGATGAATGCCACCGCGTATTGCGATCCCGGGCGCACGGTTCCCGCTGCCGATTGGACTCGGACGCCAAACCCTCGTGAAGAGCGGGAGAGGGGAATCAGCTTCGGCGTGTCCGAGACGATGTGCGGCACTGGGAGGTGCGGCTGCGCTTCGCCGTTCGCGGTCGCCTCCTTGGCGCGCCGGTCCCACGTTTCAAATGCCCCAGCATCCACCACGGATAGCGAACCATCCACCGGACCCACCACCACGGCCGCCGCGACATCGGGAAAGGGCCTGGTTGTGCCGAGTACGAAGAAATCGGTGGAGGAAAAGAGCTGTTCCAGCATCGCCGCGTTGTAGTCGATTGCCGATCCGGTGAAGCCGACCACCGGCTTTGCGGCATCGACGATGGTGGCTGTCTCCAGGGTGTCGTTCGGCTCAATCTCCATCATCCCCCGCACAGGCGGGGTCTTGGTGACCTTCAGCTCATACCAGGCCTGGGTGGTTTCACGCGGCGGCCGAGGGGACTCGGTGAAGTACGCTCGCTCCTGGATGCGAATGTAGACCGGACCTGCTTCGGCCAGCAGGGCATCCACGTGCTCGCCTTGACCGGTGGGCGCATCGTCTAGAAAGAGCAGGGGACGCAGCCGGCGTTCTTTTCCAGTCTGCGAAGAATCGAACTGAAGAACCTCGACAACCAGGTTCATGTCCCGAACGCCACTCAGATCCACCGTCAGCGGCGTGGGCTCGGTCAGCTCGAACACGAAAAGGTCTCGGTCGGAATCCGTTTGCGACAGCGGCGTGCCGATCATTCCGCGAATTGGTAGGTCGAGCGCGATCCGGTTTGCCTCGGCAGGCGTATTGTTGGGCTCCTGTTCGACGGTTCGCGGCGCGCTCAGTACGGTTCGCTTGGAGTATTCGTAGGCCGCAAGCCCTGCGAGCGCCAATAGCGCGAGCACCAGGACCGGCGCGAGCGCTCGCCGTAATTTCAGCTTGCGCTCGAAGCGGTCGAAGTCTTCGCGCTTGGCCACCTGAGCATAAAGCACTTCCTCCGGGGGCGTGAATTCACCGGAGAGGTATCCCCACTCATGCCGGACCTTCTCCAGTGCGACCCGCATCTCGTCGGCGCTGGCGAACCGGTCTTCGCGCCGTTTGGCGAGCGATTTGCGGATGACTTGCTCGAGAGCGGGACTGAATCTCTTTCCGGGAGCGGCTTCCGCGAAAGAGGGCGGATCATCGGTCATCTGCTTGGTGATGATGCTCAGCGGGGTTGGACCGAGAAACACGCTACGGCCGGTGAGCAGCTCGAAGAGCATCGCGCCCACTGAATACAGATCGCTACGCGCATCGAGGGACTCACCGCGAGCTTGCTCCGGAGACATGTAGGCGGGGGTTCCGAGAAAGTCGGCGACTCCGGTGATGTGCTTGCGTTGTTCATCTTTAGCGAGCTTGGCGATCCCAAAGTCCAGCACCTTCACCAGGTCCTGGCCGTGCTTGTGCTTGATCAACATCACGTTCGCCGGCTTGATGTCCCGGTGCACGATGTTTTGCTCATGTGCCTCGGAGAGGGAGGCCAGTACTTGGCAGCCAATTGAAATTGCCCTCTCTTCCGAGACCGAACCGTGGGCTCGCAGCGTTCCCGCCAGATCGCGACCGTGGAGGTACTCCATCGCGATGTAGAGCGAGCCGTCTTCCAACTCGCCGAAGTCGAACACCTGGATGGTGTTGGGGTGCGAGAGGCGCGACACCAGGCGCGCCTCCTGCTGGAAGCGCTGTTTGAGTTGCTTGTCGAGGGCCACGTCCGGGCGGAGCACTTTCAGGGCCAGAATTTTGCCCATTCGCACGTGCTCGACTTTGTAAACCGTGCCCATCCCCCCTTCGCCGAGCTTCTCCTTGAGTCGGTAGCGGCCATCGATCAACAGGCCGGTCCACGGCCCGGAGAGAGTCGCTGAGTTCGGGGTCAGACCGCGCAGATCCTCCCCACACCAGGGACAAAAGTTCGGCCCCTCTTCAAGTGTCTTCTCGCACTTTGGGCAGGAAAAGGCGTGGTTCAACTGTCTTCAAACGGTAGCGCATGAGGAGCGAAAAACCGAGGTGGAGGGTCATCCACCTTCGACTACAGGGGACCACAGCGACGGGCGGGACTTGAGATCGGTCAAGCCGAGCGAGTCGCACCACGCTTCAAATCGCGCCTTCGGTACCCCTTGCCACCGAAGATCCTCGAGGGGCTGCGGCAACGGAACGTCAGTCACCAGCGTAGCCAGCTTTCGATAGAGGAAGACCTCCGTCTGAGCGGCGGCGAGGGTCTGCGCCAATCGGTCCGCCCCGCGGATTTCCGCGGGCCAGGCTCGAGCGTTGAGCGGAATCTGCTCGAGATGCTGATAGCGGGCGAGCAGAACAGAGGCGGTCTTTTCACCGAAGCCCGGCAATCCGGGGATGCCGTCGGCGGCATCGCCGATCAGGGCCAGCCAATCGGGAATGCTGGTAGGCCCGATGCCGCGAAGCACTCGCAACCCCTGCTCATCCAGCTCCTTTTTCCGGCGGCGATCCACCTGGACCACGCGCCGCTCTCGCAAGCACTGGCCGAAGTCCTTATCCGGGCTGAGAATTCGAACTTGACTCACCAAAGGGCTCCATTTCTGGGCGGCGGTGGCGATTGCGTCGTCCGCCTCCCAGCGCTTCATCGACCAGACCGTGATTCCCAAAGCGCTGACCGCAAGCTCCGCTGCGTCGAACTGGGCGAGCAACTCGCGCGGCACGCCTTCCTCTGTCTTGTAGCCGTCGAACAGGTCGTTTCGAAAGGATCGAATCGGGTTGTCAAAGGCGATCGCGAGATGCGTCACCTGCTCGACCGGATCGGCTAGGAGCGCCAGGATTGAAGAGACCAAGCCAACGGTGGCCTTGATTGGTTCCCCGCTCGGGGAGGCGCGCTCCGGCTGTTGGGAAAAGTGAGCGCGGAACAGCTCATAGGTACCGTCGACGAGGTGGAGGCGCATGCTCCATGTAGCGCAGCTCTCCCCCTCGCTCAAAGGCACAATTTCGGTAAGACTTGATCGCCAGTGAGCACCAACGAAAGCTTCCAGTCGGCATCGACGGTCATCAGTGCCGATCAAGCCATCGCCGCCGCGCCCGAGCTGACCTCGACCGCGCAGCCAGGTATTTCCGAGCGGCTTCGCCGACTGCGCGAGCGGCACAAGCGCCTCGAAGCGATCGGGTTCTTCCTCGGGGGTTTCTGTTTCGACCTGCTGCTTTTGAAGCGAATTGACAGCAAGCCGATGCTTGTTCACCAGGGCGCTTACCTGCTGCTGCTTTCGCTCCTGCTGGCGGTCGATCACCACTTCAGCGTTCGTGGTGAGCCGGCATCAGTCCTGTGGAACAGGGTTCTTCACTTTCGCACCGAGGTGATTCACTTCCTGTTCGGCACGCTGCTGAACGCATTCCTGGTCTTCTATTTCAAGGCGGCATCGGGACTGTTCGCGTTTTTGTTCTTGGTGCCGCTCGGTGCCTTATTGCTCGCCAACGAGTCTCCGCGATTTCGGAAGCTAGGGCCGATGATGCGGGTTGCGCTCCTCAGCTTCGCGATCACCTCCTATCTCTCGTACCTCTTTCCGGTGATCGTCGGATTTCTAAGTCCTTATCTGTTCGTTGCCGCGGCGCTGATCTCTTCGGCTTTGATCTATTGGCTTTGGCGTCAGTACCAACTTTGGACGCGAGATCCAGCCTGGACTTTCCGCCGAGCAGTGCTCCCAGCCTGGGCGATCCAGTCGGTGCTGCTATATTTCTATTTCCTGCATCTGGTGCCGCCGGTTCCGCTCTCGCTCAAGTGGATCGGCATTTACCATGAGGCGGAGCGGCAGGGCGCTATAGTGAGGGTGCTCCATCAGCGCGAGCCGTGGCGTATCTGGGAGCACGGGGATCAACGCTTTCTGGCGCGCGCCGGGGATCGCCTATTCTGCGTTGTGCGGGTATTCGCGCCGCGTCACTTCAAAGATGGTCTCAAGGTGCGCTGGGCTTACCGCGATCCTCGCGTCGGGTGGATGCCGACCGACGCGATTCCCCTCACCATCTACGGAGGTCAGGAGGAGGGGTGGAGAGGCATTGCCTACAAGCGCAATTACATCCGCGGAGAATGGAGAGTGGCGATCGAGACCGATGACGGCCGGGAAATTGGAGGCATGCACTTCACTGTCATCGAAGACAGCCGCACCGAACCGCGCACGTTCATCGAAGAGCTGCGCTGATCCAGAGCTCGGCTTAACCGGGCACGATCATGGCTGGGCACTGCCAGTGGCCAGGATGCCAGTGTCCATAGGGCCCGTAATGCCCGGCGATCCAAACGCCTCCAGGGCACGGGGCCGGTACCGGTCGGACGGCCACTCTTTCATGGACCACGCATCCCCCGGCAGTCAGCGCTAAGGCGAACGCTAGAAGCAAACTCCTAAAGTATGTTGGCCGCATCTCAGTGTGCTCCTTCGTCAGGACGCGCGATTGACGCTCCCGTTACACGAACACGGCCAGGGTCGAGGAGTTTCGGCGCCACTGTAGGAGAGGATTTATTCCTCGCGCTGAGCTGCTTCGGCGGCGCAGGAGGGCTCCTCGTCCCAGAAACGGATCCATTCGTCCTGAAGGGCGCGCGCGTCTCGTCTGCCAAGATCGATCAGGATCTCGGCGAAGCCGCCGTCGAAGAGCAGATAGGACGCCAGGTCCGCGCCCTGAAGGCCCTCCTGCTCCACCACTTTGAGAACGGTGCGGCGAGCCAGTCCGAGCCCGTCGCGCCACCGCCGAAACTTCGGCGAACCCGTGTATTCCACTGCCAGCGTCCCGAGGTCCCGAGAGGGGCAAACTCGCAGTGGGCGAACATACCGGACCGATTGGTTTCGGTGTGGGGAAAGCGCCCCGTTGATGACTCGAGAGAACTCCCGTCCATACGCCCGGGTGCCGGCCTCGAGGAGGTCATTGATGCGCTTCAGCTGGCTGTAGTCCTGGTTGGTGCGATCGAGCAACAGCGCATTGAGCGTCTTGCCGAAGAGAAAGGGAGCGGTGGGTGCAATCCGTGCCTGGTCGAGGACCCTTGCGCGCTCAGCCACATCGGCTCGCGCTGATGGGCTTTGGTCCGGCCTGAGCGAAACGACGATCACCCGCTCGGCGCCCAAACGCAACGCAGGACTGAGGGGGACGTTGAATCGAAGTCCTCCATCCACGTAGAGCTGTCCATCCAGCCACACCGCGGGAAAGAGGATTGGAATCGCAGCGGACGCCAGAGCGTATTTCGGGCTGATCCGCGCGGCCTCCGCTCGATAGTAGGGATCGTTTCCCCAGGGTGGCAGTTGCCCTCGTTTCTGCACGAACGCAATCGTCCGCCCGCTCCCGACGTGGGTGGCGCTCACCGCGAGCGATTCGTAATAGCCCTGGCGCAGATTTCGGCCGATGTTCAGCCATGGAATGGTGGTGGTGACGAGCTTTCGAAGCCCGTCGGGGTTGGCCAGCCCGCCTTGCCGCACATCAAGCCGACTGCTCGGCCGGCCCACGCTCTCGCGGATCAAGCGCCAGATATCGGCAACCCCGAATTCCAGGACGCGGTCGAGCTGCGTGCTCAGCCAAGGGAGAGTGAGCCTACGCCCTTGGGTGGCTGGCTGATCTGAGGTCGCTGCCAGAAAACAGGCATGAATCGCCCCAACCGATGTTCCGGTAATCACGTCCAGCTTGAGCTCGCGACCCAGCAGCGGTTCGAGCTCCTCGCGTAGATAGGAGATGACGCCGGCCTCATAGGCTCCCCGCGCTCCACCCCCGCCCAGAACGATCGCCGTCTTCAGCCTGCGCATCTAGTGTGCCCCATACGCTAGAGGTAACCGGGAGCACACTGCAATCGCCCGAAATCTGCTGGCTAACAGCCGGCAATTCCTCGATTTTCCAGCGTCCGGGCGATGATCGGTGGCCCGCTTTCGGCGGACCTGTCCGCCTGGTTATCGCCCAGCGGAAAAGCGCTTGGTAAACAGCAGCTGCTCGAGCTCAGTCGCGCCGGCCTGCGAAGAACTGCCCAGAGCTTGGGCTTCGCGTAGGACCGCGGTGCGCGGATCCTGCGGAAGATCTTTTTCCAATGCCTCGAGGGCGCCGGTCTTGTCCCCGCCGCGATAAATCGCCGCTGCGCGGTAGAACTTGTACTCCGTGACCGTGGGCTCGGCGAGGGACGCCTCGGCGAACTTCTGCTCGGCCCGCTTGGCCTCAAAGCTCTGAAAATCCGCCAACCCCTCGATGAAGGCGCTGTGTGACCCGTAGCTCTGGGGAGGAGAGCCGGTCTCCACAGCCAGTTGATAGAGCTGCTTTGCGTCGCGCAATGCGTGAGCTGGAATCCATTCTCGGGCCATGGCGCGCCGGTAGAAGTCCTCCGCCGCCGCGCCGGCGGCGGTGTTGAGCTTGGATCCCATTTCCGCCAAATCCGGCCCCACATAGCCGTCGTGGATCAGCGTTCGTAGCGCCACGGAAGCGGAGCCGGAGCCGAGAAGAATTTTCTCATCTAATGCTGCGAAAAACTGCGCCTTCGTTTCGACATACTGGGGGCCGAGGTCGATGCGCTTGCTCTTTTTCACGCGCTTGAAGCGGCGTTCGCAATTCCTCAGCTCTCGCTCCGCCTTCGGCCGATCTGCGGAATCGGGAGCGGCCGTGAGATAGGCACGGTAAGCATTGCACGCGGCCGGCACCTGCTTGGCCCCCATGTAGCTGCGGGCCAGCACAAGGTAGGGCTGGGTCGCGGTGGGATTGGCGCGGGTTGCCGCCAGGAACTTCGAAGCTGCCTTGGCGTACTTTTTGGTGCTGTAGAGCCGGTTCCCCTCGGATACCAGTACATCTGGATTTCCAACCGACGGACCGACCAGCGGTTCCGCCACCGCGCCGCCTGCGAAGGCCAAAGCCGCGAGCATCAGACCACGCCCGTTAGAACGCATAGCCGAGTCCTCCCATGTAGCCCATCATCGAGGGTCCCTTGTCGCCGTAAAAACCGGTGATCGTGTACATGTACCGGTATCCTGCCTGCAGAAAGAGTCCCTCAACGATGTGGAAGCGAATTGCGAATTGTCCCGCGATCTGCAGATCCACCGACAGAAAGCCGTTGGGGTTGAAGGACGGGTTGTTGACATCCCGCATCCTGAACGCCCGCACTTCCGCTCCACCCTGAAGAGAAAACGTAAAGCGCCAAAGGGCTACCCGCAGTTGCGGTTGGAAGGCTCGGAGCGAGAGTGCATCGACGTCAGCGACCACCTGCGTTTGAGGGGGGATTCCCGTGCCGTTTGTGACCTGCGACGTCCAGGGATCGGAAGAACGCACGTACGCGGCTCCGATGATCATCAATCCGAAGTAGCGGAAATGCGTGGTCAAGTCCGCGCTGCCGCCCATCAGCTTGGCCGATCCCCGCGGCGGTGAGAGCAGCCGAGTCGCATGCGCTTGAGAGCTCAGACTAAATTGCTTCACGTTGTAGGTGTCGGCCGCCGGGAACTGATATTCGAAGTTGGCGGAGAACGAGGCGCCTCGCTTGTAGATGTTCTCCTGTGCCTCACCCAGGGCGTCGGTGATGATATTGAGCGTCCTGTTGTCGGCGAAGGTCTCGTTCGGCTTGATGTCCGCCTGGATCTGTTGCGCGACGTAGCCGGGCGCCTGGAAGCGGAAGGTGTGCTTCCCAGGCATGATGCCCGCGTCGACGTGGTCTTTGCCGACGACGTTGCCGTCGATCAGGATTTCAGAGCCCTTCGGCGCCACGTTCAGGGTGACCCGGGCCGGCAATTTCTCGAGCTTGCGTTGCACTTGTACCTGGCCGTGGACTGGTACCAGCCGCCTCTCCTCGATTGTCTTGTAGCTGCCGAGCTCAATCTTGATCGAGCGCTCGCCGGGGAGAATCTGACCCGAGGCTAACGGCGTGGTGCCGATCTTTTCGCCGTCGATGAATACCGTCGCGCCACTGGGTTCGGTGCTCACCTCGAGGGTCGACGACAGGGGCACCACCTTGATCACCGCCGCCACAAGGGCTCGATCCAGAGCGGCGTGGGTTCCCTCGGAATTCGCCACCTCCCCGGTATCCGTTTGATAGCTCGCCGCCTTGAACCGGTAACCCGTTTCATCTTGTCCGCCCTTGATCAGCACCACCCGCTTGAAGCCGAGCCCGCTCACCATGTCGTCGATCGGATCGGCGCACTTGACTTCGCGAAAGAGACACTTGAGGCTGATGCTCTTTCCCTTGAGCGCCGCGCTTAGCTCCTGCGAACCGATCACTTCGCTGGAGCTGCTGTCTGGCGGAATCATCTGGTGAATCGCTTCCTCGGTTCGCTTCACGAGGAGGCTTTGACCCGGGTAAAGCGGCTGCACCAGCCAAAGCGTCTTGGTGGGTGCCAGATCCGATCCGGAAGGCTCGGCGGGCGCTAACGTCAGCGAGAGAGAGAGAAGTAATTCAGAAGCAAGAGTCATTCTTGCGTTCCTTTGTTTGGGTGGGTGGGAGCGATAAGGACCGCGTCTCGATTCACCGCTGCCCGAGCATATCGGAAATCGGATCACGCAAGCTCGCCACGGGGTAGGGCAACACCGGTGGATCGGGCGCAGACGAGGTGTAGCGGGCGCAGACGAGGTGTAGCTCACACCAGCGGCTGCCGTCGCTACTTCCCGCGACCGGACTTGCCGCTCGTGTCGTACGGTGGCGGCAGAGACAACGCCGCGAGCTCCGGGTTTCCGGGCTGAGTATTCTTGCAAGTCGCCAAGAAGCGGAGCGTGGCTCCAATCAAGAAAGCCGGAAACGAAACGAAACTCCACTGCGCGGCTTTTCGAATCGTCTGGTATTCGAGTGGGTTGAGCGAAATGACGATCTGCGAGTCGAGACTCCCCTTGTCGCGAACTGGAGCATCCTTCCAGGAGCCGGGCTCGGTGCGCAGGGTGCGACCATCTTCGAAGAACCCGAGTTGATGCGCCGCAATTTCAGCCGCGGTCGAGATCAGGGTGGATTTGGAAACACCTAATGCGCTCGCTCCAGCTTCGATCAGCCTGGCTTCCTTTTCGGTAACACGCAGGGTAACGGAACGAAAGGTGGTCATCGCTTGGGACCCAAGAGCCGCCCGATTTCGATCTTAGCGCGGCAACCCAGGCGGTGCACCGGCGCAATCCTCGGCGGACCTGCGCAACACTCTTAGTCTGCGTAGCCGGTCAGTTCTACGTATCCACTTCCGGTGACCGGTTTTTGCTTCGCCGTGCCCGTCAGGCCGACTGCTCCTTCCCAGTACCGAATCGCGAGGTTCAGCTCCTGATTTGAAAAATAGGGTCTGATTTCTAGGCTCAGTTGGGCCGTGGGAACTCGCAGCCTCCAGCTGCTTGGGTATGAACGTCCGTCCTTGGGGCTGCGCCAGTACGAGGTGACTTCGAGCTGGACCTGCTCGCGGGAAAGAGCCACGGCGCTGCCATCGGCTTCAATCAAAGTCCCGGCGGTCGAAGGATCGCCATGCCCGTCCGTTTGCCGCAGCTGGTAGTACATCACTTGTCGTCCGTCGCTGAGCTGAAGCCCAAACCAATCCCATCCCACCTGATTTCTGCCCAGCGAGCTCGTACTCCATTCGCGGTCGATCCAACTCAGTCCCTCGACGCGATGGCTGCGATCGCCAATCCGCACCGTCCCCTGAGTGTGCATTCGCGGCAGCGAGTAGTAGTAGGAAGCGTCCCCGGCCTCAGGTCCCTTCTGACTCAATCCATGATCCCCCTGCAACACGGGCGGGGTCTCCTGGCGTACGAGTAGCTCGATCGCCAGCCCGCCCTCCTGTGCTTTGATCCGAGCCGGAAAGGCTTGAGGCCCAATCGAGGCGATCGACCAATTGCCGATCCAGACATGGAGAGGAATGGCTGAAGCCCCGGCCAGTCCCATTGCGCCACGCTCGAATCGATCGAAGGCATAGAAATGGCTTTCACCCACGTCGGTGATCGCGAAGTTGCCCATGTAGATCTGACTCGCTGCCCATTGGGACGGTCTCACGATATCCGCCGGCGAGAGGGCGCTCCGAAAAATGGTGAGCTGATATCCGAATCGTCGGCCGCTCGAATCGAGCAGATTGCCGGTGGCGTACCACCACTCCGTTCGAAAGGACGAGTGGGGGCCGTGGTCCTCGGGGAAACTGAATTGCCGGGGCATGATTGCTCGTTCGAACCCCGCGGTCGTGCCGCTTTTACCCAAAAGCTCCGAGAGCTCCAGGCGCTCTTCCGATCGATTTATTGGCGAGCGGGGTTCTCGCGCCTGGCAAGACACCAGACCCACGATCAGGAGTAGCGCGAGGTAAAGAGAAACATGGCAACTCGAGCACACCGGTCTAATCCCTCAATGCCCCGGCCGGGTTCGCGCGCGACATTCGCCAACCGGGATAGACGCCGGCCAGCAGCGCGGCGCCGAGCGCAACCAAGAGCGCCTGAACGAAAATACCTGGACTGAGTGAGAGCTGCAGCGTCCATCCGAAAGAGCGCTTGTTGATTGCATGCACCAGGATATGGGCCAACAACAGGCCGAGTGGGAGCGAGAGCAGACCCGCAAACAATCCCATCAGTCCGGTCTGATAGGTCACCAGCACTCGAAGCTCGCGCGGCAGCAAACCCACCGCGCGCATCACCGCCAGCTCACGGGCGCGTTCGAGCTGCAACGCCATCAAGGCGCTGAGCACGCCGATGAAGGCCACTGCCACCGAGAGAAGCCGCAGGACCTGAGTGATCGCGAAGGTTCGATCGAAAATTTGCAGTGAGGTTTCGCGCAGGGCTCGGTTTGAGCGCAGCAACAGCTGCTGCTCATCCCGTCCGACGATCGCCCGCAACTCGCTGAGCAGTTTGTCGATTGAATATCCGGGCGTGGCGATGAACCCCAAGCCGGTGATTCCCCGGTCCCGAAAGTGTCGCTCGTATCTTTTGCGGTTCATCATCACGACGCCGCTGTCGGAGCCATAGTCGTAGTACACGCCCACAATCCGAAACGGGCGGACTCCGTCGTCGGTCGTGAGATCCAGCGACTGACCGACCTCGACGCGGTGGTGAAAAGCGAAGGGTTCTGAAACCGCCACCGCGTCGGCGCTTTCGAGCGCCGGCCAGATTTCCTCTGGGTTACCTTCGGCGAAGCGATAAGGACGCTGCGAAACCGCGCTCAAATCCGTTACTACCAGATCAATCGGCTGCTCGTTCCAACGCACTCGCGCGGTACGAACCGAGGTGATGGCTTGGACGCCCGGGGCGCGTCGCAGTCGATCAACGAGTTCGGCGCGAATGGTTGCTTCGCCTCGACGCGAAACCAGGCCGGGGGCGGTGGCATAGACGTCGGCAATCAACGAGGATTCCAGCCAGCGCGAGACCGTGCCCCGGAAACTGCTGACCATCAAGCTCACGCCGACCGTGGTGGCGACTGCAATGCTCAGCGCCGCCACCGCGATCGCGGTGCGGCTGAGCGAAGTAATTACCCCGCGCGCGGCCATCCTTCCCCAAAGCCCCAACGACTTGGCGAGCAGAGGCCGGGCGCCAGTTGCGAGGAGGTAGGTAGCAAGCGGGCTCACCAGAGCAAAGCCGATCAGCACCGCCGCCAGCCCGGCGAAGGCCAGGAACGGATCTCGGCTCGGGAACGCGAACAGCGCCACGCCCAGCACGGAACAGAGAGCCCCGACGACGCCGAATAGCGGCAATCGCTGACGCAAGCGCGACTCGATCGTCGAGCGCTGGAGGACGATGTTGGGGGCGACGCGCGTAGATTCCAGGGCGGGAGGAAGCGCAGCGGCGAGCGTTGCGCCAATCCCAAGCGCAATGCCTTTGACGAGGGTAATCGGATCGAGCGCAAGCTGCCTCACATTGACCACGAAGTAGAGATCGTTGATCGTGCGCGTCACCAGGCGCACCAGGCCATGGCCGAGCGCGATCCCACCCACCATTCCGAGAGCGGTTCCGACAATGCCGAGCAGACCCGCTTCCCCGAGCAGAAGCCAGAACACTTGCCCCCGGGTCACCCCCAGGGCTCGCAGCGTGCCCAGGAGCTCCCGACGCTGAACCAACGAGAAAGTCATGGTGTTGTAGATGAGAAAGATCCCGACCAACAGGGCGAGCAGACTGAGCGCAGTCAGGTTCAAGCGAAACGCTCGGGTGAGTCTGTCGAGAGTCTGAACTCGCGCCGACGCGTGGATCAGCTGCGTACCTGCCGGCAAAATAGCTCGCACTCGATCTAGCAGTTTTGGATCGCTTGCGGGCGCGATCAGATCAATCCGGTCCAGGCGACCAACTTTTCCAAGGATCTCCTGGGCGGATGAGATGTCCATCAGCAATGAATCCTCGATTGCCTGCAGGCCACCGGATCGGTTGCCTCGAATCAGGCCGACCAATTTGACTCTTCGCTCCGCGCCCTCGATTACGAGTGAAATGGTTTCACCCTCGTGAATCTCGAGCTCTGCAGCGGTGGTCTCGGCGAGCAGTCCACTAGCGGGTGTGATCATCAGAGCTCGCAGATCCAACGAACCCTTCCCGAAATGCGGTCGCAATCGTGCCTCGGCGAAGAAGTCCAGGCCCAGCACCTGGAAGGTACGGCCGGGCGCGGAGGGGACTCGCGCAAACCCCTCGACCACCGGCGCGGCGGCTTGCATCCCGAGCTCGACGCGCAGCCGGCGATAGAGCTCTTCCTCGAGCCCCGACGGACCCCCGACGATCGAGTGGGTGGCCTTTCCTCCGACGGCTTCGGCGGAGAGTCCGAAGGCCCGGCGAGCACTCTCGTTGGCCAGGTCCATCGATACAACAACCGCGATTCCGATCGCGATTCCGACCACCGATAGGCCAGTGAGCAGCGGGTGCCGCGTCAACGAGCGCAGGCTAAAACGCCACAGGGTGGGCGTCATCGCGCCGCCTGTAGCTTGGGCCGCTCTATCAATCGCCCCTGCAACAGCTGAAGGACCCGATCGGCACGGGACACCATTTCCCGATCGTGAGTCGCGACCAGAACGGCGTGGCCGCTCTCGCGGGCGAGCTCCTCGAATAGGTCCAATACCTGGCGGCCGGTCTCTGCGTCGAGGTTTCCGGTGGGCTCATCGGCGAGCAAAAGGAGCGGTCGGTGCGCAAGGGCGCGGGCCACTGCGACTCGCTGCTGCTCCCCTCCGGAAAGCCGGTCCGGATACTGCTGGCGCCGGTCCAGGAGACCAATCCTTTCCAGCAGCCGGCGAGCCGTCTCGCGGCTCTTGCGTTCGGGGGTGCCATTGAGCTCGAGCGGAAGCAGCACATTTTCCTCGACCGTGAGGGTCGGTAGCAGATTGAAGGACTGAAAAACGAAGCCGATGTAACGGCGCCGAAGCTGGGTGCGTTCCTCCTCGGTCAACGCATGCAAAGTTTTTCCGACCAGTCGCACCTCCCCGGACGTTGCAACGTCCATTCCGCTGATCAGGTTGAGCAGGGTCGATTTCCCGGAGCCGCTCTTGCCGAGCAACACAACGAACTCGCCGGGATGAATAATCAACTCGACCCCGGTGAGGACCGGATGCTCGGAGTCGGCCTCGCGATAACTTTTGGAGAGAGCGTGTGCCTCCACCACGGGATCGGGACGGCTGGAAGAACGATTTTCGGGTTGCACCCGCTCTATTTATGGAGGCGCCCCAATTAGTGCCAGCGGCGATCGGCGCTCAATCGCTTAGGTGCACAGGGTGGCGCATTCAACTTCGGAGACGACATCTGGGGTGTGCACGATCTCCCTGCCTTCGGACTGGAGATAGCAGCCCAAGTAGCTACCCAACCCGTTCAGGTCATGGATCGGCGAGGTCACGCACTCTCCCCACCCCTTTCCAACCGGAAGTTGTGGGCCAAGCTTCTCGCAGTATTGGCGGCAATGTGCCTCGTCGAAAGAACTTCGGATCGCTTCGTGGCCTCGGCCGTCGAAATCGAGGTGGCAACTTAGAAACTGATGGCGACGGCCAACGATTCGCCGGGCGGTGCAACGCGCTTTCTCTTTCGTCATCTCGTTTTCAACCCTTGTGGTCCGAAATGACGTATTCCACGCGACCAACAGAGCGGCCGTCGAGAATAAAAGCAAATGATTTACACGCTTCACGGTCTTTTCGTGAGTTATTTCATGGCTTTGTTTCAACGTCGCTTGATATGCCACGTTGTAGTCAAAGCAACAACAACAAAATCGTATTCAAAAATTGTTTTGATTTGTCATCGAGCGACCGCCTCTGTCCCTTCGGCGGACTCGAGGGCTGCCCGCTGCCGATGCGCGGCCGGGACATCAGAAGGACCGGAAGTGACCTAACCGCCGATGCGGGCGATCTATCCGCTCAAGCGGCTGTTCGATGCACGTAAGGCTCGCAGAAGTTGCGCTTTCTTTCCAAGCTAGCGGCCCGGCTTCGAAAATACTATAGGGGGGTCGCTCAATGAGGATCGGCGGGCGTTTCGCGATCACCTGCGCTCCAAAAGGGCGGTTCATCCCGCTCAGCTGCGCCCTCTCCCTCATCGCCAATCCCGCCTGGGCGCAGGCCAATGCTGCCAGCCTGAACTCGGGCGACACGGCGTGGATGCTGATCTCGTCGGCATTGGTCCTCCTGATGACGCCGGGCCTGGCCCTCTTCTACGGCGGCATGGTGCGCCGCAAGAACGTGCTTGCGACGTTCATGTACTCGTATTTGGCCCTGGCGTTGATCACCGTTCAATGGGTCTTCTTCGGCTATTCGCTGGCCTTCGGCCAGACGCACGGTGGTCTAATTGGCGGCCTCAACTACGTCTTGCTCTCGGGTATGGCGCCTCAGCTCAAGGGAAGCCTGCCGCATCTGGCTTTCGTGGCCTTTCAGCTCAAGTTCGCGATCATCACCCCGGCGCTAATCTCGGGCGCTTTCGTCGAACGGATGAAGTTCAGCGCCTATGCCCTGTTTCTGTTTCTCTGGAGCACTTTGGTTTACGACCCGGTCGCGCATTGGACCTGGGCAGATGGTGGTTGGATGGCGAATTTCGGGGTGCTCGACTTCGCTGGCGGTACCGTGGTTCATTGGACCGCGGGTCTGTCCGCGCTGATCTGCGCGCTCTTCATCGGCAAGCGCCTTGGCTACGGCCGCGAACGGTTCATTCCCCACAACCTGCCGATGACCCTGACTGGCGCCGGCCTGCTCTCCTTTGGTTGGTTCGGTTTCAACGCGGGCAGCGCGCTCTCTGCCGGTCAAAACGCGGCGCTCGCATTCATCAATACTCACATCTCGGCGGCAACCGCCGCGCTGTCCTGGATCGCCGCCGAATGGATTTTCCGCAAGCGGCCGACGCTGTTGGGATTTGTATCGGGCTTGGTGGCAGGCCTGGTGGCGATCACCCCGGCCGCGGGGTTCGTCAGTCCCGCCGCCTCATTGGTAATCGGAGCGTTGGCCGGCGCGGTTTGCTATGCGGCGGTTCTGCTCAAGGAGAAGTTCCATTACGACGATTCACTCGACGCATGGGGCGTCCACGGGGTGGGCGGAATGCTGGGCGCGTTGTTGGTCGGAGTATTCGCGCAGAAGATACTAAACCCCTCCGGCGCAGATGGCCTGTTGGCGGGAAACGTGGCGCTGATTGGAAAGCAAGCCGTTGGCCTCCTCGCGGTCGGGGTGTATACCGGGCTGCTCACGCTGGGGATTCTCGTTCTTCTCGAGAAGACGGTCGGCCTGCGGGTTACCGAGGACGAGGAGCGGGAAGGCTTGGACGGATCGCAACACGGCGAAGCAGGTTACACCTCGTAGTCACCCCCTTCCGTTGCGGAGAGAGCTGATGGCCCAATTGAAAATTGTCATTGGTAACAAGAAGTATTCGTCCTGGTCGCTGCGAGGCTGGCTGGCCCTCAAACACGTCGGGGTTCCTTTCGAGGAGATTCTGATTCCGTTGGACCAGCCCAACACCCAAGAGCAGATTGCTCGGTATTCCCCATCAGGGCGAGTTCCGACTCTGATCGATGGAGAGGTAGTAGTTTGGGATTCGCTGGCGATCTGCGAACATCTCAACGAGCGGTTTCCGGATCGCCATCTTTGGCCCGCAGATCGCAAGGCGCGCGCGGTCGCTCGCTCGATCAGCGCGGAGATGCACTCCGGGTTCCAGAACTTGCGCAACGACTTGTCCATGAAGATCGTCGAATCTATTCCCACCTCCACGTTCCGCCCCGAGGTCAAGGAAGAGATTCGGCGGATCATTGCGATCTGGACCGACTGCCGCCAGCGCTTTGCTGGCGGCAAACCGTTTTTGTTTGGAGACTTCAGTAACGGCGATGTGATGTTCGCTCCGGTAGTCAGCCGCTTTCGCACCTATGGCGTACCGCTGGAGGGAACAGCCGCTGCCTACGCCGAAACCATTTGGAAGCTTCCTGCGATGCAGGAATGGCTGGCGGCGGCGAAGATTGAGCCTCACCGGATGGCTCGCTACGAGGCGAGCCCGCGGTAAAGAGTTTTTTCGTGCGCTTAGTTCACTCAATCGTCGTGGCCAGCCTGGTAGGTTGTGCGACGCATAAACAGGATAAAACGACCGTGTCCTCGACCGCCTCTTCACCGGAGCCGAAGCTTGGCGCTGCGCGCGCTTTGACCGTTTCTCCGGAGCAGTTCGCCGCTGAGTGCCAAAAATCTCTGGATCAGGCCCGTGAGGCGATTGCCAAATTGAAGAGCAATCGCGGACCAAGAGTCGCCGACCAAACGCTCACGACCTACGATCTGGCCACCGCGGCGCTGGCCAATGCCGCCTCGCGGGCCAACCTGGCCAGCAACGTTCATCCGGATCCAGCGGTCCGCCAAGCCGCGGAGGGATGCGAGCAGAAGATCGACGCGCTCAGCGTTGAAATCTCGCTCGACCGGGAAGTCTATGATTCGCTCACATCGATCCAGCCGTCAGGCGAAGGTCCGGACACGCGTCACTGGCTCGAACGCACCTTGCTCGAGTTTCGACGCGCCGGTGTGAACCGCGATGCCCCGGTTCGAGAGAAGGTGCGCGGCCTGAGCGAGGAGCTGGTGCGAATCGGTCAGGACTTCAGCCGCAACATCCGGAATGACGTCCGCACTGTCGAGTTGGACCGGGAGGAACTCGCCGGGCTTCCAGACGACTATCTCGCCGCTCATCCTCTGGGAACGAACGGCAAGGTGGCGATTACCACCAACTATCCCGACTACTTCCCATTCATGACCTATGCGTCGAGCACGAAGGCGCGCGAGCAGCTCTGGCGCGCCTACCGATTGCGGGGCTATCCCAAGAACGAAGCGGTACTGGCGAAGTTGATCGAGAAGCGCTACGCGCTGGCCACCTTGCTCGGGTATCCCAGCTGGGCGGCGTACGCCACCGAAGACAAGATGACCAAGAGTGAGAAGGTGGCCGCAGACTTCATTGAGAAGGTCTCCAAGGCCTCCGAGCACCGCGCTCAGGAGGAGTATGCGCAGCTTCTGCAGTTCAAGCGCCGCCGTAACCCCTCAGCCAGCCGGGTCGAGCCTTGGGAGCAGGAGTACCTGGAAGATCAATTCAAGTCCCAGCGTTTCGGATTCGACTCTCAGTCCCTTCGCCCCTATTTCGAGTACAGCCGAGTGAAGGAGGGGGTGATGGACATCACCTCGCGGATGTTCGGAATTTCGTATCAGCGCGTTCCGGACGCGACGGTCTGGCATCCGGACGTCGAGACCTACGATGTGCTCGATCGGGGCCAGGTCTTGGGAAGGATCTACCTGGACATGCATCCCCGCGAAGGCAAGTACAAGCATGCGGCCCAGTTCCCGCTGAGCATTGGACAGCGTGGAATCCGCGGTCCCGAAGGCGTACTGGTTTGCAATTTTCCCAAACCGGGCGAGACGCCTGCCCTGATGCAGCACAGTGAGGTGGAGACCTTCTTCCACGAATTTGGACACCTGCTGCACCACGTATTTGCCGGAAATCAGCGTTGGGCGACTGTCTCAGGCGTTCGCACTGAGTGGGATTTCGTCGAGGTCCCCTCGATGCTGCTGCAGGAGTGGGCTTCCGATCCTCAGACCCTGAGCCTGTTCGCCAACCACTATCAGACCGGAGCGCCGATCCCTTCGGAATTGGTGCAGAAGCTGCGCGACTCGCGCGAATTCGGAAAGGCGCTCTACACACGGAGGCAGATGTTCTTGTCCGCATTGAGCCTCGAGCTGCACAATCGAGCGCCCGGATTCGATGCCACCGAGCTGGCCTTTCAGCTCCAGGAAAAATACGTGCCGTTTCGCCGCGAGCTCGTTCCCGGCGCCTACTTTCATTTGTCGTTCGGGCACCTCGAGGGCTACTCGGCCATCTACTACACCTATGCCTGGTCGGTGGTGATCGCGAAGGATCTGCTTACCGTGTTCCAACAAAACGGGATGTTGGACCCCGCGTCCGCTCGACGTCTGCGGGCGGCGATTCTCGAGCCTGGGGGCTCAAAGGAAGCGGCGCTTTTGGTGCGGGACTTCCTGGGTCGAGACTACAGCTTCAAGGCATACGAGAACTGGCTGAACCGGGGTTGATGCGGGCCAACCGCCCTGAGCTACGGGTGAAGACACTGGGTGAGCTTGTCGGGATCGATCAGCGCCGGAGGTAGCTTCGGGATATCGAGTTGCGGATTCGAAAAGTCGAATACGTCCAAAAATGGGTTCGCGTTCGCATCCCGGACGGTGAGCGCGGGCAGGTTCCATTTGGTTTCGATGAATTTGAGGATCGACGTGTGGTCATAGATTTCATGCGATACGTGATGCCGCTTGACGTAGGGTGAGATCGCGATGAACGGAACGCGGAAGCCGTATCGGTCGTAGTCTGCTACGTAAGATTCCGGCTCCAGCATCGGTCGAATATCGTCAGGGATGCAGGCCGCCGGCGGTGCGACGTGATCAAAAAAGCCGCCGTGTTCGTCATAGGTGAGAAACAATGCCGAATTCGGCCAGTACGAGCTGCTGAACAGGGCGTTGATTCGCTCTGCCACCGAGGCCTGTCCTACCTGGAAGTCGGCTGGCGGGTGCTCGTCCGATTCCGTAGCTCGGTCTCCAGTGAAGGCGGACTCAAGGAATACGACCTGAGGAAGAGACTCGGTCTGCAAGTCGACGTAGTAATCGGACAGGATGGCCATCTTGTCGATGTTGGCGACGAACATCGGAAAGAAGAGACCGGTGATCGGCAAGTCGCTGAAATAGTACTTCCAACTGATCCCGTAGTTGTTGAGCTGTTCGAAGATCGTGAACTGGGTGAATTCATCGGGCGAGCCCGGGAAATCGTTTCTGATGTGGCCGAACGCAGTTCCGGTGAGCAAGAAAAAACGATTCGGGAAGGTGGGGCCCAGCACCGAGCAGAAGTAGCGATCACCAATCGAGAATGCGTTGGCGAGTGCGTAGTAATAGGGGATGTCGGTCTGATCGTAATAACTCATCGCACGAATACCGTCGTGTGCTTCAGGGTCGCTGGTGTTTTGGATCACGAAGCGATCGTTTTGACCCAGGTTCCACTCCAGATGAGAGCCATTCCATTCGTGGTCGGTGTCGTCCGTGCAGTAGAGGCTCTGGTGAAACGGAGCAATCGGCGTCCCGTCGATGTCTGGATTGCTCATTTCTTCGGTTAGTCCGTCGACCTCGCCGTTGTATCCGAACTGATTCAGTTGGCCGAAGTAGTGATCGAACGAGCGGTTCTCCTGCATGAGGATGACGATGTGTTCGATCGGGATCGAAGGGTCCGCCGTTCCCGGCGGCCGACTGGGATCGGGCAGCGAGCCGGCACCTCGCGAACAATCGGGAGTCGGGGACCCCGCGCCGGTGGCTTGGATCTTCCGTGCCACGCCAAGGAACAAGATCACCAAGATCAGAATACCAACCGGTTGCACTCGCCCAGTTCGGCCCCAGCTGCTCATGGTGGCTCGCCCTCCTTTCGAAGTCCGCGTAAGACCTGACTTTGGCGAGTAACGCCGGCTGCCCGGTCGCTGTCGAGCAAATTTTGAGTGACGGTTCAGACGGTGACTGCGGGCGTGGAGCGGCCCTACTGAGGCTGCGCGGTCGAGAGCGTGGCCACCAGATCCACCAGCTCGTTGGGCTCGATTGGTTTGCTCAAGTGATTCTGGAACCCCTCGGCCAGAGCGCGCTGGCTGTCCTCGCTGCGCGCGAAGCCCGTCACCGCCACCGCTGGAATCCGGCCGCCCTGCTCCGGCGGCAACCTACGTATCTGCCGAATCAGTTCGTAGCCGTCGATCATCGGAAGCCCGATGTCGCTCAGCAGCACGTGGAAGTGCTCGCGTTGCATCGCCTCGAGAGCCTGCTCCGCGGTCTCCACACTGGTCACCTTGGCGCCATGCAGCTCCAGCAGCTCCTTTACAAGCTCGCGGGCATCGGCCTGGTCGTCGACGAACAGTACGTTCACCCCGTTGAGCTGGACCGAAATCGCATCATCCGACTGCGAATCACGTCGAAGCATCCAAGATGGCTCAGGCAGGTCTTCCTTCAGTAGGCGTCGTGGCAGCCGGACGATGAAAGTTGCTCCCTTTCCTTCCCCCGCGCTCTCGGCTCGCACCCGACCTCCGTGCAACTCCACCAGATGGCGTACGATCGCCAATCCCAGTCCCAGCCCCCCGTGAGTGCGGGTGCTTACCGGATCGGCCTGCTGGAAGCTGTTGAAGACGAAGGGGAGGAAGTCCGGCCGGATGCCTCGTCCGGTGTCGCTTACCTTGATTTCGACGTCTCCTTCGACCTGCCGCAATCCGATCCGGACCTGGCCACCCTTCGCCGTAAACTTGATTGCGTTGGAGAGAAGGTTCCACACCACCTGTTGCAGGCGGTCGGGATCTCCCGCCGCTTCGTCGGCGAGCGAGTCCAAATCGGTGACCAGCTCGATCTGCTTGGCATCCGCGGCCGGTCGCACCGTGTCTAGCGCGGCACCGACAATCGATAGGTAACTGACTCTCCGGATCTGGATGCGAAGCTTGCCAGTGATGATTCGCGAGATGTCGAGGATGTCTTCGATCAATTCCTTTTGGGCCTGGGCATTGCGCTCGATGATTTCCAGGGCGTGCTCCAGCTTCGCCTGGTCCACCATCCCAGAGCGCACCATTCGCGCCCAGCCGAGAATCGCATTCAACGGTGCGCGCAACTCGTGCGAGACCGACGCCAGGAATTCATCCTTCGCCCGATTGGCGACTTCCGCTTCACGCCTGGCTTTTCTTTCGGCCTGTAGCAGCTCGATCCGCTCCTGCTGCGCGCGCTTTAGATCGTCGATGTCGGTCGCCGTCAGCACCCAGCTGACAATCTGCCCCCGCTCATCTCTCTCGGGCAGCCCTCGGCCCAGGTGCCATCGGTATGCCCCGTCCTTTCGTTGCCGGAGCCGATATTCCAGCTCCAACTGCCGTCCGTTTCGAACCGAGTTGCTCCAGGCCATCCGCAGCCGCTCGCGATCCTCCGGGTGGACTGCGCTCAAACCAAGGTCCTTGCTCTGCTCAGAGGTAAGCCCCGAGTATTCCAGCCAGCTGCGATTGGTGTAGTAGACCTTGCCATCGGGCTGCGCCACCCAAAGGCACGACGGCATCAGATCGGTGAGGCCGCGAAGCCGCCGCTCCAGCTTCTGTTCGAGGCTGGTGCGCTCGTTGAGGCGAAGCAACTCCGCCTGGCGCTGAACCCTGACGTTCTGAAGGTGGAGATCCAAAAAGTACTGGGCTTTTGAGCGAAGCACGTCGGGCTCGAACGGCTTGACCATGTAGTCCACGCCGCCGTTCGCGTAGCCCTCCAGCACATGCTTGACGTCCCGATAGATCGCAGAGATGAAGATGATCGGGGTGTGGTCGCTGCGCGGGTGTTTTCGGATCAGCTTGGCCGTTTCGAAGCCATCCAAACTCGGCATCTGCACGTCCAACAGGATCAGCGCGAACTGCTGCTCGAGGACTTTCTTGAGAGCCTCCTCCCCAGAGAGTGCCTTCACCAGCGGGTAACCCAGCGGCGCAAGGACTGCATCGAGCGCCACCAGATTGGCTCGATGGTCATCCACCACCAGAATCGCCGGCTGATCGGTGGTGGGAAGCGCCGAGCGGGCCGGCAGGGAGGACTCAGCTTCGCGCGCCGAAGGCGCTGACGACCCGTTGCCACCCAAGTTGGTGCGGGTTTCGGACATCTCAGCTCGCTTCCGGCGGATGAGGCTGGTTACCGGCGGTCCAAAGGCGCACGACCTGCACCAATTTGTCGGGGTCGACCGGCTTGGGGATGTAGTCCGTCGCGCCTGCGGCTAGACATTTCTCCCGATCGTCCTTTAGCGCCTTGGCGGTGACCGCGATGATCGGCAGCATCTTGTAGCGGGGATCTCGCCGGATCTGCTTCATCGTCTGAAATCCGTCCAGCTGCGGCATCATGATGTCCATCAACACCACGTCGATATCCGGATTGCTGGCCAGCAATTCAGCTCCGGTCTTGCCGTCTTCCGCATAAATCACTTTCATCTTCTGCCCTTCGAGAACGCTGGTGAGCGCGAAGATGTTTCGGACGTCGTCATCGACAATCAGCGCCTTCTTTCCGGCCAAGCTCGCCTGGTCCCTCGAGATCTTTTCGAGGGTTGATTTGACGCGCGAAGGAAGTCGCTCCGGGATCCGATGCAGGAAAATCGCCGTGTCATAGAGCAGGCGATCGGCGGCGTGAGGATCGATCTTCATGATCACCGATTCCGCATAGGTTCGGATCTTTCTCTCCTCCGTAGGGCTGAGATCCTTGGCAGTGAAGACGACGATCGGCAAGTCGCGATAGCGTGGCTGGGTCTTGACCTCCTCGATTAGCCGAGTCCCGTCCAGCCCCGGGAGGATCAGATCCACCACCATGCAGTCGAACTGCCCGCGCGCGAGTTCGGCGAGGGCCTCCTCGGCCGAACTGACCGCAGTCACTTGCACGTCCGTTCCTTCGCTCAACCAAGCGACCAAACTCTTTTGCTCATCCGGGTTGTCTTCCACCACCAACAGCATACGAATCTGGCGATCCAAAAACTGAGACAGGTGGAGGAATGCGCCCGCCAGCTTTTCCTTATCGACCGGCTTCTGGAGGTAAGCGAAGGCCCCGAGCGCCGCAGCCTTCCGATTCTCCTCAACGACCGAAATCACGTGAACCGGAATATGTTGAGTCCACGGATTCTGCTTGAGCCGCTGGAGGACTTCCCATCCGTCCATTACCGGAAGGTGGATATCGAGGGTGATCGCATCGGGCCGAAGCTCGTTGGCCAGCGCCAGTCCGGTATCGCCCTGATTCGCGATTGCTACCTTGAAACCACGGTCATGGGCCATGTCGGTCATGATCCGCGAGAACATGGCATCATCCTCGATGATCAGAATCAGCCGATCACCCGGCTGGAGCCGGGCTCGATCGTCCTGGACCGGTTGCTGCTCGGGCGCCGCGCGGGTGGGCAACGGGACCCGCTGGGCCGTCCCGCGAGTGCTCCACACGGGTCCGTCCGTCTCACCATGCTCGGGTCCCACATACCGTTCGGGCAGGTAAAGGGTGAACGTGCTCCCTTTGCCGAGGACGCTGCTCACCTGGATTTCGCCTCCTAACAGCCGCGCAATCTCGCGGCTGATCGACAGTCCCAGGCCGGTCCCTCCGTACTTACGGCTGGTGGTGCCATCCGCCTGCTGAAAGGCCTCGAAGATGATCTCCAGCTTATCCTCCGGAATTCCGATTCCCGTATCGGTGACCGAAAAGGCAATCGCCCGCCCGCGACCGAGCCGAGGATCGGAAATCGGCGCGCGGCTGGGTTCGACGCCGATCTGCAAGCTCACGCTCCCCGCGTCGGTGAACTTGAACGCATTGCCGAGCAGATTGTTGAGAACTTGCTGAAGCCGAAGCGGATCGGTGCGGATCCACGATGGAGTCTCGTCCGAGATTTCGATCGTGAATTGGAGCCCCTTTTGGTCCGCCAACGGGCGGAAGCTCCGCTCGACGATCTCGGTAACTTCCGAAAGGGAAACCTCCCGCGGCTCGAGGTGCATTTTGCCCGCTTCGACCTTCGACAGATCCAGGATCTCGTTGATCAGCGCCAACAGATCCCCTCCCGAGCTGTGGATGGTTTGGGCGTATTCCACCTGCTTGGAGTTCAAATTCCCGTCGCTGTTTTCGGAAAGAAGTTTGGCGAGGATCAACAAGCTGTTGAGCGGGGTGCGCAGCTCGTGCGACATGTTGGCCAGAAATTCGGACTTGTATTTGGAGATCAGCGAAAGCTGCTTGGCCTTCTCCTCGAGCGAAATCCGAGCGGCCTCGACCTCCTGATTCTTGACCTCCACCTTGCGGTTCTGCTCCTCGAGCAGCTTGGCCTTTTCCTCCAATTCGACCGCTTGCTTTTCGAGAGCGACGTTGGTGCGCCGTAGCTCGTCCTGCTGCACGGTGAGCTCCTTGGACTGGCTCTGCAGCTCTTGGGTCAACTGCTGCGATTGCTCGAGCAGTTCCCGGGTTCGCATGTTGGCGGCGATCATGTTCAGCACCACCCCGATGCTCTCGGTGAGCTGGTCCAGGAAGAGCTGATGGATTGGGCTGAACGGGTGGAACGAGGCAAGCTCGATCACCGCCTTTACCTCACCCTCGAACAGCACCGGCAACACGATGATGTTCATCGGAGAGCGTTCACCCAAGCCGGAGTTGATCTTCACGTAGTCGTCCGGAACCTCGGTCAGCAGAATCGTCTTCTTCTCCAGCGCGCACTGGCCGATCAACGCCTCGCCGAGGTGGAACTTACTGGCGACACCCTTTCGCTCGCGATAGGCATAGCTGCTGGTCAGCTTGAAGACGGGTGCGCCGGCTTCGGAGTCCAACAGGAAAAACGCGCCAAGGTGAGCCGAGACCAGCGGCGTCAATTCGGACATGATTAGACGGGAGACGGTCTGCAGGTCCCTGAGCCCCTGCAACATGCTCGAGAACCGGGCCAGGTTTGTCTTCAGCCAGTCTTGCTCGGTGTTCTTCTGGGTGGTGTCCTTGAGGTTGGTGATCATCTGGTTGATGTTGTCCTTCAGCCGGGCCACTTCCCCCTGCGCGACAACATCGATGTACCGAGTCAGATCTCCTTTGGTGACCGCGGTGGCGACGGAGGAGATTGCACGAACCTGCGCGGTGAGGTTGGCGGCGAGCTGGTTCACGTTGTCGGTGAGCAGGCGCCAGGTGCCTGTCGCCCCAGGAACTTTTGCCTGGCCGCCGAGCTGGCCTTCGATCCCCACTTCGCGAGCCACCGTGCTCACCTGGTCCGCGAAAGTGCCAAGCGTCTCGGTCATGCTGTTGATCGTGTCCGCCAGCGCGGCGATCTCGCCCTTTGCTTCCACGCCCACCAGCTTTTGACCCAGATCGCCATTGGCCACCGCGGTGACCACCTTGACGATTCCGCGAACCTGGGTGGTGAGGTTCGAGGCCATGATGTTCACGTTGTCGGTCAAATCTTTCCAGATGCCGGCGACGCCCTTGACCTCCGCCTGGCCGCCCAGCTTTCCGTCGGTGCCCACCTCGCGAGCGACCCGCGTCACCTCGGAAGCGAACGAATTGAGCTGATCCACCATCATGTTGATGGTGTTCTTCAGCTCGAGGATCTCGCCCTTCACGTCGACGGTGATCGTCTTCGAGAGATCGCCATTCGCGACGGCGGTGGTGACCAGCGCGATGTTGCGCACCTGGTTGGTCAAGTTGGATGCCATGAAGTTCACGTTGTCGGTGAGGTCCTTCCAAGTGCCCGACACGCCGCGGACTTCCGCCTGGCCTCCCAGTTTCCCCTCGGTGCCGACCTCTTTGGCGACGCGGGTGACTTCCGAAGCGAAGGAACGCAACTGATCCACCATCGTGTTGATCGTGTTCTTCAGCTCGGCGATTTCGCCTCGGACGTCGACGGTGATCTTCTGCGACAGGTCTCCGTTGGCAACCGCGGTGGTGACCTTGGCGATGTTGCGGACCTGATCGGTGAGGTTTCCAGCCAGCAGGTTGACGTTGTCAGTGAGGTCCTTCCAGGTGCCAGAGACACCTTGCACCTCGGCTTGGCCCCCCAGCTTGCCCTCGGTGCCCACCTCCTTGGCGACCCGGGTGACTTCGGAAGCGAACGAACGCAGCTGATCCACCATCGTGTTGATGGTGTTCTTCAGCTCGTAGACTTCTCCCTTCGCGTCGACACTGATCTTACGCGATAGATCACCCTGGGCGACCGCGGTGGTGACCTCGGCGATATTGCGCACCTGAGCGGTGAGGTTGTTGGCCAGCAGGTTGACGTTGTCAGTGAGGTCCTTCCAGGTCCCGGCGACCCCCGGCACGTCGGCCTGAGCACCCAACTTGCCCTCCACGCCAACGGTCCGGGCGACGCTGGTCACCTGCTGTGCAAAGATGCCGAGCGTCTTGGTCATGCTGTTGAGGGTGTCCGCCAGCCCGGCAATCTCACCCTTGGCCTCCACCACCAGTTTCTGGGACAGATCCCCGTCGGCTACCGCGGTAACGACCCTGACCAGCCCTCGGACCTGAGTGGTGAGGTTCGAGGCCATCAGGTTGACGTTGTTGGTGAGGTCCTCCCAGACGCCCGAGACGCCTTTGACCACGGCTTGGCCTCCGAGCTTTCCTTCCGTGCCCACCTCCTTGGCCACCCGAGTCACTTCTGCCGCGAAGGAGTTCAGCTGATCCACCATCGTGTTGATGGTGTTCTTCAGCTCCAGCACCTCGCCTTTGGCGCCGACGGTGATCTTCTTCGAGAGGTCGCCCTTGGCCACCGAAGTGGTGACCTCGGCAATGTTGCGCACCTGGGCAGTGAGGTTGTTCGCGAGCAGATTGACGTTGTCGGTCAGGCTCTTCCAGGTACCGGCCACGCCCGGGACTTCGGCCTGGGCACCCAGTTTGCCCTCCACCCCCACCGTTCGCGCGACGTCCGTGACCTGCTCGGCGAAGACCCCGAGGGTGTCGGTCATGTTCTTGATCGTGTCCGCCAGCGCGGCGATCTCGCCTTTTGCGTCAATTTTAAATCGCTGGCTCAGATCCCCATTGGCCACCGCAGTCACCACCTTGACGATGCCGCGCACCTGGTTGGTGAGATTGGAGGCCATCAGATTGACGTTGTCGGTGAGATCTCTCCACACCCCCGAAACGCCTTTTACATCCGCTTGGCCGCCCAACTTTCCGTCAGTGCCCACTTCCCGCGCGACCCGCCTCACTTCGGATGCGAATGAGTTGAGCTGGTCCACCATCGTGTTGATGGTGTTCTTGAGAGCCAACACCTCACCCTTCGCGTCGACGGTAATCTTCTTGGACAGGTCACCTTGGGCGACCGAGGTCGTCACTTCGGCCACGTTGCGCACCTGAGCGGTCAGATTGTTGGCCAGCGAGTTGACGTTCTCGGTCAAATCTTTCCAGACGCCGGAGACGCCGGGAACCTCGGCCTGGCCGCCCAGCTTTCCCTCGGTGCCGACGTCTTTTGCAACTCGCGTCACTTCTGCGGCGAACGAGCTGAGCTGGTCCACCATCCCATTGACCGTCTTGCCGATCCGAAGGAACTCTCCTTTCACTGCCGACCCTTCGATCGCCAGGTTCATCTTCTGGGTGAAGTCTCCCGCCGCAACGGCGCCGATTACCCGAGCGATCTCGGTCGTCGGCTGCACCAGGTCGGCGATCAAGGCGTTGAGCGCTTCAATTTTCCGGGCCCAAGAGCCCTTGGCATCGGGAACGATCGCTCGTTCCATCATTCGACCTTCGCGGCCTACCACCCTGCCAATCCGGATGATCTCGTGAGTCAAGCCCTCGTTCTTCTCCATCAACAAGTTGAACGCTTCTGCGACCTTGTCGCTCAGGGGGTCGCCGTTGTCTTCATTGAGACGCACCGAGAAATCGCCGCGCTGAGCTGCCCGGATCGCCTGCAGCAGGGTACGAAAATCGACCTTTTCTACGGGACCCTTTGGGGCGGCAGTGGCGGGTGCGTTCTCGCGGGTTCCGGCCCCCGGTGCTCGCTTGTGGTTGACGCCTGGGCCCACCCCCTTCTTCCTCTGTGCCGAAGAGTGACCGTTTTTCGAACTCTTCGGTGGGTTCAGCTCCATGGCACGCTCCTGACAGAAAAGACGGACCTTTTAGAAGGGCACGTCATAAGAGTCCAACGTCGGCGATACCGTGCATTACTGCTAGGCAGCCTACGAAGAGGCCTTCCATTCGGGCTTCAAACTGAGCAGGCTGGCAAGAGGCGGAGCGAGCACTGTCTAGGCTGCAACACATCGGTGCTCGCGAACGTCGAATGGGCAACCAAGGCGGGGGTTTTCATGCCTTCCGATCGAGCGGACGTTCTGATTTTGGGGGCGGGCGCCGCCGGGTTGGCCGCCGCGCGCGAACTGGTCGGCGCCGGTGTGTCGGTCCAAGTGCTGGAAGCGCGGGACCGGATCGGAGGCCGAATCTGGACGATTCGCCCAGGCGAGCTGAACCTGCCGATCGAGCTTGGCGCGGAATTCGTTCACGGCCGCCATCCCGCAATCTGGCGCAAAGTGGCCCAGGCACGGTTGCGCGCGAAAAATGCCGACGGCCCACATTGGGAATGGAATCGAGGCCGGCTTCAGCGGACCGACAAGAGATTCAAGGAGACAGTAAAGCTTTTGATGAAGGCAGGCGATCCGGAGCAGAGCATCCGCGCCTTTATCGCCAAGCATACCGGGCTGCACAGCCCGTTGGGCCGGATGGCGACTGCATTCGCTGAAGGCTTTTACGCCTCGGACATCGATCGCGTCAGCGCCGAGTTCATCGGGCGGATGTCTCGCGCTTCGCGTGAGACCCAGGGAGAGGAGGTGCGGCGGATCATCGAGGGATATGATCGGCTTGCGGCCTGGCTCGGTCGCGGTCTGCGCAAGGATTCTGCCGAATTGAGGCTCAACACGCGGGTCGAGCGCGTCCGCTGGGAACTTCACCAGGTGGAGCTGCAGGCCCGGACGGTCCTCGGCCATTGGCTTCCCGCCTTCCGTGGTCGCCGAGCTCTGATCACCGTGCCGATTGGCGTGCTTCGGGCAGGTCGGATCGCTTTCTCGCCCGCCCTGGCCTCAAAGGCGGAGGCGTTTCGGTCGCTCGAAATGGGCCCGATTGTCAAGGTGGTACTACGCTTCCGCGAGCGGCCGTGGTCGCGCAGCGCTCGGCGCATTTTGTCCCGACAGCAGTTCGCGTTTCTGCACGCGCGGGAGATGCCAATCCCTGCCTGGTGGCGCCCTCTGCCGTGCGAGTTGCCAATCCTGGTCGGTTGGGCTGGCGGGACCCATGCAGCGAAGCTGTCGAATCGGCCACAGCAATGGGTACTGCAGCGCGCAATCCAGTGCGTCGCCACGATTCTTGGTCTTCGAAGCCTTTACGTCGAGTCCGCTCTCGACGCTTTTTGGGTCACCGACTGGCAGTCGGACCCATTTTCACTTGGCGGCTACTGCGTGGTTCCGGTCGGAGGCCTCAGGCTGCAGGAGGAATTGGCGAAAACCGTGGCGGATACGCTGTTCTTCGCTGGAGAAGCGACTCACGTCAGCGGGCATGCGGGAACCGTGCATGGTGCGATCGAAACCGGCGAGCGCGCCGCGAAAGAGATTTTGCGTAGCCTGGGTAGGCGCTAGGGCTTGGGGTGAATTGCCAGGATACTTTTGATAACCCAGCGGTCGGAGGCAGCGAACCCGTGTCCAACCGCAAGATTGAGATCGACGTAGCTGCTGGTGAAGTCGATTGCGCCGTACAGAGTGTGCCTCTGCTCCGGTCCCGCTAAAGGGGCGGTGAGTGGCCCAAAGCCCGCGTAGTATTCGGCGCCGATTTGCAGACCCGGGAGGGTGTTAATCCCCACTTTCGCCGCGGGCTGCAACTGAGGTAGGCCGGCGTCCTTGCCCTTGAATTCGATTGAGAAGATTGGGTTGACCGAGGCATACAGCCAGCGCCAGTGAATATCGGCGATCGGCCGGACTTCGCTTCCCCACTGAGTCGACTCGTAGGCACGGGGAACCCTTGAGACCTCGAAGTTGACCGCCAGCCCGACCAAGTCCCATAGCTTGTGCAAATACCGCATCTTGAAACGCAACTTGACGCCGGCGTAATCGTATGCGCCGCTCGGTTGCAGCGCGGTCTGGAAGTAGGCGCCGAGCTCGCTAAACTCGTTGAGTCCCAGGTGTGGCTCAAACGTGATCCGTGCCACATGGTTTGTCGGTAGCTCGCCTTCACTGGTTCGGTCGAGCGTGCCCTCTGCGCTGTAGTTGGTATGAACTTCCAATCCCGGGGAGAGCGGCGGCGCGGTTTCAGAATCGTAGACTTGAATCTCGAAGCGGTCCTGCGCGCGAGCGATGGCAGGGCACAAACTGAGGGCGATCAAAGGCAGGAAATCCTTCATACGGGATGGACGCAAATGCGAACCTCGGTTTGTAGGCCATAGTTTCTGCGGTCAAGTCTCGTTTAGGATACTTTCGCCGATGGCTCGACTGGATCCGCATTCGTACACCGATTCCGAGCAACCGCAGATAGCCTCGCTGGATTGGAACGCCCGTATCGACTTCGACCGCAGGGTTTTCGAAGCGGAGGCCATCCTGACGCTCAAGACGCCTGGCAGTGGCGTTTTGGACCTCGATACCCGCGAGCTTCAAATCGACGAAGTCTCGGGTCTGGATGGACGACCGTTCTCCCACGCTCTTTCGGCGCCAGAGAAAATTATCGGCGCGCGACTGCGGATTGAGCTTCCCTCCAACTCCTCCGCGCTTCGCATCCGCTATCGAACGGCCCCCTCCGCAAGCGCCCTCCAATGGCTGGAGCCAGCTCAGACGTTTGGAAAATCGCAACCCTTCCTCTTCAGCCAGTGCCAAGCGATCCACGCACGATCGATCATCCCGATTCAGGACACTCCTCGGATCCGGGTCCGGTATCGCGCCCAGTTGACAGTTCCAAAACGTTTGCGCGCCCTGATGGCGGCGCGGTTCATCGCGAGGCGCGAGATCGGTACGACGGCTGTCGAGCGCTACGAGACCGCGGAGCCGATTCCACCGTATCTGCTTGCGCTCGCGGTCGGGGAGCTGGCATTTCGCGACCTGAGCAACCGCTCACGGGTTTGGGCCGAACCTTCGATCGTCGATCGCGCGGCATGGGAGTTCGCGGGAGTCGAATCGATGTTGGGCGCGGCAGAGGCGATGTTTGGTCCATACCTCTGGGAGCGGTTCGACATCCTCACCATGCCGCTTTCCTTTCCCTACGGAGGAATGGAAAATCCGCGGCTCACATTTCTCACCCCTACCGTTTTGGCCGGCGATCGCTCCTTGGTGAACGTGTTGGCGCACGAGCTGGCGCATTCTTGGACCGGAAATCTGGTCACGAATGCATCCGCGGAGCATTTCTGGCTCAACGAAGGCTTCACCGTGTTCGCCGAGCGCCGCATCTTGGAGGGGCTGGAGGGTCCGGAAGTCGGCGCGCTCCACGCCGCCCTGGGCCGGCGCGCGCTGGACGAGGCAATCGAGCGCTTCAAAGAACGCCCTCAGTTGACGCGCCTTCGGACCCAGCTCGCCGGGATCGATCCCGATGAAGCGTTTTCCACTGTTCCCTACGAGAAGGGGTACTTGTTTCTTCGGACGGTTGAGGAGACTGTCGGTCGCTCGGCCTTCGATTCGTTCCTGAGAAAGTACCTCGAGCGCTTCGCGTTCCAGTCGATCACCAGCGAAGAATTCGTCGCGACCTTGGACGAGCTTTTGCCACAGGCGCGGAAGGTCGTAGACATTGATGGTTGGATCTTCGGGGAGGGCGTACCAGCTGGCGCGCCTGCTCCTCGCTCCTCGCGGTTGGAAGCACTCGCGACTTTGGGAGCAGACCTTCCTTCCGAAGGACTGGCGAATACCTGGACGCCCACTGAATGGCAGCTGTACCTCGAGTCAGTGCCGCGGCCCGCTTCTTTGCAGTTTTGCGAGGCGCTCGACTCGAAATTCCAGCTAAGCCAGAGCCGGAACTACGAGATTCTGGTCGCATGGCTGGTTTTGGCGGTCTGCTCCAACTATTCACCCGCTCTGCCGTCGGTGGAAAGGGTGCTCGCCCAGGTAGGAAGGATGAAGTACCTGCGCCCGATCTACACCGTGCTGACCAAAAACGCCGGGACGCGGCAGCTCGCGGTGCAGTTCTTCGAACGCTTTCGCAGCATCTACCATCCGATCGCGCGCCACGTGGTCGAGTCGGTGTTGCAGTCGGGGAGCACCAACTGCGCGCCGTAGGGACCGCGGTGCTGGGGTTGATTGGCGGTTCGGTGGCGCTGCTCGTCCTGGCAATCGCGAGCTACCCCGGGGGAACTTCGTTCGACCGAAGTGCGCCGGGACACGATTTGCTGCGCAATTTTCTTTGCGACCTTACCGCGCCAGTTGCTCTGAACGGCGCCGCGAATCCGAGGGGGGCCACGCTTGCGAGTCTGGCGATCCTGCTGTTGGGGGTGGCTCTGGTCCTCTTTTGGTGGACCTTCGCGGGACTGGCGCTCGCGCACCGAGCGCGCAGCGTGGTGCGCGCGACGGGGACTGCCTCCTCCATCGCAATGATGACCCTACCGCTTACCCGCTGGGCGCCTTTGCTCTGGTTTCACCCGGTGGTGGTCTTCATTTCCACCGTCCCAGGACTGGTTGCGGCGGGGACTTGTATCTATGGGCTCTCCCGATGCGGACGACCGTGGCGGGCTCTTTGGGCGCTCGGTCTTGCCACCTTCGTGGTTGCCTCGGTTGATAGTGTTCTCTACGTGATACATCTGGTGACCAGAACTCCCGTCGTCTTCGCGTTGCCGGCGCTGCAAAGGCTCGCAACCTTGATGTTCCTCAGTTTTGTCTGTGCGGGTGCCTTGCGAATACGTGCCTTGGGCTCAGCGGCACGCCCAGCTTTCGAGCCTTAGTAACGCTGTGGCGGGCATTCCCTCTAGATACGAGAGTGATCATCGTTCTGCCAAAAGGAGACGACCTTGACCAAGTACGTGCTGCCCGATCTGCAATATGACTACGGCGCGCTCGAACCCGAGATCTCCGGGCGAGTGATGGAGCTGCATCACGATAAGCACCATCGCGCGTATGTGGAGGGCGCCAACAAAGCGATGGAGCAACTCTTCGACGCAAGATCGAGGGACGACTTTGCGCAAATCGGTTCGCTCGAGCGTGCTTTGGCTTTCAATGTGTCGGGCCACGTCCTGCACAGCATTTTCTGGCAGAATCTGACCCCGGATAGCAGCGGTCGACCGAGTGGACCGTTGAGTGCGGCGCTGGACCGCGATTTCACCAGTTTTGAGCTCTTTAAGCAGCAGATGATCAAGACCGCCTCCACGATCATGGGCTCTGGTTGGGCCGCCCTGGTTTATGACCCGCTGACGCGGGGCCTCGGCACAATTCAGATCCATGACCATCAATCGGAAGTCATCCAGGCTGGAATTCCGCTGCTGGTCATCGATGCTTGGGAGCATGCGTATTACCTGCAGTATCAGAACGAAAAGGCGAAGTTTTTCGAGGCGCTGTGGAGTCTGTGGAATTGGCAGGACGTGGAGGCCCGCTACGAGATGGTCCAGCGCTTGGACCTCGGGTTGCCGGGCACCGTAGAGCGCGCAGGGGCCGCGTCCCCCGAAGTCCCGGTCACGCACTGAGCCGATAGCTTTCCGTGGGGCCTGGATCCCTGGGCGGGACCGCGTCGTCTGACGCGGCACCCGGGGATCCGGGGTTTGGCGCCGAGCCGATCGCACGCACCTTGGAATAATTGTATACGGCCGGCTGGGCCCGGCCGATGAATGAGCAGCGACGCCAGACCGTTGAGGAAGCGCTTGAGCGAATCCAGGCGGCGATCGATCAGGGCCAGCTGCAACACGTCGCCATGCTGCAACGCTTTGGCCAGGGCCGCCGCTGGGAAAGACGACTGGAGCGCCAGGCCCGACGCGCGGCGCGCCGCCGAAGCGCTCCGCTGGAGGGCGCAATCCGCCTGATCGCTGCCGCTTTCCTCGGCGTCATGGCGTTCCGGTCTCCCAACCTGTGGTGGTTGGTGCTGCCCGCGATAGGTCTGGCAATCTCCGGGATTAGAAGAATTGTCGAGAACCAGTCTGAGCCGAAGGACAACACCGCCAACACGGCCGAGGATCGCAGCATCCAGGCACCGGCCGGTGAGAAAGTGCCAGGCGAAATCGAGCAGAGTTTGGCAAGAGTCGATCAGTGGGGCGACCGGTTGCTCGCGGAAGTGAAGCGCGGCCCCGACGTGCTGCGCGATGTGCTTCGCAAACCCGAAGAGACCGTCGAGGCAATCCGGCAGGGGTGCCATGCACTCGCAAAGCGCGAGGCCGAGCTGCGGGCACTGGTGACCACTGAAGATGATGCTCGGCTGAGTAAGGAGCGAGACGCGCTGGTGAAACGCCTGGAATCGGAAGCGGACGAGGTTACTCGTCAAAGGCTTTCCGCCGCGCTGGTGGCGCTCGACGAGCAGCGCAAGCAGCGCGCCGAATTGCTGACCGCAGCCTCGCGAATGGAAGCCGAACGAACTCGGCTTTCCTATGTGTTGGAGAGCCTCTATACCCAGGTGCTTCGGGTCCGGTCGGCCGATAGTGCCTCGGCTCAGGTGGCGGGTCAGGGGCTGAAGAAGAGTCTCGAGAGCCTGGGCGATGAAGTCGGCGCGCTCGCGGATGCGCTCGAATCCGTCAACCGAGACGAGCAACTGATCGCTCCAGTCTCGTCCCCATCCGAAGCCTCGCCACAAGCGCCTCTTCGCACGCGCGAGAAGATCTGAATAGACGTGCTAGAAGAGGCGGCCATTGTCGATGACTTCATTTGCTCGCTTGGCCCGCTCCCCGTTCAATCCTTGGAGAGAGCTCGGTGGACTTCCGAGGGAATCCTGGATCCTGGCGGCGGCTTCGTTGATCAACCGTGCTGGGACGATGGTGCTGCCGTTTCTGATGCTGTATCTGACCGAGAACCTGGGCTTCAAGCCTGCACGCGCCGGTCTGGTATTGAGCGCCTATGGAGTGGTTGCGGTGCTATGGGTGGCGGTGAGCGGACATCTTTCGGACCGCCTCGGTGCGCTTCGGGTGATGAGGCTCTCTCTGTTCAGCACCGGATTGGCTCTGTGGCTGCTGCCGCTCGCGAGGACGCTTCCGCAGGTATTGGCAGGAGTGACGCTTCTCGCCCTTACCTCGGAGGCGTTTCGCCCGGCCAACCTCTCCCTGGTGGGAGAGCTTGCCGGGCCGAAGCTGCGCAAACAAGGCTTCGCGCTCAACCGTCTGTCAATCAACCTCGGGTTTAGCGTCGGACCTGCGCTGGGCGGGTTTTTGGCCACCTACTCCTTCAAGTCTCTCTTCTGGGTCGATGGCGCGACGTCGATCGCAGCGGGGCTGGTCCTCTTGGCTCGATTTCGCGACTCGGCTCACAAAGAGCCTCAGACCGTAAGCCATCTGCATCTACCGAGTTTGGCGCTGTTCGATCCTCGGCTGCTCTATTTCGTGCTCGCCTTGCTTCCGGTGATGGTGACATTCTTCCAGCACCAAGGCGCGATGTCTCTGTACATGGTTCACGAGCTGCGCCTGTCCGAAGCGGCTTATGGGTTGATGTTCACGATCAACACGCTGATCATCGTCCTGGCGGAAGTGCGCACGAATGCGGCGATGGCACATTGGCCGCATGGGCGTGCCCTGGGATTGGGGGCATTGCTGTTGGGAATAGGCTTTGGAGCCTTGGCCTTTGCGCACTCGATAAGCTCGATCATCGTCACGGTGGTGATCTGGACGGCGGGAGAGATCGTTTTTCTACCAACCCTTTCCGCTTACGTCGCCGATTTGGCTCCTCGAGGTCGCGCGGGCGAGTACATGGGCTATTACCTGATGGCGTGGGGCATCGCATTCGCCGTAGCGCCGTGGCTGGGTACGGCGGTGATGCAGCGCTTTGGCAGCCAAACGCTCTGGTTGGCGTCGCTGGGTTTCGGCCTGCTCTCGGCGGTGCTTTTGCTGCGGATTGCTGGTGGGGAAACGGCGAACAG
Source organism: Myxococcaceae bacterium (assembly GCA_036781205.1). Lineage (GTDB taxonomy): Bacteria > Myxococcota > Myxococcia > Myxococcales > Myxococcaceae > DAIQBK01. The sequence goes on from DAIQBK010000001.1 coordinate 53,667, forward strand.
AACCGCCGAAAACAGGCAGCTCGTGGAGTAGGACGTTGAACGCGCTTCCGGAGTTCTCCGTATTTCGCCGGCTTTATCGGCCCGGATCCACCATTCCAATCCGATTGGAGGTCCGGGCAGATACGGAAACGCCGGTGTCAGCCTTCCTCAAGCTGGCACATGGCGAGAAGCACGGTTTCCTGTTTGAGTCGGTCGAGGGGGGAGAGCATCAGGCCAGATGGTCGTTTCTGGGAGTTCGCCCGCGCGGGGTGCTGTCGTGGCGTCTCGGCGATTCGACCGATCCGATGGCTTGGATCGCGAGCCGTCTGGAGCGTGCCCGTGGGATCCGGATCGACGGAACGCCGCGTTTTGCCGGTGGGTTGGTCGGCAACATCTCCTACGATGCAGTTCGGCTGTTTGAGCCTCGCGTTCCGTTGGGAAAGCCGGACGAGCTCGGATTTCCCGACGTGATGATGATGGATTTCGACACGGTGCTCGCCTTCGACAACGTGCGCCACACCGTCCAGGTCATTGCCGAAGCAGTGTGCGCCGAGCACGTCAAGCCCGCGGCCGCGTACGAAACTGCGCTTCGACGAATCAGGCGCGTCTTGCGGATAATCCACCGTCCGTTGACGGCGAGACCGTCCTCTCTCGCAAAGGCCCCGACCCAGCTCAAGGCTCGGATTTCCCGCAGCCGTTTTGAGGCCGCGGTCCGACGGGCGCGCGACTATATCCGCGCTGGGGATTGCCAGCAGATCGTCGTCTCTCAGCGGTTCGACGCGACCACCAGCCTGCCGCCCTTCGAGCTCTATCGCGCCCTTCGGAGAGTCAATCCGTCGCCCTACTTATTCTTCCTCCAAGCTGGAGCCAATTCGCTGATCGGCAGCTCGCCCGAGACCCTGGTCCGGCTGGAGGAGGGCGAAGTCACGGTGCGCCCGATCGCCGGCACGCGGCCGCGAGGACGAACGCCCCTCGAGGACGCCAAGCTCGAGGCACAGCTGCGAGCCGACCCGAAAGAAAACGCGGAGCACGTGATGTTGGTTGATCTCGGCCGAAACGACGTGGGGCGTGTCGCGGAGGTCGGCACCGTGCGCGTGGATGTTCTAAAGACCGTCGAGCGCTACTCGCACGTGATGCACCTGGTATCTCAGGTGCGCGGCCGGATCGCCAAGCGGATGAACGCGCTCGACGTGTTGCGCGCCGCCTTCCCTGCGGGGACGGTGACCGGTTCTCCCAAGGTGCGGGCAATGGAAATCATCGATGCGCTCGAACCCGCACGGCGCGGTCCCTATGCAGGAGCAGTCGGTTATTTTGATCGCTACGGCAATATGGAGATGTGCATCGTGATTCGCACCCTCCTTCAGTCGGCTCGGCGCTTGAGCGTGCAGGCGGGGGCTGGAATCGTATACGACTCGCGCCCGGCCGCCGAGTACTGGGAAACGCGAAACAAAGCCCGCGCACTTTTTGTCGCGCTCGAGGAAGCTGCTCGAAGCTGACCAATTCGTCCGCGCAAGCCTTCCAGGTTTTGCCATCGCCTGTTACCTTCTACGAAGCGTTGGAGGTGAAGACGATGGCACTCTCACCGGACTACTACACTGTCCTTGGCATCCGGCGCACCGAGAGCCCCGCTGCGATTCGCCGGGCTTTTCGCCGCCTGGTGGTTCGATATCATCCAGATCGCGCTTCGGCGCAGGAGGCTCGCCGCTTCCAGGAGATCGTCGAGGCTTACCGCGTGCTCTCGGATCCGGCTCAACGGGAGGCTTACAATCAAACCGCCCATCCAAGCCCGCTGGGATCAGTGGGAGTGGGCGTCCGCTTCCCGGTCGTCGACGTTTCACCGAGGATGGCAAGCCCGGAGCCGCTGTCTTTGTTCAACGATTTTCACGCTCCGCAGTCCGAGATTCGGGAAGTATTCGATCGTTGGAGCCGGAACTTTACCCACCTTGGAGTGCCGAAGGCGGAGCGGATGAAACCGCTCGATCTCGACGTCATCCTCAGTCCGGAGGAAGCGGAGCGAGGCACCAACTTGTCGATCGCGCTTCCAGCGCTCCGACGCTGTGAAACCTGTGGCGGGTCCGGAAGAGATTGGCTCTTTCCGTGCATTCCTTGCGGCGCGCAGGGAGTGATCGAAGAAGAGCGACTGGTCGAGCTTCAACTTCCCCAGGCCGTTGCGGGCGAGAGCGTATACGAAGTTCCGTTGCGCCACCTGGGAGTGCACAACCTGTTCCTGCGAATCCGGTTGCGGGTCGCGGGTTAACGATCCGAGGTTCGGCTGGCTGTTCGCGAAACCATTCGCTACAGTCGCGCACGTCCGGGGAGGGAGCAATGGCAACTCATCGGTTGTGCGCGCTCGGCGCGGCGTTTTTGGCCTGTCTGGGCTGTCGACCGGAGAGGAGCGCCACTCCATCTACCCAAAGCTCCTTCTCCCCCGCGGGCGCATCCCCGTTCACGCTCTTTGAATCGGGGCAGGTCCGCCCGCTAGCGCTTTCGCCGCAAGGCAATTTGTTGTTCGCGACCAACACTCCCGCCAACCGGCTGGAGGTCTTCAGCATTCAAGAGAGCACGCTGGTCGCGGTCGCCTCGATTCCGGTGGGGCTGGAGCCGGTCGCGGTCGCGGCAAGGACCCAAAACGAAGTGTGGGTGGTGAATCACCTCTCGGATAGCGTCAGCGTCGTGGACCTGAGTGACCTTGCCCGGGCACGGGTGGTGCGCACGATTCTGGTGGGCGATGAACCCCGCGACATTGTGTTCGCCGGTTCGGGGCGCAACCGCGCTTTCGTCACCACCGCTCACCGAGGGCAGAATTCACCCGTCGATCCGGAGCTCACCACTCCGGGCGTTGGCCGCGCGGATGTCTGGGCGTTCGACGCGAATGGCGCGATGCTCAGCATTGTCACGCTGCTTTGCGATACGCCGCGGGCGTTGGCGGTGAGCCCCGATGGTGCGACGGTTTACGCCGCCGCGTTCCATTCCGGCAATCGAACCGCGACCATCGCGAGAGGCTCGGTACCCTCCGGGTCGCTTCCGGCGCCGCGTGACAATTTTGAGCATGTCGAAGGCCCTGATGTCGGGTTGATTGTGAAATACCGCGAGGGCCCGGACGGGTCGGTACACTGGTTGGACAAGCTGGATCGCATTTGGGACGACGCGATCCGTTTCTCACTGCCCGATCGCGACGTTTTCGCTATCGACGCCGACGCGGATCCGCCGGTCGCGCGGCAGGGGAGCTACAGCGGCGTCGGGACCGTCCTCTTCAACCTGGCGGTCAATCCAGTGAGCGGGAAGATCTATGTTTCCAACACCGATGCCCAAAACGACACCCGTTTCGAAGGCCCTGGAGAGTACGCGTACCAGGAATCAGGGATGCGCACCGTGCGCGGCCACATCGTGGAGAGCCGAATCACCATTCTCGACGGGGCGGCGCCCCCTGCTTCGCGACATCTGAACAAGCATATCGACTACACCCATTGCTGCGATCCCACGCCCAACGCCGAGAGCGTAAAGAGCCTCGCGTTTCCGACTTCGATGGCGGTTTCGAACGACGGCAATTGGCTTTACGTGACTGCGTTTGGCTCGAGCAAGCTCGGGATCTTCAACACCGCCCAGCTCGAAGACGACAGCTTCGTTCCAGACACGCGCAATCAGGTTTCGCTAACCGGAGGTGGACCGAGCGGGGTGGTGCTCGATGAGGGGCGCTCGGCTCTCTACGTGCTCACCCGGTTCGACAATTCGATCTCGATTGTCGATCTCGCAATCCGCGCGGAAATCTTTCACCTCGCGATGTTCAATCCCGAGCCGCCCTCGGTGGTCAACGGGCGTCCGTTTCTCTATGACGCCGCCAACACGTCGAGTCACGGCGACTCTGCCTGCGCGAGCTGCCATGTGTTTGGGGACTTTGACAGCCTGGCGTGGGACTTGGGCGATCCGGACAACAGCCCGTTCAATGATCCCGGCCCGTTCGTCGTCGGCCCGATGTTGCAGGCTCCCATTTTCCATCCACTCAAAGGACCAATGACCACCCAGAGCCTGCGCGGAATGGACAACCATGGTCCAATGCATTGGCGGGGGGACCGCACCGGCGGCAATGACGTTGAACGCAGCGAACAGCCGGATACCGGAAGCTTCGACGAGGTGGCGGGTTTCAAGAAGTTCAATGTCGCCTTTCCCGGCCTGCTCGGCCGCAGCGATCCACTTACCGACGAGCAGATGCAGGCCTTTACCGATTTCATTCTTCAGCTGATGTATCCACCGAACCCAATTCGAAATCTGGACAATTCGCTGACTGAGGAGCAGCAGGCTGGTCAGGACTTTTTCCTGGGCGTGACCATGGGAGGATTGCCCTCGGATACGTTCGTCACCTGCAATGGCTGTCACGTCTTGGACCCCGACGGCAATCGCGAATTCGGGGTCGCGCGGCCGGGATTTTTCGGTAGCGACGGCCGCTCGTCATTCGAGAACGAGACCCAGCTCTTCAAGATTCCCCACCTCAGAAATCTCTATCAGAAGGTCGGGATGTTCGGGATGTCTCCGGATTCATTCTTTCCCTCGGATCCCTTCCCGTTCATGGGGGACCAGGTTCGAGGCTTCGGGTTTTTGCACGATGGAAGCACGGATACGCTGTTCCGCTTCCACGGAGCGAGCGTGTTCATCCGCTCGATCATCAACCCAGGCGGCATTCCTCCCGGAGATGAGGGCCGACTGATCCGGCGGCAGCTGGAAGCCTACTTGTTGGCCTTCGACAGCAATTTGGCTCCGATCGTCGGGCAGCAGGTTACGCTGACCAGCGATAACGGAGGATCGGTCGGAGAGCGAATCGAACAACTGGAGGCGCGCGCGGCGGTCGGTGAGTGCGACCTGGTGGTGAAGGGAAGGGTGGCAGGTCAGGCAGCCGGTTTCCTCTACTCGATCTCGGATCGCACCTTTGTACGCCGACGTTCCGGCGATCTACCGCGCACCGATTCCGAGCTGCGCGCGCTGGCCAGTTCTCCCGGCGGCGAGCTCACCTTCACATGTGTGCCGCTGGGGTCGGGCTCTCACATCGCCGACGATCTGTAGGGAATCTGTCCAAAAAGTTTTCCAAGGCCAGCTCTTGTCCTATACCCGAGGGGCCAGTGGACCTGAATTCTTCGGCCTGTGGAGGTTTCCATAAATGAATCGGTTGATGAGGCTAGGCGCTGCGGCGCTGCCGCTGCTGTTTTGGACAAGCCGTACTGAGGCAGCGGGATGGTCGGTCCTGTCGGGTCGCACGGTAGGGATCGATCAGAATGTCATCCACGGCCAGGTTGGCTGGCCAGGCGTCTCTGCAACTCTGCTCCACGGAATGACGCCCAAAGTCGATATCGGGGGCGCGTTTGCGTTCAACTATGGAGTGGAGGGAAGTACCTATGTCTATCCGGAGCTCGCGCTTCGGGGGGTCGGTCGTCTGAACCTTGTAGACACACCCAAGTACAATATCGGAATCGGCACTCAGCCAGGCCTGTTGATGTGGTTCCCCGGTAGCGGGATCAGCGCCCAGTTCGGAATTGGCATCCCGGTGTCGTTCGCTGCGGGCTTCCCCATCTCGCGCGAAGTGATGTTGGTGGCTGGAGCCGACATTGCCTTCGACGTTTTCTTCACATCGGGGGGCTACGTCGTCATTCCGATCCTCTTCGGAGGTGGCGCTGAGTACATGATCGAGCCAAACCTCCTGCTGACCTTCACCCTTCGCCTGGGGCCTGTCGTCTCCGCCGGCCAACTTGGCGGGACTGTTTTTGGCTTGAACGCGTTAATCGGCCTCGCCTACAAGTTCTGAGAACTCGACCAGACCTCAGTTCCAGTCGAAGCTGGTGGTGGCGGAAGTCGAGTGGGTGAAGTTTGGCCCAACGGCTTGTACCTCGACCGTCGTTTGAGCTTCGGAATCGATCCGCCGAACCTCCGCCACGAAGTATGCGTTGTTCGGCGTTCCTCCCAGATAGGTCAAGCCGCCATCGGGATTGCGTCGATACACGTTGTAGTAGGCAATTGGATCAGGCGAGTGGTCCCATCCGAGCCTGAGCGTGGCTCGGTCCGGATCGACTTGAGTCCTGCGTAGAACCGATACGCCGGACGGAGGTCCGGGAGCCGCGGCTGAGCTGTACACCGCGATTTGACCAACGTGAATCTGATAGTCCCCCGGATTGCTGGCGTCGAATGCCAGGCCGATCACGGCAAGCGTCCTTCCAGCGAAGCTGCTGAGCGCGAACGAGGTTGTCTCCCAATCTGCACTCGAGCTTGAGCCAACCTCCAAGGTTTCGAACACATCTGGACTGTCCTCGAAAGCGAGCGCCACGCTCATTTGGGTCGGAGCGCCGGGCGAGTCCATCCGGTATGCGATCCCAAGTTGAGTATCTGCGGAGATCGGCAAGCTGCATTCGTAGAGATTGATCTGATTGGGCGCGTCCAGAACGCCTGCAAGCTTCAATGAGGTTCCGCCGTAGTAGGCATCGCTCCAATCCAGATCCGGAACCAGCCTGGTGCCCTCGCTGCGAACAATCCATCGCCAGGTGGGCAGGACGTCCTGCACGCTTAAGTTGTTCCACTCGCGGTCCATCAGCACCTGCCCGTTGATCGCATACAGATGGCCCTGCCCGCTGTTGAAATTGGTTACGAACGGCAGCCGCGTGATCGGTGACCGCGCGGGAAGGTAATGAGCAAGTCCCTTCCACGGATGGGTGGTTTCGGTATTGCTCGGATCTCGGTTGGCGCCGACCCAGAAGCGATTATCCCGCCGATAGAAGTCATCCGGATCGGACGATGACGTGAAAGCCCAGTCGGGTCGATAAAATCCGATCGATACGACGTGCGGCTGGCCTTCGGGGAAGACCCTGTCCCACTGGACGTTTGAATTGTACCCATTGGACTGAACGTTGGCCCCAGCATAGAGGGCATACGGGCTTCGCCCGAGGGTCTGCGCGTACAACCGGGAATTCAACAGTCCAGCCGCGCTCCAATTGTAGTTGAGGAACATCCCATCGGAGACCACGCCGTCGTTGTCGAAGAAGGGAGCGTTGTTGTTGGTCAAGGCGTTTTGGTACGAGATCGCTCCGGTGATTGTCATCGCGTCGTACCAGAACATCAGCAGGTTCGAAGAGGCCTTGATGTACTCGATGAACTGGCGCACCTGGGTGGCCAGCGCGGGATCGCCGCCAGCGGTCTCCTGGTTGATGAACCAACCATCGAAGCCGTAATACCGCGCCACTTCGATCAGCTTGTCGGCAACCGGAAAGCTTCCCTCGGACTGCTGGACCAGATCGCGCACCCACTGGATCTGCCCGCCAAAAGCGTTGGGCGGGAAGAAGATGTTCCCCACGACCGGCACTCCGTTTCGGTGCGCGGCGTCGATGATCGTCGGGTTGGGCGCGAGAATTAGTCCCTCGCCGGCTGAGCCACCCCAAAACACCAGCACCTCGATGTATTGCCAGTAGTTCACCGCGTAGTAGCTCATCGACAATGAACCCTGGGAGGGATTGCGGGAGGTCGGCCCGAACGCGGAGAGCACCATGACTCCCGCTTCGTTCGGGTGGGCATGTGCATTGACATTCAGATCTGGATTGAAAAAACGCGTCGCTAGCGGCGTGTTGCTGCGATTGAAGGCCGCATCGGGATCGGAATCCGGGCTCCAGGCGAGCAACTCATTGGGAAACCAGTATGACGCGAACGGTTGGTCAGGGGCCTGGGCTAGCGCTGCTCTTGCGCAAGCGATGGTCACCGCCAAGGACATCAGGACACGCACGGATGAATGCATTCCCCGGCCTTATAGGCGCTTTCAATCCGCAAAGTCGCGGTACTTTCTCTTGATTGAGTAGTTTTACCGAATGCCGGGAAGGGTTACTCGACCTTGTGGGGAGAAACCGCGTTCCCGGCGGTTGCTACCATGCTGCCACTGACAACGCTCGTTCCGAGCAAAAGTGCGCATCGACTAGAGAAACTGGCTGATCAGCACGCCGGCGGAACAAAGGTACCCGACGATTACTGCAAAACAGGCCGCCAACTCCAATTTGTTTTCCATGTTCGGCTCCTCTCATCCCCAGTTACGAGCAAGTCGAACTTCGATTGCAGGCTCGGGCCTAACCGGCCAATGGCGAAGCGGGCTCGGGAGGCGTCCGCAACAGCCACGCACCAATGAGAAAGCGCACCGCCGGCTGAAAAGTGTAGCTCAACCACTCGGGGAGCGATGGCAACCAGGATGGCCCCACGTATCCCTGTACGATTCCGTAGGCTCCAATTAGCGCCCAAATCAGAAGCGCAAAGCTGACGACTCGCTCAATTCCCCAACTCTTCCAAGTGGCCAGGGCATAGAAGAAGTTTCCAGCGGCGAAACCGAGTGAGAAAAGTACGAAGAGCGAATCATTGATGCCCGGCCAGGCAAGCAGCAGGGTGTGCATTGAAGCGCGGATCGCCTCGTCGGCAGTCGAGGCGTAGGTCGCGCGCCAGCTGGCATTCACCGCGAAGAGAGCCAAGGAAACGCGGCTCGATTCGGCGAATGCAAAGAAGACATAGCCGATCAGCCCTAGAATCGCGGGGCCCGGCGCAACCCTGATCTTTCTCAGAGCAACACCGACCATTGCAATCACGACCAGCAACAGGTGGAGGTACACCATCCAAAGTCGAGACAGGTAGAGCGGATGCGACCGCAGCCCGACCTGTTGCTCCAAGGTAGTGACATTGTTCCAGGCGAGGGGCACCAAGTGAACTGCGAGTGTCGTCAACCCGGAGGCGATGGAGGAAACCCCCGCAACTTTGTAGAAGGAGGCAGTGAATTGCCGGACCTGGGACATGGGTCTCATTCTTAGTCGCTTTGTTGCCTGCTAGGCATCTCGCCAGCACTGCGGAAGGCCTGTTAAATGAAGTGGTGTGAGACTGCGACTGCTGCTGATCGATAATTACGACTCGTTTACCTACAATCTCGTCCAGTATCTTGGAGAGTTGGGCAGCTCGATACAGGTGTTTCGAAACGACAAGATCGACGTTGCGGGAATCCGGGCCGCCAGGCCGTCGGCGGTGGTGCTGTCTCCCGGGCCTTGCACCCCCAGCGAAGCGGGCATCTGCGTCGAAGCGATCCAGAGCTTGGCCAGCGAGATCCCGATTTTGGGCGTCTGCCTTGGACACCAGGCGATTGGTCAGGCTTTCGGGGCAAAGGTCGTTCGCAATCACCGCGTGGTCCATGGCAAAGCGACGCCAGTTTGGCATCGCGGCGAGGGCCTTTACGCTGGAGTTTCCTCACCCTTTCTGGCGGGTCGCTATCATTCGTTGGTGGTGCAACGAAGCTCGCTGCCCAAGAGTTTTCGGGAGACATCCTGGACCCGGGAGAACGAGCTGATGGGGTTACGCCACCGCGGGTTTGATCTCGAAGGAGTGCAATTTCACCCCGAATCCATTCTCACCGAGCACGGCAAAACGATTTTGAGCAATTGGCTTCGCCGGGTCCAAGGGCGAACGAAGAGAACATGATTCAGCAGGCCATCCAGAAGCTGGTGGCTCGACAGGATCTCACCCGAGCCGAGGTTGCCGCGGTGATGACCCAAATCGCCGATGGCGGTGCCACCCCGGCGCAGGTCGGAGCTTTTCTGACCGGTCTCCGGCTCAAGGGCGAGACCGTGGAGGAGATTGCCGGGGCGGCCGAGGTAGTCCGTTCGCGCGTTCGTTCCGTTCGGGTAGACCGCCCGATCTTCATTGATACCTGCGGAACCGGTGGCGACGAGCGTAATACCTTCAACATTTCGACCGCCGCCGCGTTCGTCGCCGCGGGAGCGGGGGTGGTGGTCGCCAAACACGGGAACCGCTCCGTGTCCTCCCGCTGTGGGTCGGCGGATGTGCTCGTCGCGCTTGGCGTCAACCTCTCGATTTCGCTCGAGAGCATACAAGAATGCATTGCGCAGATTGGCATTGGGTTTTTGTTTGCGCCCAATCACCATCCGGCCTTCAAGGCGGTAGCGGAAATAAGGCGCGAGCTGGGCGTGCGGACCATTTTCAATTTGCTCGGACCGCTTGCCAACCCAGCGCTTGCTCGACACCAGATCATCGGGGTGTACGGACCTCACTGGGTCCGAGTTCTTGGCGAAGTGCTCAACCATCTCGGCGCCCTGCATGCGTTCGTCGTTCACGGCGATGGGTTGGACGAGATCGCCGTCACCGGCACAACCCAACTTTCCGAAGTCAAGGGAGGGACGGTTGATTCCTACGAGCTTAGTCCGGGCGATCTAGATTTGAGACGGTGGGAGATCCGGGATTTGCAGGGCGGAGATCCTGCACGGAACGCGCGAATCCTGCGGGACGTGCTCTCCGGTCAAAAGGGGGGGCCGCGAGACGCCGTCCTCGCCAACTCGGCGGCGGCGTTGGTCGTCGGTAGGGCCGCCGATTCATTGCGCCATGGCGTTCGGCTCGCGGCCGACTGCATCGATCGAGGAGGTGCGTCAGATAAGCTTGAAGCGTTGGTGCGCCAGACGAATGAGGTGGGGTCGTGACGGTCCTGTCGTCCATCCTCGAGCGCAAATACGCGGAAGTAGCCGATCGGCGCATCGACCGTCCCGAGTGCGAGCTTGAAGAAGTGGTGAACAAGCTTTCGCTCCCGAAATCGTTGTTCGCGGTCCTCTCCCCGCAAGGAGGAGCGGTTCGAGTGATCGCCGAAATCAAACGTGCCTCACCTTCCGCAGGAACGATCGATCCGCTGGTGGACGCGGCGGCGCTCGCGGCTCGCTACGCTCAGTCTGGGGCGAGCGCTGTTTCGGTTTTGACCGACGCGCCGGGGTTTGGTGGCTCGCTGGATGATCTGCGGATGGTGCGCGCCACAATCTCGCTTCCGTTGCTCCGCAAGGATTTCGTAGTCGATCGCTATCAACTTCTCGAGGCCCGCGAGGCTGGAGCGGATGCCGTTCTGCTGATTGCGGCGGCGCTCCAGGACAACCAGCTCGCAACGCTGCTGAGCGCGGCCCAGGACTTGGCAATGGACGCGCTGGTGGAGGTGCACGATCAAACCGAGCTGCAGCAGGCTCTCGACGCCGGCGCGCAGATCATCGGCGTCAACAATCGCGATCTAAAGACGTTTGAGGTGGATCTCTCGACTTCAGAGAAGTTGCTGCCGTTGGTTCCATCGAGGCTGCGCGCGGTTGCGGAGAGCGGGATTCGCGGTGCTGGGGAGGCGCGACGGTTGCGAGCGGCGGGAGGGGCGAACTTTCTGGTCGGGGAGGCGCTGGTGCGCGCGACTGATCCAGCGGCGCTGGTTCGCGAGCTGCTGGCGGTGCCATGAGCGCAGCCGCGTCTGACCGCCGCGGTCGAGAAATTCGGGTGAAAATCTGCGGAATTACCCGGCTCGCAGACGCCCAGTTGGCAGTCGATCTCGGCGCCGACGCGCTGGGATTCAATTTCTGGCCGCGCTCGCACAGGTACTGCGATCCAGCGGTCGCGCGGCAAATCATCCGAAAGCTGCCTCCGCTGGTGACGGCGGTCGCGGTATTCGTCAACCAATCACGACAAGAGATCGATCGGATTTGTTCGGCGGTCTACCCGAACGCACTGCAGTTGCACGGCAATGAATCGCCGGAGTTTTGTCAGGGGTTTCAGTGGCCGGTAATCAAAGCGATCCCAGTCAAGGGCCCTGAGTCGCTGCGCGCGTGCGAAGCGTACCGGGTGTCGGCCTTCTTGATGGACACGCCCTCTCGTTCTTTCGGTGGCAGCGGGCGAACGTTTCCGTGGAAGCTGCTCGCCGCGTGGGCCGACTCGAGGCCAATCCTGCTGGCTGGAGGCCTGACGGCGGAGAATGTTCGGCGAGCGGTGCAGCTCGTGCGACCGTACGGGGTCGACGTGGCGAGTGGCGTCGAGAGCGCCCCAGGCATCAAGAGCCCCAAGAAAATGGCTCGCTTCATTGCCGCCGCGAAACGCGCACTGCTAGAGAGCTAGGGATGATGCTCCCGGATGCAGCGGGCCACTTCGGCGACTACGGCGGACGATTCGTGCCGGAGACGCTGATCCCGGCGCTGGAGGAATTGGAAACCGCGTGGCGGTCCGCCCGAGAAGATCCGGCATTTCAATCGGAGCTGAGCGAGCTGCTTCGCAATTTTGCAGGCAGGCCGACGCCGATCTCCGAGGCGATGCGAATGTCAGCCGATTGCGGCGCCAGAGTGCTGCTCAAGCGCGAGGACCTGTGCCACACCGGGGCGCACAAGATCAACAACACGCTCGGACAGCTGCTGCTCGCGCGGCGGATGGGCAAAACCCGGGTGATCGCCGAGACCGGCGCGGGACAGCACGGAGTGGCCACCGCCACCGCCTGCGCGCTGTTCGGGATACCCTGTGAAGTGTACATGGGCGCCCTCGATGTCGAACGACAGGCGCTCAACGTGTTTCGGATGGAGCTGTTGGGAGCCCGGGTGATTCCGGTCCAGGCCGGATCGAAAACCCTCAAGGATGCGATGAACGAGGCGATCCGCGATTGGGTTACCAACGTCCGCAATACTCATTACGTGATCGGCAGCGTCGCAGGTCCGCATCCCTACCCCGCGCTGGTCCGGGATTTTCAATCGGTGATCGGCCGCGAGGCCCGCGCTCAATGCCTCGAGCTGGCTGGAAGGCTTCCCACCGCGATCGTGGCCTGCGTGGGTGGCGGGTCCAACGCGATCGGTATTTTCTCCGCGTTTCTTGACGACCCCGACGTTCAGCTCGTCGCGGTCGAAGCGGCAGGACACGGCTTGAACAGCGGCCGACACGGGGCTTCCTTGGCGCGCGGGCGGCCCGGAGTCCTGCACGGCTCGAAAAGCTACGTACTTCAAAACGCCGAGGGTCAAATAGCCGAGGCCCATTCGATTAGCGCAGGCCTCGATTATCCGGGCGTCGGACCTGAGCTCTCCTATCTCAAAGACCAGGGGCGGATTTCCCTCGCTCAGGCGACCGATGAGCAGGCGCTGGACGCGGTCCAATACCTCGCGCGTATGGAGGGCATTGTCGCCGCGTTGGAATCGGCTCATGCGGTGGCCGAGGCCCTCAAGCTGGGCCGACGACTAGGCCCTGGAGCACTGATTTTGATCAACATCTCCGGTCGCGGAGATAAGGACGTGGACCAAATGCGACGCCTGCTCGGCTCCGGTAACGGCGCAGCGGTACGGCCGAGGCGAACGCGACGATGAGTCTTGACAGGATTCGCCGGATTTTTGCCGCCTGCCACAGCGAAGACCGGCCCGCTCTGATCACCTACGTCATGGGCGGAGACCCCAGCCCCAAAAGCTCCCGCGCACTGGCCGTCGCATGCCTGGAAGCCGGCGCGGATGTTCTCGAGATCGGGGTCCCTTTTTCGGACCCGATTGCAGATGGGCCCACCATCCAACGCGCGGCGGAGCGGGCCCTTGCGAGTGGGACCACCGTCGAGGACTGCTTTGACGTGACCAAGGCGGTTCGGAAACGATCCGAGGCGCCCGTAGCCTTGATGGGGTACGTCAACCCGGTGCTCGCTTACGGCACAGATCGCTTCTTCAAAACCTGTGGGCAGGCCGGTGTCGATGCGGTGATTCTCCCGGACCTTCCACCGGAGGAAGCGGGTCCGCTCTGCGCTGCCGCGGGGCAAAACGGCGTCGGCATCGTATTTCTGCTCGCGCCGACCTCCACCGAAAGGCGCTGGGAGGCCGCCTTTCGACACGCAACCGCGTTCATCTACTTTGTTTCGATCACCGGGGTGACCGGCGCGCGATCGCAGTTGCCGGAAGACTTGGTGTCCCAACTCGACAAGGTACGGCAGGCGAGCCCAGTGCCCGTGGTGGTGGGATTTGGAATCTCCCGGCCAGAGCAGGCTCGCGCGCTGCGGGGGCACGCGGACGGGGTGGTCGTGGGCAGCGCGATCGTTGCTCAGATCGAAAAGCCCGGTACGCCGGCCCAGCGGGCGGCTCGAGTGCGAGCCGTCGTCGCGCCGCTGCGCAAGGCGCTGGAGCCAGTTGGCGCCAGGCTCAGCCGGGTAGGGCGCTGATCAGCGGTCGCTGGATCGCTCGGGCGATTCCCTCCACCTGCTTCATCAGGGTCGCAAACTCGTCCGGAGACAGCGACTGGTGCCCGTCGGATAGCGCCTTGTCCGGCTGGGGATGGACCTCGATAATCAGACCATCCGCCCCGGCGGCGACGCCCGCGCGCGCGATGGCCGGCACGTGCTGCCGCAGCCCAATGCCGTGGGAAGGGTCGACGATCACCGGAAGGTGCGAGAGTGCCTTGAGCACCGGCACCGCGTTGATGTCCAGGGTATTGCGGGTCATCGTTTCGAAGGTCCGGATTCCGCGCTCGCAAAGCGCCACGCGGTGGTTTCCCCTCGAGACGATGTACTCAGCGGCCATCAACAACTCCTTCAAGGTGGCGCTCAGACCCCGCTTGAGTAGGATGGGTTTGTCCAGGCTTCCGAGCTTCTCGAGGAGGGAAAAGTTCTGCATGTTGCGCGCTCCCACCTGCAGGATGTCGGCATAGGCGGCGACCATCGGAACGGTTTCGGTGTCCTTGATTTCAGTGACGATCTTCAGGCCGGTCCGTTCGCGCGCCAACGCGAGCAACTTCAAGCCTTCCTCGCGAAGCCCCTGAAACTCATAGGGGCTGGTGCGGGGTTTGAACGCGCCTCCTCGCAAGATGACGGCGCCAGCCCGCTTCACCGCGGCCGCCGCTTCCAGGATCTGCTCCTTCGATTCGACCGAACAGGGACCTGCCATCACTACAATTTGCCGGCCTCCCAGGAGCACCCCTCCCACGTCGATGACTGTGTCTTCCTCTTTGACTTCGCGGGAAACCAGCTTGAAGGGCTGCGAGACTCGCACTGCGTCCGCCACTCCAGGCATGGTGATGAACTGCTCCGCCTCCAGCGCTTCCCGATTTCCGGTGATTCCGATCGCCACCCGCTGGGCGCCGGGGATGCTATGGGCCGTGAAGCCCATCGAGGAAATCTTCTCCTTGACCGCTTCGATCTGTTCGGCGGTCGCATGAGGCTTCATCACGATCAGCATTGGCGTCTCCTGAGGTGCAACCCTCATAGCATTGCTCAACCGCGGCCCTCTACGGTCGAACAACGTCGCTGATGGTGTCGTGAAGCCGGCTCCTCAGCGAGTTACCGCCAACGGAACCTTGATGTTTGCGACGATCTCGTTCGTCTTCGCGTCCGCAAATTGGGCTTCGAACCGCAATCGGGTTTCCCTTCCCACCACACGTGGGAAGTAGAGGAACCCGGCAACCCGTCCACCATCCTCGACGACGCCTTCCGGCAGCGCCTGGTTCACCATGTCCTGCGAGGGAATCGGCACTTGGTAGTAGTACGGATAGGGATAACCCCAGTACGAGTAAGGGTACGGGTATGGGTACCACCACCAGTTCGGTCCCCAGTAGAAGGAGACGTATGGGCGGAATGCAGGACGAAAGTAGTGGTGACGCCCGTACACCCTGGCGACTGCGGGTTGGTACAGGGCGCTGGCTACATTTGCGGGATCCTCCCACTCGGCCCGCGAGCTAGCCGAATTGATTTGGGAGCCGCCAGCTTTGTCGGGAGCAGAAGGGGCATTCTGCGGAGAAGTCGAGGGGTTGTCGACAGCAGGCGGAGCATTGCTGGGCGGAGGTGGAGGATTGCTCGGAGGAGGCGGCGGAGTAGTGGACGGAGGAGGTGTCGAAGGCTTCGCGGGTGGGGGCGAAGTAGGGGGACTGGAAGGTGCGTTGGGCGGATTCGGCTCCAAGCGCCGCGACGTCGACAGCAAGCTGAGGGGCGCATAGTGGAAACCGGACGCACCAATAAGTTCGAACTCACCGTGGTTGACTCTGATCGGTCGACCGCTGTGGTTCTCGATCGCGACGTAGATCGGAGAGAGTACGTCGCCCAAGTCGGAGGGATGGCCCTTCCAGGCGGTACCATCCACCCAAACCTGAATGCCCGAGGCGCTCGCAGTCGCGACGCCGGGCGGTGCGACGTGGGCGCCAGGGCCCGGACGAATCTGGGCGGTTGCGCAGTGGGTAAGAAGGGCAATTCCTAGAAGCGGTACGAGAAGCCGACTCATAGTCTTTCCTAAGGGCCGCAGCATGTGATCGCTGCCGCGCGATGCGGCCCGTGCGCGTACAAACGCTCTGACGCAACGAATTAAACAATATTCTTAATCTGCACGCCGCGCCTGGCACACTTCGTCTAGCGAGCAGGCAGGTGAGCACCTGCGGTGGCTGAGGCCGGTCAGGGCTCTTCGCTGGCCAAGGCGCGGATTGCGGCCGTGACGTCCGGTAGCTGCGGCACCGATGCCATCTCCAGACTGTCGGCCAACCCGATGCCCGGGATCGACTTTCCCGCGAGCAGCTGTGGCGGCGCCAAGAGTGCGTAAAACAGCTCGTCGATGGTGCGTCGGATCAGGTGCTCGCCGAAATTTGTTATTTCGGTGTCTTCGTTGACGTACAAAACCCGCCCGGTCTTCTGGATTGACGCTTTGAGCGCCTCCCAATCGTACGGATAGAGGGTGCGCAAGTCGATGATCTCGGCGTCGATGCCCTCCTCGCGTATAGCGCCCGCCGCCTTCACGCAAAGCGGGAGCGTGCGGCCATAGCTAACGACGGTGATTTGGTTTCCCTGCCGGACGATCTTCGCCTTGCCGATCGGCACTGAATACGGTTGGAGATCCGGCCACTTGGGGACCCAGCCGCTTCGGTCATTCAGAGGGGCATCGATCATCTTTGAAAGAGTCCGATCGTCAGATGGCTCGCCCGGGATCAATTCCTCTCCCCGAACTCGAAGGAGCGCCTTTGGTTCGAGATACATCACGGGGTTCAGATCCTGGCAGGCGGAGATCATCAACCCGTAAGCGTCCAACGGCGTCGAGGGCATCACCACTTTCCAGCCGGGTAACCGGGTGATCGTCCCGTCGAAGGATTGCGAGTGGTATATCGAACCACGAATGCCGGAGCCCACCGGAGTCTTGACCACCATCGGTACATTCCAGTCCCCATTCGAAGCCCAGTACGTGCCGCCGGCCAGCTTCAACAGATCAATCGCGTTGAAGATGTAGTCGCAGAACTGAATCTCGGCGACTGGCCGCTGCCCCGCGAGGGCGAGCCCCATCGCGACTCCGATGATGCCGCGCTCGTCGAGCGGTGAGTTCCAGGCGGTCTTCAGGCCCTGGGTGGTAGTGAACACGCCGCCCAAGGGTGGGCCGACGTCTTCTCCGAATACGTCCGTAACCCCGAGGTTCTCCTCCGCGTAGTGCAGCGCCATCCGAATGGCTTGAGCCATGCTCGCCATCGGCTATTTCTTCTCCGCGTAGATGAAGTTCCAAATCGAGTCAGGGGTCGGTTGGGGTTCGTCGCGCACTTTGCGAGCCAACTCCGCCATCTCCTGGTTCCACCGCGCCCGCATCTCGTTGAAGTGAGCACGGTTGGTAACACCTTTGGCTTCGAGCCATTGCTCGTAGGTGGCGATGCAATCCACCTCATCGGGAACGAAATTCGCACCCGACGCGGAGGAGTGTCCATAGAGCCGGGAGACCAGGGCCTCCAGCAGAAAGGGCTTCCGCTCTCGGCGTACGTAGTCCATCGCCTCGCGTAGCTCTTGATAGGCAACCACCGGGTTGTTCCCGTCGATCGTCTTCGAGCGGATATTGAAGGCTTTCCCCCGATCCGAAATGTTGGTGCAGCCCTGGACGGTGGATGCAGCGGTGGAAATTCCCCACTGGTTGTTGGCGACGATGATCAAGATCGGCAACTCGTTTCCAGGCCGAGAGCTCCACACCAGGCAGCTGGCGAAGTCGCCTTCCGCGGTTCCGGCATCTCCGCCGGTCACAATCGTGATGCCATCGCCTCCGTGGCGCTTTTGGGCGATCGCCGTTCCCGGCGCCATCGAGTACTGCACTTCGATTGGCGAGCTCACCGGAACCACGTTCCAGCGCTTGATCGAGAAGTGCCCGGCGAAGTTCCTTCCTCCCGAATACGGGTCGGTCGCCGTATTTTTCATCTGTCGGAGCGCACCGATCGGGTCCTCTCCCATTGCGAGGAGCGTCGCCGATTGCCGGTAATGAAAATGGAGGTAGTCGTAGTCGAGGCCCTCCCCCTTCTTGATCAAAAGCCCGAGCGGTACGTTGAACGCCTCCTCGCCGGGACCGCCGATCCAGAAGAAACCATGCCCCTGGCGGTACATCTGAATCAATCGCTCCTCGAGCGCACGGCTCTGGACCATCAAATCGTGCATCCGGATCAGCAGATCTCGGTCCAAAGGCAACGCGGCGGCCACCTCGGATTGGGGCTTTCGAATCGGGCGCGGAGCTTCGAGCGCGTTCTTCATCTGCGACTCACCTTATCATTGCCGCTTTCCTCGCGAAGGCGCGCGAGAAGGAATTGAGCGGTTCGATCCAAAACATTCGGCGGTATCGTGTGGCCGCCGTCAAACGCAACGAACTCTACTTCAAGACCGGCCCGTATCAGCAGGTCACGAAGGGCCTCCGCCGCAAAGAACGGAAGCAGCGGGTCCTGCCGTCCATGGCTCTGAAAGACAGGCAAACCGGCCCGCTTGCGCGCGCGGCGTTCCCATTCAGAGCGCGCCACCAAAGTGCCCGAAAGAAGGATCACCCCGCTGGGGCGATCCTCCAGATGCAGTGCGGCATCCAGTGAGACCATCGCTCCCTGGGAAAAGCCGCCGAGCACGATTCTCGAGATCGGAAGGGTGCTTTGGCGCGCCAGCTCGTCGACCAGTGCGACGACTGAACGCCGCGCCTTCGAAAGCCCTTCGGGTGCCTCCTCCTGGAAGTGGGTGAGATCCAATCCACGTGCCTGTCGCTCGAGCAGGCGCTCGACGTCCAAAGGCCACCACGCCCGCCCGTTTCCATAAAGCTCGGGAGCGAGCTGCAGCGGTGCTTCGGGAAAGACTAGCCGGACGGGAGTGAGTTGCGGCTCCCGGCGAAGGAGCTCCGCACCCAGGGGGACCAGATCATCTCCGGGTGCGCCGAAGCCGTGGCACAAGACAATCGCCAGCTGCGGGGATGCGCCGTGAGGATGGGTAAGCACGGCACAGCGCAATGAGCCCAGCGTGGTGTGAATGAGGTCGTAAATCGGTCGCTCCGTCAGGCCCACCACAAGGCTTCGGCTTGTGGTTTCGCGGGCTTATAACCCAAAGTAAGCACGATTCGGCAGCTCTCACGAGTCTCGAGAGCGCCCTCCGAAGCGCCGCCGCAGCACGTCGGGTCGCAAGCGACCCGGATCGCGGTGATCCTTCCTCCTACTCACCATTAAATTTCATCAACGCCTCGTTCGTCCGATCACGCAGCAACGAAGTTAACTGCCCCCCGTATGAACGGGTAACGCGGACGAGATGAGTTTCACGCCTTCAACACCCTCGGTACTGATCGTCGATGATGATCCATTGGTTCTCTCCATCATCCGGCGAATCGCGAAGGACACTCCGGCCCGACTTCGTTTTGCCTACGATGCGGAGGAGGCTCAGCGGATGGTGGAGATGGAGCTCCCAACGCTGATCATCTCCGATTACCAGATGCCCGGCATGGACGGCATGTCATTCTTGGAACGGATCAAGTTGCGCCATCCGTCGGTCAACTGCGTCCTCCACACCGGATTCGAGAAGGTGTGGGCTCGGGCGGGGAGCAACATCCATGTGCTGCGAAAGCCCTGTCCCAACCACGTCCTGCGCGAGCTGATCGCGAACGTGGCCATCGCCTGACTTTGCCGTTGCGAGCGGGCGGCTTCGGAGCCGGCGCCCGATTATCTGTCGTATTATTTCGAAGCTGCCATGGCTGCTCGCCCGGTGCACGTGTTGAGCTACAACGTCCGCTACTTCGGCCATGCTCTGCGAGGGCTCGCCAGCACGCGCGCATCGAAGGAGCTGATTGCCAAGAAGATCGCGAGTCTTTCACCCAGCCCTCAGATCATCTGCCTGCAGGAAGTGGAGACCATTTCAATCCGCTCGAGCATCGCTTACCGCAGGGCCACGGCTCGCGAGACGCAGCTCCAATCATTCATGGGCGAATTGGAGGAGGCGTTCGCACAACGCGGAAAGTACTTTCCCTACCAGGCCTACTATTTCCGGGCGCACACCTACCGTTTTCGGAACGTGCCGATCTACACCACGGGTTTGGCGATCATCGTCAACAACCGCGCGTTCCAAGTCGATCGGCACAATGCGGGACTACCCGAGCTCATCACCCACCACCATGTATCCATTCTCAAGGATCGCAAACAGAGCCGAATTTGCGCTCACGTTCGTCTGCGGGATGATGCTGGCCGGCCTCTTCACGTCTTCAACACCCACTTGAGTCTTCCGACACCCTTCGCGCGGGAGTTCTGGGCTTCCCGCGAAAAGATGGGTTTTGGGGTCAATCAGGTTCAGGAGGCCAAGTCCCTGGTCGCTTACGTCAAGCGCCACGCTGCCGACGAACCCTTCGTGGTCGCCGGAGATTTCAATTCTCCCCCTGGCTCGCCCGTGTATCGATATCTCACCGAATCAGCGGAATTTGAGGGAGCGCAGGAAACCGTTGGACAAATTGACGGGCGCTCCCCGAAGAACTTCCCCACCGCCGGTTTCATGCGGCTGCGAATGCATCTGGATCATCTCTTCTACGGAGGAGGAATCCGCTGGCTGGACTTGCAGGGCACCAGACCCTTCGGAGACCTCGGCGGCGACTTTCACGGCCTGTCCGATCACGTGCCCCTGATCGGAACTTTTGAGCTTCCGCGCTAGCGCGTTTACAGCGGTACGCGCTCGGCCAACTCGGCCGGTTCGAGGGACGTGTAGTCTTTGTCCAGGCTGAGCGCGACATGCTTTGCCAGATTGGCGCTCAGCGTGGAGCGCAACGTCCCAAGAAAGTGCGGCGGAGCGACGAGAACGAGCCTCTCGTAGGCATTCTCTGCCAGCCGTGCCTCCAGAAGTTTCGCAATCTGGAGCGCAAACCGCTCGACCTCTACCTCGTGCGGCTGCGTGGTCGGTTCCATCGCCGGTCGCATCGCCGATCGGCTCTGTTGGTTGCGGCCGGGCTTATCGGTGAGCAGCTCCTGGCCCTTCGCCCTACCTTGCGGATGCTCGATCGACTGCAACATCCGCCACTGATCGCGCCGAGGTCCAACCTCAAAGATTCGGCATCGGCTGGCATCGCAGATCACCACCCAGGTGCGTTGCATCGTCTCTCCCGGATTGGAATGTAAGTCGACTTGGGCTAGCTACCAAGCTCTTCGTTGGAATCGCCGAGCGAGCGCTGCAACGCTAGGCGGTGCTCCACTTCTTCAAACAGCGCGCTCTCTTCGCTTCCAATGCACTCGAGCGGAGGCACCCGCGCGGCAGAGCCATCGATCGGAGCGTAGGTGAGAAAGGCCCGAAGCGTCTCCTGTTGATGCCCCGCGAGCGGGTTTTCGGCGTGGACGTTGACCAAGACAGTCAGCAAGGCCGGGCTGGTGTGAGCGACGGCCGAGCGGATGTGGACGAAGACATGGGGCTGTACCGGTCGAATGAAGGTTAGGCCGTGGAGGCCAGTGAAGCGCACCGGCGCACCGTCCAGATAGGCGCGCGCGGAGAGATTGGCATTCGTCTCGATCCATCGCATTAGCGTGCCGCCATAGAGCGTCCCATGAAAATTGAGTTTGTTGGTGCGGACCGGTTCGATTTTGTGGACATAGGAGAGATGGCGCTGGCGCGGCTTGAGTGGATCGACGCGCTCGAACGGCAACTGGAATGAGCGCGGGAAGAGTTTGAGCAGCTCGCGGACGAACAGCGCCCGTTCCGGCGGAGTGGGCAGACTGCCCGCAGATGGCAGGGCAGGAAGTTGACCGGCGAGCAGTTTCTTGCGGAACTCGCGGCGAAGCTGTCCCTCGCGAAATCGGGCGACCTCGGCTGGGGTTTCAGGTTGCAGCTGAGGCACGGCCATCGCCCTGCCGTCGTCGTCGAGCGCGACGAACGTCATGTGTCCGGCCAGAGTTCTGCGTGCGCCCGCTTTGGGCGGACCGTGGGTCATCGAGACCGAAACCCCAATGCTCGCCCGCGAGGTGTGACCAACCACTGCAGTCATCGTCACCCGTTCTCCGACTCGGATCGGCTCGCGCAGCTCAATCCCGTCGACCGAAGCGGTTGCGACTGGCCGTCGGCAGTGTCGGGTGGCGGCGAGAACTCCTACGACATCCATCCACTCGAACACTTTGCCCGCGCGTAGATACCCACGTTCGTCGCCGATGTCGGGCGCCACCCATTCATCAAGGTGCGCTTCCGGGCGTACATTCGGTTCCACCTCCCGTGGCGAGGGGGAAACGGCTTTAGCCCCCGCACCAACGGGCCCTTCGTCGGCGGCCATGACGCAGAGCGTAAACAGCGAGTTGGATCGTCGCAACTTTGGTTGCACGCGTTATGGCGCGCGCGCTTACGGGTCCGCCGCGAAACTCTTATGGCTCCCTGGGTTGCCTCAGCCCTGGTCGGGGTGTTCCACGCAGATCATTTCAGTGCGCGCCGATGCCTGTCGCAACAGCTTTGCATCTCGATATTCGGGCGAGCCCCACCAAGCCTTGGCCCGCTCGATCGAATCGAACTGGATAATCACGAAGCGCTTCGGGGACCACGTCCCCTCCAGGGACTGGACGGGTTCGCCTCGCACCAAAAAACGCCCGCCGTATTTTTGGATCGAGGGCGGCACCATCTGCTTGTATTTTTCGTACTTGGCGGGATCAGTCACCTCAACTTGGACGACCACGTACGCTGGCATATTGCCTCCCGCGAAACGGATAGCCGATAGCAACGAGAAGAACAAACCTCACGTCTCGGTACGCGAGGATTGCTCGCCGAGTCGGCGCTGCTTGCCTTTCGTCCCTGCTCGCTGACGCTCTCGGAACGCCGCCACTTTTGCCCGGTTGCCGCAGAGTTCCATGCTGCACCAGCGCCGCCGGTCGCTGCGCGAGCGGGAGAGAAGTAGCGCGCCGCAACCCGGAAGCTCGCAGCGTGTCAGCCGCTCCGATTGGCTTGAAAATCGCTCGATCGCGTCCTCGGCGATTCGACCCAAAGAAAACCGCAGCGGCGAGCGCGTCACGTACCGTTTTTTCCGAGTCGAATTCAGGTGGAAGGTCCCCAAGGCTGCCCACCTTGCCGCCCGGTTGAGGCGAGCCAAATTCCTGCCACCGAGAGGCTTTGTCTCGAGGCGCTGGACGCCGAGTTGATGGATCGCTTCTCGCAACCGCCGCGCCAGCGCGAGGTCCGCTTCGCTAGTCTGCGCGGGTGCAAGCAGCCCCGCTTCGCGCAGCCACGTTCCGAGCGCTTCGGGATCCTTCAAACGCTCGATCGGGGAGGGTGAAGCCCACTGGCCCAGTGTGCCGACGAAGTTTAACCCCGCCCACTTGAAAGTGGATCGCTTGCTTTCTGACAAGCAAGGCATCTAAACGACACCAGCGTTAATGGAGTGCGTGACTGAACGGGACGATTCAAAGTGGCGCGAGCGGATACCGACGAGCCATTGAAGAAGGCTTCATCCACCCTGGTCTTGGTGGTCGACGACAATCCGGAGATCCGCTCGTCGCTCGAAGAGGTACTTGGGGAAGAGGGGTATGCGGTCGTTGGAGTTGCCGATGGTCAGGAAGCGCTCGACTATCTGACCGCCAATGAAGAGCCTCGAGTGATTCTGCTCGACTTGATGATGCCGGTGATGGATGGCTGGCAGTTTCGCGCAGAGCAGAAGAAGAACCCGAAATTGGCGAACATCCCGGTGATCGTCATTTCTGCGATGGCCGACGCCGCCCAGGACATCGGCGCCGAACGCGTCCTCAGCAAACCCCTTAGTCCGGAGATACTGCTCAGGGCTGTGAAAGACTACTGCTGAGGGTGCCCTGCGCCGCGCCCTTCATCGCTCGCGCAACCCCTAGTTTAACCGGCCCGGGACTTCGCTTGACAGCACCCGATCCCTTCACTATATGGTAACCAATTGGTTACTTAAATCTCCATCGAACGGATGCAATCATGCAGCAACAAATTCGAAACATGAGTTTTAAAGGTGAGCAATAGGTTACCATAGATGCACCGCGCTTCCGCTCATGCCGATGTCTTTCGCGCGGTCGCCGACCCTACCCGTCGCGCCATCCTCGACCGACTGCGGGCCGGACCGGCGGCAGTGAACGCGCTGGCCGATGACTTTCGCCAAAGCCGGCCCGCGATTTCGAAGCACCTGCGCGTGCTGCGGCAGGCGCGCCTGGTATCTGAGGAGCGCGTCGGGCGTGAGCGCCGCTACGAGCTGCACCCCGCGCCGCTGCAGCAGGTAGCGGGCTGGATCGAGGGGTACCGCACTTTCTGGCTAACGAGCCTCACTCAACTCAAACGTTACCTGGAGGAAAAATGAGCGCTAATGCCACCCAAACCGCCCGCGCCGTCGCCGATCTCTCCCAAGGCGTCATTTTAGCCAACGTCGAAATGGCTGCCGCCGCGGATCGGATTTTTCGAGCGCTGACGGATCCAAACGAGATCCCGCGATGGTGGGGGTCGGCCGACACCTACCAGACACGGGAATGGAGCGCGGACCTTCGCTTGGGCGGTCGGTGGCGAGCTCGCGGACTCAGTACCGATGGCAAGCCATTTAGCGTGGAGGGCGAATTCCTCGAGGTGGATCCGCCGCGCAAGCTGGTTCAGACCTGGAAGCCCGATTGGGACGGCGGTCACGTCACGACGGTCCCGGGCTTGGATTCAAGTACGAAGCATTTGCGATGCCGACGGTCGTACTGAGCAGTGAGCTGAGAAATAGGGAAAGGACCAACCCGTGAAGAACAAGTAGGCCTAGTCCGATTGTTCGCAAGGCTGGGACGCAATGTTGCACGCCTTGAGCGTGCAGTAGCTTCGTTGCGAAACGTACTTGATCGAAGCAGCCGCTGTGAGGGCACGAAAACCGGAGCAGAGCTGATGTTTGACGACGACCTGAAATCTGAATGCAGCATGCGCGGCGACGGTCCGACGCCTGCCATGCTGGTCGAACGTTACGGTGATGACGTGTACAGCATTGCCCGGAGCATGTGCGCAACCTCCGACGACGCCGCCGAGGTGACCGCGAACACCTTTGCGTCCGCTGTCAAAGGCGTTGCATTCCGACCGCTCGTCGGCAACCTCCGAACGTGGCTCTGTGGAAGAGCCGTCGAGATCGCTCTCGAGCGTCGACCATTCGTTGCGCACTCAGCAAAGGACTGGCTGCAGCGACTGGAGAAGAGATCCTCCGAGCCGGTTGTCGAGTCCGAAGGGCTGACCAGCGCGCTGCGCGAAGGGCTGGAGGCTCTAGACGGTCGCGTTCGGGCCGCTTTCGTGCTTTACGATCTTGCAGAGCTCTCGATCGAAGACACCGCGAGGATCCTACGGACTTCCCATCGTGAAACTCGGGCGCGGGTCCACCAGGCTCGATTGAGTCTTCAGCAGGTGCTGGACGATTATTTCGGCCCCCGTGTCGGATAGGTTCCTTTGTGGAGTCTTTGATCTGATGTAGCTTCGATCGAAGTCACGGGGAACGATTCGGAGGGGGCCAAAAATGACTCGGAGAGTGAGCTCGCGCGTAGCCGCGCGGTCGTTGGTCCTCGTGTTGATCGGCCTCCCGGCATGGTCTCAGAATCCTGACCCCGAAATCTGCGCCCAGCCCAACTACACGACGGGCCTGTTCACTTGCAACGGCACGGATTGCCCGCCTGAGGGCCTTGGCGCGCATCCCGTCCTGAATCGACTGAAGAACCGGGACGTCCTGCCGATCGAGTTCGATCCGACGCCGTTTAGCATCAAGGATATGGTGGATTGGCACCGCTCCAAAACGCCGCCCTACGTTTGGGAGCACAGTGCCGAGCTGATCGCTCCCGATCGCGGAAGGTGGCCGCCTGAGGCGCTGAATGAGGTACAGGAGTGGGAATGCCAGCCGGTAGTAACGGAAGGCGTGCTGATCCAGCGCAATATCGAAAGCTCGGAGCTCTGCAACTGCTCGACGCCCGTTCAACCTTGTGTGGACTTCCATATCTTCGTTTCGGCGCCAGAGTACTTAGTAGACGAGTTTGGCACCGACGATCCGCGCTGCGTCTCCGCCTATTGTCGGGGACATCGGTTGGTGGTGGAAGTGACGCCGAGGATGATCGACCAACATCCGGAATGGACCTCGGCGGTGATTCAGCGGCTGGCAACCGCGAGGGCTTACGTGCGCATCACCGGTTGGCGGATGTGGGATCCGGAACACCCTATCGAGGTCGACCGGAGCAGAGGCACGCTCTGGGAGGTCCATCCGGTCCACCGAATCGAGGTGGACCAGAATGGCACCTGGATCGACCTATGCGCCACTTGGCCTTCCTGCTAGCCGCAGGACTACTTCTCAGGCATTCCGGGCATCGACAAGAATTCGCACGCCTCAATCGATCCGCCGGGGGCCCTGAAGTGGGGGTGGTTCTTAAAGCAACTCCTGAATCGCCTTGTTTGACTCTGCCTGCAGAATTGAAAACCCGGTCACCACGCCATCCAAAGGTCCATCCCGGCTTTCGCTTGTTCCGGTGAAGCCTTAGACATTTGCTCGGACGCAGACACTGAAGACAGGTACAGCACTAAGTACTTCTTCATGTTTATTCCTCGCATTTGAAATGAGAGCCCCGCCGGACGCTTACCGCATTTGATGGTTTCGCTGCACCAGAAAGAGCTAAGAGATCTCTTCACGATGGCTCTGTATCTGGATCCAGCTGACGGCTTGGTGATCGAAGCGGAGCGCCTGCGCGCGTGGACCGATGCGCTGGTTCGCCGGGTCGGCACGCCGCCCGACATCGCGGCCGATGTGGCTGAGCTTCTCCTCGCCGCCGACCTGCGCGGCATCGCTTCACATGGAACCGCGCGGCTGCCGCAATACCTGAAGCTAATCGAAGCAGGCGTAGTGGATCCGGCTCGGCGACCGGTGAAGGAAGTGGGTAAAACCGCGCTGGCGCGCTTCAACGCGAACAACGGCTGGGGACACCACTCTGGGCGGGTCGCGACCGACGATGCGATTGAACGCGCGCGGCAGACCGGAACAGCGATCTCGGTACTGCGTAACGCCAATCACTATGGGATTGCTGGCTGGTACGCGATGCGGGTCGCGCGGCAGGGATTGATCGGCTTGAGTCTGACCAACACCTCGCCGATCGTGGCGCCGACTCGGGCCCGGACCTCCTTGCTCGGGACAAACCCGATTGCCTTTGCGGCGCCCGCAGGCCGGTTCGGGATGCTCGTCCTCGACATGGCAACTTCCACGGTTCCGCGCGGCCGGATCGAAGTTGCAGCCAGAAGAGGCGAGACCATTCCGGTCGGCTGGGCGATCGCCCCGGACGGCTCGCCCGCCACGACTCCGGAGCTCGCGCTCGAAGGAGCGCTGCAGCCGCTCGGCGGCAGTGAGGAGACGGGCGGATACAAAGGTTACGGCCTGGCGCTACTCGTCGAAGTCTTGACTGGAATTCTCGGCGACGCCGCCTTCGGCCCCGACATCGTCGGCTTGTTCTCGACCGAGGGCCACTCGAATCTCGGGCAGCTGTTCATGGCGATCGATCCGAGTGCGCTCGATCACGTATCGAGCTTCGAGCGCCGACTCGAGCGGCTTTTGGATCAGCTCACCCATGCGCCGTGCATTCCGGACGCGCCAGGCCCGGTCCTCTACCCAGGCCAGCCCGAGGCGGAACGAGCTGAAAAGCAGGCCCGCGAGGGGATCGTGATCGACCGCGAGCATCACGACTCGCTCGTCGCGCTGGGAGAGCGCCAGGGCGTTGCCTTCCCCGCCGCACGGGCCATCGGCTGAGCTGTCTTCCGCCACTCGGCCAGCATCCCTTTGGCTCCAATCCGTCCTGGCGGTGTACAAAGTGGATGATTAGGGAGAAGCGTGGCGTCGCGACCCGAAACAAATCACGGGCAAAGCGAGGGCAATGGGCGGGAAATCGCCACGGCCAACCCTGTCGATCCGTTCATCGGCCGCGTATTCTCACATTACCGCCTCGAGGCGCGGCTGGGCTCCGGTGGAATGGGGCTTCTGTATCGCGCGACAGACCTAACCCTTGGACGCGCAGTGGCCCTAAAGCTTCTTGCCCGCCATCTGGTCACCAATGCCACCGCCAAGGAACGCTTCGTCCAGGAGGCGCGCGCGGCGAGCGCGCTGGATCATCCGAACATCGCGACCGTCCACGACATCGGCGAAGTCGAAGGGGAGCTGTTCATCGTGATGGCGTATTACGAGGGCGAGACGCTCAAGCAAAGACTCGAGCAGGGGCGGCTCCCGGTTGAGGAAGTGGTTGAGCTTCTGCGACAGATTGCGCTTGGGCTGGACGCTGCACACCGCGCCGGGATTGTCCATCGGGACATCAAGCCCGCGAACATCCTGAGGACAGGCACCGGAGCAATCAAAATCCTCGACTTTGGTATCGCGAAGCTCCTCGGTGACTCGCAACCCCAAATGACTCAGACGGGGCAACCGGTGGGTACCGTGTTGTACATGTCGCCAGAGCAGTTGCTCGGGGAGCCGGTCGACGCTCGAAGCGACCTGTGGTCTCTCGGGGTCCTTGCGTACGAGCTTTTGACAACTGTGTCGCCGTTTCAAACCGATTCCAGCGCCGCCACCATCGCGCGCATCCTCCGGGAGGAGCCACCCTCGTTGGCCACGGTGCCCGGCATTCCGGAATGGCTCGCGTCGCTCGTCTCACAATTGATGCGAAAAGAACCGGCCGAGCGTCTTCAGAGCGCTGGCGAACTGCTCAACCGACTCGACAACGCGACTTCAGTACTCCACACGGAACTGGATTCATTACCAGTCGCGAACCAACCGGAGATGCGCAGCAGAAAAAGGTGGATCCCGCTCGCGGTGGGCGCCTGGCTACTGGTTGCGATTGCGATCGCTTTGGGCCTGCGAGCGAGAGTAAGCAGACAATCCGGGGAATCCGACCGCTCCATCGCGGTGCTGCCATTTGCCAGCCTTAGCACGGGCGAAGAGAACGCATACCTGGCGGACGGTTTTCACGACGAGCTGCTCCGGCAGCTGGGCAAGATCCGGGACCTTCAAGTCATCTCGCGAACCTCGGTACTTCCGTACAAAACGGGCACGCGCAACTTGCGGGAAATTGCCGAAGCGCTCGGCGTGTCGTCGATCGTGGAAGGCACCGTTCAGCGCGCAGGGCAGCGCGTGCGCGTGGCAGCCAGGCTGATCGATGCACGCACCGATCGACAGCTCTGGGGAGATCGCTACGATCGCGATGCGACTGATGTATTCGGCATCCAGACGGCCGTGGCAGAGGAGATCGCTGGCGCGCTGCAGGCGCGGCTTTCGGCAGCGCAGAGAAAGACCCTCGCCCGCAGGCCGACGGTTAGCCCGGAAGCATATGATCTGTACCTCCGGGCCCTCGACTACGCCAATCGACCTGGCTACCAGTCGGCAAACCTCGAATTTGCCGAACGACTCTTCCGGCAGGCCATTCAAACGGACCCATCCTTTGCCCTGGCGCGCGCCCGGATGGCCCACGTGATGATGCAGAGACATTACTTTGTCGCTGGAACGCCGGATGCTGTGGCCGAGGAGGCGAAGGATCAAGCAGAACAATCGCTCCGGCTTCAGCTGGATCTGCCGGACGGCCACCTCGCGCTCGGGCTTTACCACTACTGGGCTCGTCGCGACTTTGACCGGGCGCTAAAGGAGCTTGAGATCGCGCGAGCCGGACTGCCAGGCGAGGCCCTCTACTACATCGGCGCGATTGCAAGACGTCAGGGAAAATTCGACGAGGCAATCCGGAACGAGGAAAGGGCGGCGCAGCTAGACCCTCGCTCACCGATTGCGTTTCTCGAATTGGTCTTTTCGCTAACGATAACGCGCCGATATCAGGAAGCCGACCAGGTGGCAGACCGCGTGTTGACGATCGCACCCGACTTCGTCGGCGTCCGGGACTTCAAGGCGTTTTTGCACGAACTTTGGAAGGGAGAGACTGAGCTCGGCCAGGAAATGCTTCGGAGGGCGGGCGGATTCCTCGGGTCGGACTCGGCCACTTCGGCTTTCATTCGAGTGATGATGCATCATCCGCGCGAAGCACTGCGCCTTCTCGACTCCCTCCAATCCGAATCGCTTACCACCCAGTATGCGATGTACCCGAAGGCTTTCCTTTTTGCGATTGCTCACGAGGAGCTCGGCGAACAGGCGCGGGCACGGCAAGAATACGAAGGGGCCCTTCTCATGCTCAAAGCGGAAGTCGAAAACAGCCCGCGGCTACCCTATCAGCGTTCTCTTTTGGCGCGCGCGTATGCAGGACTGGGGCGAAAGGAGGATGCACTGCGCGAGGCTAACCGCGCGGCGGAGCTTCTCCCAATCTCCAAGGACGCATTTTGGGGAGCCGATGTCGAGATTTTTCGGGCCGCGGTCGAGGCTCGCGTTGGCGAGAAGGATGCGGCCATCGAGCGGATTCGCTATCTACTGTCGATTCCGTCGTTCCTGTCGCCGGGCGCTCTGCGCATCGATCCCGAGTGGACCCCGCTGCGCAAAGATCCGCGCTTCCGAAAACTGGCCGAGCTCGACAGCCGGTGATCCCCTTCACCGCGCCGTGGGCCGGCCGACTCCTGGCACCTCGCCAGCTTCTTCCGTGAGCTCCCAGTGCAGCAGCGACACCGGGATGAGGCCGGCCGCGTCCTTCTCGTCCATGAACTTTCGTAGGGTGAACGCGCTACCGAGCTGCCGCGCGCGCTCGGCAATGAGCTTGTCGATCTCGATCTTCCCGATCACGTAGCTCGTTCCGTAACCCGGCTGCTGCAGATAGAGGTGCTGCTCGCCCCACACCGTCTTGCCCTCGAGCGAAAGCCATCCGCGAGGCGTGTTGGCGGAGGCGAATTTCGCGGCTTCTTCGAGAGAGAATTGGTTCGCATGCATCCGCAATTCGGCGATCGCTCGAGCTCCCCTCTGCGCGAGCAGAATGTAGATCAACTCCCGCGATCGAGGGCGAGCGTCGCAGAGTCCTTCATGCATCATCAGCTCCTCCATCGCAGTGGCGAAGCCCTCGGTCTTGCTGTTGAAGATATTGTAGAGGAGCGCACCGCGGCGCACTGGGCTCGGATGTGGATCATGCTGCATTCGCGCCAGATCGAACCAGTGATATCCGTGCGTGCGCATGAGTACGGGGTCTCGGTAGTCGACCTCGGTGAAAAACTCGAGCGGCCGCGCCGCGCTGTACTGACCGACGTGCCCCCGCAGGGCGGGATCCATGTGCTTGCGGATGGTGAGCACGTCGCGCTGCTCGAGAAACGCCATGTACTCGGAGACCGCCGAGTTGAAACGCACTCGGTGCTCCTCCGCGCTCGCGATGGGCTTCTGCGGCGGCAGGCCACGATTCTTGTGCTCTTCGAGGGCGAGCGACGCCCGAGCGCGAGCGAGCTCCCGCTCTGCCAGGGTCATCTCCTCGGCCCAGGTGTAGGGGAGCAGCTGAACGTTCGCGAGGTACCAGTTGTAGTTCTCGACGCCCACGCCCGAGGGACCATTCTTCGAAGATGCCTGTTCCTCCAACCAGCGGATGAAACTGTCCGTCGCCTCGAGGCCGCGCTGAACAGTCGCGGCGAGTGCCGGCTGGGAGCTGACTTTGGACGCAAACTCGGCGAGGAGGGCACGCTGCCTTTTTACGCTGCGGATACCGTAGATCCAGAAGTCGCGGGCGTTGCCGGTGAGGTTGCCACGGGCCTGCTGCAAAAGCGCGGGGATCGGCGCCAGGCGCGCAGCGAGCTCATCGGCCGCATCCTTGGTGAGCGGGAAATGCCACCTCCACAGCTCGACGGTGCCGAGCGCGAAGGGGCCCTCGCGGGCAGGCTGATCGCTCTCGTCGGCCACCACGGTGACGTAGAACGCCGGGTTTCGCGACCACGGCTGAAGAACGCGATGGTCGAAGTCTAGCCCGTTCATCTCCGCGCTTACGATGTGGAAATCGACTTGCTGTGGGATGGACCACGCGTGCGGATCGAAGGCGGCGAGCCGTTGCCGATACCCGGCAAGCTCGGAGTTCTGCTTGGCCATCGCGGTGGTCGTGTAGTCGGGGACGCCGTCCACCAATTTCGGTTTCTGGAACGCGCGCCATTCGGCGAAGAACGAAATGAAGTCCTCGTACTTGGCACTTCGTTGCGGAGTTGGTGCGGCGCTGGTGGCCGCGCAGGAAGTGAGCAGCGTGCTGGCGCCGCACGCAATCAGACGGTGCATTGGTAGCTCCAGAGGCTCTTTGGACTGCGGCACTCTATCGCGCAGCCGGGCATCCGTCGCTGGCGAGTTGTGGAATCCAGGGCTCGTCACATATGTTCGAGCGTCGCAAAGGACGGACGAAATGGCTCAAAGGCCGCTGGCCGCAATCCCCCAAACGCTTCGCGGAATCGGCGCGGCGATTCGAGCCGAGCCGAAGGTCATCTGGGGAGTGACGGCGGCGGTTTGCGTCTTCAACCTGGTAGTGCCTGTGCTCGTTCTCTCCCTCGTCCGCAACCGCGCTGACTACTTCACCTTCAACCCCTGGCTCTCGCGCCTGCCCGAATACTTGCTCTCGGAAGCGCCGCTCTCGAGGAAGCTGTCGTTCCTTTCCAATATGGCGATCGCCTGGGTGAGCGCGGACGGCAAGGACGGGGTCGAGTGGGGATTCATCGTCGATGTTCCGACGCTGGTTCGCATCCTCCTCACCTCGCTCGTGTTCGGTACCTACTTCGCGCTCTGGTCCTACCGGCGGCGCCAGGGAGAAGCCTGCGGACTTCCTTCCAAGGTGGCGCGTCCTGCCGGCGTCGCGGGAGCGCTCACGAGCGTGTTCGGTCTGACCACCGGTCCCTGCACGCTCGCCGGTTGCGGCGTTCCCGTCTTGCCGGTGATTGGACTTGCCTTCACCGGCCTCTCCAGCGCCACGCTCAACTTTTTCACGCTCTTTTCGCGAATCAGCATCGTGGTTGTACTTGCCGCGATGAGCGTTGCAGTAGCCTGGTTCGGCTGGCGTGCTGGAACCACGCGCGTCGGTGGTCTACTCCAATCTTCGTGAGGCAAGTCCATGGCTCTCGAATACGCGTTCGAGCTTGCTGCTTCCAGCATCCGCTTCGGGGCGGGCGTCACCCGCGAGATTGGGATGGACCTCGCCGAAATGAGGGTGAAGCGCGTGATGGTGTTGACCGATTCCAACCTCGCAAAGCTGTCACCCGTAGCCACCGTCATCGAAAGCCTCAAGGACAGCGGGATCTCATTTGCGCTCTTTGATCGGGTTCGAGTCGAGCCCTCCGACACGTCGTTTCGCGAGGCTTCCGATTTTGCAACCCAAGGGGGCTTCGACGCCTTGGTCGCGGTCGGCGGCGGGTCGACGATAGACACCGCCAAGGCCGCCAATCTCTACTCCACCTATCCGGCGGATTTTCTGGAATACGTCAATGCCCCGATCGGCAAGGGCCGTCCGGTTCCCGGGCCGCTCAAGCCGTTGATCGCGGTGCCGACGACCGCTGGAACCGGCAGCGAGACCACCGGCGTCGCGATCTTCGATTACGCGCCACTGCACGCCAAAACTGGTATCGCCCATCGAAGACTCAAGCCGACGATCGGGATACTGGATCCGGACAACACCCGAAGCATGCCTCGGCAAGTGGCGGCCACGAGCGGATTTGATGTCCTGAGTCACGCGATCGAGTCCTTCACTGCATTGCCATACCATCGGCGCCCTCGGCCCGAGCGGCCCATCCTACGCCCTGCCTATCAGGGTTCGAATCCGATCAGCGATCTGTGGTCGCTGGAGGCCTTGCGCTGGGTATCGAAGTACTTCGTTCGAGCGGTTGAGGATCCGGACGACGATGAAGCTCGTGAGAAGATGCTGCTTGCCGCTTCCTATGCCGGCGTCGGATTCGGAAATGCAGGAGTGCATCTTCCGCACGGGATGTCGTACCCGGTCTCGGGAATGGTTCGCGACTTTCGGCCCGACGGATTTGCGGTCGATCACCCGCTCGTGCCTCACGGGATGTCCGTCATTCTCAACGCTCCGGCGGTGTTCCGCTTCACCGCCGAAGCGTGCCCCGATCGACACCTGATCGCCGCTGAAATTCTCGGAGCAGACGTCTCCCGCGCCAAGCCGGAAGACGCCGGAAAAATTCTCTCGGACCGGCTGGTTGCGATCATGCAGCGGCTGAAGATGCCCAATGGGCTACGCGCAGTCGGCTATGGCAAGTCCGACATCCCGGCTCTGGTGCAAGGTACACTGCCGCAAGCCCGGGTGACGAAACTGTCGCCAAGGCCGGCGAGCGAGGCGGACCTGACTCACCTGTTCGAGGAAGCCCTCGTAGGCTGGTAGCAACCCACAACAGGTGTTTTCAATTGCGTGTCGGATGTCCGGGGTAGTGCGGGCACCTAGTTGGGCGCGCCTTTGGGCACGTATACTTCGCGGTCAGCAAGTGGCGGCGGGCAATGCGCAGGGGACTCCAGCATGCATGATTCTGCTTCAAGCACTCAGCCCGTGAGCAGCATCATGCGGCTCTACGCGACACTCTGGCGCCACGCTCAGGGCCGCCGGCAGCAGGTCGTGATTTTTGTCGTTCTGCTCGTCTTGGCGCAGGGGGTCCGGCTGACCATTCCCTGGTTCTTCGGCGAAGCGGTCAACGCGCTCCAAGCCCGCGGCATGGAGGGGATCACCCGGGCAAGAAACGATCTGCTGCTGATGCTCGCTGCCGTCGGCGTCGCGTGGATCATGCACGGGCCAGCACGTATCCTGGAGCGGTTCAACGCGCTGGCGGTTCGCGAGCGCTTCGCCGATGCGCTCCACGCCAAGGTCCTCGCGCTTCCCGTTCGCTGGCACGAGCAGCAACATTCCGGAGACACGCTCCACCGGATCACCAAGGGAACTTCTTCTTTGTTCGCCTTCGCTCAGAGCCAGTTCATTTATCTGCAGAACACCGTGAGTGTGATCGGACCGATTGCCGCACTTTTCCTTGTCTCGTGGCAAACGGGCACCGCGGCATTGGTCGGCTATGCCGCAATCGGGTGCTTCGTGGTGCGAATCGACGCCCTCATGGTCCTCTTGGTTCGCGAGGAGAACCGCGCCGAGCGACGCTACAGCTCCGCGCTGGTCGACTGCCTGACAAACATTGCGAGCGTGCTCACGCTCCGCCTTCAGGAGCCGATGCGCAAGATGCTTGGATCGCGGCTCCTCGAGGTCTTTGCTCCATTGCGCCGCACCATCGTGTTCAACGAGGTGAAGTGGGGAGGGGTGGATCTGCTGAATAACGCGATGCGCACCGGTCTAGTCGCGCTCTACGCCTGGTTGGACTGGCGCCAGCGGGGAACGATCAGCGTCGGGACCGCGGTGGTGGTGCACCAGTATTCCCAGCAAGTGGGGACGGTCGTGGCGGCGATGGCGATGCACTGGAACGAGCTGGTCCGCCAAAAGACCGAGGTCAGCGATGTGGATCCGATCCTTACCAGTCCGGCGCGCCCACTCGATGCCTCGGCCGTTCCCACCGCCTGGCAACAGATCGATGTCGAGGGTCTGCGCTTCTTTCACCCGCGCGCGACCGGGGGACGGCCGACTTTGGACGATCTTTCCTTTGAGCTGCGCCGGGGACAGCGGATTGCCCTCGTCGGCGCGAGCGGCGCGGGAAAGAGCTCGCTGCTTCGCGTTCTCGCCGGTCTAGTCGATGCCGACCGCATTTCGATCTCCGTCGATGGCGCTCGCCTTCCCCACCTCAAGCACTTTGGCTCGGCCTCTCTCTTGTTGCCTCAGGACCCAGAGGTATTCGAGTCGAGCGTCCGCGAGAACATCACGATGGGGCTCCCGTACCAGATGACAGAGATTGAGCGCGCCTGTGAGCTGGCCGGGTTCAGTCCGGTGATCGCGCAGCTACCGCACGGCTATGACAGCATTATCTCCGAGCGCGGTCTCAACCTCTCGGGCGGCCAGAAACAGCGGCTTGCGTTGGCTCGGGGGCTCTTGGCTGCGAAGGATATCGGGATGGTGCTGTTGGACGAGCCGACAAGCAGCATGGACGTTTTGACCGAGGCGCAAATTTACGAACGACTGATGGCCGCCTTCGCTGGAGCCTGCGTCATCTCATCCGTCCACCGCCTCCACCTACTGCCACGCTTCGATACCGTAATTCTGATGGACCACGGACGGATCATTGACCACGGCAGGCCCGACGAGGTGCGCAGTCGCCAGGCCGGCTTTTTTGCCCATTGGCGGGCGCAGGTTGCGGCTGAGTTGCAAACCACGGAGTTGCGGGCCTAACCGCTGTGCTACGGCTTTCGGGACAACGGCAAACCGTCCAGGCGCGCACCAGTTCAGTGTACCGATGTCCCCGCTTCGGCCCGAAGCCTGGCGGCCCTCAGCCACATCCGACGGATGAGCGCACTTCCGGGATAGATCACGCGCCAATACGCGGCGAATCGTCGCCGTGCAGATGCATCCGTCGCGTACACGCGTGTCTCAGTCGTCAACAAGCAAGCATCTTTGCCGTCCCCCTCGAAGAGGAAGTTCATCGCGCCCTTGGCGAAGCCAGGCGCGTCAAGATCCCGAAACTGCTCCGGAGTAAAATGGCTCCGAAAGCGCGTGTCCTGGGGCGCAAGGACGACAGTTCCGACGACAATCTCGCGCCCGGGTTCCTCGCTCAACAGCAGGAAGGAGGTTCGCGTCGCTACGTCAAGTAGGGGAGGCTGCTCGGGCGGATTGAGAATGTTTTCCGGACCGGAGCGGCCGAAACGCCTGATTGAGGTCAGAGCTCGGAAGAAGAGGATCTCATCCGCTTTCACTCCCTTGACTGCCGCGTAGACGCGATCACAAGGGGCGTGGATGCGCGCGGAGTGCCGCTCGTTGAATTGAAAGACGGGGGAGAAGGCGTCGAGTTTCGTCCGCGGCGCGAGGACAGTCTTCTTCGTGGCCGGGAAAAGAAGCGCAACGATCGAAAGCAGAAGTCCGGCTCCCAAAATGACACCACCCTGCGGCCGGGTGTGGATTCCGAGGAACGCGAGTGGCTTGATCAGAAATGCGGCTCCCCCGAGGGCGACCATGAGACCCGTATAAAAGAGGAACGCTCCGATCATGTTCGCCTGGGCAGGCCGGAGAAGTTGGTGTGTGCCTCAAGCTGAGCCGTAGTAGAGCAGTTGACCGGAAAACCGGCATCGTTGTAAATGAGCACTCTCTCGAGGGGGTCTCCATGACTACACAGATAAAGAATGTTTTGGCGATGGTTGCCGGTATTGTCGCAATGATCGTCGTTACCCAAGGAAATGCACGCGCGGATATCGTTTATCGGGCCAATGTTGTAGAAAACAATTACGTCCCCTTTGGTGAGGACGGAACGCCAAACCGTCCTGTTCCAGGGGATCAGCTGGGCAACACGATTACGCTGGATGGAACCAATCGTACCCTGGACCGAATCAGCGTTAACGTCGCACTGAATAATGCGGCAGGTAGCCCGGCTCCGGCGACCGATACCTGGACTCTGGATCTTTACCTGAACGATGGTGATCCGGATCCCAGCGGGCTGTTGCAGCCCAGCACGCTCATTGGCTCTGCCAGCACCGTTGTGATCATGCCTCCGTTTAATCAAACGGTGGTGTTCAACTACACGGGTTCCGGCCTGGTAGTTCCCGACAGCTTTACTGTCGTGATCAGCTCCACGCACCCCACCAACACGTTCTTCGGTCCGGAAGGCGTGGCCGGTCCCTACTCGAGTGCCGCGCCGCCGGACGTGGGCAGTGGGCCAAACACGATCTGGTACACCGACGCCAGCGTCGCCTGGGCGACCAACGACACGTGGGCGATCGCCGATGGGGCTACCACCAATTACTTCGAGATGATCGTCGAAGCCTCTCCCTGACTCTGACGAGTTGCAGGGCGCACCACCGCCTTCAGTCGCTGCTGCTGTCGCTGCGGTTGCTCAGCACTTGCTCCACCCACAGCGCGGCGGCGGTCATCGCTGGGAATCCTGCAGTGGTGAGGGCCAGCAGCACGGTGTGGCGCACCTCTTCAGCAGTGGCGCCGCCTTCCAGGGCCCGACGCGCGTGCGACTTGGTCGCGCCCTCCGACTGATGTCCGATCGCAATCCCTAGCTTCACCAATCGCCGGGTCTTTTCATCCAATGGCCCGGCCTCATGGCAGGCGAGAGCCAGTTCTTCGTACATTCGGCTGATCTCGGGATACCGACCGATAAATTTCTTGAAAGGCGCAGGCAGATAGCTCATCGCGCTCTCCTTTGCATCGGGATGGCGTCTGCTTACCACGGTCCGAAAGGGTCCGCGCCCTAAGTTGCCCTTGCGATAGGTTGCTTGTCCCCTGGGCCACTGGAAACGAACGGCCATCGGCGTTAGAGGGCGCAATATGTACATCGAAATACCTTGGATATTGCTGTTTTTGCGCGTCGTACTGGGGGTGTCGTTGATTTATTACGGTTGGCCGAAAATCCGCGATCCGAAGTCAAACGCAAGAGATTTTGTGGAGATGGGTTTTCGACCAGGAATGCTCTGGGGGACCCTGGGGGTGTTGGTGGAATTCTTCGGCGGAATTGCGATTTTCTTTGGGCTTTACGCCGAACTGGCAGCCGCGCTGTTTGGGTTCCAGATGATGATCGGAACCTTCTGGAAGATACTGAAGCTCGGGAAAGGGTTTACCGAGTACTCGTACGACCTTTATCTACTTAGTTTGTGTCTGGTTATTATGTCGCAAGGATCCGGCGCGTTTGGATTGACAGCGTTTCCCGGTTACATCTTTCTACGTTGGGATGTCGCGGGTGCAGCGTTGGTGGCCGCGCTGCTTCTCGCAGTTTCGAGCAAACCCGATCCCAAGCTGAGGGGCAGCGCCGGTCCGGGGCAAGCCGAAAAGTCTCCGGCGCCTGTATGAGTCAACTCGGACAACAGGGCGGGGCTAATCGTGAAGACTGCGAACCGCGGAGGGTGATGCGAGACATCACAATCTGAGAATCAGCGGCCGCGAGTCAGCGACTGGCAGCGCCCAAGCCTGAACAGCCGCGCCATCGCCATCGCCATCGCTTCGCGCTGCAGGCGCATTCCGAAATCGCGGGCCGCAGGCGACTCGCCCAAGCGCGCGTTCAGCAGCTTGAGGGCAATCTTCCGGTCGAGCTCGGGGTCGTAGGCCGCGTAAACGACGCCCATCGCGCCCTCACCGAGGCGGTCCAAGACGTGATAACGCCCAATCTTGGCCCCGCGCACGGCTGGCAGTTAATCCAGTCCTGCGACGATTGTCCATGAAGGGGAGAAACCTTGTTCCTCGAGCCCGCCTCCCGCTCTGATGTTGGCTTCTTGCTATTTCACCCCTCTGCACATGGCGTGGCTTGCGCTCGCGCGACACTAGGGAGACACTC
Source organism: Myxococcaceae bacterium (assembly GCA_036781205.1). GTDB lineage: Bacteria > Myxococcota > Myxococcia > Myxococcales > Myxococcaceae > DAIQBK01. The sequence continues at coordinate 92,893 of DAIQBK010000001.1, forward strand.
GCAAATTCAAAGGAGGGCGCCGCGATGACCGCCATGATTGCCCTGCTGGCCCTGATGCTTTCCGGCGGAATCGAAGGTGGGGGGGAGCAGCCGGATTGCGAAAAGCTGCCCCAAGCAGTCAAGGAGCAGGAGGACCGGTATTGGAAGGTCTATATGGGCCAGCTCAAGGGAGACGAGCTGGCCGAGGGCGCGAAGCTCGACCAGCTGACAACGAAGCTGAAAAGCTGTCCTCCCAAGCCGAAAACCAGTGCTCCCAAGAGCAGCGCGGCGGTTGCGCCCGCCGCGAAAGAGCCCAACCCGAAACCGCCCGAGGCTCAAGGCGCCGCGAAACCGCTGGAGGTTCCGACCGTCCCGAAGCAGCTCGAGGTTCAAACGGCCTCAAAGCAGGTGGAGGTTCAGACCGTTCCGAAGGAGCTTGAGCTTCAAACCGCCACGAAACCGCTGGAGGGTCAAACGGTCGCAAAGCCGCTCCAGGATCCAAGCGCCCTCGCGGCGACCGGGGGCAGTCCGATGCGCCAAGATCCCTCACCCAACGAGGAGGCGTTCTGCACCATCGTAAGGGAGTTTGCCCAACAATACCGCTCCTTGAGCGAGCGAGACGGCAATGAGCTGAGGCTTGCGGAGCTCCGTTCCGCTCGAGCCGAGGCGCTTCGTCAGGCCATGGGAACGACGCAAATCTCGAGCTGGACGGCCACGCTCACGAAGCCGAGGACTACCGGAGATGGCGATGCCGTCGTTCAGGTAAGGCTGCCGTGCGGCGCGACTTTTAAGACGTGGAATAACGCCATGACCGATGAGGGCTCCGGTACTCTGATTGCTCACGATTCGCCGCTCTACGGCACGCTCGCCAAGCTCCATGAAGATCAGCTGGTGGTCATCGATGGCCATCTGTTCCAGGGCGCCCGAGATGGCTTTACGGAGCTCAGTTTCACCGAACTTGGGAGCATGCTCCATCCGGAATTCCTCTTTCGCTTCTTGAACATCCGATCCCCCTAAGCGCTAACTACGTTTCTGAATCAGCGCTGCGGCGACTATCGCGCGCGGGCATGCGGATTCGGATCCCCTAGGGTGGGACAAGCGATCAGGTACGTTCAGCAGCAAGTGCCGTTTGGCACCGTGTCTCAGGCTCAGCTTTGTTCGAGATCCCACATCTCGGCGCGCCCTAAACAGCCTAGCACCGCAAGAGCCGCCGTTTCGATGAAGAAAAGACTTCAACCGAGAATTGGTTGGGCGTAGGGTGATTCCGACCTGGGTTTCAAAGCTGAGATTCTAGCCAGGACCGCGAGGGGCGGACCTCTGGCTGGGGAACCTGGCAAAAAGGGGAGGGGCCACATGAGACAACTGCGTATCATTTGTTTGGTAGCGAGTGTTTTTACCACGTTGAGTATGCAGGGTTACGCACAAGACTCAACGCAACCAGCAACCTACGGGCAACCACCGCGGCTCGACGCCTCGCCCGACGACCCTCCTGTCGTGGCTCTCTTTCAGGATGGGTCACCCTGGGGTAGCAACCAAAACGAGACCCTTCTTGCCGCGAGAGGGATTTCCTTCCAAATTTTCCCTTCGAGTCGAATGGGGGATCTTGATTTGACCCAGTTCAGGAAAGTCATTTTGGTGTCTCAGCAGCCTGACCCGTACTTTACGCAGGTTGAGACGAACCGGGCCAGATTTGAAGACTACGTGAACACTGCTGATGGAATACTTGAAATGCATCTCGCGAATTTCGGTGGATCGCAAGCCGAGAGAACAACGTTCCCCTTTGGCCTTCGAGTCACTCCAGTCTTTTGTAGCAACACCGTCAGCATTGTGGATCCCAACGATCCTATTATTACCACGCCCAACGCAATCACCTCGTCTGAGTTACAAGGTTGGAACTGTTCCTCGCACGGCGCGATAATCGGAGCGGAAGCACTGGGCTTGAACACCGTGGTCAACAACCAAAAAGGGCCGCAGGGGCCCGCAACCGCGGAGGGTAGGGGCGGTTTCTGCAGTGGTACAGTGGTGGTGACCGACTCGCCGATCGAGTACCAGGGTAACCCAAACACCAGAAGGTTTAACGAGAACCTGTTGTGTTTCGGTTTGAGCGGCATCGGTACCTGCCCCTGAGCTGAGAAGTCGTCGAAGCCACTGACGCCGGGACTGAAGCAGGCGTACGAGCAGTGACATCTTTTGGGTAGGAGGCCATGCGAGGCTAGCGAGCCTCCAGGAACTTTTTGGGAGCTTCGCGCCGTGGCGAACCCACCCCTTAGTGGTCTGGGCGGCTATCGCGGTCCGTGACATCTTTTTCGGTTCCTCAGTTTGGACACCAAGCGGTGGAACCGAGCCCCACGAGCGGCCGTGACATCTTTTGTCGAATCCGCCAAGCGTGGATGCAGGAACTGGGTACAGGCTGCAGTGACATCTTGGCTGGATTTCAGCCCCTAGATCACCGCATTGGACTGGTGGATGCCAGGTCCACGTTTGTGACATCTTTTAGAACTTCTCAGAGTTGAAAACTGTGACATCTTTTGGGTCCTGGGTCGTATTTCCGAGGCCAACGGGCCATCGATTTCCTGCGCTAATCCAGTGACACTTTCCTGGACTTTGGAGATCGAGATGCCGTCGATTCGCAGCAGATTTCCAGTGACATCTTTTCGGGCTTCAAGCTTGGAAGGGCAGGGTCAGCTCCCAACCTCCCGCTGCCGGTCTGTGACATCTTTTGAAGATGCTCGCTTCGTTCCGGGATCTGCGGTCAGTTTGGCCCATTCCTGGGGCGGTGCCCGGGAGTCGATTTCTTGTGCTGACAGCGACTCGCCGGCTGTGACATCTTTAGCGGGCAGGCGGATAGGGGGGCACAAGCATGGATGCTTCCGAGACTCAGAAAATACCGGTTGAGGAGATTCGCCCATGCCCGCTTTTGGGCGAGACGACGATCGCGGAGAAGCAAATCGCTCCGCTCGCAAAACGACTCTTGAAACGGGGGCTCCAGAGGCCACTTCTCGTTCGCCCCTCGGCCGAGAAAGGGACGCCAAAGTACGAGCTGATTTGGGGTGCGGCATGGTTAGCCGCAGCCAAGCAGCTGGGGTGGCCGACAATCGGTGGTCGTATCGAGACTCTTTCGGACCAGCAGGCTTTGGTCACGGGACTTCGGGAAGGCACTGCAACCGGTGAGCTAAGCGCCGTTGCGCGCGCGAGGGGTTACCGTCGGCTGCACGACGCCCCGTTCAAGCTTTCTTTCAAACAGATCGCCGCTGAGCTGGGGCTCAAGAATGCTATCTCGGTTCGACGAGTCGCTGGATTGCTCAACCACCCGCCAGAGATTTTGGACCTGGTGTCCCAACACCTGTTGCACGAAGGGCACCTGCGCTACCTCAATCGACTGACGAACGCTGGCAAACGGGTGACCCTCGCCAAGCGAGCGGCAAAGGGAGGATGGAGCGTCGCGCGGCTGCGAAAGCATGTTGGGCGTCCTCGCCGCCGAGGTGCAGCGAGCGGCAGCCCTGACAAGGGTTACGACTACAACGGCTTTCACCTGGTCCGCGATGGGGACCGAATCTTTTTCTCAGGCCGCGACTTTCAGTTCTCGCGCGAATCGCCGGCTAAGTTCGCCCGCGAGCTTCAAGTTGCACTCGAGAGCTTCATTCGAGACCACATGGCCGAAGAAACGGCAGCCGCCTTAAGAGAAATACAGCGGGCTCTCGAATCTTCTCAGGGGCCGAACGTTCCGCCGGCGCCAACTCCACCCGGCCTAGGGAAGAACTGAGCTCAATCCTCTAGGGCGCAACCGTAGCCGTCGCGGTAGCGCGCCGTACGGTAAACCAAGCCGAGCGCTCTGGCAGTCACCGAGCGACTCGCGGTAACGACGGACACCGAGACCAACCTACGCGCGAGCGGATCTAAATCCGCGATGCAGCTTTCGGGCGTCCGTCCGCTGACGAACACGCACGCGCACGCCAGGTCGGCACTATAGCCGGGGCCGATCTCAATCAGCGTGGGCAGCTGCAATCTCACTGCGACTGCGGTGGCACCGCCCACCACCAGAATGCTGGCCAGCACAACCCATTTGCGCATCGTCGCCACTCCTTCTATGTGCATGCTGCCATGCTCTTCGCCCTTGGGCTGCTCTTCCTAGCAGCGCCTCTCGTACCGCTGCCAGCGCAGCCAGCGGGCGTCGCGTGGCCAACGCAGCAATGGCCGCCAGGTCCGCTCTCTTCGGGCGTTGACGCTGCCGCCCTGACTCGACTCCTCGACGCTGTCGATCGCGTCGATAACTTTCTCGGCGAGACGCGCGCCGTGGTGCTGGTGCATCGGGGTCGCCTTGTGGCCGAACGGTACCGCGAAGGGTTCGGCCCGAAGATGCGGCTCATCTCTTGGTCGATGGCAAAATCGATCACCCAAGCCCTGGTCGGTATTGCGGTGCGCCAAGGCAAGCTGGATCCGGACCAGCCAATGGGCAATCCACGCTGGCCAGCTGGCGACGCGCGCAGGGCAATCACCTGGAGGCAGTGGCTGCAGATGGTGGATGGCCAGGCCTATATCGAGATTTTGGCACCCAATCCCGCCGTACATGATGCCACCAAGATGCTTTTCGGCGAGGGCCGGCTAGATGCGGCGGGATACGCCGCCCGGTTGCCGCTCATCCATCGCCCAGGCGAGCACTGGAACTACAACAGCGCGGGTATCAATCTCGCGAGCGACGCGCTGACTCGGGCAGTCGCGCCTGAAGCCAGAAATCCGGACGCTCGCCGCGCGGCGATGCGCGCGTTCATGCAGCGCGAGCTGTTCGACCGGATCGGGATGGTGTCGGCGGAGCCGCAGTTCGACGCGAGCGGTACTTTTCTCGGTAGCGCTTTCGTCTATGCCACCGCGCAGGACTTCGCGCGCTTCGGGCTGCTCTATCTGCGCGACGGCGTCTGGGAAGGATCGCGCATGCTCCCCGAAGGCTGGGTCGACTTCGCCCGCACGCCGGCTCCGGGAAGCGATGCAAACATCTACGGCGCCGGTTTCTGGGTGGCTCCAGCGGATGGGAAGCCGCGGCCCTCTTACGGCTCGGCGATCGTTGCTCCGCGTGACACGTTCCAAGCGCAAGGCTTCGAGGGGCAGCTCACCGTCATCGTGCCTTCGAAAGATCTGGTGCTGGTCCGTCTCGGTCACATGCCAGAGAGGGGCTGGCGCACGCTCAGCCGCTGGGTAGCAGACGTGGTGTCGCTGTTTCCCGACACCTGAGACTGCGCCAATGCGCTCCTCCGGTCATATACCCGATGGCCGTGCCGAGTATCTCTTGAGGTTTATTGCCGCGACGGCCGCCACGATGGCAATAAGAAGCACGAAATAGATTTCGGGGACATGAACCGCAGGAAAAACGATCCTCATTTGCAGTAGGAATGAGTAGTTGCACGCAGTGTGGACAATGATCGGAATGAGCGCGCTGTAACCTGAGCGAATGAAGAACCAAGTCCAGATCAGGGAGTAGCCCACTTCAATGACTAGATATCTTGTCAAGAAAAGCAAGGTGAGGTTCCGGCCATCAGCCTGATACAGAGGGAGATGCCAGAGCCACCCAATGAGGCCAACTATCAGGCTCGCCTGTACGGCGCTCATTTTTGTGAGGAGTCCTGGCAGCAAGAAGCCCCGCCATCCAATCTCTTCTCCCAGGGGGCCATCGATTACAGATGTAAAAAAAGAGCAGGAGAAGATGCAAGGGACTTGTCCTGCCCACGGTGACAGGCGCAGTGCCAAAAACAGCAGTGGCATATGTAACTCCCAGCACTGCTACCGGGAAACCGAGGAGGGCGAGAGCATAGAGCCACCAAGGAACTTTCCAAGCTGTGACCCTCATCCACAAACGCTTAAGACTCGAGAGGCCTCCAACGTATAGAGCAGAGATCACTGCGGCAGCGGTGGGTCCATACGCCCGCGCAGCCCCCCAGGTGGAGCGATCCGGTGCAAATCGAATAGCCCCTTTTTGCGACAGATAGAAGATGAGCCAATAGACCACGGAGAGCCCAAGGGCGATCGACGCAAAAATGATAATTGCCTCGAGGTTTCTATCGAGTGACTTGCCTCCGAGCGTTCTGCCGGACGTCGACGTCATCGGTTACGGGCTCTTTCTCGCATACCGCAGCTGCATCAGGCCGGACGAGAAGCTCTTTGCCTCGAGCAGGTGCAGCGGAAGCTCGGGGAGCCCGCTCGCGAACAGCGGCCGCCCGGCGCCGAGGACGAGCGGCACCACGTCCACGGTGAGTTCATCGACGAGCCCCTCACGGAGGAAGCCGCGGATGAGCGCGCCGCCATCGAGGTAGACGCGTCTGACGCCCTCGCGGTCGAGCCGCTCGGCGAGGGCGCGGGGCGGGCCCGACCACAGCTCCTCGCCGTGCGCTGGGCTAGCCGGGCGGCTGGTGCAGACGATCACGCGCTTGCCGCGGTAAGGCCAGACCGGGAAGCCGAGCACGGTGTCATACGTCCCGCGGCCGATCACCAACGCGTCAACTCCGGCGAAGAACGCCTCGTACCCGTGATCTTCGTTGTGGAAGGGTTCGAGCCAGTCGAGGCCGCCGTCCGGCCGAGCGATGAAGCCGTCGAGGCTCACGGCAATGAAGACAGCGAAGCGAATCTCCATCGCGCCCTCCCGCACGGCACTGATACCAGATTTCCTTTCCAGTGGCTGGCGAGAGTTGCTCTGGCTGGGAGCTTGAGGCGCTTCTCAACCGAAACCAGACAACGTCTCGGGACAACGCTCCGACCTCTCCCGAACGGGTCCGTTGCGAGACTGCCGAACTTGGCTGTATCGTGATCCGAACCGGGGTTCGAAGGAGGGGAACTGGCTGGAGAATCCTCGGTTAAAGGGAGGGGAAAATGAAGCTACATCATGTCATTTGTTTGAGTGCGATCGTGTTTACTGAATTGAGTCTGCAAGTTTATGCACAAAACTCAATCGAGCCAGCAAACTACAACAACCCACCGCCGGAGGTTTCGCCAGACGGAACAGCCGTCGTGGCTTTATTTGAGGACCAAGCACCGTGGGGTAGCAACCAAAATGAGAACATTCTGACGTCGAGAGGGGTTCCTTTCCAAACTTTTCCTTCAACTCGAATGGGCGACCTAGATTTGACTCAATTCCGCAAAGTGGTTCTCGTGTCTCAGCAACCCGACGATTTCTACATGCGGCTTCAGGACTTCCGCGGGCGCTTCGAAAGCTACGCTCTCGGCGGGGGAATACTGGAGATGCATCTGGCCAATTATTTTGGGGGAGCAGTTGAGAGAGTAATGCTTCCTTTTGGTATCAGAGCGAGCCCGGGCTTTTGCAGCAACACTGTCAGTATTGCTGGCCCGACCGATCCTCTGGTCACCACGCCCAATGGGATCACTTCCTCTGAGTTACAGAATTGGAATTGTTCGGCGCACGGTTCACTGATGGGCGTCGTGGAACTGGGCTTGAACATCGTGATCAACAGCTTAGAAGGCCCGCTAGGACCAGCCACCGCCGAGGGTGTGCCAGCGTGCGGTGCCGGCCCGATGGTCGTCACCTACTCGCCGGTGGAGTGGTTTAACCCAGACACCCGGAGATTCAATGAGAACCTGTTGTGTTTCGGTTTGGGCGGTGTTGGCACCTGCCCCGTCCCGCCGTTTCGGTGGACTGGAACAAAGGTTCCTTGAAACAAACGGCTAAGATATTTGGCGAGTGCTGCTAATTCTTGAGGCGCACGAACGAGAGCGGAGTCCCCTGTGGCCACGCAATAGTGGCACCAGTCCCGACGCCGCTCGAATCGCGCTCAAGGTGAGCCCGAGCGTACTCCTGACGCGTGAAGAACTCGTCCTCACCGACCGGAAGCCAAATCATCCTAAAGGGATTGTCGCCCCAACGAGAAGTGAGCTGCCCATTCTCCACTCGAACGCGAAGGGGAACTGGGATGTGCTCGGAGGAAAAAATCTCCCTCGAGGGATGCAAGCTTGGCGGCGGACATATCGACTGGCCGCAGGTCAGGGGGCGCGGAAACGACGCCATCGCCAAAGAGGAAAGAGTGCAGGTCGGTAGCAAGCCGTTGGACCATTCCTGATTGCACGTTTGACAGCACAATCGCGTAGGTCTCGTCATCCCCGTAAAGAGCAATGTGTGCTGCGACCATGCCACCGCTCCCTCCTGCGAGCTGTGCGCGATTTTCGTGAACTCAAGAGGGGTTATAGAAATCAGGCCAGTACAAACATGAATGGGCGACCGCCAAATGTGGCGTCGACGCCAAACCCGGCCACCAAATACGGCGTCTATATTTGCGGAACGTTAAACGGGAAAGACTTACGAAATCGTCAGCGAACTGAGGGCGGTACCGGCATGAAACGTGCTTTGGGAAGACCAGCGAAACCAAGCCTGCGAGCGCTTCTGCTTCGCACGGCAACAAAGCAGAGAAGCGTGTGAGCACGATCACCACCAAAGATGGTACGCAGATCTATTAGGAGATGACCATGGCATCGAAAGCAACCCCAGCCGGGGGCCTCCGGCCGACGGACACTCGGGCCCGAGACACCAAAGACGTGCCGGCGAAGATGCCGCCCAAGAGGACCTGGCCGTGGTTCCTGTTGGTGCTGTTCGCGAACTTCGTCGTGCTCCGGTTGCTGCAGCCCGCAGGGGAAGAATCGATCACGGTGCCCTATACGCTTTTCAAGGAGGAGGTCAGAAAGGGAAACGTCGAATCGATCTACAGCCGCGGCGATACCCTCACAGGGCGTTTCAAGACGCCGGTCACCTACCCCCCGGCGGGTGAGAAGAGCGCGCCGGGTGGCGAGCGCGCCATCCCGTCGCGTGGGCCGCCGAAGACCGCGAAGTCCTTCGCCAGCACGCTGCCGGGGTTCGTCGATCCCGGTCTGGAAAAGTTCTTGATCGACAACGGTGTCGAGATCAGCGCCAGACCCGTCGAAGAGGAGCGCAGCCCGCTGGTGACGTTCCTCTTCGGATTCGGCCCTGCCCTGCTCTTGATTGGACTCTATGTTTGGATGTTCCGGCGGGCTGCTCGGCAGGGCGGCGGTCTCGGGGGCCTGATGGGCATCGGCAAGAGCAAGGCCCGCCGTTACGATCAGGAGACGGACACCAAGGTGACCTTCGACGACGTCGCCGGCATCGACGAGGCCAAGGACGAGCTGGTTGAGATCGTCGACTTCCTGCGGGACCCGGGCAAGCACACGCGGCTCGGGGGGACGGCCCCTAAGGGTGTGCTCCTGATCGGTGCGCCGGGCACCGGGAAGACCCTGCTGGCGAGAGCGGTGGCGGGAGAGGCGAACGTGCCCTTCTTTTCGATGAGCGGGGCGGAGTTCGTGGAGATGATCGTCGGCGTCGGCGCGGCGAGGGTACGCGACCTCTTCAAGCAGGCGCGCGAGCACCCTCCCGCCATCGTCTTCATCGACGAGCTGGACGCCATCGGCCGCGCGCGCGGGCAGATAGCGATCGGCGGATCGGGCGAGCAGGAACAGACGCTGAACCAGATCCTCACCGAGATGGACGGTTTCTCCAGCCGTGAGGGCATCATTGTGCTGGCAGCGACAAACCAGCCCGACGTGCTCGACAAGGCGCTACTGCGGCCCGGTCGCTTCGATCGTCGCGTGGTGGTCAACCTTCCCGACAAGGCCGGCCGCGAGGCGATCCTCAAGGTCCACACCCGGCGCGTGCCGCTCGCGACCGACGCAAGTCTTGGTGAGCTCGCCGGCGCGACGCCGGGCTTCTCAGGGGCCGACCTGAAGAACCTGGTCAACGAGGCGGCTCTGCTAGCAGCGCGGCGGGAGCAAAATCAGGTCCATCAGAAGGATTTCCTCGATGCGCTGGAGAAGATCGTGCTGGGCCCCGAGCGCCCGCTCCTTCTCAGCCGCGCCGACAAGGAGCGAATCGCCTACCACGAAGGCGGACACGCCATCCTCGGCTTGGTCGTCCCGGGGGCGGACCCGGTGAACCGGGTGACGATCGTGCCGCGCGGGCAGGCACTGGGCCTCACGTACCAGCGGCCCAACAGCGACCGCTACAACTATCCGGAAGCGTACCTCCGCGCGCGGATCGTCGGCATGCTGGGAGGCCGCGCGGCCGAGGAGATCGTCTACGGGACGAGGACGGCGGGCGCCGAAAACGACATCGAGCAGGCCACGGCACTCGCTCGTCGGATGGTCACGCGCTGGGGCATGAGCGAGCGGCTCGGGCTCGTGCAGCTTGCGCCACGCGAAAATCCGTACCTGGGCGGCCCAGTTGGTTACGTAGGTGAGAGGCCGTTCAGCGAGGAAACCGCCAGGGTCATCGACGCCGAGGTGCTCCGCATCATCGGCGAGAGCCACGAACAGGCGAAGCGCCTCTTGACGGAGCACCGCAAGCAGCTCGACGCGCTTGCTGAGGCGCTCGTTGCGCGCGAGACGCTCAACGAGCGGGAGATCCTCGAGGTGACCGGACTCCCGCCGGCTCCGGCGCTGGACGCGGGGATTCTGCCCGCTCCTGGCTTGAACGGCTCGGGCGCCCGCGCATCTTGAACGGCGGTCCGAAGTGCGACACGTTGCGCCGCGGCCGTTCCTGAGCTTGCAGGCTCGTGAGAAATTCCACTCAGCGAAGGGATCCGAAGAATTGGGTCTTCTGAGATTAGAACGGCGCGCTCTATTACATGTTCAAGCTCGCGGATGTTTCCAGGCCATCGATAGCCCATTAGGGCCTTCATAGAAGCCCGATCAATCCTGGAGATATTCTTGCCAAATTCACTCTTGAATCTCTGAACGAAGTAGTTAGCGAGCAAGGGGATATCTTCGGGGCGATCGGTCAATGAAGGTACAGTGATCGGAAACACGTTGAGTCTGTAATACAGGTCCGAACGAAATTTGCCTTTGGCGACGAGCTCATCCAAGCCGCGATTCGTAGCAGTGATGGCCCTCACATCAACCCGAATCGTGTGGGTTCCACCAAGTCGTTGGAATTCTCCTTCTTGCAAAACACGCAACAGCTTTGCTTGCGTCTCAAGTGAGAGTTCACCCACTTCGTCGAGGAAGATGGTGCCGCCGTTTGCTATCTCAAATCGCCCTAGTTTGCGAGCCTGTGCTCCGGTAAACGCCCCTCTTTCATGGCCAAAGAGCTCGCTCTCCACCAGAGCATGCGGAAGCGCAGCACAATTGACAGTTACCATCGTTTGATTTTTTCGATCGCTTCTCGCGTGAATCGCTCGGGCGACCAACTCTTTGCCGGTACCTGTTTCACCACAAATCAGCACCGTTGTATTGGTCGGAGCGACACGCGCAACATCGGCAATTACCTGCCGGAATTTGCTGCATCGATTCTGGAGTGCAGTACTCGGACGACTTGGATCCCTTCTTGCGCGAGCAGCCATGGACCCAGTTCCCACAGCTCGTGCTCGTCCTTCCACTGGAGCAGTTCCTTTGAAGTTAGAGCATCCCGGTATCCGCAAAAGTATCCAAAACGCGTGAGAATTCTCTTCGTCGCCGCCAACCCTAGCGTACAATCAATTCACGGCGGAGGAGCCCCATTGCGTCCGCATCAAGCAGCAGCATTCTTCGATGCTTCCACCGAATCGTGCCTTCGGCCCGATTAAATCTGAGGAGATCCAGCAACGGAGATTCTCGTAGCGCCATAGGAAACCTTGGGCCCGAAGGTAAAGAAGTCGTACTCCGAGTTCGATGCGCTAAGCGATCGCGTGAGGCGATTCTGATTAGTAGAAGACATAGATGCTGGGGCGGCTAGAGGGCGATGCGACACAGCTCGGAATATTTCGTTTTCACATATCCGATGAAGTCGTCGTCTCGCAGGCCGTGGCCGCAGACGCGCTCGACCAGTTCCTCGGCGTCGTAGCGCGAACCGTGCGAGTGGATCTTCTCGCGTAGCCAGTGTGTGACGACCTTCAGCTCTCCGCGCTCGATCCGCTCGTCGAGATCGGTCACCTCGCGCCGGAGCGCAGCGAACAGGCTCGCCGAGTAGAGATTGCCCAGCGTGTACGTCGGGAAGTAGCCGAAGTCACCCGTGGACCAGTGAATGTCCTGCAGGACTCCGTCGGTGTCGTGCGGCGGTGTCACCCCGAGCAGCTCCGTCATTCGCCGGTTCCACTCGCGTGGCAGCTCCTCGAGCGGGAGCTGATCGTGGATCAACAGCAGCTCGATCTCGTACCGGAGCACGATGTGCAGGTTGTAGGTCACCTCGTCGGCAAAGCCGCGGATCAGCGAGGGCCCGACTCGGTTGATCGCCCCATAGAAGCCCTCGGCGGAGACGTCGCCCAGGCTCTGCGGAAAGTGTTGCTGCAGCACCGGGAAGAATCTCCGCCAGAATGGTCGGCTTCGACCGATGAGGTTCTCCCACAGCCGCGATTGCGACTCGTGGAGCCCCGCCGAGGGTGCGGCGGCGAGCGGGGTGCGGTAGTGCGCCTCGGAGAAGCCCTGCTCGTACAGCCCGTGCCCGCCCTCGTGGATCGACGCGAACACCGCTGGCGAGAGCTGACCCTCGTCGATCCGGGTGGTGAGCCGCACGTCACGCGGGTGGGTTCCGCCGCTGAACGGGTGAATGCTCTGGTCCAGCCGGCCGGCACCGAAGTCGAAGCCCATCTCCTCGAGCAGCCGTAGGGCGAACCGCCACTGCGCACCGGCCTCGAAGCGCCGCCCCGAGAGCACGTCCTCGGGGTGCCGGGCGCTCGCCAGCGCGCGCACCATCGGCACGAGACGCTCCTTCAGCCGCGCGAACACCGGGGTCAGCCGCGCCACCGTCATCCCCGGCTCGTAGCCGTCGAGCAGCGCGTCGTATCGCTCGCCCGAGTGGCCGATCGCGTCGGCCTGCTGCCGACGCAGCTCGAGCAGCGTCTTCAAGGCCGGAGCGAACAATGCGAACGATCTCGCCCGTCGGGCGGCCCGCCACGCCGAGAGTCCGCGCGACTGCGCCTCGGCCAGTGCGCACACCAGGCTCTGCGGCACCCTCACCGACCGGTCCCGCTCGCGCGAGAGCACCCGCACCATCGCGCGCTGATCGTCCTCGAGCGGTCCCAGTTTGGAGCGCTCGAGTAGTTCACCCAGCGCGGGGTCCACCAGTCGCTCGTGGAAGAGGCCCTGGATCGCCGCGAGCTGATGGGACCGGGCGTCCTCGCCTTTCGGCGGCAGATACGTCTGCTCATCCCACGTCGCCAGGCCGATGAGCCCGGAGAGATCCTTCAGCTCGTGCATCCGTGCGAGCAGCGCGTCGAAGCCCATCCGCGCGTTCTACTCCGCGCACGCCCCGCAAGCCCAGCTTCTCGGGCTAGAGCCATGCTACAAGGGCCGCGCTGTGCGTTGGATAATCGTGCCGTTCGCAACGCTCTCCACGGTGTGCAGCCGTGGCGCCACGGTGCCGACCGCCAGATCGGAGCTCACGCCCGCACCCGCTCTCGTTCTGGTCAATGCCAAAATCTTCACGGCGGACCCCGCACACCCGTATGCCGAAGCGCTCGCGATCGAGGAGGGGCGCTTCACCGCGATCGGAACGACCGCGGAGGTGCGCCGTTTGGTCAGCCCGGCGATACGCATCGTCGATGTCGGCGGGCGACTCGTGACGCCGGGGCTGATCGAGGCCCACGCGCACTTCGACATGCCACTGCCCGGGCGCCCCATCACGCTGCCAGATTTTCCGTACCCTGGGCCGGACACGAATGAGACTTTGGCCGGTGTGGCGAAGGTCGCCCGGGCGGGTCCAGGCTGGATCTGGGGCATGACCGATGCCGTGTTCAACGATCCGCGGAACTGGCGTCATGCGCTCGATGCCGTCGCGCCCAACAATCCGGTCATGTTGGTAGGTTTTAGCTTCCACGCGATGCTGCTGAACTCGCGCGCGCTCGAAGCGCTTGGCATCACTGACGGCATCGCCGATCCGATCGGCGGCCACTGGGGACGAGACGCATCGGGCCGGCTCAACGGCCAAGCCGACGAAGCGGCGGTAACGATCGTGAGCCGGCGCGCCATGCCGGCCGATCCGGGTGCGAGCCTGGAAGCGAAGACCCTGCGCCAGGGCGCCGCCGCGTATGCGCGCTGGGGTGTAACGACGGTGCATCACATGGCAGACGAATTGCCGCTCATGTCGGTGCGCGCGGCGCTGGAGCGCGGCAATCTGCCGATCAAGTGGACCGTCTACGCCTGGGCATTGCCGCAAGTCGCGATTGCGGATGCATGGCGTGAAGTCGACACCGATGGGGGCGTCTGGCCCCCGCGCACGCGGTTGGGCGGACTAAAATGGATTCTCGACGGCAGCCCGCTGGAGCGCGGTGCGTTCCTGCTCGAGGATTACACCGATCGGCCAGGATGGCGGGGCCACTCGAACTATTCCGAGACGCAATTGCGCGAGATTCTCTCCGGCGCGCTCACGAGGCGACACCAAGTGGCGCTGCACACCGTCGGTGACGCCGAGGCGGACCTGCTGATCCGGATCATGGGCGAGCTGGCGCCGGCCACGCGCTGGCGGAGCGTCCGCGTGCGCATCGAGCATGGCGATGGAATCTTTGGCGAGCGGCTCACACGCGTGGCGGCGCTCGGAGCCGTGCTCGACCAGCAGCCCATTCATGCGAAGGGGCTGAAGGTCGAAGGCGGCCAATTGATTCAGGACGCGCGCTTGGGCGTCCGGGCGGATCAGTTCACGCCGCTGCGGAGTCTGCTCGCTGCCGGCATTCCGTTGGCGTTGTCTTCCGACTCGAACAATGCTGATGACACCGCCAGCCCGTTTCTCAACATCATGATTGCAGTGAGCTATCCGCGACGTCCCGATCAGGCCATCACACGTGAGCAGGCGTTGACAGCGTACACCGCAGGCGGTGCCTATGCGGAGCGCGAGGAAGCGCACAAGGGAAGGATCATCCGCGGCATGGCCGCCGATCTGGCGGTGCTGTCGCAGGACATTCTGACCGCGCCGTTGGAGGCGTTGCCAGCGACAACCTCCCTGTTGACCGTCGTCGATGGATCGATTGTCTATGCGGACGGACCGTTCGCAGCGCTGGGAGCAACCCCGCACCCTTGATGGATCTACGTTACCGCCTCTTGATTGTTCGGGTGACCTGGGTTCCAGGGTCGGTTCGGATAAAGACACCCTCTCCCCCGTCTTTGGTCAGCACGAAATCCCAGTGCCCTACTCCTGATGTCATTATGCCCGTGCAATCGGCCTCCAAAGTGTAAGTTCCGTTAAAGACAGACCGGGTGATCTCGCCGTTCCTGCTCTGGGTTTCCCTTGTTGATAAACCGCCTTTTCCATCAACCATCAGCACGCCGACGATAATGCGAGCCTCATAACCTTCAAACCCGATTGCCCTGCCGGTCATCAGATAGTCCCCATTGAGGGTGCTGAGCGAGCATTCCTCTTCGGCCCACGCTGAGTGCGCGATGCTGGCCAGGACAACAACAAACGTCTTCATTGCGAGCTTTGATCTCATCGAATCTCCTCGGTCTTCGTTTTTGGGACTCCGGCTCCCAGAACGTAGAAACGAGAAGTAGGGCAGTTTTCTATCATCGGGCTGCAGCCGGAGGGCCAGTTCACCGGTGCTGCCCGTTACGGCCTGAAGGCGTAAATGCGATTATCGGCGGCGACGAAGATTCGGCCCTTTGCCACGATGGGGGTCTGGAATCGTCGGACGTTACCCATCGCCTCGGAAGCACCTCCACCTGCGAAGACCACTTGCCCTGTGTCGCCGTCAAAGCCTCGCAAACGATTGTCGCCTTCCGCCCCCACTGACCACACGATGGTATTCGCCCGCCCGTCGGTCGTGGTGACGATCGGAGCCCCGGCTCCATTCTGGGTGGCGCACCACGCAGTGATAAATGACGGAGGGCTACTGCTCACCCTGATTGCGACAAGGTCTCCTGCCGAGGCGCCTGGGCAATTCGTTCCTCGACCTTTGAACACCACGTAGCTTCCCTGCAGTGTCGTGTAAGCCGCCGCCGCAGTGATGATTTCATCCGTTGTCACCGTGGCGCTGAAGAGTCCCCCCGCGCTCTGGCCACCGAGATTGTTCGGATCGAGCAGATAGGCGTTCCTGTTCTTACCGAGGGCCACGACGAAGCTTGCTGGAACCGGGCCGGGCAACGTGAACAAGACAGGTGCAACTCCTCCCAAATCCAGGTCGGTGTCATCCAGGTATTTCCAGTCGTTGGGCGTGAAGTAACTGGCGGGCTGCACGTTGAAGACCGGGCCGGGACCCAACTTGAGAATGGCTTCACCGTCTTGCCAAATCGTTGTCCCGGAAGTGTTCCCGGTGGCAATGAACAAGGAGCTTCCATCCGACGCGACTCCGCTCGGCCCCCAGACGCCACCGCCCCGCGCCCGAGTGTGCCACGCTCCGACGGAGGAGGGATTCGCGAGCGGCATACCGAGCACCCACCCGTGGTAAGTCCCGCAGTCACCCCAGAGGCCACCATAGGGGACGTACAGCGTTCGGTTGAGTAACGCGAGAGCCCCACGTTGGTTTTGCACAGCGGAATCGAATTGCACTGGCGAAGTGACAACCGCCGAAACATCCACCGGCCAGCCCGGGCGAATGCTCGAGTCATCGATCGAAAGTCCAAACACGAGATGTTTCTTGGTCACGCCCTGGTCGGGCGTTGTCATTGCATCGACAAAGAGTGTCCGTGTTTCTAGGTCGATGACGGGAGTCCCGGTGATTCCGAGCAGATTGATGTTGCCGCAGGGGAGGTGTGCGAGTGGGACGGGCGCTCCAAGATTTCGCTGCCAAACGACGGAACCGGTTGCCGCATCCAACGCGTAGACGATGTTCTGTTCGGTTGCGGCGAAAATGAGATCTTGCCTGCCGGGGCCGTTGTCGAGGAACAACGGCTGTGCGTATGTGGGTCCTTGGATTGTTGCGTTGAATGCAGGATCTAGATGCATTCCTCCGGCAGCGGTCCTGGTGAGAGCGGATTCGACATACACACCGTCTCGCGAGGGATGGTTGTGGTGCTCGAGAACGGAGACACCGGCATCAATTCCCGTGTTGCCGCCGCCATCCGGGTCTCCCGAATAGTTCAACGACGGTTTGCAACCCGTTGTACCGACGGCCACCAGCGCCAGTGAAATGGTCGCCGGAAGGAATCTCTCGAGCATGCGCAATTCTCTGGCCAGCTCCGAGGAGCGGTCAAACGACACCGGGAGAATAGCCCCGTCGCCTGTTGCACGTGTTTTCGTGGGTCAGATTTGAACCTCAGTGAGAATGTATTTCTTCGTTCGGCCTGTTGATCTGCCGTGCTCAACCCACCTGACATCACAGAGGATCCTGCGCGACTGCTGAACATCGAAACGGCAGTTTCGCGGAGCCACCGAACGGCCCAGCGCTTCTCTCCTTCTCGGTTAGCCGAGGTCCCGGAAGCACGGCCCCCCTGGCCAAGTTAGGTTTCAGTCATCATTCCTTAGGAGCACGACGTCGGACTCTCCCTCGGTTCCCCGCGACACTCGAACGTCCCAGGGCCGGCAGCAGATGGGACAGTCCTCCACGTATTGCTCAGACGCAGGTCCAGTCTCTTCTACAGAAATTTCCACTTGCTCCCCACAGTAAGGGCAACTCAGGTTTCGCTCTTCGGCGGATGCCATGGGGCTACCAGATATCGCACTGCCTTTCGGGCGAAATGCGCTTTTCAGCAACACCTCGGGCACTGAGAACATCGCGACCGGGGGCAGTTCGCTCTTTTTCAACACCACCGGCACCTTCAACACTGCCAGCGGCTCCAATGCGCTTCGGATCAATCAAATGGTCAGCTCTTGACAACGGGCGAGTTGTCAACCTAGGCCGTTTACGACGCTATCAAGGGGGTAACAACATGCGTACGATAGTACTTTGCGTCGTGGTCCTCGCCGTCGCCGCACCCGCGGGTTTCGCCCGGGCCGCGTGCACGCCGTTCTACAACCAGGCCGAATTCGAAGCCTTCAACCAGGCCGAGGGCAAGC
Organism: Myxococcaceae bacterium; assembly: GCA_036781205.1. Classification (GTDB taxonomy): domain Bacteria; phylum Myxococcota; class Myxococcia; order Myxococcales; family Myxococcaceae; genus DAIQBK01. The sequence goes on from DAIQBK010000001.1 coordinate 110,768, forward strand.
AGCTGCAGGGCGTCGAGACGTTCGAAGAGTCGAACATCCCCCCAGGGGGGAAACAAAATCTGCCGGCTCCGCTAGATCGGAACCCAAACACGGTGACCGGCTTCGGTTTCCCCAGTGGGCTTGAGCAGCAGAACCTTGTCATTTGGGACAACGTAACCCCGGGACCCAACCCGCCCGACCTCAACCCTTCGGGAAGCGACTTCGCCCTCTACGTCATCGGTCAAGGTTTCTTCGGCGCGACGAGCAAGAAGGTAGGTGGGGATCTCTTCATCAAATTCATCCAGGCGAGCTTGGACCTGGTCTTCCCCGCTCCTCAGTCCAGCGGCGTCGGCCTCGAGCTGTCCTGGTTCTTTCTTCGGGCCGGCTGGCACGTCAGCATCTATGACGGGCTGAACCAGACTATCGGGCTGTTCGAGTTCCCTGGGCCGCCAGGCCCCGAGCCCGAAACGGCCTTTTTCGGTGTCTGGTGCGACCAACCGATTGGGCGGATTAACGTCTACGACGACTCGGGCCCCTGGCCCAACGCGATCGATAACGTCGAAATGTGGATGTAGAAGCGAAACGAATAGCGCCGTGCGTGGCCCATTGGTTTCCGGAAGGGTGGCCCTGAGTGTTGCAGTCGTCGGGATTCGCGTAATCCTGGATCGGAGCGGGAGTCCTCGGCAACGCAGACGCTTCTTCGAGCAATCGCCCTTAGGAAGGAATGCTGCGCAGGATTCAGGAGCGCACGGCGACGGTCGAGCGCAGCATGCTTGAAGCGCTCCGGTCCTACCCAACGCGCCTTTCATCGCTCCTATCCTACCCGGAATGAGCACACCTCTGGACACGATACATGCGCATACGTGTGCTGACCATTGCCTCTTGTCCAGCCGCGCCTCTCGGATATCGTCACCCATGGAGGTTGCAAGATGAAGCTGCGGCTTTTTTTGATTCTCGTGACAGTGGCAGGATCGGGGTACCTTCTTTACCAGAACCGCGGCGACCGTCGGTTCGCCATCGGCGCTGTCGTGGCATCGTCACTCGGCCTGGTTCTACAGCTGAACTTGATCGCCCTGCACGCGCATTACGTGCGGACCCTCGTCTGGACCGCTATCGCAGTCTGCGCTGGGCTGATCTGGAATCGCGAGCAGGCGAAGATTTCGTCAACGGTGGCTGCGGCAGTGGTCTTCGCCGCGGCAATACCGGTAGCGCTCTCGCTGCAGCTGCTGCGGTAGCGCTTAGTTTCGCTAGAACCGCCCCGACGAACCCAGTGCAGAGGTGATTCCGCTGGCGGTTGGCGACAACTTTGGTGCGCCCGTGGTGCGGACTTCCCCGGATCGTCCGTGGGCGTTGTCTGGCGCGGAACAACTTCCCAGGCGAAACGCCAACGACGGTGGCAGCCAACGTCTACCGTCAGGTCAGCTTCCGCCCTCGCGGCGGTGGGCATCCTCGAAGAACAAGTCCTTCCAGCTCGCCGGCCTGCTTTTGATGCGACCGACGCGGTACATGAAGTCGGCGGTCCGCTGCACCCGGTGGGGCGTGAGGGTGAAGACGATGCGTGGATCCTCGAGAATCGCGAGGATCTCCTCAACGCCCTCGGAGCCGCCCGCCATCCGCTGGTAGGTGGCCGCCGCTGCCCGCTTGTCCCGGTTGAGGATGTTGACGGCCTCCTCCAGCGCCTCGACGAAGGCCCGGTAGTTCTTCGGGTTCTCATCGTGGAAGCTCACGCGCGTCCAAATCACGTTCAGCGTCGCGGGCCCGCCGAGCACGTCGTAGGTGGAGAGGATGGAATGCAGCGGCGGCTTTGCGGTCTCCCGCTCCATGAAGGGAGGCGAGGAAAAGTGGGCGGTGATCCCGCCCTTGCCGGAGAGGAGCGCGATCGCCGCGTCCGGGTGGGCCATCCCGATGGTAAGCGGGTCGAGCTTCTCGTAGGCGGAGTCGCCGAACTCGCGGGCAGCGGCCATTTGCAGTGCGATCGCCTGGTTCGAGATCTTCACTGCGGTAACGGCGATCTTGTCCTGCGGGCCGAAGTCACGGATGGACTTCACCTTTGGCCCTGAGACGACAAGCTCGTTGGGAATGTCGCCGAGCGCGACTACCCCGCGTACCGCGGCGGGCGTGCCCTTGGTCTTTGCCCAGAGCATGACGAGCGATGGAACGCCGCCGGCGGCGAAGTCGAGCTTGCCGCCGAGCAGCGCGTCGTTGATTGCGTTGACGGCGCCGAGTCTCGACCAGACCACTTCGAGCTTGGCCAGTCCGGCCTTGGCCGCGTGCTTCTCGACCAACTTCTGGTCGCGCATGATCATCAGCGGCAGGAAGGCGAGGCCGTACTGTTCGGCGATGCGGATCTCGGCGGTCTCCGCCCAGGCGCCGCTGGGGGCGAGGAGCAGCATCACCGCAGCGAGCTTGCGCAGGAACGTGGTCCTCATCGAGAGCCCGTGTGTATTCGCCTTCACTGCGCGCGTCTAGCCCCGGGACGATTAGACTGGAACTGCTAGCGGCTGATCCTTTGCACCCATGATCAAAAGCCAGAAGATGATCGGCAACTCCCCGAGAGTCAGCTTGCTCGCAAACCTGGAAACGATATGCACGTAACGTGGGAAGAGTAGTGGAGTAACGCTGTCAGCGACATACCCGAAACACGCGATGATTAGTAAAACGCCTAGAATTCGTGGCAGGAAACCCGATCTGAATACAAGGATCCCAAACGGAACGAGCCAAAGACCCCAAAAGATCTGCGGGACAACAACTCCATAGTGATGCAGATCGAGGAACAGCATGGCCATCGCGTCTCTCTGGGGTTTGTCCAATACCGACAGAAAATCCGCACCGCGGACGAGTGTCAGGGCGGCGATCTCGTTCAGGACATTCAGCAATGAGATGGGGATAGAAACGAGCATTAGGGTTAGCATGAGCGAAGCGTGCGTCTTGTTGACCCCAGAGAGCAACAGGTACAGGGCCCTGACCACGAAGATAAATCCGATAAACCCGGTCAGTTCGGCCACGATGCAGATGCGGAAAACAAATTCAGAAGCCGCGATCTTGTTGGCGGTAGCCGTGGCATCGCCGGACACGACAAAGTGAGAAGGAACATACAAGAGGCTAAAGGCACCGGGTATGGACACCAATACGTACAGCAATCCTGCGAGTCTTGCCGTCTTCTTGGTTGAATTCATCATCCCTCCTCTGACTTCTGGCGCATAAGATATGGGGGTACGCTTCAAACCGGCCTGCTATTTCACCTCCGGAGTCGGTACCGTTGTAGACGAGCTCGTGCGGCCCGTCGCACGCCTCGAACGACGTCGAGCAGGGCACGCGTCACGCGGTGATCGAAAGATGCTGCTGTCGAAGGCCGAGGCTGCCCCGCGTGCTGGTGATCGATCTCCAGATCACGCTCGATTGACGAAACAGCTGACGCTCTCGGCGTCTCCCGAACCACCGTGCAGCGCGACTGGGCCCTGGCGAGGGCGTGGCTGTTCCAGCGCCTCCGCTGACGGATCAATCAAGAACGAGCTCAGAACGTGATGGAAGAAGCATCCCAGGTCTCCGCCTCGGCCTACCTGATAAAACCGTTCCATCTGGAAGACCTGGTGGCAACGGTCAGCAAAGTCTGCAGCAACGCGGCATGAGTTAGCCTAGCGACACTGGTTCTCGCTCGGTCGAGTAGGTTGTCACA
>DAIQBK010000001.1:114522-119772 GCA_036781205.1 Myxococcaceae bacterium
CGGCATGAGTTAGCCTAGCGACACTGGTTCTCGCTCGGTCGAGTAGGTTGTCACAGTGATCAAGGCGTACGGACCACCGTCCTTTCACCAAAGAACCACCTTCTACGCCGCGTGAGTTCCAAGCCGTGTCAAAAACTCGACACCGGTCCAGCGGCTCGACTCAGATCGAAGCTTGCATCGGTCTGTGTGCATCCTTAAATACGCTCGAGCGAGTTTCCGAAATGCTCGATGAAACAGTCTCGCTCGATCATCTATCTGCCGAACTGGATAAGAGTGTACTGGACGCTGAGGAGTTTATTTGCCGCTTCAAAGATCTGGCCGCCAGGCTCGCCCTGGTCGACACGGACGACAGCCTTCAACCCCTCAAAGAGACCGAATCGCTGATCTTTTCGTACCGGGACATCGCGCGGCGTGTAGCCTATCACGTGAGAAAAGGCTCTATATCGCCGGAGGAAGAATCGGCACTCCTGGGCCTCATCGCGTGGGCCGGACGGCAGATTCGACGGGCAACGCTAATGCTAAGGCGACAGTTTTTCCGGCTGGACGACATGGTGGGCAAATAGATCGAGTCGTTTTCCATTTCATAGGCTCGCAACTTCTGGGACGAGGAGCGAGTGAGACTTTGGCTGGGGGCGCGAGGCGACGGTGGCAGGAATTCTCCTGATCGACGACGACTCAGAGGAGAAATAGCGCTGGGTGGATCGACTGCAAACCTTTTGCGTTGCCGAAGAGCAGGGTGCCTAATCCAGTCTATTGTGGCTTGGTCCTCATCGAAGCACGAAGGTGCGGTGTAAGAAGTCCGTGCCACCTCATTCCTCTCGCCACCCCACATTTAAATCAATCGTGGCGCCGGTTGGTGGCATGGACTGATCGGCGCCAGATGGTATCCGGTTTGGGCGCTCGTTTGTTCCGCCTACCAGTTTGTCAGTAGCATCGAGGGATGCCCGCGGGCGCAAATCCCTATTGGTGCTCTCGCCATCCCGCGTCGCCCGCCGCCTGGGAGTGCATCGGTTGCGGCAATCTGCTCTGCCCAGACTGCGCCGAGGGGGGAGTTCTCGGAAACACGCACTACGTCAGCTGCTCCCTTTGCCGAGGCGCCACCCGCGAGCTGATGGTTCCTGGCGCGCTCCAGAGTTTTCCGCGCCGCTTGGTCGGGGCCTTAAGCCTACCGGTGGGGCCGTTCACCTTGGGCTCGGGGGTCGCCATGTGGGCCTTATTTTGGGCCTTCCGTCACGCGGAGGGGTGGGCCCGGGCGGGCTGGGTTTTCGCGGCGATCGCGCCGCTGTTCTGGGCGACGTTCTTCTCCACCTTGCGCGCATCTGCTCACGGCGGCGCCCAAGTGCCGACGGAAGCGATGCAGCACGTGGTAAAGCCGGCCGCCGGGGCCTCGGCCGCCACCGCCTTGCTCGCCGCGGTCTGGTGGGCGTTGGGAATCAGCGGGCCGTGGCTGATGGTGATGGTTTGCGCCACCGCCCCCTCCGTGCTCTTAGGCCTTGCGGTGGAGAGCTCCTTGGCATCCGCCTTCTCCCCGGCGCAGATTTGGCAACGGGTTCGAGCGCTGGGGCAGGACTATGCGATCCTCGCGGGGGTGTTTTTCCTGGTCGGATTGCTCGCTCACGCCTGGCAGCGCTCGGCCGCCTTCGCGCGACAGAACGAGCTCGGTCCCTTTGGTCCCTTCTTCGACGCCCTGATGCTGTACGCGCTGTTGGTTCTCGGACGGGTGCTCGGTCTTTTGCTGGCGTCGCGGGGAGATGCCATTGGCTATCCGCTTCCACCGGGAGAGCTGATCCCTGCTCTGCCCGGGGCCACGCCGCGAGGCGCGCTCCCGCCGAAAAACGAGCCCCCGCCCCGAAAACGGCCCGCATTCATCGATCTCGACGAGTGAAGATCCGGCGCTGAAGTTACCGTACGAGCTGGCAAAGACGGTGTGGCCGCTATTCTGCCGGCTTCCAGGTCGAGTCCGGATTGTACTCGGTTATCGCTCTCGCCAGCTTCGCCGTCTTGGGCCCGAGGTCCTTTTCATACACAGCGTCATCTTGGTTGACGATGAACGTCATCACCCCGGATGAACGATACTCGATGGGATAGGCGACGAAGGCGACCTCGTTGCTCATCTTGCCGTCGGAGGTGTCGCTCTTCGCCGCGGACGCATTTTTGCCTTGCTTGGTCAGAATACGAAAATAGTAGCCGTGGAAAGAAACCCGGGTTTTGTTCTGGCTGGTCGGACGGCTGTTGCTCGTACTTGCCAGCAGCGTGCGGATGGAGCCTTGCGCTCCCTGGGGGTACTGACCGACGGAGTCGGCGCCTTCCGGCTGCCTTTCCGCCAGGGCGAGCGAGTGACAGACGTAAATCGCGGTAGCTTCGTTCTCGCCGATTCGCCGAAACAAGACTTCCATCGCACCGGCCCTTGAGTCGAAGCGCCAGGCATCATTCGTTGAAACGAGCGGAACTGGGAAGGGCCAGTTCTCCGCGCCGATATACAAAACAGTGTTTCCGTCGGGCTCTCCGACCAAGCGATGCATCTGACGATATTTCTGAATGAACAACTCGCGTTCGGCCTTGTTCTCCAATTCGTCATCCAAGGAGCTGAGCTCTTTCCCCGCTCCGAGGATCTTTGTGATCGCACGCTCATCGTTACTTTGGACGGCCACAACAAGAGCGCGGGTTGCTTCTTCGGCAGACGCAAAGGTCTTCTGGTGCGACGCCTGAGCCAGAGCAGCTCCAGGGAACCCCGCCAGCAGAGGCGCGAATATAGCGAACGCAACCGCTGTGACTTGCTTTCGTCCAAGATATGTTTCGAACCTGATATTCATACCGGGCATGTTTTCTTCTCCGTATCGGCCGTTCGCGTTGTCGTTACCGGTTCCCATCACCTGTGACCTCCACCACCGTGCCCTCCGCCGCCGCCGCGGAACCCTCCGCCGCCGCCATGGAACCCTCCTCCGCCACCTCCGAAGCTCGACTGTCCGCGGGAGGAGAAGCCCCTGGCCGTGCCGCCGTGGTTAAAACCGCTGAAGGCTCCCGACTGCGTACCGGGCTGCATGTGTGGTGCCGCCCCGGCAGCGCCGCCCCCGCCGATGCCCCTGCCAGCGCCGCCGCCGTGAAACCCTCCGCCGCCGGCAACGCCTCCGCCATGGAACCCTTCGCCGCCGTGAATGCCTCCGCCGCCGCGAAAGCCTCCGCCGCCATGGAAGTTGTTGCGATTCTCGAAAGTCCTACTGTGGGAAATATAGGTATTGTGGTTGTAGATGATGTTGTGGCGGTGCCAATCGGTGTCCCAGTGGTGCCATCCCCAGCCGAAGCCGCCGAAGACGCCGATCCCAAAGCCTAACCCAAACGAAATTCCGGGACCGACAGCGTAGAGCCCTCCATACGGAGCCCAGCCGGGATAGATCGCGAGGGGCGGCCCATACACCAACCAAGGATCGTATACCGGCACGTAAACGACCTGAGGGTTCGCCGGTTGAATGACGATTTCCTGTCCCTGAGTCGTTACCGTCTGCTGCGGCGTGCTCTTCAAGTTTCCCGCCTTCTGCGCTTCCTGACGCATCACCTGAACAGCGTTGAGTACGTCCTGCTCTTGGTTGACGTAGGCGTCCCCTAGCTGTGAGGTCCAGGAAAGATTCTGGTCCATGTTTGCAAGGACTGAAGGAAATTGCGTGAGAGCCTTTACGCTTGGATCCCAGGATTGCTTATCTACCTCCTGGCCCAATTGCTCTCCCTTTAAGTCGGGGTGTTGATGCATCCATCGCTCTGCTTCGACAATTTCGGTTGGATACGTCGACGCTGCCAGAATCTGCCCAACCAACGAGTCTGGGTACAAGGCGATCGGTGCCACGAGCTGCTTCAACTGTGCAGTCGTCTCTTGCGGTGCAGTCGTTTGCTGCGCGGCCTGGGTCGGCAGCGGCTGCGCACTGGCCACATCCTCGGTCTGCGTGTGCGCGCAGTTGGCCAGTATTGGGGCAATGGCGAGCACTGCTAGGGTGGTGAGGCGAATTCTCATGAGCTCCATATGTCCTCGGGTATTTTGGGCAGCTCCTGATCGATCCGCCCTTTCAAACCCCTAGTGGAGACTGCGCTGGCAGTGGAACGTTACGGACGCCGCGGCGGTGCACTCGGGGACGAACCCTTGCGATGGAGCAGGATGGCCAGATCTGTCCACGCTTTGTCCATCAGCAGTCTCGCGTCGCGCTTCTCGTCAGGATCCGCACGGTGAGCTGCCACTCCCGGTGAGCCACGCGATTTCTTGAGGAGATGCAGGTGGGTGCTGGTTTACGATTGAGATTCACATCGGCTCATGGGATGCGGAGGATTCAATGAGCAGCCCCGTTTACGCCCTCAACCTGTTCAACATCACGAACAAGGAAGAATATCTGGCCTATTCGCGAAGATCGGCCAAAGAGGTGCAGGCCCACGGTGGCCGGGTCCTCGCGCTCGGCCGGTTCCGCGAGAGCGCGGCGGGCCAGCTCGAGCCGCGCTCGATCCTCATCCTCGTCGAATGGGCCTCGAAGGAGGCCTTCGACAGCTATTGCAACGATCCGAGGCTTGCCGATCTGCATCCGCATCGCGTGAAAGGCACTGACGACTACATCTGGCATCTCTTCGACAAGCTCGAGGATCTGCGGCCAGTCCTGAAGTGACGCTGGGAACACTACCAATTCCTTTACGACATCGTTGCATCACTCCATCGCGCCGGGGGATTAGGCTGTGCCCGGTTTCACCGTCCAGGAAGCGCCGGACGGCACGAAGGGAGGCTCCAGCGATCGCCTACGGCTTCTGAACCGCAGCCGTGCGGTGGCTGGAGTTTGCGATTTGCGTGGCGTAGCGGTTGCGCCATGGAGGCTTTTGCAGACGCGCCCCAGATTCTCTACACGAATGATGCGGTGGTTCTCCCTCTTGGCATTGGCGACGGCCGCGGGTTTCGCCGGCCGGCACTTCGTAGTCGTAGGGGTGCAGCCCAACGGAATAATACTGATACCGACCGGGCAGGCGCTGACGCCGGCCGGCGAGCACATCGAGGTCAACGATCGGCCCCTCGGGATGGTGCTGAACCCTGCTGGCAACCTGCTCGCCGTCGTGACGGGCAGCAACTTCAACCCGCGAGCGCTGCACATCATTGATGTGAATGCGAGGGCGCTGCTGCAGACGATCCCGATCGCCAACAGCTTCGTGGGGATAGCGTTTAGCCCGGCGGGGGACAGGATCTACGTGGGCGGCGGGGCGAGCAACGACGTCAAGATCTTCTCCGCG
>DAIQBK010000001.1:119872-582938 GCA_036781205.1 Myxococcaceae bacterium
GGACAGGATCTACGTGGGCGGCGGGGCGAGCAACGACGTCAAGATCTTCTCCGCGGTGATCGACACTGCGACGCGCGAGATCGTCAGCCGGATTCCCGTCGGAACTTTCCCCTACACGGTCTTGGCGTCGGCCGACGGCTCGAAGGTGTACGTCAGCAACTGGGGTGGCAAGATCCCAGGCCCCGACGATTTCACCGACGGAATGTTCCCGGTCGTGGTCGACAGGCGAACCGGAATTCCGGTCAGCGGGACGATCTCGGTGATCGATACGAGCCGGAACCTCGTCGTGAGGACGATCGACGTGGGACTCCATCCGACCGGAATGGCCCTCGGCCCCGACGGCAATCGCGTGTACGTCACGAATGCGAACAGCGACACGGTCTCGGTCATCGATACGGCAACGGACACCCTGACGAACACTCTTCACGTCGGTCGGACTCACGAGGGGCGCGTACCCGTGCTGGGCAGCGCGCCGAACGCCGTGGCCGTCAGCTCGGACGGAAGGACGTTGTTCGTCGCCAATGCGGCGGAGAACGCCGTCGCCGTCGTTGAGGCCGATGCGAAGGCGGCGGAACGCGACGAGGACGGCGATCGCGATAAGCAAGGGGACGAGGGCAGTGCAGTCCGCGGCCTGATTCCCACCGGATGGTATCCGACCGCCGTGGCGCTGGACGCGGGCGGACGGCGGCTCTTCATCGCGAGCGGCTATGGATTTGGATCAATCGCTCCGACCGACCCGCCCGACGGGGGGCGGAGCTACCAGGACCGGAAGGGAGTCGTGTCGATCCTGGAAGTGCCCGGCCGCCGCGAGTTGGAGCACTTCACCCGTCAGGTGCGCAGGAACAACCGGAGGTTGCCCGCGCTCGGCGACGACCAGCGGGACGACGACGGCGACGCGCCAGGCGCGAGCCCGATCCCGATGCACCTCGGGCAGGCCTCCCCGATCAGGCACGTCTTCTACATCATCAAGGAGAACCGCACCTATGACCAGGTGTTCGGAGACATGACGCAGGGGCACGGCGATCCGTCGCTCGTGCTGTTCGGGCGCGACGTGTCGCCGAACCACCACGCGCTTGCGGAGCAGTTCGTGCTGCTCGACAACTACTACGGGCCGGGAGATCAGTCCGCGCTCGGCCACCGCTGGGTTTTGCAGGCGTATCCCAGCACCTGGGTGCACAAATATGGGAACGCGCGCAATAACCAGAGCCCGATGCTGCTCGGTCCAACCGACGCCATCTACGACAACGCAAAAGCGAGCGGGCTCTCCGTGCGCGCGTATGGCGAGCGCGGACTGAACACGATCGAACCGCCGACCGCGACCTGGACGGACATCTTTGAGGATTGGAAGCACGGAACGCACTTCGTCAGCATCGCGCCGCAAGCGGTCATCGTGGGCCTCCGCGACATTTACAATCCGAGCTATCCGGCGGCCGAGAGCCGCGTTCCCGATCAGCTTCGCGCCGACACCTTCCTGCAGGAGTTTGCCCAGTTCGAGCAGAATGGGAACCTTCCCGACCTGGTGATCCTGCTGCTGTACGACGATCACACCGAGGGCACCAGCCCCGGCTTCCCCACGCCGCGGGCAATGGTCGCGGACAACGACCTGGCGCTCGGCCGGATCGTCGAAGCGATCTCCAGGAGCCGGTACTGGCACGAGTCGGCCATCTTCGTGACCGAGGACGATTCGCAGGACGGCCTCGATCACATCGACGGGCACCGCACGGTGGGGTTCGTGATCAGCCCCCACGCGAGGCATGGTGTCGTCGACAGCCACCTCTACACGATCATCAACATGTACCGGACGATCGAGCAGATCCTGGGGTTGGCACCGCTCAACCAGTTCGACCTCGCGGCAGAACCGATGTTCACCTCGTTCACGCGCAGACCGGACCTCACGCCGTACACCGCGCGGCCGAATCAGATCCCGCTGAACGAAATGAATCCCGGGCTGGCGGGACTCACGGGCTTGCAGCGCGAACTGGCCGAGTTCTCGATGACGATCGACAGCTCGGAGCCGGACTCGGCGCCGGCCGACCTGCTGAACCGGGCGATCTGGCACTCGGTCAAGGGATTCGACACGCCCTACAACTACGGCAGACCGGTTAAACGCGGAGGTCCCGCGTCACTATCGTTGCTCGAGCTGGCAGGATTCTAGGCGCGGCTCTTCGGTCATCTTGACGGTCCAGCCCTCTTCGGCGGCCCGTTTCGCCAATTTGACCCTGGCGTTCAAGTCTTTGATTCGACTCAGAGATCGGACGTGTCTCTCCCCGATCCTGTCCCGGGACGGATACTGCCACGGTACAAATGCGGCGCGTCATCCCCGTCTTGATTGTGTGGGTAGTGCTCGGACTCGTATTCTGGGGCAGTTTCATGTTTTTCAACCGGCCCGACGCGCGTCGTTCCAATGGGCATGATGGTGCTTGGATTGGCTGCTCCTGCAGCCGCGAAACGAATAGCGCGGTGCGTGGCCCATTGGTTTCCGGAACGGTGGCCCTGAGTGTAGTGGTCGTCGGGATTTCGCGTGATCCTGGATCGGAGTAGGGGTCCTCGGCATCGCAGGCGAAACCCCAGTGGGCCCTCCAGGATTCGAACCTGGGACCAATCGGTTATGAGCGCGGAATTTGCTCAATCCATTGAATGCCAACGCGTTTTGCCGAGTGGTAATCCGTTGGAATTTCAGGAGAGGGCAGAGCTGCTGGGTGTCCAGGCAGTGCCAGTAAATCCATCGATCACCGATCGTTTTGGTACCTATTTGGTACCAAGCTTACCGATAGGGCAGCTCTTCACCGTCAAGGACGTGGCGCAGCGATGGGCCGTGTGCACTGCGACGATTTACTCGCTGGCGAAGAGCGGAAGTGTTGAGACCCTGCGCATCGGCAACTCAATCCGATTCACGGAGATCACCGTCGCTGCCTACGAGCAAACTCGAATCGGTGCAAAGCCAGAGCGTCATCCTGGGTGAGACGGGGAGCGCTGAGTACGAATTCGGAGCGAGTGAGGCTTGTGCGGTGACTCAGTAGCAATGCATGGACCCGAGCAGTCCACCGATCAGCGGATTCATTCGCCGAGCGTGTACGGACAGGGTGCGAAGCCAGGTAACATGAACCGGATCCCCCAAGGCGCCGCTGCGGCTGACTATATTTGGACAGACCAGTCCGAAGGCAGAGCTCAGTTGCGGATTTCGAAAGGGCCGAGGTCGACTTCGTGAGCCGTGCTTCCAGTGCAACTCTCCGCGCCTTGGCAACGAACAGTAGTCACGTCGAACACCCACCAAGCCATGAGGTGCCCCTGTCCCACAACATTGGCCGGCAACCTAAAGCTTGCGCTTGAGCCCATCAAACGAACGTCACCGTAGCTGGCCAAGATCCTTGCATCCAACAGGAAGCCAGCCCTGACTTGCGGAAGTCCTTCAAAGTTGAAGACACCAGGAGGCGGAGAGAACTCGACCACCACTTCGTCCTGCGGATGAGCGATTCGCCCCGTGGGCGAACGCAGCGAGGCGCTCGCCGGAATTAGGAAGTCTCCGAATTCTCCCTCAATTTGCATCGAACTGTCAGAAAGCAGCACCGTGTGTCGTCCGTCAGCACTGGGCGGAAGCTCGGCTCCGAGCGGAAGATAACCCCCTGGCTCACGGCAACCGATGGGTTGCCCCTCCGCGTAGTATACGGGACCACCACCAGGCTCCCAGCGCAGCGCCACTCCATTGACGGTGGCGCTCACTGAAGTCACAGCGTGGCATTCGCCCTCGTGGTGGAGCAAGACTGCAAAGGGAATTACTTCTTCACCCGAAACGGTAGTGATGCCCAGCATTGAGCTGGCTACCAATTTCTTGTGCGCGAGGTCCTTCAGGGTTGTCCCACCGCAACCGCCGCACCCCGCAAGTATTGCGCATGCCAGCAGCCTGATTGCTGCGCACGATGAGACTCTGGGCTCCATCTCTGCAGATGGATGAAGCAAGTGCTATGCCCAATGAACTGGTCTGGTCGCGCTGCAACTGATTGCGGCTGTTTCGCGCGTGGCCCGCTTGGCCTGACACACCAATCGCGCGACATTTGTGTCTCACTTGGCTTTGTTCACGAAATGGGGATCGAAACGCCTTTGAGACGCGTGCGCACCAGGGCTGGTGCAGGCAGGGGCGAGGGCAATTTTCATAGCCAACGGCGGGGTGTTCCTGCGAATTCAGAGACGAACGTGAGAGGGGATTGTTTGTTGCCTAGGCAGAATCGATCCGGCTTAGCGAGCAATTGGCCGTCGGGCATGGTGGTAGATGCGAAGGACTCGTAGCTCTTTCGGCAGGCGCTGGTAATAGAGTCGTAACGGCGGAACCGGCCAACTTCGTACCAGTTGTCCGTTGTAGAGCCGATGCTCTGGGCCATCGAATTCCCCAGCAGCCAGTCGGTCGACGAGCGCGAACACTCGGTCGGCGAGGCTGCCGCGGCTCTTGGATTATCCTTCGCGATGTGCTCCACGCACGTCTGAAGGTCCGCGCGGTCCTTCGGTGCGAAGACGATTCTCAACGCTTCAGTGCCCTGCCTATCGCGCGGCGCACTTTCTGCGTTGACTCGCCCTCTCCCCGGTCGATCGCTTGAAGTGCCTCCACGAGACCCGCTTCCTCTTCGGGAGTCAGCGTCGGAGTCTCATCAACCGCTTCGACGACGTAACGGCCCGCGGGAAGCGAGCGAAGCTCCTGCGGGACATCTTTGCCGTTCCACTTTAGGACTCGCGACATGAGGCAAGAATAACCAAAGCGGCATGTTTGGACCAGAGATGCTCATTGGGCGACGCTCGCTCGGCTTACAGATACCTCGCCACGAACGGGCTCGGCCTGCGTAGGTCTTCGGGGACTTCGGGGTTGTCGTAAATGAACTCTCGCAAGTTCGTCTTCGTCATCGTGTCGGAAGGCATGTACATGAGTGCTTTCTCCCAAGCACCCTTTGACTTGTCGAAGTCACCAAGATCGAAATAAACGCCGCCGAGATTGTTCCAGGTCTCGTTGAGATGAAATTTGTCGGTCACTGGATAGTTCTCGATGGCCTTCTCGTAAGCGGCTGCGTCTTTGAGCCGACCGTTCTGCCGGTGGTGGAGCCCGAAGAGGTAGTGAGTTCGCGGGTGGTTTGGGTTCGCCTCGAGCGCCCGGTGGAGGTATTCGAGGTAGCGCGTCTCCGATTTCAACGAGTACGCGATTTCATACCGGGCGAGCACCTCGGCGGTTTCGCCAACTTTTTCCCTGGCTTGATCCAACCACTTCACCGCGGCTTCGAAGTTCCCGTCCTCAACGGCGCACATCGCTTCGGTGACCTCGTGCAAAATTATCTTGCAACAAGACTTGTACTTCCTGCCCGAGGCGCATGGACAGAGATCGTAGCTGTCTGGGATCAGGGCCATCGCCAAGCGGTGAGCGCCTGGCTCCTCGGATTCAGCAACAGCCCGCTGTTTTCCGGAGCGGAATCGCGCGAAGCTCTCATTGAGCGGACCTAGGATCGGATCAAGGTAGGGCAGCGGGATGACCTCCGGGACAATCCCGAAATCCGCCGCGATCCCTTTCAAGATGTCCTCGACCGGATCTTCCCTAGGGATGAGCAGCTTCTTGGGCCATCTCTTGCTCTGCTTTCGGGCGTGCTTGAACAGGTCGGCGAACTCTCCCGCAAGTTGCCCAGGATCGAGCGACAAGAGCCTTGGACCGGACAGTCCGGACGCAGAGGAACGGGAGATGCCGGCCCTTCTCGGAGCAGGCAAGGGCGCAGTCCCCTCACACCTGAGTGCGGCACGCCGATTGAGCTTGGACGTGCCTCGCGATCCTATGGTTCACGTCACCATTCGGGTCGGCCGCGAGGTCCGCGTGCTCGTCGGCGTGCGAGTCTGGCGATCGCGCGATTAGCTCCCTAACGACGTCACCCAACGCGGGCCGTTTCGAGTCACGAATCTGGCTCGGACGATGATCGATTTGGCGGCCGTGCTGGATAACTCGTGGCTGCGAGCGGCGCTGGATTCGGCTCTGCGGCAACGGCGAAGCTACCAAGACTGGGTGTACCGAATTATGGGCGAACGGATTGCTGGGCACAGCGGCGTGGCGCGCCTGCGGGCGTTGCTCGATGAGTATCAGCGGGGAGAGGAAGTACCCGACAGCGCGCTCGAGTCGTTCGCGATGGAGTTGGGCATCGCCACCGGCCGTCGGCCGAGGCTGCACTGGAACATTTTCGAGGACGAAGACTCCAACGCTCCGCAGTTTCGGCTTCGTCGATCTAATTGACCAGCCGCTCCTCCTACCGGTTACCTTCGAGACACTTTTGGAGCTCTTCGGTCATCCTCCAACCGCACTCCCCACTCAGCTGGCGTTCGCAGATGGCAGTCCGATAGCAGTCATACTGTCGATTATAGATGCAGATTGATGCGGCACCTTCGGTGTTGGTGCACAACTCGCTGGAGCATCCACCGATGTAGCAGAAGCCGAATTCACGAAGTTCCTTGCCGGTGTCTGTACCGCGTTGGCCGGTCCGTCCGCAGCTGGTCAGAGCCGTGCAAACCATGGCCACAATTAAGGCGGAATGACGCATTCTTCTCTCCAGTCGATTCCTCGACGTCATGCAACCTATGGACCGAATGCCCTTTGCAGCGACCTGCTGTAACCGGCCTAAAAGCTTGACCTATCTTGCAGCTCGGGCCCGAAAAAGCTCGGTTCGGGCTCGAATTTCTCATGCGAGTTGACGAAAAACGTAGCGTTCGTTCGCGAGAGAACCGCGAACCAGTAATCGAGGCGCTGAGTGACGAGAGCCGAAGATTTGCGCGTTGCCCATGGGTGGCAGCCGAGGTGGGCGCAAGGAATGCGCGGCGGGAGCTTCTCTTCCCAGCAGCCGACGGGAAACGGCGCTCATCTCACACTAATCTCAAAGCAGTTGTGAAGCGGACCCTCGTCCGAGCCGGGCTGATCGAGAAGTACGTTCTGCACTGTCGAGTCTGGAAGTGCGGCGATCGCGAAGAGGCGGCGGCGTCAGCCTCAAAGAGATGCCCGAAGTGCAATCTGCCACTCTGGTCCAAAACAATTCCCCGAGATGTTGGCTTCCACGGGCTGCGCCACTCGACCGCGACACTTCTGCTCAAGGCCAAAGTTCCGTACGCCATCGTCCAGCGGATCATGCGCCATCGGGACCCGCGGCTAACGACGGAGACCTACGGTCACCTCGAAGTGGATGACATGCGAATCGCACTGGACGAGCTCGCCGAACGCAGCGCGCCGGCGTCCACTGAGCCACTCGCAGCAGCTTCAGATCGCGAAAGTTTTGGTGCCTATTTGGTACCAAGTCAGCCGGAGTCGGGTGAGCGCGCTCGAGCACGCGCCGCTAAGTCCGGGCACCCACTGGGGAAACCCAGTGGGCCCTCCAGGATTCGAACCTGGGACCAATCGGTTATGAGTCCAATCCCGAGAGCGTCCAGCGGTTCGCAGCGGCTGCTAAATCTTCGTTTTCTCTCGGAACGGAGGGGCCCACCCAGTCCAACCCTTCGCAACGAAATGGAGAGATTCGCAAGAAGTTTGTCCCCTCCTTGTCCCCGACTTTTCGCGGGATCACGGTAGGCGCGGACCACCTGCTCAGTGTGCGAGAGGCAGCGGCCAGGCTCGGCGTCAGCACCGCGACCGTGTACAAGCTCTGCGAGCGCGGTGAGCTGCCCCAGGTCCGGGTGAGCAACACGATCCGCATCGCTCCGACGGACTTAGTGGACTTCATCGCTCGCGGTTGGCGTCGCTGAAACCGAGCCTTGAAGCGAGGCGATTCCGACGCGGGTGGCCCTAATGGGCTCAGTGGCCCCGTCCCTCCTGCCGGGATTCGAACCCTGTTTCGGCAATGAACTCAAACATGCGACGGCGCACGCCTTTTCGCCGATTCGCTTTGCTGGACGGCGGTTTGGGTCGAAACAGGTTATCTACGTTAAGCCTCGTGAGAGTCCGTCAGTCGACCTGAATTCTGGAGACATACTGGAGACACGAGCGAGTCTGAAATAGGAGCGATGGCGCGACTTTTCAGTGCACGCGGTCTCGTCGATCTCTACCTGGAACTCCTCCTGCGCGCGGACGCTTTGACTGGCGTTTTCGACGGCCGGACGGTGACGTCGCCCTAGAGAGGTCAACCCAGCAAACTACCGAGGCGCGCCAGCTGCCATCCGTAGGCCATCAACCAGCGCGCCGCCGGTGTGGGCCCGCCCGCTTCTGCGACCGGCCTGCGCGCTCGACCGCAGCGCGGGTCTCGATTCGATACTCCAGGTCCCAATCCGACACTACCTCAAGCACACAAGGGACCTGCCGACCACTCGCTGGAGTTGGACTCTTTCTCGTGGCCCGCTTCGTGGAAGGGCCGCTCGGCGTGGCCGGGGGCGAGCACTCGGGGGCAGGCGAGCCCGCGTCGGCGTACGAGCGGTTCGCAGGCGCCGCTCGCCGGCCACTCACAGGCAAGTGGCGCCGCCGAGAGCCGGAGCGCACCGTGCTGCACGCCACCGTCCGTGCTCACCTGCGAACGTTCCTCGAGGAAGCGCGGGCGCGCACTGACGAGGGCGCGGGCCTGCCCCGGTTCGTGGAGGCGGAGTTCGAGCGCTACCTCGCCTGCGGAATCCTCGCTCACGGTTTCGCGCGCGTGCGCTGCGGAGGGTGTGGCGATGAGCTGCTGGTCGCGTTTTCCTGCAAAGGACGCGGTTTCTGCCCGTCCTGCACCACGCGGCGGATGGACGACACGGCGGCGCGCCTGGTGGATGGGGTGCTACCACGCGTGCCGGTGCGGCAGTGGGTCTTGTCGCTGCCGCGGTGGGCGCGGTGGCTCCTGGCGCGCGACCCGAGGCTGGCAGGCCGGACGCTGGAAGTGGCGCTGCGAGCGATCTTCGCGAGCCTGCGCAGGCGGGCGCGGCGCGAGGGAGTGCGCGACGCGCGCGCGGGCGCGGTCACCTTCGTGCAGCGGTTCGGCGGGGCCCTCAACCTCAACGTCCACTTCCACTGCGTGGTGCCCGACGGAGTCTTTGCTCGCGAGGAGAGCACGGTGCGCTTCGTGCCGCTCGGAGCGCCGCCCGATGAGGAGGTGGAAGCAATCCTCCGGCGCGTCGTGGTCCGGCTGCGGCGACTGCTACGTCCGCGGGCCGAGAGGATGGACTTGGAGCCACCCGACGCGTTGGCAAACGCGCAGGCGGAAGCGTTGCTGCTCCTGTCTGCCGCGCCCCAGGAACCGCCGCGCCGCAAGCAGCACTCGGCCTTCCTGGAAGGCTTCTCCCTGCACGCCGGGGCGCACCTGCACGCCAACGACCGCGAGGCTCTGGAGCGGCTCTGCGCCTATGGGGCCCGCCCGCCGCTGTCGCTGGAGCGCCTGGCCGCGCTGCCCGATGGACGCCTGGCGTACCGACTCAAGCGCCCGCTCCGAGACGGCCGCGAGGTGTTGGTGCTGCAGCCGACGGAGCTGTTGCGCCGGCTGGCGACGCTGGTGCCGCCTCGCCGCCACCACCTGGTCCGCTTCCACGGAGTTTTCGCACCCAACGCGTCCTGGCGCGGAGCAATCGTGCCCCGCCCGCCGGAAGGAGAAGCACGGTGTGCTGGCGCGCCGTCAGAAGAGCCCGTACTGCCGCCCGGGCCCGGCGAGTCGAAGGCAGCGGCCCGGGCGCGCCCCCCTTCCCGACTGCCCTGGGCTGAGCTGCTGCGCCGGGTCTTCTGTGAGGACGTGCTCGAGTGCAACCGCTGTGGCGGTCGCCGGGTGGTGCTCGCTTTCCTCATCGAACACAGCGCGGTCAAGGCCATCCTCGAGCACCTCCGGCTGCCGACGACCGGTCCACCGGTGGCTTCTATTCGACCGACGGTTCCTTGAACTGTGGCGATTGCTTCCTCGCTCCGGCGCCCAAACAAAAGCCTGCCGAAAAAGCGGACATTTCTACTTGGCGCAGGGGCGGACATCTCTACTTGGCGTTGACAAAGAAGTGATTGGGTGCGCGTAGCTTGATGCGCGGGTCGACTTCAAAGCAGCCGACAGGTCTTTACGGTCAAGTGAGAAGCACGTTCCGCGCACAGGTAGGAGCGGTTTGGTGCGAAGGCGTTCGACATCGAGAATCAAACGGTCCGAGTAGATCTTAACTACAAAGGAGAATAGTCATGAAAGAGCATATTAAGAACGTGGTCTTGGTGCATGGTGCGTTCGCCGATGGCTCCGGCTGGGAAGCCGTCGCCAACATCCTCAAGAATGACGGGTATGCGGTGTCGGTGGTGCAGCACCCCGAGACCTCGTATGCCGAAGATATCAAGTTCACGAAGGCCGTGATCGACCGGCAGTCCGGGCCGGTGGTTCTGGTGGGCCACAGCTACGGCGGGGCCGTCATCACTGAAGCCGGCAATCATCCAAAGGTTGCGTCGCTTGTCTATATTGCCGCTTTCGCGCTGGACACTGGGGAAAGCTGCGCCACGATCGAGCAAGGCTTACCGCCGGCCACCAAAGGGATCAAGCCGACCGACGATGGCTACTTCTACATTGACCCGGCAGTCTTTGCGGCCGACTTCGCAGCGGACGTTCCGGAGGCTAAGGCGGCGTTCATGGCTGAGTCGCAGGTTTTGATCTCCGCCGACTCTTTCACCCACAAGGTCACCGCGCCCGCCTGGAAGACCAAGCCCACCTGGTACATGGTGGCCACCGCAGATCGGTCGATCAATCCGGACCAGGAGCGCATGATGGCGAAGCGCGCCAATGCCAAGACGATTGAAGTGAATTCCAGCCATGTGGCCTACATCTCTCATCCCAAGGAAACAGCCAAGCTCATCGAAGAGGCTGCCACCTCTGCGTCCGTTCCACAAATAGCTCGCAGTGTCGGTCAAGAGCTTCGTTAGCCAACCGCGTGGTCGCCATGCTGAAAGCGGCTCGCCCGAGAATAGGGCCTCCGCCGATCCTGACGACATCGGCGGAGGCCCGGATGAATGTCGTCGTCCGAGGAGAACACAATGAACGATCGCATCATTATTGAAGGCGGGGACGGCGCGTTTGGCGCCTATATCTCGCGACCGAAGACCTTGCCGGCTCCCGCCGTCGTCGTTCTGCACGAGGTGTTCGGGGTGAACGCCGACATTCACATGACCTGCGACGAACTGGCCGAACAAGGCTTCCTTGCGGTCGCGCCCGATCTATTCTGGCGTCAGGAGCCGGGCGTCGACCTCAGCGTTACTTCCGAAACCGACTGGCAACACGGCCTTCGCCTCTATCAGGCCTACGACCGAGACGCCGGCGCCAAGGACGTCAAGGACACGGCCAAGGTCGTGGCCAAGCTGCCCGAATGCAGCGGCAAGGTCGCCGTACTCGGCTATTGCCTCGGCGGGCTGATGACATTCCTGACGGCCGTGCGCTATGGCGTCGACGCTGCGGTCGTCTATCACGGCGGTGACACGGAGAAATATCTGGGCGAGGTCGACGGGCTTAATGCGCCGCTACTGATGCATCTGGCCGAGGAGGACGAGTTCATTTCCAAGCCTGCGCAAGCTGCGATCAAGACGGCGCTTGCCGGCAAACCAAACGCGACAGTCTACAGCTATCCGGGTCAGCATCACGCCTTCGCTCGGCACAACGGGGCACGCTACAATGCCGCGGCGGCTGCCCTCGCCAACGGGCGGACAAGCGAATTTCTACATCAACAACTGCGGTGACCTTCAACGATGCTCGGGGCGGTTGCAATGGCTCGCATACTACCAGTCAAGCGACACGAGCAAGAGTACTCATGACCACACGAGATTTTCTCTTGCGCAGCTTCCGATCTCCTGACGTATCGCGTGAGGCTCCGTTCATAATCCGGCGCTGCTGGCGCTGCGACGTTTCAAGTTAGCGAGGATTTCCATATAGCGGTTGAAGCAAGGCGAACAGCAGGTCAAGTGCTGGCTGACTTCTGCGTCGCGGGCCTCGACGGGATGTTCAGCCATGCGCTGTAGGTCGGAATCCGGTGGACAGCCAATCCGCCTGGTTATCTGTCCCTTCTGTGAAGCGGCGCGCGGTCTCCCCTTCGAGCCTACCCCGACGGTTCGATGATGCGGGAGGATGTTGATCTCGTTGGGGTCCTGCGGCGCGCCATGGGCCGCGCTGGTGTCGTCACCGGCTATCAGCATGTGTGCCGTCGGAAGGGCTGCCATTACTCCGAGAAAGGGCCGGACGCCGCGCTGAGGCGTTGTCCTGTGGATGGGCGCAAGCTTTGGCCAAAGCCGCAAGTTCGACCGATCCGGTTTCACGCCACGAGGCACTCGACTGCGAGTTTGCTGATGATGGCCGGTGCGAATCCAGCGGCCGTGCAGCGGATCATGCGCCACAGCGACCCGAAGCTCACAACGGAGGTCTATGGGCACCTCGCGCCTGAATACCTCCGCGCCGAAGTGGACCGACTGACGTTCGGAACCACACCAGCGATCCAGACTGAGCTGGCGGAATGTGAGGGGCAAGTCGAAAATCTGGCTCCGTTTGTCCCCTCCTTGTCCCCGCGACGCGTTCAGAAGCGCGACGCGACCGAGATGATGGATCGCAACCCCGCGGTGTCCCAGGCGAAAAGCCAGTGGGCCCTCCAGGATTCGAACCTGGGACCAATCGGTTATGAGCCGACAGCTCTACCGCTGAGCTAAGGGCCCTCGACGAACGAGCGAAGTCTCTTCGATCTCGAGGGGTGCCGCAGCTTGCGCAGTGCCTTGGCCTCGATCTGGCGGATACGCTCGCGAGTCACTTCGAAGTCCTGGCCCACTTCCTCCAGGGTGTGGTCGCTCTTTTCGCCGATTCCAAACCGCATCCGGAGCACCTTCTCCTCGCGAGGCGTCAACGTCGCCAACACCTTTCGGGTCTGCTCCGCGAGGTTCATGTTGATCACCGCGTCGGAAGGAGAGACCAGGCTCTTGTCTTCGATGAAGTCGCCCAGATGCGAATCCTCTTCTTCCCCGATCGGCGTCTCGAGCGAGATCGGCTCCTTCGCAATCTTCAGGACCTTGCGAACCTTGTCGAGCGGCAGCTCCATCTTCTCCGCGATTTCCTCGGGAGTCGGCTCGCGGCCGATCTCCTGGACCAGGTAGCGGCTGGTACGGATCAGCTTGTTGATCGTCTCGATCATGTGGACCGGGATTCGGATCGTTCGAGCCTGGTCCGCAATCGCGCGGGTGATCGCCTGTCGAATCCACCACGTCGCATAGGTCGAGAATTTGTAGCCACGCTTGTACTCGAACTTGTCCACCGCCTTCATCAGGCCGATGTTGCCCTCCTGGATCAAATCCAGGAACTGCAGGCCGCGATTGGTGTACTTCTTGGCGATCGACACCACCAGCCGAAGGTTGGCTTCCACCAGCTCCGATTTCGCCTGCTCGGCCTTCTTCTCGCCAATCCGGATCGCATGGTAGTTGCGGCGGAGGTCGACGATCGGAAGGTTCGCGTCCTCCTCCACCTTTCGAATCTTCCGTACTGAAGTGCGAATGTCCCGGTCCAGCGCCTCGAGCTGCTCGGGCATCATGTTCAGCCGGCGCTGGAGCTTCTTGCTCTCGTTCGGATTCTCGCGCGATTCCTTGAGCAGCGGGCGCAGCTCTCGCATCGAGACGCCCACCTTCCGCTCGTACTCGCGCAACTCGTCCTCGGCCTTGTCGACGTGCTCGATCATCGAGCGAAGGTGGAGGACAATCCGGTCGATCTGCTTCTTATTGAGGCGCATCTCCTCCAGGATTTCCATCATCTTGACGCGAAGGTCTTTGACCTCCTGCTTCACCTCGCGCCTGCGCACCTCGGTCACTTTCTTCTTGCTGCTCAGATCCTCCTCGAGCGTTTCAACGTCCTTGGCGTACTTGCGGATTCGCTCGATCTGCTTGCAGATCTGGTCAATCCGGTTGAGCTCGCTCTGATTCAGCTGCTGGGCGGCGGTTTCGGGCTCGGTGCCCTCAACCACTTCGACTTCCTCCGTACCTTCGGCCGCCGGCTCTTCGGGCGCGTCCTTGACCACTTCCCGAATGCGCAGCTTGCCGGACCTCAGCCTGGTGCCGATGTCGAGAATCTCTGCCACCGCCACCTTGCAGGCGAGAACGGCGCGCAGCACTTCTTTTTCGCCCTCTTCGATTCGCTTGGCGATTTCGACTTCGCCCTCGCGAGTCAGCAGCGACACAGAGCCCATCTTGCGCAGGTAGAGGCGGACCGGATCATTGGACTTGCCACCCGGCTCGTCGTCTTCGTCCTTCGGTTCCTCTTCCTCGAGGTCCTTGTGCGGCTCCTCGGCGGTGACAACGGCCGGCTTCGCATCGGAGGCCTTCGCTGCCTTCTGGGCGTCGACGATCTCGATCTCGTTGTCGCCGAACATGCTCATCACATCGTCGATCTGGTCCGACGAAACGATGTCCGCGGGCAGTGCGTCGTTGACCTCGTCGTAGGTCAGAAAACCCTTCTGACGACCGACTTCGAGCAGATCCTTGACCTCTTTGCGATCGGCAATCGGTTCCTCATCGACGTGATCCTGAACCGCATCTGGATCCACTTCGGCCAGGGCAGCAGCTTCATCCGCCGCTTCCTCGGGATCGATGTCGTCAGCCGCGGCCGGCGCCCGCGCTTTCGACTTTTTCAGCTTTTCCTTCGCTTTTGCGGATACCTCGCCGCCGCTGTTATTGGCCGATTTCGCGCCGGAGGCCTTGGCGCCGTTGGGTTTCTTTTTGACTTCTTTCTTCTTGCCCTTTGCCTTGTGAGCGGACTTGTGCATCGTCTTATGCGTGGGCATTGGCCTTCTTTCTCCTTGATCCTTCAGCCTGCGGCCGGCGGGGCGGGCTCGTGTACCGCAAAATGAGCTACTATGACAAATTCGTGAAAAGAAATCGCGCTTTTAACGTCCTAACCGGCTTCATTTGTTCCCGCAGTGATTTCCCCAGGTTCCTGTAAGACTTGCTTGCGCAGGGCCAATAAGTTGATCCGCTCACTCTGAAGTCGCTTGGTTTCCTCGGACCAATCGTTGGCGCCTTCCACCCCGACGACACGCGCGATGTAGGATAATTGCTCATCTATCCTGCGGAGCTTCAGTTTTCGACAGACCGCAAGAAAGAGCTGCTCCAGGGCGGTCTCGTCTGTCGGAAGCTGCTTCGTCGCTGTCTCCAAGGCGGTCCTTACCGTCCCCGAGGCCGCGAGCATGGCCTCCTCCGTACCGTCGCTCTCGGCGAACGCGACAAGCGCCCGGAGTCCCGCATGTAGGAGCTGATCAACCAGTCCAAAGGGATCCTTCGACTTGAGTTGCGGCCGCCGGAGCAATGCCGCGACGAACATAGACTCGAGCGGATCCGGCGGCCGCTCGGGCCCGGGTTTACGTGGCGCAGACGCAGCTCCACTTGGCGAGGGAGCCAGCTTGGGAGTGGGTCGAAAGTGCCCCGGGCGGCCCCGCACCGCGGCCTCTAGCTCCGCTGCGGGCAGACCAAAGTGGCTTGCCATCGCGGCAAAGAATGCCGAGCGGACCAAGCCAACCGGCATTGCCGCGGCAATCGGTTTGAGCCGCTCCACCGCGCTCATCTTTTCCTCGAAGGACCCCTCCCGTCCCCGGGGCAAAACGTCGTGGAACAGATGCTCGGTCAACGGGCGCGCCCGCTCCAACACAGCCCGTGCGGCAGCTTCCCCCTCGCTTTGTACGAAGCTGTCCGGATCCTGGTTGTCCGGGAGAAGGGCGACTCGCGCGGATGCCCCGGAAGAGAGCAAAACGGCGCCCACCCGCTCAATGCCTTTCCTGCCTGCCTCGTCTCCATCCAGGAAGAGAATCAGCTCTTTCGCCTCACCGCGAGCCAAGAGCGCAAGGTGCCCCGCGGTGAGGGCGGTCGAGCAAAGGGCGACCGCATTCCGAATTCCGGCCTGGTGCAGGGCGATACAATCGAAGTACCCCTCCACCAGGATTGCGCAGCGCTTTCGCCGGATTTCATCTCGCGCCTGATCCATCCCGTAGAGCGTTTCGCTCTTGTTGTACAACGCGGATTCCCGTGAATTTAGGTACTTGGGTCCGGCTTCCCCTTCCAAAAGGCGGCCGCCGAACGCGATCGTTCGCCCCTCCGGAGATCGGATCGGAACGATCAAGCGGCCGCG
The DNA here is from genome assembly GCA_036781205.1 of Myxococcaceae bacterium. Lineage (GTDB taxonomy): Bacteria > Myxococcota > Myxococcia > Myxococcales > Myxococcaceae > DAIQBK01. The sequence goes on from DAIQBK010000001.1 coordinate 135,922, forward strand.
AAAAACATCGTAGTAGCCTTCCGCCTGGGGGCGCTTTTGCACCAGTCCCGCGGAGAGACCCCAGTCCAGCATGCCCGCTTTGAGCAGCGCGTCGGTCAGCTCGTTCCACGAAAGGGGCGCCCAACCCAGTCCGAAGCGGCGGGCGGTTTCTTCGGTGACGCCGCGCCGGTGGAGGTACTCGCGCGCTAGGCTCCCTTGAGGGTTCCACAGCTGGCTCTTGAAGTGCTCCGCCGCGAGGTCCGTCACCTCTCGCAGCTGCCGCCTCGCTTGGGAGGCGGGATCGACGGCGGCTTCGAGGTCCACGCCGACTTCTCGGGCGAGGTCTTGCACCGCATCGACGAAGCTCTTTCCGAGGTAGCGCTGGACAAAGGCGATCACGTCGCCGCCGGCTTGGCAGCCAAAGCACTTGAAGCGGCGCAGCTCGGGGGTAACGTGAAAGGAAGCCGTTTTCTCCTCGTGAAAGGGGCAGCGCGCCTTGTAGCTGCGGCCGGACTTGCGCAGCTCGACGTGACGGGAGATCACAGCCACGATGTCGGTCCGCTCGAGGACCTCTTCAATCTTGCGCTCCGGAATCAGCAAGAACCTTCCCCTCGAACGGTGCCGGTGCGCCGCCGACTAGGACCCAGCAATCCTGTTTCGCTTCGAGTCGGAATTCAAGTCAGCTTTGCCAGCTGAGCCTTGACTTCATCCGAAATGGCCTTCCCTTCGGCCTTTCCTTGAACTTTGGGCATCAAAGCCTTCATCACCGCGCCCATGTCCTTGGGGCTTTTCGCTCCGGTGGCGGCGATCGCCGCCTGCACCTCGGCGGCGAGCTGCTCAGGCGTGAGCTGGGAGGGCAGATACGCCTGAAGCAGTACGATTTCCCGTTCCTCCTTGTCCGCCAGCTCCGGGCGTCCTCCGGCGCGAAATTGCTCGACCGAATCTCGGCGTTGCTTGATCAGCGTGGAGATCACCAGGAGCACGCCCTTGTCGTCGAGCGGTTTGCCTCCTGGTTCGACCTCTTTGTACTTGATCGCGCTCTTGAGCATTCTCAGCACGCTGGTGGTCAGCTCGTTCTTGGAACGCATCGCGTCCTTCAGATCGGCATCCACCTGTTCTTTCAGCGTCGGCATGCTAGTAGATCTTTCGCAACTTCTTCACGGCGCGCTTTTTGGCGGCGAGCGCCTTCTTCTTTCGCTTGACTGAAGGCTTTTCGTAGTGCTCGCGCTTGCGGATCTCCGAGAGGATTCCCGCCTTCTCAGTCGCCTTCTTGAAGCGCTTGAGGGCGCTCTCGATCGATTCGCCTTCCTTGACGCGAATGCCGGGCATGCAACCACCTCCTTACCGCCGACACGAGACGGCGCGATATTGCGCAGCGCGCTGGAAAAGTAAAGGCGTCAAGCGCGGGCGGCGAAAAGCGCTGGCGCCTTTGGCCTGCGCAGCTTCCGCCGGCGCAACAGCTGGTGAAGTCTGACCCCTCGCATCGCCTAGGGAGCCGAACAGGAGCGGCGCGCGTCCCATTCCCGCCGCTTGGCCGAGGGCCCTGCTTCTACGGCCCGCTGCGGAGCTTTCCCTCCACCCGATTTCGCCCGAGCTTTTTCGCCCGGTACAAGAACCGGTCCGCCGCAGAGATCAGGTCTTCCGGTTGACTGAAATCGGAGTCCAACAAAGTGGCGATTCCGACGCTGATCGTCACTTTGATCGGCGTGCCTCCGAAGTTGAAGTCGGTCAGGTCGACGATCCGCCGGCAACGCTCGGCCGCCACGTAGGCCTGCTCTTCCACCGTCTCGCGCAACATCAAGGCGAATTCTTCGCCGCCGTAACGCGCGAACAGATCCTCGGCTCGGACGACCTCGCTGATCCGCTGCGCGATTCGGGCCAGTACATAGTCGCCGGCTTGATGTCCGTAGGTGTCGTTGACCTTCTTGAAGTGATCCACGTCGAACATCGCGAGCGACAAGGGAATCCGGTGCCGCAAACAATAGGCGAACTCCTTCCTCAGGCTGTCGAGCATGTATTTCTTGTTGAAGACCCGCGTCAGGCCGTCGCGGGTGGCCGATTCGTAGATGCTTCGCTGATACTGCTCGTCCAGTTGATCCTGAAGCGAGAACTTCAATACGGTGTTGGAGCCAATCTGGATCTTGTCCCCGTCGTGCAGCGGCGAAACATCGACCCGATTGCCGTTGAGGAAAGTCCCATTGGTGGAGCCAAGATCCATCAGCGAGAATCGTCCCTCGTCGCAAATCACTTTGGCGTGCTTGCGGGAAATGCCGTCGTCCTCGATCTGAAACTCTGCGTCCACGCTGCGGCCCAGCACGACCTCGGACTTCTCCAGCTTGTGCATCCGCCCGATCCCCGCCGCCGACTTCGCGCTGATCACGATCAAAACGGCGCTCTGCTGCCGCTCTTGCGGACCATCAGTGGGGATGGAGTAGACGTGCGTCTTCTCCTCGGACATGATCCAAATCATCTTAGGTGCGGGCTCGGATCCCTAGCAACTGCGGAAGCCCGTGGCTTTACAAGGATTGAACGCGGTGACTAAAACGCGCGCGCTTTGACTAAATCGCGATTGAGCTGTGCGCTGCTGGTGCTGGTTGGAGTGGTGATGATGCGTGCCACCTGCGACAAGGGCCGTGGCGCCGCGGCGGCCAGCCCCCCGGCGAGCCAGAGCCCGGATGCGGGGACGCAGGTGGGTTTGCAACCGTCATCCAGCGCGGGAGAAGGACAAACGCCTGCAGTGGGCGTGGTGAAGGCCCCGGAAGTCGTGACCGGTGTCCCGGGCATGGACTTCACTACCCTCCCGCTCTCGGCTCAGAAGGAGCTCAATCAGGTGTTGAGCGACGAGTTTTGCTACTGCGGCTGTCCGCATTCGCTCGGAGCCTGCCTCCGGGAGCACCGCGGCTGTCACCACGCCCGGCGAATGGCTCTGTTGGCGGCTCGAGAAGCCGCCGCTGGCGCTCCCAGCGTCGAAATCAGCGTGATGCTCTCGAAGTACTACCTCTCCTTTCGCGAGCGCCGCCAGACCTTTAAAATCGACCCTCGGATGTGCATGGGCCCGTCTGATGCGAAGGTGACCTTCATGGAGTTCTCCGACTTCGAGTGTCCGTATTGCAACTCGGCGCGCCCGGTCCTGGAGAAATTCGTGAAGGAGAGCGCGCCCCAGGTTCGGCTCTGCTTCGCTCCGTTTCCGCTTCCCGCTCATCCCCACGCGATCCAAGCCGCCCAGGCTGCGCTCTACGCGCGCGATCACGGCAAGTTTTGGCCGATGCACGACGCCCTTTTCGAAAAGCAAACCCAGCTGAGCGATGAAACCATCCGCGGTCTAGCCGAGCAGCTGGGGATGTCCGGAGCCGATTTGGGGAAGGCGCTCGACTCAGGGAAGCTTCGAGCCGAGGTAGAGGCATCCAAGGAGCGGGGGGTGAGTGCGGGGGTGGATGCGACGCCAACGATCTTCGTAAACGGCCGCAAGCTCTCGTTGCTCGCTTCACCTGAGGTTCTGAGCGTCACGGTTCAAGACGAGCTGGAGTGGACGAACAATCACAACGCCTGGGTGGTTGACTGAAACACGATGGAGCCCCGATTCATCGTCGATGCCCGGGGTCAGTTGGTTGCCGAGGACGCGCAGGCCAAGCAGGCGCTGTCGGGTAAGGCAGGCCAGTTCTATCTCGCTCCCACCAGCCCCGATCTGCTGTTCTTCTTCCGCACCCGGGCTGCGGGTGGGCAGAGCAATCCGCCTCGCGTGGTCCTGGCGGGCGACGCAGCCTCCTTCCCGATCTCGGATCTGATTGCATTCCTGAACCAATCCCGATGGAGCGGCCGGCTGCGGGTCCATACTCTCGCCGGGGAGCGATCGATCTATCTCAAGGATGGGGAGGTCAAGGGGGCAAGCTCCGAGGATCCAGCAGACCGCCTGGGGGAAGTGATTGTTCGACTGGGATACCTCAGTCGTAAACAAGTGGAGGACGCCCTCGGCCAGACCCCGTCCGTCAAGATTGGGCGTGCGCTGGTGGACAAGGGGCTGCTCCAGGCGCACGACTTGTGGAAGTGCGTCACTCAGCAGCTGAGCGACATCTTTCACTCGATCGTCCTCTGTCGCGAAGGTGCCTTTCTGCTCATCGATCAGGAGCTCGAGGAAAAGTCGGTCCAGCTGGTGCAGGTTTCGACCCAAAACCTGCTGATGGATTCGATCCGCAAGATCGACGAGATGGCCCACTTTCGAAAACGAATTCCCAACCCGCGGGTCCATGTCACCAAGCGGCGCGGCTCGGATGGGAAGTTGGAAAAGGAAGAGGACCGGTTGCTCGCGCTGGTCGACGGAGAGCGCACCGTGCTCGAGCTGGGGCAGGCGGCGAAGCTCTCTGAGTTCGACGTCACAAAAATCATCTTCCGCTTGATGGAAGGTGGCTACGTCGGCGTTTCGGAGCGTCCGCACGCGCGGGTTAGCCCCGCGGCGCTGGGCGTGGCTGCTTCCCCTGTGGCCGCGTCGGCAAAGCAACCCTCTTCTTCTCAAGCGCCGTTCGCGGTGATCCGGATCTTCAACTTCATCTTTCGGGAGATTCGCGACGAGGTGGCGAAGAGGAAGATGGAAACCGAATTCATCGCCGCCGCCAATGCGGCGCTTGCGCGGCGGGCCCTGTCGGCCTCCCCGGTGCTGGCGGGCTTGTCTTTCGACAAGGAAGGCAACCTGCCGGAGCAGAAGCTGCTCAAGCTTTTCGAGGACTCGCGCGCCCAACTCGGCTCGGAACCGGTTGCCTCGCTCAAGCAGGCGCTTTCGGACGTGATGTTCTTCTTGCTGTTCCAGGCCGGCGAGCTGCTCGAGTCGCGAGCTGACGAGGATCTCGCGCGACGGGTGAAGGAGCTGCTGGCGACGATTGAGGCGGAATTCTGAGCACCGGCTGGGATCCGAAGGAAACGCCGAAGCTGACATCCTTGCAGGGTTGCGGAGGTCGAATCCGAGAGCAGCCGCAGGACTTCGTGGTCGAAGAGCTCCCCGCCTACCACCCCTGCGGTGAAGGAGAGCATCTATTTCTTTGGATCGAAAAGAGCGGAGTCGACACGCCTGAATTGGCGCGGGTGCTGGCGAAGCAGCTGAACCTGCGAGAGCGAGACGTCAGCTACGCGGGAATGAAAGACCGACAAGCGATCACCTGGCAGTTCTACTGCGTGCCGGCGAAAGTTGAGCCGCAGCTCCCCAAGCTGGCGCTGCCCGGAGCAAAGGTCCACCGCTGGGTGCGGCACCGAAATAAGCTGCGCACCGGCCACCTTCGCGCAAACCGATTCGAAATCCGGATTCGGGCCGTCCAGAAACCCGAGGCGGCGGCGGCCATTCTGGAGAGGCTGCGAAGGACGGGCATTCCCAACTACTTCGGTCCTCAGCGCTTTGGCGTCAAAGGGCAGAATGCAGCGGCGGGGAAGAATGTTCTGCTTGGCAAAGGTTCCGGATTCTCACGGTTCGAACGGAAGCTGTACCTTTCCGCGTATCAGTCCTTGCTGTTCAACCGGTTGCTCGCGGCCAGAATTGAAGAGGGGATGTTTGGGCAGGCTATGCTTGGGGACCTGATGCAGAAACTAGACAGCGGCGGAATTTTCGTCTGCGAGGATCCCCAGCGCGAGCAGGGCAGGGTGGAACGCTTCGAAATTAGCCCAACCGGGCCCCTTTTCGGTCCGAAGATGCCGCAGCCCGGCGCTCAGGTGGCGGAGCGGGAACGAAAAGTGCTGGACGTCGAAGCTCTGACCCTCGCGAACTTTTCACAAGGAAAAGGAGAGGCCGAGGGAGGCCGACGCGCCTACCGCCTACCTTTGGACGTCGCGCTGCGCGAGGAGGGCGAGGATTTGTGGGTCTCGTTCGAGCTTCCCAAGGGAAGCTACGCAACGGTGGTGCTGCGAGAGTTGATGGGGGATTGAACTGGAATGAACCTTTGCATCAGCTGCGTCGCTCTGGTCCTGGCGGCTGCGCCCGTGCGGTGGATGGATCTGGGTGAGCTGGAGCGCGAAACGGCAATGCGTGAGCTGAGCGCCAAGCCGCTAGGGACGCGGCTGCTTGACGTCAGCGAGCGGTTCCTGGGCACCCCCTACGTGGTATCGCCACTGGGTGAAGGAGGGGGTAAGGACGCAGATCCGCTGATTCGCTTCGACGCGGTCGACTGCCTGACGTTTGTCGAGGAGACGATGGCGATCAGCTACGCGGCCGATCCGCGAGGAGTCGAGCCGATCCTCAGCGAGCTACGGTACGTGCGGGAGATCGCTTTTGACGACCGCAATCACTTGATGGAAGCGCAGTGGCTTCCCCACAATGTGGGTAAGGGTTTTTTGCGCGACGTCACCCGCCAGTACGGGAGTGGAGACATCCAGGTGGTGCGCAAAACTCTTACTTCGGCGACCTGGACATCGAAGTCGTCCCAGGCGGTGGGGCTCGCCCCGGGGCACCAACCGGTCGGAACCTTCGAGCTGTCGATTATTCCGTTGAATCGGGTTACCGCGCTTGCTCCCCGGGTTCCGTCGGGCACAATTGTGCTGGTGGTGCGGGAGGATCGTCCCTACAAGCCCACGCGAATCAGCCATCTGGGCTTTCTGCGGCACCAGGGAAAGAAGACGTATTTGCGTCACGCGACCCGCGGGGCCGACAAAGTGGTCGATGAAGAGTTGGGTTCTTTTTTGCTTCGGAACTCAAAATACGAAAAATGGAGAGTGGTCGGAGTCAGCCTTTACGAGGTCCTGCCGCGCGAACCCACAGCGTCCAGCTCTCCCGGTCGGTAGAGCGCCAGTTATCCCTTACGGCTGGCCCGCTCCTGCTCCGCCTCTTCTTCTTCGGCGGCGCGCGTCGCCTCTTCCGCATTGGCCTCGAGCTGTGCGCGATCCTGGCGGATCAACTCGGTCGCGCGAGCCACCAACTCCTGGGGTGCGAGTATCTCCCACCATGGCGCAGCTGGACTGGTGAGGTTGTCGATCGCTCCTCCCCCCCGCGCTCGGAGAATGGCCGGGATGCCCGCCGCCTGCAGCAACTGCACCTCGCGCTCGGCGCTGAGAGGATCCTCCGCAGTCCCTGCCACCACGAACTGACGCAGGTCCACACGGTGGGGCAACGGCTGACTGCGACCCTGCATCTGCTCCGCCTGGACCAGCTCTTTCGATCCACAATCAGTGCATTGTTTGATTTCGTCCCGATACTCGGATCCACACTGCAGGCAGTACCTCATCGTTCGGTTGCTCCTGGTCGGAACCTTGCTGGGTTCGCGCGGCAAAAGCTATAAGCGAGAAGGCTAAGGAATGGTCCAAGTCAAATTTGCCGTTTTTGCAATCATAGTCCTGAGCCTTTGGATTGGACACCTGTACGTCCTGGCCCCGCCGCTGAGCGCACGAGCGGTCGATGCCGCGATGGCCCATGCGACCGCGGCGTCTGCTTCGCTCGAAGCGAAAATCGACGAGCAGCGCCGGGAGCTTCAACGGCTCACCGTCAAAGTGGCCGCAAGCGGTGCGCTCGCGGCGCTTCAGGCGGCGCGAGCCAAAAGCGAAGCGCCCGCTGCGGAAAAGTTCGTTCCATTTCGCGATGGACTGGTAGCCGCAGTCCCCGAGCCGCTGCGCGACAAGTTGGTGGTCGGTTTGGCGAACGAGTTCGGCAACATCTATTCGAGCGGCCGCGGCAAGGCGCTCTCCGGCAAGTCGGATCTGGATCTCGGCGCCTTGGTCCAGTCCGGTACCGAGGGAATATGGCAGGACGCGTTCGGAACCACTCAGGTGTTCTTCTCTTTTCCGGTAGCGGTGCCGGCTGAAACAAAACCAGTTGGTTTTGTCGTCGTGGGCTCTCCGTTGGCCACCGGAGGTCTGCTGGAGAGTGCGGCGAAGAGGGGTGGACTCGACGCGATTGCGCTGCTTCGGGCAGGCCAGGTGCTGTCGATCGCCGGCCCCCAGAGGCCAAGACCCGAGGAGATCGACCGGAACATCACACCCGGCAGGACCGCAGTGGCTCACTGGGGATCGCTCAATTCCCTAGGCCCGTTCAAGTTCCCGATCGCAACCAACGGCGACCCTTTTGGCGGGCGGGCTCCCTTGTGGATCGCTTCGCGGCAGGCAGTTGCCTCCACCCCGTACGAGGTGATCGGACTGATCACGGTTCGCCCGTTCATGCAGGCGCTCGGGAATTACCAGCGGCTCGCGCTCCTGGGCTTCGTCGTCATCCTCGGGTTGTCTTTGGTTGGGATTGCAATCATCGGCGCCTACATCCCATTTTTTGGGGGCGAGGATGACGAACCGCGCGCCGTATTGTCCGCTGCATTTCGCCGTACCTTCGCACGCGCGTCCGGACGATCGCCCTCTCAAGCTGAGGATCCGTCCTGGGCGAGCAAAGGAGGCTTGATTCCTCCCCCTCCACCGGTCGACTCACTCAATGGAGCTGGGGCCGTTGCATCTGCCCGCGAGGCTCCCCTTCCACCGGACGCGACCCGGGTTGCCAGCGTTCCGGAAGAGCTGCTTCGAGAGAGCGCGTATCCGACCGAAGGAGAGCCCACGCCGCTTCGGCGTTTTCCCGGGACGCAGCCGTCGCCTCCGAAACCGTCCGATCCTGACGAGGAGCACTTTCGCGAGGTGTTCGACGCATTCGTCTCGACGCGCGCCCAGTGCGGTGAGTCGGCGGATGGAATCAACTACGAGCGATTCGCGACCAAGCTTCGGACCAATCGCGATCAGTTGGTGCAAAAGTACAACTGCCGGACCGTTCGTTTTCAGGTCTACGTCAAGGAGGGGAAGGCCGCCCTCAAGGCAACTCCGGTCCGCGAGTAACGCGTCAGGTGGACGGGTGTTGGGGCAAGACCAGGCGAAATAACGCTCCTTGTCCCGCGGCCGCGGCGTCCAGCTCCAGCCGCCCGCCATGTTCCTGGCAAATGCGCGAAGCAATCGCCAGACCCAGACCGCTTCCCTCTGGCTTGGTGGTGAAATAGGGCTCAAACAGCCGCGCACGGTGTTCTGGCGGAATGCCTGGGCCGGAATCCTGAACCTCAACCGCCACGTCTTCGCCGTGGCGGCGCACGCGGATCGCGATTTCGCCCTCCCCGCCCATCGCCTCGTCGGCGTTCTTGATCAAGTTCACCAGAACTTGAGTGAGAAGATCGCGATCCGCCTGGACCGTCATCCCGCTCGAAATCTCCGTCTTCCAGCGGACTCCGGCCGGACGAGCGGGATAAAGCGCCAGCACCTGACGGACCAACTCGGCCGGATCGAGCGGCGCAAGCTGAGGCTTGGGCAGCCGTGCGAAACGGGAGAATTCGTCCACAATCCGCCGAAGCCTCTCCACCTCCTCCAGCATCGCCGTGACGCCTTCCTTGAACAGGCGATCGAATTCTGGGCTGTTGGCGCTTCGAGCCGCCGCCAGAGTCTCCAGAGACATCTGGATTGGGGTGAGCGGGTTTTTGATCTCGTGCGCCAACCTCCGAGCCACCTCTTGCCAAGCGGCCGTTCGCTCCGAGGAGATCAGCCTCTCCGTGACGCTGCGCAAATCCGCGCTCATCCGATTGAACGCCCCCACCAGCTCGGCGAGCTCGCCCGTGCTTTTTTCTTCGACTGAGACTCCCAGCTCTCCGGCGGCGAGCTCTCGGGTTGCCGCAGTGAGCGCTTCAATCGGCCGGGTGAGGTGGCGCGCCACCACCCATCCGAGCACGACCGCGAGCAACAAACCGACGCCGGTGATCAGCACGAAGGCTCGCAGGATGCCGCGCTCGGCTCGAACCTGGGGTGAGCGGCTGAAAGCGAATGTCAGGCGTGACACGGGTGGAAAATCGATCGTCGTCTCGATCCGCGGGGGCTCGGCGGTACCCGCTAGCGCCACTGCTGAGCCTGAAGCCGCGATCGTCACTTCAGCTCCGGTGAGCTGCGACAACTGCTCGGCCAGCGTAGTATCCAAGAGCGTGCCCGCGATCACCCAGATTCGGGTGTCCCCGTAGTCGACCGCGCGCGCGGCCACCAGCGCCGGAAGCTGTCGTGGGCCCGCGTCGCCGCGGACTTCCACGATCACCGGAATCGGCTCGTGACCCGGCTGCTTGGTCGCCGCGAACAGCGTCTCATCGGGATCTCCAAGTCGCGCGGGAAGATGCCCGGAGGACAACGTCACGCCTTTAGCGTCCAGCAACGAGAGCACCGACACTCCTCTGCTCTTCATCAACCGCTCCCCGAGCGAGGTGTTCGACGGAGTGGAATGTCCAGCGTGAATCTCCTTGGCGAACTCCTCGAGAACCGGGCTATCCGCCAGCTCCTCGACCGCGACGATGGCTGCCCTCGAAATTTGGTTGAGGACCGATTGCGCCGCTGTCGTGCCGCTTGCCACTCGGGCCTCGAAGCCGTGCGACAGAGTCTTGCGCAAATTACTCAGGGCCCAAGGCAGAACCAGGGCGAGCGGAACAATTGCGAGGCATGCGAAGGCAAGCGCCAGTTGGGTGCGCAATCGCATCGCTCACTCGTGCGTCGCGAAGGCGTCGTCGAACTGCGGCAGGCCTTGGGCATCGAACGGCAGAACCCAGCGCGGCGAGGAGCTGAGCACCAGGCTCTGGGCGTAGAGCGGAATCACCGCGAGCTCCGGGCCCAAAGCCACTGCTCGCTCGCGCGCCTTGGCCTCGCGCCGAGACGCGTCCTGCTCTGCGCCGATCGCCGGCAGCTCGGAAGCGAGAAGGTCATGGCGCCGGGCGAGCTCGATCGCAAGCGCCAGCGCCGGACCGGCGATGGGCGGCATCAGCACCGCGTGCAACATCAAATCAAACTGTCCGGACGCCCACCGCGAACGCAAATCCGAGCGCGAGACCGCTTTGAGAGCGATTCGATAGCCGAGGTCGTGCAGCTTGACCTGAATCCGTTCCGCAACCGACCTCTGTTCGGGGAGGGCCTGATCGTAGAAGAGCGTTAATTGCGTTGTAGCGCCGTGTCGCACCGAGGCCGCTGTCGCGGGCCAGGGTGATTGAGGCATCAAGGCGGGCGGCAGCAGGTTGAACATCGGTACCGATGCGGCGGGAGCGAAGAATTGCGTCAGTTGCGTGCGATCCACCGCTCGCTCGAACTCCTTGCGGAACTCGGCGCCGGTACGCTCCGGGTTGAATGCCAGGTAGGTCGCATACAGCGCCGCGCCGCGCGCGATGGCGGATGTCTTTTCTGCCTCTCCGAGCACGAGGTCCACCTGTCCAAGCGACAGGAGGCGAAGGGCGCGGCGGCCGGTGACGAAAACGACTTTCAAGCGATCGAGGTAGGGACGACCGAGTGGAAAGCTGGAATTTTGGTCGAGCAGCTCTCCCCGCGAGCGGGGCACGAAGGGTCCGGCTCCGGCGAACCCGACGCCGGACCGGGAAGCCTGCGTCGCAATCGCGAGCGAAGGATGGCAAAGCGACTTGGGGAGATCCGGCCAGGGAAAAGTGGCGGACAGCTCCAGCACCGACTGTGAAAGGATGGCGCCCTCCAGCTGTCGGCCCTCGCCGCGCAACGGAGAGAGGAACGCCCGGTACGGAGAGAGCGTCGCTGCCTGGTTGAGGCGCGCCCAGCTCTGCGCCACCTCTCGAGCCGTCACCGGTCCGCCGCCCGCGAACCGCGCGTTCGGTGCCAAGGTGATTCGCCAGGTCCGGGGGTTTACCTGGGTGGTTTCGGCCACCAGCACCTGCTGGATTCGCTCGCCAGCTTGCCAGCGGCAGAGTGGCTGAAGCGTCAATCGCAGCAAGGCCGCGTCCGAGGGTGCATCCGCCAAGGCCGGATCCGCTTCGGTTTGTTGACCGCTGTAGGCGATTCGAAGCGTGCCTCCGAACCTTGCGCGCGCGGCCGCCTGCGCGGAGCTGACCCAAAGCGCGAGTACCGCGATCCACAGCGCGCGCTTCATTGCCGCGAACGCCTCCGGATCACCTGGATCTCACTGTTTCCATCGGGCATCCAGATGCCGACAACAGCGGACTGGCGTCTGTTGCCCTCCAGATCGGCGCCGACAATTTGGAGCACGCCTCCCTGGGTAACCGGGTCGCTCCACTCAAGGGCTGGGGCGCTGGCGAGCTGGAGCACTCGAATCTGATCTGGCATCGGATCGTATTGAGGCGAGCTGGTGACCAGCGCGGGGTTTCCGCGACCGTCGAAATCGACCAGCCCGCTGCCCGCTCCCAGCTCTGTCAAATGCAATGCGTTTGGATCAGACAGAGATCCGCGAGCCAGCGCGCCGCTGCCACCGGGAAAGACCACCAGGTACTGGGCCGGCGAGGCAGAGCTCGTCGACAGAGACGAAAAGCTGTCGCGAAGCGCGACTGGAGCTTGGCCTTTGGGGCCAACCACGGGTGCGAAGGTATTTTGACCTGCCAGGGGCTTAGCCCACAGCGGAGTCTCACCAGAAACTGCGATCGGCGCTTGGTCGAGCATCTCGACCGTCCTGAGGGTGCCATCTGCCGATTGTTCCAGCAGCTCACCCTTGCCTAGCCTGCAGGAGAAGTATGCCACTCGATGGAGATGAGGCAGAACGACGACCGAGCCGAACGGCTCACGACAGGGAATGGTCGAGCTTGCCAAACTGCGCAAATCCCGCTTGGCCAGAACCCGTCCTTCCGGCGAAAAAACGACCAGCTCTTCGTCAGTCAACGCGACGATTTCATCGCGACCATCGCCGTCCAAATCTCCCGCACCGAGGGCAGCGGTCCTGAGCGGTAGGGTCGCCAGCCGAGCCCGTCGGAACTCGTGCTCGCCTGCAACTGCGACACTGTTGGCCGGCGTTGCGGAAGCCGCGGCCAGCGCGAGGGTCTCGGCGTCCGCTTCTACCGAGCCTCGAAGTAAGGCGGCCGGATGCGGCGGCCGGGTCGGAGCTCTTCCGGACCAGAAATTTACCCAGGTCCCGAGGAGGTCACCTTGTGCGACGAGCTTGCCGGATTCCACTCGAAGCTCCAGGCGCACCAGAGAATGGGCTCCAGTGACGCGCGCGGCCTGAACCGCGTCCGTGTCGCGGCTTAACACCACCGGTCCCATCCTGGCTTGCGCCAGCGCTGCGGCCAACAACGTAGAAAATCCCTCGCTCAGCGCAGGTGAGCCGGAATGCACGGCAATCGCGATCGGGCCTTCGGGTCGGCTTGCGACGACTCGCTCGGCAATTTCCTTGGCCAGACGCGCCGTAGAAGAAGGCGGCGGTGAGGTTGCCCATGCTAGCGAGCCGGCTGCCAGCCACAGCAAACGGTTCACAGACCTTCTCTGCGACCTGCCTCGAGTGAGAAGCGATCCGGGTCCACCTGACCAGGTGGTGGCGCTTCGTGGGTGGGAGCGGTGCCTTCGATGAACGGCTCTGCGCGGCCCGGCGTCGACCGACCCGCCAGCATGCCAGTTGCCGGATCAATGCGCGCAAGGGCAATGCCGGTAGGCACTTCGAAGTCGCGCTCCGGTATCCCTTGGTGGGCCGCCTTCATGAACGAAAGCCAGATTGGAAGCGCGGCCCGGCCGCCGGTTTCGCCGTTGCCAAGGCTGTCGTGGTTGTCGAACCCGACCCAAGCGCTGGCAAGCAAATCCGGCGTGTACCCGGTAAACCAGGCATCGCGGAACTCCGACGCGGTTCCGGTCTTTCCCGCGGCCGGTCGGGCAAGCTCGCGGACCGCGCTGGCAGTCCCTTCCTCGACCACGCTGCGCATGAGCGAAGTGGCCATGTAGGCCACCGCGGGCGGGAGTTTTTCTTCGAATGCGGCCTGGTGCTCTTCGAGCACTTTTCCGGAAGCGTCGCTCACCCGGATCAGCAAGATCGGATCGGCGTATTTGCCCAGCGACTGGAAAGTCGCGTACGCGTTTGCAATCTCGAGCATCGTCACTTCGCCGGTTCCAAGCGCCAAGGTAAAGTTGGCGGGCAGCTCCGACTGGATTCCCGCGCGGTGTGCGAAATCGATCACCGTGGCCGGACTGAGCTCTTGAATCAGTCGGACCGAAACGGTGTTCTTCGACTTGGTCAGCGCCTGTCGAAGCGTCATCGGGCCTTCGAAGCCGGTGCGTTCGAAGTTGTGGGGCTTCCACACCTTGCCGGTATGCGGGTCGCGAATTGCCTCTGGGGCGTCGTTGACCATGGTCAGCGAGGTGTACTTGAGGCTCGCCAGGGCTGCGGCGTAGAGGAAGGGCTTGAACGAGGATCCAGGCTGACGATGAGCCTGAGTTGCGCGATTGAATTGGGTAAGCTCGAAGTCATATCCGCCGGTCATCGCCACCACCTGCCGGCTCTTCGGATCGATTGCCACCAGTGCGCCCTGCACCTCGGGGATCTGATCGAGCGTCGCCTCGAGCGGGACTGACGGCGGGGTGACTTTCAGGATTCGAACCCGGACCACTTCTCCAGGTTTGAGCACATCTGAGATTTTGCTCGGTGGCTCGGTCCATTTGCCGACGCCCCTTGGGCGAGCCCAGGTAATCGAAGAGAAGGCGATCTGGGCGGTCCGGCCGACGAGATCGATCTCCGCTTTTTTTCCGGCGTTGTCGACCGCACGGACGTATCCAGCAAGGCGAACGCCTTCCTTCAGGGGCCTCAACCCGACCCCGGTCTGAACCAATACCTCGTCGGAAGAGAGCGACGGCTCCTCGGCATCAGGCTCGCGCAGGGTCGCGTGGTCCGCCGCGCCGTCTTCCTCGTCCTGCGGCGGCTGCTCTCGGAGCACTCCGGTGAGATCCGCGAGGATCACCTCGTCTTTGTGGCGCTTACCGGTCTGGGCGATGCGCTTTTGAATCAAAGCCTTGAGCACATCGAAGCGGGGAGCCTCGAGCGTGCCCACCGGCCCTCGGTACCCCATCCGGTGATCCAGCGCTTCAAGGCCCGCGCGAACCGACTCGTCGGCGGCGATCTGCAGCTTTGGCTGCATCGCCGCTTCGACTCGCAGGCCACCGGAGAACACCGTTTCCTCGCCATAGCGCGCTACCAAAGTCTTGCGAATCTCATCGGCGTAGTACGGCCCGGTGGGCTGCGGTGGCCTCGGGCCGAGAACGATCGGCTTTTCCAGCTCGGCTTCCGCCACAGCAACCGGCAAAAACCCGTGCTTGGCCATCTGCCCGAGGACGTATCGCTGTCGATGCTTCGCCTTTACGATGTTGGTGAGGGGGTTGATCCGGTGTGGCAGGGGGAGCACGCCGGCAAGTGTGGCCGCCTCTCCGAGGGAAAGATCCTTGGCGTGCTTGCCAAAGTAGTAGAGGGCGGCTTCCTCGATCCCGTAGCGGTTGTGGCCAAAGTAAATCTGGTTGAGGTACAGGTTGAGGATCTGATCTTTGCTCAGCGCCTTCTCCATCCTTGGGGCGAGAATCCACTCCTTGATTTTTCGCGAGAGCGTTCTTTCTTGGGAAAGAAGCAAGTTGCGGCAGGCCTGCTGCGTGATCGTGGACGCGCCGGTGGGACGGCTTCCTAACAGGAGGCTTTTGGCCGCGGCACGGACCATGCCCCAATAATCGAGTCCTTCATGCCGGTAGAACTCCGCATCTTCCGCCGCGAGGAACGCGTCTTTGACGTAAGCTGGCAAGGAAGCTAACGGGACGAGCGTGCGGCGCTCCCGATAAAACTCTGCGCAAACGGTTCCGTCGGCGCACGTGACCTTGGTTACCTGGGGCGGCTGGTAGGTGCGCAGCGCCGAGACCGAGGGGAGGCCACGGTCAAAGTAGAAATAGGTGATAGTTCCTACGAGTACCGCGGCGAGAACCGAACCACCCGCGATCAGGGCGATCCGCCGAATCCACCGGGTCGGCCAGCTTCGAGGTGGTTTTGCTTGCTTGCTGTTTTGAAGGCTCGGAGGAGTAAGGGTCATGGGCCTTATTCAGAAAGGGACAAGCTATCGCTCCCTGAGCACAAAGAGGAGTAACCGGACGTGTTTTTCGCAACAACGAACCTTGGCTTACTGTTCCGCGGGAAGCGGAAACTCATCTGCTTGGGTCATGCACTTATCCCAGATATCGGCCAGCGGATCCTCCTTTGGCGAATCGCCCTGTACGTGAAGCTGCGCTTCGAGGTGAGTGGGTAAGAGCTGCGCCGCCTCGGCGAAAACCCGCTCAAGGGCTAAACCCAGGTTGTTTTGGACATCGGCGACGTGTGGAAGAACCTGTGCCGCTCGGATCAGGACCTCGAGCGCCTCCTCGTTGCGATTCGCGCGAAGGTAAGCAAAGCCGAGATTGTTGAGGGCATATCCGTGATCGGGTGACAGCTCGATCGCTTTCTGGAACATCCAGATCGCCATTCCAACCTGATCGTCGGCAAGGTAGGCGCGTCCAGTCACCAGATAGGTTTCCGGATTTTCAGCATCGCGGTCGATCGCATCGAGTCCGACCCGGCGAGCGTCTTTGACCCGACCCTCCGCAATCAGCAGGCGGACCCGCCGGATCAGCGGAGCGGCATCGTCGGGCTCAACGTACGCGAGGCGCTCCAGCGCGTCGATCGCCATGCTAGTCTCCCCTTTGTGTTCCGCCAGCTTGGCGACCAGCTCGAGTGCCTCTCTATCTTCGGGCTCGTGAAAAAGCGCGCATCGCGTCTGGATCAGAGCCTCCTCGAAATCTCCCTGGGCCTTCAGTTCTCGGGCCAGCTCGAGGTGATCGACCGGCTTTTCCTCTTCGTGCTCGTACACGAGGGGGTCGCGTTCGGGTTCAACTCGCGGCGGACTTGGAGCGACCAGGGCCTGGGAGCGCGAGAGAGAATCAGCTGCATTGACTGAAGCGGTTCCGGCGTAGTTTCGCTTGCAGCCAGCGATCGAAACCACCGTCAACAAAGCCAAGAGAAGAGGAAGTCGCATTGCGGTTACCCTTGGCCTGGTCCACTGCGAAGGGTGTGCCAGACAGCTTTGCCTCGACAATCCGCAGGAGTTGACTGCCGGACGTGGTCGCCGGGCCGCACTCATCCGGCGAGCGGTGCCCCTGGAACCACGCCTGCGTTATGACAGTGTCTGGAGATGAAAGTCTCGACCTGGAACGTCAATTCGATTCGCGCTCGCCAGGAAAAACTTCTAGCCTGGCTCGCTTCAGCCCGACCGGATGTGCTGTGCATCCAGGAGATCAAGTGTACCGACTTGGAATTTCCTTCGTTGGAGCTCCGGGCGGCGGGCTACCACTCGGTCTGTTGCGGTGAGAAGAGCTACAACGGCGTAGCGATTCTCTCGAGGAGCAAACCGCAGGACATCCTGGTGGGGATGGGGGATGACTCCTCGGATCGCCAGTGCCGGATCATCGCGGCGACCATCGATGGAGTTCGGGTGATTTCGCTTTACGCGCCCAATGGGCAAGCGGTCGACTCTCCTGCCTATCAATACAAGCTAGAGTGGTTCGAACGACTACGCCGCTACCTCGAATTTCGTCACCAACCGACGGAGCCGTTGGTGGTTTGCGGAGACTTCAACGTCGCGCCCGAACCGAAGGACGTATACGACCCGGCGCTCTGGGAAGGGCAAACCCTCTTCACGCCTCCGGAACGAGAGAGCTTGCGGCGACTCTGTGAGTTTGGGCTGGTGGATACCTTCCGCCAACACCATCCCGAAGAGTGTCGCTACAGCTGGTGGGATTACCGGATGCTGGCTTTTCCGAAAAACCGAGGACTGCGGATCGATCATCTGTACGCCACAGCCCCCTTGTCTAGGCAGTGCGTCGCCTCGGACATCGATCGTGAAGCGCGCAAAGGCGCGCAACCTTCTGACCATGCGCCGGTGTGGGCAGAGTTCCAGACGGTCAGTGCGCTCTCGCGCTGAGTAACGCGTAGGCAAATCCGCCCACGCCGAGCGCCATCAACGTGGCCAGCAGTATCCATTCCAGTCGCCGGGGTCGCTGCAGCAAGCGCTCCGTTTGGGCACCCAGCCGGAATTGCGTGACGCGTTCGAGCGGAACCGAGCAGACCCGATTCGCCTCGGCGCGCGTTTTCAGATCGAGTGGCAGCTTCAACAGCAGCTCACAAGCCCTGCCGGCGAGAAAGATGCTTCGTTCCGCTTCGCCGGGTGGTTCCCGCGCGACCTGCAGCAGCGCGGGGGCGGCGGCCGCAAGCTGCAGCCGATCCGCCAACTCGATCAGCTTCAGCAGCACCCAGCCATTCTGCTCGGTATTCAAGGCGTGGATGACTGCCTGCTCTACCTCCTGGGTGTTTGGATCCGCGGCCAGCTGCTGGCTCAGTCGCTGCAGACTCTCATCCTGCGCCAGCACGCGCTCGTGGAACTGAAACCCTTCTGGAGCCGGATCGGAAAGCTCGGTGCGGATTTGCTGTGCGAGGTCGATCGCCGCCTGCGAGGGCTCCGGGCTCATTCGCCGTCCTTGTCGCCCGCGCCTCCGCGCCGCAGTCCCAGCGCCTTCATCTTTTTGTAGAAGTGGCCACGCTCCAGATCGAGCAGCCTGGCAGCCTCGGTCACGTTATCGCGGGTGAAGGCCAAAGCAGCGAGGATGATCTCGCGCTCCGCATCCTGAACTTGCTCCCGAAAAGGTCGATCGACACCTCCGGCTCCCAGTGGCGGCCCCGGTGCGGCGGCTGCTGGCGTTGACGGACTTGGTGGGGTGGGGGTTGGCGTTGAGCCAATCGGCGGGGCGGCGACGGCACTCCAAGCCGCTCGAGGCAGGATCTGCTCCGCCTCTTGCCCGCTGATCCGTGGGCCATCGCAAAGGATTGCCAGCCTCTCGACGAGATTTTTCAGCTCCCGGACATTTCCCGGGAAGGAGTACGCGGACAACACTGCCACTACTTCGGCTGAAAGTTGCATCGGCCGCTTGCCATTCTTGAGGCAAGCCTCCCGCAGAAAGGCCTCCGCCAGGCTCGGAATGTCCTCGCGCCGTTCCCGCAAAGGAGGGCAGTGGAGGTGGACCACGTTGAGACGGTAGTAGAGATCTTCCCGAAAGCGCCCAGCGGCAATCTCCTGCTCCAGGTTCTTGTTGCTGGCAGCGATCACCCGCACGTCCACCTTGAACGTTTCGGAGCCGCCCACCCGCTCGAACTCCCCCTCCTGCAGCACGCGCAATAGCTTTGCCTGCATCGCGGGCGGCATGTCTCCGACTTCATCCAAGAACAGCGACCCTTCATGAGCCAGCTCAAATTTGCCTCGGCGGACGCTCAGCGCGCCGGTAAAGGCGCCGCGCTCGTGGCCGAACAGCTCGCTCTCAATCAGCTCCTCCGGGACGGCAGCGCAGTTGAGCTTCACGAACGGCCCTTTGCGGCGCTGCGAGTGCTGGTGAATCGCGCGGGCGACCAGCTCTTTCCCGCTGCCGTTCTCTCCGGTGATCAGGACCCATCCTTCTGAAGGCGCGATTCGCCGGATCAGCTGGTAGAGCCGCTCCATCGCCGGGCTGGTCCCCACCATCTCGAATTGCCCCACCTCGGCTCGAAGCTCGGCGAGCTCCTCCACCATTGCCCGATGTTGAAGCGCATTGCGTAAGGCGACCAACAGCCTTTCGCGGGAGATGGGCTTTTCCAAAAAATCCCGCGCGCCGAGCTGGGTGGCCCTCACCGCGGTGTCGATCGTCCCGTGTCCGGACATCATCACAATCGGTAGATCGGGTTTGATCGCCTTGATCTTCTCGAGCGCAGCCAACCCGTCCATGTCCGGCATCTTCACGTCCATCAGGACGGCGTCCACCGGCTTGGCGGCAATCGTGTCGAGCGCCAGTTGCCCGCTGGATGCAAGCTCGGTGTGGTAGCCCTCGAACTGGAGAGCCTGGTTCAAGGTGAGCAGGATGTTTCGCTCGTCATCGACAATCAAAATGGTGGCGGCCACCGCTACCTCGGTTCTTCATTTTCACACCCCGCGGCTAGGAATGTTTACACCCGATCAGGCCCCTTCGCCGGCACGCAAAATGACTCGGTAAATTTCTTTTGACTCGGGACCCTTGCAGGGCTACACGCGCCCGACGAGGAGGATTTTGATGCGCCAAATTCTTTTTGTCGTCGGGCTGTTAGGAGGGATGCTTGCGCTGACGGGGTGTCCGCCCACCTATCCCAAGTGCAACAATGACGACAACTGCAAGGACCACAACGAGGTCTGTGTTCAGGGCACTTGTCGGGAATGTGGCACCGATCAGAATTGCAAGGCCGGCTTCGCCTGTCAGGACAGCAAGTGCGTGCCGAAGGCGGAGTGCCGGACGAACGCCGACTGCGGTGCTGGAAAGCGCTGTCAGGATGGAAGGTGCACCGTCGGCGAGTGCGCCACCGATTCCGATTGCCCAGGTGGAGGAAAGTGCCGCAATAACACTTGCTTGGCCCGCAACGCCTGCGTGACCAACGACGACTGCGGATCGGGCGAGGAGTGCCGCGGAGGAACCTGCGTGGCCGGCGGTGAAGGGTGCAAGGTGGAAGTGATTCATTTTGACTTCGACAAGTATTCCCTCACCACCCTCGCCAAGCAGCAGATCTCCGGGATGGCGGACTGCCTCAAGAGCAGCGGGGCTCACTACACGCTTGAGGGACACGCAGACGAGCGCGGCACCGACGAATACAACCTGCACTTGTCCCAACGGCGCGCCGCTTCAGTGAAGAAATACCTCACCGATCTCGGCGTTCCGGCGAAAAACCTGGATACGATTGGATATGGCTTCCACCGCCCAGCGGTCCAGGGCCACAACGAAGAGGCGTGGGCAGCGAACCGGAGAGTGGAATTCAGACGCAACTAGCGCCTAAAGCCGCCGCCTCCGATCACTGTCGGCCGACTTTTGGTCACCCCGGCGTGGTTTGGGTACGATGCGAGCGATGAAATTGCGTGGCGCCCTCTTAGCCGGAGTAGCTCTGGCCGCGGCTGGCTGCATGAGCACCTCCCGCGGCCGCGCTTTGGAGATGCGCGTTGACAAGCTCACCTCCGACAACGAGCAGCTCACGGCGCAGCTCAAGGAGGTGCAGGAGAAGCTTGCGGCGACGGTTCCAAAAATCGATGCCAAGATTGCCGAGGTGGCCAAGGCTCTGGACAGCCTCGACCGCGCATCCCGCCGCAGCGGAGCAGATGCGACGGTGCAGCTGCAGAAGGCAATCGAGGACGTGGCGCAGCTTCGCGGCCAGGCCGAAGAGTACGCCCACCGGATCGACGAGCTCGAGGCGGCGCTGAAGAAGTACTCCGACGAGACCGACTTGCGCTTCGCGGAGATTCAGGGTCCCGAGGCGGCCAAAGCGGCGCTCGCGCGGCGAAAATTCGAAGAGCTGAACAAGCCCGCCGACAAGAAAGCATTCCTCAAACTGGCGGAGGACAGGCTCAATGCGGGAGAGCTGGTGCTCGCCCGCCAGCTCTACGCGGATTTCATCAAGAGGTGGGGGAAGGACGATCTCGCCGGTGAAGCGCACTACGGAGTGGGAGAGTCCTTTTATCGAGAGGACAAGTGCCGAGAGGCGCTCGCCGAGTTCGGCAAAGTCGTCTCGGAGTACGCTCGAAGCAAATCCGCCCCGAATGCCTACTTGCACTCGGCGGAGTGCTTCAAGAAGCTGAAAATGTCCAATGAGTCGCGGCTGGCGCTCGAAGAAGTGATCCAGAATTACCCGAAAACGCCGGCGGCGAAAGAGGCCAAGCTCAAGCTCGCCGAGCTCCGCCGGGGAAAGAAGGGCAACAACAACTCCAAAGGGAAGGGCCGGTGAACGTGCTGGGACCGGTTTTGGCGTTGATGCTCTGTGCGACGCCTAAGCAACTCACCGTCATCTTCACGGGGGATAATTGGGGCGAAATCGCGCCCTGTGGGTGAAAACACAACCCCTCCGGCGGTCTGGCCAGGCGAAAGATTGCGGTTCAAAAATTTCGGGCTCAAGGCGACATCCTGCTGGTCGATGCGGGCAATGCGCTGTTCAAAAGTCCGGGCACAAGCGATCTGCTGGCCAAGCAAAGAGCGCAGCTGATCCTCCAGACGATGGGCGAGTTGGGCACCGTCGCGATGGCGGCGGGCGCTCGCGACTTCAACGAGGGTGCACACTTCTTGAAGGAAAATGCAGCGAAAGCCAACGTCACCGTGCTGTCTGCAAACTTGCGGCGGGGGGGTAAGCCCGTGTTTCCGGCATCGCTCACCAAGAAGATTGCTGGCGCGCGGGTTGGTTTGATCGGCGTCTCGCCACCCGGGAGGATGCTGCCAACCGATCTGGAGGGCTTGCCCGTCCAGGAGGCTCTCGCCGAAGCGCGCAGGTTACGCCCCAAGGTGGACGTGATTGTGCTGCTCGCCGCCGTCTCCTACGCAGACGCCCTTCAACTCTCGAAGGAAGCTGGCAAGGACGTCGACTTCATCCTGCAGTCCAGCGAGTCCAGGGGGATTGGACTGGCGCAGAACATGGGAGACAAGTACGTCGTACCGACCGGCGATCGCGGGCGGCAGATCGGCCGGCTCCAACTTCAAATGACCGGTCGAGGACCCTTCGTGGATTCGGAGGAACGACGGCGGCTCGAGCAGACACTGGAGCACCTCGATCGTCAACTGACCACGGTAAAGCTCCGGCAGACGGAGGACGCGACGCCCGCCACTCAGAAAGCCCTCCAGCAAACCGAAGCAAACTTCGAGACTCGGAAGGCTACGGTGCAAAAGCAGCTTGCTTCGCTGGCCAGCGGTCCCCAGCGCCAAACGTTTACGCTCCAGTTTGAAACGCTTGGGCCGGAGATGCCGGACGACCCTCGGTTGAGGGAGCTGGTCACCCGGCTGGAGCCAGCCGCCCCACCTTGACCGACTTGAGTTTCGGACTGGCGCCGTTATAAGGCTTCTCCCTTACTGCAAACGCCAGAACCTCCGGAGCCAAGGCGCCGGGGAAAGGCGACGAGGCTGTTACTGTGAAGGCCGAAATCCATCCTCTGTATCCTCCGGCGCGAATCGCCTGCGCCTGCGGCAATGTGATCGAGACGCGTTCCACCCGTGGTTCATTCGCGGTGGAAATCTGCGCCAATTGCCACCCCTTCTTCACCGGCAAATACAAGCTGGTCGACACCGCGGGCCGGGTTGAGCGCTTCCGAAAAAAGTACGAAGGCCAGCAGCCTCCGGGGGCCAAGCCGGAGAAGAAGCCCGCGAAGGGGCCAAAGGCCAGGGCATAGGCAGAGTGCTGTCCAAACCCTACATCGGCGGGCAGGCGGTCATCGAAGGCGTGATGATGCGGTCGCCAAAGAGCTTCGTGGTGGCGGTTCGTCGCCCGGATCAGTCGATCGCCGTTCGCGAACAGCAGTGGACGGCGTTGCTGCCCTTCCTGTCGTTTTTGCGATGGCCGCTGTTCCGGGGCGCGTTGGTGCTCCTAGAGTCTCTGCACAATGGATTCTCCGCGCTGAAGTTTTCCGCGGAGCACGCGGTTGTGCCGGCAGAGAAAGAGCCCGCTCGGGGCTCCTCGGAGCTCCCGCTTGGGCTGATGCTGCCGATCGTCACTGTGGCGATGGTGGGGCTGTTTATCGCCGCTCCCCACTTGCTCACCTACGGCCTGGGCCGATTCGTTGGCCCGGCGCTGGATACTCGGGGCTTTCTCTTCCACCTGGTGGACGGAGTGGCCCGATTGGCGCTGCTGCTTGGATACATCCTGCTCATTTCCCAGACTCGCGAGGCGATGCGCCTGTTCCAGTACCACGGGGCCGAGCACAAGGCGATTTGGACCTATGAAAGCGGCTTGCCGCTGACGGTGGCGAACGCGCGGCCCTTTACCACTCTACATCCGCGCTGTGGAACAAGCTTCTTATTCGTAGTGGTTCTGGTGGCGGTATTGGTGCACGTCGCCGTGATTCCATTCATTCCGCAGCTCCATCCCAACGGGCTGGTCAACCAGTTGTTGCTGGTGTTGATCAAAGTGCCGATCGCGTTTCCAATCGCTGGGATTGCCTACGAGTTGCAACGGCTTTCAGCCAAGGAGCGTTGCCCGGCGCCGATTCAATGGTTGACGCGCCCTGGAATGTGGATGCAGCGGATTACCACCCGAGAGCCAAACGATCAGCAACTTGAAATCGCGTTGGTGGCGCTCGAAAGGGCGCTCGCTCGCGAGCAGGGTCGCTCGAAGCGACCGAACGGCGTTTCGTTCTATTCGAGCTACACCGGCGCCCTGGAGGCCGCCTAGTCGAAAGAAAATTTGCGGGCTCCGCACTCCACTTCTAGGTTGAGGCCCGTTGGAAACTTCCAACGGATCTTTGGAGAGAGCAGGCGCCGCGCGGCGGATTCGCACCTATGCGAGGGGGCCCGGCTTTGAGCTGTACGCGGGCAATTGCGTTCGAATTCTGCCCACACTCCGGTCTCAGAGCATGGATTTGATTTTCGCCGACCCGCCGTACTTCCTTTCGAACGGCGGGTTTACTTGCAAAAGCGGTCGCCGGGCCTCGGTCTCCAAGGGAGACTGGGACAAATCGCAAGGAGTGGACGGCGACCATTCGTTCACGGTCGACTGGTTGCGAGCGTGCCAGAGGGTGCTCAAGCCCAGCGGGACGATCTGGGTTTCCGGCACCCAACACGTCATTTTCTCGGTCGGGTTCGCGCTGCAGCGCCTCGGATTTCGCCTGCTCAACACCGTGACTTGGTACAAGCCCAATGCCAGTCCAAACCTCTCCTGCCGCTACTTCACGCACTCCACCGAAATTCTGATCTGGGCCTCGCCGCAGACCAAGGGGAAGCTTCTTCACCGGTTCAACTACCGTGAGATGAAGAGGGAGAACGGCGGAAAGCAAATGCGAGACGTCTGGAACCTTCCGCAGAACGGCGAGGAAGAAGTTCTTCCGGACGGCCATGGGCGCGTCTGGAACCAGGTGAGTCCGCGAAAGAGCGAGAAGTCGTTTGGCAAACACCCGACGCAGAAGCCGCTCGCTCTGCTCGAACGGATTGTTTCTGCCTCCACCGCCGAAGATGCCTTGGTGCTGGACCCGTTTAGCGGCAGCGGCACCACCGGAGTGGCCGCCCTTCGCTTGGGCCGCCGCTACATTGGGATCGAGACCGAACCAGCGTACCTCGAGCTGTCGCAGCAACGGCTGCGTACGCCGTTCTCGATTTAGCTCGCTCTACTTCTCTTCCGAAGCGGCACGGCGGAGCGCCTTCTGGTCCCGGACGCACAACGTCCGGCCGACGTTCCCAAGCACCCCATCGCGTTTCATTTCGTTGATCAACGTGGACACGAAGGAGCGGGAGGCCCCGACGAGATCGGCGAGGTCTTGCTGGGTGATGCCCCGCAGATCAGTTTCCCCGCCATGGAGGCAGCGCTCGCCATGCGCTTCGGAGAGGGTGAGTAGGGTGTCGGCAAGGCGCGCTGGGACTTCCTTGAAAGTGAGGCCCAGGACCCGCTTGTGGAGGGCGCGAACCCGGTCCGCGAACGCCCGAATCACATCCAGCGCCAGCGCTGGACGCGCCTCCAACTGGGTACGGAAGTCGCGGCTCTCAATCGACCAGACTTCGGCTTCGCCCGCGGCAATCGCTAGCTCTTCCACCTGCGCCCCATCCGGCCGGAATAGCTCGCCAAACAAATCCCCTGAGCGGAGCACCGACATCACCGACCGCGACCCGCTCCTACCAACCCTCATCAATCGAACGCGCCCGCTCTTCAACAGGTAGACCCGATCCGACATATCGCCGGGTCGGTAAATGACCGCGTTGTGAGGAAAGCTCTCGACTTTGAAATAGCCCTTGAAGTCCAGGACCTCGGGCGGAGCGCCGAGTTTGTTGGCGGTGACCAGCATCCCGGAGCTGGTCGCTTGCATTGGGGCAACGGCGTTGGAGCCAATCGGCCCCGCCGGACGATTGAACGGATGCATCACAAACCTCCCGCTTTTGTTTAGAGCTGAACTGCGAAGCACAGGGCACTCTCCAAGTTCTGTGCCAGACACTTCATCCCGTAGGCGCGGAGATTTCCACTGAGAGTCCAACTACTTAGCGTCGTTCGCTCAGCAGTTGACGTTCTTTCCCCAAGAGTATTGGAAAAAACGTTCAAAACGATCTGAGGAAATTAAACGTTCCGTTCATTATCACTGCAATGTGTCTTTCCCGTAACAGTGTTTACTAGCTCGCTTTGCTACGGGGCGAGGGAGGTGTCGCAACGCCGTAGCGCTGGAGCTTGCGTTCGAGCGTCGGCCTGCTGATTCCAAGCATTTCGCAGGTTTTTCCCTTGTGCCCGTGGGAGGCCTCCAGGGCTCGCAAAATCAGGATTCGCTCGGCCTGCTCAAGCGTCGGGAAGGGGGTATTGCCGCCGTCAAGGCCGAAGGGCAGCGAGGGTGGGGGTTCAACGCCCGTTCCATCCGACTCGGTCAAGGATGGCAAGTTGTCGCTCAGCAAGACCTCACCCGGCGAGAGCACCACTGCGCGGGTCAGAACGTTCTCCAATTCCCGCACGTTTCCTCGCCACGGAAGGCGCGTCAGGTGCTCGAGCACCTCCGGGGGAACGCGGGTGACTCGCTTATGCACTTTCTCGTTGATGCGATCCAACAGATGGTGGACGAGCGCCGGGATATCGTCACGCCGCTCGCGAAGCGGAGGGATGTGCAGCGTGATGACTTTGAGCCGTTGGTAGAGGTCCTGGCGGAAGCGTCCTTCCGCGATATCCAGGCCGAGATCCCTGTGGGTTGCCGCCACCACCCGTGCCCGCAGCTTGATCTTCTTCAGCCCTCCAACGTGCTCGAATTCACGCTCTTGCAGAACCCGCAGCAGCTTCGACTGAAGCATCAGGGACATGTCCCCGATTTCGTCTAAGAAGACGGTCCCATCCTCCGCCAGCTCGAATTTTCCCTGCTTGACAGTGGTCGCCCCGGTGAAGGCGCCCTTCTCGTGCCCAAACAGCTCGCTCTCCAAGAGGGTATCGACGATTGCGGAGCAGTTGATTCCGACGAAGGGCCGGCTCTCGTCGTGCGAGTAGTTGTGAATTACCCGGGCGATCAATTCCTTGCCTGTTCCCGATTCACCGGTGATCAGGACCGTGGCCCGGGAGGCGGCGACCATCCCGATCTCCTTGATCAGTTGCTGTATCCCCGGCGTGCTTCCGACGATGTCGCCCAGCCGAAAGCTTCCGGCGTCAATTTCGACCGATGCCGCGCGACGGGAAAGCTGCCGGACCTGCAACGCCCGGTTGACCACCAGATCCAGCGCCGCGGGATCGGAAAACGGCTTGTGGAGGTAGTCGAAAGCGCCGGATTTCATCGCCCGAATCGTGGTCTCCATGTCGTGATAGGCGGTCACGATGATGATCGGCGCGTCGCGGCAGATTTCTTTGAGCTGCTTGAGGATCTCCAGCCCGCTGCGATCCGGCAACATCATGTCCAGGATGACCAGCGAAGGAAAAGCCTCCGAGGCTACATCCAAGGCGGCGGCCGCACTGGTCGCAGTGACGACGCTGAAGGAGGGTAGACCATCCTCCTCAATTTCCTCGAAATGCATCTTCAAGGATTCCAACAGCGACAAATCGTCGTCTACGAGCAACAGCGTTTCCATGGCACCTACGACGGGAAACGAAGCGTATATAACGTTCCGGGCTCCGCGTCGGCCTGGGCGGAAATTGACCCGCCATGGCTAAGCATCACCCGGTGCAGCACCGCCAGCGACAACCCCGCACTCCGGGCGAGCATGGATCCAAATGGCTCGAAGAGGGAAGAGCGCTCTTCTGGTCGAATGGAGGAGGAGGGATCGCGCAATGTGAGCACGCTCCCTTCCTCGGTTCGAACAATCTTCACGGGCAGGCTGGATCCTTCCTCGTACCCGGCCGAGACATTCAGCAGAAGTTGCGACAGCACTCCCCGCAGGCTCCCGGCGTCCGCGCGCACCCAGACCGATGACGGATCGTCGATCTCCACTTGAATCCTGCGCTCCAGCAGCTCCGGTTCGACCAAGGACGCCGCTTCCTGGACCAAAAGACGTAGTGGCACCGACTCGAGCGCTGCAGTGCCGTCTCGGCCATATTCCGACAAAAGCCAAAGCATTCGCTCGAGCGTGCGGATTTCCCGATTGGCAATCGCCAGTCGGCGTTGATCTCTGTCCGAAAGGGACGGGCTTCGCGCCACCGTCTGGACAGCCAATTTCACCGAGGAGAGCGGATTTCTGATCTCGTGGGTGAGCGAAGACGCCAATTTGGAAATCTGGACTGGGGGGGCCCCGCTCAGGACCTGCCGCAGATCCATTGCCGCGCCACGCGCCTCTCCGTCGCGCACACAGATCACGAAGCGCAATACGGTCCTTCGCTGGCCCGAGCCCGCAGTCAAAAACTCGGTCGTGCATCCGTCCGCCGCGCGAGCCTTGGCGTCCAAATCGCGAGCCACTTCCTCGGAGATCCCGAGCGCCTCGTGCAAGGGCAGGCCGATCAGCCGTTCCGGAGGTTGCCCGAACACTTCTTCGCATGCGCCCTCGGCAGCGGTCAGCCGACGGTCAGACGACCACCCGATCTGGACGACCTGGACGAGCTCGGGATCCATCAGTGCATGGTTTTTGCTTTGCATGCCCGCAGTCAAACCTTTTGCCTCGGAGCAAGATCAATGGCGCATATGCAAAGAAGGGGAAAGTCACGCGGCCAGGGAATGGTCGAATATGCAATCATCGTCGCACTGATTGCGGTGGCGGCGATTGGAGTGGTAACGATTTTCGGAGATAACATTCGTAGCCTATTCGGTGCCTCCGCGCAGGCCATCGCCGGCAAAACCGAGGTCCAAAACCAGGGCGACAACAGCGATCATTCGAATCTACGGCGCAAGACGTTGAAAACCTTTGGGCAAAACCAATAGCCTCGCTTTCCGGGAGCGGGCGGCAAACGACTATAGTGCGCGGCCATGGAGGGCCGTCTGCTGCTCAGGGATTGCGCATTGTGTCCGCCGGACGGCCTGGTTCAATCCGGATTGAGCATCGTGATCGAGGGCGCGCGGGTGAGCGCCATTGGCCCCTCTCGGCAGTTGCCGACCCTTCCCGGCGACTGGGAAGTGGCGTGTGCCGGCCGACTCGTCACGATGGGGTTTATCGACTGTCATGCGCACCTCGTCGGGCGTCAGCTCGCGCCGATCGGCAAAGGAGCAGACGAAGCCAGTCGCTCCCAGCAAAGACGAGTCCTGGAAGAGGCACTCACTGCGGCTGACGTGGAAGTGCTCACCGCATTTGGGATTGCCCGCGCGCTGCGGTCGGGAATCACTCTGTCGGTGGAACACTTGCACTGCCCAACCGATGTCGCTTCCGCCCTGCAGCGGCAAGCCACGGCCGTCGCGCGTATCGGCGCGCGGGCGGTGATCACCCATGGGAGCAGCAGCGTTGAGGGAAGCGCAGCCGGGCTCGACCAGCTTGGCGCGAATGCACTCTTCGCCGCCGATTTCCACAATCACGATTTGATTCGGCCGGGCCTCGGTTTTGCCTCGCCCGATCTCTGCGACGACTCGTTTCTCAAGCGGCTTTCGCAAACCAGCGAAGAGCTTGGGTTGGCAATCCATGGCGAATTGGGCCAGGGTCCGGCTGATCAGGCGGTGACGCGGCTGCAGAGCTTCGGGCTTCTCGAGCGAAACGCGGCCGTGGCGGCCAATTCGGGGGACCAGCTGCTCGCCCTGATGCAACCCAAGGCACCCCGTCTTCTCCCCGTGCTTGTTCCACCTCACCGCTCCCGCCACCTCCAGCCGACGGGTAAGTGGGAAGTGCTCTCCACCGATCGGGTAGGCATCGGGTCAGGAGACCGAACGCTCCAGGATGGTTGGAATTGGACTTTCGCACAGGTCGGTGAAGCGTACCTGGACCAACTGGGCGTCCGGAGTCCGGCGAAATTCGGCGCCGATCTCTTCGGGGGTCCTTTGGATGCCGTTCGGGAAGGGGCCTTGGCTGACCTGGTTGTTTGGGATCATGTCCCGTCGCACGAGAACCCAGGCGGAGTTCTTCCGTATTTGATCGAACGGGTCGTCCCCAGCCCCGCGGCCTGGACGATCGTCAACGGCCGGGTGGTGGTCCGCGAAGGTCGTCTGCTCGCCCATGATTACGCCAGCTTGGCGCAGGAAGCAGCAACAGCCCTGAACCTGCTGCGCAGGCGCGCCAACATTCCTTCCTCGTGACGTGCTCTGGCAACGCAATGCCACGGATCAAGCTGACTCTTGAATATGACGGAACGCAGTACGTGGGTTGGCAAGCGCAAACCAATGGGCCCGCGATCGAGGAACGCGTTCGAACCGCGCTTCGGCAACTGCTTGGCGAGGAGGTCCAGCTTGAGGCGGCGACGCGGACCGACTCGGGGGTTCATGCGCTGGGACAGGTCGCTTGCTTCGTCACTTCACGGACGCTTCCGATGAAGGCTTATTCGATGGGGCTCAGCGACCTGTTGCCGCGCGACATCGCGGTGGTACGAGCGAGCGAGGTGCCGGAGAGTTTTGATCCGCGGCGCGACGCCAAGGGGAAAAGGTACCGCTACCTGATCAGCAATCGCAGCTCCCGATCCCCGATCCGACGGCGTACCCACTGGGAAGTCTTTCAACCCCTCGACGTGCCCGCGATGCGACGCGGGGCGCCATTTCTCTTAGGCGAGCACGACTTTTCCGCCTTCCAAGCGGCGGACTGTCAAGCCGGCCATCCTCGCCGAGACGTGCGAGCGCTCAATGTGGAGACCGGGCAGGGGGACGAGATCACCATCTTGATCGAGGGAACGGCGTTTCTCAAGCACATGGTTCGAAACATCGTCGGCAGCCTGGTGGAAGTGGGCCGGGGCCGACGCTCCGCGGAGTGGATCGGCGAGGTGCTCGAATCGCGAGATCGAACCCTGGCCGGTCCTACGGCGCCTCCCCACGGACTCACGCTTTTGGAGGTGCTCTACGCTTGCGGCTAAGCCGCAACTCGTCCTTGCCGCCCTGAACAGTAATCGTATCGCCCGGAGCGAACTCGCCGCTCAGCAACTTCAGCGCCAATGGGTCTTGGAGGTACTTCTGGATCGCGCGCTTGAGCGGACGGGCTCCGTAAACCGGATCGTAGCCCTTCTCCGCCAAAAATTCCCGGGCGGATTGCTCCAGCTCTATCTCCAGGCGTTTGTCGGCAAGCAACTTGCGTAGCCGGTCCAACTGCAGATCCACGATTCTGGCGATGTCCTCTCGCTTGAGCGATTCGAAAATGACGATCTCGTCGATTCGGTTGAGAAACTCGGGGCGGAACTGGTGCTGCAGCACCTCGAGGACTTCCTGCTTGTCCTCCTCGTCCAGCTTTTTTTTGGTGGCCATCGCCTCCTGAATCAGCGTGGAACCGACGTTGGAGGTCATGATCAGCACGGTGTTCTTGAAGTCCACCGTGCGGCCCTGGCTGTCGGTCAGCCGGCCGTCGTCCAGGATCTGTAGCAGAACGTTGAACACGTCATTGTGGGCCTTCTCGATTTCGTCGAACAGGATGACCGAGTACGGCCGTCGACGAACCGCCTCCGTCAGCTGCCCACCCTCCTCGTAGCCGACGTATCCGGGAGGAGCGCCCATCAGGCGCGAAACGGAGTGTTTTTCCATGTATTCGGACATGTCGATCCGGATCAGCGCGTTTTCGTTGTCGAACAGAAATTCAGCCAGCGCTTTCGCGGTTTCGGTCTTCCCAACCCCGGTCGGGCCGAGGAAGATGAATGAGCCGATCGGACGATTCGGATCCTGAAGGCCGGATCGGGCGCGTCGAACGGCATTGGACACCGCGACGATCGCTTCCCGCTGGCCGATTACCCGAGCGCTGAGCCGCTCTTCCATATGGACGAGCTTTTGCAGCTCGCTCTCGAGCAACCTCGAGACCGGGATGTGCGTCCACTTCGCCACCACTTCGGCGATGTCTTCGGCGTCGACTTCCTCCTTGAGGAATCGCTGCTTCTTCTGAAGCTCGGCGAGCCTGGTGTTGGCCTGCGCGATCTCTTTCTCGAGTGAGGGGATGATTCCAAACTTCAGCTCCGCCGCGCGATTGAGCTCTCCTGCTCGTTCTGCGGCGGCCTGCTCGGTTCGAGCTTTTTCTAGTTTCTCCTTGAGTGTGCGCAGCTGGCCGATCGCGTTCTTCTCCGCTTCCCAATGGGCCTTCATTCCGGTGAACTTCTCATTGAGCGAGGCCAGCTCCTTTTCGAGAGCCACCAGGCGCTCGCGCGAATAGGGATCGGTTTCTTTGCGAAGGCCCTCGCGCTCGATTTCAAGCTGGACAATCCGTCGGCGGACTTCATCGATCTCGCTGGGCATCGAATCGATTTCGATCCGAAGCTTCGAGCAAGCCTCGTCCACGAGGTCAATCGCCTTGTCCGGCAGAAACCGGTCGGAGATGTAACGGTCGGAGAGGGTGGCGGCGGCCACCAGCGCGGAGTCCTGAATCCGTACGCCGTGGTGGACCTCATAACGCTCTTTGAGCCCACGCAGGATGCTGATCGTGTCCTGAACCGAGGGCTCGCCCACCATCACCGGTTGGAAGCGGCGCTCGAGGGCGGCGTCCTTTTCAATGTGCTTCCGATATTCGTCCAAGGTGGTAGCGCCGATGCAATGCAGCTCACCGCGCGCCAACGCAGGCTTGAGCATGTTCCCCGCATCCATCGCTCCCTCGGCCTTGCCCGCCCCCACCAGTGTGTGCAGCTCGTCGATGAAGAGGATGAGCTCTCCCTGCGCGGCGGCGATTTCCTTCAACACCGCCTTGAGTCGCTCCTCGAATTCCCCGCGGTATTTGGCTCCCGCTACCATCGCGCCCAGATCGAGCGCGATCAGCCGTTTGTTTTTCAGACCCTCGGGGACATCCCCATCGGTAATTCGGCGGGCCAGGCCTTCGACAATCGCCGTCTTTCCGACCCCGGGATCGCCGATCAGCACCGGGTTGTTCTTGGTGCGGCGCGAGAGGACCTGGATGACGCGCAGAATTTCCTCGTCCCGGCCGATCACCGGATCGAGTTTCCCGTCCTTCGCAGCCTGGGTCAGATCTCTTCCGTACTTTTCGAGGGCCCGGTAGGTCTCTTCCGCCTCGGGACTGGTTACCCGCGCTCCGCCGCGCACGTCCTTGAGCACCGCGAGGATTCGTTCGTGAGTGACGCCCGACGACTTGAGGATTTCTCCGATCGGCCCCTTGTCTTTGGCCAGCGCAAGCAGGACGTGCTCGGAAGACACGTACTCGTCCTTGAGCGACTTGGCTTCGTCCTCCGCCCGATCAAAGAGCTTGACCAGACGTTGGCTGAGCACCCCGCCCTCGGTGCCCTCCACCCGTGGCAGTTTCGAGAGCGCCTCATCGACTCGATCCGAGATCAGCCGTGGGTCGGCCCCAATGCGCTGGAGAATCGGCTGAATGATGCCTTCCTCTTGGTCCAGCAGCGCTCGAGACAGGTGTTCAGGCTCATAATGAGGGTGTCCAGATCGGCGAGCGATTGATTGACCGTCCTGAATCGCCTCCTGGGCCTTGATCGTGTATTTGTCTAGTCGCATGGATCCAACCTAAGTCCCTGAAGATACATGGCAAGCACGGCGCACGGCGGCTACCTGTTTCGGCTCGAGAGGCTATCTGCGAGTCGGCTCACAGCGCTTGCCAAAGAAGCCTTGGTGTTGGAGCGTGAGCAAATCCCCGGAAGCTCGATCCTGGTGTCGCTCGTCCATCCGGCAAGGATCGTTCGATTGGCGTACCGGGCCCGGTTCACCGAACGAAGCAATCGCGCCCGGTGGTATTTGACCCACCATGCCCTCGCCCGGCTTTTGTCCAGCGATTTGAGCTCGGCAGTCCACGTCTATGCGCTGGATCCGGAGGAATTGGAGGAGGTGACCAGCTACGGAAAAGGCCGGCGGGTGGGTGGCGAACGCCTGGAGTATGACCAGCTCGAACTGCCGGAAGGTGAGGGTGGAGATCTCAGCGACGCGGCCTTCAATCGCGAGAAACAACGGTGGCCGCTCGGCCACCTGGCGCGGATTCTGGGCGTGGAAAGGCGATTGTTGGAAAGCATCCCCGAGCTGCCAAAGCTTCCACTCAGCCTCGACGAAGCCGCGCCGGCCTCGGCTTGGGATGTGCTTTTTCGCCAAGCCAGTCGCACTAGTCCTGTGCCGCGGCGATCCCTTCCTTGACCCGTTGAAGCCGAAAATAGTGGGCAAGCAGGGTAAACGCCCCCACCACGATTCCGGTTTGCACCACCGAGACCGCGCTAAAGACCGCCGGCATCAGCTGCTTGGCCTCGAGATCGACTCCGGCCGCGTTGTCGAGGGCACCCTGCAAGAGCTGCGGTGCGGCCTCCCTGGCGACCCGGTGCATCACCACCGCCCATTGCGCACCGTCGACCGTGCGCAGCACAGCGGCAATCAGCAGTGAGGTTCCCAGCAGCCGCCGCATGTTCTCTCTCGACAGACCCCTCGGATAGAGCAGCCGACCCGCGGATACGAAGCAAAATGCGCACGCGACGGAAAGGGCGGACAAAATTCCTGCCCGCAATGCGCGCATCGGTCGCAACGCACGAATCATCACCCGCTCGACCTCGGCGCTGTCCTTGAGCGTTGGAATCCGGAATAGGGGGCCTTCTCGGAGCTCCGAGACCTGAGCGAGGTTGAGCGCTTCGCTTGCCGAGAAGAAACCGACGCCGGCGGATAGCAGCATGCAAGCCACCGCTCCATTCCGGATTCGAATCGGCAACGGGCGCCGGCCCGGGCCCGGGCTCACTGTTTGCTCGCCTCGATAAAGCGAAAGCGCAGATCGGCGAGCACATTCTCAAAGAATCTTTCCTCCTCGGCCGTCAAGTTGCCGCGGGTCTTCTCCCGAATCAGCGACAGCAAATCCAGGCTTTGACGGGCGAGTACCAGATTCCGTTCGGGCTTGCCCCCCTCGGGGTGGGATGATTCCCCCAGGTGAATCAGGGTGGTCGAAGCCAGGCCCAACAGGAAGGTGTTGAAGTTTATCGGTGGTTGGGCCGATCGGTCGTCGGGCTCCGCTTTGAGCACAAAGGTCGCCCCTCGTTTATCCTCGGCCATGGCTCTAGGGCGCAGTGGCGGTAGGGGGCAGCTCCTCGTCCGAGGCATCCATCACTGTTTCGACGGTGGCGGCCTTTCCCGCCACGTCGGGCAGATTTTTGAGATAGCGCTCATAATCTTTTTCGTCCAACTCGCCGTTGCGCAGATGACGATCCCAGGTTCGACGGTCGATCAAGCGTGAATCCAAAGTGTCTGCCATGAATTTCCCTCGCAGCGAATGCTGGTGATGAGCCTTATTAAGACCGGGGGACGCTGTCAACGCTCGCTGGAATCGCGGTATGACTTGGCTGTGGCGGACCTGACAGCTCGGCTCGGACTCTACGCAATCTGCGATGCTGGTTTAAGGCCGGATCTGTCGATCTTGGAGAAGGCGGAGCGCCTACTCGACGGGGGGGTGCGATGGCTCCAACTACGAATGAAAGGGGTGGGTCCGGCTGAGGCCGTGGCGCTGGGCCGAAAGATCGTCGCCCGCTGCCACGACTTTGGCTGCCGCTGCCTCTTCAACGATCGAGTGGACTATGCCCTGGTCTGCGGCGCTGACGGCGCCCACGTCGGGGATGAAGATCTACCGGCCACCGACGCCCGCCGCTTGTTGGGGCCTGCGCGCATCCTCGGGGTGACGGTTAGAAATTGGGCGATGATCGAACAGGCGCGGCGAGCTGGGGCGGACTACGTGGGTTTAGGGCCGATTTTTCCCACTCGCACCAAGAATGTAGGCGCTGCTCCGATCGGGCTCGAAGGCTTGCGGACGATCTGCTCGCAAAGCGCGGTGCCGGTGGTGGCGATCTCCGGGATTGCAATCGCCAACATTCAGCAGGTGGCGTCGGCGGGAGCCAGCGGTGCGGCAGTCGCTTCCGATCTTTTGAGCGCCCCGGACATCGCGGCGCAAGCTCGACGATTGGCGAGCGAGTTCGCGAAGGGCTGTCAGTGCTGAGGCACCGGGGCAATGGGCACGGCGCCCGGCGACCAGTCATCGGGATCACTCCCGATGTGAGCGCTTCCGAAACGGATCCATCCTCCGAGCTGTACCAGCTGAAGGCGTCGTACAGCCAAGCCGTCTTTCGCGCCGGCGGGTTGCCGTTCGTGCTGCCTTTCACCGACGATCCCAGCTGCATCGAGAGCTACCTGGACCGGATTGCCGGGTTGCTGGTCACCGGAGGGGCGTTCGACATTCCTCCGGAGATGTACGGACAAGCGGCCCAGGAAGGGATGGGCGTCACCAAACCGGCGCGCACGCTGTTCGAGCTCTCGCTCACCAGGACCGCGCTCGAGCGCAATCTGCCAGTGCTCGGAATTTGCGGGGGAATGCAGCTGCTCAACGTCATTTTGGGCGGGACTCTGATCCAGGACATTGCCCGAGAGATCCCAGGTGCCCATCAGCACGAGCAAAAGCATGATCGCCACCAGCCCCAGCATCCGGTGGAAATCAAGGAAGGGACTCTGCTCGCCGAGCTCTTCGGAAAAGGACAAGTGATGGTCAACTCCACCCACCATCAGGCGCCGAAGACAGTGGGAGAAAAGGTGGTGGTCAGCGCCGTCGCGCCCGATGGGATCACCGAGGCGATCGAGGCTCCGGCCTACCCCTTCGCGATCGGTGTGCAGTGGCACCCGGAGCTGCTGGTGGGCTCCATCCCAATCCACCTCACCCTCTACAAGGCTCTCGTTTACAAGGCGCGCGAGATCAGAAGGTGAAGTTGGCTTCCCCTCCAGCGGTGCTGGCCTTGGCGGGCCTCGAGCCCGCCGGGAAGGCTGGACTGATTGCGGATGCCTTCACGATTCGAGAATTGGGTGGAGAGCCCTTGGCGATTGCCACCGCGTTGACGGCTCAGGGGCCTGGCCGGTTCGGCGTCTATCGGGTTCCGCCGAATGTAGTGAGCAAGCAGATCCGGGCGCTGACGGAGCAGTTTTCGCTGCGCGCAGTCAAGCTGGGGATGGTTCCGGACTCGCGGGTGTTGCGAGCGATCCGCGCAGAGTTGGGGCGCCATCAAGTGCCCTGGGTCGTGGATCCGGTGGTTCGCACCTCGCGGGGACAAGCGCTTTCCGTGCTCCGGCCAAAAGACTACCTGGCACTCGCTTCGCCAAGAGTCTTGCTCACGCCCAACGCGCTCGAGGCGGGATGGCTGCTCGGTCGCCGCAAACCGGTTCGGCGCCTCGAAGAGGCGCTGGAAGCCGGAACCCGATTGGTCCGTCAGGGCTTCGCAGCGGTAGTGGTGAAAGGTGGCCACCTGCAGCCGACCGGGACGGACCTGCTCTGTTTGCCCGACGCGGTGCTCTACCTTCGTGGGCGCAAGCTGGGCCGCAGTCCCTCGCGCCATCGTGGAACCGGGTGTCGCTTTGCTTCGGCATTAGCAACCGAGCTTGCGAAGGGTGCCAGCATTCCAAACGCCGCCCTCCAGGCGAAGCAATTCGTCGAACGTTTCCTTCGATCTGGACGTCCGAGCGGCGCGAAACGCACGCCTAGACGTCGAAGATGAACCTGGGAGGGTGGGTCTCGCGCAGGACGCGGTAGACGCGATTCGCTTCCCTCAATAGGTCCTCGGTGCTGTTGACGCCGTCGCCCGGAAAGGCCGCTCCGCCGATCCTCACGCTCACCGAGACCGGTCCTTCCCGGCCTTCCGCGATCACATTCTGGAGCACCTGGCCCAACCGCCCTGCGGCGATTCGTGCGGATTGGAGGTCGGTCTCGGGTAAGAGGATGACGAACTCTCCCAGGTCCATCCTGAATAGCTGGTCCGCGCCCCGCAGGCTGCCCCGGATCTTGTCCGCCATCCCGGCGATGAGGGCGTCGGATTTCTCGCGGCCCAACTGAAAGCGCAGCCCCTGGTAATCGTCGATTCCCAGCACCAGCGCTGCGGCGGGCCGGCCGTATCTGCGCGAGCGAACAATCTCGCTGTCGACGCTCGCCTTGAGCTGCGCGTAGGTGCCGGCACCGGTTACCGGATCGACCGCCCGCAACTGCGCCAGCGCCTCTTCCGCCGCGGTGAGCTTCTTGCGGTACTCCCGGATGGTCAGGGCCGAGCTTACGCGAGTCTGCAGGTCGACCAGTTTGAAGGGCTTGGTGATGAAATCGTCCGCGCCAAGCTCCATCCCGCGGATCTTTCCGTCCATGTCTCCGACCGCGGTGAGAATCACCACCGGCAGCTCGGTCCACTCGCTCTGATCCCGAATCTCCTTCAGTACCGCAAAGCCGTCTTTCTTCGGCAGCACCAGGTCCAAGAGCACCAGATCCGGTCGAAATTGCTCCAGCTTCTGGACAATCTGCTCGCCGTCCGGCGCGACGCTCGCGGTGAAACTGGATTGCTCGCAGAAGTCCCGAAGCAGGGTCCGGGTGTGCTCGTCATCGTCGACGATCAGAATTCGACGTTTCGAGGAATCAGTTTTCACTGCCACTCTCCCTTGGCCCTGCTCTCGAAGCGCGTGAATTCCGAAAGAAATACGAGATCGATCGTCCCGATCGGTCCATTGCGCTGCTTGGCAACAATCAGCTCGACCGGGCTGCTTTCCCGAAAGGCCATTCCGCCATCTTCGTCTTCGTCGTCGCGATGGATGAACATTACCACGTCGGCGTCTTGCTCGATTGCGCCGGATTCTCGCAGATCAGAGAGCAGAGGTCTTCCACCCTTACGCTCCTCCACCTTTCGATTCAGCTGGCTTAGAGCGAGGACCGGGACGTCCAACTCCTTGGCGAGCGCCTTCAAGCTGCGGCTGATTTCGGAAACCTCCAGCTGCCGGTTTTCGACCTTGCCTTTGAGGTGCATCAGCTGAAGGTAATCCACCACCAACAATCCCAGTCTTTCATCGCGCTGCTTGAGCCTTCGCGCCTTGGCTCGCAACTCGAACGGAGAAAGGGTGCCGCTGTCGTCGATGTACAGCGGTGCATGAAAAAGTGCGCCCGCCACCTCCTGGAACTTTTTCTGATCATCGGCCGTCAGTCGTCCGCCCCGCAGCTTCTTCATGTCCACCCGAGCCGACGATGCCAGCAAACGCATCAACAACTGGTCCGCCGGCATCTCGAGCGAGAAGATACCCACGGCCCTCTGCTCTTTCAGAGCCACGTGGTTGGCGATATTGAGCGCCAGGGCCGTCTTTCCCAGTCCCGGCCGGGCCGCCAGCACCAGCAGCTCGCCGCGATGAAAGCCGGTCAGCTGTCGGTCGAGGTCAAGGTAGCCGGTGGGTAACCCCGTCACTCCGGTCGCCGAACGAGTCAGGTTGTCGAGCAACTCCAGCGTGTGCTCCATCAGATCGCGGACCGGGCGCAGCTCTCCTTCGCGCTTGCTCTCGGCTAGCAGGAACACCTTTCGCTCGGCTTCATCCAGCAGTAGTTCCAGGTCGCCCGCGTCCTGGCTGGCAAGCTCCTGAATTTCGCGTCCCGCCACCGCGAGGCGACGGCGAATGGCCTGGTCCTTGACGATCTGGGCGTACTGCGGCGCATTGGTCGCGACGGGGACCACCTGGTCCAAACCCATCAAGTACGGCGGACCTCCCACTGCGGCTAGCTGCCCGCGAGTCTTGAGCTCCTCGCTCAAGGTGAGGTGGTCCACCGTGCGCTGCGCGGCATCCAGACTGATCATTGCAGCAAAGATCTGGGCGTGGGCCGCGCTCGCGAAGTCGTCCGGTTGGACGCGTTCGGCCACTTCGGCGATCACTGCGTTGTCGGCCAGCACCGCCCCCAGAACGGCCCGCTCGGCCGCCAGGTCCTGATGGCTCCGGTCGCTGCTGATCAGTCCACCGTTCGGCGACATGGATCGCGAAGCACGCTGAAGCCGATTATTCGGGCACTACTTCCACGTTGATCTTCGCGATTACATCCCGATGCAGTCGAAGCTCGACCTGATGAAGTCCAAGTGCCTTGATCGGCTCCGGCAGGTGGATGCTGCGTCGGTCCACCTTGTAACCTTGCGATCCGAGGACTTCGGCGATGTCCAGGGCGGTTACCGAGCCGTACAACTTCTCCTGCTGCCCA
The DNA here is from genome assembly GCA_036781205.1 of Myxococcaceae bacterium. Classification (GTDB taxonomy): domain Bacteria; phylum Myxococcota; class Myxococcia; order Myxococcales; family Myxococcaceae; genus DAIQBK01. The sequence continues at coordinate 175,570 of DAIQBK010000001.1, forward strand.
ACCTTTCGAGAGATCTTCACCGACAACGCCTCGAGCTTGCTGGCCTGCTCCTGGGCGCCGCCCTTGAGCTTTGCCTGGCGCGCGGAAATCACCGCCTTGTCGTGCTCAACTTGCCGGACGTTTTTCTCATTCGCGGGTACCGCGATCTTGCGCGGGAGTAGGTAATTGCGGGCGAACCCATCCTTCACGGTCACGATCTCGCCGGACCTGCCCAGCTTGTGAACGTCCTCGCGCAGAATGACTCTCATCTCGGATCCTCCCAACCGGTCTATCCGGACATCACCGTATACGGGATCAGCGCCAAGGCGCGCGCGCGTTTGATCGCGGTCGCCATTTGCCGCTGATGCTTGGCGCAATTCCCGGAAATCCGGCGTGGGATGATTTTCCCTCGTTCGGTGACGAAGTACTTGAGGGTAGCCTGATCCTTGAAATCCACCTTGCTGTTCTTTTCCGAGCAGAAACGGCAGACCTTCTTCCGGCCGAAGCCTCCCCGTCCACCTCGTTTTTCCTCGTCCCCTCCGTCTCCACCGCCGCCGCGTCCTGCGCCTCTTGAACCCCCGCGGTCCGAAGCGTTCTGCATCTTCTAAGCCTCCTCAATCGGTTCTTCGTCCAGCTCCGCGATCTCTTCCACCAGCTCCGGGGGACGAAACTCTTCGCGCTCGGGACCGGGGGCGCGAGCTTCGTCCACGTCTCCGGTAAGCTTCACGTCATCCAGCGCGGGGCGGCTCTCGGGATCCACATCGTCGGCGATCTTCACCGACATGTAGCGGGTCACCTCGTCGAGGTTGCGCAGGTTGCGCTCCACCTCGGAGACCAAGCCGGGCTTCCCCAGGTAGTGCGCGTGTACGTAAATCGCCCTCGCCTGCTTGGCGATCGGGTACATCGTGCGCTTCTTGCCCCACACGGTAAACCGCAGCACCTTCCCTCCTTCCCGCTGGACGATTCCACGGACCCGCTCCCGAATCCGGTCTACGTTCTCGTCGGTTAACTCGGGCTTGAGGAGGAAAATGGTCTCGTATTCACGAAGTCGCTTGTCTGATGTGCTATCTGGCAATGGTCTCTCCCCATGGGTAATGCCCCATCGCCGAGCGGTGGAGCGGGAAGGGGATCGAAGCGGGGCTTCTTTCCCGGGCTGCAAAAGTGCCCTGATGTAAATTTTGAACTAAGAACCTTCAATGAGCCGACGCCTTGTAAGGGTTGAACACATAACAAGTCAAGCGAAGGCATTCCTCGGGTTTTCGATGTTCAGATGATTAAGACAGCTATTCCCAACACCTCGCCCAGCTTGGCGCCAACCCATCCAGATGTCGATCCCGCTCGGCTCGATCCGGAGGCTCTGAAAGTCATTCAGCGCCTACACCAGCGCGGCCATCAGGCGTATCTGGTGGGGGGGTGCGTGCGGGACCTGCTGCTTGGACGAAAGCCCAAGGACTTCGACGTCGCGACCTCGGCCCATCCCAACGAAGTGCGACGCATCTTTTCCAATTCCCGACTGATCGGCCGGCGCTTTCGACTTGCTCACGTCTACTTCAAGGGCGGCAAGATCATCGAGGTTTCCACGTTTCGGTCGACTCCGATGATGGAAGTGCCGGAAGTTGCCGCGGGCGGACCTGAGGAGGTTCCTTCCGAGACCGCCAACGGCAACGGGGGCGATCTTTTCATCACCCAGGACAACGTCTTTGGGACGGCGGAACAGGATGCCCGGCGTCGGGATTTCACGATCAATGGCTTGTTCTACGACGTCCAAATCGGGCAGGTGATCGACTACGTCCGCGGTCGGCAGGACCTCGAGGCTCGCCTGGTTCGGACGATCGGGGATCCGGAAGTCCGAATGCGCGAAGATCCGGTTCGAATTCTCCGGGCGGTGCGTTTCGCGTGCAGGCTTGGATTCGACATCGAGTCTCGGACTTACGCGGCGATGGAAGGCGCGGTGGAGGATCTCCCGCGATGCGCTCCGGCAAGATTGCTGGAGGAGACCTTCCGCTTGCTCCGCTCTGGAGTGTCGGCCTGTAGCATCCGTCTGCTGAGCGCGCTGGACGCGCTCAAGGTTCTGCTTCCGCCGGTGTACGAGTACATGCGCCGCTGGGGGCACGAGCACGAGAAGACATTCTATGCGTTTGCGTCAGCGCTCGATCGTCGGGTGGAGAACCTGGGACCGCCGGAGGACGCAGTCCTGCTGGCGACCCTGCTGCTGCCGATCACCCGGTCCACCTTGGCTTCCCACGGGCCTGGGGACAGCCCACCCAAGCTCGCGCAGGCAGTAGAGGATTTGCTGCAGGACTTGACCAAAAATGCCAGGCTTCCCCGCCGAATTGCTCAGCGTTGCCGGATGGTTTTGATGGCGCAGCCAATCCTGAGCGGACAGAGGGCACCCCGCCGCTCGCCTGGCAACTTCAGGCGATTCCCGCTCTTTGAGGAGGCCCTGACGCTGTTCGCGATCTCGGTCGAGGCCACCGGCGAACACCAGGACTTGCTCGCAGCATGGATGAGCGGCGGTACTCCGCCGTTGCCCGCCGGGGGCACAGAGACGACGCGCCGGCGCAGGCGACGAAGGCCCCGCAGAGACCATTCGTCGGCGCGAGTCAAAGCAACCGCGGCGGAATGAACCGGATCAAGGATCCGAGTCGGGATCCGAGAGATCGGCGGTGCGGACTGCGGCGGCGCCAAATTTTTCGGCAATTCGATCCAGCGTAGCGTTGAGTAGATCGCTGCGCTTGGTGGGGGACTCGAGGAGACTGAGCTGCTCGCCGCCGGCCCGAAGGCCCTGTGCCGAAACGCCGGTCAGCCGGATTTTCTTCACTGGGTTGACCCGCTCCATCAGCTCAATTGCGGTTCGATAAATCTGCTGTCCGTCATCGGTCGGCCGCTCGAGGGTGGTACGCCGCGTGATCACGGTGAAGTCGCTTAGCTTCACTTTGAGCTGGACCACCGCTGCCTTCAAGCCCGCTCTTCGAAGCCGTCGGCCGACCCGCAGCGACTGAGCGTGAATGCTGGCCGTGACTTCTTCCGCACCCTCCCTGTCCTCCTCGAAGGTGTCCTCGGCGCCCACGCTCTTCGCCAAGCGATCCGGGACGACCTCTCGCTGATCGATCCCGCGGCTGAGATCCCAAAGGTGCCTTCCGATGCTGCCGAGCCGATCCTCCAGCCAGGCGGGCTCGCGGGCGGCCAGGTCGCCGATGGTCCGGATTCCAAAACCGAGCAGCACGTCCTCGGTCTTTTTTCCCACTCCCCACAGCCGGGAGATCGGCAGCTTTGCCAAAAACGCTACCGTCTCCTCGTCGCGCACCCGGTACTGCCCATTCGGTTTGGCAAAGTCCGATGCGATTTTGGCTACGAACTTAGTCGAAGCGATCCCGGCGGAAGCCGGAAGACCGACTTCGTTGGCGATCCTCCCGCGGATCAGGCTGGCAACCCGGTCGGGATCGCCAAACAGCCCGAGCGAGCCGCTGACGTCGAGGAAAGCCTCATCGAGCGAAAGCGGTTCGACCAGCGGGGTGAACGACTCGAAGATCGAGAAGATCTGTTCACTGACCTCTAGATAGGCGGAAAAGCGTGGCGGCAACACCCGTGCGGACGGGGCCAGCCGCAGCGCGATCGACATTGGCATCGCGCTTCGAACCCCCAAGGGGCGCACCTCGTACGAAGCGGCCAGCACCACTCCGCGCTTGGGATGACCTCCGACGATGACCGGCAGCCCTCGCAGCGTGGGATTGTCGCGCTGCTCCACCGATGCATAAAAAGCATCCATGTCGACATGGAGGATCGTCGAGCCCATGCAGCGCACTGTACTCAACCCCAAGGCTGGTGAGGAAAGATGAAAACCGCGACGGAGTATCTTTGGTTCGAAACCAAAAAGCGCAGGGACCTGGTGCGAATCACCGACCCGGTGGCCGAGGTCGTCGCGAGAAGCAAAATCAGCGAGGGGCTCGCGCTGGTTTCAGCGATGCACATCACGGCCGGAGTGTTCGTCAACGACGATGAACCTGGACTTTGGCAGGACATCTGGGAGTGGCTCGAGAAGCTTGCTCCCGAAGGCCCGGACTATCAGCACCATCGGACTGGCGAGGACAACGGCGATGCGCACCTCAAATCCCTGTTGATTCATCATCAGGTGGTGGTCCCGGTCACCAAGGGCATTCTCGATTTGGGAACCTGGCAGCAAATCTTCTATGCCGAGTTCGACGGGCAACGCCGAAAGCGGGTGATCGTCAAGGCAATGGGGGAGTAGGTGGAACCACCAAACCTCTTTCGCGCAGGACGTTTTCCAACTCGGGCGGCAGCGGGCTGGCCACGAAGAGGGGAGAGCCCTTGGCCGGATGCTGAAGCTCGAGCGAACGCGCGTGCAAAAAGAAACGTCCGAGGTTGGACTCGGCGCGGCCGCCATAGAGCGCATCCCCAACCACCGGACATCCCATCGCCGCCAAGTGCGCCCGGACCTGATGAAGCACCCCGGTGTAAATCCGCACCTCGACGAGCGCATACTCGCCCGCACGCGCGAGGACCCGGAACGACGAACGCGCCTCTCGCGCTTTCGCGTCTTGGGCGTCCGAGGGCTCCACGCGGTCGGGATGCCCGGACCGATGCCGCAGCGGCAAATCAATCTCTCCCAAGTCCGCCAGCGGCCCGGTGACCAGGGCCCAGTAGCGCTTGTCGACCTCCTGCCGGGTGAAGGCGGCGCGAGCGTGGCTCCATGCGGACCGGTTTCGGGCCGCCAGCAGAACCCCGGAAGTGCCAATGTCCAACCGATGGCAAAGGCCGCCCTCCCGAGCGTCCTCCGATGCTTCAGCGCACTCGGGAAATCGAGCTACCAAAGCACTGGCGACCGTACCCCGTTCGCCGGGCCGGAGCGGATGCGAAGGCATGCCTGCGGGCTTGTCGATCGCCACCAGGTCTTCGTCCACAAAGAGTAGCTTGAGATCGATTTCGCGATCCGGCTCGATCGACGTCGCCGCGGCGGGCAGGGAACGGATTGCGACGCGCTGGCCCGGGCGAACCGGTTGGCCCTTCTTTGCGGGCTTACCATCCACGGTGACTTCGCCAGACGCGAAGAGCCGCGACAGGCGCGCTCTTGAAAGGTGAAGCACTTCTCGGAGGAAGTGATCAACCCGCGCCCCCTGGAAGGACTCCGAGACGATCAGCGCGGGGGTGCCGGTCGAGTCGGTTTCGTTCACTCCGCCAGCGCCTCGTAGACTTCCTCGGCTGTCTGGAATCGATCGTCCGGCTCTTTGCGGATCAGTCGATGGGCGATTCGCGATAGCTGAAGGTCGCTCTTGGGATTGAGCGCGCTTAGGGGTAGAGCTTCCGTTTCGAGAACTTTCTGCCACAGCTCGTACGGAGTATGCGCATCAAAGGGGACTCGGCCAGAGAGCATCTCGTACATAATCACTCCGAGGCTGTAGAGATCCGTGCGGCTGTCCAACTGTTCCCCGAGTATCTGCTCCGGCGCCATGTACCGAAACGTTCCCACCAGCCGGCCGGCGGCGGTAACCGCGCCGTCCTCTGCCAGAAAGCGAGCCAAGCCGAAGTCCATCAGTCGGACCAGTCGATCTTCATCCACCATCACGTTGGACGGTTTGAGGTCGCGATGCACGAGCCCATGCCCATGAATGTAAATCAGCGCTTGACATAGCTGCAGCATCGAATCTTTCAACCGACCGACCCGCTCAGGACGATTGAGCTCGGTGAGATCAACTTCGGGCGGCGCTTCGTGAGTAACCTCCGCGGGCCGATCCAGATCCTTCGGAGTCTCGGTATCCGTGCTATCGAACGTGTCGGGCTCATCGGCCGCATCCGCGAGCGCCCGCACCGAGCTTGGCCCCGACAGAAAACCCGGATCCTCGCTGGGCGTTTCCTGGGCATAGGCCGACAATCCGAAAACCTTCGGACCGTCGTGGCTGATCCCCTCCTCGCTGCTCCACGGCTCCGCGCCAGTCCCCGGTTTGAGCAGCTTCCGGCGCAATTCCGAGAAGGAACTGGTGGGCGAATTCAGATCTTCCGCCCGAAGCGACAGGTAATGGCGAAGCGTCAGGCCATCGACCAGTTCCATCGCCAGGTACGGGTAGCCGCGGTGAACGCCGGTATCGAACACTTTGACCACGTTAGGATGTGAGAGCTCGGCGAGCGTCTCGAATTCGCGCGCCAACCGCCGCGCCGCGCCCGGATCGAGCGCCGGCCCGGTCGAGAGAAGTTTCAGCGCGACCGTGTCGCCAGTGCGTTGGTCGACGGCGCGGTAAACGCTTCCCGCTCCGCCGGTGCCGATCGTCTCAAGCACACGGTATGGCCCTATCACCTTCGGTGGCATGAAGTGCGCGATCCTAAGAAGCTCAGACCCCGTTGGTCAAACAGGTGGGTGGGTGTCGACACCGCGCCAACGCGCCGGACCCGCCAGGTCGGAAGCCGCCGCAGTCGGCTATGCTGTAGGACCGCGCCCCTCTGCTTCGGAGCGCAGGCAAGCGCTTGCAGCAACTCGGCAAATACCACCTTGTCCGAAGGCTCGCCCTTGGCGGGATGGCCGAAGTGTTTCTCGGAAAAGTGGCCGGTCCCAAGGGCTTTGAGAAGACCCTGGTGCTCAAGCGGATCCTGCCGCATCTGGCCGAGGATCAGCAGTTCGTCGAGCTTTTTCTCTCCGAAGCAAAGATTGCTGCGCAGCTCAATCACCCCAACATCGTCCAAATTTATGACTTTGGTGAGTTCGGGGGGGCCTATTACATCGCGATGGAGCACATCGATGGCCCGAACCTGCGCTTTCTCTTGCGGCGGACGATCGAGAAGCGGACCGTGCTCCCGATCCCCTTGTGCGTGAAAATCATTTCCATGGCGTGTGAGGGTCTTGCTTACGCCCACGAGTTCTGCGATCCGCAGACCGGCGCGCCGCTGCACTTGATTCATTGCGACGTCAGCCCGGAGAACATTCTCCTCTCGCGGAACGGCACGGTGAAGGTGGTCGACTTTGGCATCGCCAAGGCCGCGGGCGTCAGTCCCCAGACCAAGGTCGGGACCTTCAAGGGGAAGGTTTCCTACATGCCGCCCGAGCGAATTCAAGGAAACCCAATCGACTTGCGCGCGGACATTTTTTCGCTCGGGGTAGTGCTGTACGAATTGCTCACTGGGGTGAAGCCGTTCAATGCCAAAACCGAGGTTTCGATCCTCCATGCGATTCTACAGGAGCCGATCGTCCCAGTGCTCAACCGTCGTCCGGATGTACCGGATCAGCTGAGCCGAATCTTGCTCCGAAGTCTCGCCAAGGATCCGGACAACCGATACCGAAGCTGTCGCGAATTCCAACATGATCTGGAACGATTTCTGGTCGGGATCGGAAAGTCGGTGAGCTCCTATCATCTCGCTCGCCTGGTGGCCTACGCGACGGACTCGGTCGCCGCCAGCGGGAGCGGCAAGCATCAGGCCCCGGCGAAGATTCCGCCTGGCATTCCGCCGGTCGTACCGGCGGTTCCGGTTCCCGCGTCTTCCATACCGCAACCCGACATCAAGCCGACGCCGCCCCCCAATGCGAGGCCTGAGGCTTCGATCGTCTACGAGCAAGCGGCCAGCTCCGCCCTGGATCTGCCCAGCGGGTCTCGAGCCCCAGCGTACATTGCGGCGATTGCCCTGCTGTTGGCCGGCGCGGTTGCGGTCTACGCTTTAATCCAGCGTCAACGAATTGCCCCGCCGCCGGTTAAAGCGGCCCCGCCAACTACGGCCCGTACCCCGGCGTCCAAGCCAACCGAGGCCTCGGCCCCGCCCGTCGAGCCGACTCCGGCGCCCACCGATACCCAACGTCAGGCGGCCGATAAGCCGCAGCAGCTCACCAGCCTCGTTTCTTCGACGGACCCCACGCCTTCCCCACCGCCCGCAGCCGAACCGCCCGCAGTCGATCCACGACCTGCGGAAGACCCCTCAGAGCCGGCCTCGGAACGCCGCAACAGCGCCGTGGCTCGTTCGGTGGCCTCGTTTGGGGTGGAGAGCCGTCCGCGCGGTTTGGTTCGGGTCAACGGAAAGTTGGTCGGCCTTTCTCCGGTGCGAATCCAGAACCAACCGCCCGGCGCGATTCAGGTGGAGGTGTCCAATCCGGAGAAGGCGTTTCTCAAGCAGCAGACTTTCGAGCTGAATGCGGGCGACAACGGAACCAAAGTGGTGCTGGTGGAGAAGGGGACGCTCGAGTTCAACATCCAGCCCTCGGCAATGGTCCTGCTCGACGGTAAGCGACTCGGGCAAACCCCACTTCCCCCGATTCAGGCGTACGAAGGAAAGCACTCGATCCGTTTGGTCAACCGCGAAATCAAAAAGGAAGTCTCGGTCGATTTCACCGTGAAGCCGGGTCGCACCAACATTTTCAGGTACAATTTGAGCGACTGAGCGTGGACGCAGCGCTCCGCTGCATTTATGTTGGGGCGGCTTAATGGATTTGTCGGCAAAGATTCCACCACTCGAAGCACAGGTAAAATCGAAACCGCTCCCCCGTCACGTCGGCATCATTATGGACGGCAACGGAAGGTGGGCCGAGGCGCGCGGCTTGGACCGCGTCGAGGGTCACCGAGAGGGCTCCAACAGCGTTCGTGAGGTGACTCGCACCGCGCGCCGGGTCGGGATCAAGGCGCTCACCCTTTACGCGTTTTCATCCCAGAACTGGTCGCGCCCGATGGATGAGGTGGCGGCGTTGATGGAGTTGCTGCGCGAGTACCTTGAAAAGGAGCGGGCGGAAATCCTGGGCAACGGGGTGAGGCTGAACGCAATCGGCGAGCTGGACCGGCTGCCTCGCTTCGTGCGCGAGCCGCTCGAGAAGCTGCGCCGCGAGTCGATTCAGAATTCGGAAATGGTGCTGACCCTGGCGCTCTCTTACGGGGGCCGGGAAGAATTGCTTCAGGCGGCAAAGCGCCTGGCTGAGGCCTTTGCCTCTCGCGAGGTGATGCCCTCCCGCGTTCGCGAAGCGGACTTCGAGGCTTTTCTTTCGACCCATAACCTTCCGCCGCTCGATCTGGTGATCCGCACCAGCGGCGAGTACCGGATTTCGAATTTTCTCCTCTGGCAAATGGCTTATTCTGAGCTGGTTTTCACCGACCTTTGCTGGCCGGAGTTCCGGACGGAAGCATTCCTCAAATGCCTTGACCAGTATCAGCGGCGCGAGCGCCGCTATGGACTCACCTCCACCCAAGTCCGACGAAGCCAGCCCTCGATCGCTCAGGTCAAGCTTGAACGAGAAGAATAGGAATCTCGTCGTTCGAGTCGTCTCGGCGGCGGTTCTGCTGCCGGGCGTTCTATTTCTTTTGCTCAAAGGGGGCTTGTACAGCTCCGCCCTGATGGGTGCAGCGGGGGCGATCTGCACCGCTGAGTATTACGCGATCACCCACCGCGAGCGATCCGCGGTGGTAATCGTCGGAGTCGTGGCCGCGTTCGCAGCTCCACTCGTGCCGCTTTTTGAGCCCAGGCATGCCGGGGACTGGGTGTTTTGGGGCCTTGGGGTGTTCTTCGTCTTCGCGTGGGCCTACTATCTGTTTCGCGGTCGGCTCGCGGATGCGCCGGTTTCGGTCGCTCACGCCATCACTGGACTTTTGTTTTCGGCTTTCGGAATGACGGCTCTGTCGCTGCTTCGAATCCGACCGGATGGCTGGTCTTGGGTGCTTTGCGCGTTAATCGTCACTTGGGGTAACGACACCTGCGCCTATTTCGTCGGTCGGCTGTTCGGGCACCGGAAGCTTTACCCGGAAGTCAGCCCGAACAAGACGTGGGAGGGATTTGCCGGCGGTTTCGTTGGCTCGCTGGTTGGAATGTTCGTGGCCCGTGGGACGTTTTTTCCCGCGCTCTCCGTGCCGGATTGTTTGTGGGTGGGTGCAATTGGAGGAATTGTGGGACCGATCGGAGATCTCTCTGAATCGATGCTCAAGCGCGCTTACCAGGTGAAAGACTCGGGGAAGCTCATTCCCGGCCACGGGGGCTTGCTGGATCGGCTGGACGCACTGCTGTTCAATACCCCTCTGATTTTCTTGTATGCGAACTTTTTACGTGGAAATCCCTAGCCTTGTAGGGCCTTCGCTCGGAGATTAGGCTTAGACGCATGCTCGTCCAAAACATCGGATATACGCTGCTGCTGCTGGGGATTCTCGTCTTTGTCCACGAGTTTGGGCACTTCATCGTGGCCAAGGCGCTGAATGTGAAGGTGCTGCGGTTTTCGATTGGATTTGGCCCGCGCATCTTCGGCTTCACCAAAGGCGAGACAGAGTACCGGGTCGCCTGGTTGCCGCTCGGCGGGTACGTCAAAATGGCAGGTGAGCTGCCGCAGGACGAGCTTTCGCCAGAGGAGGCCAAGCGCGGGTTTCTCGCGCAGGCTCCGTGGAAAAGGGCGCTGATTGTTACCGCGGGGCCGGCTTTCAACCTGCTCTTTCCGGTACTTGCCTACTTTCTTCTGTTTCTCGGCACCCACCAGCAGATCTCGACACGGATCGGCTCGGTTGAGCCGGGATTGCCGGCAGCGGAAGCGCGCCTGCAGCCCGGAGATCGGATCCTGGCCGTGGATGGCGAGAAGGTCCGCACCTTCGAGGAACTCCGGACTCATCTTCAGCCGCGCTACGACCGGCCGATCACGCTCACGGTCGAACGTCAGGGCCGACAATTCACCACCACGCTAACCCCCGCCAAATCGCTGGAAACCAATCCGATCGAAACGCTTCCGCGCGGGTTGATCGGCATCTCTCCCAACCCGAAGGCGCCGGTCCTAGGCGTTCCCGAGGGATCGCCAGCGGCCGCCGCTGGCCTGAAGACCTTTGACCGGGTTCTTTCCGTCAACGGCGAGCCGGTCAAGGACGAACTGGCGTTCAACGCCGCGATCGACAAAGCGCGAGGGTTGGTCCAGCTCAAGGTGGAGAGAGACCGGCGAATCGAGCTGCCTGGGGTCGCGGCCCACGTTCCCGACGTTGTTTCGGTATCGATCGAAAAACAGCCTGGCCAAGGCTACGAGGCGATCGGCGCGGAGCGGGTCGATCTCTATGTCGCCCGGGTGATTCAAGGGAGCGCGGCCGAGAAGGCCGGTATCAAAGTCGGGGATCGAATCGTCGCGCTCAATGGGAAGAAGCTCAAATCATTCTTGCTCTTGACGCTTGCGCTCAACGAGCTGGCCGACAAGCCTTTCAAGCTCACCTGGCGATCCGGCAGCGAGGAGAAAACACAGGAGCTTCGCCAGACCGCGCTGGCGGCCAAGGACGAATTCGGACAGGTCAGCGAAGGATTTGATTTGGGAATCCGCCCGCTGCCGCCCAGCCCCACCGAGCTTTCCGACGTGGAAAAGGTTTCGATCTACATGGGGCCGGGCGAGGCCCTGGGTGCATCGCTGAAAGTCGTTCCCGAGATTATTCGAAAGACGGCGCAGGTCCTTGGATACCTGGTTACGGGTCGAGTGCCGTTCAAGAGCGTGGGTGGACCGATCATGCTCTACCAAATCGCTTCGAAGAGCGCGGAAGAAGGGATCGGCAGCTATTTGAACGCGATGGCGGTCATCTCGGTCAATCTGGGATTGATCAATCTCTTTCCGATTCCAGTGCTGGACGGCTTTCAACTTCTGGCTTCGATTTGGGAAGCAGTTCGCCGCCGCCCGATTCCCGCTCGGGCGAGAGAGATCGCGAACATGATCGGGCTGGCAATGCTGATCGTCCTGATGGTGATGGTGTTCAAGAACGACATCATGCGCTAGGAGTTGAAGCGACCTCGGCGTGCTCCTCTCCATCGACACCTCCACTTTGACGCTTTCGCTCGGGTTGGTGGTGCGCTCCTCTAACGGAGCGATCCAGGTAATCGAGCATTTCAACAGCGGTCCGCCAAAGAAGCAGAGCGAGATGTTGCCCGGCGCGATCCGGGATTTGATCTCCCGGCACGGAATCGCGCTATCCGACTTGAAAGGTATCGCGATCGGCCTAGGTCCTGGTTCTTTCACCGGATTACGGATTGGCCTGGCGACCGCGAAGGGAATCTCGTACGCGGCAAGGTTACCGCTGGTGGGCGTCTCTTCGCTCGCCGCTGTCGCGTCCGAAGGTCCGGAAGGATCGTTGCTCATCCCGACCGCGCCCGCCAGGCAAGGCGAGCTGTACATCGGCGAGTATCGGCGACACGCTGAATCGGTTGAGGCGGTCGGACCGGAGAGGGCCGTCACCCTAGGAGATCTCGCAGACCTTCTGCGCCGGTCGCCGCAAGCGGTAGCGCTCGGGCCTGGGGTCGCGGCGTACCAGGAGCCATTGCGTATCCTGGGGGTAGTAGATCGGCAGATCTTGCCCCAGCCCTTATTCCCTTCGGCAGTGGCGATAGCCTTGCTGGCTCCGCCGCTGCAGGACTACGATGCTGACTCAATCTTTGCGATGGAGCCGCACTACATCAGACTCTCGCCGCCCGAAAACGCCGCCCTTCCGCCCAACTCATGACAAATTGGCAAATGCCCATCGATTCGCGCTGAAGATTTGGCGCAGCTTTTTGAAGCAAGCACCTGAAATGACTGTCTAATCTGCTCCTTTTTCCAGGCCCCACCTTTGCTTTCGCCCAAGAGAATGTCTCGACTTGCGATTGCGTTCCTCATCACCGGTTCGTCCGCAGCATTAGCGCAGACGAACATCATGAACATCCAGGTCGATGGGCAAAACGACACGACCCATTCGCCCTTTGCACTGTCAGTCAACGACTGCAACCATATTGCCAGAATCACTTGGACCCTGCCCAATGGCTCTTGCCAGAATAGCGCTGCGATCTTCGTGACCAAGGCCGGGAGCTGCCCCACCACACCTGGTTCAGCTGACGTGCAGGTGGCGATAAACGCGGATGGCGTTAGCGGCAACATTACGGTTTCGAATCTCGCCACTTTTCAAACCGCGGATGCGGGGACGGTGACGTGTCCGCAGCCAGTCAAAGAACAGAACAAAGTTTGCGGCACCTACCAGGTTTCCTCGGGGTTCGGCGGTTGCACAGTGACCGCTGGGGGATTTGCAACCATCTACTACAAAGGCCTGCCTCCCGACCCGCCGAACATCGACGGCGTGACTCCACTCGACACGCAAATTACCGTGAACGCTTCGACCAGCGAGTCGGACATCGTCGCCATTCACGTTGAAGTGGCGGAGGCTGACGGGGGAACGTTCCAGGAACGAGCGCTATTTACGCCGAGCGTCGGTTCCGCAACGATTTCCGGCCTTACCGACAACGTGACGTATCAGGTTCGCGCGCGGGCTGAGGATCAGGTTCCACAGTTGAGTGCCTACTCGGGGATCGTGGAGGTCACGCCGATCCTGACACAGGGTTTTTGGGGCCGCTATCTGGCAGCAGGCGGCGCGGAAAGAGGTGGCTGCGGAGGACTGGGCGCGATGATTTTCGCCTGGTGTCTGCCTGGTGTCGTGCTGGTCTCCCTGCTAAGGAGAAAGCGCTCATGTGGGCGACCCGACAAGTCTTGACCGCGGGCTTGTTTGTTGCCGCGGCCAGCAGCGCTCGTGCTGAGCTGACTTACACGGAGACGCCTAAGATCTACACGGAATCGCCTCGAACGGGCGCGATCGAGTTGAGGCTCGGCGGTTACAAACCGCTGATCGACCGCGAGAAATCGCTGAACAGCAGGGTTTATGACCAGGCCTTCGGGGCCAGCGCGATGTTTCTGATCGAGCTGGAGGTTCAGAAGTTCTTCTATCAAGGCATCGGTACCGCCGGAGTGGGCTTCTCGATTGGCTACGCGGAGAAATACTCCCACGCGACGGTGGTGCAAGCCGACCCCAATGCCCCGCCGGTACAGTCCCCGGTGACTACTAGCCTCAAAGTGCTGCCGATGCGGCTGCTCGTTGTTTACAAAATGGACTACTTCGCCACTCGCGGGAGTGTTCCTCTTACCCCGTACGTGAAGGCTGGCTTGAACTTCACCCCTTGGTGGGCATCGAAGGGAGGGGCGATCGACTACGCTGCTGGAACGCGAGGGGCTGGCGGCAAGTGGGGCTACGGCTTCACTGGCGGCCTGGCGCTGTTGCTCGACTTCTTCGAGCCGCGATTGGCCAAGGACTTCGATACCGATATCGGCGTCAACCACACTTATTTGTTCGCCGAGTACACCTACGAGAACGTGAATAACTTCGGAAAGGCGGGCTTGGATCTTTCCAGCCGAAGATGGATGTTCGGCATCGCGTTCGAGTTTTGACGGTTCCGTCATGCAGGTCACGGTGCTCTATTTTGCGTCGGCGCGCGAACGCGCGGGCGTTCAACGAGAAATACTGGAGCTCCCAGAGGGAGCAGACGTGAATGGGGCGCTGCGCGCGATCGTTTCGCGGCATCCTTCGATCGAGGCGTTGCTGCCCCACCTTCGGATCGCGGTGGATCAAGAATTCGCAAATCGCGCCGATCGGATCCCCGGCGGCGCGGAGCTGGCGCTGATCCCCCCGGTTGCCGGCGGAAGCAGCTTGTTCGAGATCGTCGAGCGGCCTCTGTCACTGAAAGAGGTCATTTCCGCGGTGGAAGATCACAGCTACGGCGGACTGGCGACGTTCAGCGGGATGGTGCGAGGGGAAACCGGGGGACGGCGGGTGATTCGGCTTGAGTACGAAGCGCACGTTCCGATGGCGCGCAAATCCTTCGAGCAAATCGGGGCCGAGATCTCACGCCGATGGCCCGGCACACGCCTGGCGATCGTGCACCGGATCGGCCGACTTCTCCCCGGCGAATTGGCGGTGGTGATCGCAGCCGCCGCGCCCCACCGCACTGCCGCTTTTCGCGCCTGCGAGTTCGCGATCGAGCAATTGAAGGCCGAGGCGCCGATCTGGAAGAAGGAGTTCTACGAGGACGGCGAGGTTTGGGTCGGACTTCACCCCTGAGCTCGGGGAGGGCTCACCGCGCCGGCTCTTCCGTATCCGCGTTCGGTGCTCCCGCGTCGGAGGCTGGGGACTGCGTTCCGGAGTACCGAGGCTGTTCGGCCTCGGCCGCATCCAGTCTCCGCTCACTCCACATTCGGGCCAGGCGTTGGGCGGGAATCGCAAGCACCGCTGCCACCAGAACCAAAAGGCCGAGGGCATGGATAGCGGTTTCCAGCTTCGGATTGACCGGTTTGCCCCGGAACGCCTCGATTGCCAAAAACAACAATCGCCCTCCATCCAGGCTGGGAATCGGCAGCAAAAAAAATGCCGCCATCAAGAGAGAAAGATTGACCATCGCGCGCACGAATCCGTCGATGTCCCTCCGCGCCGACTGGGTGGACTGGCGCAGGACCTCGGCAGCTCCGGCTCCGCGCAGCATGCGACTCAGGATCGCCAGGCCCTCTTTTCCGATCCGCAGGGTGTGCGTGCCCGCCTGTTCAATCGCGCCCCCGACCGGGTAGTGCCGATAGACGTACTGTTGGGCGATGCCCAGGCGCCCCGCGCGCTGCTCGTCGGGCCTGGGGCGGACGTCCACTTCGAGATGCCTGCCATTGCGCAGAATGGTCAGCCTGACGGTTCGGTTTGGATTGTCGGCGATGAGCTGGACCAGCGAGGACCACTGCTCGAGCTTCAGGCCATCGGCGCTCTCGATCGCGTCGCCGGGACGAAGCTGGGCCCGCGCCGCTTCCGACCCGGGGTCCACGGCCCCAATTGTCATCGGCACTGGCACATGGGTTCCTGCGGCATAGAGTGCGACCAGCACCAAAAATCCGCTGATCGCGTTGGTCAACGAGCCGCTCGCCACGACTGCAATTCGCTTCCAGGCGTGAGAGGCAAACCAGGTTGCGTCGCTCCATCGGTGGTCCGCCTCGAAAGGATTCATTCCGTAAATCCGGAAAAATGCGCCCAGTGGGACGAGCCGGATCACGTATTCGGTTCGGCCCTGGCGAAACGCGAACAGCCCGGGTCCGAATCCGATCGAGACCTGATTAATCTGCATCCCAAACAACCGCGCTACGGCGGCATGGCCGAGCTCGTGGAGCGTGAGCAGAAGCTCCAACGCTAAAATTGCTAGGACATATGCCATGGGCTGTAGAATGCCAGCATGCGCTGGAATCGGCGCCTCGGGGCGGGATTCGTTCTGCGGGTTGCAGTCATCGGGTTGCTATCCTGTGGAAGGGTGCATCCGCAGCAGGAAGGCAGCTACGCGCTGTTTGTCACCGGGATACTTCGCGATGGATGTAATCTGCAAAGCACGCTCGGCATGACCTTTGAGGGGACGCTGTTCCTCGCCGGGAATATCGCCTGGTTTCAATTGGACGACGCGTTGTTCGGAATGCAACTGCGGGGGAATTTCAAAGAAAATATCGAGCAGTTCCATCTGGATGGAAGCGTCGCAAATATTTCGACGCCGGTACAGGGGACAAGCTGCCTGGTCGACGAGATTTTGATCCACTTGGAAGCGATTACCGATGATGCGAACAACTTCCACGGCTCAATGCGGCTCAGATATGTAAGCCTCTTGAATTCGAACTGCCTTTGTGAGTTATGGGCCAACTACCGGGCGGTTCATTGAGAGCTCAGGAGATGCACCATGGCCGTAAAAAAAACCGACACTGCTTCAGGAAATATTGACTCTGTACTTTCCGAAGCGAGGGTTTTTCCCCCACCCGAATCGTTTTCGCGAAACGCTCACATCAAGAGCATGGCCGAGTGTCGGCGGCTGTGGGACGAGGCCTACAAGGATCCCAACGCGTTTTGGGGCGCTCGCGGCCGGGAGGAGATTTATTGGAAAGCACCGTTCAAGACCGTCCTTGACTGGAAGCCTCCGCACGCCCGCTGGTACCTCGAAGGAACTACCAACCTCAGCTACAACTGTTTGGATCGGCATCTACCGAAACTCAAAGATCGCACCGCGATTCTTTGGGAAGGGGAACCAGGAGAAGTCCGGAGGATTACCTACGCGCAGTTGCTCGCCGATGTGAATCGGCTCGCGAATGGGCTGCGGGGCCTCGGCGTGAAGAAGGGTGACCGGGTTGGAATTTATCTGCCCATGGTCCCCGAGGTGGCGGTCGCGATGCTGGCGTGCGCGCGGATCGGCGCGATTCACTCGGTGGTATTCGGCGGATTCTCCGCGGACGCGCTGCGCGAGCGGATGAACGACGCGGGGGCCAAAGTTCTGCTCACCGCTGACGGAGGTTGGCGAAAGGGCGCGATGGTCCCGCTGAAAAAGAACGTGGATGAGGCGCTGCCCGGAATTCCTTCGCTGGAAAAAGTCGTGGTGCTCAGTCGCGCCGGCGACAAATTGAAGCTCGGACCCAAGGAAATCGCGTGGGAGAGCCTGACTAAGGATCAAAAGCCGGAGTGCGATCCGGTGTGGGTGGAAAGCGAGCACCCGCTCTTCATCCTCTACACCTCCGGCTCGACCGGAAAGCCAAAGGGCGTGCTGCACACCACAGGCGGGTATTCGGTCTATGTTTCGCTGACCACCCGCTGGGTTTTTGATCTCCACGACCCGGACACCTACTGGTGCACCGCCGACGTCGGTTGGGTCACCGGGCATTCCTACGTGGTCTATGGTCCGCTGATGAACGGCGCGACCTCGGTGATGTACGAGGGAGCGCCCACTACGCCAGGGCCGGATCGGTTCTGGGACATCATCGAGCGACACAAGGTCAGCATCCTCTACACCGCGCCCACTGCGATTCGGGCGTTCATGCGGCTGGGTACGGAGCCTCCGCGCAAGCATGACCTCTCCAGCCTGCGTCTGCTGGGAACGGTCGGAGAGCCGATCAATCCCGAGGCTTGGATCTGGTACTACGAGGTGATCGGACACAAGCGTTGTCCGATCGTAGATACCTGGTGGCAAACCGAGACCGGAGGAATCATGATCACCCCCTTGCCGGGGGCGATTCCCACCAAACCCGGTTCGGCGACTCTTCCGTTTCCGGGGATCGTCCCTGAAGTCCTGGACGCGCAGGGCAAAGCGGTTCCGAAGGGCAAGGGCGGTTTGCTCTTCATCGCGCGACCGTGGCCCTCGATGTTGCGCACCGTCTACGGAGACCCGGACCGGTATGTCAGCACCTACTTCAGTCAGGTCCCGGGCAAGTACTTTACCGGCGACGGCGCGCGTCAGGATGCAGATGGTTATTTCTGGTTGATGGGCCGGGTCGACGATGTCGTGAACGTCGCGGGACATCGACTCGGGACGATGGAGGTGGAGAGCGCGTTGGTGTCGGACTCTCGCGTCTCCGAGGCAGCAGTGGTGGGCCGCCCGGATGATCTCAAAGGGACCGCCATCGTGGCTTTCGTCACTGTGAAGAAGGGCGTTCAAGTCTCCGCGGGTCTGAAGAAGGAGCTGATCGCCCATGTCGGCAAGGAGATTGGCGCGATCGCCCGTCCGGAGGAGATTCGTTTCGCGGAGGCTTTACCAAAGACGCGATCCGGCAAAATCATGCGCCGGTTGCTGCGGGAGATTGCTACCGGTCAGACCACCGTCGGCGATACCACCACCTTAGAAGACTTCTCGGTGCTCGCCACTCTGCGCAACCAGGAGGAGTAAATGGCCGAGGACTTGAGAAGCTTCTTCTCGACTTCCGGGTTGAGCCGCAGAGAGTTTGTCGTCACCACCATTGGGGCTGGCTTTGCGCTGGCTGTGCAGCCTGCCCGGGCCGAAGCGATCAAGACCAACACCACAGGCCTGGTGGCAGGCGCGGTGAAGATTCCGGTCAGCGATGGCCAAATGCCCGTTTATCGGGCTCGGCCGGCTTCGGGCCAACGCTTTCCGATTGTGCTCGTGGTGCAAGAGATTTTTGGCGTCCACGAATACATCCAGGACGTTTGCCGCCGGTTCGCCAAGCTCGGCTATCTGGCGGTGGCACCGGAGCTGTACGCGCGGCAGGGTGACGTTTCGCGCATGACCGACATGAGCGAAGTGATGAAGGTCGTTGCCAAGGTGCCCGATTCGCAAGTGCTGTCGGATTTGGACGCGGCGGCGAGTTGGGCGAGCAAATCGGAACCGGGTGACGCCAACAAGCTGGGCATCACCGGCTTCTGCTGGGGCGGCAGAATCGTCTGGTTGTATGCGGCCCACAACCCGAAGCTGAAGGCGGGGGTTGCCTGGTACGGGCGCTTGGTCAGTAAGACGAGCGAGCTGCAACCCAAAAATCCGATCGACGTGGTGAAAGAATTGAAGGCGCCGGTTTTAGGCCTCTACGGCGGGAAGGATACCGGAATCCCGTTGGAGTCGATTGAGCAGATGCGCGAGGCCTTGAAGAAGGCCGGCAAGACGGCGGAGATCATCGTCTATCCCGACGCGGGCCACGCATTTCATGCCGACTATCGGCCGAGCTATCGGGCCGACGCGGCAGCCGACGGCTGGGCCAGGCTTCAAGCGTGGTTCAAAAAATATGGAGTTGCGTAGCTACGCGACTTGATTCACCGCGGTCCCGAAATCCGCCGCGAACTTCGGGCCTTTTCCCTCTTCTTCGTGCTTGAAGTACACGTACGTCTGAGTCCACTCGCCGGTGATTCGCTTGGCCCACGAAGCGAGTGAGTCCGCTGAGTAGTCGGACCGCCTCAGTCGCAAATAACCCCACTTCGCGGTGCGGATGACTTGCCCCTCCTTCTCATCGGTATCGGCGATGCACAGGGCGGCGTTTTTTTCACGGAGCGCCTCGAAGACTTGATCGTCCATCCATGAGTCGTGGCGAAATTCGAAGGCCGAAGCGAACGACTTGGGAAGCGAAGCGAGGAAATCGCGCAAGCGGGTCAAGTCTTTCTTCATGAACGGCGGTAGTTGAAACAAGAGGGGCCCGAGCTTTTCGCCCAGCTCCGAGGCAAGGCGAAGGAAATGGGAGGTCTCCTCGGCGCAGTCTGCCAGCTGCTTTTGATGGGTGATCCGGCGCGGCGCCTTGAGCGCGAAGACGAAACCCTGAGGGACCTGCTCGGCCCAGTGCGCGAGCGCGGCGCTGGTCGGCATTCGATAGAAGGTGTTGTTGATCTCCACCGTGGAGAGCTTCTGCGCGTAGAATTCCAACATCCGCGAGCTGGGAAGATCGGCGGGAAAGAAGCTTCCTTTCCAAGCCGTGTAGCTGTAGCCGCTGGTGCCGACGCGAACGGCCATGACTCAGTCCGCCAGCAACTCTTCCGGTTCTTCGGATCCGGGTTCGGGAGGGAACAAGTCCTGCTGCAGCGGAGCCAAGCCCAACGCTTCTCGCACTCGGGCGAAGCTTCGCCGGTGAATTGGGACGGCGCCGAGCTCTCGCAAACGCTCGCAGTGGTACGGTGTTGGATAGCCTTTGTGGGCGTAGAAGCCGTAGCCCGGGTAGACCGCGTCCATCTGCTGCATCAAGGCGTCTCGGGTAGTCTTGGCGAGAATGGAAGCGGCCGCGATGCTGCTCGAGAGCGCATCGCCGTGAACGATTCCGCGCTGCGGGCTAGGGCAGTCCGGAATTTTCCGCGCGTCCACCAGAACGAACTCGGGTTTGCATCGTAGGCCTTCCACGGCCCGGCGCATCGCCAGCAGCCCGGCGTGGTAAATGTTGATTCGATCGATCTCCTCTACCTCCGCTTGTCCCACCGCCCAGCAGATCGCATCCGACTTGATCTGCCGCGCCAGCGACGCGCGCTTGTCCTCGTCTAGTATTTTCTTCGAGTCATCCAACCCACGCAGGTGGTAATTCCTTTCGAGGATTACCGCCCCAGCCACCACCGGACCGGCCAGCGGCGCCATTCCCGCCTCGTCCACCCCGGCAATCAGGCTGATTCCCTTTGACCACAGCTCTACTTCGAAGCGCAGGAGATTGCGAAGGCGTTGCCCTTCGGCGCGATTGCGGAAACGCCGGGAGCGGATTTTCCTGGCCAGTTCTCTTGCCGCCACGCGCGAGTCGACTTCCAGCGCTTCCAGCAAGCCTTCCGGTACGCACTGACCTCGCACCAGAAAACGAATCCGCAGCTCGACAACCGACTCCTGGAGAAGCGTCTCGAGAGAGGGCATCGCAGCGCTTTCCTACACTGGGCCGGGGCGCGTGTCATGATCGGATTCATCCAGCGGAGCTTGCAGCCACTTGAAGTAGGCAGCCCGTTGAGCCGAGGTGGGATTTTCCACCGTCGCCAGATAGATTGCGTCGGCCGGCTTGGCGCCGAGCTGAACGGTCACTTCCACCAGCTGGTCGCGGCGAAACAGCATCACCCGGACCGTGTCGTTCGGCTTTTTTTCCTCGCACCGCGCCAAAAGGCCGGCGCCATCCACGCGATATCCATCCAGCGCGACGATCTCGTCGTCCGCGTAAATTCCAGCTTCCATCGCCGGCGACTCCGCCAGCACCGAAGCGACCGTGGACGGTCCTTTGAGAACCAGGCCCAGCCATCCCTTGGGCTTCACCTCCCCGGGTTTGAGCCTTGGAGCGCTGCCTCCCTTGTCGTTGGGGGATTCGCGGACCCGGAATTTCACTTCCAATCCCACGTGGGAGAACGGGGAGTAATCCAATTCCTCGGTGGACCTTAGCGAGCGATCGAAAAAGCTGGTGAGGTTGGTACCCGCGATCTCATTCGCGGCGCGCTCCACTCCATCCTCTGGCACTCCCTCCCCGTTCCCGTACCGCTGCCAGAGCAGGCGCATCACGTCGTCGAGACTTCGCGCATCCGCGGTAGCGCGCCGGATCTCCAGATCGAGCAGGGCGGCGACGATTTCTCCCTTCACGTAGTAGGAAATCGCGCTGTTCGGCGAGTTCTCATCGGGCCGATAGTGTTTGATCCAGGCCATCAGGGAAGCCTCTGATAGGCTTTGCATTTTGCGCCCCGGTGTCTGGTGAAGGTTGGAGAGCGACTCGCCAAAACGAGTCAACAACCGCGGGGCTGATATCAGGCCGGCGCGGCGGACGAGTAGATTGTCGTAGTAGGAGGTGATTCCCTCGAACGCCCAGAGAAGCTCGGTGTAGTTTTCCTGTCCATAGTCAAACGGCAGGAGCCTGAGCGGTTTGATCCGCTTGACGTTCCACAGGTGAAAGTACTCGTGTGCGGCCAGGGTGAGGAAATCCTCCCAGCCCTTGCTGCTGGCCAGGTTGGCGCGTGGGAAAATCAGGGCGGTGGAGGCTCGGTGTTCGAGGCCTCCTCGGCCCTTGTCCGTCAGATAGACCAGAAACAGATAGCGTTCCAGGGGAAGCCCACCGAACATCTGCGCCTCGGTTTCGCAGATTTTCTGCAGGTCGGCGACCAACTTCGACTCCTCGAAAGGCGCTTCTCCCCATACCACCACCTCGTGCGGGACGCCGGACGCCTCGAAATGCAGAGCGCGCCGCGGGCTGACCTCGAAGGGGCTGTCGATCAATTCGTCATAATCAGCCGCCACCCACTCATCGTCCTCGCGGCGCAGCGCGCAGAACGTGTTCCAACTGGGAGGAGGATCCACGCGGACCCGGTGCTCGGCATCGCGCAGCGCTTCCGAATAGAGAAACACGGTGGCCCCGTTGAAAAAGCCATGGGTGCCGTCCAAGTGGCTGGTGCGCACGGTCAATTCGTTCGCGTAGACCCGGTACTGAAGTCGAACCGGCTTTCCCCCGGTGGCGATTTGAAAGGTTCGCTTGTCCTGCCGCTTCAGGGGCAAAGGCTCCCCTTGCGGGCCGGTCGCTCTCAGGTCCTGCAGGTGGCGGGAGAACTCCCGCACCAGGTAGCTTCCCGGAGTCCATACCGGCAGCGATACGGTGAGTAGCCCGTCGACGGCGGGAAATCGGGCCTCCACCTCGAACAAGTGGGAGTGCGGACGCGGCATCGAGACGCGGTAGCGAACCGCAGCGGGCATGGGGACGCTCTGCGAGGAGTCGGCGGCTTCGATCAGTCGTAGTACTCGTGGCCGAGGTGAGTCACGGTCTCCTCGCCCATCGCCCATCGCAACGTGTTCTTGAGCTTCATCAGCTGGATGAACAAATCGTGCTCGGGATAGAGGTTGGGTGCGGTCATCGGGCTCTTGAAAAAGAAGCTGAGCCATTCCTGCGTTCCGCTGAAGCCGGCGCGCTGAGCGAAGTCCATCAGCAACGCGAGGTCCAGTACGATCGGAGCGGCGAGAATCGAGTCACGGCAGAGAAAGTTGATCTTGAGCTGCATCGGGTAGCCAAGCCAACCGATGAGATCGATGTTATCCCACCCTTCCTTGGCGTCGCCGCGCGGCGGGTAGTATTCGATTCGAATCTTGTGGAACAGGTTTCCGTAAAGCTCCTTGTAGACCTCCGGCTGAAGAATGTAGTCGAGCACTCCGAGCTTGGAGATTTCCTTCGACTTGAAGGACTCGGGATCGTCGAGAACCTCTCCGTCGCGGTTGCCAAGGATGTTGGTGGAGAACCAGCCCCGCACTCCGAGCATCCGCGCTTTGAACGCCGGAGCGATCGCGGTCTTCATCAACGTCTGACCCGTTTTGAAGTCCTTTCCGGCGATCGGTACCTCCCGCTGCTTCGCAAGTTGCCACATCGCGGGAAAGTCCACAGTGAAATTGGGAGCGCCATTCGCAAACGGGATGCCCTCTTGGATGCACGCCCACGCGTAGATTTGTGAATTGGTAATCGCCACGTCATTTTTGGCCAGTGCAGCCTCGAATGACTTGATCGACTGGTGCGCTTCGGAGGGCAGAGTATAGGCCTCGGTGGAGCCGCACCACACCGCCACTCCGCGAGCGCACTCGCGCTGCTTCATGAACTGCCGAATGTCTTCCCGCAGCTGCTCCACCATCTCTGCTTTGGTGTCGCCGGTCTTGATGTGCGTCCCGTTCAGCCGCCGCACGTACTCCGGATAGAAGACGCCTTTCATCGGCTGGATTCGTTCCAGCTCCTCGCGGATCGGCTCCAGATGGTTGAGGTTCAGGACCTCCGCGTGGATTGCCGACTCGAACGCGTTGTCGGGAA
Source organism: Myxococcaceae bacterium (assembly GCA_036781205.1). GTDB lineage: Bacteria > Myxococcota > Myxococcia > Myxococcales > Myxococcaceae > DAIQBK01. Next base: position 199,316 of record DAIQBK010000001.1, read on the forward strand.
AGATGTCCCAGCCTCCGAATTGGATCTGATCCAGCGAGGCGAGCGGAATGAACGCCTTCAACTTGGGAGCGCGCCCCTCGGTTCTTCGTCCGAGCCGGATGGTTCCAAGCTGGGTGAGCGACCCGATCAACGTGCCAAGGTCGCGCCGCGCGAGCAATACGCCCGCGATGGTGGTGGTGGATACTGCGCCAAGGCCGGGCAGCAGCACCGCGAGCCTTCCCTCCGCTGGACGAATTGCCTTTGGTTTCTTCAATCTAACCTCCCTGACGGCATAGTTATCCTTCGCGGAGCCATGCTTCAACCCCTCCTCAGCACGGCGCCGAAGAAGCCGTCGGTGCGATGCTCGTGGGACGACAGGCGCAAGTACCCACCCCGCGTCACTTTGTGGGCCAGAACATCGCCGAGAATCGACTCGAGTGCCATTTTTGAGAAGCCCGCATTCTCAGCGAGAAAAGCCTCCACCACCGATTCGTTTTCATCGCTCAAGATGCTGCAGGTTCCATAGATCAGACGGCCGCCGGGTTTAACCAGCCGAGCGAATTGCGCGAGCAGCTGAATTTGCCGTACCCGGTGTGCCTCAATTTGAGCCGGGGTGAGGCGGTAACGGGCGTCCGGCTTGCGCCGATACGTTCCGGTCCCGCTGCAGGGCGCATCGACCAGGACTCGATCGGCGCGGTCGACCAGATCGCTCAGCACGGTGTTGGCGGCTTTCGGATCGGGTGGCAGCAGGCGCGTTCGCACGTTGTGCGCGCCTGCGCGGCGGGCGCGCTTCTTCAGCTCGGCCAGCCGATCATCGTCAATGTCCAATGCATGAATCTCGCCGCGGTTTTGCATCTGCGCCGCCAGCTGGAGGGTCTTACCGCCCATCCCCGCGCACGCGTCGACCACCACTTTCGGGGGGGCGTCCACCAGCGCTCCGAGCAGCTGGCTCCCTTCATCCTGGATCTCGAACAAGCCGCTTCGAAACGCTTCCAAGCCGAACACATTTGGGCGGCTTTCCAAAAAAAGTCCCAGCGTTGAGAGCGGGGTGGCTCGCGTGGGTACCGCCTCCCGTTGAAGCAGTGCGCCGAGCTGGTCTCGAGTGGTTTTGAGGGTATTCACCCGGATCGTCAACGGCGCCCGCTGGTTGATTGCATCCGCCGCTGCCTGCGCCTGATCCCCGAGTTCAATCAGAAATTTCTCCGCTAAAAATTCAGGCAATGAGGCGCCGATCGAGAGCCTTCGTCTGAGGTCCCAGGTGGCCATTTCCTTCCAAACTTGTTCGAAGCTTTGCAGCCCCGACGTCTGGGAGGGAGACAGCCTTGCCGCTTGCGCCGCCTCTGGTATCGGAGTGCCTTCGAGAACCCTTGCCGCTGAAATTCTCAACACGTTCTTTTCGGTTGTGCCGATTGAGGCGAACGATGGAAAAGCTTTGGCCAGGAAGAAGTCGACCGTGATCTGCCGGCGAAGTAGCGCATAGACGCGATCCGCTACTTCTCGCCGCTCATGGGAATAGAGCGCCCGCTTTTGACGAAGCGTCACGTCGAGGGCGCGATCGGCCAACCAGCCGTCCTGTCGAACCAACGCATAGGCTTGAAGACAAGCCTGGAGAACCGAATCTTCTCGCAACAGTCTTGTGCGCGATTTGGGCACCTTCACGACCTTGACAATTTATATTCACACCCCTTATTCACCCGCGTTTCCGAACCGAGAGATCGGAGCTCCCCCCATGGTATCGATAGGCCAGAAGGCGCCCGACTTTTCCCTTCAAGCGCTGGTCGGGAAAGGCGATTTCAAAACGGTTTCCCTGACCGAGTACCAGGGTAAGTGGGTGGTTCTTTTTTTCTACCCTCTCGATTTCACTTCGGTCTGCCCGACGGAGATCCAGGCGTTTTCGAAGCGCGAGCCGGAGTTTCGGAAAATCAATGCCGCGGTGCTGGGGTGCTCGGTTGATTCGGTCTATGCCCACAAGGCGTGGCTGACCGGGACCTTGGGACCCATCAATGTTCCATTGCTTTCGGACCTGACCAAACAAACCGTGCGTCAGTACGGAGCGCTGTTGGAGAACAAGGGTTACGCGACCCGGGCGACTTTCATCATCGATCCCGAGGGAACCGTTCAATACGCCCTCTATCAGAACGCAGACGTTGGACGATCGGTGAATGAAACGTTTCGTGTCCTGGAGGCGCTCCAAACGGGCGAGCCCTGCCCCGCCGAGTGGAAGCGCGGCGACAAGACGCTCGCAGAGTAGCTTCAGGCTGCAGTGGCGCAGAATTGCTCGTAGTCGATGAATTCGACCTTCGCTCCGTCCGCGCAGACCGGGCACTGCGGGTCGCGACGAAGCTTCAGCTCAGAAACGCGAGTTCCCAGTGCATCGAAAGTCAGCAATCTGCCGATCAGCGGTTCACCGACACCGAGCAAGAGCTTGAGAGCCTCGTTGGCCTGCAATAGGCCGATGATTCCAGGAAGCACCCCGAGTACTCCTGCCTCGGCGCAGGAAGGCGCAAATTCGGCCGGGGGCGGGGCGGGGTAGAGGCATCGATAGCAAGGACCCTTGCCGGGCACGAAGGTCGTCACCTGACCCTCGAAGCGGAAAATTGACCCGTGGATGTTGGGCTTTCCGAGCACCACGCAGGCATCATTGAGAAGATAGCGGGTCGGAAAATTATCGCCTCCGTCGACTACCAGATCGAAGCCGGAAAGAATCTCGCGGACGTTTTGCGACGTGAGCCGCTCCTGAAACGGAATCACCTTTACGTCCGGATTGAGCGCATTGATCGCCTGTTTAGCGCTTTCGGTCTTCGGCATCCCGGCGCGATCCTGGGTGTGAACCACCTGACGCTGAAGGTTGCTCAGATCCACCACGTCCATGTCGACGATCCCGAGTGTGCCCACTCCGGCTGCGGCCAAATAGAGAGCGGCAGGTGAGCCCAATCCGCCGGCGCCCATCAACAGCACTTTGCCCTTGAGCAACTTGGCCTGACCCTCTTCGCCGACCTCGGGAATGATCAGGTGTCGGCGATAGCGCTCCTTCTGCTCGGCGGTGAGAACAAAAGGCTTGTCGATCGGGTAGGCGGCGTCGCTCCAGCGGGTGAATCCGCCCGCCATCGAGGAGACGTTTTGGTATCCCATGTCCTGCAGCGTTTTCGCGGCCAACGCCGAGCGGGTTCCGCCGGCACAATAAAGAACCAATGCCTCGTCGCGGTTCGCCTTCTCTTCAATCCGAATCTCCAGGAATCCACGAGGTACCCAGATCGCGCCGGGTACACGCCCGGCCGCGTACTCGTCGCTCTCGCGCACGTCGACCACTTTGATCGGCGCGCGTTGATCGATCAGCCGCTTGACTTCATCCACAGGAACTTCGCGGATTTGCTTTTTGGTGCTGGACAGAAGCTCTCGAAAGGTCGGCGCTGGCATGTTTTGTCACCTGTAAACCCTCACGTATAACTCAAGACTGGTGGAATTTCAGGGAGTAACAATGGAACCAAGGCTTCGAGGGGCCCGGGTATTAGTGACCGGGGGCGGAACCCGCCTGGGACGGGCGATCGCGCAGGGGGTGGGACGGGCAGGAGCGGAGGTAGCCGTTCACTTCTTTCATTCCGAGGCGGGCGCCGAGTCCGCGGTCTCCGAATTGACCGAGTCGGGCTGTCGCGCGGCCAAATTCAAAGCCGATCTGATGCAGCCGATTCAGGTGGCTGATCTGGTCGAGCAAGTTGAGCTCCAATTCGGTCCGCTCACTGGCCTGGTCAACAGCGCCGCAATCTTTGAGAGGTCCCCGTTTCTGGAAACCTCACTGGCGTCCTTGCAGCGGCATTGGGAGCTCAATGCCCAGGGACCTTTTCTTTTGACTCAGGCGGTCGCCGCGCGAATGCAGGGGCGAACCGGGGGCGATGTAGTCAATGTCTTAGACATCGGCGGCGCCCTCGTGCCCTGGCGCAACTACTCGGCGTACTGCATGAGCAAGGCTGCAATGGCGATGCTCACCCGCTGTTTGGCGATCGAGCTAGCTCCCAAAATCCGGGTGAACGCGGTCGCTCCTGGAACGGTGCTCCCGCCGGAGTCGAGTTCAACCGGAGAGCTCGAACAATTGCGGCGCAATATTCCGCACCAACGCTTTGCGACTCCGCAGGAAGTGGTGGACGCGGTGTTGTTTCTGCTCGGTGGGCCGCGCTTCATCACCGGTCAGATTCTCGCGGTGGATGGCGGCCGCTCTTTGAGCTCCGCCGGCGCTTAGTCGCTTGGGATCAGTCGATGCCAGAGAGGCCCCTGTTCTTTTCGCTTCAGCCTCTGCACCCGCCGAACCTGTGCTTGCTGAAAGGCAATCCTGTCTTCCTCGGTCTCAAGCAAGAGCGGCGGAACCTTGACCCTTTCACCGCTGCTCGACAGCGCCACGAAAGTCAGCAGCGCGCTGGTGGCCAGTTTGCGCATTCCGTCGAGCGGGTTCTCGGCGGTCACTGTCACTCCGACCTCCATCGAGGTAGTGAAGGCAGCCAGCACTCGAGCGCGGAGGTTGACGATCCAGCCGACGCGAATCCGCGCATGGAAGTGAAGGTCGTCCATCGACGCAGTCACAACCACCTGCCGGCAGTGCCGCTGGGCTGCGATGCCGCCGCAGATGTCAATCCATTCCATCACTTTGCCGCCGAATGCCGCGTTGATGGGATTGGCGTCGGAAGGAAGGATCATCTGCGTCATCGTCACTTCGGACTCGCGGGGGGACTTCGGTTCCATTGGAAGACGGTATCATCGCTCCATGGGCAATCGAAGTCCGAGCTGCGCTGGATTCGTCGGGAATCACACGTGCCAAATCAGCCTGGCCTTGTTGCTTGCTTCAAGCCTCATCTGGACGGCCGGCTGTCGTCGGCAAAAACGGCCGTCGCCAGAATTCGCGGCCGCAAACCGGCTGTTCGTACGCGTCTATGGTGAGAAGCTGGAGGACGCTTTTGTCGACCCACGGATGGTCCAGGTGGAGCAGCTTCTGAACGACGTTGGTGCCGAGAGCGCGGATTATCCGGCGGCGCAAGAGCTGCTCGGCCGAATCCACACCGGCCGCGAGAAAGCGCAGACAGAGCTAAACGCGCGGAGGGAATTGATGCGGGCGGCCAATGCTCCCGTGCAAATGCCTTCTCGATGGGCGCCGAGCTCGCCGGTGGCCGCAGGGATTGCGGAAGTACCGGATGCGGGTCACGAGCCGGCCAGCGGCATGGCGCTCGGCGAGTTTACGCATGACTTCTCCGATTGCTTTAGTCCCTGGAAGCCGATCCAGCTCAGCGAAGGAGGAGTCGACCGAGGGATGGTAGATAGCTGGGAGCTGAAGAACATCGGCAATTGCCGAGATCGCCATCCGGGCTTTCAGGATCGGCTGGTGCTGACCGATCCGCGGAAAGTGGTGATGGTGGTGAGCCGGGCCATGCTCGAGGTGCACCAGGTGGACGCCGGGACTCGTTAAAACCGGCCTCAGGCCTCGGCGCGAAGGTAAACGAAATCGAGCGGCTTGTTGTTGACTCCCCGAGGAGGAGCTGCAATCCAGTTTGCCATCTCCCCCGGCTTGGTGATCGCCTTGGCTTGAAGGCTTTTCACGTAGGTCCGGTCCGCCGCGGAGGGCAGCCACTGATCGCGCCGAAGCTCCCATTCCTCCTTGGAGATGAGCCGACCTTGAGGATCGAAGGCCAGGCCTGCAAAAACCCCCTGGTGACGATGGAATCGCCGCGAGGGGAGGGCAAGTCGCTCGGACAGACCGACCTCCGCCAGGGTCTTGTTCCACCGGTCGACGCCGCGCTGGCAGTCCTCGACATAGCCGTCCCTCAGCACTTCGTTCATCGCCGATCGGAGCGGCACCTCCTCGGGCTTGAGGGTGCCGTCGGGTCTGGGTAGCTCCATCGGATAAACAGCCTCGACGGCGCGGTGGTCGGGGTACTTATCCTCCTTGGCGCGCCCCTTCAGTCCAGCGCCGAAGAAGGAAGCGGCATTGGTCGAGACCTCGGATCCGAAAAGATCCAGCGAGAGCGAGTACCAGAGGTTCAAGTACTTTTGGATTGTCGCCAGGTCGATGCCCCCCAGTTCTCGGGCGTCGCCGTTTTTGGACTGGCGAGTCAGTTCCGCGGAGCGCTGAACCACCCGCCCGATTCCGGTTTCCCCGACGAACATGTGGTGCGCCTCTTCGGTAAGCATGAAGCGGGTGGTTCGAGACAGCGGGTCGAATCCGGACTCGGCAAGCGCCAGCAACTGGTACTTGCCGTCGCGATCGGTGAACATCGTGAACATGTAAAAGGACAGCCAGTCGTCGATCGGCTCGTTGAAGGCTCCCAAGATTCTGGGCCGGTCCTGGTTGCCGCTTCGGCGCATCAACAGTTCTTCCGCCTCCTCGCGCCCCTCGCGACCAAAGAATCGCTGCAACAGGTACACCATCGCCCAGAGATGGCGTCCTTCCTCGACATTCACTTGAAAGAGATTTCGCAGATCGTACATCGAAGGACAGGTGTGGCCGAGCATCCGCTGCTGCTCGACCGAAGCGGGCTCGGTATCCCCTTGGGTGACGATCAGCCGCTGGAGGGTATTGCGATGCTCTCCCGGCACGTCTTGCCAAACCGGTTGTCCAATCGGATCGCCAAAACCGATCTTCCGCTCCGCAACCGGTTCGGCGAGGAAGATCCCCCAACGGTATTCCGGCATCTTGACGAAGTCGTAGTGCGCCCAGCCATCTGAATCGACGCTGATCGCGGTGCGCAAGTAGACCTGGTTCGCTTGGAAGCCAGCTGGCCCCATTTCCATCCACCATTGCAGGAAATTGGGCTGCCACTGCTCGAGGGCGCGCTGCAGCCGTTTGTCCTCGCTCAGATTGACATTGTTGGGAATTCGCTCGTCGGTGATATGGGCCATTGGTCCGCCAGCTCCCGTTCTAGGTCCGTCGCATATCGAAGCGCGCGCGTTGCCCGGCTTGCCCGTAGAGAGTGAGCGCTCCGCGTTCGCCCACCGCGTTCGGCCGCTGGAAAATCCAGTTCTGCCATGCGCTGAGCCGTCCAAAAATCTTCGTTTCCAGGGTCTCGGGGCCGGCGAATCGCAGATTCGCCTCCATTCCAGTGAGGGCGTCGGGCGAGAGGGAAGCGCGCTCCTCGATCGCGACCCGAATTTCATCCTCCCAGTCGAGATCATCCGGCGCAAGCGTGACCAAGCCTGCGGCGAGCGCTTCTTCGGGCGAGAAGGGACCCACGTGGGCGAGAATCTCCTGAACCCGCCCAGGCTCCGCCAACATTCGAGTCTGTAACCGGGAAAGGCCGTTCGGCATCGGTAAGAGCCCGGCGTTGAGCGGGCCGAGCTCCACCGCTACCGGACGCTGGGGGTGATTGAGCATGTAGCTCCGGTCCGCCGCGAGACCGAGCTCCGCGAGCACGCCCGCAAAACAAGAGCCGGGCTCGATCAGCGCGAAGAAAGTCTTGGCGGTCAAGTCCAGGCGCTTGAGGACGCGCTTTTGAAGGTGGAGGACTTCCCGCACTAGAGGATCGCGACTAGCCGCCGCCGCAACCCAGGCATCCCATTCGAGCACCCGCTTCGGATCGCCCTCGGTCTTCAACAGCACCGTTCCGATCTCGAGGTGATTGATGCGAAGCCGCAGCAACGCATCATCCAGCTCGCGAAATGCGCGGATTCCCCAGGCGTCCGCCCCTTCGTCGGCCAACGCCTCGCCATTCGCGGGCGGAGCTTTGGAGGGACCGCGCATCGTCAGCTCAGCCAGCCGCTGTGCTGGACGGAGTCTCAGGGTGACGAACTGGTACGCCACCTCGGAGTCGCTGACCTTCTCGTTGAGAGGAGTGAGAACGATTCCCTTCCCAGATGCAGGCCGATCGCTCTTGGCGGCGAGCGCCTTGGCGCGCTCGGCAACCACCTGCTGAAACTTGCTCTTGGGCACGAGCTGGTCAACCAGCCGCCACTCCAGCGCCCGCCTTCCTTTCACCCCTTCGGCATGGGTGGAGAAGAAATCGGCCAGATCGCGCCGAACCTTGCGTTTGTCCACCACTCGCGTCAGCCCTCCGGTCCCAGGGAGAACTCCGAGCAATGGGACTTCGGGCAAGGAGACGGCGGAGTTGCCATCGTCGATCAGCAAAATCTCATCGCATGCGAGCGCGAGCTCGTATCCGCCGCCCGAGGCGGTTCCATTGAGGGCAGCGATCGACTTGATCCCGCTAAACTGAGAAGCGTCTTCCAGTGCCAGGCGGGTTTCGTTGGTGAATTTGCAGAAGTTCACCTTGAAGGGGTGGGAGGCGCTGCCGAGCATGAAGATGTTGGCGCCCGCGCAGAAGATTTTGTCCTTCAGCGAGCCGAGCACGATCACCCGGACCTCTGGGTGCTCGAATCGGATTCGCTGAATCGCGTCCGCCAGCTCGATATCCACCCCCAGGTCATAGCTGTTGAGCTTGAGCGCGTAATCCTCGCGCAGGCCTTGGTCCTCCCGGACGTCCATCGACAGCTTCGCGGTCGGCCCTTCGAACGAGAGCTTCCAGTGCCGATACTGGTCCGGCCGCGTTTGAAAGGAAGGGACCTGCTCTGCGATGTGGTCATTGCCCATAGGTACCGAGAGGGTAGACGCGACTGCGGGTTGCGGCAAGCAATATAATGCCTGTTCTTTGGAAGCAACCGGAATTATACTGCATGGCGAATGGCGAGAAATCTGGTAAGAGCGGCGGCTCGAAGTCGGGCCGAGTCCGACGAGAGCTTACCCTCGCTGGTGCTCAAAGGACTGGGCAGGGCGGTTCGGGATTTGCGCCGCAGACGGGAAATGACTCTCAAGGCGCTCGCCGACGCGAGCGGCCTTTCGGAAAGGTTTCTTTCCGCGCTCGAGAGCGGGCGCAGCAACATCTCGGTGGCCAAGCTGGTCGGGTTGGCCCAGGCGCTAGGAGTTCGGCCGGTGGACCTGCTGGCTGGCAAGGCCGAGGGCGAGGTGGGATCGCAGGTGATTGCCCTTTTGGGATTGCGTGGAGCCGGAAAGACCTCCGTCGGGCAAGCTCTGGCCGAGCGCCTCGGGCTGCCCTTTTACGAACTGGATCGGCTGATCGAGACGGAAGCGGGTGTGCAGCTTTCCGAGATTTTCGCGTTCCACGGAGAGGCTTATTTCCGGCGGATGGAGCTTCAGGTGCTCGAGCAATTCCTGGCCGAGCATCCGCGGGCGGTCTTGGCCACCGGCGGAGGCGTGGTGACTTCGCCTGAGGCGTTCCGGTTGCTCTCGGAGAGGACCCGGACCGTATGGCTCAAGGCAACGCCGGAGGAGCACTGGCGGCGGGTGGTCGGTCAAGGGGATCTGCGGCCAATGCAGAACCGGCCCCACGCGATGGCGGAGCTTCGTCGTCGCCTACGGGAGCGTGAGCCCTTGTACTCGCGCGCTGAAATCGTTTGCTCCACTTCCGGTCGCCCGGTTTCCTCGGTCGCCTCGGATCTCGCTCGCCAGCTGAGCGCCTAGCAGCGGCCCCGGTCAGTTTTGGGCAGCTTGGCGCTCTCTCAGGGCCTGGCTTAGAAGATCCGGGCGGTCGGTCATGATCCCTCCCACCCCCTCATGAATCAGCCGTCGCATTTCGCCGGGATCATCCACCGTCCAGACATTGACCCAACGTCCGATTCGCTGCGCGGTATCCAGCAGCTGTGCATCGATCAGCCTGACGCCTTGGTATTCCAGGGGCAGCTCAGCAACGAGGTAACGGTCCTCCACTGGCGGCGGGCGCCCTCCGCGGATTGCTAACACCAACTCGGTCAACGCCTGGCGCGGATAGAAATGGCAGCACTCGGGGAGCGCTTGCGTCAGCTCGGCCGCGAGCTCATCCGACTCGCTGCCGCAACAGACCCGACCGGCCATTTTTTCCCTTCGGATGACTGCCGCGAATCGCTCCGCGATTCCGCGGGTCTGTGCCTTCACGTCGATGTTGAAGAGCGCTCTGGGAAAGGCTCGGAAAACTTGCTCGAGGGAAGGGATCCGTATGCCTTTGCCCCGGAAGGGAAAGGTTACGCCGCCATCCGGCGAGAATCGGCACCCTGCATCCCATTCTGCGAGGTGCGCGAACGTGAGATCGGCGATCGCTCCAGACCCATTCGTACATCGGTCAATTGTCGGATCGTGCGCGACCACGATCACACCATCGCGCGTTTGATGAACATCGAGCTCCAGCATGTCGACGTGGTACTTGCCGATCGCGATTTCGAATGCGGCGAGGGTGTTTTCGGGCGCCAGCAGTGCTCCGCCCCGGTGCGCGATGTTCAGGGTGGGCGCCAGTCCGCGAAAGAAAGAATGGGGGTAGGGTGGAGCTGACAAGGGAAGACACTGCTACTTGCCGGAGAAGCTCGGCGCTCGTTTTTCGTTGTATGCGCGGATACCCTCGGCGGCGTCCTGACTGGTGAACAACCGCTGCTGCAGCTCGCGCTCCAGCGCCAAAGCCTCGCTAAAGGCCATCTCCATCCCGGAGTGGACCGCCCGCTTGATGTGACCCGCCGCCATCGACGCACGTCGGGGCGGAACGAATTCGGCCGCGTACGCCAGAACTTCCTCGAGGAAGTTTTCACTGCTTGAAACCCGGTTGATCAACCCCAGCGTCTGGGCCTGCTCGATGCTGAAAGTCTTGCCTTCCAGCATCAGCTCGAGGGCCTTTCCCCGTCCAATGGTGCGCGAGAGTCGCTGCGTTCCGCCAGTTCCCGGAAGCACGCCGAGGTTGATTTCCGGCAGTCCAATCTTCGCGTCTCCACGTCGCGCATAGCGGATATCCGCTGCCAAGGCGATCTCCAGCCCGCCGCCCACGCAGTGTCCATTGATTGCGGCGATTACCACCTTGGGTGTCTGTTCGAGGCGGTTGAGCGTCTCATTGGCATGCAGGCAGAAGTAGTATTTGAAAGTCGGATCCACTTCCTGAAGCATCTGAATGTTGGCTCCCGCGCAGAAGAACTTCGATCCCTCGCCAGTCAGCACCAGGACGTGAACCGAGGGATCGAACCGAGCGCGGAGGATCCCCTCATCCAGCTGGCGCATCATCGCGTAGCTGTAAGTGTTCGCAGGCGGATCGCTGAGGGTGATCAATCCCACGCCCCGGCGCACCTCGTACTTGACCAAAGTCGATTCCGACGGCTGTGTCCAATCTCGTGTTTGTGGCATTTTCAATCCCCGGTCAAAAATCGGTTTGGAGGCTGAATACTTGATTTGACAACGACCTGCATCCGCGACTAGTTGTTCCGGTTGCAAATGCTGGTTTCGTTGAACGCGTGCGTCTGTTGTTGTTGTACCAAGGCCCGGGGCGCTCCCGTCGCCCGCGGACGCAACGCGTCGATGGCAACCTAGACAAGCCAACGCGCCGTTGCCTTCGAGGCCCGGGAGATCCAGTCCCCGGGCCTTTTCGCATTCGCACCCTGCGTTTTGCGGCACTCCCCTTACCTGGCAACGGAGCAACATGAAGAATGAATTTTTGTTTCCAATTTTTCTCAAGCTTTCCGGCCGAAAGGTGGTGCTGGTCGGCGGCGGGCGGGTCGCGGCGGCAAAGTTGGAAAGCCTGGTCGGAACCGGCGCACAGCTCGTGGTAATTGCGCCCGAGGTCCGGCCTGAGCTGCAGCGGCCGGGGATATCGATCCAGCGCAGGGAATTCGCTCCCGCGGATCTCGACGGCGCTTGGCTGGCGATTGCAGCGTCCTCGGGCGAGGTAAACCGGCAAGTCGCGGTCGCGGCCGAGGAGCGGCGGGTTTTTCTCAATGCGGTTGACGACCCTGACTCGGGCAGCGCCTATGCGGGCGGAGTGCTACGCCGGGACGGACTCACCCTGGCCATTTCGACCAGCGGTCAGGCCCCGGCCCTAGCTGGCCTGTTGCGCGAGGCGTTGGACTCCGTGTTGCCGGAGGAGCTTGGGTCATGGGTTGGCGTCGCGCGCCTGCTTCGCTCCAGGTGGCGCGAGGGTGGCGTTCCCATGCCGGATCGGCGTCCGCAGCTGCTCGAGGCGCTCAATCGCCTTTATGCCCAAAAGGAGGCGGCATCATGATCGGCCTCGTGTCGCTTGTGGGAGCGGGCCCGGGAGATCCCGAGCTTTTGACGCTCAAGGCGGCGCGACGACTGGCTGAAGCCGACCTTGTCCTCTACGACGGGTTGGTTTCCTCCGAGGCCCTGAAGCTGGCTTCAAAGGCGCACTGCTTTTTCGTTGGCAAGCGCGCCGGCAGGCCGGGGATTCAACAAGAAGACATCCATGCTCTGATGATCAAGGAAGCACGCCGAGGTCGGCGGCTGGTGCGGCTGAAGTGCGGAGATCCGTTCGTGCTCGGGCGCGGCGGGGAGGAGGGCCTCGCCCTCGCGGAAGCTGGGATCCCATTTGAGGTCATCCCCGGCGTCAGCGCCGCCGTGGCAGCGCCGGCGCTCGCGGGGATTCCACTGACCTACCGAGGGCTTTCGTCGGGGTTCCTGGTGATATCCGGTCATGCCGAGGCCGCCTACCGCCCCGCCCTCGAGTCCTTGGCCCCGAACGCCGCAACCCTAGTGGTGCTGATGGGGCTCTCGACGCGCTCGAGCATCTCGTCGTTGCTGCTGCAGCGCGGGTGGGCGCCCGCTACGCCGGCGGCGATTCTTCTCGGAGCTTCATCGCAACTGTCTTGGAGCTGGAAAGGTCCTTTGGTCGATCTGGGCGAAGCGAAGATTCCGGATCGTTTGCGCGATCTCCCGGGTTGTTTGTGCGTGGGAGAGGTGGTCTCGCTTGCGAGTCAGCTCGCGCGGTCGCTCTCAGATGAAGCAGATGTGCGGCGAAGCGGCACCCGCTGCTAGTCGCGAGAAAAGGAGGATCAGCATGGCAGCAGTTGACGATCCGAAGACGTTGGGCCGAACGCGACTCTCGTTTGCGAATGTGGCGGAGATCGACGAGTTCGTCGCGACTCTCGAAAAATTCGAGCGCGGGGATCTCACGTCGGATCAGTGGCGCGCCTATCGGTTGGTCCGCGGCACCTATGGCCAACGCCAGAGCGATGTCCAGATGTTGCGGGTCAAGATTCCCCAGGGCATTTTGAGCGCCGCGCAACTGGAAGCGCTCGCGGAGGTGGGGGAGTCATACTCCCGAGGCTTCGGCCACATCACCACCCGGCAAAATTTCCAGTTCCACTTCCTCCAACTTCACGACGTGGAGCCGGTGATGCGCCGTTTGGCCCAGACGGGGCTGACTACTCGCGAAGCCTGCGGCAACTCGGTTCGCAACATCACCGCTTGCCCGTACGCTGGCGTTGCCGGCGACGAGTTATTCGACGTCACTCCCTATGCCGAGGCGCTCACGCGGTATCTGCTGCGGCACCCGTTGAGCTCCTCGCTTCCGCGCAAGTTCAAAATCGCGTTCGAGGGGTGCGCTGAAGATCACGCATTGACGGCGATCAACGATCTGGGCTTTCGGGCCGCCTTGAACAGCTCCGCGGAGCGCGGTTTTCGCGTCACTGCCGGCGGAGGGACGTCAATCCTGTGCACCTCCGGCCGCGTGCTGCACGAGTTTCTACCTGCCGGTGAGCTCTTCAATCTTGCCGAATCGATCCTGCGGGTCTTCCACCGCTTGGGCGATCGAGAGCACAAGCAGCGCAATCGAATGAAGTTTTTGATCAAGCAGCTCGGTTGGGAACAATGGCGCGAAACGGTGGAACGCGCGCGCGAGGCATTCATCGCGGAAGGAGGCGCGGCGCTCCCCTTCGACCCGCAGAGTCCGCCGATCGAAGAAGCGCTCTCCGGCCCGCGATTACCATCCGTTTCGACCGCGGAGATCTCCGAGCAAGCAGCGTCGAGCGAGACCAAGGGGCCGGGGATTCTTCCGCGGGTTGAGCCGATGCTCGCGCCGTCCGGTGGAAAGTTCGAGCACTGGAGAGACACCAATGCGCGCCCGCAAAAGCAGCCCGGCTATTGGATTGCAACCGCGACCGTGCCGTTGGGAGATTTGACCTCGCAGCAGATGCGCGTGATTGCGAAGCTGGCGCTGTCCCTCGCGGATGGGACCGTCAGGGTGACGCCTGAACAGAACCTGCTTTTTCGTTGGGTGCGAGAGGCTGGTTTGAGCTCCCTCTACGGCGGACTTGCTGCCGCAGGATTGTGGCTGCCAGATGCCGGAACGATTGCGGACGTCACCAGCTGTCCGGGTGCCGAGTCTTGTCGGCTGGCGGTGACTCAATCTCGAGGACTGGGCAGGTTGATTGGCGACCAACTCCGGCTTCGTCCCGAATTGGTCGAGGCGGCACGTGACGTAAAGATCAAAATCAGCGGCTGCCCGAACGGCTGCGGTCAGCACCACGTTGCGGACATTGGATTCCAGGGCAGTGTCCGCCGGTTGGGCGGCAAGGCGCTACCGCAATACTTCTTGACGATTGGTGGAGGAGTCGATGGGACGGGCGCCCACTTCGGCCGGCTGGTGGGCAAGATTCCAGCTCGGCGAATTCCTGATGCGGTAGAGCGCTTGATTCTGCTCTATCAATCGGAGCGCAGCCCAAATGAGACGGCCGGCGAATTTCTCCGGCGAGTGGATCTGCCGCGCGCAAAGGCCTGTGTCGAAAATCTGGAAGCGCTTTCGCTGGAGGACGCAACGCCCGAGGACTACGTCGACTTGGGCGAGCAGGCTGAGTTTGTTCCCGACACCCAGCAAGGAGAGTGCGCCGCCTAGGATGGCGAGGCGGGTTGCTGCGGGGGAGTTGAACTGGAAGAGAAGAGGCCGTCGATCCACCGAGAAAAGCGAGATACGGGTGACAACCCGTTCGGGACGGGTGGCGTCACCAACCACAAGAGGATGTACGCTCCTAGCACCAGCCCGCCGGATACCGTGACCAAACACACGAACAACACGCGAACCAGAGTCGGATCCAACGACAGCTCCTCGGCAATCATCGCGCAAACGCCGGCCACCTGTTTCGAAGAACCGCGATTCATTGGCGGCGCATTGGGTTGGCGGGCCCTGCAGTGCGGGCATCTTAGCGCGTGGGAACTGATCGACATGGCACAAACTGGACAAACTTGAGTTTCGGCTTCCATTGAGGACCTCCTGAAGTTGGTACGAGGCGCCCCACCAAGCATTGCGTAGCTGACCAGTTGTGTCGAACTGCATCGCGTGGCAAATCCCCGACGATGATGCTGAAGGCAACAACCCCGGGTGAATGGCTGCAACGGGTGTTGAGCGAGTTCGACAGCTTTCTGGTGGACCATGCCGCCTGCGAGCGCAAGGCCTCGGCCACCGCGCTGACCTTCGTATCGCACTACCCCGATCGTCCGGAGCTGGTTTCCGCGATGATCCAACTCGCCCGGGAAGAGCTCGATCATTTCCATCGCGTCTATCAGCAACTCGCCGCCCGCGGTCTGCAGCTCGGAGCGGATACCAAGGACCTCTACGTGTTGAGAATGCGCGATCAAGTCCGCCGCGGGCCAGCCTTCTACCTCATGGACAGACTATTGGTGGCGGCAGTGGTCGAAGCGCGTGGGTGCGAGCGATTTGGAATGGTGGCCCAGGCGCTACCGCCTGGCGCGATAAAAGAACTGTATGACACGCTCAGCCGGTCCGAAGCTCATCACCATCAGCTCTTCATTGGGTTGGCTCGGCGTTATTTCGCCGCCGACGAGGTGGCAGAGCGTTTGACCGGGTTACTGGAGGTTGAAGGAGAGATCATCGAGCAATTGCCGCTTCGTCCCGCCCTCCATTAACCCTTAAAGACTGCTTGATGACTGAGCCGATCAGCGCGGCAAGTTGAGCTGGATCTTGAACGTGTAGTCGATTTCGACCGGATTTCCCTTCGAGAGGTACGGTTTGTACCTTCGTCGCTCGAGTGCATCAATGGCCGCGCGATCCATGAACGGAAGGCTCTTGAGCACCCTGCAACCCTCGACGAATCCGTAGCTCGTGATGACGCACTTGACGAGCATCGTGCCCTCGATTTCGCGGTCGAGCGCTCGCTGCGTGTATTCCGGATCCGGCCCGGAGATTTTGGTTAGCCGCACAATGCTTTCGTCGAGCTCGATGCGGGGGGAAGGACGATTGGAAACAGGGACGTTCGAGTCCGGCTCTTCGCCATCGAGGCCTTCAGGGCTGCCCACTTCACCGCCAATCGTCGGTCCCCGTGGATCTCCTATCCGGTTCTCTTCCGATGGGATCTGGGCAGTTTTCCGCGGAAGGATATTCTTCGCCGGTAGAACCAGGTCTCGGCGGTTGATCCGGCGGCGCTCGAGCGAGGGCTTCTGCGTCGAGTCTCCTGATTGAAATCAACGGAGTTGACCTGTGAATCTTGACGATTGGCCAACGGGGCGGGTCCACGATGGCCTTTGGTTTTTGGCCCGAGAGAGTCACTGCCAGCGTCGCTACAATCGCGTGCGCCGCCAGCGCGACGAGTGCGCCGGTTCCAAAGCGTGTTTGAGAGAAGTCAGGTCTCAATACCGAGTCGAACATGCAAGTTCCCTCCGAGATGACGTGGGTGCAGATTCAACACCGTTTCAAACAGTCAGTGTATGCGGCAATTCGTCGCATGAATCGGGAAGCGCGAAACGCAGACACGAGCTAATTGTGAGGCAACACGAAGGGAGGTGCTTTTGTTGCGTTATCGCGTGGTTGCGATTCCCCCGGCGCTGGCGCAGGAAGTTCGAGCGACCGGCAAATCGCCACAGTATGGACACCCTGCGCACTCAGAGGTCGCCACGGGTTACGGCCCCTGCCGGCAATGTCTTCGGACGTTTGATCAAGGTGAAGAGCGCAGGTTGCTCTTCACTTACAACCCATTCGAGAAATTGACTGACTATCCTTCGCCCGGTCCAATCTTCATCCACGAATCCGAATGCCGTTCATTTGACGCAGTTTGCGAATTTCCACCGGAACTGCGTGACCTTCCCTTGATGTTCGAGGCATACGAACGCGACCGCTGGCTCCTGCTGCACGAGCCGGTGATGGCGGCGGAAATCGAGCCGACGATCTCCAGGCTGCTGGGGCTTCCCTCGGTTGAATATCTGCACGTCCGAAATCGCGAAGCGGGCTGTTACATCGCGCGAGTCGAGCGAATCACTGAAAATGACGTGCCAAGCGCCTAGGCTACGCTTTGCTCGACGCAGCCGCGCTCGACCGAAGTAGTATCCGAAACCGGTGATCCCAGCTGTCCACAAATATCTTACGCATTACGCCGAACTAGAGGGTCAAAACGATCACGGCATCGGAAGGACCTTCGGTCACGTGATCGTCATTCCCTCTTTCGACGAAGGCGACAGCCTTTTCAGAACGCTGCAAACGATCCCCGTTGGGCCGCTCGGAGATGTTCTGACGGTGTTGGTGATCAACGCACCCGCGGATGCGCCGCCGGAGGTGCATTCCCGAAGCGAAGAGCTCATTCGAAAGTTGGGAGCGCATTACGAACGTGAATCTGTCCGTGCCGGCCCGTCCGGGTTTCGTTGGTTCGCCCATCCTCGCGGGGCGCTTCTGTGCGTGGATCGGACCGGGAATCGACCGCTGCCCAACGGTCAGGGAGTAGGGCTCGCTCGCAAAATCGGCTGCGACATTGCTCTGCAACTACACATTCAAGGCAGCATTCGCTCTACCTGGATTCACACCACCGATGCGGATGTCGAGCTGCCGGCGGATTACTTCGACCGAGCGCCGCTCGTGCTTAATGGCAACGCCCCCGCGGCGCTGCTCTACCCGTTCTGGCATCAGCGCGAGCCGCTGCCGACTCTCGCAGATGCGATGGATCGCTACGAACTCTTCCTACGCTACTACGTGCTAGGCCTCGCGGACGCGGGCTCCCCGTATGCCTTCCATACCTTGGGCAGCACCTTGGCTGTTCACGCCTTGGCCTATGCCAAGGTTCGAGGTTTCCCGCGACGAGCGGCTGGCGAGGACTTCTACCTGCTGAACAAGCTTGCCAAAGTCGGATCGATCACTCAGCTCGATGGAGCGCCGCTGATCATCGGCGGCCGCCCCTCGCACCGCGTGCCCTTTGGGACCGGTGCGGCGCTGAACCAAATCCTGGCTGGCGCCGCACGAGGGGAGCGGTACAAGACGTATGCGCCGGAAGTCTTCTTGCACCTGAAGGTGTGGTTGGCAGCGCTCAGCCGGTTGTCGGAGGATGAAGCGCGACAAGATCCCGAGCAGTACGTCAGCTCAGCCGCGACACTTCACGAAGGAGTGGACCCCGCGAATTTGTATCGGGAGATCGCCGATCTCGGCTTTCCATCCGCGCTGCGCCGGATCAGGGCGATTTCGCGCGATCCGCATACGCTGGCCCGCCATCTTCATACTTGGTTTGATGCGTTTCGCACGCTCAAGCTGATCCATCGACTCAGCCGGCTCTTTGCGAAGAGAGAATTGCTCGATGCGCTTCGCGCTGCACCATTCACTCGCAAGTACGCGATGGCGATGGACAACCTTGAAACGTTGCGACGCTCCTTGATGCACCTGGAGTACCGGCTCAGACCGTTCTCTCAAAGCGGATTACCGCAGCCCATGGGTAGTTTCCCGGATTGCGCGGATCGGGATCGGGAAGAAGCGCGAAGGGTCGAAGATAGAGCGGGAGCCTTCGCAAACGAGCGGCTTCCTTGAACAGTGAGTGCGCCTCGCGCGCCCTCCAGCCGAGTGACTCGAGGAAGGCGATCCCTTCACGTGGCGCAAACTTCAGCGGGGCCTTCACGAGCTGCTCCCGCATCGTGCTCTGGATGAACCACCGGACGCTCGGGGAGATGATGTCGGCAATCCACCAGCGGATCGATGGTGATGAAGCCAGATCCCTCCCGAGCGAGCGCACCGCATCCTCCTCAAGATAGATGAGTAGGCCTTCGGCAATCACGAGAGCCGTTTTGCCATCCGAGGAAACACGCTTCAGAAACGCCGAGCGCGCGACCGGATCGATGAGGTCGACTTTCTCTCGCTTCAGGTCGCAGCCAGGGTTCGAATCGGCGAGGAGCCGCTCCTTCTCCTCGATCATTGCCGGCAGATCCGCCTCGACCCAAGAGAGCGAGGACGGCACTGTGAGTCGATAGGGCCGGGTGTCGAGGCCTGCGGCGAGGTTGATCACCCGGCCGCAGCCTTCCGCGATCGACGCAAGGATCAAATCGTCGATCAGCTTGGTGCGGACGATCATCGGCCAGCCATTGCGAGCGGGCAGGGGAACCGCCTGGGCAATTGCGCGCCCACGATCACCCGCAAGCCGTTCTGCAAACGGATCCTTGAAGAGCGCATCGGGTCGTGCGGTTTCCCAGGCGCGGTAGACCGCTACCCAACGCGCAGTATCGGAGACGTTTGAGACCAGGGGCATGGGGCGGCTCGAGTCTCGAGCGCGGGCCGTTCAGCGGTTACGGCATTTCCAGATTGAGGTAGTCGTACATTACATGGCCGGTGGAGCCTTGAACCAGAGTGATGGTGTTGGCTCCCAGATTCAGCCGCGAGGTGGGAAAGGCAACGTAGGACACGCTGTACTTGGCGTGACTGCCCTCTCGGATGAGCGCGTTTCCGCCGCCATTGTTCGGGTAGAAATTGGTCACGGGTTGAGATTCGTTATTCACGTAAATGTACATCCTGGCGTGGTCGTTCCCCGCAAACGCCAACGTCAGCGTCGCGTTGCCATCATTGATGCTGTCCAGGTTGAAATTGATGCGCCATCTCCAGTTCGTTCCCGGCGCGATCGAGGACACCTGCGCATAATTCCAATCGGTGCTCCAATCGCTCAGGCCGACCGTATACTCGAGCGGATCGAAGAACTCGTTTGCGAATTGTTGAAACAGGAAGGGCTCGAAATAATCGGTGCCATGGCGGAACTCGGTTGAATCCCGATCGGGTATTCCAATCTCCCAGGCAATGCTGTTGCCCGGATGAAAAATGTTCCAGGCGACGTCGCCCAATTCGGTTGTCTGACCCGCGGTTACCGTCACATCGGTCTGTGCGTACTCGCCGACCGCTCCGGTGACGAACGCATACAGAGTATAGGTCCCAGGCCGTGCGTTCGGGATGTTGAACCCTCCATCGGCATCCGCCAGCACCCAATGCTGATAGCGCTTGGACTCGAACTGCCAATTCCCTCCCGGATCTGGCTGCGCAAGGCCAATCCAAGCGCCTGCTCCGGTAAGGTCGGGCTTGAGCGGATCCGAAAGCACCAATCTTCCACTCACCGCGCCTCGCCGATCGGCCAGCGGGTAAAGAGGGTTGTCGGTAAGCCAGGAATAAGGCCAGGCGCCCGTTTCGGCGGTGACCTGCGCCTGGGTGTCAGCCCACAGGGAGTCACCTCCTTGGGGATCACTGTTCAGATACAGCAAGTAGGGCCCAAAGATTCTGCTCCAGGACTCACCAGCCACCACGCTCGTCCCCGAACCGTTGTAGTGGTTCCTGCCAAAGTGCACATGGATGATCCCAGACGCAGGAGCCAAGTCCTGCTTGGTGGGACCATCGTTGAAGAACTCCTGGCTGCCGAAGACCAGCCAAGCCCCGACATTGTTGACATTGCTCGCATGCCCGTAGGTCCCGACGTCCCCATAACGCACGCTGTACTCGTATTTCCCGTCGTATCTGCCCGCGCGGACCCCGGTGGTGAGCCTGATGATTTCCGGGATCGTTGTGGGCTCGGCGTGGTTGAGATCGTCCACCGATGGCATTTCCCAATTTCTCAGCCCATCCACATAGATTCTTTCCATCAGGAACGTCGTCGCGTTCGCCGGCATCCACCACACCATTCGCCACTCGCCCACGCTGGTGGCGGGGTAGCTCGGAGGATGATCTAGGATCGCGTAGACGTACAGGCCGGTATTTCCACGGCGCAAAACATAATGGATTTCAATGTCGAACCCGTGCGGTTGATTCGTGTAGAGACGCTTTAATGAGATGTCCGCGATGTCCGGCGTCGCGATTTTAATCGTGTAAACACAGTTGCTCGGTTGCTCATAGCTACTGCCGCCATCCATGCTGAAGTAGATCTGACGATTGCTCGCGGTGGCGAGCATTTGAAAGCCTTGGTACAGCAGCGAGGAGACCTTGGCGTTGGTCTTCACAACCGTTGCGTTCACGATTCCGTTGTCGAGAGTGACGGTGCTCCCGTGATCGGTGAGGATCACGTCCGGTCCGGTATCTCCGCCGCCGGGAATGTTACCGAACGCCGGCGCTGCCGATAGTACGCAGGGAAGGAGCGTGCGAAGCACAGTCAATCGAGGCACGTGAACCCCCTGACGCCAAATCATGGTGAGCTTGAAGCGCCTGTACCCCAGAACGCCTGCGTCGTTAAGGGCGACGCTGGAGGCCCGATAATCTGACAGAGGTTGGGTTGCGGATCTAGCGGGAGGCCTGGGAGACCGCCAGATTTGTAACAAACATCGAGCGCGAACCTCCGAGCCGCTTACGCAGGCAATTCGGCTAGGCCAGGGGCTCATCGAGGGCAAAAGTTACCGAACTCGGATTGGAATCCATTTTCCGGAGGTACCAAAGCGCTTCCGTCGGTATTGGGCGTGTAATCGGTCCCGCTGGTGCCGGCGACGATTCGAGCGGTGTCGGTGCTGCCGTCGTAGCTAAGCCCACCGGGAACATCGATCCCGTCCGAGCTGCCAAATGACAAGCCGGCTTCCAACGTGGTGCAATCGTTTCCGTTCACTCGGATGAAGGAACTCGGCCGAGGTGGCCCACCGCTGGGACCGAGAATGACAACTGCGTAAAGCTGAGGGATCGGGCTGCCGTGATCGAGGTCCATTCCGGACGAGCCGATCGTGTTGTCCAGGACAAGGCTGCAACGAAGCGATCGGAGATCGGTTGAATAGCCCGCTTCGAAAAATGCAAACGGGCCGGATCCGAGGGGCAGCCGACGATCGACGATCGTACCTCCCGAATAGATCAGCCCATCCGCTCCGCGTCGGGCACTGGTGTATTGGGATGGACCCGAGTCGGACTGAAAGAAGATCGTACCATCCCTCACACTTCCATCCGGGTTTAGCCCGTGCATCTCGAGCCTCTGATCTGGGGGAGCGGGCGTGAAGTGCACAAATCCGAATGCCCACGCGTTGCCGAGATCGTCGGAAGCGAGGGCGTTTGTATGGTTGCCTCCGGTGGTGCCCTCCAGCGGGTAGTAGTGTTGGTAAATCGGCGTGGTGAGATCCGGTGACCAACGTTCCGCGAGGAATACCTCTTCGTCCTCCCTGCCCGTGTATCCCGCTGCGATTACTCCGGCGGCACTCACCACGACCGCTTTGAACGCATCGTGATGAACGTCACCTTCGATAACGACCGGGCCCACTTTTTCGCAGGTGGCTGGATCGAAGGCCTGGAGGAAAGCGTCGAAGTCGTCCGCTGTGGAAGTCGTGTCATGAGCTTCACCTGCGACGTAGACCACGCCACCGCCAAAGGCGACGCCGAACG
This sequence comes from Myxococcaceae bacterium, assembly GCA_036781205.1. Classification (GTDB taxonomy): domain Bacteria; phylum Myxococcota; class Myxococcia; order Myxococcales; family Myxococcaceae; genus DAIQBK01. The sequence goes on from DAIQBK010000001.1 coordinate 221,605, forward strand.
CATGTCCCTGGTCGTAAACACGGAGCGGATCCGACGGATCGACAGGCACGAAGGCTGAATCGCAGATCCAGCTATCGCTGAAGCTCTGGTAGATGGCGAGGTAAGCCTCAGCACCCGTGGTTCCAACGACTGCGTAACTTCCCTCTCCATCCGCGGCGACTGCGGTCAACGAAGAGCTTGCGTTGTTGTAACCGCCGAAGATTGGAGTCGTGTCCCTGCGATTCATACCCGCTGAGCTTGTGAGCCGGTTCGCAGCCGCTGGTCCAGCCGACAACCTAAGGGGGCCCGGAGCGGGTTCCAGGCCGCGTCCGGCTATCGAGGATGCTGCGGCAGGGATGGTGAAGAACACTAAGACAACCGAGCCAAGTCGATGCATGTGCCGCCCCGTTGAAGCCCTGAGCGGACGGACTTACCTCACAAACAGGAGGGAACCAAACGCGTCCTTTGCTGTGGAATTTCTGATGCTCGGTGGCGTTGCCTCGGTAGTAAATAAACTGTTCACGCTGGAGGTGGGACGATGCAAGTTACAGGTGTCTCGCGACGCGAGGCCTTGACGCAGCTCGCTTTTTTCGGCGCTGCGGCGGTTCGTGGTGGCCCGCCCCTCCTCGCAGTTACCCGGGCCCGGTCCGCCCGGCCAAGTCTTGCGGATCCAAAACGCGGGGCGCCCGATGACGAGCCGTACTGGTCGGAGGTGCGTGAAGCGTTCGAGCTTTCCTGTGGCCAAGTCAACCTGGTGACCGCAGTGCGCGGTGTGACGACCCGCGCGGTGCGGGAGAGTATCGAGGCCGAAGCAGGGCGCTTAAATTCGTTCCGCGCGCGCGAGCTGGGTCCCTTCAAACCGAACAACCCCGATTGGCGCGACCGAGCTCGAGCCGCCGCGGCAGCCTTCATCGGGGTCGAGCGCAACGAAGTGGCCTTGCTGCGCAATACCACCGAAGGAGTGACGACCGTTCTCCTCGAATGGCCTTTGGCGCCCGGCGATGAGATTCTAACCACCTCGACTGAACACGGGCCGTTCTACGATACGCTCGCCAGGCGCGCGACGCGCGACGGAGTGGTGGTTCGACGCGTGCACCTCCCGATTCCGGCGCCCAGCGCAGACGCGATCATCCAAGCGATCGATGCTGCGCTCGGACCTCACACCCGCCTGGTGATGGTTCCCCACGTCGCGCTGACCGGGCAAATTCTTCCCCTGCGCGCAATTGCGGATCGGGTGCATCGGCGCGGCGCTCACCTGCTGGTAGACGGCGTTCTTGGGATCGGGCACGTGCCGACCGACCTTCGGGCGATGGACTGCGATTTTTACGCCGCCGGCTTTCACAAGTGGGGCTGTGGGCCTCGAGCGACCGCGGTTTTCTGGGTGCGACCCGAGTTGGTGTCGCGCCTGCCTTCGCTCTTCGGATCGGTGCGGGAGGATCCGGAATTGGGCCACGTGTCACAATGGGACAGCCCAAGCATGACAAAGTATGAGAGCTACGGCGCCCATCCGGAGTCACAGTTTTACGCGCTCCCCGATGCGCTTGAATTTCTATCCACCATCGGTCTGGCGCGGATTCAGGCCCGCCTCTGTTGGCTGACTCGCCGCTGGGCGACGCGGGCAGCACAGCTGGAGGGATTCCGGCTCGCGGTTCGACTGGATCCGGCGCATTGCGCTGGGCTCGTTGCCTGGGACTGGCCGCTGTACGTCCCGCGACACTCGCCGCCCTTCACACCGCGGCCCTTGCTCAGCCCCGACGGGAGAATCCTGGTTGGGGTGACCGAGTTTTATGGCGGCGTGTTCGGGATCCCCGAAGACGCGCGGCGGCGCCTCTGGATCGCGAACGCTGGAATTTTCACCACCGCAACTGAGGTAGACCACTTCGCCGACGCGCTCGAGGGTGTCGCCAAGGCGAGGCTCTGATGCTGGCAGAAGTTCGACACTTTTGTGAGACTTCGATGCGCAGACGTTCAAATTGGTCGAAATATTGACGCCTCCCGATGTAGGCGAGCGCCGCACGACGATCAGTCTTATTGATCGGAATCAATCACTTCATCGCGCTTGGTTCGTTGAGTTGCGGAGCTGCGATCGCAGCGACATGCTTTCGCACCATGATGAACCAAAAACTCGAAACCGCCGGTGATGATCCAAAGGTGAAAGATTCGCTCGCGTGCGAGCACCCCAGCATCGAGTCCCTCGGCTTCAACAGCAATGTGAGATTCTCCCGCTGCCAGGAGTGCGGCTACGTGCTGGTGCGCGAGGGCAAGCAAACCTGGGCCGTCCCCCCTGTGGAGAGCGCGCCCTAAGGCCCGGGTTGGCAGGAAAATGGAGGCCTTTCGGTTCAATAGCAATTACCGAGAGCAAGAACGACTCGAGACAGGTGTCCCAGTCCTACTGCGGCTGGTGCGTCCTCGCGACGGTCGGCTACTGCTCGATGGATTCGAGCGACTGTCGCCCGAATCGCGCTATCGGCGTTTTTTTGCCTACCGGAAGGATCTTTCGCCGATCGAGGTCGAGCTGTTCACTCACTGCGATGGCGTCGATCACTTCGCCATTGGAGCGCTGCTCGAGCGCGAGGATGGGGTGGAAGAGGGGGTCGGCATTGCAAGGTTCGTGCGGCTCGCGAAAACCCCGGTCGCCGCAGAGGCCGCGATCACGATCATTGATGACTATCAAGGTCAGGGATTGGGTCGGTTACTGCTCGAGCGGCTGCTGTGGGCGGCGGCTGAGCGACGGATCTGCGAGATGCGTTTTTCTGTTCTTGCGGAGAACAAGCCGATGCTGTCTCTGCTGCGAAAATTCGGGGCGGCCAAACGCGGGCACGATGTCGAAGCCGGACTAGGGGTGGTCGAAGTCGTGTTGCCGGTTCTCGATCGAGCGTGCGAAGAAGCGTCGCTGGCGTAAAGCAGCGAGCGGGTCCTCGAGCTTATTTGGGAGGGTTCTGGGGGAGATCGGAATTGAAGATGTCCGCGATTACTTTCCAGTTGCCCGCCTCATCCTTCTTCCAGACCTCGACGTATTTGCCCTTGTCGAAAATCGGCTTTCCATCCGGTCCGGTGATGCTGAACTTGTAAGCGCCCGACGTATAGCCGAGCTCGCCGCTTTTTGCGGCGACCGCCGTGGTGGGCTCCCACGAAAGCGAAAATCCCGGCGCTCCGACCATCTTTCCCCACGCCTCTTTGATCGCCGCCTTGCCCTTCGCCATCGGCGCGTTGGCGGGGAAGAAATCCGCGTCATCGGCGTAGAAGGACGTAATTCGGTCCAAGTCTTTGGTCGCTACCGCCTTAACCCACGCGACATCGGCGTCTCGAAGAGCCTTTTCATCTTTGGCGCGGTGGTCCGCTGCCGCTGCAGAGCCGAAGCCTCCGAGAACGATAACCAGGGTGGCGACGAGATGTCTCACGTGAGTCTCCTTGATCGAGCTTCGCCCTATCGCAGACTGCGAAGGTGCGTCAGCAGGTTGTCGATATCGGACCTGCTCAACACTGAGAACGCGGGCATTCGGCCCTGCCCCTTGGTGATGAGCGTCGCGAACCGACTCGGTTGATAGAGGACCGGCGCATCGATCAGAACTGGTCCGCCTCCGGTACCTTCCGCGCCCGCGCCATGGCAGGAGGCGCAATCCTTCGCATATTCCGCGGCCCCAGCATTTTTGTCGCCATGGATGACGCGAGCGCCACGCTCGGGCGCGACCGCCGCCGCGGCGTCAACCGCGCTGATCACCTTAGGAGCTGGCGGAGCTTGATCGGGGGGATAATGCTGGGCGAACCATCCGGCCAGAGGCCCAATTTTCGCTTCTTCCACCAAGGCGCCCCAGTTACGCATCTTGATCAGTTCCGCTTTCCAACCCGCCTCTCCGATTCGCGTGTATTCAATTAGCTCAATCGAATGGCAGGATAGGCAGGCCTCTCCTTGCGCAATCGTTCCCTCCTCATCGCTGACCGGCTGGCTGGGCGGCGCTGGCGGCGCGGGAGGCACAGGAGGAGCCGCCGGCATGGGCGGTGGTGTCGGCGCCTGGGACACTGGAGCGCTCGGCGTCGCGGGTTGAGCCGCCGCCGTTGGCTTTTCAGGAGGAGCGGGCGGGGCTTGCCGGCTTGCGCAGCCTGCTGAAAGGAACAGCAGGGCCGCGAGCAGAATGCGGGGGCTCACGAGCGCACCTCACAGCGGACCGAGTCCCACGCGTTGTAAAGGTAGCCTCCGGGGTTCCACTGCGGTTCGCGCGGCTGTACCTCTCCTGAGCTGTCGGTCGCTCTGGCGCGAAGGAGGTACTGCCCTGGCTGAGCTTGCCAGCGGAATCGCCATCGCTGCCACGCCCCAGGGGAAGGCATGGGATCCAGGTTCGCCGCGTTCCAAGTCGCGCCGTCGTCCAGGGATACTTCGAGGCGCTTAATCGGCCCTTTTCCGCCGAACGCGACTCCCTGGATGATTTGCATCCCTTTCCCAAGCCTCGCGCCCTCCGCCGGTCGTGCAATCAGGGACTTCACAGGCATCAACGTGACGGTCTTGACCTGCGCAGGCTTGCCTCCCGGCGGAATCGGCTCGGCGGGAAACTTGTAGCCGGTCTGCATGTAGAAGCCGGGGTCCTCGCGGTCGGAGATTCTTAGGCCGCGCAGCCACTTCACCCAGTGATTGCCGGTCCAGCCCGGAACTACCGCGCGCAGCGGTGCACCATGCAGCAACGACAGTGGTGCACCGTTCATCTCCCAGGCAAGCAATACATCTTCTCGCGCCTTCTCGATTGGAATGGATCGAAGGAATTTCGGAACCGCGGCCGCCATCGGATGGTCGCCCGGCAAGAACGTCACGAAGCGGGCGCCTGCGTCGACTCCGACGTGCTCGAGAACATCCGACAAGCGAACGCCGCGCCAGAGCGCGTGACCTACCGCGCCTCGTTCCCATTGTGCCCCGGCAAGCTTCGGACGAAAAAGGGCGCGGCCGTTACCAGCGCACTGCAGCACCGCTGGCGCTTTTGTGTTGCGCAGCTTGTGAAGCTGGTCCATCGAGAGATCGCCCGGTTTCTGTACCAACCCCTCGATGTGAAGGTTCCAGGTGCCGGCATCGATCACCGGTGGACCGAAGTGACTTCGCACGAAAAACACGTCGTTGGGAGTGTACTCATCCACCAATGACGTCACCGGCGTCTCGAGATCCTGCGGCCGCGCGCTGCGGACGATCAAAGATCGCGCTGCGGCGTGAGCTCGATCCACTCGTCCGGTGAGGGAAGCGACAGAACCGACCAAGCCGATGCGGAGGAACTCCCGTCTTGTTGTCGGGATCATGGATCGCAAAGCAAGCATTAGGGAACTAACTGGTCAAGGAGATTGATATCGGTTTTTTTGTCTACAATTGGGGCCTGACTTGGGCTCCAGAAAACTAGGGAGCTGACGTCCCGCTGTAAATGATCCATCGTACGAGGTAGAAACTCGTTGAGTCCGCGAGGAGGCTCCGATGCAAAGCACGATGATGGATTTTCCCTTGACGGTGGGAAGCATTCTTCGGCACGGCCGTACGGTTTATTCCGAAAGCCAAGTGGTCACTTGCGAGACCAACGGCAGCCGACGGGCCAGTTTCGCGACCGTGGCAGAGCGAGCCGACCGGCTTGCGGGCGCTCTTCGCCGGCTGGGAATTCGAGCCGGGGACCGGGTAGGGACATTCGCCTGGAATACCCAAGAGCACTTGGAAGCCTATCTTGCCATCCCGTCGATGGGCGCCGTGCTCCACATGCTCAACATCCGCCTCTTCCCCGAGCAACTCGAGTACGTAATCAACCATGGGGAAGCCAAGGTGATCTTGGTCGAGGATTCCTTGGTGCCCTTGTTGGCCAAAGTCGCGCCGCGCCTGAAGACGGTACGCCAGTTCGTGGTGATCGGAACGGGGGACGCGTCGGTCCTGGGGAACGCCTTGCGCTACGAGGAGCTGCTCGCCGCAGAGAAGCCGGGCTTCGAATGGCCCGAGCTCGACGAACGCTCCGCGGCAGCGATGTGTTACACCAGCGGCACCACCGGTAATCCCAAGGGAGTTGTCTACAGCCACCGCTCCAACTACCTCCACTCGATTGCCGTCTGCTTGCCGGCCAATTTTGGGTTGCGAGAGGGCGACCGTTTTTTGCCGATCGTTCCATTGTTTCACGCGAACGCCTGGGGAATCCCGTACGCGGGATGGATGGCGGGTTGCGACTTCCTCATGCCGGGACGTTTCCTTCAACCCGAGCCCTTGTGCGCCTTCATCCAGGCGGAGAAACCGACTATCGCCGCGGGCGTCCCAACCGTCTGGATGGGAGCTCTGAACCAGCTGAGCGTGAAACCAGTGGATATCTCCTCGCTGCGAACGGTCATCTGTGGGGGCTCGGCGGTTCCGGCGAGCCTGATGGAGCAGTTCGAGTCTCGGCACGGAGTCCGGATTATCCAGGCTTGGGGAATGACCGAGACCAGTCCGCTCGCTGCCACGGCTCGTCCGCCAAAGGGGATCTCCGCAGAGCAGGAAATGGACTACCGTTCGATGGCCGGACGAGTGGCCTTTGGGGTGGAGCTTCGGATCACCGATGGAGAGGGCCGGGTCCAGCCGTGGGACGGTCAGTCGGTCGGGGAAATCGAAGTCCGCGGACCCTGGGTGGCGGCGTCCTACTACCGGGACGAATCAACCGAGAAGTTTCACGACGGATGGCTTCGGACGGGGGATGTCGGAACTGTGGATCCCAGGGGGTTCATCCGAATCACCGATCGGTCCAAAGACGTGATCAAGACCGGAGGGGAATGGATCTCATCCGTGACGCTCGAATGCGCGCTGATGGCGCATCCCGAAGTGCTCGAAGCGGCGGTGATTGCCGTGCCGGATCCCAAATGGATGGAACGGCCGTTGGCCTGCGTGGTCCGAAAACCCGGTTCGACGGTGACCGCCGAGGCGCTGCAGGCTTTCATCGCCGAGCGAATCGACATGAAGTGGTGGGCGCCGGAGTACTGGACGTTTATCCCCGAAGTGCCCAAGACGAGCGTCGGGAAATTCGACAAGAAGGTGCTCCGCTCACGGCATAGCCAAGGCGAGCTCAAGGTGGTCCATCTCTAGTCGGATCGCAGCACCACCAACTTGTTGAGCGCGGATTCCGCGCCCCACACCTCTCCGGAACGGCCGAGGAGCTGTCGCACATTACCGGGATTGCTAGGCCAGGCGAACACCTGAAAGGCTTCGGTTGAAGGGTCGAAGAGGGTGAGCGAATTGTCTCCCCAGTCGGAGAGCCAGACCCGGTCCTGGTCATCGACGAATACCGCATAGGCTTGTGGCCTCGAACCGGGAAGGCGCCACTCCCGCCATTGGTCCGTTGCGGGGTCGTAGAGTGCAACTTGGCCTGCGTTCCACTCGCTCACCCAGATCCGACCTTGCGAGTCGGGCCAGACGCGGCGCGCGCCCTGGCCGGCGGTGGGAGGATCCAGGACGGTTACGTCGCCGCTCTTCAAGTCGATCAGGCCGACGTAACTTCCGGCAAGGGATGCGTAATAAACCTGCCCCGAGGCCGTGGTGGAAATCCCGTAGGGCCCCGGTCCTCGAGGAGCGTCGAACACATCCATCGCACCGGTCGAGGGATCGAGCCGGCCGTAGACTCCGTTTTGGCCGGTAAACCAGAGGAGGCCATTCAAATCAAAGGTGGCGGTGTTGAGATTGGCGTTCGGCCGTTCAGGCGGGAGCGGAAAGACCTGCGGCTCCCCGGTGATCGGATCGACGCGAACGATCGCGTTCAGCCCGCCATCGGTAACCCACGGCGCGCCGTCGGGGCCGACAATCACCCCGTGCGGTGCCGAGCGCGCGCCCAGCGGGATCTCGCGGACGTCGCCGCTGATCGGGTCGAGGTTGCCCAGCCGGCCCGCCGCCTGCGCCGTGTACCACACCGAGCCATCGGGTGCGGGCGCGACATCGTGCGGCCCCGAACCCGCAGGGAGCAGGTACTCTTGAAAGCCGTAGCCGGCGAGAGATCGGCTGACGACGGATGAAACCGTGCGGTCGGGTTGCCCCGCACAAGCGGCAAGCCCCACCGCCGAGGTGATTGCCAATGCTTTCGTATTCATGAAGCCCCCCTCTTGCAGCGGTTTACCTTATTTCGCATCGTGAAAAATGATGCCGAGCGTGTACCGCGATCCGGTGCGGACCCGGCTTACCCCGTGTTTGAGCTGCACGCGGCGGTAGCCGAATTTGCCGGCCTCAGGACGCATCCGGGTAGCGAACACCACCAGCGCTCCCTGATCCGGAATCAGCGCGTCGCACATCGACTGCGCGCGGGGACGCTGCTCCAGCAGCAGGAACGCCCCGCTCGTGTAATCCTCCTTTGGCCGGCTGAGGAACGCGGTGACTTGCAGGGGAAAGGCGAGGGCGCCGTAGAGATCCTGGTGCAGGCAATTATAGCCGCCAGCTTCATAGTGAAGCAGCAGCGGAGTGGGTCGCTTCTGGCCACTGCGGTGACAGCGACTGAGAAATTCCCGCAACGTTGCCGGATAGCGCTCTTTTGCGCGAAGCGCTTCCATCCAGCGGTTGGCAACCGGCGCGAGCCGCGGATACAGTCGCATTCGGAGCGATTGGACAATCGGCGGCAACGGATACTTGAAGTACTTGTAATCGCCGAGGCCGAATCGCCTGGGAGCCATGTCAATCGTCTTTCGAAAGCATTGCTCTTGCGGATAGAGCGCGACCAGCTCCTCGCACTCGCTTCGGGTCAGAACCGGGTCGGTGATCGCGTGCCCGAACTTCGACAGATCTTCCTCGAGCTTGCTCCAATCCAGTTGGCCGATTCGTTGCGATACCCAAGGGACCTCCATCACTCTCCCGCTGTCGCCTCCTCACGGCGCTCCGCATTTAGCAATCGACGCTTGCGCTCCGTTCCCCAGCGATAGCCGCCTAGGTTGCCATCCGAGCGCACCACCCGGTGGCAGGGAATCAGCACCGCCACCCGATTTTGAGCGCAGGCGCGCGCCACCGCTCGGGTCGCGCTTGGCGCGCCAATGTCTGCCGCAATTTGGTCGTAGGAGCGCGTGGTTCCTCTGGGGATCTCGAGCAGAGCCTTCCAGACCTTCCATTGGAACAAGGAGCCGGGAGGATCCAGGGGAACCGCTTGTTCCCCCGAGCCGTTGATCTGGCGAACCACGGCGTCGACGAAGTGGCGCAACTCGCCTGGGGCGCGCCGGATCTCGGCCTCCGGGTACTCTCGGTGGAGCCCCTCCACCAACTCGGCATCAACGTCGGCGAGCTTTACCGCGCAAATGCCTCGTTCGGTGGCGGCGACCAAGACTCGGCCCAACGCGGTCGGCGCGGTGGCGTAGCGGATGCGCATCCCGCGACCGCCGCGGCGGTACATACCCGGCGTCATCCCTAGTCGCGCGGCGGAAGCTTGGTATCCGCCTCGGCTCGAGCCATAGCCCGCCTCAAAGATCGCGGCGGTGACGCTCGAGGATTGTCGCAGATGACTCTTGAGCTGCTCCGCGCGGATCGCATCGGCATATTCCCTTGGGGTCATCCCGATGAGCCGTTTGAAGGTGCGCTGCAGGTGGAAGGAGCTGAGCCCGGCGTACTGTGCAAGCTGCGCCAACGTGACCGGCTCGCCGGAATGGCGATCGAGGTACTCCCGCGCGCGCTTCACCGCGGCTGCCGGCGGAGCGTCTTCCTGCGTCGGGCGGCAACGCAAGCAAGCGCGGTAGCCGGCGGACTCTGCCTCGAGCGGCTTGGCGAAGAACTCAACATGCCGACGTGCGGGGCGCCGGGAGGGGCAGGAAGGCCTACAGTAGACGCCGGTCGAGGAGACCGCGTACACGAATCGGCCATCGGCCTGAACGTCCCGCTTCTCTACCGCAGCCCACGCGGCGTCTGCATTGATCGGTTGCGTTGATGAAGCCATTGAAGCCATTGAAATCGCAGCGTCCATTGTGTTCTCCCTTTTCGGCAATGCAAGGGAGGCCGAAGCCTCCGTCGTTTTCGAACGGGAAGGTAGCGGTCACGCCCCAGGGATCGCTACCCGTCGCTTGCGGTCAAATTCCGAGCAGGTGCGCTGAAGCTTCGCGGAGAAAAATGCCGATCGAGGCTGTGAGTTTTGTATGCGTGAGTAAGCACCAGCTTCGGTGGGCAAAAATTCGAGACGACGGGAAGCGGCCGGTTTAGGCTGATCCTCCTCCGAATGTCACTCTTTGTGCTGCGGGAGGGTTACCGCGTCAACGCCACGTCAGCGGGCGCGCGCGTGGTCCATCAGTCCACTGGCAAGACCGTGGATTTGGCGCCGGAGGAACTGGAAGTCTTCGCCCGTGCGACCGCTGGAGGGATCGACGCCCGGGATCCCCAGCTGCGGGCGGTGATCCGCAAGTTCGTTCAACTCGGCATTCTGGTGTCAGCCCGCGAAAGCGAGCAAGCCGCCCGCCTGGCTAGCTCGATTGCCCAGCGGGCAGTGGCGCCATCGAAGTCAGTCGGCTCGACGTCCGGCGTGCGCTACCGCTTAAGGGTGCGCCCCAGCACCGATAAGCCCGCGCAGGTGCCGCCCCCCGAAGCGCCACCTTCCGCGGCACCACCTTCCGAAACGCCCCCTTCCGAAGCGCCCGCTGCTGCCAAGCCGAGCCCGGAGGACACGGTGCGTCTCTTCCGAAGAGACCTCAATATTGCTCGGCGTCCGTCTTCTTCGCTGTTCGAAGTCACCGATCCCGTCTCCGGCAAGACGTTTCCGCTTTACGACTTCGAGGTTTCCATTGCCCGAATGCTCGATGGCCGGCGGCGGTACTCAGAGATTATTGAAGCAGGGCAGCGGCTGGGCATCCCGATCAACTTCGCCAGTCTGGTGCTGTTTCTGCGGCAGCTTGAGGTGTACGGATTTCTCGCTGCAAGCGGCTCGCACCTCAAGGAAAGCCGCGAAGCCTCGGTGTGGGCCCCCAGCCGGGAATGGGATGAGGCGCTTCGCGCACTCTTTCAAAGCGGTCTGAGGATGCACCGCCACGGCCGATATGCGGAAGCCGCCAACTATTTCGAGGCGATGCTCCAGCAGGATCCCCAAAATCCTGAGGCGGCGGAGATGTTGGAACAGGCGCGCCAGCGGATGTCGAACGCGGTGCTCGACGAAGAGGAGGACTCTGCTCGGGAGTCAGACCCTTCACAGGTGAGCCTCTCCGAACTGATGCTGCAAGACCCGTCAGAGCCACTGGAATTTAGTGACGATGCTGCTGCCGCTAAGGCGTGGGAGTGGATGCAGAGTAAAAGTAGGAAGCCGATCGTGGTCGCGGGCGCCGCCCTGCTGGGCCTTGGCGCGTTGGTGGCCGGCGGCGTGTGGTATTTCCAATCACTCAAGCCACAGACCTCGTCACGGGTTTCCGAGGGCCCCCCGAAGGGCAGAATCGCTGCTGCGGCTTCATCGAAATCCCTGGATCCCCCTCGTCCCGCCTCGCCCTCCCCAGTGACAATCTCATCCCCGGTCCCCCTCCCGCCGGCCAAGTCAAAGCCAAAATGGATCGAGGTGAAGGTCGAACGCCACAAAAGGCCGAAGATCGCCGATCTTCGTGCGCCGGCGAATGGACTGCTGAGATGGAAAACAGCATCGCGTCACCCGGTTCGACGCGGAGAAGTGGTGGGCAACGTTTGGGAGCGGACGAGCGGTAGGGATCGCTCGCTGGTGGCGCCGAGCGACGGCGTCCTGGTACCCAGGCAGCAAGAAGGAGCGAAGACGAAGAAAGCCAAGAAGTTAGCTTCGTTGCTGTCCTCGCAGGTGGAGCTAGAAGCTTTCGTCGCCACACCGCGCCCGGAAAAGACCTGGGCTTGTGAGGTTCTGAGCGAAGCTTCTGGCGTGAAGGCTCCTTGCAGCGTGGAGACCGTGGATAGCCGTGGCTCCGGGTACTGGGTAAGGGTCAAGGCACAGTCTCTTGAGGATTTCGACCGGGTGGCGAATCCCATTCTGCGATTGGCGCCGAACGGTTAGCGCCTAGCTAGTAGAGCGAGGCAATCTTAAACGAGCGATAGATGATTCCTGGCTGTTGGGCCGGCTGCAGGCTCCACTGGAGCTCCCCAGCGTGATTGACCTCGCGAACGTAGGGCAAAATCCCGTAGGTCACCAAGGTGTGACCGTTCTCGAGTCGCTGGGCGAATCCCATGGCAAAGGCGAATAGGGGTGGGTCGGCGTCGTACTGCCATACCTTTCGCGCGGTCCGAGCGTTCAAATCGAGTTGATACTCCACGGCACGACTCTGTGGCGGCTGGTGATTTGCCCCATTGTCGAACAACAGCAAGTTGCCGTTCGGCAGCTCGCGAATTCCATGTTGAAGCGAGAAGCCGTGGAGCGGATCGTCCAAGAAGGTGAAATCTCCGTCCGAGCCCCCCAGCTTCCACAACACCGCTCCGGACCTGGAATCGATCTTCACCACCTGGCTGATGTTTCGAAAGCTCATCAGGTAGTTTCCATCTGCGGTGACGTCGATCGCGTTGCCGTGGGTCCAGTCCACGTTGTCTCCAGTGAGGTCGATCAGCGGATCAAGGTCGTCGATTGCTGGAAGATGATCGAAGGCGTCCCATTGAAAAACCAGCTGATCGCTGCTGCTCACCCGAATCAGCAGGTTGCCGAGAACTAGTGTATCGGGTTGGCCGCCGTAGTTCGTCAGGTCCATCGTCCTGGCGTTGGTAGCGAAGAAGAGCGCATCTCCATTGGGAAGGACTCGCAGCTCGTGGTCATCGATCCAGATGTCTCCAGGGACGGACCAGGTCCGCAGCTGATTGCCAAGTTTGTCGAACTGGCGATAGCTCTCGGTGGTCCAGGGAACGGCTTGATCTGCTGCGGCCGTGTAATTGCCGTCGGGCTGCCGCTGCCAATCGAGCACGACATGGCCCGGAAGCTCCTTGTACCATGCCACCTGGCCGTTTTGATCCACGATCAAAGCGGCGTTCTGGTCGCTAAACAGATCCGGTGCCGTTCCGAAGTTAGTGGCCGTCCAAGCCACCATCGTGTATCCCGGCTGAGGGTTGCCCGGTCTCTCGACTGAAAATACCGGTAAATAGGTGGGAAGAGAGCCGGTCTGCAGCGAAAGTTGCGGGCTGTCGGTGCTTTTGCCGCCCGTCGTCAGCGCAGTCACCCAGAGGGAATAGCTCGTCTCCGGCCGTAGACCGAAAACGGGAAGTGTGATCGTCTCCGGGCTGCTGATCACAACTTCCGGAGTCGATGAGACGGCCGTACTACCCTGCGCCTGGTAGGAGATCCGGAGCTTGTCTGCATCGCGGACGCTGGCGGTCACCACCGCGCTCAAGACATTGTTCGGATTGGCCGTGACGGTGACCGCATCAACGATCGGACTCACCCCAGTGGAGATGCCTGGGCCAGAAGAGCCGCATCTCGGCATGCTCAAAGAGAGAACAAGCAACAGGTAACCGCCGGCCCTGCGATAGCTCTCATTCATGACTGCTACCTCCCCGGCCCGAACCGAGCTGTCCTCGGCTGCAAAACACGTACCCCGAACTGATCAATAAGTTGCCTCCGGGAATTCTGCACAGCCTTCGCGCTCGTCACGTTGCAATCGCGACATTTGTGTCGCGGCAGTGCAGAAATCTGCACTGTTCACCGCGCCCGAAGGACGAGCCCTGTGGCACTTTCGTTAGAGAGCAGCGACCAAACGCACCCGAACGCGAACCTCCGGGTACACCCGAAAAATGAAGAGCTTGGGTGGGGTAAGGCCGAAGTCCCGCATATCGATCAATTTCTCCCCGACAAGCTCAATTGTTCCTTCACGTGACCGCACGGTCATCTCCGTGTCGAGGGTCCGAGTGACACCGTGCAACGTAAGGTCGCCTCGCACCCAACAACGGCCGGCGGCGAGATCGAGCACCTTGAGCTCGCGCGCTTCTCCGACGACTCGGGGATATTTTTGTACTTCGAGGCGGCGCTGGAGCTCCCGATCGAGAAGAGCATTTCCGGATCGGACGAGCGCTGCATCCAACTCGACCCGGATCGGCAACTCGATCTGCGGAGACCCCGCAGCGGTGTTGGTCTCGACGTACCCATCAAAACCATCGGTTTCAACGTGAATCGGGTGGAGGCTGGAGCGCGCCTCCGCCCAAAGGCGCGAGCGCTTGGGGTCAATCCGGCAGCTGGCCATTATACAGATGGTATCTCTATCGAACCTTCAACCATGGACGCCACGCCAACCATATCTCGAGGCAGCTGGTCTTCGAGATTGGCGCTGGGCGTCGCCGCCCTCGCGATCGGACTGTTCATCCGGATCACTCAGGAACTCCTCGAGAAGGAAGTCGATGCGGTCGATCGGACGCTCTTGTTGAAGGTGATAGCCGCGCGGACTTCGTGGCTGAACGTGGTGATGGTGGATATGACGGCGCTCGGCTCGGCCACGTTGTTAGCGCTATTTTCGCTGGTGGCGTTGGCCGTCTTCGCCGCCATGCGAGCGTGGGTAAACGCCCTTCAACTCGCCTCGGCGTCTGCGGGCTCCCTTCTGTTGACGGTAGTCACCAAGAGTTTCATTGAGCGGGTTCGACCTCAGGGAGTCCCCCGGCTTGTGGAAGCGTCCGGCTATTCTTATCCGAGCGGCCACTCTCTGTCCTCCGCTGCCCTGTATCTCACGATCGCGCTGCTGATTGGTCGGTATTTGCGGTCCCACCGTGCCCGGGTTGCGGTGATTGCGGGCTCGTTGGTGCTGATTGCGATCGTTTCACTGTCGCGAGTCTACCTGGGCGTCCATTATCCGAGTGACGTCACCAGCGGAGTATGCGTCGGCATCGCCTGGGCGCTGTTGCTGAACGCGGCGTTTTCGTCATGGCGCGCACCGAGTTGAGGGTTGCCACACCGGCCCGGTGCTCAACGGTTGCCGACCACCCGAGACCACATCGTCAAGAGATTCTTCACCAAGGCTCCACTGGGAGCGGCGGCTGCCGGAGGAATGTCGATCTGAATGCCGTACTGGGCCAAACGGGTGAACGGATTTCGCGCATCGGCAGTCTTCAGTGGGACACTTGGGTCCGCCGAACGGAATCCGAACGCGAGCGCCTGCTCCTGGACGGGGCGGCTGCGTAAGAATTTGACATAGGTCCGGGCCGCTTTCTTGGCCGCGTCAGTGACCCAGGATCCCTCCAGGATTGCCACCGGGTGGTCGCTCCACAGCGTGGTCGCCGGGTAGTACACCTTGAGATTGCCCCAGCGCCCCTGGGCATTTTCGACCTCCGCGATCGCCAGGTTCTCGTAGACGAATGCGACATCATATTTCGAGGGGCCGAATCGGATCATGTCGGTCATGAACGTTCCGGTCGAGGCTCCGAACCCAGTTACTCCTTTCTCGATGTCTCGAATAAACGCCTGGTACTCGGGCTTGAGCAGGTCCGCCACCTGAAGGCCGGCGGTCTTCTTGTAGTACTCCAGCGTCATCGAGAGCAGCGCATTCAACCCAGAATTCGATCGCGTTGGATCCGTATGCCCGAGCTTGACGAAGCCCCAATCGGGATTGCCGCCGATCGCGGACCAGCCCTGGTTCGATGACACCGCATCGCGCAGCAACTTCCAGTTGATCTGCCCCTTGCCCGCCTTGAGAAGGACTTGAGCTCGATCTTCCCAGACGACGAACACCAACGGGGTAATCACCAGCGCCTGCGGAGCATCCTCGGAACCCTCCGGCGCAAACAACCGAGCTCCGGTTTTCGTCTCGTAGTCGGCCCCGCCCAGATTGAGCACCAGCGAGTCCGCAGGGCTCCACAGGATAGGCTTTTCCTTCCCGTCGACCAGCGCCTGGGCCGCGTCGAGCGATCCTTTTCCGAGCAGCTTCACAGAAATATCGGGGTGCTCCTTGGTGAACGCTGAGGTGGAGGCCTCGATCCATTCCTTCTTCTCGGTGCTGTAGAGAAAGGAGATCTCCACCGCGTCCTTCGAGCCCTTGACCGAAGCGCCCGACTGTAGCGAGCCGCTCGGCCACGTCTGCTGCTTGTTCTTCCACTGAAAGAAAAAGATCGCACCCACCGCCAGAAGGAAACCGATGACGATCACCGCTTTGGCGTTCATGCTCTGGTCTCCACCCGGACGTCCTTCAGCGTTTCCTCGAATGCGCCGATCTCGCGATTGATCCGATCGAGCTCCTGATTCACATCTCCGGACACGACGTCGACCGCCTGCGCATCGAGCGCTCGCATATGCACGACTCGCGAGGGTAGGCCCTCGTACATGGCGATGATCTGAGAAAGATGAGCGTATACGCGATCGCGCGCGCTCACCAATTCCTGAATCGTCTTGAGCTGCTGCTCGCGAGTCTGTAGCGCGCTCTGAAACTGCGCGCGCGCATCTTCATCGGAGGTTTGCTCAATCTGCTGTTCGAGGCGCCGGATTTCTGCCTCGACCGACTTCGGATTGACGGTGCTCAGGTACCGGGAGAGATCCTCGCCACGGTTGATAGCCGCGCGGCCCGATCCTCCAGCTCGGATAGAGATCCCAGGCTCAAGGAGAGATAGCGATTCACCTGGTCGGTGTTTCGCGCCAACATCTGGCTCAGCTCTTTCTTCGCGGCGAGGAGCTGCTGGAGTGCCTTCTTGCAGGTGGCATCGCTCAACAGGGAAGGACTCGGGAGCCTTTCTGGTTCGATAGGCTCGCCCTTGATCGTTCGACGCCAGTGCTCGCGGCTGGCCAGATCCCAGGCGATCAGGGCCAGGTACGTCACGCCTCCGATCGCAAGCACCGGAAGTGACTGAAGCAAGGTGGCGCCGAGCGCAGCGCTTCCGACAACCACCAGGTTCACAGTGCTGGTGGCAGAGCTCCAGATTGCCTTGCGCCAGGGCAGTTGGAGGATTTCGCGTTCGGGCCGAGATTCCACGTCAGCTCGTCAGAAAAAGGATGCCATTTCTTCGTATACCTGAACGATGTTCTCTGCATTCCCCCTGGCAAAAGAGCCCTTGGCCGCTTCGGCAATTCGGCTGAGCACTCGCGCGTCGGCCTGGTCGCCATAAGCAATCGTAAACACGCGGACCCCTGAATTTTCCGAGGTGAGGTGAGGAAGCATCTGCTCCAGGCTTATCCGGCTGCTCTCGTCCCGTCCGTCGGTCATCACCACCAGCGCGTGGATCCGAGAGGGATCTTGGCGCGCGCGCTCGTTGGCGGCTTGGTACGCGGCGTCAATCGCTTGATAGAGCGCGGTGCCCCCTTCGGCAATCGCGCTGTCGATTCGCGACGAGAGTTGGGCGCGCCCCACGCCGAGCACCATCGGTCCGATCGGCGGAAGGACTCGATGGTCGAAGAACATCAAGCTCACCTGATCCGGGTCCCCCAGGCTGCCCAAGAACGCCTTGGCGCCCTGCTTGGCCTGTGCGAGCGGCTTGCCTTGCATGCTCCCGGACTTGTCGAAGAGCAGCGACACGTCGGTGCGCCTTTTGGCCGTCTTCCAAATTTCGACCAGGCGCAGCAGCACCGCCGCGCTCGGCACCTCCAGCAAGGTCTGAGGTTGTTTCGGATCCACACCGTGCGCTGAATCGACGGGCGCGGTGATTGGAATCGATGCATCCGCCGGGCGAAAACCGAGAGCAAGGGCGCGCTGCTGGGCGGGCTTGGCTTTCAGAAACGCTAAAAACTGTTCGCCCGCGTCTCGCGCGTCGGCGCTGACCCACTCGGCGTCGAGAATCGCGTACGGATGATCCGACCAGAAGGTGCCCTCGACCGGATAGATCGAAACGATCGGAAAGCCGGATGGGCTTGGTTTCGCGTACGATTCGATCACCAGGTTCTCGTAAAGAATCGCCGCGGAAAGGTAGGCAGGACCTCGCTCCACCATCTTGTCGGCGAAGAAACCGGTGGACTTGCCGTAGTGCACGAGCGTCCCTTCGACCGTGCGTAGGAAGCTCTGGGTTTTCTTCGAATCGAGATCCTCGAGGCTCAAACCGCGAGTCTTTTTCGCTCCGGCATACGCCTCGGCGAGGACCGACAGGAGGCCCGAATTGGAGAACTCCGGGTGAGTATGCCCAAGCTTGAAGCTCCCCCATTCCGAATGCTCGAAGGTACCCCAACCTTTCGGGTCGGCGGCAACGCGCAGAAGGTCGGACTATCCGAGCGGCTTGCCGGGCCATCCGAGCGCCTCGGCCATCGGCCTCCACATCGCGATCACCATCGGCGAGAGCACCACCGGCTCCCCGGCCGGACATAGTGGCTTGGTATGTCCGGCGATCGACAGCCAATTCTGATTCAGCAGCGAGATGTAGGCGCCGGAAGCGGGACTGAAAACGTGGGGCGTCAGCGAACCAGACAGAATCCCTTGGGTCGCTTCGCCCGAGCCCATCGCCCGACCCTGGACCTGAATCAACTTGCCGCTTTTGGTCTTGGCGCCAATTTGCATGAAGTCGCGCGCCTGCTCTTCCAGCCAGAGCCTTTTTTCGCTCCCATAGGCGACCAAAAGGGTCAACGACTCGCTCTTAGAAGGGGAACGGGCGGAGGTCGCCGCCGACTTCGGCGCGGGAGGTTGGCGATCACAGCGACAGCCGGCAAAGCACAAACTGGCTACAACGCTCGCCGTGATTAGGCGTACCATGAAGTCCTCCGACAGTCCCGGGACGGAGACCTTACGCGAGTTTTGAGCCTTGCGCTCTGGTCGCATTTGTGCTGCGCAGGGCAGGCACCGGGAGAAGGGTGTGACTGATATTCGCCGCGCCATCGATCGGCCGTGGATGCGCCTGATCTTGATCGCCTTCTATTTGGGGGTGGGCGGCTTTGCGGTCACCCTGCTTCGTCGCCTCACGCTGGGCGCAGGCGGGACGGCCGGGACAAACGATCTGAGCGGGATCCTTCTCTGGGAGCTCGGGATGGCGATCCTCGCCGTCGGCGGACTGTTCTTGTTTGGGATGGGTCTTCAGCGGCGCCGCCCGGAGCAATTTGGTTTTCCATTGTCGGGCGTGGGGCGAGCGCTTGGGCGCGGTTTCGCTCTGGGCGGGCTTTTGATCTCCTTGGTGGTGCTGGTGATGACCCTCTCCGGCACCTACAAAGTGCGAGATCGCGGTCCTGGATCCATCGGCGGATTGGCGTGGATTCTGTTTCAGGAGTTTCTTGTTTTTTTCCTAGGCGCCATCTTCGAAGAGACGGCGATGCGCGGACTGATTTTCCAGACCCTCGAAGAATGGCTTGGCTCCTGGACGGCGCTGGGGATCAGTGCCCTCCTCTTTGGCTTCGCCCACGCTCTCAATCCCGGCGCAAGCATCGTCTCCAGCCTGGCGGTTGCGGTGGAGGCCGGTGGGTTGCTCGCCGCGGCCTTCATCCTGACCCGGAATCTCTGGTTTCCGATCGGGCTGCACTGGGCGTGGAATTTTTTTCAAGGGCCGGTTTTCGGCGTGCCGGTATCCGGGATGCGGATGCCCTCCTTACTCGACGCGTACTTAGAAGGCCCACGTGCGTGGACCGGCGGTGAATTTGGATTGGAAGCGGGGCTGCCGGCTGTGATCTTCGCGAGCGCCCTCGGCTTGACTATGCTGGGACAAGCGGTTGCCGAAGGAAAGCTACGCAAGCCGAGTTGGCGGTTGGGAAAGGTCGATTCGAAACAAACCACGGATGCGAACCAGAAAGTCGCAAGCTAAAGCGATCGTGCTTCTCCTGGCTGGGCTCATGGGGCTCGTGCCGGGCAACGCGGCGGCATCGATTGGCGTGGGATTTGGCGCCGACTACTGGTTCAACGGAACCAGTGAGTTCAACTTCACCGCCGCGCCGATGCTGAGTTTGACGCCAGGCGTGTCAGTCGGAGGTCGCTTCGGCTTGCTCTTGGTCGGCTCTCCGGCGACGGCAGGGGTGCCGCTCGACGCGCAATTGCGGATTTCCATTCAGCAGCTTTACCTCGAGGGCTCGTTCGGACCGTGGATTTTCTTTGCCGATCATCCATTCCACACTCACGCAGCATTTGGATTTGGATGGCAAATCGGTCTTATCTCGCTCGGGGTTGAGGCCGGCTGGTTGGACCCGAATGCCATAATGGGTGCTCGACTGGGCCTGAGGTTGTAGACCTCGCAAATTTTTGCTGTAGGTCTGGGCAATGAATCTGGCGAGTCTCTTGCTGCGTGCGGCCCGAAACTTCGGTGAACGACCCGCGGTCTATGATGGGCAACGGCTTGTCCATGACTATCGCAGCCTCGCGCAGCGGGCCGCGGCGCTCTCCGGCTACCTCGTTCAGGAGTGCGGGTTACGCCCCGGCGATCGCGTCGCGCTCATCCTGCACAATCATCCAAGCTATCTCGAGCTGCTCTTCGCGATCTGGCACAGCGGGCTGGTAGCCGTCCCGGTCAACGCCAAGCTTCATCCCCGCGAGTTCGCCTACATTCTCCAGCACAGCGGCGCGAAGGTCTGCTTCGTGTCCGAGGATCTGGCCGAGGCCGTGGCCGCGACCAATGCTCAGCTTCCGACCCGGGCTTTGATCATCCCGGTGGGTGGCGCGGAGTACGCGCGGGTTGCTTCCGGCAAAGCAATCGACATGGTTCAGCGCGAACCGGACGACGTGGCGTGGCTCTTCTATACCAGTGGCACCACTGGCCGACCGAAGGGCGCGATGCTCAGCCATCGCAATCTGCTGGCCATGACGCTCAGCTATTTCAGCGACGTGGATCAGATCAGCCCCCAGGATTGCATCGTGCATGCGGCGCCGATGTCCCACGGCTCGGGGCTGTACATCTTGCCCCACGTTGCGCACGCCGCCGCTCACGTCGTTCCCGAGAGCCGCAAGTTCGATCCCGGAGAAGTCTTCGAGCTGCTCGCGACCCATCAAGGCGCGTCGCTCTTCGCTGCTCCCACGATCGTCAAGCGCCTGGTCGAACATCCCGGCGCGCCATCCGCGAGCCTCTCGAACCTCAAGACGATCATCTATGGCGGCGGCCCGATGTATGTCGAAGACCTCCGCCGCGCGCTTGCCGCGTTCGGCCAGAAGTTCGTTCAGATCTACGGCCAGGGCGAAAGCCCAATGACGATCACGGCGCTCTCCCGCGCGCATCACGCCGCCACGGATCATCCGCGCTATCTCGAAAGACTTTCTTCCGTCGGAGTCGCGCACACGGTGGTCGAAGTGAAGGTCGCCGATCCGGACGATCGGGAATTGCCCGTGGGAGAGACCGGCGAAGTGCTGGTGCGTGGGGACTCGGTGATGCTGGGTTACTGGAGCGACCCGGAAGCGACTGCCGCGACTTTGCGCGGGGGCTGGCTGCACACCGGCGACCTGGGCTCCTTCGACGCGGACGGGTTTCTCACCCTCAAGGACCGCTCGAAGGATTTGATCATCAGCGGCGGCAGCAACATCTATCCCCGGGAAATCGAAGAGGTGCTGCTTCGGCATCCGGACGTACGCGAGGCTTCGGTGGTGGGTCGGCCGCACCCTGAATGGGGCGAGGAAGTCGTCGCCTTTATCGTGGCGACAGGTCCGGTCAGCGAGGCAATGCTCGATGCCCTCTGCCGGGAGCATATCGCCCGCTTCAAGCGGCCGAAGGCCTATCTCTTCGTTGAGGCGCTTCCGAAGAACAACTACGGCA
The DNA here is from genome assembly GCA_036781205.1 of Myxococcaceae bacterium. Classification (GTDB taxonomy): domain Bacteria; phylum Myxococcota; class Myxococcia; order Myxococcales; family Myxococcaceae; genus DAIQBK01. The sequence goes on from DAIQBK010000001.1 coordinate 243,041, forward strand.
AGATCTTGAAAACTGAGCTCCGCCGATGGCTCGCGGAGCGGCAGCCGCGACCTGGCCGCTAGGGCAAGGAAAGCGCGATCCGAGCCACCCGGGCCTTTTTCAAGTCCAACTGACTTGTGCTTTCCCTCCAACCTGGCGCGAACGCCGTGATCGTCAGAGCCGCGACTGGCACTCCTCCGAGCCGAAAATTGCCGTCCGGGTCGGTGAAGGTGAAAAAAGGATGGCTGAGGATCGCCAGATGCGCGTCGCCCTCGCGCCGGCCGTGCACGGTGCAGTGCAAGCTCACCAACCCCTTCGGCTCGTCGAATTTCAGGCTGCGCTCGGCTCCTGAGGCGAGCATCGGAATATTGAAAACCCAGCTTCGATCCGGCTTGGTCATCAGGAGGGTGTGCAGCTGGCGGTTGGTGGAACGAGCGACAAAGGTTTGGCCAATCTGAAGTGCGCCCAAACCCGGGATGAAGCGGGTGCCGTCGTTTTCGAGTGTGAACGCAGCCGTAGGCGGGTCAAACACCAGTTCTTCCAGGCCGCTGGAGACAAACACCAGCGCCCCTGGAACTCCGGCGGCGCCGCGGGTCACGCGCCCTTCGACGTCCGCGCGCATCGATTCCGGAATGACCGATCGCGGCTTGTGCACGGGTACGGGCCGCGGAGGGACGGCCTCGCGGAGCACAGGAGCAGCCGGCGGAGCTGGTTTTGGGTGCATCGCCACCAGGACCACCAGGAGGATGGTCGCAGTGAGGATGAATTTGATCCCCACCAACTCCACCGTGTGAACGCCCCAGCTGACAAATCGCAACCGCTTGCGAAGCAGCAGCGCCACCGCGACCAAGATCGCAATCGTCAGGTAACTCAGCAGGATCGAGCGATCCCAGTCGAATGGCTTGGTCCAGATGCGCCCGTGGCCGATCAGGAATTGAGTGATCGCGATCGCCAAGATCGCCAGGCGATCCCAAAGTGGCAAAACGGGATAGGCCCGGGAGGACGTCAGCGGCCAGGCCCCCTCAGGACTGCCCATGCCAAAATCGCCCACCCAAGCAGGAAGCAAAGTCCTCCCAGCGGGGTGATCGCCCCCAAAGCGCGCACGCCGCTCAGCGCAAGCGCATAGAGACTTCCGGAAAAAAGAATGATTCCGGCGAGCATGGCCCAGCCGGCCGTCCCGGCAGGACGCCCCTGACTCAGCGCGAACGCGACGGCCCACAACCCGAGCGCGTGGTACATCTGATACCGAGCGCCGGTCTCGAAGACCGCGAGCAGGTCCGGCGCAAGCCGCTGCTTCAGGGCGTGCGCCCCAAACGCACCCGCGGCCACCGAGATGAAGGCATTGATTGCCCCAACGGCCATCCAGAATTCGGTCACCCGCACGCAGCTCCTTCTACTGGTTGCCGGCGTCGACCGCGACGGCAATTCCCTGTCCGACTCCGATGCACATTGTGGCCAGCCCGCGTTGGATGTCGCGCCGCTTCATTTCGTGGACGAGCGTGGTGAGGATGCGCGCTCCACTCGCCCCGATCGGGTGGCCCAAGGCAATTGCGCCGCCGTTGACGTTCACTGTGGCTGGGTCGAGATCGAGATCCTGAATGCAAGCCAAAGACTGGGCCGCAAAAGCCTCGTTCAGCTCCACCAGTCCTAATTGTTCGCAAGTCCAGCCGGCGATCTCCAGCGCTTTGCGCGCGGCGGGCACCGGACCGATGCCCATGTATCGCGGGTCCACTCCTGCGCTGGCTGAGCTGACGAAGCGAGCCAGAGGGCGTTTGCCATATTGCTGGGCGGCGCGTTCACTCATCAGCAGCACGGCGGCCGCGCCATCGTTGAGCGGCGACGAATTGCCCGCCGTTACCGAGCCGCCTTCGCGAAAGACCGGACGCAACCCGCTCAGTCTTTCCAGACTGGTATCTTCGCGCGGTCCTTCGTCGGCGCTGACAATCAGCGGCGAAGCCTTCCTTTGCGGAACCTCAACCGAGACCAGCTCATCCCGGAAACGGCCTTGCTTTTGCGCAGCAACCGCTTTCTGGTGCGAGGCCAGTGCAAACTGATCCTGTGCGTTGCGGGAGATGCGCCAGCGCTCGGCGACGTTCTCCGCCGTCTCCCCCATCTGCTCGAGCGGGAATTGGATCGCCAGTCGCGGATTGGGAAAGCGCCAACCCAGCGAGGTGTCATAGACTTCCCACTTGCCGGTGGGAAAGCCGTCCGCGGGCTTGGGCATCGCCCACGGAGCCCGAGTCATTGACTCCACTCCTCCTGCAATCACCACGTCGGCTTCGCCAAGCCGAATCATCCGGGCCGCCTGGACGATCGCCTCCAGCCCGCTTCCACAGAGCCGATTTACGGTGACGGCGGGTACCGAATGGGGGAGGCCGGCAAGCAGGCTCGCCATTCTCGCCACGTTGCGGTTGTCCTCGCCCGCCTGATTGGCGCAGCCAAGGAAGACTTCTTCGATCCGCCCCGGTGCGACTCCGGATCTGCCCACCAGCCACTCGAGCGCGATCGCTGCGAGATCGTCCGGACGGACGTCTTTGAGCACGCCTCGGTGTTTCCCGATCGGCGTTCGAACCGCATCGATGATCAAGGCATCCGGCATCAGGACGGGACCAGCACTACATTTCCGAAGTGCGCGCGACTTTCAAGCTGTCGTTGAGCTTCGGCCGCTTTCTGGAGGGGAAGGACCCGGTCCAGCACCGGGCGTAGGCGGCCTTGCTGCACCAGCTCGAGGATCCGAAAGACGTCGCCTTTGGAGCCCATCGTCGAGCCCAAAAGAGAAATCTGCTTGTAAAACAAGACCCGCAGGTCGAGCTTCGCTTCGTACCCGGTGGTGGCGCCGCAGGTAACCAGGCGGCCGCCGTAAGGAAGACAGGCGACGCTCTTTTCAAAGGTGTCGGTGCCAACGTGCTCGAATACCACGTCGACCATCCGACGCTGAGTAATCTTCTTCACCTCTTTGAGGAAATCGGTCTGGGCATAGTTGATCAGGTAATCCGCTCCGAGCTCTTTGCCCCGATTGAGCTTCTCCTGGGTCGAAGCTGTGGTGATCACGGTAGCTCCGAGAAGCTTCGCAATCTGAATCCCGGCACTGCCAACCCCCGAGCCCGCTGCGTGGACCAACACCGTTTCGCCCGGCTTCACCTGGGCTTTACGGACCAACATCGTCCAGGCGGTCAGAAAAGTCAGGGGCACGCAGGCGGCCTGCTCGAAGCTGAGGTTGGAAGGCTTGGGAAGGATATTTTGCCGAGGAACCGCAACCAGCTCCGCGTAGCCGCCGCGGACGTGTTCGCCGAGAAGCTTGTAGCTGCGGCACAGATTGTCCTCGCCCAAGAGGCATCGCTCACAATGACCGCATGAAAGACCCGGGTTCACCAGCACCGCTTCGCCGACTTTGAGGTCCGAAACCTCCGAGCCGACACGTTCCACTACACCGGCCACGTCCGAGCCAGGCACGTGAGGAAACTCCAGTGAGAGTCCGAGCCACCCCTTTCGGACGAAGATGTCCAGATGGTTGAGCGCCACGGCTTTGACGCGCACCAGCACTGAATTGCTGAGCAACTTGGGCTCTGGAAGCTCTCCGTACTCGAGTACGTCGGCATCGCCATGCTGTCGAAAAAAGATGGCTTTCATCGCCTAAAACCTCACTGTATATAGCCCGCTTCTTGCGCTTACTCACCCTAGCGGAAATTCCAGCATGTCGACGGTGAGCCTCAAGCTCGAGTCCGGTATTGCCCACGTCGAGCTCAATCGCCCAGCGGTGCGCAATGCGCTCAATCTGGAGATGGTCCGCGCACTTCACGGCGTGCTGGACGACCTCTCGCAGCGCGACGAGGTGCGAGCCGTGGTCATCTCGGGCGCGGGTGGAAAGGCGTTCGCCAGCGGCGCGGATATCGCGGAGCTGCGCGACCGCACCCACCGCGACGCTTTTCTGACGTTCAATGGCTCGCTCTTTCAGAAGGTGGAGGATTTTTTACGTCCCACCATCGCGGCGATCGAGGGATATGCATTGGGGGGAGGGTTGGAGCTCGCGCTGGCCTGCGACTTGCGCGTTGCCTCGAAGACCGCGAAGGTGGGTCTGCCGGAGGCGACGCTCGGAATCTACCCCGCCGCTGGCGGCACTTGGCGGCTGCCGCGACTGGTTGGAATCGGTCGCGCCAAGGATCTGGTGTTCACGGGGCGCATACTCGAATCGGCCGAAGCATTCTCACTGGGGATCTTCGAACGCCTCTGCGAGCCAGGCGAGGCGGTGGCCACGGCGATGGAGCTCGCTGCGACGATTGCCCAGAATGCGCCGTTGGCGCTGCAAGTGGCGAAGCTGTCGCTCAATTTGGTCGCGCGCGGCGGAGATCCCACCGCGCTGGAGCGCGCGGGACAAGGACTGCTCTTCGACTCGGCGGACAAACGGGAGCGGATGACCGCTTTTCTGAGCAAGCGAGCCAAAAAGTAGAGCCATGGCGGAGATCAAAACCATCGCGGTGTTGGGCGCGGGCACGATGGGACATGGCATCGCCCAGGTCGCGGCCCAAGCCGGGTATCAAGCATTCCTCTACGACGTTTCGCGAGACCTGGCGGAGAAGGGTGTTCGGAAAATCTCCGAAAACCTCAAACTAGGCGTCGACAAGGGTAAGGTCAGGCCGGAGGAACGCGATGCGGCGCTCGCACGAATCACCCCCGTGGATGATCTGGAAGCGGTGAGCCGGTGCGATCTGCTGATTGAGGCGATCCCGGAGGATCTTTCGCTCAAGCGAAGCTTGTTCAAAAAGCTCTCTGAACTCTGCGCTCCCACGGCGATTCTGGCGTCCAACACCAGCTCGCTGTCGCTCACCGACATCGCCTCAGCCGCTCGCGGTCCGGAACGCGTGGTGGGAATGCACTTCTTCAACCCCGTCCACTTGATGAAGCTGCTCGAGATTGTCCGCGCTTATCAGACCTCGGACGGGACCGTGCAGGCGGTGCGAGGGGTGGGCACCCGGATGGGCAAGCAGATGATTGAAGTCAGGGACCGGCCGGGTTTCGCCTCCACGAGGCTCGGAGTCGCGCTCGGATTGCAGGCGGTCCGCATGCTCGAAGAGGGAGTCGCGACCGCCGAGGATATCGACCGCGCGATGGAGCTGGGCTACGGCCATCCGATGGGTCCGCTCAAGCTCGCGGATCTGGTCGGATTGGATGTCAGACTGGCGATTGCCGAGTACCTCTACAAAGAGCTGGGGAGTGATGCTTTTCGTCCCCCGCAGCTGCTCAAACAAATGGTCCGGGCCGGTAAGCTGGGCCGCAAGACCGGCGAGGGTTTCTACAAATATCCCGCGTCCGGCAGCTGAACTTGGCGGGAACGACCCGTTTTCGCCAAATCGGCGTGGACGCCAACTCACTGATTTCACCAGCGAATCCGGACTTTTTTTGGAAATCCGGTCCCGGGACCGGATTTCGGGCGGACCGCTACGGAAGAATCAGCCCGCCTGGGCTCCGGCGCTCGGCGGGAGGCGTGTTCGCCTCGGGAACCTTCGCCTGTTGCCCTGGCTCCGGTAGGGCCCCGCCCGCCTGTGAACGCTGAGCGAGCAACAGGACCTTCTCAAACAGGAAGTAGCAAAACGCCGAAGGCTCGCCGCTGGCACCGTGGAACAAGCGACGGGCCTCCGCGCGGGCCACTTGGGCTTGTTTTAGCCGAGCGGTCCGTTCGAAGAAGTCCGCCATTCTCCACAGGCGCCGCGCGTAGCGGCTTCTGCGCTCCGGCGTGAAGAATTTCCGGGCCGCTATCTTCGGCTGCTCGGAAAGCTGCTCGGATCGCTGAACTTGCGTGAGCTCGAGGGGGCTGTGCACCACCTCCTCCATCTTGGCGAATAGCGCGCGAATCTCGTCCTCAGGGGGAAGCCACGGCTGAAGCTCCGGTTGCTTGTGAAGCTCTGCGGCCTCGGTCGCGAGGCGCTCGTCCTCCGGCTCAGGAGCGGGTAGAGGGGGCTCCTCGACCGGGGAGGCTTCGAATTGTCGAAGGAGCGCATCCGCTCCTTCGGGGTAAGCGGTCTTCGAGTTGAGGTTGGTAGCGGCTGCGACTGAGAGGATGTCTTTTACCTCGGCTGGGTTCAGCTCGATCGCCGAGGCGCTGCCCCCCCGAAATTGTTTCACGCTCTTTCGGTAGGCGCTCCGGCTGGCCTCGAATTCGCCGAGCTTCCAGATGCCACGCTCGTCTGAAATCAACACCTCGACCAGGTGAAAGCCACCTCCCCGGTGGGGGCGTGGGATCATCAGCGCCTGCTCTCCGGAGCCGGTAATTGGAGAAAGCAAAGCGGGTAATATTTCCGGTGCGGGAGACTGCGAAACCACTGCATTTTGCTCGGGTTTTTTCTCCGGAACCGAAACTCCCAGCGAGCGAAGCTGATACAGCACCTTCTTGGCAGCCTTGGCGAGTGCGCGGCGGGAGGAGCTTACGAGCGCCTCCGGGAGTCGGGGATCGCGAGCGCGCACGGAGGCCTCGAGAATCGCCAGCGAGAGCGGTTCGGCCAGCTGCTCCACCTCGGCGGCGGAGGCAGTCGACAGCGACTGCGTCAGGGCGCGCGCCTGTTCGAACTGCTGGCCTTCGATCCCCTCCGGGGGTGACCCGGATTTGAGTAGCGCATCCAGGACGACCTTGGGCTCGAGCTGATTTCTGTTCATTGGTCGTCTTTAACGCAGTCGCAGATTTCCGTCAGCGCCGACCGACCAGCCAAAAGCCATCCGACTGACCGGCGAGCGCCAGCTCCGTTCCCAGCCGTGGGCCGAAAACCTGCCTCGGGGTGATTCCGCGCAGCAGGAAATGGTCGTAAGCGCGGCCTTCGCGCTCGTAGTTGAATTGGTCCGGCCGCCACTCAGACGGGAAGGTCGAGGGCGGCGCGCCGCGATAGCGCAAGGGCGAGTGGGGGGTGAGCGCGAAGGTAAAGTTAGGGGCTCCTCCCTGTTCGCGCGCAATGACCGCAGCGCTATGCAGAAACACTGGGTGCCGAACCACGCGTGAGCCGGCGTCGAAGATCAATCCCATCACCATCGGGCGTGGGCCGGCGAGCGGCGCAAGCTCGTCGAGCGCGGAGGCTTCCTGGTTAAAAGACGAGAATCCGCGCGCCAATGGCACCGCCAGCACCAGCGAGCAAATCGCCGCGGCCGTGAGAAGGAATCCCCGGAACTTTGGCTCCAAAGGTGGAAGCGCACCCACCGCCAGGGGCGCTGCGAGATGGGCGAAGCGGGTGTTGAGGTAATACATGTAGCCGCGGATATCGAACGGAAGCGCGAAGTACATCGCCAGCGCAATCGCGGCGAGAATGGCCATCCGCCACCGCTCGACCGGACCTTCGCGCCGGACCGACTTTGCGCCGCCTGGAAGGCGGGCGACGATCAGGCTGGCGATGCAAACCGCCGCAACGCCATAGAGCGCGTATCGATCCGACTGGTCTCGGAGCACGTTTGCCAGGACCTGAAAGAGGTCCTCCCAATTCTGGGCGAAGCTCTTGTACGAGAGATTTTGCGCGGACAGCAGAGGCCCCCAGGCCTTCCAGGGAGCTCCATACTCGACCGTTGCCGGTTGGCCGAGGCGAAGCCCAACCCAAGCGACAAAGAGGATTGCGCCCGGCACCAGAGCACCCACGACCAGGCCCCGGCGCTTCAGCAGTTTTCCAGGCTCGCTGCTGTCTTCGGGCGCGGTGGTCGTCAGCAGGAGCGCTGGCAGCGCCAACCCAAGGAACGCGAAGACTTGAACGTGAAACAGCAGTACCAAGACCAGCGACGCGCAAAGGCCCACGGCCCAGCGCGCGCGCCGGTTCGCGTCGGACACCGCGCGTACCAAGAATCCGCAGCACAAGAGGGCCAAGGGAATCGCCGCGACATAGTTGATGAAGCCCCAGGCGAAACTATCGCCATAGGCGAACGGCACGGCCAACAGCGACGGCCACCGTGGACGTCCGAGGCTGCGCAGTAAAAACCCCAGCGTAAGCGGCAGCCCCACCACGTAGCCGGTCAAGAATACTTTGTTCGCAATCGGCAGCGGCAGCACCCAGTTGAGCGCGCTCACGAGGTGGTAGTAGCCCAGATAAGGGGTGAGCTCACCCCGCGTCGCGAACAGCTGTGGATAGAGGGTGGTGGGATCGTTGAGTCGGTGCAGCACCGAAATCAGGTACAGGTGCTGCGGCAGATCCACCATCGGCAGGTGGCGTCCTACCCAGAGCGGGAGCGCCGCCAGCAACAAGCCAAGGGCGTAAATCCCCCTCGACCCAAGTCCTCTCGCAAACCGAGAGGAGGCTACGTCCACTCCAACATCCGCTGCAGAGGCTTTAGCGCTGCCTGCTGAAGCTCGGGAGCGAGCACCAACTCCGGCTTTCGGTCACGCATGCACAAGTACAGCTTCTCCAGGGTGTTCAGCTTCATGTGGGGGCACTCGTTGCAGGCACAGCCATTGTCAGGCGGCGCCGGGATGAATTCTTTGTGCGTAGCCTGCTTCTGCATCTGGTGGATGATACCTGCCTCGGTCACGACAATGAATTTCTGCTTCGGACTTCGAAGCACATGGTCGAGGATCCCTTTGGTCGAACCGATGTAGTGCGCGTGCTGCAGAATGCTTTGTTCGCACTCCGGATGGGCCACTACCTCCGCCTCTGGGTGCTCAACCATCAACTGGACGAGCTTCTTCTCGCTGAAAATCTCGTGCACCATGCAGCTGCCCGGCCAGAGGATCATCTCGCGCCCGGTCTGCTTCATCACGTAGCGGCCGAGGTGTTGATCGGGAGCGAAGATGATCTGCCGCTCGGGCGGGACTTGACTGACAATCTTCTCGGCGTTGGAGGAGGTGCAGATCACATCGCTCATCGCCTTCACCGCGGCGGAGCAGTTTACGTAACTGACCACGAATGCGCCGGAATGTTTTTCCTTGAAAGCTCGAAATGCATCCGGCGGGCACCGGTCTGCAAGTGAGCAACCCGCATTGAGGTCGGGAAGCAGCACCAACTTGCCCGGATTGAGAATTTTCGCGGTCTCGGCCATGAAATGAACGCCGCAAAAGACGATCGTATCGGCGCTCGTGGTTGCCGCTTTCTGAGCCAGCGCCAGGCTATCCCCGACAAAATCCGCAACGTCCTGGATTTCGCTCTCCTGATAGTAATGAGCGAGAATCACCGCGTTGAGAGACTTCTTGAGCTTGAGGATTTCATCCTCATAATTCACGGTTGAGCGAAAGGGCATCATTGGCTGCTCGGCTACTGCTTACATAACTTTCTCGAGGCCGATTTTCCATGCCACAGAAACTGAGCGCACAGCTCGACTGCCTCGCCATCCTCCTGGCAGCCGGAGAAAGTCGGCGAATGCGGGTTCCAAAGGCGCTGCTGGCCTACTCCGAATCAGAAACGTTTCTTCAGCATCTGGTTGAAGTATTTGAATCAGCAGGCTGTCGCACATTGGCAGTCGTGGGGGCAGGGGCGGAACAGATCGCGCGAGCGCACCCGTCACTCGAACTGGTGCTCAATCCATCTTGGGAAAGCGGTCAGTACTCGTCGGCGCTGGTGGGCCTCAAGGAAGCGGCCGCTCGCAATGCGCAACGGGTACTGTTGCACCCGGTGGATACGCCGATGCTTCAGCCTTCAAGCATTCGTACGCTTCTTTCCGGGTTGGGGCAGGGCGAGGCGATTGCGCCGGAATATCGTGGCGCCCCAGGCCATCCGCTGGTCCTGAGCGCTGAGGGTGCTCGAGTGATCGCGGAGCAGAAGTCGGCTCCGCATCTGGAGGCCGCGCTGCGATTCGTTAAACTGCGGCAGATCTCCGTCGACGATCCCGGCGTTGTGACGAACTTGAACACCCCCGAGGAGTACCAACGCGCCTTCGGACATCCCCCGAGGCTTCCCATTTCGGCGCCTCGCTCAAAGTAATTGCTGAATGCTTACGAAGCAGCACGAAGTAGGTGCTTTTGAGAACGCCGGACTGCCTTGGCGAGTTCTTTGACAAAAGCGTTCGTCGGATCTCGAAGGTCACCTTGAGTGAGCCTCAGGACGGTCCAACCTCGGAGTGCCATTGCGTTGTATCGATTGATATCGCTTTCCCACGCTTCTCGTCCGGAATGGAATTGGAACCCCTCTGCCTCGACGATCACTTTCGCCTTGGGCCAAGCGAAATCGACGAACCCAAGTACGAAGTCATCTGCAACCACCTCGTAATTGCAGATCGGTTCGGGCAAACCAAAGCGTCGAAACATTCGCAGTGCCTGGCGCTCCAGCTCACTGTGCATCTCCGTGCTGAAAAGGCCACCCTCAAGTAAGCCGCATCACTCGGCCCGTCCCTGCCTTTCCCTGGGTCGGCATCCTTCGCAACGCGTGATGTACCTCGTGAACACTGGCGATTCTCCGACGAAAGGCGTGCTCGATTGCCCGCTCGAGCTCGTCCTCGCCGCACACCGCTGCCAAATCGACCAAGGTTCGCGCCGGCGAGGTGAGCGGCAATCCATTTCGAGTGCGCTGCATTTGCCTTGGGATCGGTGTGGTCCGATGCACCAACAGCCATTCGACGCGGTGCTGTTGGATCGGTCCGCTCATCTCGATTCTATCGAGCTTCACACCATCCAACTGCCACAGCGCTGCCGCGGTGCGATGCGAGAACATTGCTAGGGGTCCGGCCCAAAGGTGCGCGGACCAAACCCTCTGCATCCAGGTCGGCTCTGCCCATCTCATCCGCCACACGCCTGGAAGCTCCCGTACCCACTGACCCAATCGCACTCGCCAGCGAATTTGCCAGCGCGAGACATGCATTTCTTCCAGCTGCCGCCAGGAGACGACCCCGTGCTGCCGCACCGCGGGTTGCTCAATCTCGACGTCCGTCGTTTTCATTGTCCCGAGAAGGGAAGCACGGCGCTCTGACGGAGGTCTGTTACGGGCCTGGCGGCAGGCCGCCAGTTTTGTAACAAACATCGAGCGCTCTTGGCCTCCGGCCGCGCGCCGGCACGGTTTGCCGGCACGAATCAGCTCGTGCTTAGGCCGATTGGGCGACCGCTTCGTCCTGGATGTACGTTTTTCCTTTGTAGAAGCGAGCGAAGAACACGAAGGCGGCTGAGGTCACGAGCATGATCACCATGAAGAAAAAGAAGTAGCTCGCGCCCTTGAGCTTCAACGAACCATCCGGATTTTGGATGAAGAAGTTGACCGCCGCGGTGAAGACGTTTCCGAGCGAGATCGCTCCCAAGTACGTACACATCACGAGCGACTTCAGTTTCTTTGGAGCTTGCGTGTATGCGAATTCCAAATGCGTCACCGAGACCAACACCTCGCCGGCGGTCAGCACCACGAACGCCAGGATTTGCCACAGAATGTGGGGGGTTTCGCCGGCATCGATCCGCAGCTGAATCATGCCGATAATCAAGAACGCGAGCGCGGTAACGAACAGGCCGATCCCAATCTTGCGCAGCGGTGAGAGCGGGAAGATCCTCTCAATCCAGGGATAAATGAAGTACGAAAAGAGCGGCAGCATTGCCAGGATGAAGATCGGATTCACGGTCTGAATTTGGGCGGGTAGCCACTCGACTCCGAACAGGTGCCGGTCCATCTGCTCCGACTGGAGAACCCAGGAGGAGAAGTTTTGCTGCCAGAGGGCCCAGAACATCGCGACGAACGGGACCAGGATCAGGAGATTTGCCAGCGCCTTGAGGTTCTCGCGTTGAGAGATTTCCCTGAAATAGTTTTTCAGCCCGGCGGGCGGAAGGTGGACGAACTTCTTCCGTCCCATCCAGAAGATCACGGTGGCGATCAGCATCAGAACGCCGGGCGTGCCAAACGCGACATCCGGCCCATGGAGCTTCGCGATCAAGGAGTCGAGCCAAGACGGTGCCTTTCCAGGTGGCATGGTGAAGGGTTCAAGCATCCAAGGGATGAGCAGGGTGGAAAATGCAGAGCCGAAGTTGATCGAAAAGTAAAACCAGCTGAAGACGCGAGGCAGTAAGTGTTGATTGGTGGCGCCGAACTGATCGCCCACGTTGGCACTGACACAAGGCTTGATTCCACCAGCGCCGAGAGCGATCAACCCCAGACCGATCGCCAAGCCGAGGCGCGTGTGATCGATCGCCAACGCCAGGTGGCCAAAGCAATAGACGATCGACAGGCTGAGGATGGTGCGAAACTTGCCGATGATCGCGTCCCCCAAAACTGCGCCGATGATCGGAAGGAAAAAGAGCGTCGAAACGAAGGTGTGATACCAAGCATCGGCTTGCGCACCGGACATCGCATCCGGCTGCCCGCGTGCGTTCAGCAGAAACCGGGTCATGAAAATCACCAGGATTGAGTTCATCCCGTAGTAGCTGAACCGTTCGGCCGCCTCGTTGCCGACGATGAACGGCACCCCCGGAGGCATCCGATCGGTCTTCAGCGGTGCGGTGAGATACTCGCTCTTAGCCATGAAGCGATCGGGCGGCGGCGATGATCGAAATCACCAGCACGACCAGGGCTTCGCCAGCGATAAACCCGGAAGCGATCGGGATGCTGTAGACCGCCTCGGTCTTCGGACTTCGCTTGGCCCAAATTGCTTGAACGATGCCTCCGCATACCATCGGGATGACGGCGTAGCCCGGAATCAGCATTCCCAATCCAATCGCGGTGGGAGAGGGCACCCAACCGGGCCAGCGCGGTTCGAGCAGAGTCAGTACGATTCCAACGATCAAGCCGATCGCCAGCGCGGTGAGGCATCCGTGAGGGAGCGTGGAAAAGCCCTTGGAGAGCAGCTCGGCAAATCCGGCCCATTTCACACTGATCGGGGAGGTCAACGCCTGAGGCCCCTCGAATCCATAGGTCTGTCGCAACGCTGGATAGACCACTGCGACCGCTGCGGCGCCGATCGGGATCCCCACCAGCTGAGCGATCATCAGATTGCGGTTGTTGGACCCGATGATCTTACCTGACCGGTAGCACTGCATCAGATGTTCGCCCTGGCCGGCCACGGTCCCGCTCATTCCCGAACCGATCATGTTGACGGGAAGGCTCCCAGGTTTGAGGGCGGCGAACACGGCCTGCATCAAATTGGCTAAAGCGCTGATCGGAGCCCAATTCGTCTCTCCGAGCACGCGAATGCCCACCAGCATCAGAGGAATTGAGAGCAGAATCGACACCGCACTGAGCCAAAACGGAAAGCCGAGAGACAGCTTCTGTACGATCAACAGAGCTGCCGCTGAGGCGACGGTGCCCCAGATCATCCATCGAAGCGGGAACTCTTTCCCACTCACGTCCTTGGCCGACAAGGTGGTGAACGTTCGAGCGATTACCTTCCACTTGAGAATCAACGCGGTGATCCCCCCGGCGACCATCACCCCCGTCGCCGGCCACATCACCCACTTCAGCACCGCGGCGAAGCTCTGGATCGGCACCCACCCTCGGGAAACGAGTGCGGAAGGGGCGATGATCCAGGCGAGCACCATACCGAGCCCCATCGAAAGGGTAATCCGAAAACCGACCAGGAGGCCTGCCCCGAACGAGAGGACGCCAAGCTCCGAGCCGAGGCGAAGCGCCGCTCCATTGGCCCCAAATGCAATCTCACCGGGGATCAATCGCCAGGGCCCGTCCCGAACGATCGCGATCAACGCCGAAATTCCACCGGACCCCAAGAGCGCACGAAGTCGAAGCATTGCCTGGCGCCGCCCTTGATAAAGAACGACCAGGGTCTCACCGGCCGCGGTTCCGTCAGCGAAAGTGAGATTCTCCTCATCGATGTAGTGTCGCCGGAGCGGAACCGCCAAGAAGGCCCCGAGAAACGCGGCGAAGCTCATCCAGAGAAAAATCTGAGTCGAGGTCAGGTGGAGCGAAAATCCAAGCGCGGGGCGCGCGTTGAGCATGTCGATCGCGGCCAAGACGATGCACATGAAGCCGATTTCGCCGGCGGCGGTGCCGGCCGTCTGCGCCATGTTCGCTTCGAACACCGTGGCCGGCACTCGAGTCACCGCGGCGATCAGTGCCAAGGCGATGAAGCCGAAAAATGCTGCTTGGACGGAGATGTTCGGGCCGTAACCAATCTTCAGAACGACGTAGGGGAAGGAGGCTCCCATGATCGCCGCAACCAAAATCGATACCACGATCGCTCTCGCGGTGAGCTCGCGCGAGGGAACCGGTTCCGGAATAGCAGTGGATTCGGGTTGGACTCGGTAGGAAGGCGTGGCCACTTTGCGTCGTCTTAGCCGACGATTGTCGCGTCGTCGATGCTGTCATCAAGACAAGCTTTAGGCGACCGCGCTGCGACCGGACCCCGAGCGCCGGAGTACTCGCCGCAGGAATTGGCCGGTATAGCTGCCTTCGACTGCGGCAACCTGCTCGGGTGTTCCGGTGGCGACCACTTGGCCCCCAGCCGCCCCGCCTTCGGGGCCGAGATCGATCACCCAGTCCGCGTTCTTAATCACATCGAGGTTGTGCTCGATCACCACCACGGTGTTGCCGGCATCCACCAGCCGATTGAGGACCACCAGCAGTTTGCGGATATCGTCGAAGTGCAGGCCGGTGGTGGGCTCGTCGAGAATGTAGAGGGTGCGCCCGGTCGCAACCTTGCACAGCTCGCGCGAGAGCTTGATCCGCTGAGCCTCTCCGCCCGAGAGCGTCGGCGAGCTTTGACCCAGTCGGATGTATCCGAGTCCGACGTCTTCCAGGGTCTGGAGGATCCGCACAATGTCCTTGTGCACGGCGAAGTGTTGCTTCGCCTCGCGGACGCTCATCTCGAGCACCTCCGCGACGTTCTTTCCCTTGTAGTGCACCCGCAACGTCGCTTCGTTGAAGCGCTTGCCGTGACAGACCTCGCAGGGGACATAGACATCGGGAAGAAAGTGCATTTCGACCAGCTTGACGCCATCCCCTTCGCAGGCCTCGCAGCGGCCCCCTTTGACGTTGAAGGAGAATCGGCCCGGGGTGTAACCGAAGGCCCGTGCCTCGGGGGTCATCGCGAAGACGTCCCGAATACAATCGAAGACCTTGGTGTACGTGGCGGGATTCGATCGCGGAGTTCGGCCAATCGGACGCTGATCGATGTCCACCACTTTGTCGAGCAGCTCCATCCCGCGAATCGCGTGGTGGGCGCCGGGCACCTCGCGGCTGCCATAGAGCTCGCGCGCCAGCGCCGGGAAGAGGATCTCGTTGATCAAAGTCGACTTACCCGCGCCCGAGACCCCAGTGACCGCCACCAGCAGTCCAACCGGGAGGTCAACGGTAAGGTCCTTCAGGTTGTTTGCCTTGGCTCCCTGAATCGTGAGCTTCTGTTTCCCGGGTGCACGGCGCACGGTGGGAACCTCAATCCGCTCGCGACCCGAGAGGTAGGCCCCGGTGAGCGATTTGGGATCCGCCATCACTTGCGCCGGAGTACCTTGCGAAACAATCTGTCCTCCCAGCTCGCCTGCTCCAGGGCCGAAGTCGATCAGCCAGTCCGCGGCTTGCATCGTCTCTTCATCGTGCTCCACCACCACCACTGAGTTGCCGAGGTCCCGCAGCTTCTTCAAAGTGGAGAGCAGCTTTCCATTGTCACGCTGGTGCAGGCCGATCGACGGCTCGTCCAGGATGTAAATCACCCCAGTGAGCTCAGAGCCCATCTGGGACGCGAGGCGGATTCGCTGGCTTTCGCCACCTGAGAGCGAGCTCGCGTTTCGGTCCAGCGTCAAATACGAGAGCCCCACGTCGACCAAGAAGCTGAGCCTGCTGCGGATCTCTTTCAAAAGCTCGGACGCAATCTTCACCTCATTGGCTGAAAGCGGGAGCGCACCCAGAAACTTGAGGGCCTCTCCAATCGTCAGGTGGGACAGCTCGACGATCGATTTTCCATGAACCTTGACCGCGCGCGACTCCGGCTTGAGCCGTTCTCCCTCGCAGGTGGGGCACGGCTTGTTGGAGAAAAACTTCATGTAGTAGCGGCGCATGCTCTCGGACTGGGTGGTCTTGAAGCTGCGCATCAGCTTGTTGACCAAACCTTCCCACTCCATTCGCCACCGGCCTCCGTCGCCCCAGGTGAGCGTGAATTCCTTGCCGGAGGAGCCGTACATGATCACGTCTTGCTCCCGCTTCGAGAGCTGCTCGTAGGGGACGTCGAGATCGATCCGGAACGCGCGCGCGAGCTGCTCGACGAACTCGGCCGTCCAACCCTCCCCGCGATGCATCCCGCTCGCCCACGGCTCGATCGCGCCCTCGCGAATGGTACGGGTCCGGTCGGGCACGATCAGGTCCGGATCCATTTCCGGCCGGGTGCCCAGGCCATTGCAGTCGTGACACATCCCGAGCGGATTGTTGAACGAGAACGATGCCGGCGTGAGCTCGCCGAAGGAGAGCCCGCAGCGATGGCAGGCGTTGAGCTCGCTCATCACCCGGTCGGCACTCTTATTGGCCGACTCGTCGGTGACAATCAGCACCCCATGACCCTCGCGAAGCGCGGTTTCTACCGAGTCGGTGAGCCGATTCTTGATGTCAGGCTTTAGCACCAATCGATCGATGACCAGCTCGATGTCATGCTTGGATTTCTTGTCCAGCTCGATGCGATCCTCGAGGGCTTTGAGCTTTCCGTCGATCCGCGCCCGAGAAAAGCCACGCTTCTGGGCATCGGTCATCAACTCCCGATGTTCGCCCTTGCGATTCTGCACCAGTGGAGCGAGCAAGATGAATTTCGAGCCCGCCGGCTGCTTGAGGATCTCGTCCACAATCTGCTGAGCGGTCTGCTTGCCAACCCGGTGGCCGCAGTTGGGGCAGTGCTGAATGCCAATCGACGCGTAGAGCACGCGCAGGTAGTCGTGTACTTCGGTGACCGTCCCCACGGTCGAGCGAGGGTTGTTGGAAGCGGCCTTCTGCTCGATCGAGATGGTGGGCGAAAGCCCCCGCAAGGTGTCGTACTTCGGCTTCTCCATCTGGCCGAGAAATTGCCTGGCGTAGGCGGAGAGCGACTCGACGTATCGGCGCTGCCCCTCGGCATAGAGCGTATCGAACGCGAGCGAGCTCTTCCCCGAGCCGGAGACCCCGGTGAAGACCACCAGCTTCTTCTTTGGGATGTCCAGCGAGATGTTCTTCAGGTTGTGCTCTTTGGCGCCCCGAATCGAAATGACGTCCGGCTCAGACATGGTAGGTAGATAACTCGCCATGGCGGTGCTTCACAATGAGGGGAAGAACCTTCGATTTTTCTTGGAGCTGGTCGATCGCGAGGTGTTTCCCATCGTTCCGGGACAGCCGCGTCCGCCGCCCAACGCCGCCAGAGTGCTCGGAACGGTGGGCGTGGAGTTCTATGACCGGCGCGATCAGTCGTACTGGCCCTTCATTCGACTGCCGGTGATCTACATCGGTGGGACTGAGGGCGAAGAGCTGATCGATTCGATCCGCAAGGTCTGTAGCCTTCAATCCACGGGATTTGCGTTTCGCGGCGGCTCACAGGGTGAGCTGGCGCTGCAGATCGGTCGTCAGGACGACGGCGGCCTCCTGGTCGAAGTGGGGCTCGATCTTGCCTCGTACCTACTCGAGGCATCCGGCAAAGCAGGCGACCCTGGAAAGGAACTCGCGCTTTTTCGCTACACCACCACTACCGCCGAAGTGGTGATATTCGCTGACCAAATCAAGCAAGAGCTCGAGCGACTCCCGCGGCGTTCTGGGGCCGAGTAACCGTCCCGCGGCGGCCCTTTCCACTTCTGAGCGGCATCTTTAGCCTTGAGCCTGGAGAGGAGAAGCAACTTGGAAGAGATCAAACCGCCAACCCGCAAGCCCGAGGAGAGGAACCTCGGAAACCGGAAACCCGAGATTGGGAACGTGGGGCCGGAGGAGCCCGAGGTACAGCCGGGTCATCGCCAGCCCGAAAAACCCCAGCCGGAAAAGCAAGATCCGAAGCGTTCAGAGCCGCCTCGGTATTAGGGCCGGCTACCCGAACGCCAAAGTCGGGGCTTCATCCGTCGCCAGAATGCCGTCGAGGAAGTCCGGGTCGCAACCGGACAGCTGATGGGCGGCGAGGGCACTTCGCCGGCGGCTTCCGCGATCCGGAAGCCCCTGCGCATGCTCCAACATCAGCGCCAACCCCCACGCGCGTCCCAGCTTCATTGCCAACGCCCGTGCTGCAGCCTCGACCGCATGAGGATCGTCGGAGTGCGGGCGGCGAAGCCACTCGGCAATCCGCTCGACGGTGGTGATCACGGACTTCCGAGCGCCTTGAAGCTCGGCATGGGTCGCGGCATTGGCGCGAGCTGTCAGCTCTTCCGTCAGGGCCTCGAGGGTGCCCGCCTGGCCCAGAGCTCTCAGCGTGTCGAGGGCCAGAACATTGGTGGTCCCTTCCCAGATCGGCAGCACCTGCGCGTCGCGCAATAGCGCCGGAAGTCCGCTGTCTTCGACGTAACCCGCGCCACCGAACGCTTCGAGAATTTCACTCGCGTTCCAGACGGCATGCTTGGCGGTCCAAAGCTTCACGATCGTCTGGATGAGTCGCAGGAGCAGGCGATCGGTGTCCGTCGCCTCATTTGCCTCCTCGCGGCCAAGCAACTCTACGGCGCGGAAAGTAAGCAGAAAACACGCCTGGAATTGCGCCTGAAGCTCGGCGAGCGTCTGCAGGTGAAGGGGTTTTTCTGACAAAGGTGCTCCGAAGGCGATGCGCCGGTGCGCGTAGTCGCTCGCCAGAGCCAAGCCGCGGCGCATTGACGCGATTGAGCAGAGGGCGTTCCAGGTGCGCGTAATCTGCAGCATCGGCGAGATGGCTTTGACGCCGTCCGAGAGCCCGGCAACCGGTTCCACTTGCGCGCCATCCAGCTCGATCTCGGCGGTGGGAAGCATTCGGGTCCCGAGCTTGTCCTTGAGGCGGTTGATCCGCATCCCGTTCAGCCTTCCGTCCGGACCGCGCAGCTCCAAGTAGAACAACGCCAGCCCTTTTCCCCCCGGCGGATTGCCCTCGGGCCGAGCCAAGGTGAGCGTCATTTCCGAGGTCGTCGCGGAGGTGAACCATTTCGTCCCGAACAACCGCCAGGAGTTACCGTCGCGGCGTGCGGCCGTCTCGCTCAGGCCAACGTCGGACCCACCCGTGCGCTCGGTCATCCACTGTCCGCTGGTCCACGCCCGCTGTGGATCTCGGCTGATCAGGCGAGGGACAGCCCGTTCAATCAGCGCCGTGTTTCGGTGATTCATCAGCGTTCGGACCGCGCCGTCGCTCATCGCGAGCGGGCACGTATACACGCACGAGGAGGGCGCGAACAGGTAGGCGGCAGCGAATTGGTGAATTCGAGAATAGCGCCCGTGCTTCGCTTCGTAGGGGATCGCCACCAGGCCTCGTTCACAGGCGATCTTTGCGAACGTCTTCCATGCCGCTGGAACTCTGATTTCGTCGATCCGCCGGCCCCACGGATCGAACGACACCAGCTGCGGTTCGTCCTTTCTGCTCGAAAACGAGAGCTCGAAGAGCTCGCCGGCCGCGAGCTCACCCATCTCCTGCAGCTCGGGCTGGATCTGGGCGCGAACCTCATTCGGCAGCGTTCGCTCGAGGTACTCGCGAAGGAGCCGATCGGCGTCGAACTGATTGCCGAGGGCTGGACCTTGCTGGAAGAAGGACATGGCGACCTCCACCCGGGAGTGTACCTCGGCGATATGGTATCGACCTGGTCACGGTGCGTTTTTTGATCATCCACCCCGGCTTCCTGGGAGACGCCCTGTTCTTGGGGCCGGGAATTCGAGCTCTGAAGTCCCATTGGCCCGAGAGCTGGATTGGGGTCTGCCTGACCCCCCGGGGAGCAGCGGTGGGACGATTGCTGCCCGGCTGCAACGAGGTGCTGGTCTACGACAAGCGAGGTGCGGACCGGGGCCTTCGAGGTCTGCTCCGCATTGGACGAAAGCTTCGAGCTTTCCGCCCCGATGTCGCCCTGATCAGTCACCGGTCTCTTCGAAGCGGCGTCTTGGGTTGGCTTTCCCAAGCTTCTCGGCGGGTTGGGTACGCTCCGCTATGCACCGAACGACTGTCGTTTCCGGCGGATCGGCCGTTTCCCTACCGCTTGCTCAACTGCGCCGCTCAGGTGGGCGCGAATCTCCAGGACTCTGCACTGGGATTGGATGCTCCCGAAAACGAAGAGTATCTGGAAACGGCGTTGGCCGGTGCGCCGGCCCCGATCGTCGGGATGGTACCGGGTGCGGAGCAGCCGACGAAGAGATGGGGTTCGTCGGGGTTCGGCGAGCTCGCCGTGCGTTTGTCGAAACGCGGAGCCAGCATCGTGCTGCTCGGTGGACCCGCAGAAAGAGACTTGGCGGAAGACGTACGGGTGAAAGCTCAATTGCCGCCTGGGCGGAACCTCGCGGGCAACTCGATCCCGGAATCGATCGCAGTGCTTTCCCGTTGTGACGTTGTTGTCGGTGGCGATACCGGACTGGTTCACTGCGCTCGCGCGCTGGGGATTCCGGTGGTGATGATTTTCGGGCCTACCCCACCTGGTAGGCATCTGTTTTCCGAACGCGAACGTCCGGTTCATCTCGCGCTGGATTGCCAGCCCTGTCATCGGAGTGGACAGGCCCGATGCCCGCTTGGACATCACCGCTGCATGGTCGATCTGTCCGTCGCGGAAGTCGAACAAGCGTTGGGGCAACTCTGCCCGCAGCTGGAAATCAGGCGCGAAGAAGCTTGAGAGCGCTCTCAAGCTCCGCGGCACTGAGGACCGCTTTCTGCTCTTCCATCCAATCCCCGTGACTGCCTAAGGCCTTCGTCACCACGCGCAACACTTCGCTTCGTGCGTACCACTTGTGCTCCGCGGGAATCAGCTCCCAAGGCACCAACTTGGTATGGGTGCGCTTGAACGTATCGTCCGCCGCCTCGACGTATTCGTCCCACTGCTGACGGGCACGAATGTCCGCCTCCCCGATCTTCCAGCGCTTGTAGGGATCTCGAAGTCGCTGCTCGAATCTGCGAAGTTGTTCGTCCTTGGTGATAGCGAGGAAAATCTTCACCAACTCGATCCCATCGTTGACGAGCATCGCTTCGAACTCATTGATTTCGTCGTAGGCGCGCTTCCACTGCGGTTTGGGAGTGAGCCGATCGACTCGCTCCACCAGCACCCGCCCGTACCAGGTGCGGTCAAAGACCGTAATGCTTCCAGGCAACGGAAGATCTCGCCAAAAACGATAGAGCCAATGCCGCCCCTTCTCCTCCGGTAGTGGGGGACCGATTGGCACCACTTTCAGGCCGCGGGGATCGAGCATCTCGGTCATGCGCCGGATGCATCCCCCTTTGCCTGCTGCGTCGAAACCCTCGAACCCGACCACTGCTCGGCGTCCGGAGTGGTAGAGGCCCTGTTGAATTCGCACCATTCGATGTTGAAGGTCCTCGAGCGTGGACTGATAGACCTGCTTCGAGCGGATTTTTGGGAACTTCTTGCGAGACAGCAGCTTGGAGAGCTTCGGTGGCTTCATTCCGGGCGCCGGAACAGGATACACACCGCGCAAAGGATGTCGGAGACATTTCTAGACTGCACTCGTGCCTCTGTCTCCGAAGCTGTGGGTATTGCCTGACGCCGCTCGCGTCGAAGACGCGATGATCCGTGCCGCCACGCGGCAGCGGGGCTTTGTCGATGGGTCGGCATATTGCACCTTTGCTCAGCTTCTGGATCGATGCGAGGGAGGATCGTATCGAGGACGGCGTTTTTGCTCGCCGCTCACCAATCGGATCGTCCTCTGGTCCTGCGCTCAGCAACTGGGAGCCGGTCCCTTTGGTCCGTTCGTTCACGAGCCGTCCTTCGCGCGCTCGGCGTTGGAGCTGCTCTTCGAGCTCAAGAAGGGCATGGTCTCGCCCAAGGCTTTCGCCGATGCCGCGGAATCCCTGTCGGGCTCGAGTCGAGATCGCGCTCGGTATTTGGCTCGCCTCTACGGCAGCTACGAGGATCGGCTCAACTCCTTAAGGCTCGCCGATCGGGAGGACCGGTTGCGCGCGGCTTTGGAGGCGCTGAGCGCACGCGGCCTGCCGCCTTCACTGGCCGGACTGGACCAAATTCAAATTGAAGCGATTTACGACTGGCCGCCTCTGCGGTTGGAGTTTCTGTTCGCGCTGGCCAACGCGTGTGAGCGCAGCGGTATCTGCCTTCGCCTGGTGTTGCCGGCCTCGGGGAGCGCGTCTGTCGATTTAGCGATTGACCAGGTGCTGGCGGTTTTGGAACGGCGCGGAGCATCGCTTCGCTCTTTGGATGTTTTGAAGTGGGACGCGGCCGGTGAAGAACGCCCTTTGGCCGGCTGGGGGGGCGTTCTGTTCTCGGGCGAATCGGCGCCCGGCCAGCCCACGTCGATCGAACGGAATTTGAAACTCTTCAGTTCTCCGGGTCCACGAGAGGAAGTTCGGCACTTGGCGCGGCTGGTGCGAGATCGTCTCGATCGAGGCTCGCCTCCCGAACAGGTGGCGATCGCCTTTCCCGAGTTGCGCGAGGAAGCCGAGTGGGCGGTTGAAGCGTTGGACGAGCTCGGGGTTCCTGCTCGCATCCGCCGAGGCGCTCCGGTTGCCTCGACTGGCGCCGGTCGGACGGCGCTGAGCTTGATCGCCGCAGTGGAGGAAGGTTTTCCCGCGCACCGGATGGCCAGATTTCTTTCGAGCCGGTATCTGCCCGAGGTGTCTCACCGAGCTCCGGAATCTCCAGCGGCGCTGCTCGCGCTGGCGTGTGTGCGAGACAATGTCGTCGGCGCTGCGAATGGCCAGGGCGCCTACGAAGCGCGCCTCTCGGCGCTCGGGGCTCGCTTGGAAAGTCGAGGAAGCACCGAGCAAGCCGGTGAGGCGCGCCAGCTGATCGAGCGCTGTCGGGTGCTGATCTCGAAGCTTGAGCAGATCCCACACTTGGGATCCGCCGCGACTTTGCTGGCCCGGTGGCGCCGGAGCCTGGAGCAGCTGGGTTTTCATCGGACCTTTCGCAGGCCGGAGCCGCGCGGGGCGGAGGATACGAGGCTTGGTGGCGCCATCCTCCGTGCGATCGCCAGGGACCAGCTTGCAGCGGAAGCCTTGGGGCAGATGGCGACCGCACTGGAAGAATCGCTCAGGCTGGCTTCTGCAGACGTCTTGCCAGTTACGCGACGCGCGTTTCAGACGTGGCTCGAGGATGCTGCCGCGGACTTCAACCTGGCCCCCAAATCCCCTCGGGGCGGAGCGGTGCAGGTACTCGATTTGCGCGAGCTGGTCGGGCACCGTTTCAAGCATGTGCTGATTGGCGGGATGTTCGATGGACGCTTCCCTGCCCGAGCGAGGACGAGCGCGATTTTTTCGGTCGAGGATCGATTGGCGATCAACCGCGCGCTGGAGCGCGATGGATTTCGCTGCTCGGCAGGGGAGGGGAAGGCTCGCATCGACTGGCAGCTCGCGGAGGCGAGGTTGCTCTTCTACCTTGGCCTGACCGCCAGCGAAGGCGAAGTCATCCTTTCATTCGCTCGCACTGGCGCGCGTGGGGAGCTTCAGCTTCCGTCGCCATTCTTCGAAGAGATCGAACGGCTTACGGGCATCGGCACCGAGGCGGTTCCTTTGCGGCCGGCACCCGGGGTCCGAGATGTCTGTACCGAGCAGCAGCTGCGCGAGCGCGCAGCAATCGAGGCGTTGGTTCCGATCGAGCTGCGAATCGAAGAGCCGCAGCCGGCTGGAAGGAGCTTCGCGCAAAGCTTTAGCGATGAAGACTGGTTCCGCGAAGCGCGGGAGCACGCGTCGATCGAGCGGGAGCGCCTGAGGTTCTTTTCCAACCCCGATGCCGCGCCGGGGCCATTCAGCGGCGGAATCTGGAGCGGGGAGGTCGACGCGGCGCTCGATACCACGCTGCGTTTTGGCCCGGAGCGGCCAATTTCCTCGACCGTTCTCGGCCGTTTCGGCAACTGCGCCTTTCAAGGCTTGGTGCGGGACCTGCTTCGCGTAACAGCGTTGGAGATTACTGGTGAAGACATGGACCCCAAGGACCGGGGCTCCTTTTGGCACAAGTTCTTGGAGCTGCTGATCCCGAAGCTCAGACGCGAAGGGATGCTCAATCGGTCCTTCTCGGAAATTTCACCGCAGCTTGTGGATGAAGCGCTCGACGAAGCATCCGTGTTGCACCAACGCTCGGCTCACGTGGGACATCCAGCGCTGTGGGAGTTGAGTCGGAAACGGGCCCACGCGATGGTCAGGCGCCTCCTCCAGAGCCGCTACCGAGGGCTTCCATTTCAAGGCCATCAGCCAACCGAGACCGAGCTCCGATTCGGCGGTCCGGCTGCTCCGGAGAAATGGCGGGAGATCAAGATTCCCGGCGGTCCGGGGGAAGCGGACGTATTCGTCGAGGGAAAAATCGATCGAGTCGATGAAGCGGATGGGGCGCTGGGAGTGGTCGACTACAAGTCCGGCACGGTACCCACCGGAAAACGAGCAATCGAAAGGCTGTTGGCGAGCGAGTTTCAGCTGCCGCTGTATCTGTACGCGGCGCACTCGGTCGGAAAGAAGCACGTCGAGGGCGCATGGTTGTCACTCAAGGATGGCGCACCGATTTTCCTTTCCTCGCTGCTCACCTCGCATGCGGGCCAGAGCGTCGAGGAGTTGCTTGCGACCAACTCCGAGGAGCGCTCCCGGCTGGAGCGAGTAGGCAAGAAGAATCTGGCCAACGCCGTTCACGGGCTACTCCATAAGCTTCGACAAGGCGACTTCGGGATCCGGCCACTGGATTGTGGCTACTGCTCGTATCGGGCGGTCTGTCGAATTACGGAGCGCCGGCTCAACGAGACGCGCGATGGATGACACCGGAGCGGTTTCGTTATCGCTTGACCGCAATCTGGCGCTGATCGCCGGAGCAGGAAGCGGCAAAACGCACAGCCTGGTGACGATTTGCTTGCAGCTCTTGGCGGGAGCGCGCCCGGGCGGTAACGCGCTGCGCCCATCGCAGTTGTTGATGGTGACCTTTACCGAGAAGGCGGCGGCAGAGATGCGTGAACGGCTTCGCCACCGCGTCGAGGCGCTTGCGCGGAATGAGCCGGAGCGAGAGCCGGCTCTGGCGGCCGCCCTCGTCCGCGAGCGACGATCGCTCAGCCCGCTTTTCTGGCGGCAAATCGCGGATCAACTGGGCGCGGCCACGGTCGGGACGTTTCACTCCCTCTGTGCGCAGATCCTCCGCCAGGCGCCAGTGGATGGGGGTGTGGACCCCGGGTTCCGAGTCCTGGAAGAGCGGGACGCCCAGGAGTTGATCCGAGACACCGCGGAGCGCCTGGTCCTCGACCGGCTCCAACGCGAAGAGGCGACAACCGTGGCTCTCTGCCGCGAGCTGGGCTTTTCCGGAGGGGAGTTCCCAACTGGTCTGGTTGATCATCTTTGCCTGGTGTTCCTCAAGGCGCGAGAGGAATGCGCGCTGGCCCAGATCGCCGTTTCGGATCCGACCGAGTCCGTCAAGGACTTTGAGGGCGCGGTTTTGCAAGTCCGAGAGCTGGTGAAAAACGCACGGGCCTCCGATCGCGCGAGCGGTGGACGATTCGGCCCAGTCCTCGCCCAATGCGAGCGGACGGTCGATGGATTGAACTTGAGCAACTTCTTGGAGCCTGATCGCTTTCCCGCCTTGCGGGATGCGGTTGAATCCGAGCCTAACCTTGCTCGGCAGCGCAATCGCCCTGGGGAGCTGCTGAAGGCGCTGAAGAGCTGGGTGGTGGGAAATGGGTCCGGCCATCTGACGCTGCTGGACTTCTATGGCGGCTGTGTGGTGACGCCGTTCGAGCACGGCTTTCGAGCGCTCCTTGCAGAGCTCGAGGAGCGATATCGAGCGGACCTGGCGAAACGCAGGTGCTTGGATTTCTCCGAGCTTTTGATCCGCGCTCGCAACTTGCTGCGAGATTCTTTGGCGGCGCGCGCCGAGGTCCACGCTCGGATGGGAGCGCTGCTGGTCGACGAATTTCAGGACACGAATCGGGTTCAATTCGAGATCGTCACCCTGTTGGCCGAAAAGAGGGAGGGAGGACCGCGCCAGATTGCGCCCGACCCTGGTGCCGAGTGGTCTCTGCCGCTGGAACCCGGCTTTCTGTGTGTAGTGGGCGATGCCAAGCAGTCCGTCTACGACTTCCGGGGCGCAGACGTTGGGGTCTTTGGACGAGTGGCCTCCAAAATCGAGCGCGAAGGCGGCCGGCTCGAGTTTCTCCGGGCGAATCGGCGTTCTGCCCCGGGGCTATTGTCCTTCTGGAACCCCCTCTTCGCGCACTTGATGTCGGCCCGCGCTGAACCGCGCCAGTACGAGTCCGTCTACCGACCGGAGCATGACGATCAGCTTGCCAGCCGTTTGGCAAGCACTGGATTGCCGCCCGTCGACTGGCTGGTATTCGAACCGGCGGAGAGCGCGGAGGAGTGCCGACTTCAAGATGCCCGCGCAGTCGCGGGCCGAATCGGCCAGCTCCTCTCCCCCGATGCGGCCGCGATGGTTGAAGGGGAGAACGGCGCGCTTCGCCCAGCGCGTGGCGGGGACGTTGCCATCCTTTTTCGCCGATTCACGTTTCTCGAGGTCTATCGACAGGCGCTGAGCGAGCTGGGGATCGCCCATCGCGTGATTCGTGGCCGCGGCTTTTACGGCGCCCAGGAAGTGGTGGATATCGCTTCGCTCCTCTCGCTCGTCGGCACCGCCGAAGACGCGCTCGCGCTCGCAGCGGTCCTGCGTTCGCCGTGGGTCGCGATTTCGGACGTCTCACTTTTCAAGTTGGGTTTGGCCTGCGACGGGCACCTCTGCCTCCGGCGGCTTCAGCGCCTTCCTTCCTTGGGTGAGCTGAACTTGCCGGATCCCGAGCTGCACCGGCTGGAGAGGTTTCTTCGCATCTACCCCCAGCTTCGGCGCGAGAGGGATCGGTTGGGGGTGCGTTCCCTGCTGCGCGTCGCCTTGGAGGAGCTGGGTTACCGGGTTGCCGTCGCGGGTACGCCCTTCGGAGAGCAGGCGCTTGCCAATCTCGACAAGGTACTGGACTTGGCGGACCGGTGGGATGGCGCAGGAAAGGGGGACTGTTCCGGCTTCGCCCAGCGGATGCGCGAATTGGCGGACCAAGACCCGAGCGAGGCCCAGGCGGACCTTCTCGAGATCGGGGACCCGCGTGCGGTGCAATTGATGACCATCCATCAAGCGAAGGGCCTCGAATTCCCGGTGGTGGTGCTGCCGGATCTGGCCGCGCAACGCAATCGCGGCGGTGGCCGGGTGCTCTACGATCGCGACCTCGGGTTGTCGATCAAGCCGTGGGTGGGCGAACTCTCAGAAAACACGCGCTCGCCCCGACACCAGCGGCTCGGATCCGAGCTGATGCGACGCGAGGACGCGGAGTATCTCCGGCTGTTCTACGTCGCGATGACCCGCGCAAGGGATCGCCTGATTTTCTCCGGGCAGAATCGGCGCCCGGCCGGGACGTGGCATGAGATGCTGAAGACGGCGTCTGAAAGCCACGCCGCGATTCGCTCCAGCGTTCAGCCGCTTCGGGCCGACGAGATCAACGTGCCAGCAAAGTCTGCCCCTTGCTCGAAGCCATCTGCGCAGGAGCTCGACGAAGTGCAACAGGCGATCGCTCGCGTGCGTGAGCGATCGCCACATCAAAGTCAGGGAGTGGTATTCCCGGTCACGCACTTGCAGGACTACGTGCTTTGTCCGCGCCGCTACTTGTACGCGCACCATCTGGGTCTTCTGGAGTTCCCTCTGGCTCTCGAGTCCGTTGCGGAGGACGACGGTGAAGGCGATACGGTTGGGAGCGACTACCGGCAGCGCGGGACAGTTGCCCATCGACTTCTAGAATCGGTCGAGCTCTCCCGAGTATACGGCGCCGATGCGGACTTGCGCAGGCACCTGGCCGATCTGCTTTGGATGCAGGGGGTGGAGCCGGAGAGCGACGAGGGGAAGAAAATCCTGACTTGGGTGCACGGCTTTTGGCGGACTCCGTTTGCGGCGCGCCTGGCCAATGCCGGACCCGGAAGAGTGCATCGGGAGCTCCCTTTCATGCTTCGACTTGGCGAGCAGCCGTCAGTCCATCTCAAAGGCAAGATCGATCTTCTTTTTGAGGATGAAGCCGGCGGGGCAACGGTAATCGATTACAAGGCAAGCCGTCGGCACCCCCGCGGCGTGGAGGCATACCGTTTTCAGCTCGACTGTTACGCCTTGGCAGCTCGTCGTTTCGTGAAAGAGGGCGTGCGGATTCAAACCGGAATCGCGTTTTTGGCGGAGAGTTCCCCGGAACCCGAAATCCGACAGGCGCACGAGGTCGATCTGGAATCGTTTCAGAGCGAGCTGCTCCGCTCTGCCGCGGCGCTGCTTGAGTCCACCCCACGTCTCGATTGGACCGGCTTGGCGCGCCAGGAGTGCGCCTCGCTCGGATGCGGATACCAGTACCGGTGTCACTCGGAGGCCGCTGAGCTATAAGTCTCCTATGCCGAACGTCGTCGTGGTTGGCGCCCAGTGGGGCGATGAGGGGAAAGGAAAAGTCGTCGACCTCCTGACCGAGCACGCGCAAGTGGTGGTTCGGTTCCAGGGCGGCAACAATGCCGGCCACACCCTGGTGGTCGGCGGAGAAAAGACGGTTCTCCACCTGATTCCCGCCGGCATTCTCCATCCCGGGAAGACCTGTGTGATTGGCAACGGCGTGGTCATCGATCCGTTCGTGTTGGTCGGCGAAATCGATGCGCTCAAGCGCCGCGGCTTGATGCCGGACGATTCTCAGCTGCTCATTTCCAGCAACGCCCACGTCATCTTCCCCTGGCACAAGCTGTTCGATTCCCTTCGCGAGAAAATCCGCGGCCCGGGAGCAATCGGAACCACTGGACGAGGAATCGGTCCCGCCTATGAGGACAAGGTGGCACGGGTGGGAATTCGGATCCGGGACTTGCTGACTCCGGAGAAGCTCAACCGGCGAATCTCGGAAAGGCTACCGTCGGCCCTGGATGAGCTGCGAGCCCTCGCGATGGCGGCGAAGGTTCCGATTCCCAAGTTGGAGACTCAGCAAATCGTCGCGGAATACGCCGGCCTGGGCGAGCGGCTGCGCCGGCACGCAGCCGATGCTTCGATCTTCCTGACCAATCAAATCGCCAAGGGGGCCCGGATTCTCTTCGAAGGCGCGCAAGGCACCTTGCTCGATGTGGACCATGGCA
The DNA here is from genome assembly GCA_036781205.1 of Myxococcaceae bacterium. Classification (GTDB taxonomy): domain Bacteria; phylum Myxococcota; class Myxococcia; order Myxococcales; family Myxococcaceae; genus DAIQBK01. The sequence continues at coordinate 272,021 of DAIQBK010000001.1, forward strand.
CCTATCCCTTCGTGACGAGCTCGAATTGCGTGGCGGCCAACGCGGCGGTCGGCTCAGGCTTGGGGCCTACCGCGATCGACAAGGTGATGGGAATCAGCAAAGCCTACGCAACCCGAGTCGGAGGCGGTCCGTTTCCTACCGAGCTAACCGACGAGCTGGGTGAACGGCTTCGAAGCCAGGGCGACGAATTCGGAGCCACCACCGGGCGACCCCGACGCTGTGGCTGGCTCGACGCCGTCGTGCTCCGCTACGCGCTGCGGGTCAACGGATTGTGGGGTTTGGCGATGACCAAGCTGGACGTGTTGTCCGGCCTCAAAACGATCAGCATCTGCTCCAGCTACGAGCTTGACGGACAGAAGGTCACCGAACTTCCCGGAGACCCGGACGATCTTGAGCGCGCCAAACCGAACTACGAGACGCTTCCTGGATGGGATGAGAGTCTTGCGGGCGTCCGCACCTTCGACGAGCTGCCGGCGAATGCCAAACGCTACGTTCACTACGTCGAGGAGTTGTGCGGAATCCCGGTGGTTTGTGTCTCTGTCGGGGCGGACCGAGGAGAAACCATCCTGCTGCAGAACCCGTTTCGAACCTAAGCCACCGGGCGAGCAAGTCCCTGCCAAAAAAGCCAGGGATTCAGTATCTTAGACTTCGTATTACGGTCGCAATGGCGGTCTTTTTCGCGCAAGACTAACCTTGGTTTATGCCCAGTGGCTTTTCCCAAGCCGAGCCAGAAATCTTCAGGCCGCGCAAGGTACTTGCGGCGGCGATGGCAGCGGCGGGGATGCTCTGGTGCGCAGTGCTCATCTACTTGACCCAGTTCGACCGGGTGCCGGCACGGACTTTTCTCTCCGCCCTCTTCTTCGTTTTGTTCTTCGCGCTCTCGCTGACGTACTACGCGCGAACCGCGATTTTTGTCGACGGGGCGGGAGTGACATACCGGGGCATCATGCGGACCGAGCACTTGAGCTTTCAGGACATCCGCAACGTCGACGTTTTGCCCGGCCCGGTGACGGTCTACGCAATTCGCGGCAAGGGCCGTTTTGTCCACTTCACCAGCTTCTTCAAACACCACCGGCGCTTGATGAATCTGCTGATCGAGCGCGCCGGTCTTTCACCCAATCGCTCCTAGCTCGCGCAATGGATAGGCAGTCGGCGCGCGGCCTGTCCTGGAACCTTCTTTGGGTTCTGATCGCCGCAACCTTGAGCTGCCGCGATGAGCAGGCAGGGCCCAAGAATCGAGCCGGCACGGCACGACAGTCGATCGGGCGGCTTCTCGACGCTCCTCCTCCACTGACCTTTCAAAGCGGGGGGACCTGGGCCAATGGGACCATCATCTACTTGGGGTCGCGAGCTCCTCTTAGTGTCAAGCCGGGGCAGCGCATCGTGCTCGGTCACTATTTCCAGGCCCAGGCCAGGCCTCCGGGCGGGTTTGGCCTGTTCGTACACGTGGTCGACTCGGTCACCGGCCAGCTCGTGGTCAATGCGGACCATGAAATTCAGGAAGGGCAGATGCCCCTCGAATCCTGGCCCATCGGCAAGGTGATCGAAGATGTTCACGCGGTCCCGATCCCGATCGGAGCCCCGGCTCAGCTGCGCGTGATGCTGGGCTTTTGGCACGGGGACCAGCGGCTGCCGGTGGATCAGCCCCAGATGCAAGATGGCCAGAACCGAATGCTGGGTCCGTCCCTTGCTGTCGAAAGCGAATCGCTGCCGGAGTACCACGTCGTGCGCACCTCGAAGCCCCCGGTGATCGACGGAAGCCTCAACGACCCGGTCTGGGCGAAGGCCCGGTCGGTCCAGCTGGTCAACAGCTTCGATGGGCGTAAGACCTCAGTTCGAACCGAAGCGCGGCTGCTGTACGACGATCAGCATCTGTACGTGGCGTTCGACTGCGAGGATCCCGACGTCTGGGGCACGCTGATGAAGCGAGACGATCCGATCTACAACGAGGAAGTGGTCGAGATTTTCATCGATGCCAACGGCGATGGTCGCACCTATAACGAGATCGAAGTCTCTCCCAACAACACCGTCTTCGACGCTTATTTTCCGGCGCGCCGCCAAGGCATGGACACCAGCTGGGACAGCGGAGTGAAGAGCGCAGTGCGAGTGCGCGGAACGATCAACGATCCCTCCGACCGCGACGAAGGATGGAGCGTGGAAATGGCAATCCCGATTCAACGGCTCGCCGAGGTTCCCCACGTTCCCCCTCGCCCCGGGGATCGCTGGAGGTTCAATCTCTATCGACTCGAGCACCTCGATCGACAGAGGGTGGAGGGGCAAGCGTTTTCGCCTCTCTACGTTGGAGATTTTCACCACCTGCCGCGGTTCGGCTGGCTCGTCTTCGATTAGAACTGCGGTCGCGGCAAAATCTCCCAGCGCGAGTCGGCCTCGGAACGCTCCGAGGTGTCGCCGAGGAACTTGAGAAATCCTCTCAACTCGAGGGTGTCGATCAGCTCCTCCGCCGCCAGCTGAGAAAAGCCCATCGCCTGCACCAAGGCGTCTCGCATTTGCGCCTTTCCGCGCAAATATCCCTTCGGTTCGGCCGAGCCGAGGACCTCGATGAGCTGCCTGGTGAGTTGCTCCAGGTCCAGGTCTTCCGGGATCACCGCGCCATCATGTCAACCGCCCTCGGAATGGGCAATGGGACGCGGCTCGGCATTCGGAGCGTGAGGATGAAAGGTTTTCCACCGAACGTCGCGGCCATCGCTCTCGAAAGCAATTGCGCCATCGAAATCGGTGCGAAAGCACTCGGAGCCGATGGCGCGATACCGCCGCACTACGGCCTCGTTCGGAAAACCAAATCGGTTGCCCCGCCCGACGCAAAAGACGACGAATCTCGGCCCCGCTTTCTCAAGAAAGGCCGAGGTTGAGGAGGTACGAGATCCATGGTGGGGCGCCTTCAGGACGGTTGTCGTTCCGGGCGTGAGCAGCTGCTCGCCATCGGCTTCGATGTCGCCGGTAAGCAGAAAGCTCACTTGCTGATGGCGGACTCGAAGCACCACGCTGCGGTCGTTGAGACCCTTGAGCAAGAGCGAATCTGCCGGCGGCCCGAGGACGTCGATCTGCGCCTCTCCGAGCCGTAGCGATGGATGACCTTGCTCCACCGCCTCGACGGTGGCGCCGACCGCCGCTTCGATCACCTTCCGCGTCAGATCTCCCGGCGGTGCGCTCGCAGAAACCCAGAGGCGCCGGGCCGGCACCTCCCGCAGCGTCGAAGCCAACCCAAGCGCGTGGTCGGGATGGGGATGAGAAAGCACGGCAAGATCCAGACGGTAAATCTGCTTCTCTCGAAGGAAGGGAATCACGAACTTGCGACCGGTATCGGCGCCGGAAGGCACCCCGCCGCCATCCACCAGGGCGTGTCTGCCGCCTGAGCTCAAAACGATGGCATCCCCGTGGCCAACCGCGAGAAACGTCACCGACAAGCCCCCCGAAAAGGGCAAGAGCGACCAGGCGATCGGCAACAGGAAGACCGACGGAGCACCAAGACCGATCCATCGCCACCGGCCCTCCGCCAGAGCGAAGGTCCCCAAGCAAAGATAAAAAACGAGAGCCTCTGGCATTGCCAGGGAGGGCACTGCCATTGCGGCGCCGGGCAGAGCCGCAAAGACGTCGACCAGCTTGAGTAGCAGTGCCGAAGCCCAGCCCCCGGCCCACAGCAGCGGGGTGGCCAGCGCTGGGCAAACCACGAACGCTCCCGCGCCCGAAGCGGCCAAGATCGTCAGCAGCCCGCAAAGCGGCAGGCAGATGACGTTCGAGAACAGTCCAGCGAAGCTCACGCGGTGAAAGGTGGAGGCAATCAGCGGAGCGCCTGCCGCGGTCACCGCCGCGCTTGCGCAAAGCGTTTCGACTCCCTGGTCTACCCAGCGATGGACCCGCAGCTTCCAGCCATCCTCCAGCTGCGGGTTGGCCTCGGGAATTCTGAGGCAGCCGCGAATCGCCGGCGTGAGCAGAATCAGACTGAGAACCGCGATGAACGAGAGCTGAAGCGACAGGTCCGCTATCCCGGAGGGATCCACCAACAGCAGCGCCGCGCAGGCGATCGCCAGACTGTTGAGCGCATCCGAGTGCTCCCACAATCCCATTCCCACGAGGAAAATAGTCGCCATCACCGCGGAGCGAATCGCGGGTGGCTGGTTTCCCGTGAAGATCACGTACGCCCAAACGAACGGCACCGCGATCGGCGCGGCCAAGCGGCGCGCATCGTGGCGCCGGGAGCCGGTCCAGAGGTGGACAGCCAGAAAGCGCAGCAGCTTGAGCGTGAGGAGCGCGAGGACGGCCACGTGCAAGCCGCTGACGCTCAGCACGTGCGCCAATCCGCTAAGCGCGAACCGATTTTCCAACTCCTCTCCCAGATCGGCTCGAAGACCGGCGGCAAGCGTCAAATAGAGCGATGCGGCTTCCGGGCTGGGCGCCAACGCTCGCACCCGCCACGAAAGTCTCCGTTGGACGTCGCTCAGCCAAACTCGCCAGCCCGCAGGGGGCGACAACACCACCAGGCGGCGACCGTCCAGGCTTCCGGTGAAGAGGAGGGCGTGCCTCAAGCGAAAGCCGGAGAGGTCCCACTGCCCGGGATTGTCTGCTGGAGCATCCCGCTTGAGCTGGGCAGGGAACAGTACCCGCTGGCCCGGGTACAGAGCCGGCAGGGTTCCGAACGCGTAGATCCGGACCCGAAAACGCGCCGGCGATGGCTCAAAGTCAGGCGCTCGGGCGACGGCAATCTGGAGCCGAGTTCTCCCTTCCAGCGGCAAGACGTCTTCGATCACGCCTTCCAGCCGAACGGGCTCCCCTCGGTCAAGCCCGGGGGGCGCTAGGACTCTCGCCTCGAGATTTGCCAATCCGAGCCCCGCTGCGGCTAGAGCGACCAGCATGCACAGGTGGCCACCGGTCCGTCCGCGCAGTGCCACGGATGCCAGCGCGAAAGCGCCGGAAGTCGCCAGAATGACGGCATTGCCTCGAGAGGCTGCCCCGCCGCCTAGCAGCGTTCCTAATGCGAGGCTAACGGCTGGGAAAAAAGCTGGGCGCAATCCCAGCCAACGCCATGAAGCTCGGTTCTGCGCCAACGCCCGACCCCAAATACCTTGAGATTACACGGCCTTTATCCAGCGGATCGGCGGGCGACAGAGGAAACAAAAAACCGTACGCCTGGAGCAAGAGAGCCGTCAAGCAAAGTTCTTGCGAAATGACGAATTTTATGGTAAGTATAATTAATCTTACTATTTTACCGATAAGAAATTTACCTACAAGGAGGCAAGGTGCAGACAAGCTTTAAGACTGGCGACAAGGCCGTGTACCCGGGGCAGGGCGTTGGCGAGGTGATGGGAATCGAGCACACGGAGGTGGCTGGTCAGCGTCAGTCCTTCTACGTCCTGCGGATCCTTGAGAACGGGATGCGAATCATGATCCCGATCAACAAGGTGGGCTCGGTGGGGCTGCGTGAAATCATCAGCGACGAGGACGTGAAGCAGGTCTATTCCATCCTTCGGGAAAAGGACATTTCGGTCGACTCCACGACCTGGAATCGCCGGTACCGGGAATACATGGAGAAGATCAAGACCGGCTCGGTGTTCGAAATCGCCGAGGTGCTGCGAGATCTGTATCTGCTCAAAGGCGACAAGGATTTGTCATTTGGCGAGCGGAAGATGCTCGATACCGCCCGTTCGCTGCTGATCAAGGAGCTTTCTCTCGCCAAGCAGTGTAGCGAGGACGAGATCGAGTCGGATCTGAAGAGGATCTTCAGCATCGTCTAGATCGGCGGTCCCGCGGCGGGCAGTCCCGGATGAGCTCAAACGGCCTCAGCCAGCGAGAGCGGGAAGAGCGGATCGCAGAGCTGGAAGGCAGGCTGGCTCACAGGAATTACGTCGGGGTGTCGATCCCCGTCTCCGTCTTGGCAATTGCGGCGGTGAGTTTCCTGCTTGTTCGCCAATGGCCGGACCTCAAGTTCTTTTTCGCGTCCGCCACTCCACTGGCGCTTGGCACGGAGGGGGCCTACCGATTCGAGCAGCTTGTGTCGAACCAGTACGCGCAGATCCATGGGACACCGACTCGGCGCGGGGTGTACGAAATTCGCAACGGCAAACGCGATGTGGTGGTCGGTCTTCGAGGAACGCCGATCGCTGTCCAGCGCAGGCCCTTACCCGGTGAGGAGCAGGTTCCTGGAAAGGCCCCGCCGCAACCGAACCAGACGCCGTTTGCGGTTCGGGGTCGACTGATCGCTCAGGCCGACGCACCCACCCACGCGGAGAGCATCCAACAGCTCGCTCAAATGGGAGAGCTCCAGCCGCGAGATGGCGGCCTTTGGATTCTGCTCGAAGGAGAGCGACCGCGGTCGGATCTCAAAACCATTTCGGTGTCCGCCATCCTGCTCGCGTTCGGCGCCTTCAATGGGTGGTTTTTGTGGCGGAATCTCCGGCACCGCCTGCGTTCCCTGAAGCCTTCGCGCGAAGCAGTGGACGGTGGAGGATGAGCGCGCCTGCGCGACCGCTCAAGGTCTTCAACACCCTATCCGGTCAGAAGGAAGACCTGGTTCCGATCAAACCGATGGAAGTGGGGGTTTACGTCTGCGGGCCCACGGTTTACGGCCACGTTCACATCGGCAACGCGCGCACCTTCACCTCGTTCGATGTGATCGTCCGCTATTTGCTCCACCGCGGTTTCAAGGTGACCTACGTCCGCAATTACACCGATGTGGACGACAAAATCATCCAGGCCGCGAAACAAACCGGCGAAGAGCCATTCGCGCTCGCTGATCGGTTCATCGCCGAATTCGACAAAGAGTCGGCTGCGTTGGGGCTGATCGCCCCCGACTTCGAGCCGCGCGTCAGTCAGCACCTTCCGGAGATCATCTCAATGATCGAGAAGCTTGTGGCGGGGGGTTACGCTTATCCCTCTCAAGGCGACGTCTACTTCTCGGTCTCCAAGTATCCTCAGTACGCGAAGCTTTCGAAGCGCAACCTCGACGAGTTGCGCGCGGGCGAGCGCGTCCAGCCGGGTGAGCAAAAGCGCGAGCCTTTGGATTTCGCGCTCTGGAAAGCGGCAAAGCCGGGGGAGCCCTTTTGGGAAAGTCCCTGGGGTAGGGGCCGGCCGGGCTGGCACATCGAGTGCTCGGCGATGGCCGCCAAATATCTTGGTCAAAGCTTCGACGTGCACGGCGGCGGTCGCGATTTAATCTTTCCGCACCACGAGAACGAGATCGCTCAAAGCGAGGCGGCTTTTCACAAACCCTTCGCCCGATACTGGTTGCACAGCGGTTTTTTGGACCTCGAGGGTGCGAAGATGTCCAAGAGTCTGGGAAACGTAGTGCTGTTGCGAGATGCGCTCGCCAAAGTGGATCCCGAGGCGCTGCGCTTGTTCTTCTTGTCCACCCACTATCGAAATCAGCTCGAGTTCTCCGACAAGTCGCTGGCGGATGCCGAAGCCCGGATGCAGTACTTCTATGAAACCCTGGCGCAGGTGGACGAGCGGATCGCCAATCGCGACTTTGGGGAAGGCCCACTGTCTGAGGACACCGACCGCTACCTTCGCGAGTTCGAGCTGCTGATGGACGATGATTTCAACAGTGCGGGCGCCACCGCGGTGATTGCCTCGCTGTTTACCTCGATCAACACGCTGCTCGAGCGGCCGCCGGCAAAGGACAAGGCGCAAGTGGGAAGGACGCTGGCGCGACTTCGGGAGCAGGTACGAAAAATCTCCGCAATTATCGGGCTATTCAGGGATGATCCGACCGCCTGGCTGATCCGCCGGCGCGATCGGGTAGTGAAGGCCAAGGGCATCGACACGGCCCGAGTAGAGAAGCTGATCGCCGAGCGGGCACGTTGGCGGCTCGAGAAGAATTTTCGCGAGGCGGACCGGATCCGCGACGAGCTCAAGGCCCTGGGCGTGGAGGTCATGGACAAATCCGACAAGACTCTCTGGAAGGTGTCGAGCTAGGCGGCGCAACGTTCGCGTGCTATGGCGGCCGGCCATGAAAGTTCTCTTGCCTTTGGCGCTGGTTGGGCTCGCGATCGGGGCCGCTCCAACGATCGTCGTTTCTCCCGCTGAAAAATCCGCCGCCGCGAGCATCACCCAAGATGTCTTGCGTGCTCACGTCCGTTTTCTGGCGTCCGATCTGCTCGAGGGTAGAGGCGCGTCCACCCGAGGCGACCAGCTGGCCGAGCAATACGTCGCGGCCCAGTTCGAGATGCTGGGGCTGAAGCCTGCCGGCTCGAAAGGCTTCTACCAGTCGCTCGAGTTGGTCGCCACCAACGGTCATCCGGAGACGCTGTCGTTTTCGGGAGACGGCAAGAAGCTCGATCTCAAACACGCCGACGAGTTCATGGCGGTCACCGGTCGACAACAGGAGCTAACGAAAATCGAGAACGCCGAGGTGGTGTTCGTGGGCTATGGGATCGTCGCTCCGGAATACCAATGGGACGACTACAAGGGAATGGATCTGCGGGGGAAGGTTCTGCTGATGATGAATAACGATCCGGAGAATGACCCCAACCTGTTCGCGGGCAAAACCCGGCTTTGGTATGGCCGTTGGGATTACAAGTACGAGAGCGCGGCGAAGACCGGCGCCGCGGGGGCGATCATCATTCACACCACCCATTCCGCCGGCTACCCCTGGCAAGTGGTGCGCACCTCCTGGTCCGGCGAGCTGTTCGATTTGCCGCACACTGGAGGTCAACACCTCCAAATGCGCGCCTGGGCAACCGAGGACGCGAGCAAGCGAATCGCGGCGCTGGGTGGGAAGGATTTGGACGCGCTTCGCGAGGCAGCGGAGAAGCGTGATTTTCGACCGGTTCCCTTAGGCGTTACCCTCTCCAGTTCGTTTTCGAGCACCTTGCGCCGGACGCAGACCGAGAACGTGATTGGAGTCCTCCCCGGAAGCGATCCGAAGCTTTCACGTGAAGCCGTGTTTTACACCGCACACCATGATCACCTGGGCATCAAGCAAGGAGCGAGGCCCGGCGAAGACAATATCTACAACGGCGCGGTTGACAACGCTTCCGGGGTTTCCGCGGTGCTCGCGATCGCCCAGGCATTTTCGCGGATGCCCAAAGCCCCGAAGCGGACGGTGTACTTCGCCGCGGTCGCGGCGGAAGAATCCGGGTTGCTTGGCTCGGAGTACCTGGTGAAGCATCTGCCGGTCCCGGCCGGTCAGATAGCCGCGGAGATCAACATCGACGGGGTGAATATTCTCGGCCGGACTCGAGACGTCGCGATGATCGGCTTGGGGAAGTCGAACCTGGATCAGTACCTCCGCGCGTTGGCCGCGATGCAGAAGCGGATGGTGGTCGGCGATCCCCTGCCGGATCGGGGTTACTTCTACCGATCCGACCAATTCAATTTTGCCAAGGCGGGCGTGCCGTCGGCCTATGTCAAAGATGGTATGGATTACATCGGCCATCCGCCGGGGTGGGGCAAGCAGCAGCGCGAGCATTGGGAAGCCACCCATTACCATCAGCCCTCCGATGAGCTCACCGAGGATTGGGACCTCTCGGGGGCGGTGCAGGACGTGCAACTGTGCTTTCATCTGGGCTACCAAGTCGCCCAGGCGAAGGCGATGCCGGAATGGCAAAAAGGGGACGAATTCGAGTCCGCCCGCAAGAAAGCGCTGACCTCAGCGAAGGGTTCTACCCCCTGAGCGGGTGTTATTAGGAATGGAATGGGCAATTTCAACCTCGTCAGTGACTACCAGCCTCAGGGCGATCAGCCGCGTGCGATCAATGAGCTCGCCGAGGGCGTGGTACGCGGAGACCGCTACCAGACTCTGTTGGGAGTCACCGGATCGGGGAAGACCTTCACGATGGCCAACGTCGTCGCGGCGGCAAATCGTCCGACGCTGGTAATCGCCCATAACAAGACCCTGGCTGCCCAGTTGTACGGCGAGTTCAAGGATCTTTTTCCTGAAAACGCAGTCGAGTACTTCGTCAGCTACTACGACTACTACCAGCCCGAGGCATACGTCCCCTCCTCCGACACTTACATCGAGAAGGACTCCTCGATTAATGACGAGATCGAGCGAATGCGCCACTCGGCGACGCACTCGCTGCGCACCCGAAATGACGTGCTGATCGTCGCCTCGGTGTCCTGCATCTATGGTTTGGGCACCGCACGGGTCTACGTGGAGATGGCGATTACCGTCGAGCGGGGCAGCGAGCTTGGGCGGGACCGATTCCTCCGTCGGCTGGTGGAATGCCAATACGAGCGCAATGACGCCGACTTCCATCGCGGGACTTTCCGGGTTCGGGGCGACACGGTGGAAGTGTTCCCGGCCTACGAAGAGGACCGAGCGATTCGGATCCAATTCTTCGGCGACCAGGTGGAGCAGATTACCGAATTCGATCCGCTGCGCGGCATTTCGCTGAGTCAGCTGGACAAGGTGGTGATTTTTCCGGGTAGCCACTACGTCACCGAGGAGGAGCAGCGTCGAAACGCGATCTTGGGCATTCGCGAGGAGCTTGGAGATCGCCTTCGCGAGCTGAAGGGGCAAAACAAGCTGGTCGAAGCGCAGCGTTTGGAGCAAAGGACCCTGTTCGACCTCGAGATGATCGAACAGCTGGGGTTCTGCAACGGGATTGAGAACTATTCCCGCCACCTTTCTGGACGAGCGCCGGGGGAGGCTCCCCCGTGTCTGCTCGACTACTACCCCCGAAACCTGCTCGTCTTCATCGACGAAAGCCACCAGACGATCCCGCAGATTGGCGCGATGTTTCGAGGCGATCGCTCCCGCAAAGAGACGCTGGTGGAGTTCGGGTTTCGTCTCCCCTCCGCCCTGGACAATCGCCCGCTCAAGTTTCATGAGTTCGAGTCGATGGTGCCGCAGGCAGTTTTCGTCTCCGCTACTCCGGCCGAGTACGAGCTGCAGAAGAGTCGCGGGGTGATCGTCGAGCAGATCCTCCGGCCAACCGGTCTGATCGATCCGGAGGTCGAGGTGCGTCCGGTCGGCAATCAGGTGGATGATCTTCTCGAGGAGATCCGGAAGCGGGCTGCCCAGAAGGAACGGGTATTGGTAACCACCCTCACCAAGCGAATGGCCGAGGATCTGACCGAGTACTACGCGGACGTGGGGGTACGGGTGCAGTACCTCCACTCGGACATCGATGCGCTGGAGCGAACGGCGATCATCCGGGATCTGCGCCGTGGCGAATTCGATGTGCTGATTGGAATCAACCTCCTGCGCGAGGGATTGGACATCCCGGAGGTCTCGTTGGTTGCAATTCTCGACGCCGACAAGGAAGGCTTTCTCCGCTCCCACGTGTCGTTGATCCAGACGATCGGGCGGGCGGCGCGAAACCTCAAGGGTAAGGTGATTATGTACTCGGACGTGGTCACCGACTCGATGAGGGTAGCAATCGATGAAACCAATCGTCGGCGCGAAATCCAAAAAAAGCACAACCAGGACGCGGGCATCACTCCTCAATCGGTGAGGAAGAACATTCTCGATCTTTCAGCGCAGCTCTATCGGATGGACTCCTATACCCTTCCGACCGCGGCCGAGAGCGGCGATCGACCCTTGAGCAAGAGTGAAATCCAGAACTTGATTTCCGAGTACACCCGCAACATGCAGCAGGCGGCGGATCAAATGGAGTTCGAGCAGGCGGCGGAGCTGCGGGACAAGTTGGTGCTGCTGAAGGAGATGGATCTCGGGCTGCAGCCGCCATCCCAAGCCTTGCTCGCCGCTGCCCGCAAACGAGAGGAGAAGCCGCGGATCCGCAAGGGGCCTCCGTCTCGGCTGCGCCGCAGGAGGTAACCCGGGTGGACGCGAAGCTGGAAGAGAAACTGGCCCGGCTTCCCACCGGTCCTGGCGTCTACCTGATGAAGGGCCGAGACCAGGAAGTCCTCTACGTCGGCAAGGCGGTGAATCTGCGAAGTCGGGTGCGCTCGTATTTCAACCCGGCGGGATCCGACTCGCGAGCCTTCATCCCGCTTCTGGATCGGCTCCTCGAGGATGTCGATACGGTGTTGGTTCGGAACGAGAAGGAGGCGCTGCTTCTCGAGAACGAGTTGATCAAGAAGCACAAGCCTCGCTTCAACGTCCAGCTGCGCGACGACAAGAATTTCATTTGCCTGCGGCTCGACGTCGCGCATCCCTATCCGCGACTGGAAGTAGTGCGGCGGTTCAAGCGAGACGGCGCTCACTACTTCGGTCCGTACTCGTCGGCGAGCGCGATCCGCGAGACCTTGCGAATCATCAACCGGTACTTTCAGCTGCGCACCTGCTCCGATTATGCGCTGGCGAACCGCCGCCGACCGTGCCTGCTCTATCAAATCGGGCGTTGTCCCGCTCCCTGCGTCTACCCAATTCCCGAAGAAGAGTACCGCCGCAGCGTGGATGAGGTGGTGCTATTCCTAGAGGGAAAGGCTCAGGAGCTGGTTGAAGGTCTGCGCTGGCGGATCAAGGACGCGGCGGCAAAGCTGAAGTTCGAAGAGGCCGCGCGGGTGCGGGATCAGCTGTACGCGATCGAGCGAAGCCTGGAGCGGCAACAGGTCGCTCTCTCGGAGTTGATTGACCAGGACGTTTTTGGTTTCTACCGAGAAGCGGACCGGCTGCTGATTTATGCGCTTTATGTCCGGCGGGGTCGAATCACCGGCGGCCAGGCGTTCCCATTCAGCGGACAGGAGTTTCCAGATGCCGAGTTACTCGCCTCGTTCGTGAATCTCTACTACGCCAATGACAATTTCGTGCCGAAGGAAGTTCTCCTTCCGATCGACGTCGGCGAGTTGGTCGGTCTGGCGGAGCTGCTCTCGGAGCGCAAGGGCGAGAAAGTCCGGGTTTTGGTTCCTCGGCGCGGAGAGAAGCTCGAGCTGGTGAAGATGAGCCGGCAAAACGCGGAGCAGGCGTTTCAGGAAAGAAAGCGCACCAAAGACGAGACCTCCCATCTGTTAGAGAGCCTGCAGCGCCGGCTCCATCTCTCCAGTTTTCCGGAGCGGATCGAGTGCTATGACGTCTCGCACTTCCAGGGCTCGAGCATCGTCGCTTCCCAGGTGGCGATGACCAACGGCGAGATCGACAAGTCGCGCTATCGGCGATTCAAGATCAAAAGCCTGCACGCGCAGGACGATTTCGCCAGCATGCACGAGGTGCTGCTGCGGCGGCTGAGCCGCGGACTGCGCGAAAATGACTTGCCCAACCTGATCGTGATCGACGGTGGAAAGGGACAGCTCGCCTCCGGCTTGGCGGCGATGAAAGATGCCGCGGTGGAGGGCGTGGAGATGGTCGCGCTCGCCAAAAGCCGCGAGTTGGAAGACGAGGGGAGCGAATCGAGCGCGGTGCGCAGCCCCGAGCGGGTGTTCGTCTCCAACCGAAAAGACCCGATTGTCCTCCCCCAGAATTCTGCTGAGCTGTTCCTACTCACCCGCCTGAGGGACGAAGCGCACCGCTTTGCGATCACCTTTCAGCAGCAGCTGATGCGCCGGCGCAATCTTCGTTCTGCGCTCGAGGACATCCCCGGGGTAGGCGAAGGCCGCAAGCGGACACTTTTGAAACATTTTGGCTCGCTGAAGCGCGTCCGAGAGGCTACGATTGAGGAATTGGCTGCAGTCGAGGGCCTGGGCTCAGCGGTGGCGGAGCGGATTCACGCCTTCTTGCACGGCGAGGCGTTGGAGAAGGTCCAGGCTGAAGACGAAGTGCGGGAAGCCTCGTTGGAAGACGCCAAGGCGGTGTAGGTGTTTAACAGTCCGGGTTTTTCATTGCGACTGACCTTGCCGGTGATTTATAGCGGACTCATTGTTCAAGAGTTGTAGAATAGGGATCAAAGAAAGAGGTTTATGAGGCTGTACCCCAAGGTGATACCGATCATCTCCCGCGAGAGCATCCAGAAGCTGATGCAGGATGGAGATCTGGAGGTAGAACCGCTGCGCATCGCCGATGCGGAGATGGACTTGTCGGCGATCATGCGCGAGTACCTGGCGAACGAGGAGCGCGTCAATCAAGCGACGCGCGAAGCCCTGGAACGAAGGGGCTACGACTACAGCAAATTCAACCAGGTCAAGCGCGAAATGGCCGACGTTCGCGGCTTCAAGATGGGCGATGAAGGCATCGAATACGTGATCAATCAGATGATCGAGTTTCTCCTGATCAGCCGGAACATCGAAGAGGTTTACGCCGCGGACAACGTGATACGCCAAAAGATTTTCGCGATCATGAAAAAGCACCTCGACGTCGATGAAGAGATCGATCGCGAGGCGCGTACCCGCCTCAAGCATCTTCAGGAAGGTACGTCCGCGTTCGACATCGAGTACAACAAGACGATCGATCAGATCAGGCGCGCGCGGGGCCTGATCTAGAGTCGCCTACCACTTCAAACTCTCTTGGCCCTCGGCGCGCCTTCGCTTCTCGCCCGGTCGCGCAACTTCGGTCAAGGTGGCCCGGATTGTTCCCAGATCGATCACGCCCATCACCGCAAGAGGTAGCCGGCGTGCGTCGTCGGAGATCCAGACGTGGATTTCGCGGCGGTGTTTCGGGTCATCCAGGCGCACCGCCATTCCCGAAAGGTGCCAAGCATCGAACTCACCCAACGGCAGGGTGACCCGCTCCTTGCCTTCCACTTTCCCAGTGACCCGCCACAGCTTGCGGACCCCGTACGCATCAAAGCAGACGGTTCCTCCTGGGCGAAAGGGGAGCTGTCGGATCAGAAAAATCGCGCCGGCTGCGTCCAACCCATCGTTCGCATAGCGAAATTGCGCCTGTTCAGCCCGCTCGTCGGTTTTGTAGCTCACTTTGACGCTGTGGTCTTTCGCCCGAAAATCCACCTCTGCGGTCTTGCGAATTCCGTTCTCCAGTGCATCCTCGACGTATCGGGCGGGTCTCAAGCTCTTTGGGTTGAGGTAACTGGTCGCGGTTCCCTTTACCCGGCGTACTTTTGAAAAGAAGGTATTGGTTTCCGCTTCCGCTTGAATCGGCAGTTGTCCGTCCTTTTGTGGCAGCACGCGGACTGTCATTTTGCCGGCGCGCGCTCCAAGCGCATCCAGGTCAAAAGCGAGCATCTCACCTGGCCCGAAGGCCAAGGGACGCCGCAAATCAGGCAGCGGCGGACAGTCCGATGGGGGATTGGAGATTGAAAGCGCGATCAGGGCAGTAAGAAGCGGGAGCATCAGGGCGCATTAGCCATTCGTTTCTCCCACAATACCTTAAGCCGGACCGCCATCTCTTCTCGGGTCCGCTCCCAAACGACCGGATCTCTCTCGATTTGGTAGCCCGAACGAGCGAGCTGGCGGACCAACCGCCTGGCAAGAGCCTCGTCGCCGAGCTCCTTCAGCAGGCGCAGATACTCGAAATCCTCCAGGCCGTCGCGCAGGTGTTTGAGGCGGAGCGATTCGATCGGAATGTGCGTTTTGCCTCCGATTCGAGAAGGAATCCCGGGGTAAAAGAACGTTCCATCCCCGTTGCCGCCGAACTCGTACACGTCCTCCCAGGGATCCTTGCGGTTGTACGCGAAGACCGTATCGAAATAGAGCTCCCCGTCGACCCCTGCCAGGAATGCCAGCGGTCCCATCGCGCGGTTGAGGGTAGCCGGGTGGTCTACCATGTAGGATGCCCATCCACTGTACGCCTGCTGCTCTTCGGCGCGCGGCGGGATCTGACCGCACCCATGCGCGGTGCAGCTTTGGTACCACCACACCTGAATGCCTTTCAAGAGCGCGCGCAGCGAATCCGCGGACTGTATCGCGGAGCACGTCAACGGCCCCGGCCGCGGAAAGAAGCAATTCAGGTTGGGACACAGAATATCCGCCACCCCCTTCCAGGTTTCCGAAAACGGCGCTGTGAGCAGAACCGGAATTGGTCCTGCCCGGTGAACCAATCGAGCCTGGCGGATGACGAGTGGGTAGTCCTCGGGCCGGGGTTCGTCCTTCGCATAGTAGAAGAGCAGGGCCGGCCATTTCTTCTGCCGAAAATGCTCGGCGAAAGCGCGGTAGTACGAGGATCGTTGTTCTTCGGAGAGCGCGACCGGGCTCTCGCGAACTTCGGCCGTGGTGAAGTGGGCGCCCGAGGCCAGCTCTCTGCCCTCGAAAAAGCCGGCCATTTCCTGGTCGTAACCAGAAAAATCCACGAGCGGCTGGCCTGCCCGGATCGAGACGCGCGGAGGCTGCATCGAGAGGCCATGGGCGCTCACCCGATGCGCGAGCAAGGCGCGCGCGTAGCGACGCAGCAACTGCCGAGCCTCGGGCCCGTCCGCCGTCAGCTGATGTCCGCGGGCAATGCTCAGCAGCGAAAGACCGAAGGTATTGGACAGGGAAGAAGTGGGAGGAATTTGGAATGACTGGACCTTCAGGTTGATGTCTAACGCCACCGGCTCCTTCTGATCCGCCGTCAGGCGCACGTTTCCGCGATACTCGCCAGCCTGCTGCAAAAGCGGAACGCAGATCTCCGCGTAGAAGACCAGCGGTCGGCCGGATTCCGAATTTGCCGGAACGGCCCTTCGACTCTCGTTGGCGTAGGAGTCGACCAATGGGATCAAAGGGTCGGGCCATAGCCCGGACTTTCCCTCGATGTTCGACGGCGTACGCACATCGATCCATTCTTCCCGATACAGGCGCAGCTCGATCGCCTTTCCGGGACCACTCAATGGCGAGGCCGAAGCGCGAACCTTCTCCGCCGGCGGAGGAACGGAGATCTGAAAGCCTTGGCACTCGCCGCGAGCCGCAGCGAGGTTGGCGGTGGTGGACCCGGTAGGAATTTGCCCGGGACGGATCTTGACGAGCGACGACACGACCCGAGCCCAGCCCGGGGCGGGATCGCGCGCCAAAAGGGATGATCCCATTGCAAGCAAGAGAAGCCTCATCGTTGGTGTGAACTTGGCTCCGATGTCGGTCCAGTGGATCCCCCGCGCAAGCCAAACGATGACTGAAGGACTTTCGTGCGTTAACGTCTGCCGCTGATGTCGCCCGCCAAAAAAGACAGCGACGATGAAGACACTGGCTCTAAATCGGGGAAGTCAAAATTCGCGGAGTTCGAGTGCCCTGACTGTAACGCCAACAATCCGTGCGATCCGCCGTTTGAGCCTGGGGACGAAGTGACCTGCAATTATTGCGGAGCCGGTTTTTTGGTAAAGGTCACCGAGAGCGGCAGGCTCAAACTCCTCACGACTTAGCCGGGCCGTTCGCCGAAGATTGCGCTGCCCACTCGAATGATTGTTGCTCCTTCCTCGATCGCGACCTCGAAGTCGTGGGTGGTTCCCATCGACAGCTCGGAAAGGCCGTGTTTTTGCGCCGCCTCGCGAAGTGAACGGAAAAACGGTCTGGACGACTCAGGGTCCATCCCGAGCGGCGGAAGGCACATCAGACCCGCTACTTTGAGATGGGGTAGGGCGGAGATTCGGGGCAGCGTCGCGTCCAGTTCCGATATCGCGACGCCGCTCTTGGTCGACTCTCCGGCCAGATTCAGCTCGAGATAGCAGCGCAGCACAGGCCCGGCGCGCCTTTTCGAAAGCTCTTCGGCAAGCTCCGTTCGATCGAGCGCGTGAAAGGCATAGGCCAACTTTGCGACGTATTTTGCCTTGTTCAGTTGCAACGGGCCGATCGCGTGCCAGCGAATGTCGGTAAGGTCCGCCAGCTGCCCCGCTTTGTCCCGAAGCTCCTGCGCATAGTTTTCTCCGAAGTCGCGCTGGCCCGACTGGTAGGCGGCGCGAATGCTGGCCGCTGGGTGCAACTTGGAAACCGCGAGCAGTTGAACAGAGTTTCGCGCCCGATTGGCACGCTGACAGGCGGCGGCGATTCTCTGCTCGACTGCTTTGAGGTTTGCGGAAACATCGATCATCGGCCGCTCCACGGAAATACCATTCCGCTGCTGCGGAGCATTTCCAGTGTCTCGACCAGCGGAAGGCCGACCACGTTCGAAAAGCTTCCTTCGATGCTCTTGACCAGGAAGGATCCGATGCCCTGAATCGCGTAAGCCCCAGCCTTGTCCAAGGGCTCCTTCGTGCTGACGTACCATTCGATCTCTTCGCCCGAGAGGTTGCGAATCTCCACGCTAGTTGCCACCACGGCAGCATTCTGGAAAGGGCCGGAGACCGCGATTCCCGTCAAAACCGTGTGCGTTCGCCCGGCCAGCCGGCTCAGAATTCCAACCGCATCGCGCTGATCGCGTGGCTTTCCCAGAATCTCCTGGCCCAAGACCACAGCCGTGTCCGCGCCGAGAACGATCTTTCCAGCAAATTGCTTGGAGACCCGAGCGGACTTTTCGAGGGCCAAGCGTCGAACGTAGACTTCAGGCAATTCTCCCGGAACCCTCGCTTCGTCGATTTCAGGCGCGTGTACGGTAAAGCGCAGACCCAAGCGTTCGAGAAGCTCTCGACGGCGCGGAGAAGCCGAGGCCAAGACGAGACCTGGGAGCGCGTCGGGCAATTTGTTAGCTGGCGTCGGCGGTCCTGCCCACCAGATCTTGGTTGATCACAATCGTCGCGTTCTTTTTCAACGCCTTGATGAACGATTCGCGCAGCTCCGTCTGTTTCGCCCTTGCAGCCTCCGCTTGCAGCGCATCCTTCTCGGCGGTGAATTCCGAGTCCGACGGGTGCTTGCGGTCGGTAACGTTGACCACTACCCAAGCTTCTCCGGCAGAATAGAGCTTGGGCAAAAGCTGAGGCTTGTCGACCTTCGCCAAATCCGCCAGCAACTCCGGAGCGGCCCCGATCGACGGAATCGTGTCCGAGGCCACGCTGAAGGAGCCCGTGTCCATTGCGGTTGGGCGATTGCGAGTTGGAGCCGGCTGGGCGGCGCCTTTCTTTTCGTCTTTCTTCGCCTCCGCGTCCGACGGAGGATAAAGATCCTTGAGGGATTTTCCCGCTCGCGCGGCATCCAGCGCTTTGTCCGCTTCCCGCTGCGCCAGCTCCTTGGATTTTTCCTTGGTGTAGAGCTGCTGAGCGATTTCGCTCTGAACCTCTTTCAGCTCCTTGCGGGTGGGAGGCTTCTTCTGCTCGACTTTAATCAGGTGATAGCCGAACTGAGTCTCCACCGGTTGGGAGATCTCACCGGGCTTCAAGGAAAAGGCGGCCGCCGCAAAGGCCGGGACCCATGCGCTGCGCGGGTTGAAACCCAAATCGCCCCCCGCGTCCTTGCTTCCGAGGTCCTCTGAGTATTCCTTGGCAGTCTGGGCGAAGTCCTTCCCTGCGTCGATCTCCTTGCGGATCGACTCCAGTTTCTTCTTCGCCTCCTCCTTCTGCTGAGCGGTCGCGTCCTTGTCGAGCTTGATCAGAATGTGCCGAGCGCTCACTTCCTCCGGCCTTTGGTAAAGAAAGACATTGGACTCGTAATAATCGGAAATCTCCTTGGCGTGAGATTCCGCGAAGGCCCGCAATTCGTTCTCTTTCGGAGGCGCGACCCGGTCGGCGAACTGGGTAGGGGCAAAGCGCACAAAGGTCAACGACGCCTTGTCTCCGTCCCGGTAGAACTTTGCTTTGACTTCATCCTCAGAGACCGACGCCGCTGATCCCACCAGCTCCAGCATCTTGGCCGCGGACATCCGACGGCGCAGCTGCGACTCGTATTGGCTTTCGCTCCTTTGGTAGTAGTCGTGGAGGACGGTCTTGTACCGCTGGGGATCGAACTTCTCGTCACGCTGGAAATCCGGATTTTTGTGAATGACTTCGCGAACTTCCGCGTCAGACGCGACGATTCCCTCGCGCTCGGCTTCCTGCGCAAGCAACTCGGTGCTGACCAGTTGGTCGAGCACCTGTCGGGGCAGGCCGAGCTGGCGGGCTAGCGACTCGGGAATTTGGTTTCCCTGCAGCCGAAACCATTGCATCCGTTGATTGAATTCGCTGTTGAAGTCGCGCAGCGATATCTCTTTGCCGTTCACCAGCGCCGCCGAAGCGGTGGTCGTCGGCCGCAGCGGCGCGTCGCACCCTCGGCTGCCCGGGCCAAACTGAAGGATGAAGACCACTGCGATCGCGATGATGAAAAGGTAGGATAAAATTTGCTTTGGCTGAAGACCCGGGGTCATGACCGCAAAGGAGATGAAGGAAGTTGGTGACAGGCCAGCTGTTCGGTGCAGGCTGACTGGGAATTGGTTTAGGTGCTCAGATCAGCGCGCCTTGACTCTGTAGGATCGATAGCGGGAAAATGCAAGCGATTTGAAGATGTTACACCTCCGTCCCCCGGGCTCCGTCGATAGTGCCCCCTCCGCCTAAGCGGTATCGAGAAATCCTGATGGTCGCGGTCCTGCTCCTCTACCCCTTTGGCGCCTTCATGGTCAACGGACGAAAGGCCAGACAGCCTAATTGGCTGGACCGCGCGGTGCTGGCGATCAGCTCTCCTTTGCAGCGCGGACTTTCGATTGCGCTGGACACCGCCGCAGACGGCTGGCGCGGCTACGCGGCACTGCGCGGGGTTCGCGACGAGAACACCACCCTGCAGGGGGAAAACCAGCAGCTTCGCGCCAAAGTGAATCAGCTGGAGGAAGCGCGCGCGGAAAACGAGCGTCTGAAGAGGATGTTGGGCTATGTCCAAAATGGACCGGGCTCGCAGATTCCCGCACGGGTGGTGGGAGTCAACCCGGTCGCCACTCCGCTGTCGCTAAGAATTGATCGCGGCGAGTCGGATGGAGTTCACCGGGGGATGCCAGTCGTTACTCCCGACGGCGTCGTCGGGCACATCCATCGGGTCAGCGGCGGTTATTCAGACGTGGTGCTGATTACCGATCCCAACAGCAAGATCGGCGTGAGGTCGCAGCGCTCGCGGGCGCGCGCGACCGCCAGCGGCGGTGGCGGCAATCAGACGCTGCATTTGGAGAACGCGCTTCGGACCGAGGATCTCGAGGAGGGAGATCTGATCATTACGTCCGGTACCGATGGAGTCTATCCACCGGGTCTCGTGGTCGGGCGAATTACCACGATCCAGAGGAAGAGCTACGGAATGTTCCAGGCGGCCGAGATCATCCCTGCGGTCGATATTGCCAGGATCGAGGAGGTGTTAGTCGTTCTCAATCCAACCACCCGGCCGGCGCCGCCGGTGGTCGACGGTCGTACCGTCTCCGGGGGGGTTCGATGAAGTTCCTGGTCACGCTTCTTTTGAGCCTGCTGTTGCTGTCGATCGAGTCGGTGGCGGTTAAGTACCTGGGGCTGACCGTCTCCCGGATCGACGTGACGGTCGCGATCGTCGCCTTTCTTGGATTGAGGGCCTCGCTGCTTGAAGGCGCATTCTCTTCATTCTCGGTTGGCTACTTGTTGGATCTGATGAGCGGTCAACCCACCGGGCTCTACAGCTTTCTCGCGGTGTTCACGTTCCTGATCTGCCGGCTTGCGGGAACGCTGGTGGATGTTCGCTCCGGGTTGTCCTTCGCTCTGTTCGCGACGGCAGCGGACTTGGGACACTCGCTCCTATCGGTATTTTTTCTCTGGCTGACTTCGCGCGAGGCGGCGGTGACTTCGCTTCTTTCCGGGTTGTTTTTGCAGTTGCTCCTCACCGGCGCCGCCGCGCTCTGCCTCTTTCCACTGCTGAATCGGATCGATCGCGGCCGCGATCAATCCGAAGTCGGGCTGCTCAGGTAGTCGATGACGTTGGGAGAAAACAGCGAAGGAAGGGATCTCAAGGTTCGCTACCTCTATCTCGCGATCTTGATGATGCTGGGTCTGCTGGTGCTCGGAATTCGGCTGTACCGGCTGCAGATCGCTCAGGGTGATGAGTACGCCGCTAAGTCGGTGGACAATTTCGTGAAGAAGATCCGCGTGCCCGCGGATCGGGGGATGATCAAGGATCGTCGCGGGGAGATACTGGTCGACAACCGACCCTCCTTTGACCTCTTCGTCACCCCCGCTTTCTGTCAAAAATGCCGAGAAGAGGTTTTGCCCAAGCTTGCCGGGTGGCTCTCGTGGGACGAGGAGCAGTTGGAGCGCGCTCGAGAGCAGGTCCGGCTGGCCAAGCACACCGCCCCCTTTCAGCCAAGCCTTTTGCGAGTGGACTTGACGCGCGACGAGGTGGATCCGCTCAACGCGCAGAAGCTGGAGCTGCCCGGAGTGGACATCCTCCGGGTACCGCACCGCAACTACCGCAAGGGCCCGATGATGGCGCATCTGCTGGGCTACATGAACGAGGTAACCCAGGAGGAGCTCGATCGGCTCAACGCTGAACGCATTGAATACGCGCTGGGCGACTACATCGGCCGACGCGGGGTGGAGCGCTTCTACGAGCAACGATTGCGCGGGGTGGACGGGCTACGTAAGGAAGTGGTCAACGCACGAGGCGAACCGATTCCCGGCCTCAGCGAGCTGCTCGGTGGGGAAGAGGCGGTCGCTACCAAGCCGGGCCAGAACGTCGTGCTCTCGATCGATTGGCGGCTGCAGGAAGCCGCCGAGCAAGCGTTCCCGGGCGTGGCCGGGGCGCTGGTCGCGATGGACGTAAAATCCGGCTTTCTCTTGGCGATCGTTTCGCGGCCGTCTTTCGATCCGAATCTGTTAAGCGGTCGGGTGTCGCCCGCCCAGCTGTCCGCGCTCGTCAAGGATCCGCTTCAGCCGATGGTTTATCGCCCCACCGCACAGCACTACAGCCCTGGATCCACCTTCAAGCCCTTCACCATGTTCGCCGCGCTTCGGTCCGGCGCATTCGGACCTCACTCGTCGGTCAATTGCACCGGAGGCTACCGGCTGGGCTCGAGGGTCTGGCGCTGCATGCATCAACACGGCCTGATCCATACCCGTGAGGCGCTGAAGGCCTCTTGCGACACCTATTTTTACAAAGTGGGCGATACGCTCGGACTGGACCCGATCGCGGAGATGGGCAAGGCATTCGGTTTCGGTTCTCCCACCGGAATCGATGTCGTGGCGGAAGTTCCGGGGATCATGCCAAGCAGCGAGTATCACAATGCCCGAACGCCGGGCGGCTACACCAAAGGATTGGCCCTCAACAGCGCGATCGGCCAGGGCGATGACAACGTGACCCCGCTGCAGCTCACCCTGGCCTACGCCACGGTCGCCAATGGCGGCACGCTCTACCAGCCCCAGGTGGTACGGCGGATCGAGTCCCTCGAAGGGACTGTCCAGGAGTTTCAGCCGAAAGTGGTTCGCAACCTGGATCTCGCGGCCGAGCACCGACATCTGGTCATCGACGCACTGACCGCGGCGGTAAACGAGCCGGGTGGGACCGCGTACCGAATCCGCAACAAGGAGATTACCATTGCCGGCAAAACGGGCACTGCACAGGTGGCGCGAATCGGTACCGTCCGGGTGAAGAAGGAGCACTTGGACTACTGGCAGCGAGACCACGCGTGGTTCGCCTCGTTTGCTCCGGTCGAGGATCCGGAGATCGCAGTGGTAGTGCTCAATGAGCACGGAGGCCTCGGTGGCAGTGAGGCCGCTCCCACCGCTGCCGCGGTGATTCAAAAATACTTCGATTTGAAAAAGATCGACGCGGCGGGCGAGGTGGTCCACCTTCCCAAAAATCTTCAGATTGAGCCGATTCCGGATCTGCCCCACCCCGAATCACCGAGGGCGCCGGCGCGCCGCCCCGACCCGTCCCGGCCTGCGGTCGCCGCCGAAGTCCATTCCCGGCTTCCCGACGAGGCGCGGCCAGAGCCCCAATGATTCAGCTTCGGGTCGAACGGCGAATGCTCCCCCACGTGCCATGGGCGCTGGTTGCGGCAATGCTCGGCGTGGCGTTGCTCGGAATTTGGAATCTCGCTTCGGCCTCCCGGCCGCCTCACCATCCGGTCTGGGGAAACCAGTCTCTGTTTCTACTGATCGGGATCGCCATCGCATTCGCGGTTTGCCTGCTCGACTACCGGTTGATCTCTCGAATGGCAGTGCCGGTTTATTTGTTCAATATCGTCGCACTGATCGCGGTGAAGGTGGTCGGCCACAAGGCGAAGGGCCACGAAAGTTGGTTGGCGCTCGGGCCCCTCCGCGTCCAGCCGGCGGAGTTCATGAAAATCGGTCTGATCTTGATGCTCGCCAAGTTCTTTCATGACGACTACCGTCCGCAGGACGACAGCTACGGCATGATCCGGCTTTGGAAACCGGCGCTGATCACGGTCGTGCCGCTGGTGCTGGTATTGGCACAGCCGGATCTTGGTACCGCGATGATGATTTTCTTCACCGCGTTGACGGTGGTTTTGTTTTCCCACGTCAAAAAGTCGGTCTTGATCGCGATCGGTTTAGCGGTGTTGGCGAGCTTCGCCGTGGTCTGGAACGATTACTTACGGGAAGATGACAATCATCCGATCATTGTTAGGCACCTGTTGAAACATCATCAGAGTCAACGAATCTCCAGTTGGCTCGATCCGGAGTCCGATCTGCGGGGCGCAAACTATCACTCCGCGCAATCGAAGATTGCGGTCGGATCCGGCGGCCTGATCGGAAAGGGCTGGGGCCACGGGACGCAAACCGGGCTGTTCTTCCTTCCCGAACAGCACACCGACTTCATTTTTTCGGTGTGGGCCGAGGAGCACGGATTTTTGGCCTGCCTGCTGTTGCTCGCGATGTATGGGGTGATACTAATTCTCTCGCTCGGAGTTGCTTACAATTCGCGCGATCGGTTCGGGGCATTTACCGCGGTCGGAGTAACCGCGATGCTCTTTTGGCAAGTGTTTGAAAACATCGCGATGGTGATTGGTCTGCTACCGGTAACCGGAATTACCCTGCCACTGATGAGTTATGGCGGGTCCTCGATCGTCAGCGTGCTACTCGGCCTGGGCCTGCTCGCCAACATCGGGATGCGCCGGCATATCTTCTGATCCGCCGAAGCTTACGCCTTGGCGAGCATTCGACGGCGCTCTGCCTGGTAATGCGCGGAGCACAGGCCCTTGGACCTCGCCTCGCGGCCGCAGCCTTCGACTTTGCAGCGGCGCTCGGCAGGAACCGGGCCGCCGGTCAAAATCTTCGGAGGACGACCTCGGCGGCGGGCGAAAGTCAGCGCGCTGGTCTGCGCTCCGGTGCCAAACCCGCTGCTGGTCATCGAAATGCCAGTGTTGATCCCGCGCGCAACCCCTCGGCCAAGCGCTTCCCCAAGCGACTCGGCCCATGACATCAGGTTTGGGTTGGTGCCAAATGAAACCGGACTCTTACGCGGACGTGCCATTGCCTCGATCTCCTAACGTGAGATTTTCAACGATAACTATCACAGCGAACACAAAATACTACATGTATTTGCGCCCTCCCCTGTTTGCTGTCAACAATTGTTTTTAACAATGCAAGTTAAACTACTTTTTTTAACGCGTCCTCGAGTCTGGTCTTGGCGACGGCTCCGACAATTTGCTCAACCACTTTCCCGCCCTTGAACAGAAGCAACGTGGGAATCGAACGAACGCCGTATTGCTGGGGCGTATCTTGGTTGTCATCAATGTTGATCTTCGCGACTTTCACCTTGCCTTTGTACTGAGTGGCGAGCTCCTCGACTGCGGGCGCGATCGCCCGGCAGGGAGCACACCAACTGGCCCAGAAGTCGACCAGAACCGGTTCCGGGGAGTCCAAAACCTCTTTCTTGAATTCACTGTCTCCGATGTTGAGCACGTCCGCGCCTGCCATGATCTCTCCTCAAAAATTTCAAGAGGTGGGTGTCCCATAATACCTTGCATTTGCGACTGCAAGGAGGATGTCCAGGCGTTCGCGCCGAGCCGCTTGCCCGCCCGAGTGCGCCCAAGTGTCGCTGGCGGTGATACCGATAGGTGGAAGTGATACACTGAGTTGGTGCCCAGGTATTTCCTGCCCGAGGCGGTGCTGGAGGAATGGTCGGTCGCGCAGAAGGCGGACCTCCAGGAGAACCGGCTGGTCATTTCCGAGGACAAAAGCGAGGTGCCTCTGATCCCCGCGGTTCACTTCTCCAAGCTGGTTTCAGGAGTGGACCAACAGAAGTTGGTTTCGAAGGTGAAAACGCGCGATCAACTGCGAACGCTGGGCGCCGAACAGCTGCACGACTCGGTGGTTCTCGGTGAGGCCGCATACGAAGTGGTGGCGGGCTACATCGCCGAAGTGGCGGCGCCCAAGCGCGAGGCGCCGGCGACGCCCGATACCGACCTTTTGGCCGCTTTTATTCTCGACAAGTTGACGTAATCGGCCTGGGTCGCTAACGGTTGTGCGCACAGGATGTCGCACGCGCTTCTTTCAATTGCTTTTCATGAGTACGCGCTGGCGGGGCTCGCCTATCTGGCGTACCTGGTCAGGCAATGGAAGCTGCTTCCCCTGATCGGCCGCGCGCTGGTCGGTTCCGGTCTGGTGTTGCACGCGATCGCGTTGGCCGCTCAGGGAGTTCCGCAGGGGATGGCCCAAGGCCTTTCCGCGCTCGCTTTTCTGCTGCTGTTCATTCTTTTGGCGCTCGATCTGCGTTACCGGATGCCGGTGATTGGCGCATTTCTGACGCCGATCGCGGTGGCGGTGTTGGTTCCCGGCCTGCTCACGCACGGAGGGCCTGCCTTGCCGAACTCGGTTCGGCGCCCGCTGCTTCCCCTGCACATCTCGATTGCCCTACTCGGGCTGGCAGCATTCGCGGTGGCCACCGGGGTGGCGGTGATGTACCTGCTGCTCGATCGGCAGATGAAGGGCAAGCGGTTTGGAATGCTATTTTCGCGCTTACCGTCGCTTGGGTTTTTAGACGAGCTCAACCGGCGCCTGGTGGTGTGGGGGTTTATCGCGCTCTCGGTCACCTTGATTACCGGCGCGTATTTCGCGAGCGGCATCCAGGGCGTTTACTGGGTCTGGCAATCCAAGGAAATTGCCACCCTGGTTGCCTGGGCCCTGTTCGCCGGCTTGTTAACAGCCCGGGTCTTTGCCGGGTGGCAGGGGCGGAGGGTGGCGATGCTGACAATGGCGGGATTCTGCCTCTTGCTGGTCTCCTTTTTTTCGCATTACCCGATTCCCTACGACGTCGGCCTTCGATAATGGAGCTGCTCTGCCTCGGCTTGTCGCACAAGACCGCGCCAATCGGCGTTCGGGAACGGCTCGCACTCCCAGCCGAGCACCAGGAGCAGCTGCTTCGAAAGCTGTGCACGGCACCGGCCGAGGCGATGGTGGTGTCCACCTGCAATCGGGTGGAATTCTACTTGGTCGCCGCTGACCTCCCGCGAGCCAAGGCGACGGTAGTCGAGGAGATCCATGCCCGGATCGGATCCGTGTCGACCGACCATTGGTACGAGCACCACGGCGATGCGGCGCTGGTTCATTTGTTCCGGGTGGCCTGCAGCCTGGACTCGATGGTGATCGGCGAAGCCCAGATTCTGGGGCAAGTGAAGGAGGCGTTCGAGCTGGCTCAGCGGCTGGGCGCAGCCGGGGGCGAGCTGACCCGTGCTTGCTCCGCGGCGTTCACCGCCGCGAAGCGGGTTCGCTCGGAAACTGGAATTGGACGCGCTCCGGTCTCGATGGCTTCCGCTGCGGTCGAGCTGGCCGAAAAAATATTCGGAGGACTTTCTGGAAAAAGGGTTTTGATGGTGGGGGCCGGAGAGATCGCGGAGTTGACGGTCAAACACTTGAGCTCCGCCGGCGCGACCGAGATTGTGATCGCCAACCGCACGCTGCAGCGTGCGCAGGCGCTGGCTTCGATTCTCGGCGCGGTCGCCAGACCGTTCGAAGAGCTGCCGGTGCTTCTGATCGCCGCAGACATGGTCATCTCCTCCACCGCTTCACCGACTCCATTGTTCACGCAGGAAACGGTGAGCCCGGTGCTAAAATCGCGCCGCTTCCGTCCCCTGTTCATGCTGGATATCGCGGTCCCGCGGGACATCGCGCCGGACGTGAACCAGCTCGACGGCGTCTATGCCTATGACCTGGATGACATTCAGAAAGTGGTAGTGGAAAACACCGCCGTACGGGGCGCCGAGGCGGAGAAGGCCGAGGCTTTGATTGCCGAGGAGATTGCGAAGTTTGTTCGAGCTCGGAGCGTTCGGGACGGGGTTCCGGTTTTGGCGCTGCTTCGCGCTCGGGCGGATCAGATTGCCAGGGCGGAGCTGGAAAAGACTCTTTCAAGTCTGGGCGAGGGGCTGTCTGAAAAGCAGCGACGAAGCATCGAGTCAATGGCGCTGGCGATCATCAACAAGCTCCTCCATCAACCGACCGCCAAGCTGCGGGAGGCGAGCCTCGAGGAAGGGGTCAGTCGGTTGGCAGGCGCGGCGGCGGAGCTGTTTGGCCTCGAGGAGACGCCCTCTTCCCCCGATCCCCCGCCCGCCATCGCGCAGAGAGGACGGCAGCGTTGAAGGAGCTGCGGATCGCCACCCGGCAGAGCCCGCTCGCACTGTGGCAAGCACGACATGTGGCCGAGCGGTTGCGGCACGCGCATCCGGGGCTCAGGGTCAGTCTGGTGGAGATGAGCACCGAAGGCGATCGTTTTTTGCAGGCCCGCCTCGCCGAGCGCGGCGGTAAGGGGCTGTTCGTCAAGGAGATCGAGCAGGCGGTGCTCGACGGTCGCGCCGAGATCGCGGTCCACAGCCTCAAGGACATGACTTCGGCCTTGCCGCAGGAGCTATGCATCGCCGCGGTGCCGGCTCGAGAAGATCCGAGGGACGCCTGGGTGAGCCCCGCTGCGATTCGACTCGCCAATTTGCCGCGGGGTGCCGCCGTGGCGACCTCTTCGCTTCGTCGCAGCTGCCAACTCTTGGAGCGCCGGCCGGATCTGCGAATCGTCAGTTTGCGTGGAAACGTTCAAACCCGCCTTCGTAAGACCGCGGAGCAACAGCTGGCGGGCACAGTGCTCGCGTTGGCCGGACTGCGCCGGTTGGGCCTGGAACGAGAGGTCACCGAAATTCTCGAGCCGGAGGTCAGTTTACCTGCGGTCGGGCAGGGCGTCTTGGCGATCGAATGCCCTCGGGAAGAGCGGGAGCTGCGGTCAACGTTGCAGGTACTCGAGGATCCGGACACCCGGGCGGCCGTTATCGCGGAGCGGGCTTTCCTCGCAGCGCTCGAAGGAGGCTGCAATGTCCCATTGGCGGCGTACGCGCAGCTGAGTGGGGATCAGCTGCGACTTCGCGGATTGATTGGGCGGCCCGATGGCGCACGGGTTGTGCGTGGCGAACGGGTTGGCCCGCGGTCATCGGCGGAGCGAATCGGCGAAGCGCTGGCGGCCTCGCTCCTGGAGGAGGGCGGCCGCGAGATCCTCAGCGCGCTATGAGTGGGCTTGAAGGCAAGCCGCGGCTCTTGGGCGTGCGCGTGCTGGTGACGCGTCCGCGGGAGCGGGCGCAAGAGCTTTGCTTTCTCCTCGAGGACGAAGGCGCCGAGGTAATTTCGCTTCCGCTGCTTGAGCTTTTGCCCCCGGACGACGAGCGCCCCTTGCGCTTTGCCGCGGAGCAGATTCACCAGTACGCCTGGATCGCTTTCGCCAGTCCTTCGGCGGTTCGGGCGCTGGTGGGCGCAGCGCGGCAGGCGGGTACACTGGATCGGCTCGCCAAGGTGAAACTGGCGGTGGTCGGTCCTGGCACCGGATCCGAAGTAGAGGCTCACGGTTTGGCGGTGGCAAAGACGGCAACCGTGAACACTGGTGCCGGGCTGGCGCAAGCGCTTGTGGGCTTAGTGGAAGCGGATGAGCAGGTCCTCCTTCCCGCCGCGCAAGAGGGCAGGCCGGAGCTCGAAGACGGACTTCGGACCGCGGGGATCCGCGTCGCGCGCGTCGCGGCGTATCGTTCCGAGCAGCGCCGTGTGGATCCCGCTGCCCTCGAGGCGCTGGCCTCGAATCCTCCGGGAGTACTTCTGTTTGGCTCGCCTCGCTCGGCGGAAGCATTGTTCGACTTGTTGGGGTCAATCGATACCTCCCGATTGAAGCGCTCGAAATTCGTCGCGATTGGACCGACTACTGCGGCCGCGCTGAAACGGCTCGGCGTTGCGGTCGCGGCAGTCGCAGAGCGGCCCACATCGGAGGCGCTAGTGGACGCGGCGGTCCGAGCACTCGGCGGGTAAGCTAGCCACATGGCCACGGCCGCCTCCTCGACTGCGATCCAACGGACGGGAGCTGACTTCACGACCGGTTTTGTGCTGGAAGCGCTGGTCCGCGATGGCCTGTTGACGGCCGAGCAAGGGCAGGAGGTCTTGGCCAAAGAACCCGCCGCGAGAGCGCGTGTTTTGAAGTCGATCGGCGCAGAGGCCTCTCGCTACGATGTCTCCCCGATCGAGATCGTCGCCGCCTTTCAAATTCCACTGCCTAACGGCCGAGGCGGGACTTTGGATCAGGACCAGATCTCGTCCGCAGTGGCCCGCGCCGCGAAAATCGACTATCGCAAAATCGATCCCCTGACCTTGGACATGGCGCTCGCGACTCGCACCGTGTCCAAGCCGTACGCTCAAAAGCATGTGCTTCTTCCGCTCGAGCGATCCTCGCCGGGGAAGCTGGTCGTGGCGGTGGCCAACCCGCTGGACCGCGAGCTGTTCGAAAATCTTCGGCGCCTGACCGGAATGGCGGTCGAGCCGGTGCTCTGCGCCAAGAGCGACATCCTCAAGGCGATCGAGGACATCTACGGGTTCAAAAAAACGCTGGCGCGAGCGGCGGACGACTTCGGAGGCGGCCCCGAGATCCAGAATTTCGAGCAGCTGCTTTCGCTCAGCGGCAAGCAGGAGTTCGAAGCCTCGGACAAACCGATTGTGCAGGCGGTGGATTATCTGCTCCGGTATGCATTCGACAATCGCGCGTCCGATATCCACATCGAGCCCAAGCGCGAACAATCTTTAGTCCGGTTGCGAATCGATGGCGTGCTTCACTCGGTGTACACCCTGCCGGTAGCGGTACATCCGCCATTGGTCTCCCGGGTGAAGATGATCTCGCGGATGGATATCTCCGAGAAGCGGCGGCCCCAGGATGGTCGGATCAAGACCGAGCGCGACGGCCGCGAGGTGGAGCTTCGCATCTCGACTCTGCCTACCGCCTTTGGAGAGAAGGTGGTGATTCGCGTCTTTGACCCGGAGACGCTGGTTCAAGACATCGCCGAGCTGGGCTTTGAGCAGGACGAAAAGGAGATTTTCGAGTCCTGGATCGATCAGCCTCATGGCCTGATCTTGGTGACCGGTCCGACCGGAAGCGGAAAGACCACCACCCTTTATTCGGCGCTCAAGGCGTTGGCGGGGCCGGACGTCAATGTCACGACGATCGAAGACCCGATCGAAATGGTTTGGGATGCCTTCAACCAGGTCCAGGTGCAACCCAAGCTGGGACTGGACTTCGCGAACTCCTTGCGACACATCCTGCGCCAGGACCCGGACGTGATCATGGTCGGCGAAATTCGCGACCAGGAGACCGCAGAAAATGCGATCCAGTCCGCGCTGACCGGCCACCTGGTCCTGTCCACGCTCCATACCAACGACGCGATTGGGGCAATCAGCCGAATGAAGGATCTCGGGGTTCCTCCGTTCCTCTTGGCTTCGAGCGTGATTGGGGTCATGGCGCAGCGACTGCTTCGCCGAACCTGCGCTCACTGCGCGGTGGAGGTCAGCTTGACTGCGGATGAGCTCGCCGCGCTCCAGGTTCCGTTGCCGCTCCTCCCCGGTGGCGTGAAACTGATCAAAGGGACCGGCTGCGTGCGGTGCCGAGGCACCGGTTTTCTTGGTCGGATCGGTGTCTTTGAGATCTTGTCGGTCAACAGCGAGATGAGGGAGCTGATTAACCGGTCCGCGTCCTTTTCGGAACTGCAGGCTTGCGCCAAGCGGTCGGGAACGCGGGTGCTCCGCGAAGCCGCAGTGCGTAAACTGGCGCGCGGATTGACCTCCGTCGAAGAAGTGATGCGGATGACAGCTGGTCAGTAAGAGTAAGCCCCCCAGATCAGGCGAATTCACCAAGTTGTCACATTGGGTCCACTAGGGCGCCACTACCTTCGACTACAGGTCGCGTTTCGAGGTCGATGGCCTGCAAGGCTCCTGCAGGCACGGCAATTCGCTATGGGGCAATTCGCCATGAATTCGAAAGAGGAGAGCAAATGAAGAAAATTCTCGCGGTCTGTTTGGGCTTAGGCACGGCGGCCTTGGCGGCCGACTCGTTGCTGATCAATGGAGCGGGCGCGACCTTTCCCTTTCCGCTCTATTCAAAGTGGTTTAGCGAGTACAACAAGCTCCATCCCAACCTCAAGTTCAACTACCAATCGATCGGATCGGGAGGAGGGATCAAGCAGATCACCGAAGGAACGGTCGACTTCGGCGCCAGCGATGCGGTGATGACCGACGAGGAGCTTGCCAAGGCACCGGACATCCAACACATCCCTACAGTCCTCGGATCGGTAGTGGTCGTCTACAACCTTCCGGGGATTGACGGACTCAAGTTTGGGCCGGATAACTTGAGCGGAATTTTTCTCGGGAAGATCAAAACCTGGGATGATCCGGCGATCGCGGCGGAGAATCCGGGGATCAAGCTGCCACAGACGGCAATCACCGTCGCGCATCGGTCCGATGGCTCGGGCACTACGAATATTTTTACCGACTACATGGCCAAGGTCTCACCGGAATGGAAACAGACGGTGGGGGTGGGCAAATCGGTAAAGTGGCCGGCCGGGCTGGGCGGCAAGGGGAACGAGGGTGTGACGGGCCTGGTGAAGCAGAACCCAGGAGCGCTCGGATACGTGGAGCTAGCCTATGCGATCCAAAACAAGCTCACTGCCGCGCCTCTGAAGAACAAGGCCGGGGTATTCGTCAAGGCGTCAATCGAGAGCAGCACTGCGGCAGCCGCAAACGTGGAAGTTTCCGAGGATTTTCGGAATTCATCGGTGACCAATGCCGATGGAAAAGGGGCCTATCCGATCGCGGGATTCACCTATGTGCTCGTCCACAAGGACCAAAAGGACCGGGCGAAAGGCGAGGCTTTGCTGCACTTTTTGTGGTGGGCCGTCCACGATGGCCAGAAGATGGCGGCTCCTCTGGATTACGCGCCGCTTCCTTCACCCGTGGTAAAGAAGGTCGAGACAGCGCTCAAGAAACTCACGATCGATGGGAGGCCGCTCCACTTTGCGAAAAGCTGATCTCCTCGTCGACCAAGGGGACATGATCCGCGAGCGGACCGCCAACGGTCGCCCGAACTTTTTTACTCGGGTAAACGTTGGCGACCGCACTTACGCGCTGCTGCTGACCGCTCTGGGCGGAGCCGTGCTGATCGTCGCGGGTCTGATCGTGTTCGTGCTTTGGCAAAGCGCTCACACTGCGCTCGCCACACATCCACTTGAGTTCATCAAGGGAATGGACTGGGATCCGGTTCGGCATTCCTTCGGAGCCCTGGCGTTCATCTATGGAACGCTGGTCACCAGCGCGCTTTCGATTATCGTCGCGGTCCCGGTCGCCCTGGGGTTAGCGATATTTCTGGTGGAGATTGCGCCGAGCGGGATGAGACCGCTGGTCTCCTTCCCCCTCGAGCTGCTGGCCGGAATCCCGAGTGTGGTCTATGGATTGTGGGGCCTTTTCGTAATGGTGCCGTGGCTGCGCGAGCGGCTCGAGCCATTCCTGGGCGCGGTCTTCGGCTTTCTTCCGCTCTTCCAGGGGCCCCCTCTGGGGCTCGGGTACCTCGCAGGAGGACTGATTCTCGCGGTGATGATTCTACCGACCATCGCCTCGGTCTCGATCGAAGTCCTCAAGAAGGTGCCGGTCTCTTTGAAGGAGGGATCCCTCGCGCTGGGCGCCACCAGGTGGGAAATGGTACGCACCGCCTCACTTCCCTACAGCCGAGCGGGCATCATGGGAGCGATCATCCTGGGCCTGGGCCGCGCGCTGGGCGAGACGATGGCAGTGACGATGGTGATCGGCAACTCCCCTGAGATTCACGCGTCGCTGTTCAGCCCGGGCTATTCTTTGCCGTCGGTGATCGCCAACGAGTTCGCCGAGGCGACCGATGCGACGCACACCGGAGCGCTGGCCGCGCTGGCTCTGATCCTCTTTGGGGTGACCGTGCTGCTCAATTCGATTGCTCGCTTATTGGTGCGGGCGGTTGGGCGCGGTCCTGCGAGGGCCTAAGCGTGAGTCGTTATCTCCTACGACGGGCCACCAACGCCGCAGTCACTGGTTTGTGCATTTTCGCGCTGCTTTTGGCGCTGGTTCCGCTGGTCTCGGTTCTGTGGCTGGTCATCTCGCATGGCATCTCCGGCCTGTCCTGGTCCTTCTTCACCGCGCTGCCCTCGCCGGTAGGCGAACCGGGAGGTGGCATCGGCAATGCGATTGTTGGGACTCTCTACATCGTTGGGCTCGCGTGCTTGATTGGCCTGCCGTTCGGAATTGGCGCCGGCGTATTCTTGGCCGAGCGAGGCGATGGACCCTTCGGCCAGACGGTGCGATTCATCGCCGAGGTTCTATCGGGTGTGCCGTCGATCGTGATTGGGGTAGTGGCCTACGGATTGGTGGTGCTGCCAATGAGGCGCTTCTCCGCCCTCGCTGGAGCGGTGGCGCTCGCGATCTTGATGATGCCGGGGCTCGCGCGTACCACCGAGGAACTGGTTCGGCTGGTCCCGAGTACGCTGCGAGAAGCTTCGTTAGCCCTGGGCGTGCCCCAATGGAAAACCAGCCTGAGGGTGGTGTTGAAGACGGCTCTGGGCGGCATCTTGACCGGTGTCTTGCTCGCGGTTTCGCGCGCCGCCGGTGAGACCGCGCCCCTGCTCTTCACCTCGCTGAACAATCAATACTGGAATGCTTCGCGGCCGGATCAGCCCACCGCCGCACTGACCGTTCAGATTTACAACTATGCCATCAGCCCCTACGAAGATTGGCACCGGAAGGCATGGGCCGCTGCGCTCGTGCTTTTGATGATGGTAGGACTGCTGAACTTCACGTCGCGCCTGCTGGCGAGAAGTCGGCTGCAAGCCTGACGATGCCCGACGCTCCAACGAAAGTTTCGGTCCAAAAGCTGAACGCGTACTTCCGCTCCACCCACGCAATCAAGGACGTAAGCCTGGAGGTGCCGCCGAACAGCGTCCTTGCCGTAATCGGTCCTTCCGGCTGTGGCAAATCCACCTTTGTCCGCTGCCTCAATCGGATGCACGAGCTCATTCCGGGGGCGAGGGCCGAGGGAAAGGTGATTCTAGATGGTCAGGATATCTACTCCGGCCAGGTGGATCCGGTTTTGCTGCGAAGGAGGGTGGGGATGGTGTTTCAGCGGCCCAACCCTTTTCCGACGATGTCCGTTTTCGAGAATGTTGCGGCGGGCTTGAAGCTGAACCGAATGGGTCGCAATCACGCCGCAGTGGTGGAAAAGAGCTTGCGCCAGGCCGCGCTCTGGGACGAGGTGAAGGATCGCCTACACGGCTCGGCCCTTGCGCTCTCCGGCGGCCAACAGCAAAGGCTTTGCATTGCCCGCGCCCTCGCAGTGGAACCCGAGCTTCTGCTGATGGACGAGCCGGCGAGCGCGTTGGATCCGATCGCCACCGCGCGGATCGAAGAGTTGATCCACGAGTTGCAGCAGCAATACACGATCGTGATCGTCACCCACAACATGCAGCAGGCCGCTCGAGTCTCCGACTGGACCGCGTTTTTCTACATGGGCGAACTGGTGGAGTGCGGTCTGACCGCGCAAATCTTTACCAATCCGCGCGAGCGCCGAACCGAAGACTACGTCACCGGCAAATTCGGCTAGCCACGCTTTTCCCTACTGGCACCCGCTGCGCCGGTGGATTAGTAGCTTTGCACTCTGCCAAAGGAGGGCCCAATGAAGGCAATTCGCGTTCATTCCCCAGGGGGGCCAGAAGTTCTTCGCTACGAGGATGTGCCCGAACCTACGCCCAAGCCAGGCGAGGCGGTGATCAAGCTCGAGGCGATTGGGCTGAATTTCATCGATACCTACTTTCGGATGGGTCTCTATCCGGCCCAGATGCCGATCACTCTCGGTCAGGAAGGCGCCGGAACCGTCACTTCGGTTGGGCCGGGCGTCACCGAGGTAAAGGTTGGCGATCGAGTCGCTTACACCGGAGTCCCGGGGGCCTATGCCGAGTATGCCGCCGTGCCGACGAATCGGTTGGTTCGGTTGCCCCAAGAGGTGAGCATCCGGGAAGCAGCGGCGCTGATGCTGCAGGGAATGACCGCTCACTATCTCACCAACTCCACTTACCCGCTCAAGCGAGGTGACAGCTGTTTGCTACAGGCGGCGGCTGGGGGCGTGGGACTTCTGATCACCCAGATCGCCAAGCTGAAGGGAGCCCGGGTCTTGGGAACCGTCTCCACCGAGCAGAAAGGGCAGCTGGCCCGTGAAGCCGGCGCGGAGGTAATCTTCTACACCCGCGATGACTTCGAGACGGAAGTCAAACGGTTGACGAACAATGCGGGGGTGCAGGTGGTCTATGACTCGGTAGGGAAGACAACCTTCGCCAAGGGCCTCAACTGCCTGGTGCCTCGCGGAATGATGGTGTTGTTCGGCCAGTCCAGCGGACCGGTGGGTACGATCGACCCCCAGGTGCTCAATCAGAAAGGCTCACTCTTCCTGACCCGGCCGAGCCTGGCACACCACATCGCGAATCGAGAAGAGCTGCTGCACCGCTCCGGCGAGGTGTTTCAGTGGCTTCGGGCCGGTCAGCTCAAAGTGCGAGTGGGTGCGGAATTTCCTCTTTCCCAGGCGGCCGAGGCGCATCGCCAGTTGGAAGCGCGAAAGACGAGCGGCAAAGTCCTGCTGCTCCCAGAGTCCAAGTAGACAGAGAGCTTTTTCAAGCTCTGCCGACCCGTGATAAGCGGATGGGACTGCAATGCAACGCCGCGCGTCTTTTCAACTGCTGCCCATCTTTGGTGCCTTGGCCTTCGCGCTGGGTTGCACGAACAAGGACACCGTCAGTCGCGGCCGCCCGGCGCCAATCGTTACCGTTCAACGCGCTCAAAGACGCGACGTTCCAGTTGAAATCCACGCGCCGGTTGATTTGCGGCCGCTGGAGCAAGCCGAGGTCGGGGCGAAGACGCTCGGGTATCTGGATGCGGTATTCGTCGACCGGGGCGATCTGGTCAAGAAAGGTCAGCTGGTGGCCCTGGTTCGACCCAGCGATCTGCCGGATCAATTGTCCGCGGCACGCAGCGCCCTCGCTCAGGCGCAGGCTGCGGCTGGGCTCGCCAGGGCGAACTACGAACGCGCCAAGGAATTAGCTCCGAACGGGATTGTTTCGCG
Source organism: Myxococcaceae bacterium (assembly GCA_036781205.1). Lineage (GTDB taxonomy): Bacteria > Myxococcota > Myxococcia > Myxococcales > Myxococcaceae > DAIQBK01. The sequence goes on from DAIQBK010000001.1 coordinate 308,942, forward strand.
GCAGGACTTGCAGCAAGCCACCACCGCTTTGGCTTCCGCCGAGGGCGCCGAAGCGGCTGCCAAGGCGCAGGCCGGAGCACTCGGGACGCGCCTCGGGGAAATGCGGATTACCTCGCCCCTCAATGGAGTAGTGGTCCATCGGCGGTTGGATCCGGGGTCTCTGGTAGGGCCTCCCAGCGGAGGCGCGATTCTTTCGATCGCGCGGGTGGATGTCTTGAGGGTTTTCATCGCGGTCAACGAGCGCAACGCGACCGGCGTAGGCGTCGGAAAGGATGCCCACGTCGAACTGGATGCGCTGCCGGGAAGGAGCTTCCACGGGCGCGTGGTCCGATTGGCGCCCGCGTTTGATCCCACCACGCGGACGCTCGACGCCGAGGTTCACCTGATCAACGATTCCGGACTGCTTCGACCGGGAATGTACGGCAGAGGATCCATCGTGGTGGAGGTTCACCCCCAGGCTTTCGTAGTGCCCGGTGCAGCGCTGCAGGTCTCTGCCGGCCAGAAGTTCATCTACCTGGCGAACGGCGACCAGGTTCAGCGCAGGCAGGTGGAGGTTGGCGTGGACGAAGGCGAATGGGTGGAAGTCACCAAAGGCCTCTCGAACGGGGACGAATTTGTCACCGCCGGTGCAGATGGCTTGTCCGATGGTGTCGTGGTTCGGGTCGTTCGGGACGTGGACCCGTTTACCGGAGCAAGGCTCGCCGACGATGCCGTTGGCGCCTCCAAGTCTCCGGCCACCTCTCAGGACTGAAATCTATCCTCGTTCGATAACCAGAGACTATGTGGCTGACGCGACTCGCACTCCGTAACCCAGTGTTCATCCTGATGATGACGATCATGGTGCTGGTGCTGGGCTTCGTTTCCCTGCGGCGTCTCTCGGTGGATCTCTTTCCGGAAATCAACATCCCCGTGATTCGCGTCGCCACCTTCTATACCGGTGCTGGACCCGGGGACATCGAGAAGTCGATCACCCAGCCGATTGAGCGCGCGGTGAGCGCCTCGCCCGGCGTCGACCGGGTGGAGAGTGTCTCGAAGCAGGGCTTTTCCGTGGTGAGCGCCTGGTTCACGTACGGTGTCAATCTCGACAATGCTCAGTTCGATGTCTCGCAGCGAGTCGCGCAGATCCTCAACACCCTCCCGCCTGGAATTCAGCAGCCCTTCGTCCTCAAATTCGATGTCACCAACATTCCAGTCGTCGCGATCGCGATCTCGGCCGAAGGGATGGACGAGCGGCAACTCTACGATCTGGCCTACAACACAATCGAGCCGCAGTTGGAACGCCTTCCGGGTGTGGCCAGCGCGACCGTGGGCGGAGGCAAGATTCGAGAGATTCAGGTGATCGCGAAACGCGATGCGTTGCGAGCCCGTGGACTGGAGCTGTCGGACCTGGTGAATGCGGTGAAGAGCTCCAACTTGCTCTTGCCCAGCGGGGATCTGAGGACCTCTACCCGGGACTACAACGTTTTTACCAATACTCAAGTGGAACACGTTCGCACGCTGCAGGACGTGATCGTCACTCCACCGTCTGCGACGAAGTTGCAACCGGTCCGGGTCTCGGACGTCGCACAAGTCGAGGACGGCAGCGCCGACCAGTATGAGATCGTCCGGGTGAATGGCCAGCGAGGCGTGTACTTTCGGGTGCTGAAGCAGCCAGGGGCTAACACGATCGCGGTGGTGGATGCGGTGCGCGACGCAATCCCAAAATTGCGCGGCGTGCCTCCGAACGTGAAGTTGGCGATCTCCTTTGATCAGTCGAGTTACATCCGTGCGGCGGTGTCTTCTCTGAAGCATGAGGCCTTTCAGGGAGGCTTGCTCGCAATCGCGGTGATCCTGGTGTTCCTCTTGAGCCTACGAGCTACGGCGATCGTCGGGCTGGCGATTCCGATCTCGATCATCGCCACCTTCGTGCTCCTATATTTCACCGGGCAGACGCTCAATGTATTCACCTTGGGCGGTCTTGCACTGGGAGTAGGACGGTTGGTGGATGATTCGATCGTCGAGCTGGAGAACATTCATCGCCATTTGACGCTCGGACAAAACCGGCGCGACGCGGTGCTCGCCGCGGCCCAGGAGGTGGCGATGCCGATCCTGGTCTCCACCATCACCACCATCGTGGTCTTCTTTCCAGTGCTCTTTCTGCTCGGGGTAGCGCGCAATCTGTTCATGCCCCTGGCGCTCACGATTGCCTTCGCGCTGGTAATGAGTTTTTTCGTGTCTCGCACCGTCACCCCGCTGCTCTGCCTCTATTGGCTCCAGGGCCGGGAGTCAGCCGTGCGCGAAGGCGATCGGCCGACTCGAGTCAAGCGGTTCACCTCTCGGGTGGAGGGCTGGCTCGATGCGCTGGACCACCAGTACGCACGCTCCCTGCAATGGGTGCTTGGGCACCGCGCCCTCACGATCAGTACCATTCTGGGCCTTTTCGCTGTCTCGTTGCTGCTCGCGAAACGGATCGGCACCGAGTTCTTCCCGGATTCCGACGAGTCCCAGTTCCAGGTGATCTTCAAGACGCCGATCGGAACGCGAGTTGAGAAAACCGAGCAGGTCAGCGCACGGATGGAGCAGGTGGTTTGGAAGACGCTCCCCAAGCCGGACGTTACCACGCTGCTGACCGATGATGGGCTTCCAGGAGGAAGAACGGCGCTGTTCACCGCAAACACCGGGCCTCACACCGGCAATATCGGCGTCAACCTGGTCCCCAAGAGCCAGCGGTCGATCAGCGATGTGGAGGCGACCGAGCGCGTTCGTCGCGCGCTGCGCGACTCGATGCCGGGAATCCAGATTTATTTTTTTACTGGCGGGATCGTGAAGCGAATCCTCAACTTTGGAGCCGCCGCCCCGATCGATATCGAGATTCTCGGATACGATCTCGAGGTCGGTGGATCATACGCGAAGAAAGTAAGCGCGGCGTTGAGCCGGCTCGATGATTCCGACGGCAAACCACTACTCACCGACGTTCAGATTTCACGGGAGGAGAACTACCCCGAGCTGAATGTGGTGGTGGACCGGGAGAAAGCCGGAATGCTCGGTCTTTCCGAGCGGCAGATCGCCGAGACGGTGCTGACCGGACTGGTCGGCAACACCCAGTTCTCGCCGATCCAGTACACCGATCCAAAGACTGGCAACGAGTACTACATCAACGTTCGAATGGATGACGCGTATCGCACTCACATTGCGGATCTGAGCGATCTGTCGATCAAGACGCCGTCGGGCGCGGAAGTGGCGCTCAGCACCGTCGCGCGGGTAGAGCGCAACAGTGGCCCGGTGACGATCAATCGAAAGTACTTGCAGCGGATCATCGATGTCACCGCCAACGTCGCGCCGGGAAAGGACCTGGGAAAAGCGAGTGCAGCGGTGCAACGGGTACTCAATGAGCTGAAGACGCCGGACGGGTTTACCGCCAGCTTGGGCGGTCAGACCGCTGCTCAAAAGGAGGCTTTCGCTGGCCTGAGCTTTGCCGCGCTGATGGCGATCGCTCTGGTGTATATGGTGCTCGCCTCGCAGTTTCGCTCGTTGGTGGACCCGCTGGTGATCATGTTCAGCGTTCCACTGGGAGTGACCGGCGTATTCCTGATGCTCTATGTGACCGGCACCACGCTCAGCGTGAACAGCTTCATGGGAATTATCATGATGGTAGGAATCGTGGTCTCCAACGGCGTCTTGCTGGTCGACTTCGCCAACGTCCTGCGCAGGCGAGGCAAGTCGTTGTTCGATGCGATGGTACTTGCCGGCCGAACCCGGTTGAGGCCGATCTTAATGACCACCATCGCCACTGTCTTGGGATTGGTTCCAATGGCGCTCGGGATCGGCGAGGGGAGCGAAACCAATGTTCCGCTCGCCCGAGCAGTGATCGGCGGTTTAACGATTTCAACCTTTTTCACGCTCTTTCTGGTTCCCGCGCTGTACACACTCCTGGACCGCTTCGCGAAGCGAAAGTCGCAGTTGGAGGACGAGCCGCAGTCCGCCCAGGCCCTGGGGACGGCAAATGCCTAACGCGAGGTGTGTACCGCTCCTGATCGGCTTGGCCCTTTTGCCGGGCGGCGTTGTTTTTGGCCAGCCTGCGGTTGTCTCGCCGAACCCATCGATGCAGCAGAATTCGCCGACACCGCAGGGATCGGGGCCTCTACCGGCGAACAAGTATTTGTCGCCCGAGAAGCAAATCAGCTTCGCGGAGGCGGTGAACCGCGCACTTGCCCTCAATCCAACAAGCTTGACGGCCTCCCTGGAAGTGCGAAGAGCCGGGGCGCTGGTGGAGCAAACCCGATCTGCTTCCCTGCCGATACTCTTCGGCAACGGAGCCTATACCCGACTGGATGCGGACCGGAGGCTCGACAACCGGGTGATTTCCGCCGCCGACCAGCTTTCCGCCAACATTCTCTTTTCGCTGCCACTGATTGCGCCGCGTAATTGGGCGCAGTGGGCGCGCGCGTCCAGCAATGTTCAGGTGGCGAGTGCAAGTGAGCAGGATCTGCGCCGGCAGATCGCGCTTGCGGCAGCGCGCGCCTATCTCGCGATCATTTTCCAAAGGAAGCAGGTCCAGGTCACCGAGCAAGCGCGGGATAATGCCAGGGCCCATTTGGAATATGCGAGCGCCCGCTTCAAGGGAGGTGTCGGAAATCGAATCGACGAAGTTCGGGCGGCACAAGAATTCAACACCGACGAGGCGCAACTGCAATCGGCCTACACCGCACTGACCCGAGCCCGAGAAACACTGGGGGTGCTGATCGGAGCCAGCGAACCGGTGGACGCAGCGGATGACGTAAGGCTGGCTTCGCCGCCATCGATCGAGGACGCGCTGCGCGAGGCTCTAGCGAGACGGCAAGACGTTCTTGCTTTCGAAGTCCGAAAGGCCGCCGCGGATCAGTCGCTCGGGCTGAATTGGACCGAATACGCGCCGCTGGTCACCGCCGTGTTTCAGCCCTTCTTCCAAAACCACCCGACGTTGACCGTGCCTCGCACCGGCTGGCAGGCCTCGCTCATTCTGTCGATTCCATTTTACGACGGTGGGCTCCGTTACGGTCTGGGGCACGAGCGTTCTGCGCTCGCCGACGAAGCGCGGGTGGCGCTCGAGGGCGCAATTCGCCAGGCCCAATCCGACGTCCGCACCTCCTTCGAGGCGCTGAGGCGAGCCGACGATGCGCTCAAAGCGGCGCGCGACGCGGCTCAGCTGAGCGAGGAGGCGCTGCAGCTAGCCAACCTTGCGTACCGAGCGGGCGCGACCACCAACCTCGAAGTGATCGACGCCGAGCGGCGAGCGCGCGACGCCGAAACCGCTGCCGCGTTGGCGGAAGATGCTGCTCGTCAGGCCCGACTGGACCTGCTGGCTGCGAGCGGCCGCTTCCCATAAAACTTTCCGCGTTCTTCTCCGGAGAGGCTAAGTGAGAGGAATGCGCACGGCGACGTCGATCTCCTCGCGCCTGGTGGTGGTGGGCCTGCTGATTTGTCGCGCGGCACTGGCGCAGTCCACCAACGAGTTGTTCGATGTGATCAAATTTCTCGAGTACGACATCTACGACTACCGGCCAGAGGAGCAGGCTGCGTGGGAGGAGTTTCGATACAGCAAGCAGGCGCTTCGAGTGGATCTGGGCAGCGTCACCCTCAAGGAGCTGTTTGCGATCGCGGAAGCGCAGGCGAACTTGAGGCCCGTGCCGTGGCTCGGCGCGCACGTGGATCTCGAAGACTTCCGCACTCGGGAGCAGGAAGTGACCCGGCTGTCCGTGGACTTTTCGTTTCGGACGCTGCCCTGGCTCGAATTACTCGCCACCGGAAGCCCGGCGCTGCGCAAGGATGAGGGGGCGCTTGGGCTCGGGGCGATGGCCGCCTCCGCGGATCGAACCCAGTACGCCGTTCTCAGACTCCTGGACGATGCTCCGTTCTTCAATGGAAAGAATCCCGAGGGCGGAGTCCGGGACTCGGCGGTGTGGCGGCTTCAGAGCGAGCTGCGCGGAAGTGTCAGAGGGCTGTCCGGCTGGCTGCGGGCAGACCTCGGTACCAAGACGACGATCCACTACCAGGCAGGTCCGCTCCAGTCTCAGGCAAATCAACGAAACGATCTGGAGTTCCACCTTCGCTGGGTTCCACCGAGCTGGAGCAGCCGCGAGGGAGGAGTGGGCGTTCGGGGCACGCTCCGCTTTCTCGACAACGATCGAACCGAGCTTTCGGTGCGTGGTCAGATTCGACGAACGCTCGGTTACGCGCGCGCCTACGCGACGCTTCCAATTTCCGCGGTCGTCCGGATCTATTCAGTCTTGCTGTTGGTCAGCGATCGAGGGCGTGGATTCGATCTGGGGCAACCCTTCACCTTCTCGCGCTGGGACGTCGGAATTCGCGCGGGGAGCACGGTGGACCTGGGACCGTTTCGCCTCGATGGTGGCTATGCGGTGCTGCGCTCGCAGCGGGAAGTCCAGGGAGGTCCGTCATTCGAGGGACTGTCGCCGGTGGCTTACGGGGACAAAATTTACGTCTCCGCACAGTGGAATCCGCGGAAGAACATCTTCCTCAAATTCCTGGTCAGCCATCAGATCTTCAGCGGGAGCTTTGGTGGGTTCAACGGCTCGCTTGGAGCCATTTTCTGATGCGCCGAACCACCTACGCGGCATTGCCTCTAGCGTTGATCGGGCTTTGCGCCGCGCAATCGCAGGCGCAGGTTCCCGATCCGATCCTCGATCGGCGCAAATACGTTCAGGCGGAGATCTACGACCTGGCTCCGGCTCGCCGGGCAGAGTGGGAGCAGGGCAGGTATTCGATGAACGGAATCTGGATCGGGTTGGGGGGCTACCACTTTCGCGATCTAGATGCGGTGGAGCGAGGGGTGATCAACCTTCCGTTCACCTCCTGGTTCATGTTTCACGGCGATCTGCGCAATGACCGAGACCGCGACGCCCAGGTACGCCGGCTGGTGGTGGATCTCTGGGGTCAGCTGTTGCCCTGGCTTTGGTTGGGCCCGTCCGGCGCGCCTGCGATTCCGGCCAGTCAGAAAGAAAATTACGCGATCGGAGCGAGTGCGCTGATCGCAGACTCCGACCGCCAGCGCTTCTTGCTCGCGCGACTGGTGCTGGATGCACTCTTCTATAACCGGCTCAATACCGTGGGGGGCCACCGTCCGTCGCCCACTTTTCATCCTGAGATCGAAGCCCGGTGGGCCGCCGGGGAGTGGTCCGTCTATAGCCGGTTGGACCTCACTTCCCTGACCGAGACTTTCTTTCCCCAAACTCAGCTCCGCAGCTACCAAGCGACCTCGAGGGCCGAGTATGAGTTCCATTTTCGGTATGCGCGACCCGAATGGGAAGGCGATGCGCGCTTTGACCTGCTTGGCCTTCGTGACGATCGCAATGAAAACGGCCAGCGCGTCACCTACCGGCGCTTGCTGACAACCTCGCGGGTTGAGGGTCTGGTGCGACCGCTGACCGCACCGGTTGCTTTTCGTTTCGGTGTAAGGCTTTTGACTGAAAGCGTCCACGGGCGCGGCGGCGATACCTATCAGTTGTTTCGGCTGGAGCCCGGCTTTCGGGCGAGCGCGATCTGGGAAGCTGGCACCAATCAATTGGAGTTGGGATACGCCTCAGGCTTGCCGCACTTCGCTTTTACCCTCAACGGCTCGGACTTGGACCAGGGCCACTACGAAGACAGCGCCTATGCTCAATGGGAGTACTCGCCGGCGAAGCGCTTTCACTTACGTGCGCAACTGACCTGGCGCGTGGCGGGTTGGCGATTTGGCGGCGGAAGCGTTCTATTCCTCGCCCAGTTCTAGCACCCTCGTGACGCTCTCTTGGTATGCGTCATTTGTGCGTTTGGCTAGAGTGCCCCGATGCTCGCAGACGCGCCCGCCGTCCTGGAGGTCAATCGTCTTGGCAAGGTTTACGGAGACCTGCGAGCGGTCTCGGAACTGTCGTTTTCGGCGGCGGCGGGTGAAATCCTCGGCCTGGTTGGCCCTAACGGCGCGGGCAAAACCACCACCCTTCGCTGCGTGGCGGGAATCATCCCCCCCACTCATGGGCAGATTGCGATCGCCGGGCACGATCTCCACCAGGATCCAGTCGCAGCAAAACGGGAGCTCGCTTTCCTGCCCGACGAGCCAAAACTGTTCGACTATCTCACCGTCCGCGAGCACCTGAATCTGATTGCCCGGCTGTACGGCGTTGCTGGGTGGGAAGCGAAGGCGGATCAGATACTCGAGGAGCTGGAACTGAAGGGAAAGGAGTCGGCCCTTCCGCTCGAGCTCTCCCGGGGGATGAAGCAGAAGCTCTCGATCGCCTGCGGATTCTTGCATGATCCCCGGCTGATTCTGTTGGACGAACCACTCACCGGACTCGATCCGCTGGGAATCCGGCGAATGAAAGAGTCCTTGCGCCGCCGGGCAGAAGCCAAGAATGCAATCGTCCTCTCCTCGCACCTGCTGCCGCTGGTCGAAGAACTGTGCCATCGAATCCTGGTGATTGCGGGCGGAAGGATGGTCGCGTTCGGAACGATCGCTCAAATTCGAGCGCATCTAGAGGAAAGCAAGGGTCAGCGAGTCTCTGGTGCCCCGGGCTCGCTGGAGGATCTGTTCATCCGGATCACCTCCGAACAATCCGCGGGCACGGGCTGATGTTCAACCTGGCTCGAATTGCCGCCTTTCTGTTGCTCTGCGGCATCAAAAATCGTGTGCGCCGACAGATCCAGCGGATGCGACAACCCCGGCACTTCATTGGGATGATGGTCGCGCTTGCGTATTTGTGGTTCGTGTTCGGACGGCGAGCTCTTGCTCCGGGCATCCGTCAATCGCTACCGGTCGCCGCACTGCCAGTGATTGAGGCGTTGCTGGTTGTCTCTGCGCTCTTCAGCGTGTTCGCCGCGTGGTTCTTCGGAAGGGAGCAGCCCACGCTCAGCTTCAGCGAGGCCGAAATCCATTTCTTCTTCCCCGCGCCGATCACCAGGCGAATGCTGTTGCATTACAAGCTTTCCAAATCTCTCCTCGGCACGCTTCTCAGCGCGGCGGTCTCTACCGCATTTTTCGGAGCCGTCGCCACCGGTCATCCGTTGAATTTCCTTCTCGGCGCCTGGCTGGCGTTCTTCACCCTGACGTTGCATTTGACTGGAGCGACGCTCACCCGGGCCAGCCTGGTGCAGCAGGGCAAGCCGGGCTGGAGGCGGCGATGGCCGGCGGTTCCGGTGGCGGCGGCGGTGATCGCCATTTTGGTTTGGTCCGGTGCTCGAGCCCCCCATCTGCCGCCGATCGCACAGTGGTCGCTGGATTCGCTGAGCCGCTGGGCAACGGACTTGATGGACGCACCGCCGCTCGCTTGGGTGTTGCTGCCGATTCGTGCTCCGATTCAGGTCGCCTTCGCTCAAAACGGTCACGCGTTGCTCGCGGCGCTCGTTCCGGCGGTCGTCGTCGCCGCGATTCACTATCTCTGGGTCCCCTCGACACAGGTTTCTTTCGAAGAAGCATCGCTCGAGTACGCCGAGCAGCGGGCGCGGCTGGTCGAGAGCCGGCGGACTCAAGGTCGCGCCCCTCTCGCCTCAGGCAAGCGAAAACCTCCATTTGCTCTCTCGTCCGAAGGACGCCCGGAAATGGCTCTAGTCTGGAAGAACGTCATCGCGTTCGTCCGGGGAGGATCGCGTTCAACTTTTAGCGCGATGTTGGTAGTGGTCGTCCTATTCGTTCCGATGTTGTTGAAAGGCGGCCTGGGCGGGCTCTGGCTTTCGGGGATTTGTTTGATGTTGGTAGTCTTCGTCACGCTGCTTGGGCCGGATACCCTGCGAGTGGACCTTCGACAGGACATTCGCCAGATCGATCTGTTGCGTTCGTTTCCACTCTCCGGTCGGAGGGTGCTGTGGGCCGAAGTGCTGGGTCCGACACTGATGCTCGGCGCCGTTCAGCTCGTGCTTCTGGCAGCGAGCGTCGCGGTTTCGGCTAGCTATCCGCTGCCGCGCTTCCGCCTCCCCGATCGGATTGCCGTATTCTTCGGACTCGCGCTCTTTTTACCCACGCTGACCTTCTTCAACGTGCTGGCTCGCAATGCGGCGGTGCTCGTCATGCCCTCCTGGATGGCGGCTGATCCGTACCAAAGCAGGGGGCTAGAGATGATGGGACAGCGCCTTTTGCTCTGGGTAGCGAACCTGTTGGTGATGCTGGTGGCTGTGCTTCCCAGCGGCGTTGTCGCAGCACTGGTAATGCTGGTTTTCTGGTCACCTGCCGGGCTCTTCGCCATCCCTCTGGCGAGTGCCCTCGCGACTGGTGTAATGATTCTCGAGCTGCACCTGGGTCTTAAGTTGCTTGGACAACTATTCGACAAGCTCGACGCCACGGCCTGACCGCGGTGGGGGGCGCACGCCCGTGATATAGGGCGAACGATTTGGAGGATTGCATGGAAGGATCGGGGCCGACCCAGGTGGTGGAAATCGAGATTCTGCAGGATTTGTCGGCGACTTCCCGATGCGATGAGGGCTTTTTGCAGGTGCGCCGCCTGCTCTGCCAAAACCGCCGAGCCGATGGGAGCACCTCGCGGCACTATCGGGTGGATGTGGTCGACAGGCCATTTCTCGACGCGGTCGCCGTGCTGGTTTACCGGCGACGAGACGATCAAATTGAAGTGCTCACTCGCCAGAACCTGCGCCCCGCCGCTTACTTTCGCAGAGGAAAAGAGACCACCCTTCCGGACCAGCAGCATCACCTGCGGGTAGAGGAAATTGTCGCGGGTTTGCTCGAGCCGGGCGACAAGGGAGAGCCTGGGCTACGAAGCCGCGCCGCGATTGAGGTCGAGGAGGAGGCGGGGATCAAGGTCGACCCAAGTGAGATCCAGGTGCTTGGAAGCCCCTTCTTCGCCGTTCCCGGCGTCCTTTCGGAAAAGATCTACATCACCGCAGTGGATGTGACGGGCAAGCCGCAGACCACGGCGGTAGGAGATGGTTCTCCACTCGAAGAGGGTAGCGAGCTGAGGTGGCGGCCGATCCGGGAGGTCTTGAAGGCCTGCCGCAACGGCGCAACGCCCGACGGTAAAACGGAGATCGCTATCTCGCGATTCTTGACGATGGGCTAAGATCCTCGAATGCCCGAGCGCCAACCGATCTCGAGCCGAGGGGAAGCCCCCTCAGGCGGGAGGATCGTGGCGCTCGTGCTGACGCTGGCCTCTGGGCTGGTGTTTGGCGGCGCGGTGTTCTCGGACGAAGCGCTCTACGCCCGAGACGTGATGAACTACTACTGGCCGACACGCCACTCGGCGGCCGAGAGCTTCCGGGCTGGCGAGTTGCCCCAGTGGGATCTGTCATATGAGAGCGGAGTCCCAGCGCTGGGAAACATTCACGCAGCGGTTCTCTATCCTCCGAATGTTCTTTACCAGTGGCTGTCTTTTCCGCGCGCCTATGGTTGGTTGATCTGGCTGCATCACTTGGCCGCCGGGCTGGGAGCCTACGTGCTGCTCCGGCGGCTGCGGCTCGAGGTCCAATCGGCAATCGCCGGGGCGCTGGCGTTCGTGCTCTCCGGTTATCTGGTCGGACTCGCCAACGCGGGCCCATTGATGGCGGGTGTGGCCTTCGTGCCCTGGGTGATGGCGGTGGTGGCGGACGATCGTGCCTGGCCTTGGCGCGCGGGCCTGATCGCAGTGTTGCTGGCGGCGCAATCGCTCACGGGCGATCCGCAATCGGTGGTCTTCAGCGGGCTGGCCTCGCTGATGATGATTCTGCTTTTTCCAGGGAAGCGGCAGGCACTCGCGGCGCTTGGGGTCGGTTTTGTCTTGGCGGGCCTCGCTGCCGCGGTCCAGCTGTTGCCTGCATATGAGCTTCTGGGAATGTCTACCCGCGCGCAACCCACCAAGGACTTCTTCACCAGCTTCTCATTCCATCCGATCCGGATCTTCGAGCTATTTTTCGCGTTCCCGTTTGGCAAATATGTCGAGCCGCCGTTTTTTTGGCCCACTTTCGCGGTTCAAGGCCCGGGCGCGCTTCCTTTCGCGATGAGCGGGTACCTGGGCGCCGCCGCCGGAATCATCGCGTTCCTGGGACTTGGTCAGGATCGGCGGACCGCGCTGGGCCTAACGCTTCTCGGCCTAGGCCTACTTCTCGCGCTTGGACCGCATCTTTGGCTTAGCGAGTGGTTGATTCATCTGCCGCCGTTTCGATTTTTCCGATTTCCCGAGAAGTATCTGCTGTTGACTTCGATTGGGAATGCGGTCCTTGTCGCGAACGGATTTGAGAAGCTGAGCGCGGGCGAGACGGCGAGACGGCGGGTCGCCTTTATCGGCGCCTCGCTCGGCGTGCTGTTTGTGCTGGCGCTGTTGGCGACGCTTGGGCGGGGCTCTCTGGCTGCGAGCGTTGCGAAATCATTTGCGGCCAATCAGTTGCGTAGCGATCCGCAAGCGGTGGTGGAGGCGGGACTTCTTTCGATGTTCACGTCGGTGTTCTGGGGAGGCTTGGCCCTGCTTCTGCTGTCTCGCGGCCAGCGGGGAACCCAAGTGGGCTACCTTTGGGGGTTGACATTACTCGTTGGAGGGGACCTGTTGCTCGCAGCGAGGCCCTTGGTCTGGACTGCACCCAAAGAGCTTTACCTGGAGCGCCCAGCGGCCGTCGACGCACTGTGGGGATTGAGTGCGGTACACCCGTTCCGATATTTCCGCGACTTCTTCGACCTCGAGCGCCAGGCGCCCAACAATCTGACCGCCGAAGGACGCCTTGAACGGCGCAAATGGGAGATCGAGACGCTCAAGAGTAATCTGGGCGGAGTGTTCGGGCTCGAGGAGAGCTCGGGATACGGTGCCGTTTCGTTGGCGCGCTGGGACAAAGTAGCGCTCAGCCTCTATGACCAACCCGCGAAGCTGGCTGCGATTTTCAACGTCTGTATCGTGCTTTCCTCGGATCAGGCCGGCCGGTTCGAAAAGATGGGAGGCTTTAAGCGGCTGGCCTACGCCGCTCCGCTGCACCTGGGCCTGTTTCAAACACCGGTCTGCCTTCCGCGCGTCCGCGCCATCCAGAATATTCAAGGGGTCGCCTCATTAGATGAGGCGGTGCAGGCGTTAGCCGCTCCAGCCCTAGACCTCGTCAACACTGCGATCGTGGAGCAAGAGCAGTCTCGTTCATTCGAGCCGGCAGAGATCGAGCAGGTCGTCCAGGGGCGCCACCGAGCATTCGCCGTGGTGCGGGCCCATCCCGGTGGCGCGTTCGTCCTTTTTTCGATGGCTTATTACCCAGGCTGGCAGGTGCTTCTAGATGGGCGCCACGTTCCGGGGCTGCGTATCGCGAATGGAGCCGTCATGGGGATCGAGGTGCCGGCAGGCGAGCATCGATTGGAATTCCGGTTTTCCGATCCGCTCCTCCCTGCCGGAATCGGATTGTCGGTGGTGGGATTGTCGCTGATCGGGGGCGTCCTGGTTTTGTCTCGGGTGAGAAGGCATTAACTTCACTAGAGGTGCGTCGCAATTGGTACGCGCCAAGGCGTAATCCAGCATAAATTAGACTCCTAAAGTCTTTGAAGATCGGCTGCTTGCACGCTATTCAGCCGCCGACTGGTTATTGGAGGAGCTGTGGGCAGCACCATCGCGAAAGAAAAACTGCTGACGATATACCGCAAGATGGTCCTCATTCGTCGTTTCGAGGAGCGGGCCGGTCAGCAGTACGGACTCGGAAAGATTGCAGGTTTTTGCCACCTCTACATTGGTCAGGAAGCGGTGGTGGTGGGAGCAGTCGAGGCAACTCGGCCCGACGATTTCATGCTGACGGGTTACCGCGATCACGGGCACGCGTTGGCCCGTGAGGCTGATCCAGGAATGGTGATGGCGGAGCTGTTCGGCCGAACCGGGGGCTACAGCAAAGGCAAAGGAGGCTCGATGCACATGTTCGACATCGAGCATTACTTCTACGGCGGCTACGGCATCGTCGGCGGACAGATCCCGCTCGGCGCCGGAATGGCCTTTGCGTCGCGGTATCGCAATGAGGACCGGATCACGCTCTGCTTTTTCGGCGATGCCGCTGCGAACCAGGGGTCATTCCACGAAACGCTCAACATGGCCTCTAAGTGGAAGTTGCCCGTGCTCTTTATTTGCGAGAACAACCGCTATGGGATGGGAACCGCTTTCGAGCGCGTTTCCGCCGAACCGGACATCTACAAACGCGCGGTCGCCTATGAGATGCGTGGCGAAGTGGTAGACGGAATGGACGTGCGCGCGGTCTACGACATGGTGAAGGACTGCGCCGCAGAAGTGCGATCGGACAAGAAGCCGGTGCTGCTCGAGGCGCGCACTTACCGCTATCGCGGTCATTCGATGGCCGACCCCGCCACCTACCGCACCAAAGGTGAGGTCGAGCAGCAGCGGCACAACGATCCGATTCCCAAGCTCCGCGATCAGATACTCAAGGAAAAGAGCATTCCCGAGGAGGAATTGAATCGAATCGACGCAGAAGTGAAAAAGATTGTCGATCAAGCAATTCAATTCGCGGATCAATCGCCCGAGCCTTCCCTGGACGAGCTTTGGGTGGACACGATCGTCGAGCCGGGAGAGCCCGACGTCCGGCCACGCGAGCGGGTGCTTGGGATCAAAGTCGATTGGCCGACGTTCCCATCAGGTCAGGAACTGAAGGTGACTTGGGAGTTGGAACCCAAGGCAACGGCCACCAAGAAAACGGGCTGAGAGGCAATCCGATGGCGGAAATGCTGTATCGCGAAGCTTTGAACCAGGCGCTGGCGGAGGAGATGACGAGGGACGCCAATGTCTTCCTGATTGGCGAGGAAGTGGGTCTCTACGATGGGGCCTTCAAGGTGTCGCAGGGTTTGCTGGCGCGGTTTGGCAGCGCGCGGGTAGTGGATACCCCGATCTCCGAGCTCGGTTTTTGCGGGTTGGGGGTGGGGGCAGCGATGGTGGGCTTGCGGCCGGTTGTCGAGCTGATGACTTGGAACTTCGCGCTGCTCGCGATCGATCAGATTCTCAATAACGCCGCCAAGCTGCGGCACATGTCCGGCGGACAGCTGCGCTGCCCGATCGTATTCCGTGGACCGGCAGGAGCGGGGGGTCGCCTCTCGTCCCAACACTCGCAGGAATTCGACGTCGTCTATTCCCACTTCCCCGGGGTCAAAGTGGTTGCTCCCGCGACCCCAAGTGATGCGAAGGGACTTTTGAAATCCGCCATTCGCGACGACAACCCGGTGGTGATGTTTGAGTCGGAGCGGCTCTACGCGATCAAGGGCGATGTGCCGGAGGGCGAGCTGCTGGTTCCGATTGGCAAAGCGGAGGTGAAGCGGGAGGGGAATGACGTTTCGATCATCACCTGGTCGCGGATGTATTACTTCTGCGAACAGGCGGCGGCGGAGCTAGAGAAGCAAGGCATCCGGGCAGAGATTTTGGACCTCCGCACGCTTCGGCCGCTGGATGAGGAGGCGATCATCGCCACAGTTCAAAAAACCAACCGGGTGGTGGTCGTCGAAGAAGGATGGCCGTTGGGCGGTTTCGGAGCGCAATTGGTCGATACCATCCAATCCAAGGCTTTCGATTACCTGGACGGACCGGTTCAGCGCGTCACCGGCTTGGATGTGAACATGTCCTATGCCGCAAATCTGGAAAACGCGATTCAGCCTGATGCGCCTCGGATTATCGAAGCGGTGAAAAAGGTCATGTACCGAGAGGAGGCCTGAAGCTCGTGTCGATGCCGATTCTGATGCCCGCGCTTTCCCCCACCATGAAGGAAGGGAAAATCACCAAGTGGCTGAAGAAAGAGGGGGACAAGATCTCCTCCGGCGAGGCCGTGGCAGAGGTCGAAACGGACAAATCCAACCTCGAAGTGGAGGCATATGAGGACGGCTATCTGCTGAAGATCGTGGTACCCGAAAACGAGAGCGCGCCGGTTGGAGCACCGATCGGCTATCTGGGCGAGAAGGGCGAGAAGGTCGAGGCTTCTGCGCAACAGCCGAAGCCCGTTGCCGCGGCGCCCGCCCCAGCGGCGCCTGCTCCCAGGCCTTCCACTCCGGCTCCCGCTGCCGCTCAGAAAACGAGCGCGCCGGCACCCGCGACACCGCGTCCCCAAGCTGGACCCGCGCAGGTGGTTCCGTTTCGCCGCGAAGGGGACAGGCGCGCGGAAGAAGAAGGACGCCTGCGCGCATCACCGCTTGCGAAACGAATAGCGGAGGAGAGGGGACTGGACCTGGCCGCGTTGCAAGGCTCGGGACCGCAGGGTCGGATCATCAAGCGAGATATTGAAGAAGCGCTCACTCACGGGGCTGCGGTTCCGCGTCTCGCCCCGAGCCTGGGCGTGCCGCTTTCGGTCGAGCGGCGAGAACCCCAGGTGGTTCCGATCAGCTCGATGCGGCGGGTGATTGCGCAGCGATTGGCTGACGTCAAGCCGGGTGTTCCTCACTTCTATCTGACGGTCGATATTGAGATGGACGCGGCGATGCAGATCCGAGATGAAGCCAAAGCGCTCGACTCGAAGGTGTCGGTCAATGACATTGTAGTGAAGGCGGCTGCGATCGCGCTTCGACGGATGCCCAAAATGAACGTGTCCCTCCAGGGAGACCAGCAGCTGCAGTATCAGAACGTCGATGTCGGGATCGCCGTCGCGATCGAGGAAGGCTTGATCACCCCGATCATCCGAGACGCCGATCAGAAGGGCCTGGCGGCCATCTCCGCTGAGGCCCGTGACTTGGCGGAGCGAGCGCGAAAGCGAGCTCTCAAGCCGCAGGAATATACCGGCGGATCGATCACCATTTCCAACCTCGGGATGTTCGGAGTGGATTCGTTCGTCGCGGTGATTAATCCTCCTCAGGCTTCGATCGTCGCGGTGGGCCAGGTGGCGGAAAAGGCGGTCGTCCGCAACGGACAAGTGGTAGTGCGCAAGATCATGACGTCCACTCTCTCGGGCGATCACCGGATAATCGACGGAGCCCTGGGTGCGGAGTACCTGCGGGAGCTCAAGGGGTTGCTCGAGCACCCGATGCGCCTGCTCTTCTAGCCCCACCGAGCGAAGGCCCCGTGCCTTCGCAGAAGTCGTGTAATCGTGCCCAAGCCGGGCAGTAGACATCGACTACTGAGTGCTGGAGACTCCGCCTCCCCTCAAAGGAGCGGAGATGAAAACCCGAAAAGAGAAAGACCCGATGGGCGAGCGGGAAGTCCCCGCGGATGCCTACTACGGCATCCAGACCGTCCGAGCGATCGAGAATTTCCCGATTTCTGGGCTGAAACCATTCGCGGCATTCGTCAAGGCAACCGCGCTCGTCAAGCTGGCCGCGGCGCGGGTGAACGCGCGGGCCGGGGCCCTCAAGCCCAAGATCGCCGAGGTAATCGAAAAAGCCGCACAGGAAATTGTCGACGGAAAGCTGGCCGATCAGTTCGTGGTCGACGTCTTTCAAGCCGGGGCGGGCACCAGCCACAACATGAATGTTAACGAGGTGATCGCCAATCGGGCGAACGAGCTGCTCGGGTTACCAAAGGGCGATACCTCGCAGATTCACCCCAACGACCACGTCAACCTTGGCCAGTCCACCAACGACGTGATTCCGACGGCGATGCGTCTTTCCGCCTTGGAATTATCAAAGCCGCTGGTGGAAGTGACGCGCCACGCTGCGGCCACGATCAAAGACGATGCCCAGAAGTTCGCCAATATCGTCAAGAGCGGACGCACCCATCTTCAAGATGCCGCGCCGCTCATGCTCGGGCAAGAAGTGGGCGCCTGGTCTCCGAACCTCCGGCGCCACGCGGAATGGATCGACACTGCCCGCGCCACGCTGCGGCCGCTCGGAATCGGCGGCAGCGCGGTTGGAACGGGCCTGAATACGCCCAAGGGTTACCGCGAGGGGATGGCGAGGGAATTGTCGGCCTTGACTGGTGAGCCGCTCACCTGCGCGGAGGACTATTTCGAGGCGATGCAGAGCATGGCTCCGTTTGCCGCTCTCTCCGGCGCGGTGCGCAACCTGGCGCTGGACCTGACGCGGATCTGCAATGATCTGCGGCTGCTCGCCTCCGGCCCGAACACGGCGATCGGCGAAATCATTCTTCCGGCAGTGCAGCCGGGTTCGTCGATCATGCCCGGAAAGGTCAACCCTTCGATCGTCGAGATGACGAACATGGTCTGCATGCAGGCTTGTGGCTATGACCACACGATTGCGTTGGCCAGCGCCGCCGGACAACTGGAACTGAACGTGATGATGCCAGTGATCGCTTACGCCCAGTGCGCTCAGATGATTTATCTCACCAACGCGATTCGCGTGCTGGACGGGAAGTGCCTTCAAGGGCTCGAGGCCGACGCCGCCCGCTGCCGAATGTTTGCTGAGAAGAGCCCGCAGCTGGTTACCGCCCTGGCCCCGAGATTGGGGTATGCCAAGGCTGCCGAGGTTGCCAAGAAGGCGGTGGCCGAGCAGAAGACCATCCGCGAGGTGGTGGTTGCAATGGGCCTGCTCAGCGAAACCGAGGCGGCGTCTCTGCTCGATCCGGCACGATTGACCTCACCGACCCGGCTCGAGTGAAGCTCGCCGTTCGCCTCTCGCAACCGCGCGGAGCTAGGCCGGGGAGGTAACCAGTGCCGGGGGCTGGTACACCGCGTCCTGCTGCTTCGCCCTGGGCAGCTTCAGGGTCAGAGTCGTGCCGCGCCCGGCCACGGACGTAACGTCGATCCATCCACCGTTGCGTTTGACAATTCCATAGGCGGCGGTCAGGCCCAGGCCAATCCCCTTGCCTACGCCGCGGGTGGTAAAAAACGGCTCGAAAATTCGCCGCAGATTCTCGGGCGGAATTCCGCAGCCTTCATCCTCCACCTGAACAATCACCTCGGTATCGGTATTGGCGGTTCGCACGATTACCTTCTGGGTGCCGGTCACCGCTTGTTTCGCGTTGCGAAGGATGTGCCCAAGCGCCTGATCCATGTGCAACGGTTGGATTTCAGCGCGAATCTTGGCCTGCAAGTCCAGAATCACGTGCGGTGCGTGCTCTCCGAATTCGCTGCGCACCACTCGCGTTACCGCCGAGTTGACGCAGCAGGGGTCACCGCGGCCGATCTCCTGGCGCGAGAGCTCACGCAATCCCCGCACGATGTCGCCCACCCGGCGAGCGCCCTCCAGGGACTCGTTAATCATCTCCAGTCCGTCACCCGCGCTGCTCTCGCCCTCGAGGTATTGGATCTCTTCCAGCGCGCGCAACGCCTCACCCTGCTGATTGGCGCGCATCAATTCCAGCGCTTTGGTTGACAGCGTGGCGCTCATCCGCAACTCCTCGAGACAGTACTGGAGGTTTTGCAGGTTGGAGGTGAGGAATCCCAGTGGGTTGTTGATTTCGTGCGCTGCTCCTGACGCGAGCTGACCCAGGGCGGCCAGTCGTTCGGATTCCCGCAAGCGCTCCTCCAGCGCGCGCTGTTTGGTGACATCCCGGTAATGGATCACCACTCGATTGTCGGAAGGTTCTGCCGACATCCAGAATCCGGAAAGCAGGAGGCTGGCCTGACTCTTCATCTTGAATTCGCCAGTCAACTCGCCGACTCGGCCCGAACGAAGCGGACATCCGGCGCAAGGGCTGTCCAACCCGGCCATGATTTTATGACAGGTCTTCCCCGGTATTTCTGTGATCGGCAGGCCCACTTCCTTGGCGTAGGCGATGTTCGCGCGTCGGATCACGAACCCGTCTTGAAGCGCAATCGGCTCGTCAATCGCGTCGAAGGTACGTTCCCACTCCACCTTCGCGTCTCGAATCTGCTTGGTGCGGACCTGGACTCGGCGCTCCAGGTCCGTATTGGCGCCAATCAGCTGCAGCTGAACTTCACGCAGCCGCGCGGCAGTCTGGGCATTGTGAACGGCGATCGTCACATGGGGCGCCAAGTCCTCCAACCGGTGCAAGTCCTCGTCATGGAAGGCCTGCCGTCCCTCGATCCGGACAGCTTCGAGCACTCCAAGCACATCCCCGCCCTGCAGCAGCGGAACGGCAATGATTGAACCGGTGGTGAATCCGGTGGCGGCGTCGGTACGCGGATCGAAATCCCGGTCCTGTCGCACGTCGAGCACCAGGCGGGAGGTTGCCTCCTGGGCCACCTTTCCCGCCACTCCTTGCCCCGGCTTGAGCCGAAGGGTCTGCATGTTGCGCGAGTCGGCACCGGTGACGGTCTCGAAGAAGAGATCTCCGGTCGCGGGGTCGACCAGCAAAAGGCTCGCACCATCCGCCTCGCACAAGTCCCGGGTCCGATTGATGGCCTCGTGGATCACATCCGGAAGGTCAATCCGGGTGGCGATCGACTGCGCGAACTGGCTGATTCTCTCGGCGCTCTCCACCCGCTCGAGAAGCTTCTCGGATAGCTGCTGGGGATTGGCCGCCGGCCCCTGAACGCGGTCGCGAGCGCGTTGCAGTGCCTCGATCAGCCGAGCGGGATCGTCCACGGCTTCCAGATGCGGGGGCAGCAGCCCGCGATTCTCGAACGGTGCCAACGGAGGACCCCAGATCACGGCGGCTCCACCACCCAGGTAGATCCGCGCGATCACCGCTTGCCAGCCAGGGACTCTTGCGCAGATCGCCAGCTGTGCTGAGCTGCTGGCCCGAATCGCTTCCTGGGGAGACACCTGTCGAAACGGCACTTCTGCCTTGGTCAAGCTCGAGATCAGCGCCTTTGGCGGCTCTCTCTGGAGCACCACCAAGACCGGAGCGGCGTTCATCGAAAAGCTCCTAGTGGGTTTCCGGGGTCAGCGGCTTGGAGTCGCTCTCGATAACGATCGCGCCGTCTGAGTCCTTGACCAGCTTGCCGATGCCCGGGTAGTCGCGCTCCAGGCTCTTGATTAGATCGTACTGACGTCGCACCGCCGCCAACAGCCGCCGATTCTCGCGCATCAGCTCCAGCTGCTCGAACGCGAGATGGATCGTGACTTTGAGCTCAGTGTCGTCCCACGGCTTGGTGAGAAAGCGGTAGATTTCCCCTTGGTTGATCGCGTCGATCGCGGTTTGCATGTCCGCGTGGCCGGTCAGCATGATCCGCATGCAGTCCGGATGGCGGTCGTGGACGATTTTCAAGAATTCCAGGCCGGTCATGTTCGGCATCAGGTGATCTGAAATGACCAGGTCGATCCGGTTTTCCCGTAGAATCGTCAAACCCTCGCTCGGCTCGCTCGCGAAAAACAGCTCGTACCCTTCCTTGCGCAGGCTGCGGCGAATGGCGTTGCGGACGTTGTCTTCATCGTCCACAACCAGAATTCGGTGCATCGGAGGCCGTGACATCGCTCTCTCCTTGTCATGGCAGGTGCCTACAAGGGGCGCGCCAACCACAGGATCGCGGACTTTCAAGCGGTTACCGCCTCAGGTGGGGGTCACCAATTACCGGGAGGGCGCGGGGGACCCTGGCGGCAGGGGAAGAGTGGTTTTAAGTCCCGCCGCCTCCAACCCCCGAGCGAAGGCAGCAAAGTCTCTCGCGACCGAAAGCCGGTAGACGCGGGCCTGCCCTGGGGTAGGCAATTCCAGCGACGTGCCCGGCGCGAGCGTGATTCCGAGGAGGTCGCCCGTTTCGGGAACCGGCTCACCTTCGATGAATTGCTCGATTTTGCCAAAGCGTCCGCCCACCACCGTCACCACCACGGTTTGGGGACAATCGCCTTTAATGCAGGAGCGCACCACCAGCTCCACCTCGGTGAGCAGCACACGGCTGTGTTTCGAGTCTTCACGCAGGCGGGTGGACAGCACTTCGGCGGTGGCAACCACGGCCGCGTTCTTGGCGGGTGCGTCCCCTCGTTCGTCTTGGGACGCGGCCGCGGTGGCAGGCAGCAGCAATAGCGCGGCGAGCAGAGCGGAGCCGCGGTGAGGCGGGTCCCCGGTTGAGACCGCGGTGCCGCGCCCGCGGCACAGCCAAAACAACGCGAGGATCAACCCTGCCAAGCTGGCGGCGTTGGAACCGGTCGGAGCAACACTGCAGCCGGTCGGTGCAGTGATTCGTGGACCGCCAGGCGGATACAAGGCGGCAATGCCGTCCTGGTCGTCCAAAGCAAGCCATCGCTTGGAAGTCTCGCCGAGCCTTGCGGACGGGTACATCACCACCGTGGAATCGCCGGGATTGTGCGCCAGGCCGAGCGCGTGGCCGAGCTCGTGGGTGAGGGCATTCTGGATGTCGTCGAAGTGATTGTTGGTGTGAGGTACAGGGAGGACGCGGAAGGTGTGGCTCTCGATGTTCAGTGCGATATCCGCGTCCAAAATTTCGTGGGTGCCGTTGTCGGTCGTCACGAGCGTGACGGCGATCGCGTTCTCATCAAATACCCAGTGCGGCATCCCGTAGACTTCATTTCTGTTCTTTGCGTCGTCGGACTGGTCGTAGCCCATCCCTTCCACCGGGCCGGCAGTAAGGGACATCGGCAAGGTCGGCGCAGCAGCGCTCCAAGAGCTGAGCGCTTCCCGCACCGCGGCTAGTGCCTCGGGCTCTCCGAGCATTTGGGTCAACCTGGAGTCAACCACGAATTCGACCGGTCGGTTCCATCGGATCGCCACTCCGCTAGAGTCGCGCTTGAGTACGTAAGCGTGTGACAGGTCGGACAGGAGTAGCGCGAAGACCGCAAACCGCGGCGCAATCGACCCTCCCCAATGCGTGAGTGGCATTCGCCCCGGGTGCTGAGCAACCGCTATGCCTTGCTCAGAAAATTGGTTGAAAGGCCGAGTTTCGTGCCGTTAACGGCGAGGGATGCGGCGACCTGGCCGGGTGGATCGCGCTCTTCGGGTATCTTTTGACATGTATTCTCGACAGCCCGGTCTCGGCGCGCGCAGGCCCGGTGCGCCTACCCGCCGCATCGACAGCGGCGGGCGCTTTCCTTCACGGGTTGCGTCACCGATGAGTCGCGCCCTCGCGCTCAAAATTGCGAAGGCAGCGGTGATATAAACGACGGGTCCTACGGTGGGGCCCTCGATTCAGACCAAGTCCGGTACCAGCGAGACCTTGAGCCAAAAGGACAAGCTCACCGGGAACACCTACCTGTTTCGAATCTTTCAATGTGAGCACCCGCTTGCGCCCTCCACCCGGCATGCGCTGGGGGAGTACCGCGCCGTCACCATCGGGCGAGGTGAACGAACTGCTTCTTATCGCGATGCGATTCGTGATCGAGTCGGGCCTCGCCTGTTGAAGCTGGAAGTGGCCGATTCTTGGATGTCGGCGACTCATGTCCGGATCAACGATGTACTCGGACGGTGGACCCTCGAGGACCTTGGGTCCAAAAATGGGACGTTCGTCAACTCTCAGCGGGTGACGCGCGCTGTTTTATCGGACGGTGACTTGCTCGAGGTCGGACGGACCTTTTTCATCTATCGAGACGGTCTTCCCGGATCCGAGATCAAGGAATTGGACTCCGAGCACGTGGATGCGGTCGCTGCAAACCTGACAACGTTGTTGCCTCCGCTGGCTCAGCAATTCGCCTCACTGGCTCAGGTGGCCCCCGCGATGGTCTCGGTGATGATTCGAGGCGAGACTGGCACCGGAAAGGAGTTGGTGGCTCGAGCGCTGCATCAGCTCTCCGGGCGCTCGGGCCGGTTCGTCGCCGTCAACTGCGGCGCCATTCCCGCCACGCTGGTCGAAAGCGAGCTGTTCGGGCATCAGAAGGGCGCTTTCTCGGGAGCTACCCAGAGCCGGCCGGGACTGATCCGGAGCGCTGAACGCGGAACGCTGTTCTTGGATGAAGTGGGCGACCTGCCCACGGCCTCACAAGCGAGCTTGTTGCGCGTGCTTCAGGAACGCGAGGTGATGCCGTTGGGAGGGACAGAGCCGGTTGGGATTGACGTGCGTTTTTGCGCCGCCACGCATCGGAACTTGGAGGAGCTGATCACTCGCAAAGAGTTCCGGGAGGATCTCTATGCGCGAATTTGCGGGATGACCCTCCATCTGCCGCCGGTGCGCGAACGCCGCGAGGACTTGGGAATTCTGATTGCTTCGCTGCTCCAAAGGCTTGCGCCCAAGGAAGCATCCTCCTTGGTGTTTCATCGCAAAGCAGCGCGAGCGATCTTTCGCTACCGATGGCCACTGAACGTCCGAGAGATTGAGAAATCTCTCGAGACCGCGGTGTCGCTCGCCCGCGGCCAGGAGATCCGGCTGGAGCACTTGCCTGATCCGGTTCGCGCCGCGCTCGAGGCCGCGGGACATGCCAAGGCAGATGCCCAAACTGGTCGCCGATCAGGTTCGGACGACAGTCTGCGCACCGAGTTGCTTCGCCTGCTTTCCGAACATCGGGGAAACCTCAGCGCAGTTGCGCGCTCGATGAGCAGTCATCGAATGCAGATTCGCCGTTGGCTCAAGCGCTTCGGCATCGAAGTGCAGCAGTACCGCTAAAACCACTGCTCGCCCACGCCCTTGATCGTCTGTTCTGCAGACGAGGGAGCACGGTTTTTCACGTGCTCGGGTTGACTCTTTCCCAAGGTCGGGACTAATCGGAAAAAGTCCACTTTTGGATACAATGTAACCTCTACATGGCCTCCCGACCGTCTTCCGAGGAGGCCTGCTGAGGAGGGGTCGGCAAATGGCCATTCCGTTGAGGCCGGTCGAGTCGGTGACGCCGATCTCGCAGCCGGTGGCGACCCACCACCGGGTCGCCGACGTGATCGTCGAGACGTTGATCGAACTTGGCATCACCACGTTCTTTGGCATTCCGGGAGGTGCAATTGCCTCCGTCTACGATGCTCTGGTCGATCATCCCTCGCTCAAAATCATCAATACCCGCCACGAGACCGGGGCGGCTTTCATGGCAATGGGGCATGCGCGGGTGTCGGGGAACATCGCGTGCGTGCTGATGACGTCCGGGCCGGGCGTTACCAATGCCCTCACTGGTCTGGCCGCCGCGCACGCCGACGGAATCCCGGTGATCGCGATCGGCGGCGAGGTTCCGAGGAAGAATTTCGGGCGGGGTGCTTTGCAGGAGGGCAGCAGGTATCAACTCGATTTGTTGGGGATGGTGCGCAGCGTTACGAAATTCTCCGCCGAGGTCAGCAACCCCAGCGCTGCGTCGACTCTGGTGCGCAAGGCGATCGCCACCGCGCGATCGGGTCGGCAGGGGCCGGTTTTTCTATCTCTGCCTTTGGACATCGCGAGCGAACGGGTCGTATCGATCAGGGCGTCGACCCAGGTGTCCACCAACTTCGAGGTCGACGACGAAATGCTCGCTCAAGTGGCGGAGGCTCTTCAACAGTCTGAGCGCGGCCTGATCCTGGTGGGATCGGGAGCACGCCACCCGGAGGCGGTGCGTTGGGTCGGCACTTTGGCGGCCACCCTGCAGATGCCGGTGGCCACCACACCCAAAGCGAAAGGGATTTTCCCGGAGAGCGATCCGTTGTCGCTGGGAATTTTCGGCTTCGGCGGGCACACCTCGGCCAGCGAATATCTTGAGCAGGGAGTCGACACCATTCTCTGCGTCGGCTGTGGGCTGGGTGAAACGGGTACCAACAGCTGGAGCCCGGTCCTGCGGCCCTCAAAGACGTTTATTCAGATTGATATTGACGCTGGACAGATTGGAAAGAACTACCAGGTTGACTTTGGGATCATCGGCCCCTCGCACGTCGTGTTGCGCGGCATTGCCTCCAAGGTTCGAAGAAATCCGACTCGGTCGCTGAGCAGCGGGATCAAATACATCGAGCTGCAGGACACGGAAAGCGACGAACTGCCGCTCAAGCCAGCGCGAGCGCTTCGGTTGCTCCAGCAGATCCTGCCGGAGGATGCCATCTACACGGTGGATATCGGCGAGCATACGATGTTCGCTCTGCACTATCTGCGCATCGATCACCCCGATGCATTCATGGTCAGCACTGGGCTCGGATCAATGGGATCCGGGATTGGATCCGCGATCGGGGCAAAAGTGGCATTGCCGAATCGGGCCGTGGTTTCGCTCTGCGGCGACCACGGCTTTCAGATGCTTGGGATGGAGCTGGCCACTTGCGTGCAAAGCGGAATCGGCGTCGTGTTCGCGATTTTCAACGACGCCCGGATGCGGATGGTGGAGAGCGGGCTGATCCGAATCTTCGGACGAACCGCTCCGATGCACTCGCCGCGGGTCGACTTCGCAGCGCTAGCCAAGGCAATTGGAGCTCACGGCGTCAGCATTCGCAAGCCGAGTGATTTTTCGGCGATTTCCAAAGAGATGCTGATTGGAAACAAGCCCTGCGTGCTGGACATCGCGGTGGATCCAGAAGCGTCATTCCCGATCCACGGCCGGATCGCCCAGATACGCAACTTCAACCACCAATAGCGTTGATAGCCAGGAACGGAGAAGCGATGGACAAGATCGAGAATGTCGGAATCTTGAGCCTGGGAGTGTATCTGCCCCCTGAAATCAGGCGAAACGACTGGTGGCCCGAGAGCACGGTCGCCAAGTGGAGAGAAAAGCTGGCGCAGAACCTCGCGCGTCCACAGAGCGCGGACGATACTTTTCTCACCGAGGGGATTCGCCGCACCTTGGGAGGAATGTCGGAGTTCGGCGACGATCCGTTCAAGGGATCGCAGGAACGCCGGGTGATGCCGGAAGGAATGGAGTCATCCGACATGGAGACCTTCGCCGGCCGCGACGCGATCGAGCGCTCGGGAATCTCTCCTGATCAGATTGGGCTGCTGCTCGTTTATAGCCAGCTTCCCGACTATCTGACCGTTCCCACCGCGCCTCGCGTGCATCACAACCTGGGCTTGCCCGCCGACTGCATCACCCTCTCCACCGACACCGCCTGCAACTCGTTTTTGATGCAATACAGCTTCGGCGAGCAGATGATCAAAGGAGGTAAGGCGCGCTATGCGCTGATCGTCCAGTCCTCGTCCATTCTGCGCGCCTGTAAGCCCGAGGATCACTTCAATGTGTGGTTTGGCGATGGAGCCACTGCGGCGGTGATCGGTCCAGTCGGTCGCGGCCGCGGTCTGGTGTCGGAGTCGCACCGTACCGACGGCAGCTACTACCGAGCTCTGGTGACCGGATGCCCCGGGAAGAGATGGTACAATGGCGACCAGCCCCCGTTCGTTCACACCGAGGACACTGCAGCCGCTCGCAAGATGCTGCTCAGTATTTGTGACATGGGAAAAGAAGTCCTTCAGGACGCGATTGCCAAGGCTGGCTTGAAGCCGGAGGACATCGATTTTTACGCTACCCATCAGTCCACCCATTGGTTTCGCAAAGTCACCCAGGACTACATCGGATTGAACAATGCGAAGACCTTTGACTCCTTTACCTGGACTGGAAGCCTCGCCGCTTCCAACGTGCCGTTCATGATGGCGATGGGAGAACGCGAAGGCCTGCTCGAGGATGACGATCTCGTCGCGATGTTCAGCGGCGGCGGAGGCCTGACCTACTCAGGGATTGTCTTACGTTGGGGTAGATGAGCAAAGAAGTATCATGCAAGGTCCTCGATCTATTTTTTCGTGAGCTCCGCAAGAAAGGGCTCGTACCGGAGCGGCTAGCAAGCGATACCGGACTGTCCGTCGCGCAGCTTCGAAACAAACACGAACGCATTGACTGGGCCACCTTTCTCACCTTCATGTCGAATGTGGGGAAGATCTGGTCCGAAGACGAGCTGGTCCAGATGGGCAGCTCGTTCTTCGACACGCCCTACGTGCGCCCATTCTCGGTGATCGCCAGACTGCTGTTCTCCGGTCCCGAGTTCTATGCCTGGGTCTTCTCCAAGAACGGGATAGGCGTGCAGGGCTTCAACTGCGTCGAGCCGAACGTGGAGCGAGTCAACGATCAGCGGATCAGGCTGGAATTGAAGCTGCGCCCTGGGTACGCGCCATGCCGCGAATTCTTTTTTGTCGCCAAGGGAAACTTTACCGGGATGCCCAGGGTGCTGGGACTTCCGAGGGCGCAGGTGCAGATGGACCTGACCTCTCAAGGCGCGATCTACGGGATTGATTTGCCTCCCGGGGGAGGCACCCTCGGAAGGATTCGGCGCGCCTTGCTCTGGCCATTTACTGTGCGAGCCGCGGCCCAGGAACTGCGCGAAGCCCATGGGCTGCTGACCACCCGCTACCAGGAGT
Organism: Myxococcaceae bacterium; assembly: GCA_036781205.1. Classification (GTDB taxonomy): domain Bacteria; phylum Myxococcota; class Myxococcia; order Myxococcales; family Myxococcaceae; genus DAIQBK01. The sequence continues at coordinate 336,830 of DAIQBK010000001.1, forward strand.
TGGAGCAGGCCAAGTCGGTCCTCGCGGTGCAGGCCGATCAGCTCCAGACCGTGAACTTTCTTGGCCGCGAGTTGACAAAGCACACCGAGCTCAAATCCTTGGGCGATTCGGTCAGTCAGCTGTTGAGTGAACGCTTTCGGTGCACCGGCCAAGAGTTTTGGCTCGCCCGGCGTCCCGGCGAAACTTTGCAATCGGTTCGCCAGCTGGGGCAGCTCGGTCCGGGCGAGCCGCGACAATTCAATCTCACCTCCAGCGGCGAGGTGATTGGCCGAATCGACACCTGGGGACTGCAAGCGCCCACAGGCTTGGTGGAGGCGCTCATTCCATGGATTTCGATCGCGCTTGATAACGCCAGAAACTTCGCCCTGCTCCGAGAGTACCAGGAAGGACTGGAAAAGAAGGTCGGGGAGCGGACCGCTGAGTTGAAGAAGACCACCGAGCAACTCGAACATTCGCTTCAGAAACTAACCGAGCTGGACCGGCAGAAGACGGAATTCTTCTCCAATGCTTCGCACGAGTTGAGGACCCCACTGACGCTGTTGCTGGCGCCGCTCGAGGCGCTGGTTGGTTCCGCCTCAGTGCCGGATGCCGCACGCCAGGAGATTCAAGGCTCGCTCCGCAGCGCGTACCGGCTGCTCAAGCTGATCAATGACTTACTGGATCTTTCGAAGATCGAAGCGGGAAGGATGACGCTTCGCATGGGTCCAACCGACCTGACCCGGATCCTCCAAGAAGTGGCGCGGCCATGGCGTCCAGCGCTCGAACGTCGCAACGTCGCGCTCGTGCTGGAGCTTCCCCCCAAGCTGCAGCTGGTGGCGGACGGCGAGCGAATCGAGCAGGTGGCGCTCAATCTGGTCTCGAACGCCGTCAAGTACGTGCCGAATGGGGGTTCGCTCAAGATCAGCGCTCGGCAGGATGGCTCGGAGGCCGAGTTCGTGGTCGAGAACAGCGGTGAGGGGCTCGATCCCGAACAGGTCGGCAAACTGTTCGAGCGTTTTGGCCAATCGACACGTTCCAATGCCCGCCGATTTGGCTCCACCGGATTGGGGCTTCCGGTGGTGCGCGAGCTGGTGGAGCTGCACGGGGGCAAAGTGACGGTCGACAATCGCCCCGGGGAAAAAGTGGCCTTTTGCGTCCGCCTTCCGATCGGGGCACCCATTCCAGAGGCGGCGCTCACCGAAGTTCCTCTGCCCACTTCCACCGAGCTGCTCCAATACGAAGCGATCGCGGCGGGTCCGGAGCTGGTGAGCGAGCTTGAAGTTGTCAAAGAAACAGAGGAGCGGCCAGTGCTGTTGATTGCCGAGGACAATTCCGACGTTCGCGGCTTCCTCGTCCGCAATCTCAAACAGCAGTTCTCGATCGTCGAGGCATGGGATGGCACGCAGGCGCTAAAGCTCGCGCAAGAGCGAATTCCGGCACTGATTCTTTCCGACTTGATGATGCCGGGGCTCGATGGAATTGAGCTCTGCAAAGCCCTTAAAGCGTCTCCCGAGACGGTAGGCATTCCCTTCATTCTTCTTACCGCGCGGGCGGATTTGGAAGGCAAGCTGGCCGGGCTTCGTGCAGGGGCCGACGACTACGTCATCAAGCCGTTTCATCTCGAGGAGATCAAAGCGCGCCTGACGGTACAGCTGCGCCTCAAATCGCTGGCCGAGAACCTGGCGCAGAACGAGAAGCTCGCGGCTTTGGGTGTGCTGGTGGCGGGCGTGGCGCACGAAATTCGAAACCCGCTCAACGGGATCATCAACGCACTGGTCCCGCTGCGGACCTTGTTGGGAGATGCCTCGAAGGAAACAAGCGAGCTGCTCGAATTGGCAATCAGCAGTGCGGGGCGAGTGGACCAGATTTCACTACAATTGTTGCAACAAGCGCGGGTGGGGGAGGGGATTCGAGCAGAGGTGGATGTGGCTTCGAATGTCGCCTTGGCGGTCCAGCTGTTGTCCTACAAAATTCAGCAAGGTCCTAAGCTGGTGTCCGACATCCCGCAGGGCGAGAAGATCCGAGTAGTTGGCGAGCCTGGCGCGCTGAATCAGGTTTGGATCAACTTGATCGACAATGCGATCCAGGCGGCCGGTCCGAGCGGAGAAGTTCGGGTTCGTGTCCATTATGACGACCACCTGGCCAAAGTGGAGGTGGTCGACAACGGACCTGGGATACACCCTCAGGTGATTAAAAAAATATTCGATCCGTTCTTCACAACCAAGCAGGTCGGTTCGGGGACCGGCTTGGGATTGGCGTTAGCTCGTGACATTATCCAGAAGCACGGTGGCAACATTACGGTGCATTCGAAGCCGGGCTCGGGGGCCCACTTCAAAGTGACGCTGCCGGCAGCTGAGGTCAGCTAAGGAGAGAGCAATGCCGCCGGATGAGTCGCCCGCCGTTCTCTACGTCGACGACGAGCCAATCAACCTGCGAGTCTTCGAGGCGAATTTTCGAACCAAGTTTCGTGTCTTGACGTGTCAGTCGGCGAGCGAGGCCCTGGCGATTTTGGGTACCAGGGCGCAGGAAATTGGAATTTTGATTTCCGACCAGCGCATGCCGAACATGACCGGAGTCGAGTTGCTCGAACGAACCCGGGAGATCGCCCCGGATGTGCAGCGGATGGTGATCACCGCCTACTCCGACATGCAAGCCGTGATGGACGCGGTGAATCGCGGGCAGGTGTCGCGCTATTTCGTCAAGCCGTGGGTGAAGGAGGAGCTTCAATCCGCGCTCGAATCCTCGCTGCGGATCTACATCCTTCAGTCGAAGCTGCGTGAAATTGAGTCGAGGGTACTTCAATCCGAGCGGCTGGCGACGATCGGCCAGGTGAGCGCGGGGATTGCCCACGAGCTGATGAACCCGGTCTCTTACATGTCGCAAAACATCGCCACGGTGCGAGGCGATCTTAAGATCCTCGCCGAGTACGTCCAGCCGTGCCTGCGCCAACACCCCAACTCACAGGTCGACCGGATCCTGGCTGATCTTCCTCAATCGCTCGATGACATCGAGACTGGCTCGAAGCACATCCGACAAGTGGCGCTTGGAATCCGCGCTCAGGCTCGCGGAGAGGACCAGACGGAGAACGCCGATCTGGCCGAGGTTGCCGAGTTCGCCTCGCGGATGGCCAAGGCCGAGATCCGCCAGCGGGCGAAGCTTTTGGTGGATGGCACTTCTGTCAAGGTAAGGGGCGGGCCGGTAAAGCTCTGTCAGGTTCTGCTCAACTTGATTGTCAATGGCGCCCAGGCGATGGACGGCACCGGCCGGCGCGGGCAGGTGGAGGTGAGCTGGAAAGAGAAGAACGGCCAAATTCGGCTCACCGTTACCGACAACGGCCGCGGCATTCCGCCGGAATTGCTCGACAAGGTGTTCAAGCCGTTCTTCACCACGAAAGCGCCGGGCGAAGGCACGGGTCTTGGCTTGTCCATCTCCAGGGATCTCGTCCAGGGTATGGGTGGCTCAATCCAGCTTCACTCGACCCCAGGAGTCGGGACCACGGTCGAGGTGTTGCTCGAAAAGGCGTCCTAAGTCTTCGCCTAGGGACTTGGAAGACGCGGAATCCCGGATGGGCAGTCGCTGGCGGCGTTGCGCAAGGGGATCGAGCGCGCACTCAATGCACCGACGCCAGCTTCTGCCACGATCGGTCGCTAACCCTACGGCGGCAGTGGATCGGTGAAGATCGCGATGTGGCCCGGACCCCTGACCGCGGGACAATCCCAATGTTCGCCTATCCAGTAGCCACGGGGTCCAGCATGCCCTGGAATCAGGACTCCACCGCGGCACGGAGGAGCCGCCACGCTACCGGCCGCTGGTGAGGCGAGCGCCACTTGATCGTGCGCAGCGCAGGCACTGAACAGCAAAGTGCTAGCCGCCAACAGGCTCGAAACCAGGAATATTTTTCGCGAACGCATCAATTTTCTCCACGGACATGCAGAATCAAGAAGACTCGTTTGCTAGGACGAACGGGTTGGGGAGGTATTCAACTGGCATGCGCTTCGATAAGTCTCCTGAGTGGCTCGTCTCGCTCTTTGACGCCGCCATCGAAGGGTTACCGCTTCAGAGACGAAAGATGTTCGGATATCCGGCCGGATTCGCTAACGGGCAGATGTGCTGTGGCTTGTTCGTCAAACAGTTTTTCCTGCGGCTCGGTGAAAACGATCGGGGTGAGCTTCTGCGCATCGAAGGTGCGTCGGAGTTCGATCCGATGGGTGGCCGGCCGATGCGGGAGTACGTGGTTCTGCCGGACTCAATGCTCGAGGACCAGGACGAGCTTCAATCCTGGTTAACCCGCTCTATCGGGTATACCCGGTCCCTTCCTCCCAAGCCGATAGGCGGTGAATCGAGTCGGCGCTCGGGCAGTCGCAGCGGAGCACCCCGGGCCCAGCCCACAGCCCGGAAGCCAACCTCGAAGAGTCGTCGAGCCAAGCGCTGATCAGAACGGGGTTTGCGGGTCTGCCGAGGGCTTCAAGCGAAGCCAGCTCCGCTTTGCGCTTGAACGACGCCGCACATTTAGCTTTTCTCTGGGTGAACTCGTCATTAGTTTAGGTCTCAGCGATGGACTCCAAGGCGCTTGCCGTTCAGCTCTTTAGTGATCGTTCCCGCGCTTTTTCGGTTGAGCTCTGGGACGGATCGCTGGTGCCCGCGGCTCATGATGCGCGGCTTGGCAGGGTGCAGTTCAAATCGGAGGCGGCCTTGAATTCGCTGCTGCCGCCCTCCGAGGAGCGGATTGCCGAGGCGTTCATCAGCGGGGAAATCGAGCTGGTGGGTGACACCATCGGCCTGCTCGAGGCAGCTGCCCGATGGCATGGGCCGCCCAGCAAATCTCAATTGAGACTTCTGTTGCCCGCCTGGCGAAGGATCCTCCGCACCAGTGCCGCGGGCGCGCTCTCAGCCCGTCTACGCGGCCAGACCCACTCCGCGCAGCGAGATGCGCAGGCCGTCCGGCATCACTACGACGTTTCGAATGAGTTCTACCGTCTCTTTTTGGATTCCCGGATGGTGTACTCGTGCGCGTACTTTCCGGACCGGTCCGAGTCACTGGACGAAGCGCAGCGTGCGAAGCTGGACTTGATTTGCCGTAAGCTGCACCTCGGTCCGGAAGACCGTTTGTTGGATGTCGGCTGCGGATGGGGCGGACTGCTCTTCTACGCATCCGCTCAATACGGGACCGAAAGCTTGGGAATTACCCTGAGCAAAAATCAGCTCGCCGAGGCTCAGCGTCAAGCCGCGGGGCTGAATGGCCGGGTCAAAATCGAAGCGGTGGACTATCGCTCGCTCCGGCCAGCCCGCGTTTTCGACAAGATTGCCAGCGTTGGGATGATGGAGCACGTCGGCCATGCCCATCTAGACGAGTATTTCGCGGACATGTTTCGCTTGCTGCGCCCGGGAGGGCTGTTTCTCAATCACGCGATTGCCAGCATCGCTCAGACTCAGACAGTGCCGTGGGTCCGCCGCAGCCGCCACGGCGGTTTCATCCGGCGCTACATCTTCCCCGACAGCGAGCTTCTTCCGGTTGGAGAGGTGGTTTCCGCTGCGGAACGCGCCGGATTCGAGGTTCGAGATCTGGAATCTTTGCGCGAGCACTACGCGCAAACGCTGGCTCACTGGCTGCTGAGGCTGGAGCGCCGGTTCGACGAGGCGGTTGCCCTGGTAGGTCGCGAGCGAGCCCGGGCATGGCGATTGTATTTGGCTTCCTCCGCAGTGGCGTTTCGCCTCGCCAGGATCAGCGTGTTCCAATTGCTGTTGGCCAAGCCGGCCGGCGATGGCCGTTTGCGTGAGCTACCTCGAAGCCGATCCATCTGGTACCAGGAGGAAGCAAAACCAATGGTTCCAGCGCAAGTTGCCACAGGTCTGTCTTCCGACGGCGATGGTTCTCGCGCGCCCGGGGCCGCCTCCACGAGTCGGCTTTCAGACGAAGAACACGCGCACTGACGGCAGACTAAGGCTCCGTAGCCTGACCATTGCCTAGGTGCCGTACCTTTCTACTGGCACCCGAACTGGCTCAGCGGCGTTTGCTGGTTGCCGGTGTTGCGTGGATCGTGTTGGTACTTGGGCCACAGAGCGTTGACATCGATTCCCGCGCTATCTGTAACAAAGCAAAACAGATTCTGCGCATTGTCAGGGACGTACAGAACCCCAGGACGAGATAGCGAGGGAGCACCGCCATCACGTGAGCAGTCTAGAGCGATACTGGCTTCAAAAAATCCACCGTTGAAGTTGTTAACGGTCCACAGCGGGTTCAGCGTACTGCGGTCGCGCGCGGAGAGCATGTTCGACGTCGAATCCGCAACGTAAATCGCGTTTCTAGCAATGGCCGGCGCCCCACGTGACACTCCCGCACCCGTTGCGATCAGGGAGTTTGGAGTGTTAATCGCAACGCTGGTAAGCTTCTGACCCTCATCGCCATAGAAGACGATTCCATTGGTCCCGCCGCTGGCAACCGAAGGGTTCCACGCGGTGCGCGGGTCCCCGGCGTCTGTGAAGGTCCACGTTTGAGCGCCGTTGGAAGCCGCGATGGCAAAAACCCCACCATCTGCTCCCGTTGTCGTCGCGCTTCCAACAATTGCGGTGGGGGGGCCGACGATAGCCAGGCCAACGTTATTTGCACCAGCATCGACCGGCCAGTTGGCTGGGTTTCGAACCTGCCATCCTCCGTCGAATGCCAGACTTTGAATTCTCAATGATGACAGCGCGAAAAACACATTGTTGTTGTTATCCACTGCTATGGCAGCGGGTTCCAGCAATGGTGCGCCGGGGTTCACTGTCCCTCCATCGATGCACAGAGGCGTTGGAAACGGCCGCATCGCCAGCATCACTCCACCATCCGGTGAATTGATCGCTGCGAAACATGCCTCGCCACCATCGATCTTCGTGACCGCCACGGATCCTCGGATTGCCCCAGGGAAAGGCCCGCACGCAGGAACTAGGTCACCTCCGTCGGTTCCGTTGTACGCATGAAGAGTGGTCTGCGTTGCGCTGTTCACTGCTGCATAGACGGGCTCAATACCCCCATCGACTTCTCCGAGGGCAACGCTAGCTGTCATCCAGCCTCCGTCAGTCGACCATTTCAATGTTCCGTCTGGATTCACCGCATAAAGACTGCCGGCGGTAGTACCGTTTCCGGTGCCGACGTAGATGGTGCCGCTCGAACCGACTGCTGGACTGGTCCGGATGGGTAGACCATCCAGCGTTTGGAATGCCCATTTCCAGCGGGTAACCACCACTCCGCCATCCGTCGTACCGACATTCCCAGCCCTGTCTGTTCCGGTGACGATCAGGCCGAACGTGCCGCGGAATGCATTCATGTCCGGAGCCGACAAATCGACGAGCGCGTTTGCGCAATAGGGTAGCGGTCCGCAACCGGTCGTCGGGTTCACGCTGGGATGACCTGAATCCGGGCCGCCGACACCCGTGACAGTCAGGCTCACCGTTCCCGGAACCACATACGGATTCGCCGAGGAGATACCAAGCAGCATCACCTGATCTCTGCGCCATCCCGCGTCGCCCAGCAGCCCAGGATCGATGGAGTTGAGATAGCCCGCGTCCGGGCCCGGGGGCGGTGTGGGTATCGCCAAAATGAACGACGGCGGAATGGTCAAGATGGTCACGTTGATGGGGCTGCTGTTCAAGTTCGCTGCGTCATAGCGGCCCACCAGCCGATACGGTCCATCTCCCATCGGAACCAGTGTGCTTTCATAAAGGCCCACATCCAGAATCGGCAGTGTGCCCGAGGTACTGCCTCCATCAGGCAAGCCGATCAGGAGCGCAAGCATTGACGGGTCCTGCCGAAGAAAACCAGGATTCACGATGAGTCGCGCAAACACAAACACTGGCGTGCCACCATCCAGGAACGCACCATCCGAGGGTTGTATAATGACGATGCCCGAGTATCGATTCTGGCACTGCAGTCCCACACACTGCTGATGCATCGGACAGGCTGGCACGCAATTAGTGCCTGTGACGGTCACCGTGACCGTGTTGCTGCTCAGATTCGCGGTGTCGTAACGAGCCGTCAACTGATGAGGCCCGTCATGTGTCGGAATTACTGGCCCTTGATACTGGCCTGGCCCTTGATTGGACAGCGTGCCCGACGTGGTCCCGCCATCAAATCCGATCAACATCGTTAGCGTCGAAGGGTCAGACCGCGGAAAACCAGGAGTGACGTCGAGCTGCGCGACGACGTTGATCGGTCCACCGATGACACTGCCATCTGTCGGCTGAGTGATCGCGATGCTCGAGTACCGACTCTGGCAGCGCGTGTCCAAACAGAGCTGGTAGGCAGGACAATCCGGTACGCAGTCGTTCGTCCCTCCGTCAGGGATAGGCATGCAGAGATTCGCCACCCGAGTATTGCAAAACGCTCCGATAGGACACCCCGCGCCACCATTACACATCAAGAACGCGCATCGGTTCACTGTCAGATCGCAGGTACCCAAGGGGCAATCCGAGTCGCTGCTGCACCTTGAAATCTTGCTCCCGCACCCGCTGCCGATCGCCATCGCCACCACAGCGGCGAGCGCGGATGCCAACGCGAAAGCCGACCTCGTCTTCATCACCGAAATTCTCCCGCCACGATCAGCCCACCCGGCATTGGGGCGACGCTCATCACCATCTCGCCCTTTGGCCGAGCGAGCTCCCAGATCAAGAGGCCAAGGCCGCTCGCAGCCAGTGCGCCTCCACCAGCCAGCAAAATGTTCCCCGCTCTCCCCTGGCTCTGGGCCCGCGACTGAATGTCCCCCAAGTTATTGAGCTCGGTCGGGGTCAAGTATCCGGGGCTGGTGGTGTTGTTGAACTGGTTCCATGAGTTCGAGGAGCGGATCTTGAAATACGTTCCAAGCCCCAGGCCGACGACCCCGGCCGTCACCAGCCCCACTCCTACGCTCTTTTGCCAGCTCCACCCTTCCTCCGGGACATAGCCGACGGTGGTCGGCTCGGGCTGGGCTGGGGGAGCAGTTGGAAGAGGCAGGGACTCTTGAGGAGGCGCCCCCGGAGCAATCGAGACGGGCGGCGACGGAGCTGGTAGCGGCGCGACCGGTTTGTCGGTGGATTTATCCTGCGGCAAAGTACCGACCACCAGTGGTGGAACATCGGGAACGCCTACTCGCAGTTCCGCCAGAAATTGGCGAAGCGCTCGCTTCAAAACGTCGCGCGCATTCTTTTGAGGCAACTTTCCGTACTCGTTCTGCGCGGAGGCTCGAACCTCGCCGGTGTCGCGCACCAACCGACCTGCCAACTGGATCCTCGGATATGGGTTCAACGTGACAAAGAGCGCCGATTTGGCCTTGACTTGCTTGGCGAGGTCCGCGAGGCACTTGTTCAGGTCCGGCGCGGAGACGCATGTCTGGTGTGGCAACCTCTTCAGAAAAGCCTTTACCGCGGCCGGAGCCACGACGTTCTTCTGCAACCGGGTCACCTCGGCGTAAAAGATGCGCCGATATTCCAACTCTTCACGCTCGGTGACCTCGGGCACGACCAGCGGGTGGACCGCTAGCTTGTCCGCAGCGGCATGCGTGGGAAGCGAGATCAGTGAGCAAAGCCCAACCAGCGCCGGCATCCAGCGCGTGCACCAACCGCCGTTCCCCGCACTACTGGGGGTCCCCATCGTCAACCTCTCCTCTTCGTCAGCTGGATCCTGCAATGCTCATCGAATCCGCACGGGGCTAAAAGCCAGTTCCGACCAACAGCAGGCCTCCTGTGCGGTTTACCGCGATCGACACATCCATCCTCGGATATTCCTGTTTCCGGGCCAAGAAGTAAAAGGCCACCCCTGAGGCAGCCGCGACCCCGGATGCCACGAACAAGACTGTTGCAGTGCCACGGCGGGTATCGATGGCATGCACTAACCCCGGGACATCTGGAGCATTCGTGAGGTTTCCATCGGGTTTCTCATAGCTCTTCAAGCGGTTCAGATCGGCTCTGTTCACCAGTAACAGCACCAGCGCGGAGGCGGCCGCCGCAGCGCTCACGCCGAAGGACGCATAGCTGCCGACTCTCCATCCATCGGCCGAATCAGGGGTCGACTGCACCATCGGTTGTGGTCCAGAAATCCGGGGCGGCGGACTGGGCTGCGCGTCATCCACGACCACGATTGCGCCCTCGGCTTTGCCGGTGACGATGAAGTCCGCAAGTTTCTCGAGACTGTCCGTCGCCGGGGTGGGCGCGTCGACCTTGATCGCGGCCTCGCGGATCTTGCCCCCGCTTTGGCTGCTGACCAGCGAAGCGGTGAACCAGCTCGAATCTCTGGGGTGCCGTTTTAGCCGCGCCACCACCACGTCCTCGGTTCCAGCCAGGGTCGCCAGCTTCACCGCTCCGCGAATCCAGGACTGCTCGCCGCCCTGGTCCGAGAGACAGAACATGTGATTGACGCTGAGCATCCCTTCGAAGTCGAGGTCGATGTGCAGCAATTCCGGTTTCTCGACGCGCAACGAGTGTGGCCGAGACATGGCTCCGCTTTTGGCGGCGATCACCTCGTACGTGCCGGGAAGAAAATCGCCCGCGAAGGGCGTGACGCCGACCTTCAATCCATCGAAAAATACGTCGGCGCCGGACGGATTCGAACGTACTTCGACGCGAAGCTTGGCTACGTAGCGAAGCTGCTCTCGGATCCGATCGAACTCGGTACAGATGCTGGGCGAGTAGTAATCCGGGTCGAGCTGGAAGTGCGGATCGAGGCGAAGAACGCGGGCAAAGGCTTCGCTCGCTTTGTGGCTTTCTCCAGTCTGCCGCAATACGACGCCCTGCAGAAGTTCGGCGGTGACGAGAAGTCCCCAACGGATTGGACCGGCGGGCAACATCCGGATTTCCGCCAGCGCGTCTTCCACTCTGGACCGTGCCTTGGCGTATTCGGAGGCGTAGTACTGCACGCGCGCTGAGTCGAGCAAACCCTGGATTTCCTCGGCGCTGCGCCCCGCAGGCGCCCCAAACCTTTCGAGCAGCTGTTGCTGCTCCATCACCTTCTCGCCAAGCCGCTCTTCCAGCGCTACCTGCAGCAGCCTTCCGCTTTCGAGCAGATTGACGTCCTCGCATGCGCCGCTGGCAATCACCATCAGCTGAGGCTCGGCGCGGCACACTGGAGGAAGCACTAGCCCGATCGAAACGATCCCTATTCTCCATCGCATGTCGAGCGGGTGAGCAAGATTCATGCGCATCGGATTCGTTGCCGTCGCTGGCACGCAATTTGGACAGGACCGCTCGCAAGCCGCTGCTTCGCGGCCCAAACCGCGCCGCAACCGCGCAGTCAAAGGAGCCGTCGATGACCATCCACAATGGTGGACTTGCTTCGTCCCGCGGGCGAGATGCATCGAGACAGCTTTGCAGCGGGAGAACCTTGGCGCTTGCGGCGGCCCTGTGCGTTGTAACCGGGGCGCTGGTGAGCCGGTGCGACAAGATCGGGCGGTCCTGCAGCAAGGATGAGGACTGCGGATCCGATGGGGTCTGCAGCCCTCAAATCAACCTTTGCCTCTCGAGGCTCGAGGAGGCGTCGCCTCCGGTTATCTCCACCCAGTCGGTACGGGAAGGCGTCGTCGGTTCCGCTTATGAGGAGTCTCTCACCGCTTTGGGCGGCGCGGGCGGCTACAGCTGGACGCTGCTCAACCCACCGCCTGTCCTGAGTTGGTTGAGGCTGAACGCCGCCACGGGCAGGTTGACCGGCACACCGAGTGCGTTCCTGCAGCCGGGAGTGGCATTTTCCGTCCAGGTTAGAGACTCGGGGTCGCGCGTTGCCGAGAGAGTTTTCTCGCTGTCGGTGCGAAATTGCGTCGAGGGGGAGTCCCTCGCCTGCGCGGTCGCGCTCCACAGCGCCTGCTTTGTGGGTTCACAAAGTTGCCGGGCAGGTGTGCTGGGCGGCTGTGTAATCACCGATGCGTCCTCGCAAGTTGCCCATTGCGGCCCTGATTGTGCTCCGTGCACGGTCGATTCCGATCGCTGCGTGGAAGGAGTCTGTCGCTGCGGCGCGAGCGATTCATGCTCCGGTGCTGCGGGCACCTGCTGCGCGACAAACGGGGGATCCGCCTGCGTCGACACCCGGCAAAACCCTGACTTTTGCGGTCGATGCGGAACGGTCTGCGATACGGACCGTCCGCACGTCCTACGTGGCTGCGACGGCGGAAACTGTGAATATCCGTGCGCCCCCAACTGGGGCCGATGCTCGCCGGGCGCTCGAGGCTGCGACACGGATCTCAACCAGGTGGAAAACTGCGGCCGCTGCGGCCGTCACTGCCCAGCCCCGGATGCCGGGTTTGCAGGCTGCGTCGAACGCAATTGCGCGCAGGGGTGCTTTCCGGGATCCCAGCTATGTCCACCCGGCACCTGCTTCTCGCTCGATGACATCAACCATTGCGGAAACTGCACCCAGCGCTGTTCACCCCCACGGGGCGGCTCCGCGACCTGCATCAATCGCGTCTGCGGGATGAGCTGTCCGGTCGGCTACAACCTGTGCGGAACCGAATGCATCTCGAGAGATGATCAAAACAACTGCGGGGGGTGCGGGCAGGTCTGCTCAGTCTACGGCGGGCGGGCGGTGTGCAACCAGGGCCGATGCGTCCGCGAGTGCCCAAGCGGGTTCAATGCGTGCCCGGTCGGCTCGGGTTGGCAGTGCATCAGCAACGACGACGCGGCCAATTGCGGGGGCTGCGGCATCGCATGTGGGGATACTCAGGACTGCCGTAACGGGCGGTGCGTAAATTGTCCACTGTGCGGCGGCCAGCCCTGTTGCGGTTTCTGCATTCGCGAAGAGCGAGGGTGGCTCTGCGGCTGAGGGCTGCGACGCGGAGCAATCCGCTCCGATCAGTCGCGCCCCAAACGCGCGATCAGCTCAGCCAGTCGAGGAGTGGCTGACGCACGCGCCCGTGCGCCGGCGATCGCCTCCTTGAGTCCCTCCAGCTGATCAGCCATCGACTGCGGGCCTGCGCTGCCCGGCACCTGTTTCGCCTCGACCGCTTCCGCGGGCGAGAGTAAGCGCAGGTCCCCTTGGGTGACCGCTCCCCCCGTTTCGCGCAGCTCGTCGCCGCTCAGCTGATGCAGCGCCTTCCCAGCGGTGCGGGCGGCTTTGACCAGGGCGCCTATCGCGCGGTACGCGGTGCGAAATGGAATCCCTCGCGCGACCAATTTCTCGGCGAGCTCGGTCGCCTGAGTAAACCCGTTGGCAAGCGCCTCGGATAGGCGTGCTTGACGAAAATGCAGTCCCTCGAATCCCGTGGAGATTGCGAGCAGGCAGTGCGAGATCAACGCGGCTGCCTCCAGATAGCTGACTTTGTCTTCCTGGAGGTCTCGCATGTAGCCGACGGGAATTGCTTTGAGGTTGGTCAGAAGCGCGGTGAGCGCGCCCACGCCACGCGCAGACTTGCCGCGAATGAGCTCGAACAAGTCTGGGTTGCGCTTGTGAGGCATCATCGACGAGCCGAAACTGATCCGATCGTCGAGCTCGATGAATCCGAACTCTTCCGACGCGAAGTCCACGATGTCCTGACTGATCCGGGAGAGGTGAATAAGGCTGCGCGTCGCTGCGTAGGTAAAATCTAGCGCGAAGTCGCGATCGCCCACCGTATCCAGACCGTTGGCGGTGATCCGGGAGAACCCGAGCAGCTCTGCAGTCCTTTCTCGCCGAATCGGCAGCGAGGTGCCGCTCACCGCCCCGACCCCGAGCGGGCACTCATCAAGCCCGTTGAGGACTTGCGCAAATTGCGCGGCATCTCGAGCGATCATTTGGCCATAGGCGCTCAGCAGATACGCCACCGTGGCTGGCTGAGCTCGCTGACGATGGGTGTACATGGGCATCAGGAACCGGCCCTCGGGACCTTCCGCCTTGCTGACCAGAATTTCGAGAAAGCGGGCGATCCGCTCGAGAATCTGCGCCGATTGCTCCCGCAGGTGAAGCCGACTGTCGAGAGCGATCTGATCGTTTCGTGAGCGGGCGGTGTGAAGCCGCTCGGCCGCGCTTCCTGCTCGCTTGCCGAGCTCCACCTCGATCGCCATGTGAATGTCCTCCTCGGCCGGCCAGGAGATTTTTCCCGCGGCGGCATCCTCGAAGAGGGATCTCAGTCCCTTTCGGATCGCGGAGGCATCCTCGCGAGGAATGATCTGGCACTCCTCGAGCATTCGGATATGCGCCAAGCTCCCCGCGATATCGGCCGCATAGAGCGCGCGATCCACGGGCAGCGACGTCGTGAATTCCAGGACGTCGGGGTCCAGATCCCCGCGTCCGGTGGCGTCGCTGCGCGCGACGGTCATCGCCTCGGATTCCCGGCAACCGGGTGGAGGCGGCGATACTCGACCAGCTGCATCCCGAGAAGAGAGATGAAGCCCTCGGCGGCGCGATGATCGAACAGATCTTCTTTGCCATAAGTCGAGAGCTTGCGGTTGTACACGCCAAATCTGGATTCCCGCGCCACCACCTGCATCGATCCCTTGTGCAATTTCACCTGCACCGTGCCCTCGACGGATCGCGCCAGGGTGGAATTGAACGCATCGAGTGCATCCCGCAGAGGCGAGAACCAAAATCCCTCGTAGACCAGCTCGGCGTAGCCTTGGTCGAGGTGCGCCTTGAGCTTGTTGCAGTCCTGCGGAAGGTTAAATCGCTCCAGGTCTTTTCGCGCGGCGATCAGGGTGATCGCTGCGGGCGCCTCGTAGAGCTCCCGGCTTTTGATCCCCACGACCCGATCCTCCATCAGATCGATTCGCCCGACGCCGTTTTCGCCGGCAATGGTATTCATCTTGGCGATCAGAATCTCTGGCGGAAGACGCTCTCCATCCAATGAGACGGGTAGTCCAGCTTCGAAACCAATTTCCACAGTGGTCGGCGAATTGGGGCTGTCCTTGACGCTGCGGGTCCAGGCGAATGCGGATTCCGGGGCCACAGTGTTCGGGTCCTCTAGAACCCCTCCTTCGATCGAGCGGCCCCACAGGTTTTCATCGATCGAGAAAGGCTTTTCCATCGTCGCGGGCACTTCGATTCCATGCTTTTTGGCGTACTCGATCGCGAAATCGCGACTGATGTAGCGCTCGCGTTGCGGAGCGATGATCTTGAGTGCCGGATCCAGCGCGCGGGACGACAGATCGAACCGGACCTGGTCATTGCCTTTGCCCGTCGCACCGTGTGCGATTGCAGAGGCGCCATGCTTTTTAGCGAGCGCAACCAGGTGCTTGGCGATCATCGCTCGCGAGAGCGCGGCATTGAGCGGATAGACTCCTTCGTACAGCGCGTTGGCCTGAAGCGCCGGAAAAATGAAGTCAGTGACATATTCGCGCTTGCCCTCAATGAATTCGAAGTCGATCGCCCCTGCCTTCTTGGCGCGAGCCTTGAGGTGCTCGGGGTTTTTTGCCTCGCCGACGTCGACATGCGCCGCGATCACGTCCAGGCCGTAGTCATCGGTGAGAATCCGCACCAGGACCGACGTGTCGAGACCGCCGGAATAGGCCAACACCACTTTTTCGCGCGCCATGAACTGCCACCTCGTGGAAAAGAAGAGCGCCCGTTCTTGGGACGCTGGCTGTTGCCTCTTACCACTCCCGGCCGTGGCTCGCGACGGCCGAATCGCCGCGGGTGGCCACACTGGCCTAATGAATTCAAGAACTTGATCCTTTTAGCAATCGGCGCGCTGGATGGTCCGGCCCGGTGAGTTTTTCCTCTCACGGGGTCCATCTGCGCGGATGGAACGGCGTGCCACCGTGCCGTCCGGGTGCCGGCACCGCGAGTGGTTCCAGCGAACGCTTGTGGCGTTTGCTCGACATCCAGGTACCTGACTGCGACCATGACCCCAATGCCTCGGGTCACTTCCCGACGGATCCTTTTTGGCTCCGTCGCCGCACTGTACCTGCTGGCCTTCCCTTACCATCCCGGATTGCGATCCCCCAATGAGCTGTGTCGCCTGTGGCAAACCCGCTCACTGGTGGAATACGGCAGCCTGGACATCAATCGCGCGCTGCGCGACTACGGCTACGTAGGCGATCTTTCATTCAAAGACGGTCGTTACTTTCCATCCAAGGCGCCACTTCTGTCGTTCGCGGCAGTGCCGATCTATCTGGTGCTCAGGGCATGGGGTGGCGGGGGCCGGTACGCAGTGCCGGAGATTCCACTCGTTTTCTGGTCGAGGTTCTTCATCACTGTGCTCCCCACCTTGGTGATGCTCGTGTACTTGCGCAGATTTGTGCGGACGTATCTCTCGAACGCGTGGGCCGACGTCATCACAGCGACCTACGCGGTAGGGTCGCTCGCCTTTGGGTATTCGCTGCTCTTCATCAGCCATCAACCGACCGCGGTGTTGCTTTTTGGGTGCTTCTACGCGCTCTGGCGAGGCGCGCGAGGTGAATGGAACGCCGCTGCGTATGCCGCCGCCGGCGCGTTCGCAGGAGCGGCGATTGCATGCGAATACACCAGCGTCCTTACGCTATTGCCGCTCGTGGTTTATGCCTTCCTCGAGCTGTTTGCCCCGATCTCCGCTTGGAAGCCACGCCTTACCGTGCTTGCGCGGTCGCTCGGGCTTGCGACGATCGGTGCAGCGCCGTTTGTGCTCGCGTTGATGATGTATCACCAGGCGTGCTTCGGAAATCCATTTGAGACCGGTTACAAGTACCTGAACGATCCCGGCTATCAGGGTTGGCACGTCGGGGGCTTTCTCGGGATCGGCCTGCCTGATGCGCGCGCGTTCGTCCTCTCATTCTTTTCCCCGTTGCGAGGCCTGTTCGCCCTATCGCCTTTTCTGCTTCTCGCAATTCCCGGGCTGGTATTCGTCTGGAGGGCCAGCGCCAAGGGCGATCGACCGGTCCGCTCTTTGTTCTGGCTCTCTTCGCTCGAGTTGCTGGTACACGCGTACTTCACTTCGTCCTTTAGTTATGAGTCGTGGGGCTGGGCCACGGGGCCTCGCCACATGACTCCGCTGGTGCCTTATTTGCTGCTTCCCGCAGGATGGCTTTTGCAAGAGCTGTCGAGCCGGTTGTCCGGTGCCGCTCGCTTCGGTTTGCCGGTAGCAATCGGCCTCTGCATTACCTCGATTGCGATGACTGGCCCCGTGGCATTGGTCAACTACATTCCGGATTCGCTTTCCACCGCCTTCTTCGGCCTGGTCTGGCCTTTGTATCGCGACGGCTACTTGCCGCCCACGTTGCTTGCTTTCGTTGGAATTCCGAATCCCTGGTCCGGAGCGGTCGCAGTTCTTCTGTTAGGCCTGATCGCTCTGCTCACATTCGTGCGAGCGCTGCAGGGCGGAGCGAGCCAAAACGGCGCCGCGCCCGCTTCACCTAGGCAAGGGGCTGTCGTTTGGGTTACCGCGATTGTGATGATGGTCCACTTTGGACTCATGCGAGCTGCGACACATGGGGACGCCGCGGACATTGCCGCGCAACGACACCTTCGAGGCGTTTGGCTGGTGCCTCCTGGCAAGACAACCGTCTTTTGGCCACGGGCGTGAGCAATGGTTCTGAAGTAGATCGTCACTGGCCAGACGTTGGGGTATAGGGCCCGGGTGTTCATCGGCCATTTCGGCGTGGGTTTTGCGTCGAAGCGAGCGGCACCGCAGGCCTCGCTCGGCGTCCTGATGGCCGCGCCATTACTGCTGGATCTCCTCTGGCCGATCGCACTGCTTCTTGGCCTCGAGAGGGTGCGGATCGATCCGGGGAATACGGTGGTCACTCCTTTGGACTTCGAGTACTACCCCTACACTCATAGCCTGGTGATGGCGGTGGTCTGGTCGGTGTTGCTTGGAGGCGGCTATCTGGCAACTACCCGCGACCGTCGCGCCGCACTGGTGATCGGCCTTGGCGTTTTCAGCCATTGGGTGCTCGATTGGGTCGTTCACCGGCCTGACCTCCCACTCTTTCCAGGCAGCAGCACCTATGCGGGGCTCGGTCTGTGGAATTCGCGCGCTGCCACAATGGCAGTCGAGATCCCAATTTTCGTGTGGGGCGTGGCGCTCTACGCTCGGTCCACCGAGGCACGCAATCGCGCGGGCATCGTTGCACTTTGGGCCTTGGTCCTTTTGCTCGGCGCAATCTACTTCGCCAATCTGTTTGGTCCTCCGCCACCGAGCTCGCTGGGGATCGCCATTACTGCGCTGGCAATGTGGCTGTTTGTCCCGTGGGCATGGTGGATCGACAAGAACCGGAAGGTCCGGTAACACGCTTCCCTTGCTTCGCGGGCGCTGCGAGTCCAACCTGAACCCATGCGTGAGCCCAAGTCGAAGCAACCGCATACGCCGACAACGACCGGCCTGAAGCTAATCATCGCCTATAAGGCGCTGAAGGCCCCGGTGATGCTCGGGATAGCAGTCTGGCTCACGGTTGCACCCTCGCAGGCGTATCAGATCTTCGAGTGGATTGCGGAAGAGCTATATGCCGCGAACAGCCTCTGGTCTCCCCTTGGCGATTGGATCGCAAACCACCTGTCAGTACGAATGCTCCATCGAGGCGCTGCTCTCGCGTGGCTCGACGGCCTGTTCACGGCGGCCGAAGCCGTGTTGCTCATCCTGCGCAAGCCCTGGAGCGAATGGATGGTGGCGATTGGTTTGGGCTTACTGTTGCCTTTCGAGCTGGTATCGGTGATCCGCAAACCAAGCATCGGCAAGCTCGCTGTGTTGCTAATCAACGCGGCCGTGGTCGCCTACCTCGTGCGGCGGCGAATCAACCAGCGACAGCTACCGTCGACCGAAGAACCCGAGGGAAGGACTGCCTCGATCTCGAATCGCGCTTAAGCTCGAACTCGCTCATTTCTCCTGCAGGTGGGCTTCGACCATCCACAGAAGCTTGTCCAGCCCGCGCGAGACTTGGGTCAGGATATCGGCCGTGTCCGCATCGCCAAACTCGTCGGTCGCGTCGATTCCGGCGCGAATCTGTTTCCCGGTCGCGGCAATCGCAGTGGCAAGATACTCGGCGTGCTCTCTGCCTCCGACGAGCGAGAGTGGATATTCCTTTAGTGACGTTCTCTTCGCCACCACCACCGCGGTGCCTTCAGCCCATCCGCCCAGTTGGATGATACGCTCCGCGATCAGGTCCACGTATTCTTCAGTTTCCTCAGCAACCTTGTCGAAGAGTAAGTGTAGTGCGTAGAAATTCGGCCCCTTCACGTTCCAGTGGGCCTGCTTGGCCTGAAGCTTCAGATCGATCGAATCGGCGAGACGGTGCGACAACAGCTCAACAACCTTGCTCCGCTTTGCTTCAGGTAGGTCATTCTTGGTCGGATTCATTTTGTGTCCTCCACGCTCCTTATAAGGAGCGAGAGAGCCAGCCGCCAATGCTTGTTCCTTGTCTAGATCAACGCGCGAGCGTTACACCAGATCGGAAGCCTACGGGTTTGTCGCCTCAATCGTGGAATGGTGCAGGCGTCGAGCGGCCCGGACCGCAAGTGGCACCCCGAACCACAGAAGGTACGTCACTGCCAACAGCACGGCGGACCAGACCAGCGCGGCCCCGCCGTCCCCGCGGACCTCGTAGATAGCGACCAAAAAATCTCCCGCGACTCCCAATCCAAGTGGGATGGTGGCCGCCAAGACCAGCACGCTGGCGACGGTGTGCATGTGCGCGGTGTCTTCCCCCAGTTCGACGATCCGGTGATAGGACGCGGGGGCCATCAACAATATCGTTGAGAGCGTCACGCAGGCCAGGCTGCCAAGGTGGACGAGTTTCAAAGGCCCGGGCAGCTTTTCGAATTCCTCAGTGAGAAAAACCAAAAATTGGAAACCGAGCAGCGCCTGAGCGCCAGGAGGCACCAGCTTGAGACATGCGCTGTTTCTCCGCAATTTGTTGCTTGCGCCGTATTCGTTGGATCAGCTCGATGCCATAGAGCAGGGTGAACGCGAATGCGCCACCGATCGTCGCAAAGATCAGTGCTCCGGCCTGGCCCAGCACTTTGAACGCGACGACATATAAGTCGATCGCCAGACCGGCGATAAACGGAAGAATAGCCACGCACATCATCGCGGCCAGAAACGCGGCGAACCCCTCCGAATCCGAGCCTTGCTCCACGATCCGGTGGTAACTGGCGATCGCAATCAACAGCGCGAGCGCCACGGCGATCGCAGTCAAACCAATAAGCAGGAGGTCCTTGACTTCTGTGGGAAGCTGCTCGAATCCGTTTTGAAAGAATGCGCGGAATTGAAAGCCGAGCAGAGCCTCAGCTCCGAGCACCAGAACCCGGCTTTCGTCCAGCCCGAGCTTGATTGTTTCCTTGAGTTCCACCTGCGCAGATCAGTTCGGCTCGCCCGACTCAAATATAGAAAGCGCACCTCGCGACAGGAAGCTCGCCTGGTTATAAGTTGACGCGATTGCCAGATAACCCGATTTCAGTCTTGGTGGTAGATGACGAGCGAAACATCCGCAACGCGCTGCGGGTGTGCCTGGAGGAGTTGGGCTGCACGGTGACCGAGGCGGCCAGCGCCGAGGCAGCACTCTCGGTCGCAAACCATGAAGCATTGGAATTGGCTTTCGTGGACTTGCGCTTGGGCGATGGGAGCGGCCTGGAGCTGATTCCCAAGCTGCTTTCCTCAAACCGCGAGTTGGATATCGTCCTGATCACCGCCTACGCCACATTTGACACCGCGGTGGAGGCGATCAAACGCGGCGCACGCGATTATCTACCCAAGCCCTTTACCCCGGCGCAGATTCGCCACCTGGTGGAGCGAGTTCAGTCGCAGCGGGCGATGTTGCATAAATTGACCGAGCTGGAGGGACAGTTGGCGGAAGCGGCACCCCCGCCGATTTTCGAGGCTAGCGCCGCGCCGATGAAAGCGGCGTTGGCCACCGTTTTCCGAGCGGCCACGTCGGACGCAGCCGTTTTGTTCTCCGGGGAAAGCGGTACCGGCAAAGGCGTCTTGGCCCGGGCCCTTCACGAGGCCAGCGAGCGCCGCAAAGGCCCGTTCGTGACCGTGAATTGTCCGGCACTTTCTGAGCAGCTTTTGAGCAGCGAGCTGTTTGGCCACGCGCGCGGTGCGTTTACCGGCGCGGTCCGCGATCAGCCCGGTCGGGTTGAACAGGCAGAACGTGGAACCCTGTTTCTCGACGAGGTGGGGGAGCTGGGCTTGGGCCTGCAGAGCCAGCTGCTTCGGTTTCTTCAGGAAAAGGCCTTCGAGCGACTGGGCGAAGGCAAAACGCGCCGCGCCGACGTTCGGGTAATCGCCGCGAGTAACAAGAATCTCGATGTGGAAGTCCAGGGGGGCCGATTCCGCGAGGATCTGCTCTACCGGCTTAACGTTCTGGAAGTGAAGCTGCCCCCGCTCCGCGAACGCCCGGAGGACATCCTCCCGATGGCGCGCAACTTTCTCACATTCTTTTCAAGGGCTTCCAAAAGGCACAACCTCCACTTTTCCGCGGCCGCGGAGAAAGCGCTACAAGCCTATTCCTGGCCGGGGAACATCCGCGAGCTTCGAAACGCGATCGAACGTGCCGCGATCCTCTGGCCGGCCGACACGATTGAGCCGGAAGCATTTCCCGAAAAGATTTCCGCGGAGAAGGGAGCGCGAGTGAGCTTGGGCGGGCCGCACTCGCTGGATGAGATTGAACGCGAGCACATCATCCGAGTCCTTTCCTACGCCTCCAGCATGGAACAGGCCGCCGCGATTTTGGGAATCGATACTTCAACCTTGTGGCGCAAGCGGCGAAAGTACGAGAACGGCTGACGGTCAGCCCACGGCTCGCTCCGCGGCAACAGGCATCCGGCGAGCGGGCAGGGTGAACCAGAAGCGACTCCCCCGGCCCGGATGACTCTCCACCCCGATCTCACCTCCATGGGCCTCGACAATTTCTCGGGCAATCGACAAGCCCAGCCCAGCTCCTCCGGACTTTCGTCCCGGCACTTGAAAGAATTTTTCAAATACCCGTTTTTGATATTCGGGTGGGATCCCTTCTCCGGGATCGATCACCTCGAAGCGGGCCGCCCCTTCCGAACGCTCGACGCGAAGCTCCACCCGGCCGCCTCTGGCGGTGTGGCGAATCGCATTGGTGAGCAAATTGCTGAGCACCAGCGCGATTCGATCTGGGTCCAATTCGAGTCGCTCCACACCAGGAGCGATCGAAGTTTGTAGATGGATCGCCTTCTGCTCCGCCGCGAATTCCTGCGCGCCCACAACCGTGTCCAGCAATTGGGCCACCGAGACCGATCGGACCTGGAGCTCCAGACGTCCGGATTGGATGCTCGAAAGATCGAGCAAGTCATCGACGATGTTTTGAAGACGCTCGCAATCCTGCCGAGCCGCGTGGAGCAGATCCGCTTGTTTTTCGTTGAGCGGCCCGACAACTTCGTCCGCGCAGAGGTGAATGGCCATCCGCAGCGACGTCAAAGGCGTTCGAAACTCATGTGCGACCGTGGCCACCAGATCATTCTTTAACTCATCAAAGCGCTTCAAGCGCGTGACGTCCTGAAGGATGACGGTCGCGGCGCTGATCCCGGACGCCTCGCCGTACACGGGGCTCGCGCGAGGCAGAAAGAAACGTGCGCCCTCAGGGGTGTCGACCCGGATCGCTTCCTCGTACCCTTTGGGAATGTAGGCTCCCTTGCCGCCGAGGACGTGGGTACGTACCCGCTCGAGCATCTCCCGTAAATCCGGTTGGACCCTGACCATCGGATCGCCCTGCGCCTCCAAAGACAATCCCAGGACGTGCTCCGCCGATTGGTTGACGTTCAAGATGCCGCCTTGCAGACCAAACACAATCACCGGGTCGGGAAGGCTATCGATCGCGGCCTGAGAGGCCTGCTGCGCTTGCAGCAACTCGCCGAGAGAGCTTTCACGATAGCTCTTGAGCCGACCTGCCATCGCGTTGAAGTCCTTCGCCAGCTGGCCGATCTCTCCGGCGTGCTCGACCAACGCGCGCGCTTCGAGATCGCCCTGACCTAGCCGGCGCACTGCTTGGCTGAGCACCGAGACCGGGCGCAGAGCGCGCGTGGTTAGCCTGCTGGAGAACCACAGACCGGCCCCCAACGCGGCGATCACCCCGAATACCGTCAGCCGCTGTACCTGCTCGCTGCGGCGCCGAAGGGATTCGCTTCTGCGCAGCATCGCGTCCTGATTCATGTTCAAAATCACGTCCGCCGCATCCTTGACCGCGACGAAGCTCGGGTTAAGGGTCGACAGGTATCTCTGCTTCAACGCCGCGGGATCGCTGAGAGAGGTGAATTGCTCGAACTGACGTTGGTAAGTGATCCACAGTTGGCGCAGCCGGACGGTGGCTTCCGCCTCGCCCGGTTCGGTGATGTTTCCCTCTTGGATTTGGAGCGCCTCGTCGAACTTCGGGCGGTTTGCCGCGGTCTGGCTCAGCCCACGCTCTCGCTCCCCAATCACCAGGAACATCGCTGCGCTGTCGATCCGTTCGATCGCCTCCTTCATCCGCTGTGCGGCGAGGACGCTCTGGTAGTTGTCTCTGAGAACATTTTCGCCGACTCGGCCCAGCTCGGCCAAGGTGAGGCTGGCCAGGATTCCGACCGCGCCCAGGGCGATCGCCAGCGGCGCTTGGGCTACCAGCAGCCGGGTGCGCAGCTTCATTTTTTCACGTCCGAAGGATCGAAAGAAACCACTTGCACGTCCAAGCCCTGGGCTTCCCGGACCAGCCGCAGGTCGGTGGAAAGCTTGATCAAAGAACGCCAGCGAGGCAAATGCGATCGTCCGACGATCATCAACCCAACCCCGTGCGAGCGGGCGAAGTCGATCAACGCCTCGACCGGGTCGTCGGCGTGAAGACGAACCACCTCCGCACCCAGCTCGCGAGCCTTGTCCATGTTGGTGAGCAAGTGCCGCTGCGCCTCCGCGTCGATCAGGTGGGGCGCCTCCTGAGGTGTCTCGACGTAAACCACGAACCAGTCGGTGTTCAGACGTCCAGCCATTCGGGAACCGCGGCGCAACAGCACCGCCGCGCGAGGCGGAAAGGAGGAGAGGCAGACCATCACTCGACCGAGGGCCGGACCGGCGGCGCTTTGTTCCCCGGGGCGCCGCATTCCAGAGGCGCGATCCAAAGTTTCGGCGACTTCGCGAAGCGCCAGCTCTCGCAAGGTAGAGAGGTGCTCCTGCTGGAAGAAGCTGGACAGCGCCTGTGGAACTTTATCCGCGGAGTAGATCTTTCCCGTTTTGAGACGCTCATGGAGATCTTCGACCGAAAGATCCAGATTGACCACCTGATCGGCGCTTCTCAAGAAGGAATCAGGGATGGTTTCCCGGACGGTGACTCCGGTCACCCGCTCCACCACATCGTTCAAACTTTCGAGGTGCTGCACGTTGACCGCGCCGATAACGTTGATTCCCTCAGCGAGCAACTCCAGCACGTCCTGGTAGCGCTTCTTGTTACGAGAAAGCGGCACATTGGTGTGGGCGAGCTCGTCGACCACCGCCACTTCAGGCTTTCGCTCCAGCAGCGCATCGAGATCCATCTCCTCCACCGTCACCCCCCGGTATTCGTACTTGCGGCGCGGTATCTGCGGCAGACCTTCGATCAGCCGCTCGGTTTCGATTCGGCCATGCGGCTCGATGAACCCGAGCACCACGTCGACTCCGCGGCCTCGCAGCGCGTGGGCTTCCTCGAGCATCCGGTAGGTCTTGCCTACTCCAGCAGCGAATCCGATGTAGAGTTTGAGCCGGCCGCGTTTGCGCCGTTCAATCAGCTCGAGAAAATCTTCTGGGCGCGCGCGTGCAGTTTCTACCGCCACGTTCGCATCTATATACTAGGGAGAGGTTTCCCTCGAAAGCGGCTTGGAGATCGAGGATGTCTGACCGCCGGAGCGCCCGAATTGCTTGTCCAGGGCGAGGTTGAGCAGAAGGACATTGACCCGAGGCTCGCCCAAAAAGCCGAATGTGCGTCCTTCCGTTTCGCTTTCAATCAGCCCTCGCACCCTCTCTGGGGTGATTCCCCGCGCGGCGGCGATTCGCGGCACCTGCCATTCCGCGGCCGCGGGGGAGAGATGAGGATCCAATCCGGATCCGGAGGCTGTGATCAGCTCCGCGGGGGGGAGGCCTGGTGCGGATGGATTCTCGCGCTGCAGACGCTCTAATTCCGCCACGGCGCGATCGCGCAGCTTTTTGGAGGTGGGGCCGAAATTGGAGCCACCCGAGGAGGTGGTGTCAAAGCCCTTCTCGCCGGCCGCGGACGGACGCGGCTGAAAGTAACCAGGCCGAGTGAAAGGCTGGGCAATCAGCTCCGATCCCACCGGCCGCCCGCGCTCGTCCGTGACCACGCCCCCATTGGAGGCAGAAAAAAAGAAGACCTGGGCAATTCCCGTGATCAGCACCGGGTAGAGAATGCCGGTGAGCAGGAGGGTAACCGCAGTAGCACGCAGCGCAATTAGGATCATCGTTTTCATCGAGCTCGCCCTACGCTAGGCCCACTGCGGTCAGGACCAGGTCAATCAATTTGATTCCAACAAAGGGCGCCACCACGCCTCCGGCGCCATAAACGAGTAACGACCGCCGCAACAGCGCCGCGGCGCCCAGCGGCCGATAGCGCACGCCCCGAAGCGCGAGCGGAATCAGCAGAATGATGATGATTGCATTGAAGATGACCGCCGACAGAACTGCACTGTAAGGCGACGCGAGGTGCATCACGTTGAGCGGCGCGATCTGGGGATATACACCGGCAAATAGGGCGGGAAGGATCGCGAAGTACTTCGCTACATCGTTGGCGATCGAGAAAGTGGTCAGCGTTCCTCGCGTCATCAGAAGCTGTTTTCCCACCTCCACCACTTCCAAAAGCTTGGTGGGGTTGGAGTCCAGGTCCACCATGTTGCCCGCTTCCTTTGCTGCCTGGGTGCCGGTATTCATTGCGACTCCCACGTCCGCCTGGGCGAGGGCGGGAGCATCGTTGGTGCCATCGCCGGTCATTGCGACCAGCTTGCCCTTTGCTTGCTCCGCCCGGATCAACTTCATCTTCGCTTCCGGAGTTGCTTCCGCGAGGAAGTCATCAACCCCCGCCTCGCGGGCAATCGCCGCGGCGGTGCGCGGGTTGTCGCCGGTGATCATCACGGTGCGAATGCCCATCGCCCGGAAGCGATCGAAGCGTTCCTTGATTCCGCCTTTCACCATGTCCTTGAGGTGGATGATCCCCAGCACCCGATTTCCATCCGAGACGGCAAGCGGAGTTCCTCCGGAATCGGCAATTTGTTGGGTGACCGTGTCGAGCTTGTTGGCCGCTATCCCTCCCAATCCAGCAACGTGAGCGCGAATCGCGTCCACCGCTCCTTTCCGAATCATCCGGCCCCCGATGTCGCCGCCGCTCATCCGGGTCTGCGCGCTGAACGGAATGAAATGGATGTGCTCCTGCCTGACCTCGCGCCCTCGAAGACCGTAACGTTCCTTGACCAGCACTACGATCGAGCGTCCCTCGGGTGTCTCGTCCGCCAAACTCGCAAGTTGAGCTGCATCGGCTAGCTCTTCGATCGCGACACCAGGCATCGGGATCAGTTCGCTGGCCATTCGGTTGCCGAGGGTGATGGTGCCGGTTTTGTCGAGAAGCAGGGTATCAACGTCGCCCGCGGCTTCGACCGCTCGACCGCTGGTGGCGATCACGTTCTTTCGAATCAGCCGGTCCATTCCAGCGATGCCGATTGCGGAGAGGAGACCGCCGATGGTGGTCGGAATCAGACAAACCAGTAGTGCGACGATCACCGTCGAGGACAAGGCAATGCTCGAGTACAGCGCCAAGGGGACCAGCGTCACGCAGGCGAAGAGAAACACCAGCGTCAGGCCCACCAGAAGGATATGCAGCGCGATCTCGTTGGGGGTTCTCTGCCGCTGCGCGCCCTCAACCAACGCGATCATCCGATCGAGAAACGACGCTCCTGGATCGGAGGTGATGCGAATCACGATCCGATCGGACAGAACTTTCGTCCCCCCAGTGACGGCGGATCGATCCCCGCCGCTCTCCCGGATCACCGGCGCGGATTCTCCAGTGACTGCGGACTCGTCGACCGAGGCGACGCCCTCGATGATCTCTCCGTCCCCGGGGATGAAGTCCCCCGCTTCACAAACGACAATGTCGCCTTTGCGCAGCGAATCCGCTGGAACGCGCTGTTCTCTGCCATCGACCAGCTTCCGCGCCTCGGCGGTCCTTCGCATTTTGCGAAGCGTGTCGGCCTGAGCTTTTCCGCGCCCCTCGGCCACCGCTTCCGCGAAGTTAGCGAACACGACGGTAAACCACAGCCAGATCGCGATCAGCCCAGTAAACCAGCGCGGAGCGGCCGGATTTGCCTGAAACAGATCGCGAATGAAAACGAGGGTAGTCAACACACTTCCCACCTCGACCACGAGCATCACCGGGTTCTTGGCAACGTGCCTCGGGGCGAGCTTGCGGAAGCTTTCTGCCGCCGCCTGCTTCAGAATCACGGGGTCAAACAGCGATAGTTGCTTGGTGGTCGCCATCAAAGAACCTTTCCCGCAGAAGCAAGGAAGTGCTCCACGATTGGACCGAGGCTCAAAGCCGGAAAAAAGGTGAGCGCGCCGACGATCAGAATCACCGAGACCAAAAGCAAGGTGAACAGCAGACCGTCGGTTGGAAACGTGCCCAGGCCGGGCGCTACTGCCTTCTTGCCGATCATCGATCCCGCGATCGCCAACACCGGAACGATCATCAGAAAGCGTCCGATCAGCATCGTCATTCCCAGGCTGATGTTCCACCAGGGAGTGTTGGCATTGAGTCCGGCAAAGGCCGAGCCGTTGTTTCCAGCGCCGCTGCTATAGGCGTAAAGAATTTCGCTCAAACCGTGGGGACCCGCGTTGTTCAAAGAAGAGGTGGCGTAGGGCGCCACCGCTGACCAGGCCGAGAAACCAAGGATGATCAGAGGGAAGATCAGTATGTAGAGCATCGCGAGCTTCATCTCTCGCGCCTCAATCTTCTTGCCGAGGTATTCCGGCGTGCGTCCCACCATCAGCCCGGCGATAAAGACCGAGAGCAAAACGAAGATCAGCACTCCGTAGAGGCCTGCACCCACCCCTCCGAATATCACCTCTCCCAGTTCGATGTTCACCAGCGGCACCAGTCCGCCCAACGGGGTAAAGCTTTCGTGCATTGAATTGACCGCGCCACACGATGCATCCGTGGTCACCGTTGCAAAGAGCGATGAGGCCGCGACCCCGAAGCGAACCTCCTTGCCTTCCAGGTTCCCCAGGCCATGCTCCAACGGCATTCGAGCGATCGCTGGATTGGGATGGGACTCTGCCCAATAGGCAGTGACCACCCCCGCTGCGAACAAAACGGACATCGCGGCGAAAATGGCCCAGCCCTGTTTTTGGTCTCTGGCCATCCGCCCAAACGTGTAGGTGAGCGCGGCGGGAATGGCGAAAATCAGAATCAGCTGCACGAAATTGGTGAGGGGCGTCGGGTTTTCGAACGGATGGGCACTGTTGGCGTTGAAGAAGCCGCCCCCATTGGTGCCAAACATCTTGATCACTTCCTGCGACGCCACTGGCCCCAACGGAATGATCTGCTTCGCTCCCTCGACGGTGGCTATCTCCCGGTACGCCGAAAAGGTTTGAACCACTCCTTGCGAAACGAAGAAGAGCGACACCACAATCGAGACAGGAAGCAGCACATAGAGAGTGCCGCGAATCAAATCCAACCAGAAATTCCCAATCGTCTTTTCGCCGTCGGGGCCGGGACGCCGGGTCAATCCGCGCGCAAGCGCCAGAGCTACGCCGATCCCTACGGCGGCGGAGGTAAAGTTGTGCCAGGCAAGACCGGCCATCTGTGTGAGATAGCTCATCGTCGATTCGCCGGTGTACGACTGCCAATTGGTGTTGGTGGTAAAGCTTGCCGCCGTATTGAAAGCGAGGTCTGGAGGCACTGCTGCAAAATTCTGGGGATTCAAGGGTAGCACGTGTTGCAGCCGTTCGATCAAATAGGTCACCAGCATGCCGAACAGGCTGAAGGCCAGAAGCGAGAAAGTGTATTGCTTCCAGCTTTGCTCGACTTGAGGGTCCACCCCGCAGAGCCTGCAAAGAAATCTTTCAATTCGTCCGAGCAAAGCAGGCAATGGCCGGCGACGCGTTTCGAATACCCGGTACAAATAAAGACCGAGTGGCTTGGTGAGCGCTAGAATCACCAAGCCGTAGACCACGATTTGTATCCAACCGATGCTAGTCATGACTTTCCTAGAATTTCTCTGGCCGCAGGAGGGCGTAGACCAAATAACCGGTCAGCAGCACAGAAAGAATTGCGCCCACCCAATACTCAAATTGCATTGCAGTCCTCAGAGATGATCACAGGCTTGTGTGTAGGCCCAAGCCACTGCGAAGAATCCAACCGTAAGCAGGATGAAAATCGTGTCTGTCATACAGGCTCCACTTGATTAACAGGCTCGGTAAACCGCCGCGCGCTACAGTTTAATCAGCAGAGCCGCGGTGAGGCGATTCTCATCCTTCACCAGGTCTGGCTGAAAGCCTTCAACGAAGGAGCCCGGGTTGCCCTGGTTTCCCCCCGGAGGGGTAACCCCGCCCCGACCGGACCAGTACGGCACACTCGCCGCCCGGTGGTTGAACTCGAATCGGAAGATGACAAATGGGCGCGGCATGTAGTCGAAAGTTAGTTGCATGTCCCAGGCTTTGAACAGGTCGCCGGGATTCTCGGTGAAATAAGGCGTTCCGGACTGCGCAGTCGCTCCATTAATCGGGGGAAGCAGGACGAGATATCGTCCAGGATTGGTAATCGCGCCGCCCCCGACAGTGAACGCGAAGTGATCGCGAATAAACCAGAACCGCGTATACGCCATGAAGCCGAGGAAGTATTGAGATGAGCAATCCACGCCACCGCCATATTCACAGCCAGCATCGAGCGTGAGCGACGCGGCAGCCTTGCTCAACAAGCCATTGGGATTGTCATAGTACTTCACCATCACGCTGTCGTCGGTGTGGATTCGCCTGCGGTTAGGAATGCCCAGGGTGTCGGCGCCGAAGTACTGGTTGCCCAGGACGGAGAACCACCCGGTCGGCCGCCACAGAATCTGCATGCCTATCCCGAGGGCATCGTTGAAGCGCCCATACGACTGCCATCCATTGATCAACCACGGTTCGATCTTCAGCTTGTCACTGGTGAAGATCTGGATCCGCATCCCGTTGAAGAACCAGGGCGTATTAGAAGAAACATACGAGGGCTGATACGTCCAGTTGTCGAATTGGTAATAACTCCAAAGCCCGATGTATGACAGGAAGATGCCGGCTTGGATGTTGATGCCATTCAAGACATCAATGTGGTATCCGCCGTATGCCTCGGAAATGTAGCGATAGGCATTCGCGAGGCTCCACTGCCCTCGCCCGGGACTCGCATCGTTGCGCGGAGTCGTCTGCGAATACATCCCGAACTGGGTCATCAGCCGGGCCATCACGTTTTTGTAGAAGAAGTCGCCGCCGATCCCGAACTGCGTCACTTGGAATTCGCCGTGTCGAAACACCTCGCTCGACCCCGATATCGTGTCATCCTTCGGATGGTTGTAGCTGTAGTGGTAGGCGGTATCCACTCGCAGCTCGCCGGTGAATGCGCCAAATGCCAACGGTTTCTCGATCGCGCCATAATTCCCGGGCACCCACGAGAAGTCGGCAAACGCGAAAGGCGCGGCGGGCTCCGCGAAGAGCGTTTCACTGCTCTTCTGTTCTTGAGGAACGGAAGACGGCCCTTGCGCCGATACCGGCAAAGAGCCCAAGAGGCAACATAGGAAAGTTGAAATGACGTTGTGCATGCCCAGATCCCCCGAAAAGAAAGCGCGCCAAAGAGCGGATTCCAGTTGTTAGTCGAAGCGCCAGGCGCGCAGGACCAGGTAAGTCGCTCGAACAGGTAGAAAATCAAGTAAGAATCGTTTCATCCTAGGCACCGTGGATTAGAGAAAGTCTGCATCCAACGTGCCAGGGACCCGGCGCGCGACTGCCAGCTGAGCGCAGGCAAGCAAGAGCTAGCGGCATTGCTAATTGCAAGGTTTAGATGAGAGCCAATGCAAGATGCAATTGGCTCTTGTGTGCTCGCCAGGATAGGCGGATATAGGCCGCAGTTGTCTGGTTCTTCGAAAGGGTCTTGAGAGTGCCCGTCCGCGTGCTCCTCCTGATCATGCTGTCTTCGGGATGCGCTGTGTTGCTGCCCGCCAAACGCGATCCCACCCAAGAGGCCGAGGCTAAGGAGCGCGCCACTTGCCCCGCCGGAAAGGCTCCGACTTATCCAGCGCAACTCTTTGACCCAGAGTCCGTCGTCACGGTCAAGCCGCTCTACGCGCTGGCCAAGACTGCTCGGACCGGGCCAGAGTATCGGCTGAGCGGAGCGATGATCCAGCTTCGACCGGTTCCGACCTTATCCTCCGATGGCATCGAAAGCCTGCTCAACTGCCACAACGCTCGAAGCGAGCTTGGTCGCTCCGGAGAGCCGACCCTTGAAAACGACCCCTATTGGGTGCCCGGGCAGCGCGTCGACATCTCGGTGCATTCGGAACGCGGCGAGCTTCGCGCCGAGGTAAGATCCTCTGACATCGCCGCCGCCCAAGAAATCCTCCGCCGGGCTGCCGCATTCGGACGTCTGTAGCAACTCCGCCGCATTTTAGTATTTTAGGATCACGTCTGCTGCGAAGATGAGCTGGTCCATTTTGGTCCCTCCAGCATAAGCGGGATTGTCGTAGGAACGCTCGTAGCGGAGCTCGGGTCGCAGGAGAATCGTGCTGCCAAACCAATGTCCCCAACCGAGCAGGTGTTCTGAATACCTCGTTTTGGTTCCGGTCCGTTGCCCCTTGATGTCATCAAAATACTCGTTATGCAGGGTCAAATAATCGGATTTCGAGAGTTTCTTTTCGACATAATTGACGATCGCCCATTCTGGCGCGAAACACTTTGTCTGCCCAGGATTGCAAAATGCGCCGTTCGCGTTTGGCTCGAGCGCGGCGGTGTTGGAGTCGGCCAAAGAACCCATTCGAGGTACTGCCCGTGCTGACCTGGACCGGCGCTTGCGTAGCTTGCGTTGGGTTCGGGCTTTCCTGGGGAGCAGCGCGCCTAGGAAAGAGGGTGACGGCAGCGATGATAACAAAACCACGAGCGGCAGACATACGGGCCCGCGGTACAAGAATCGAGCCTATGGTTATGCGGCACTGAATTCTCACGACTTCAGGCAAACCGCGCTCAACTAGCGACATCTTGTGTCGACAAAGGTCGAGCTTTCGCAAACTGCACGAGTGGGCCAGAAACGGCGTTGCAAAACGCATCATCTCGGACGCGGCGTGGCGAGGGAACGAGCCGATCTGCGGGTTTCGATGCGACGGCATTCGCGATGCACAGCATCTCGTCCATGTCACAGTTGGCTACTTTTGATACCTCTTTGATTCTGGCGTACAGCCGTCCCGCTGGTGATTTCGCTGTTCAAGACGCGCAGATCGAGTCGCTGCGCGAACGGTACGACCATCGAATGCAATTTGAGAGGTGTTTGCCTTTCCAAGCGCGAAGTAAATATCGCACCTGGATCAGTAACGAGCATCCAATGCTTCTTCTGCTGCGAGGCAATCAGTTGGTCTATGCGGCGATCGGTCAATTGCCAGTCCGTGAAGTGCGAACTCTCGTAGAGCGAGCTCTCCGCGACCGGCCAGTGCGAGCGCTGAAATGCGGTTGAAAACCTTCTACATCTTGGAAGCCGATTGCCTCTCCAAGGCGCGGCGAGTTGCGAGGAGGCAGCTGCGGCGAGCCCGGCGTTGCGCCCGCTGTCGTCAGCTCTTGGCGCGCATGTTTGATCAGATCGGTTCGACCCTGTTCATCGACGACGACCCAGAACAGCTGATTCTTGCCTTCGATCCCGCGGAGAGAGATGCCGACACCTTGCGCACGCTGGCCGCGTGCATCGTTCTGACGGGACGGCCTCGTCTGCAACCCCTCTGAAGAATGACCGTTGCTGATTGGCGGTCCTGGGTTTAGGGTTGGCCCAAGCAAAACGGGTGAAATCATGAAACTTGCAAGCTACCTGGTGCGTGGGGCGCCATCGTATGGCGTGGTGATTGACGGAGGCTTGATCGATCTCCGCTCGCGTGTTGGAGAAAAGCTTCCCACATTGAAAACTCTGCTCAACGCTGGCCAGCTCGGTCGGGCGCGCGCATACGCCGAATCGGAAAAACCGGATTACCGACTGGACGAGGTTACGTTTTTGCCGGTCATTCCCGACACCGAGAAGATCTTCTGCGTGGGGCTGAATTACCACTCGCATCGCCAGGAAACCGGCCGGCCCGAGACAGAATATCCCACGATGTTCACGCGCTATGCGAACACCCAGGTCGGGCAGGGTCAGCCGCTGATCAAGCCGCGTGTCTCGAACGAGTTCGACTATGAGGCAGAGTTGGCGGTCGTGATCGGCAAGCGAGCTCGTCACGTCCGGAAGGAGAGGGCCCTCGAATATGTGGCCGGGTACAGCTGCTACAACGACGCGACGCTGAGGGACTGGCAGCGTCATACCAGTCAGTTCACGCCGGGCAAAAATTTCGTTGGCACGGGTGGCTTCGGTCCTTGGCTGGTCACCACGGACGAAATTTCGGATCCCAGTCGGTTGTCCATCGCTCTGAGGCTTAATGGCAAGGAGATGCAGCGCTCCACCACCGATCTTCTAATCTTTCCGGTTCCGGTGCTGATCGAATACCTCAGCACCTTCACCGAGCTGGTCCCCGGAGATGTCATTCCAACCGGTACGCCGAGTGGAGTGGGTTTCAAGCGGACCCCGCCGGTATTCATGAAAGCGGGCGATGTGGTGGAGGTTGATATCAGCGGAGTCGGGGTCCTTCGCAATCCGGTGGTGGCGGAAGAGTAGACCGGATGAAGCTGTACGGGCATTCGCCATCTTCGGCGGCGTTTCGGGTCCGCATCGCGTTGAACTTGAAGGAGCTTCCATACGAGAACGTGTTCCTCAACTTGCGCAAGAACGAACACCACAGCTCTGAGTATGCTCGCGTCAATCCGCAGCAGGCCGTTCCGACCCTGATCGATGGCGACCGAGTCCTGACCCAGTCACTATCGATTATTGAATACCTGGAAGAGACGCATCCGCTGCCACCGTTGCTGCCGGCTTCTCCGCCAGAACGAGCCCGAATTCGCTCGTTGGCCTTGCTGATTGCCTGCGACATCCATCCGCTCG
Organism: Myxococcaceae bacterium; assembly: GCA_036781205.1. Taxonomy (GTDB): domain Bacteria; phylum Myxococcota; class Myxococcia; order Myxococcales; family Myxococcaceae; genus DAIQBK01. The sequence continues at coordinate 370,835 of DAIQBK010000001.1, forward strand.
ATAACCTTCGCGTTCTCCGGTACCTGCTGCACGTTTTGAAAGTCAGCAACGACGCGAAGGACATCTGGTATCAGTATTGGATCGCCGAAGGGCTTCGGGCCCTGGAAACGATGCTGTCCTCGGACCCCCAGACCGGCGCCTTTTGTCACGGCGATACTCCGACCCTTGCTGACGTTTGCTTAATTCCCCAAATTTTCAACGCGCAACGGGTGGGAATGGACTTAAAGGCTTTTCCCACCGCGATGCGGATCTTCGATGCTTGCATGAAGCTTCCGGGGTTCGACCGCGCCCAGCCGTCGAAGCAGCCGGACGCCCACTGAGGTACCCGCTGGACCCGTTCACTTATTTTCGGGTCGCGGACAGGGGGGACGTGCTAACACTTGGGAACCGGTCGGCCGCAGGGGCTGTGCCAGTAAGGCGGTCAGTAGCTTCATGCCCAGTGACAGCATTCTGGAAACGCAAGGACTCACCAAGGAGTTCCAGGGCTTCGTGGCAGTCAAGGGAGTGAATCTCAAGGTACGTCCGGGAACGATCCACGCGCTAATCGGACCGAATGGCGCTGGCAAAACCACTTGCTTCAACTTGCTGACCAAGTTCCTTCGCCCATCGCGCGGGAGGATTGAGTTCAAAGGACAGGACATTACCCACACGCGCCCGGCTGAGGTTGCCCGTTTGGGGATGGTTCGCTCGTTTCAGATTTCCGCGATTTTCCCGCACCTGGCACTTCTCGAAAACGTCCGGATTGCGCTGCAGCGCGCGCGCGGAACATCGTTCGACTTCTGGAGATCCGAGCGCATCCTCTCGCAGTTCAACGCGCGCGCACTCGAATTGTTGGAGGCGGTAGGCCTCGCCCAGTTCGCAGCGACTCCGGCGGTTGAGTTGTCCTACGGGCGCAAGCGGGCGCTCGAAATTGCAACCACGTTGGCGCTGGATCCAGAGATGCTGCTGCTCGACGAACCCACCGCTGGGATGGGCCACGAGGACGTCGGCCGGATCGCTGCCCTGATCAAACGCGTCGCGGCCAAGCGCACGGTATTAATGGTCGAGCACAACTTGAGCGTGGTGGCGGACCTTTGCCACACGATTACCGTCCTCGCCCGGGGCGAGATCATCGCCGAAGGAAACTATGCGACGGTATCCAACGATCGAGCGGTGATGCAGGCGTACATGGGGTCAGCGGTTGCTTGAGCCCGGTCAAAGCCCGGGGGCGCCTGCCACGGCCCCGACGCTGGCGCCGTTCCTAACGGTAAGCGGCTTGAACGCGTGGTACGACGAGTCCCATATTTTGCACGGAGTGAGTTTCGAAGTCCGCGCCGGCGAGTTGGTGACCCTCCTTGGCCGAAATGGCGCCGGCAAGACGACCACTCTCAAGTCGGTCATGGGAATCCTCCCCAAGCGTACTGGATCGGTGAAGCTCGAGGGTCGCGAGCTGATTGATCTCCCTTCACATCGGATCGCCCGGTTGGGAATTGCACTCTGCCCCGAGGAGCGTGGGATTTTCGCAAGCCTCAACGTGCACGAGAATTTGCTCCTGCCCCCCAAGGTGCGCGACGGAGGCTTGTCCACCGAGGTGATCTTCGAGCTCTTTCCCAATCTGAAAGAGCGGCTTCACAGCCAGGGTACCCGGCTCTCAGGAGGCGAGCAGCAGATGCTTGCGATTGGTCGGATCCTTCGGACTGGAGCGCGCCTCCTGCTGCTTGATGAGCCCACCGAGGGGCTCGCTCCGGTAATCGTCCAGCAGATTGGGGCGACGATCCGACAATTGAAACAACAGGGCTTCACCATCTTACTGGTGGAGCAGAACCTGCGGTTCGCGGCGACAATTGCGGATCGCCACTACGTGGTGGAGCATGGCAAGACGATCGACATGATTCCAAACAACCTGCTCGATGCGAACATGAGCAAGCTACAAACCTATTTGGGAGTGTAGTCGTTTGCTTTTCTCGAAGTGAGAAGGAGACCAAGATGATTGGCGGCCGTTCCTGGAAATCGGTGTTGGTGTTTTCCGCGCTGGCAAGCTCAGCCGCGGCGCAGATGACCGACAACTTGGTGAAGATTGGGGTTCTCAATGACCAGTCGGGACTGTACGCCGACCTCAGCGGTCAGGGCTCGGTGCTCGCCGCGAAGCTGGCAGTCGAGGATTTCGGCGGAAAGGTCGACGGGACGCCGATTGAAGTGATCTTCGCCGACCACCAGAACAAGCCGGATGTCGGCTCGAACATTGCCCGGCAGTGGTTCGACGTGGACAAAGTAGATGCGATCGTCGACGTGCCAACGTCCTCGGTGGCGCTGGCGATCAACGAGGTGACGAAGAGCAAGAACAAGGTATTTCTGGTTTCAGGCGCTGCCGCGTCCGACCTAACCGGCAAGGCCTGCTCGCCCAACACCGTCCACTGGACCTACGACACCTGGGCCCTGGCAAACGGCACCGGCAAGGCGGTGGTGAAAGCTGGAGGCGACACCTGGTTCTTTCTGACCGCCGACTACGCATTTGGTCAGGCGCTGGAGCGAGACGTCACCGCGGTGGTGAAGGCCAATGGGGGAAAGGTTCTCGGAAGCGTCCGGCATCCGCTCAATGCGTCCGACTTCTCTTCCTTCCTGTTGCAGGCGCAAGCGTCCAAGGCAAAGGTGATTGGACTCGCGAACGCGGGTGGCGACACGATCAACACGATCAAAGCGGCCTCGGAATTCGGAATCGTCAAAGGAGGACAGAAGCTGGCCGGCCTGTTGGTGTTCATCACCGATATTCACGCGCTTGGCCTCAAGGTTTCCCAGGGCCTGCAGCTGAGTTCCGCGTTCTATTGGGACCGAGACGACAAGACCCGTGCCTGGTCGAAACGCTTTTCGGATCGCATGAACAAGCGCGAGCCGTCGATGGTCCAGGCCGGCGTTTACTCCGCGGTGCTCCACTACCTCAAGGCCGTCCAGAGCCTGAAGAGCGACGCGGACGGGAAAGCGGTGGTGGACAAGATGAAGCAAATGCCCACCGATGATCCGATCTTCGGCAAGGGCTCGATTCGGGTTGACGGCCGCAAGATCCACCCGATGTACCTCTACGAGGTGAAGAGCCCGGCCGAGTCGAAAAAGCCCTGGGACTACTACAAGCTGGTCCGCGAGATCCCCGCTAACGAAGCGTTCCGGCCTCTTTCGGAGAGTGAGTGCCCGTTGGTCAAGAAGTAGTTCCTGTCTGGTTTGAGCTGGGGCTAGGGTAGGAAGGTCGACGGATGATCTTCGGGATTTCGCCACAGGCGCTGATGAGCCAGCTGCTGGTCGGGCTGATCAACGGCTCTTTCTACGCAATGCTCAGCCTGGGCTTGGCGATCATTTTCGGCTTGCTCAACATCGTCAATTTCGCCCACGGCGCCCTTTATACGCTGGGAGCCTTCGTCGCCTGGTTTTTGCTCGAGTATGCCGGGATCGGGTACTGGGGAGCGCTGCTCCTCTCTCCCCTGGTGGTGGGATTGGTAGGGGCCTTGATCGAGCGGACGATGCTCAAGCGCCTGCATGGGCTCGACCCGCTGTACGGCCTGCTGCTCACTTTTGGGTTGGCATTGATCATCCAGGGTCTGTTCCTGAATGCCTACGGCTCCTCGGGATTGCCTTATTCGATCCCCGAGGCGCTGAGCGGCGGTCGCGACTTGGGTTTCATGTTTCTGCCCAATTACCGGGCCTGGGTGATCGTGTTCTCGGTCGCGATCTGTATCGCCACTTGGTACGTGACCGAGCGGACTCGGCTCGGCTCGTATTTGCGCGCCGCCACCGAGAACCCCATTCTGGTGCAAGCCTTTGGCGTCAACGTTCCCTGGATGATCACAATCACCTATGCGATCGGCGTGGCGCTCGCAGCGCTGGCCGGAGTGATGGCCGCGCCGATCTACCGGGTTAGCCCGTTGATGGGGAGCGAGATGATCATCGTGGTGTTTGCGGTGGTGGTGATCGGCGGGATGGGTTCGATCATGGGTTCGATCGTGACCGGTTTTGCATTGGGGGTGATCGAAGGGCTGACGAAGGTCTTCTACCCCGAGGCCTCGAACGTCGTGGTGTTCGTCATCATGGCGCTGGTATTGATGGTGAAGTCGTCTGGCTTGTTCGGAAAGGCGGCCTGATCGTGAGCGACGCCAAGTCGACCGCGCAAGCCGTGGTGACCGCGCGCGAGCTCAACTGGAGACAGGGGATTCCGATCGCGATCATGGTGGTGGCGTTCGCGGTGGCTCCGCTGTTCGTCTACCCCGTCTTTCTAATGAAAGCCCTGTGCTTCGCGCTGTTCGCCTGCGCGTTCAACCTGCTAATCGGCTATGTAGGCTTGCTCTCGTTTGGCCATGCGATGTTTTTTGGGAGCGCGGCCTATGCCGCCGCGTACACCGCGAAGGTTTATGGGTTTCCCCCGGAGCTGGCGATTCTCACTGGAACGGCGATCGCGGCGATTCTCGGCGCGCTCGTCGGCGCGCTCGCGATCCGTCGCCAAGGGATCTATTTCGCGATGATCACCTTGGCGCTGGCGCAGATGGTGTACTTCATCTGCCTGCGCTCCGAATTCACCGGAGGCGAGAACGGCATCCAGGCGGTGCCGCGCGGCCGCCTGTTTTTCGTTCTAGATCTCAACAATACGATGGTTCTCTACTACTCGGTATTGGGGATTTTCCTGCTCGGGTTCCTTCTGATTCGTCGGATCGTTCATTCTCCTTTTGGACAGGTGCTCAAGGCAATCCGAGAGAACGAGCCACGGGCGGTTTCCCTCGGTTACAAGCCGAACCAGTACAAGCTGATTGTCTTCGTGCTGTCCGCCGCGTTGTCCGGCCTGGCCGGCGGCACCAAGGCGATCGTCTTTCAGCTCGCCTCGTTGACTGACGTCCACTGGAACACTTCGGGCGAGGTGATCCTGATGACCCTTCTCGGTGGGCTGGGGACGATCCTTGGGCCGGTGGTGGGCGCGTTGATGGTGACCGGTCTGGAGAATTACTTGGCGCAGTTTGGAGCATGGGTGACGGTGGTGGAGGGCACGATTTTCGTCATTTGCGTCCTAACCTTCCGCCGAGGGCTGATCGGCGAGCTGAGCCGGCTGTTGAAGCGTCCCCTCTAGCGCGAGGAGCAACCATGCGGATGAAAGACAAGCGGGCAATCGTCACCGGCGCGGCAAGTGGTCTCGGCAAGGAGATTGCTCGTGCCTTCGCTCGGGAGGGCGCCAAGGTCTGCATCGCGGATCTGGTCCTTGACCAGGCCCAGGCGACTGCGTCGGAAATCACCCGATCGGGCGGAACTGCGATGGCGCTGACGATGGATGTCACCAGTGAGCAGCAGGTGGAAAGCGGAGTCGCGGCGACGATCGAGCGATTTGGAGGCGTCGATATTCTGGTGAGCAACGCCGGGATTCAGATCATCAGTTCGGTGGTGGATCTGCCGTTCGAGTCCTGGCGAAAGTTGCTGGCCGTCCATCTCGACGGGGCTTTTCTCACCACCCGGGCGTGCCTGCGCGACATGTACAAGCGAGGCAAGGGCGGCAGCATCATCTACATGGGTTCGGTGCACTCGGTCGAGGCATCGCCTCTCAAAGCACCCTATGTCACCGCGAAGCATGGCCTGATGGGGCTTTGCAGAACGGTGGCAAAAGAAGGCGCGGCTCATGGCGTACGGGCGAACCTGATTGGCCCGGGTTACGTGCGCACCGCGCTGGTGGAGAAGCAGATTCCGGAGCAAGCGAAGAATCTGGGAATTAGCGAGGCGGAGGTGGTCAAGAACGTGATGCTGAAGACGACGGTGGACGGCGAATTCACCACCACCGCGGACATCGCCGAAGTCGCAGTGTGCTTTGCTTCGTTCGAAACCAATGCACTCACCGGGCAGTCGATCCTGGTCAGTCATGGTTGGCACATGCAGTGACCGCGCACTGCGCGCCGATTGGCGTGACGCATCTCTTCAGGGAGGAGCTGCGACCCGGCCCACAGCATCGCGCTCGAGGCTGCCCAAGTAGAGCATCCCCCGATGCTCGCGCACGCTGGTGATCGGCGCGAAGGACCGCGGAGACGGATCCTGAAGGCTGTAGACCACCTCACCTTGAGAATTGAGTCCGAGCGCGAAGGCATGTCGCACCGGCGAAGGTTGGAGCAGCGTGGGCAAGCGATCAACGATCTTTCTCAGCCCCGGGTGGGGCATGATCGCATCGACGACTTGGCTGCGCGGCGCGAAAAGAGCCAGCCAATAGATGCCCCGTTCGCGGGAAAGGGTGATGTTGTCCGGGAAGCCGGGAAGATTGTCGATGAAGATGTCGGTGAGTCCCTTCTTCGCTCCGCTTCTCCAATAACGCCGGACGCGGTAGCTGGCCGTCTCGCAAACCAGCACGAACGACTGGTCCGCGCTCACTGCGACCCCGTTGGCGAAATACAGGCCCCCCAGCGCAAGGCTCACTCGTTTGGTCTCGGGGTCGTACTCGAGCAGACGCCCGTTCGGTCGATGCTCCAGGATATCTTCCCGATATTGGTGGAGGCCGTACCGCCACGAGGCGTCCGTGAAGTAGATCTTTCCGTCGGCGGCGATATCGACATCATCGGCAAAACCGAAGGGCACGCCTCCCTGCTGCTGCGCGAGAACGTCGATCTTCCGCTGTGGAGAGATCGACAGGAGCCCGCGCAGCCCGTCCGCGGTGATCACATTTCCCTTCGCGTCGATGGCCATCCCCAGCGGCCTGCCGCCGGTGTTGACGAGCGTCTCCACCTGCTGGCCGTCCGGGCTCAAGCGCAGAATCCGGCCGTCGCGCAGGCCGGTGTAAATCGTTCCCTCGGCGTCCACCGCCGTGGCTTCCGGACCGAGCGCAATTCCCTTCGCCAACCAGACTGTATGGGCGAGATACGCGTTGGGCTGGTACACGCCGGTTAGACCGGGCGCTGGGGATGGCGACCAGGCCTCCGGATTCACCGAGACCGGCCAAAACAACAGATACGCTGCGAAAGCGCACAGCGCGAGGAGAAGTCCCCGGAGCCATCTCTTTCCCACGGCAGCGGTATATCCGAGTTCAGACGCCCAGCCTGTCCAAAGAGCTCAGCGCCGCTTCAACTTTGCTCTCACGACGGCGGTTTCGCCCCCGGAAAACTTGCTCTTCCACGGATAATAGCCGCTGAGCGACAGCCGAATCTCGATCTCGCTGCGCGGATAGATGTTCTCGGTATACAGAGGAGTCTTTCCAATTCGCTCCTCCCCGATGTGAATCAGCGCGCCCGGCGGATCGCTTTCGATCTGCAACACCGGAAACGAGCGCTCGGGTAAGCTCTCTTTCAGTTTTTCGCCTGTCCGGACGAGCGATTTCGACCACACCGTGAGATGAGCGAGGTCAAACATCGCAGACGCGTATCGTTTACGCGCCAAACGGTAGGTCGCCATCAAAGCCACGCAAGCCGCGACCGCCAGCAGCGCGATTACCGCCGATTTGGTCGCGCGCCGGCGTTTGGGTGGCGGTGGATCGAAAATGACAGGCGAAGCGACTGGAACCGCAATCGGAGTCGCCAGCTCCAATAGGCTTGGCGCCAAATTGCTCGGCAGATGCGCAGCGGCCGCACGGGCGCCCGGAGCTTGGTGGATCCGTCCCTCCGCATCGACCGTAGGACCGGTCGGCGTCCACTCCTGCTGAAGGTCCTCGGTTTGACCGGCGTAGGGGGATGGGTTCAATGGGGCAATCCGAGGGGGAGCGGCCACTTTGGGCAGCAGCGAAGGCACTTGCTGCAGCGAGAACGACCCGGTGAATCCGCCACGGACCATTGTGTCCTGGGAAGAGAACTCGGAGGGCCGGCGCGGCAACTTCAAGCCGCGAAGGAACTCCGCCAACTCGTTGGTGGTGGTTGGGGTACCGGTGGAGGCGAGAAACTGCGCCAATTCTTTGGCGAAACTCTCGGGCGACGTGGATCGGTCAGTCGGTGATTTGGAGAGGGCCCGATCGACAATCTCGGCGAGCGCAGGGGGCGCTTCGGACAGCGAAGGGGCGGGGCGGTTTAGGATCGGCTCGACGTACGACATCGCATTTTCAAAATGCCCGAACGGATGCCGGCCGCTGAGCATCTCGTAGAGGACCACTCCGAGCGAGAACTGATCGCTCCTTGCGGTGGCGGGCTCGCCTCGAAGGACCTCCGGGGCGGAGTAGGCCACCTTGCCTTTGAAAGTTCCGGGCTCCGTCTTATGGAATGCCTCCAGACGCGCGATGCCGAAGTCCCCGACCTTCACCTCGCCTTCCGCCGATACCAGAAGGTTGGAGGGCGATAGATCGCGATGCGCTACGATGATCCGCTGAGCCTGGTGGGTTTGCCGGTAGGCGTAACAGAGTCCAGCCATCGCCTGCGAAGCAATAAACGCCGCGAGCGAAGGCGGAATTGGCCGGTTGTGCTTGGCGGCTTGGTCGATGATCACCCCAAGATCCCACCCGTCAACCAGCTCCATCACGATGAACAGCCCATCAGGACCTCGCCCGACGTCGAATATCTGGATGACGTTCTGGTGATTCAAATAGGTCGCAAGCTTTGCCTCGGCGAGGAACATCCGCGCCACCTCCGGGTCCTCCGCGAGGTGGGGAAGTATTCGTTTGATTGCCACCCGCTTCTCGAAACCCTCGGCGCCGGCGGCGGTCCCTAAATAGAGCTCCGCCATGCCTCCGCGCGAGAACAGGCGAGTCAGTCGGTAGCGCTCGTCCATCGCCCAATTCTAGATGCAACATGAGCAGTCGGCGCGTTACAGATATGGGCATGCCGGCGTCGCACATGCGCCGTTGTGGGCAAGGTGAGCCCTTGCAAATCGAGAAAGGTCGCGGGCGAAACCCGCGCAAGTGCCGGATCCCCGAACCTCGTGCAAGCGGCCGGGCTGATCAGGTAGGGCCCCGAAACCGCGGCTCGGCGCTTCTCATAAGCGTTCGCGCTTTCGATCTGTAATTTCGGGCCGAAAACGACCCGATCTCGCCCGAGAAGTCACCGGCCGGCGGTTACGTTGATTAACTCGCCGAATGAGATAAGCAAATAAGTGGAGATGAAGAAGACAGTTGCAATCACGGCGCGGCGTCGAACCAACTTCTTGACAGAAATCGTCGAGGCCGACCTTGCCGCCGGAAGAAACGGGGGTCGGGTGGTGACCCGATTTCCACCCGAGCCCAATGGATTTCTACATATCGGCCACGCGAAATCGATATTTCTCAACTATGGGCTCGCCCAACAATACGGCGGGCGGATGCACTTGCGTTTCGACGACACCAATCCCACCACCGAAGATCTTCAGTACGTGGAGTCAATTCAACGCGACGTTCACTGGCTGGGATGCGACTGGGGTGGCCACCTGTATTTCGCGTCGGACTATTTCGAGCGGATGTACGACTGTGCCGTCCGGCTGATCCGCGAAGGGAAGGCCTTTGTGGACAGCCAGAGCGTAGATGCGATTCGTGAGCAGCGCGGGAGCTTCGAACGACCTGGCACGCCCAGTCCTTTTCGGGACCGCAGCATTTCCGAAAACCTGGATTTGTTTCAACGAATGCGCGCCGGCGAATTCCCGGATGGCACCTGCGTGCTTCGGGCTCGGATCGACATGTCACATCCGAATCTCCTGATGCGAGACCCGCTTCTCTACCGGATTCGACACGTGCAACATTATCGAAGGGGCAATGCCTGGTGCATCTACCCAATGTATGACTTTGCCCATCCGCTAGAGGACGCTTTCGAGGGGGTGACCCACTCGATCTGCACGCTCGAATTCGAGTCCAACTGCGAGCTGTACGACTGGGTGCTGGACAACCTGGGACCTTGGGATCCGCGACCGCACCAATATGAGTTTGCGCGGTTGGAGCTGGGTTACACGGTGATGTCAAAGCGCAAGCTGCTGCAGCTGGTTTCGGAAAATCATGTCGCGGGGTGGGATGATCCGCGGATGCCGACGATTGCCGGCCTGCGCCGCCGAGGTGTGACACCGGAAGCCTTGCGCGATTTCGCCGACATGATCGGCGTGGCCAAGAACAACAGCGTCGTCGACATTGGAAAGCTCGAGTTCGCCCTCCGGAATGACCTGGAGAAGCGTTCCCCGCGCGCCCTGGCCGTCCTCAATCCTCTCAAGTTGGTGATCACCAATTGGCCCAAAGGGCGCGTCGAAGATCTCGAGATTGCGTGGTGGCCGGGTGAACCGAAGCGCGGTGGATCGCGCAAGGTCCCGTTTGGAGCCGAGGTGCTGATCGAGCGAGAGGACTTCGACGAGAATCCGCCCAAGGACTGGAAACGGCTGGCGCCGGGTCGGGAAGTTCGTCTGATGGGGGCGTTCGTGATCCGCTGCGACGAGGTGATCCGCGACTCCTCGGGCCAAATCCAGGAGCTGCGCTGCAGGTACGATCCGGAATCGATCGGCGGCAATCCGAAGGATGGGAGGAAGGTGTCAGGAACGCTGCACTGGGTGCACGCCACCCGCTCTGTTCCGGCCGTGGTCCGGATCTACGATCGGCTCTTCAAGGTGGAGCAACCCGATGCCGACGAGGATTTTGTCCAACATCTCAATCCAAATTCGCTCATCGTCCTTGATTCAGCTCGGGTGGAGCCGGCGCTGATCGAGGCACCAAGCGAAAGCCGTTTTCAGTTCTTAAGACAGGGGTATTTCTTCGTCGATCCGCTCGACTCCCGCCCCGGCGCGCCGGTCTTCAATCGGATTATCGACCTGAAGGATACCTGGACCAAGCCGGCGGAAAAGCCCAAGCAGCGGCGGGGCGAGCAGAAGCCGCAGCCCAACAAGCCGGCGGCGCCGAAGAAGAGTCGGTTGGAGGCCCGACGGACTCTTCGGGCGGGCACGCCCGGTCTGGAGGAGCGGTTTCAGCGTTACCAGCAGCAGCTTGGCCTTTCTCCCGAGGATGCGGATCTGCTGACCGGCGATCTCGATCTGGCGAGTTATTTCGACGCCGCGGTTGCCGCACACCCGGAGGCGAAGTCGGTGGCCAAGTGGCTTGTGAATGATCTGCTTGGGTTGGTGCCAGAAGGCGACTTCCAGAAGCTGCCCCTTTCCGGCTCAGACTTTGGCCGATTCGTCGCTCTGGTCGATTCGGGCCGGTTAACGACCGGCGCGGGCAAGGCACTGCTAACCAATTTGGTCGAATCCGGAGGAGATCCGGAAAAGCGGGCCGACGAGCTCGGTCTTGAGCGGCTCACGAGCGACAAGGCGATCGAGGCCGCGGTGAAGAAGGTCTTGGCCGCTCAGAAGAGCGAGGTCCAGCGCTACCGCGCGGGCGAGAAGAAACTGTTCGGTGTGCTGATCGGAGCGGTGATGCGGGAAACCCAAGGCGCCGCCGACGCGACCAGCGTTCGCAAGGTGCTCACCCGGATGTTGGGCTGACAGCTAGTGACCGAAGAGCCCTTTCAAGCGCTTCTTGGCCTCTTCCTCAATATTTTTCGCTGGGTCTGGCGAGGGTTGCTGAGCCTTGTCCTGCGGCTGCCCGCTTCCGCCGGTGGAGGATCCGAAGAAGCGACCGAGTGCGCTCGTGGCGGCCTGCTTGGCGATGCTCGCCACCGCACCACTGAGGTCCATATCCGTGATCACTGGCTTCCAGGCTGCACCACCGATTTTTAGGTTCACCGGAATCGGTTCGCGAGGACTTACTTTTCCGTTCGTCAGTGCGGAAACCGTCGCGGGGGCGAGCGTAACCACTCCCGCCAGATCGAGTGTGCCATCGAGCCGAAAGCCGCCTCCGAGGCTGATTTGCCCCTCCGGGAGATTTATTTTGATCGGTGCGTTGAGCTTGGCGTAGCCCTTGTCGACCGAGACTGACAGTGCCAGGTCCTTGCCAAGGCTGGTGGTGCCGTCATCAGACTTGCCGCTCGCCAGTCCGCGCGGCAATGCCTTGGCGAGGGGACCGGAAACGGAGCCGATCAAATCCTTGGACAGGAGTTTCCCGTCGAGCAGGTGGCCCTGCAGCGATCCGGAAAGCGAATGAATCAAATCCTCCTTGTCGGTCCCAGTGCCGGAGAAGTTGAAGTCGCCGCCAAACGCTCCAGAGAGCACCTTGCGGTCGGTCGCTAGAGTCAGCGCTTGGGCCACTTCAATGTTCTGTGCTCGGGCGGTGAGCCGGAACGGTGTCTTCGGCCCCGCAAGCCGGATGGTCGTTCCGTTGGCGGAAACCTTCCCACCGAATGCGTCGAAGGAAAGCACCTGAAGGGTGACTTCGTCTTCGACGAGTTTGGCATCCGCGACCAGGTTCTTGAAGTCGACGTTTGATTTCCGCAAGTCGTCGATCTTCGCGACCACATGGCCATGCAGCCCGGCGAAGGTGGCCGGATCCAGTGGCGTGGACTTCTGCTTGCTCTGGGAAGGCAACAACAGCTTGTCCAGGTCTAGGTGCGGACTATGAATGGATGCCTCGAAGTCCGTTCTCTTGCTTTTGCCCGAATGGTTGAGCTCGGCCGAAGCATTGCCGGTGAACACAGCATCCTGCAGATGCGCGGTGATCTTCTCCAGATTCACCTTGAGCGGACCCGCCAGATCTCCACTCTTCGTGCCCGACAGAGCGAGATCCAATGGCTGGCCCGGAGCCTTGTTCAACGAGCGCCCAGGCCGCAAGTCCACTCCGCTGAGATCCGCCTCGAAGTCGAACCGCGCCGCTCCCGCGGGCGCACCACCCAGATGGGCGGTCGCAGTCATCGGCGCACCTGCGGCCTTGGCAAGCATCTCCGGGATCGCCAGTCGAACCGGCGTGAGGTCGACCTTTAGCTCGATGGTTTGCGACGCCTGGCTACCGGATCCCCGAAGCACCAGCCCGATCGGGCCTGCGACCTGGCCCTTGAGTTGTTTCCGCAGCGGGGGAAACACCGCCGCAATCTGCGCCGGATCGAAATTGTGGGTGGTCACCTCGAGCCCCTCGACCCGCGGTTTGTCGGTCGTGAGCCCGAGCGCCCGACCCTTCCCGGTGATTTCTGCCGGCCCGAGGCCTAGCTTCAAGCGGTCGATCTGCACATCGCCCTTGTGAGCATCGGCCTGCAGTGCGGCATCGAGAACGACGTCGAATGGCTTGGAACCCTCGGCCCCAGCGAATAGAAGACCTAACGCATTCAGCGTGCCGTGAATCTTGGTTTCTCCCTTTCCGCCTGGGACCGCGGCACCCAGATCAGCGGTGAGATCCGCGGCGAAGCGCCCCTCCAGCAACCCAACTGATTTCGGAATGTATGGCGCAATCGGTCGCAGGTCGGTGGGCTGGATCTTGAGCTTGATCTCCTTGGGGGTGGGAATCAACGTGCTGGGCAGCGGCGCGGAGACGAGGTGCAACTCGAAGTTCTGCTGATTCCCCAGGACCGCGGCTTGGACCAGGACGTCCAATGGTTTGCCCGCGCGTAGATCGTGCAAATCGATGTGGAGGTGCTGAATATTCAGCTCCGGGGAACGCCCTGTGCCCTTCTCTTGAGTGATTAAGTGGATGCTTCCTTCATTGAGGCTGAAGTGACCCACTTGCAAGGCTGACAGATCGGATGGCTGCTGCCCCTGTTCAGCTTGGGATCCGGACGTTTGGGAGACCTTCGTCTGCACCCTTTCGAGGTTCGTCGTCCCATCGGGAAAGCGAACCAGGTTGATCGTCAATCCGTCGATTCGAACCGACTGAATCTCTACGTGCTTTCCGCCTGAAGCCACCAACTTAAGGAGCGCGGCACGCACTTCGAGCCTGGGGAGGATAAGCAGCGGATCGGTTTCTCCACGTCCCGGTCCGATTTCGACTCCGGACACGCGAACCGCGAGTCCGGAGAGAACTTTGGTCGAGACATCGCCGACGACGATCCGTCGGCCGAGCTTCTGGCTATACGCGTCTGCTTGAGCGCGGACCTGTTTGAGCAGAAATGAATCGAGGAACGAGAGCCCTACCGCTCCGGCGACGACCACCAGGATCGCAACCACAGCGAGGACGATGAGCAACTTTTTGCGAGAACTTGGCATGGACATGTCTGAGCCACCCCGGCCAACAGTCGGTATGGAATTTGCTTAGGCACGGGGACGGAGAAAAGCAATCCCGCGTCAGCTCAAATTCAAGCGAAGTGTAGGTCGCCAGAATGCCATTCGCGCAGCGTCGCCGCGGCAATCTGGCTCGGCAAGCCCTGGGAGCTCATCAGCTTATCGAGTACGGGCTCCGCCAACTCCGGCGCGAATTCGAGCGCATGGGCCGCGGCCCACAGCCGAACTCCAAACTCAATGTGATTTAGCAGAGGCAGCAGGGCGCGCTGATCTTCGGCACCGCGCTCGCGAAGCGCCAGATATAGCTCAGAGATGCGATCGGCTTGGCGGTTGGCTTCTTTGAAATTGTAAGACTTAAGGGCGCGCCCGTAGCGCGTCCCGGCGTCCGCGTACGCGGTCACCAGCTTCCTTGCGCTCAAATTTCTGAGGCGCACTTCCCGCGAACCTGCCCGTCCGACAGCTTTCGCGAGGGTCATGTATGAGCCTCCTCGCCTACCGCTTGCTCAGTGGTCTGTGCTCGGTGCCTAAGCAAGAGGAGTGCCGTTGTGTGGTATTGGGCTTGAGAGTCGGCCGGCGCCGCTAAGACCGTGAATAGAGACGCGCCACTGAAGTAAGATTGCTGAGAACGCCCCGGCCGCATGGTGGTTCCACTGCCTAGCTTTTGCTCAATTAGCCTGAATCTTGCGCAACGTGAATAGCTCATCGATTGCGTGCGGCTCCCAGTTCAGGCAACGGCTATTTAGACGTTACGGCTGAGCTTTTTCACAGCGCGAGAAATCATAGAAGTGCCGTAGTGTGAAGAGCCCTAGAACGGGGCGTTAGATCTTCCCCGGCACGAACCGCGCACATCGAGCACCAAATGCCGTCATTCGCAGGCGTGTGCGGTTCGGCTGCGACTCCCGCCGACATCGTTGAGACAAGTTCGTTGCTCGGTCTCTGGGAGATGCACAACTTCGCGTCGATGCGCCCGAGCCCGCACATCCTGGTTTTCTTGTGGCTCTTCTGCGCTTGCAAAGGCTCGGTCGACGGTTCCCGACGCATAACTCGCTCTCCACAGAGCGTGGCCTGGGTTTCACAACAAGAGAGCTTTGCGGTTTGGGAAAGCGGGCAGGACGACGCGTGGGTTTCGCAGCGAGAAGGGTTGCTCCACTGGGACGGTAGCTCGCTGCAGCTGGTATTTCCAAGCAAGCGCCTCTACGCGTCGCTATGGGGCGCCTCGGCAACGGACATCTGGGCGACGGGGTACCAACGGCTCGCTCATTGGGATGGACAGAGTTGGTATCCAATCGAGGGAGACTGGCCTCTGTACGGCGTGGGCGGAAGTGGCCCGTCCGACGTATGGGCGGTGGGGTGCGAATCGCCGCAGCCGGGTCGAGATCTCGCAGCGGTATTTCATTGGAATGGCACAAAATGGTCGCAGGTAGTCCTCGATGATGACCTGCTCCAATCGTGTCCGCGCCGCGTCTGGGGAAGCGGTCCGGACGATTTTTGGATGGCCGGGGTTGGGATTGTCGCCCACTGGGATGGCAAGGCCTGGTCGAGAGCGTCCCTGCCGCTCCAGGACGCGCTGTTTACGGGCCTTTGGGGGACCTCTGCCACGGATGTCTGGACGATTAGCGACCACGAGCGCGAAGGAGACGTACACCCGTGGCACTGGGACGGGAAAAGCTGGACTCGCTTCGATCTGGATACCCGACGCGGATTCGAGATGTGGGGTCGGTCGCCCAACGACTACTTCAGCGGGGGTGACTACCTCTTTCATTGGAATGGGAACGCGTGGCTGCCGATCAGGGAGTTGCCGTTTCAATCACCGATCAACGCAATCCACGGCGGCGGGAGCGACATCTGGGTGGTCGGCTTCGAGGGAGCATTAAGGCTGGTTGAATAGGTCTCAGGCCCCACAGTCCGATTTCCATTAGGTACAGGGAGGAATGGATTTGGTATCTCCCCAGTTCAGCCGACTGGGACAAGGAGCGAGCGATGCGCGACATGCGGGATCTTCAACCGTCGATGCGGGAAGGCGCGGACAGAAAGCTCGTTATTGCAATTAGCGTGGCGGTGCTGCTCTTGGGTGCGGCGATCGCCGCCTTTTGGTTTTGGAAGCAGGGTCAGCATCGGCCCAGCGCGCCGATTACAGAGCAAGCTCCCGCAGCACCCCCGGCCGCCGTGCCCTCAACACGGCCGGTCTCGATCGCCGAGGGAGACAGTCTGCTGAGGCAGCTCGGGACTCAGCTTTCGAGCGCTGCTGAATTGGCGAAGTGGTTGTCCGAAGCTGACATCCTCAGGCGCCTGGTGGCGGCGGTGAACCTCATTTCCGAGGGGAACAGCCCGCGAGCGGTGGTGGGCTTTCTCGCTCCCGCAGGAAAGTTCGAGGTGCGAAAGGAAAATCACCGGCTGTACCCGTCGCCGAAGAGCTACGCCCGCTACAACGGGGTCACCCGAATATTGACCTCAATCGACCCGATTGCCGCGGGCAAGGCGTATGGGACTCTCAAGCCCTACATCGATGCGGCATTTGCGGAGATCGGTCGTCCCAGTCGATCCTTCGATGCAGTTTTTCACCAGGCGGTTGACAAGCTCGTTAGCACGCCGATCGCGAACGAAAGTCCCGAGCTCAATGAGGCAGTGCTGGTCTACGCCTACGCGGACCCGAAGCTCGAGGCCCTCGGTGCCGCACAGAAGCATCTACTCCGAATGGGGCCCACCAACGGCTTGGCGATCCAGCGCTGGTTGAAGCAACTGGACGAAGCCCTGCCGAAGGCCGCACCGCAGAATTAAGGAGTGGAGGATCTAGGGCTTATCAGGCCGCGCCAGGAGTTGCCTATCCATCATTCTATCCAGCCGGAAAACCTGCACCTGTAGAAGGAGGCTGGCTCGCCGGATTTGCCGGGTAGCTGAGGCAAGTGCCTCGCGTATTTCCGCTTGCTTCGGCTTCCAGAGCGGGCTTTCCCTCATCCTGCTTGCGAACCTTCGCGCAATTTCCGAATGCTCCAGTAGAAGCGCTTCAGCCTCGGCGAGGACCTGGAAGCTGCTGTCATCGGGTGGCAGGGCGAGTTGTGCGGCGAGATCCTTGAACCGCTTAACGAACTCGTTCCCCTCGAGGACACACTTGTCGATCTCGGCGAAGAGGTCCTCGGTTGAAGACTCCTCGTTCAACGGACCACCTTCCTCGTCCTCGTCGCCCTTCGGACCGCTGTTCATTATCGGCAACGCACCTTCCCCGGCGGACAGGTAGTAACTCTCTGTCAGCTCGGCAACTGGCGCGGCGCGAAATACCCAGACCTGCCGTGCATGCTCGCAAGTACAGTTTTCAGGCGCGTTGACTGCCCTGCGGCGGCTCCAAACGGAGGATCCAGCCCTAACCCTGACTCTGGAAGATAGAAGGCGTTAGCGACGCTTCTTGGCGAAGGCTCTTTTCGCGGTTCGGCGGGTCGCTTTGCTCTTCGGCTTTGCGGCGCGGCGACTCTTTTGCCGCTTCGCCACGTTGCCACTCGACGCCTTCACGTAGCGGGGCTGATAGAGCTGGACCGTCACTCCGCCTGGAGCGGTGAAGTACGTCACCAATCCGTATCCGTGGTCCTCGACGTCCTTGGTGAATTCCACGCCGCGTGACTTGAGGTCGGCCACCGTTCCGTGGATGTCATCGCAGTAGAACGAGACATCGTGCTTGCCGGCATAGCTTGGATCCTCGGCCGGATGCACACCCATGTCGCCTTCCGCCACGTCGAAAATCCACCACCCATCGCCCACATCGCTGCCGGGAAGCCTTACCCGTTCCCTAAAGAAGGCCCGGGTCGCCTCGGGATCCGACGAGTAGAACAGTCCGTGAATGCCTCGAATCATCTTTGCCTCCACCGGGAGAATGATTCGGGCGGGCTAGCACTGTCCGTCCGTTCGGGCAACTGGAGTAGGCTTGACGCCTTAGTCGTCGTGGCCGCTGCGGTGGTCCGTCTGGTGGTGATGGTGGTGGCCCCTGGCCCCGTGCTGGCCGTGTTCGCCATCGTCGTGCTCCCCATCATCGTTTTCGTCGTCCCAGTCGGCGGGGGTAACGCTGGTGTGGCATTTGCCGGCGGTGCCGGCGCCAAAAACGATGGCGATCTCTTGGTCAGAGAGAGCGCGGTTATAAACGGAAAGCTCGTCAATCAGGCCATGGAATGGAAAGAGACTTCCAGCCGCTGCCAGGTTCTCAACCCCAATGTTTATCGGGTCGCCGGTATTGAAGCTGGCGGGCCCGACCACCTGGGTCGTCGCCAGGGTCCCATTGTAGTAGAGCTTGATGCTGTTGCCGTCGTAGCTGGCGGCGACATGCTGGAACGATCCAACGGTCACGAGGGCCGGAGCGGAGACATCGGCTCTGCCACCACTCGGCCGCTGGAGCAAAAGCACAAAACGAATGGATGCGTCATCCAGACCGAACCACCAGGTTCTCGAAGAGACGCTGGCTTCGCGGTGAACGATCGTTCCGCATTGGTAGGCCCAGCAAGGTCCGAGTGCGTTCGGGTTGACCCATCCCTCGACCGTAAAGCCGGTATTGGGCGTTTCGAAAGTTGGTGTTGCCACCGAAACCTGAGCGACGGTCGAACCGGGGATGTTGAAGGCCTGGCCAACCTCGCCCGAACCAAAGGTCACTCCTAGCATCGTACTGATGTTGCTCCCGCTGAGGTCGGTGCCGTTGCCTTCGGCGGGCCACCAGGCAGCGATGTTGGCGGGCGGCGCTACACAGGCAGACGCCTGAACCGAGGCTGCCAACTGCGCCCCCGTTCCGGGGTCGATCGTTCCGCCGCATCCAAAGCTGAATCCGGCTGATGCAAATAAAAGCAACGCATGTCGAGTGGTTGTTTTCATTTGTTTGACTACCTCCAACGTCTGGGTCGACGCCGACCTACAACAACTGCGTAAAAGTATGCTCCTGTTCAAAGCAGGGGCCATGCCTGCCCTAATCTGCTGAAACCTCAGGCATCCTCGAATGTGGGTGAAACAGAATTGTCGACACGAATTACGCGAATCCGTTCCAATGACAGTCATCGTCGATGCTTGGCTATGATTCGGTTTTGACCGTGCAGCGAACGAAAGTGAAACAGTGGTTGCGACCGAGCGAAACGGGACGGGAAGTCCGGCTTCCGCTGCACGTGCGCGTGCTCACCCGCCCCGACTATGGCGAATGCTGGTCGCTCAATCTGAGCTCGGGCGGGATGGCTCTGGGCGTGGCGCAGCCGTTGGGCGATCCGCCCACTGAAGGAAGCTCGATCGAAGTGGAGTTTTTGCTGCCCGGAAACGACACCCGCCTTTCGATCCGGGGCCGGGTGAAGTGGTTTGGCCGCAACATCGCGCCGTTGAGCAGCCCTCACCGCTTCGCCTTCGGGATCTCCTTCACCGAGGTCCGTCCGAACGACCGGGCAATCTTGGGCCGGTATCTGGTCGATTATCGGCCGCAGGTCGTTGTGGCCTACGCATCGTCGGCAGAAAGCCTCCTCTGTCGAGAGGCGCTGGAGCCCGATGCGGAGGTTCACGATGCTTCCTCGGAGCAAGCGCTTCAGCGGCTATTGAGCCGAGGCGATGTTTACGCGGTGGTGGTTTTCGGAGACGACGAAAGCAAAGCGCTAAGAGCGGTAGAGCAGGTGACGAGCGGCCAAACCCCCGACAAGCGAGCGGATGAGGTCGCTTTTCTCGGTTTTGCTCCGCGGATTGTCTACTGCGCAGAGGCGACTGCTCAGCGTTTGTTGAGGCTGCACAACGAGGGCAAGCTCTATCAATCCCTTGCTCGTCCCGTGGATCGAGATTGGCTGCGGCTGATGGTCAAGCGGGCCTGCGAAGACTACGCGATTCGCAGTGAGCTGGGGCGGCTACGCCAGGAGTTGGAGCGGGCTTTCTCTCGGACCAGGTCGCCGGCCCAAAAGCCCCGCTCGATCGAAGACTTGCCGCTGGGCGAGATGGTCCTGGAAAGCGAGCCGATGCGCTCGGTGCTCGCCCTGATTCAGATGGTCGCCCCTCACCGAGCGCACGTTCTGCTTCAGGGTCCGACCGGGACGGGGAAGGAGCTGTTTGCCCGGGCGCTGCACAAGCTCTCCTCTCGCTCGGAGGGACCGTTTGTCGCGATCGACTGTGGGGTTCTTCCTGAAACGCTGCTGGAGAGCGAGCTTTTTGGCCACGTGGAAGGCGCCTTCACCGGTTCGGTCGGGGATCGTCCCGGCCTCTTTCAGATCGCCGATGGGGGCACTCTCTTTCTCGACGAAATTGAGAACACCACGCCAGCCTTGCAATCGAAACTCTTGCGATTCATCGATAGCGGCGAGATGCGGCCGGTGGGCGGTAACAAAGTGCAGCGGGTCGACGTCCGGTTGGTAGCAGCCAGCAACCGCGACCTGCGCGCGGAAGTGGATGCCGGCCGTTTCCGGGCCGATCTCTTTTACCGATTGAGCGCCTTTCCGATCGATCTGCCGCCCCTCAAGGAGCGACGAGACGACATTCTGCCGCTCGCCCTCCATTTCCTGAAAGGATTCGGTGAGTCGATGGATCGCGCCCCGCCTCCGCTGAGCTCGGAGGCAGAGACGGCGCTCAAAAGGTACGATTGGCCGGGCAACGTTCGCGAGCTGCGCAACACGATCGAGCGCGCCATGCTCTTGACCGCGCCCGGGCAGCTGATCCTTCCTGACGTTCTCCCGAAGCACGTGCTGAAGAGCCTTTCCTTGCCGGATCCGGTGTTTACGGGGAGCACTTCTCTGAAAGGGCGGGTGGATGAGTTCGAACGCGAGTTGATTCGGGCGGCGCTGAGCCATCACCAGGGCGTCTTGCGCAAGGCAGCCAGTGAGCTCGGGATGAATCCGGTAACGCTCGGTCGAAAAGCAAAGCAGTATGGGCTGAAAGCGGGGTAGCTCCGACTTGCAGATGAGGGGCAATTGCGGCAAACCGTGCAGCCATGCGAACACTCCAAGTGGCCACAACTCTCGGTTGCTCACTCCTCGTTTGCTCGGCTGCGCTCGCCGCGCGCTCCTCATCCACCCGCGACATTCTTCCGCTCAAGCCGGTGGAGAAGACGCTGGCCAACGGCTTGAAGGTGATCGCGGTGCGAACCGGGTTTCCGAACGTCGTCTCGGTGCAGATTCCAGTCCAGACCGGATCGCGCAACGAGTTCGAACCGGGCAAGACCGGGTTTGCCCACTTCTTCGAGCACATGATGTTTCGCGGGAGTTCTGCTTATCCGCCGGAAAAATACACCGAGATCATCACCCAGGCCGGCGCGCGGCAGAACGCGTATACCACCGACGATTTCACTAACTATCACACGACCTTCGCGAAGCAGGACCTCGAGACGATCCTGAAGATCGAAGCGGACCGCTTTCGGCATCTGGCCTACTCGGTCGAAGCTTTCAAGACCGAGGCCCGCGCGGTGTTAGGCGAGTACAACAAAAACAGCGCCAGCCCGTTTCAGAAGCTGTTCGAGACGATCCGCGACACCGCCTACAACACCCACACGTACAAACACACCACGATGGGCTTCATTAAAGACATCGAGGACATGCCCAATCAATTCGACTACTCGAAGGTTTTCTTCGATCGGTGGTATCGCCCGGAATACACCACGGTCATCGTCGCTGGAGACATCAACCCGCCCGAGGTGATTCGGTTGGTCGAGAAGTATTGGGGATCGTGGGCGCGCGGCAATTACAGCGCGACCATTCCGCAGGAAACCAGCTTCCACGGACCGAAGTACGCGCACGTGGATTGGAAGGCGGACACCCTGCCAATTCTCACCATCTCATTCCACGGCGCGGCATTTTCCGAAACCAAGAAGGATCTCGCCGCCGTCGATACCCTGTATGACCTGTATGTCGGTCCCACCTCGGATCTGTACCGGCGATTGGTGCAGCAAGAGCAGAAGGTTGATACCCTGTCTCCATTCGTCTCGATCAACGCTGACCCCTCGCTCGCGACGATCTTTGCCCGGGTGAAGAAGCTCGAGGACGTAGCCTACGTGCGGGACGCGATTTTAGCGACCCTCGCCGAAGCGAAGGCCAACGCCGTCCAGGTGCAGCGCCTCCAGGATGCCAAGTCGAACGGTCGTTACGACTTTGCCCGTTCCCTCGACAACACCGAGACCATTGTCAGCACGCTCGCCCGCTTCGTACGCCTTCGTCGCTCGTTCGACAGCTTGAACAACTACTACCGGATCTACGAGGCACTAACTCCCGAGGACCTTCTGAACGCGGCCAGAACCTATCTGACCGATGAGCGAATGGTGGTCGTCACGCTGTCGAAGGAGCCGAAGCCCGAGGGCGTCCGTCGTTTGCCAGGTCTGGCTTCCTTTGCGCCCAAGACCGGCGCCGGTCAGGACATTCCGATTATCGCCCAGAAAAATTCGCTTCCGCAGTTGAACATCAAGCTGAACTTCCTCACCGGCTCGGCGTCGGACCCAAAGGGGAAAGAGGGTCTCGCCCGCCTCACCGGCTCGATGATCACCAACGCAGGCTCCTCGGAGAGGCCGATCGACGAGATCAAGCGCGCCTTTTTCCCAATCGCCGGCGTGTTCAGAACGGACGTGGATAAGGAGATGACGACCTTCACTGCCTCGATCCACCGAGACAATTGGAAAAGCTTCTTCGAGGTCGCCCTGCCGATGTTGTTGAGCCCCGGCTTTCGAGAAGATGATTTCCGCCGGGTGAAGGAGAGCCAGCTCAACGCGCTCAAGCAGGACCTGCGCAATAACGACGACGAGGAACTGGGCAAGGAGAGGCTCCAGCAAAATCTCTTCCGCGGCACCCCCCACGCGCACCCCGTGCTCGGGACGGTCGCGGGCATCCAGCAAATCGGCTTGAATGACATCAAGGATTTCTGGCGAACTCAGTACACGCGCCGAAACCTCACGATTGGCATCATCGGCGATGCTCCCGAGGAGCTGCTTCAGCGGCTCCGACAAGCGCTCGCCACGCTACCCGAACCAGCGCCGAAGCCCGTCGCTGCGATCACAGAGCACAATCCCCGGGGCCTGGAGGTGGAACTTATTCAGAAGGAAACCCGCGCGACCGGTATCTCCTTCGGGCACCCGCTCGACGTCACCCGAAGTCACCCCGATTTCCCCGCGCTGTGGCTGGCGCGCGCGTGGCTTGGCGAGCACCGCTCGTCCTCTGCGCACCTGTATCAACGGATTCGCGAGGTGCGCGGGCTGAATTACGGCGACTACGCCTACATCGAAGCATTCCCGCGGAGCGGATTCGCGACTTTTCCGCGGCCGAATGTGGCGCGACGAAAACAGATCTTCGAAATCTGGATCCGCCCGGTCGTCCCGACCAATGCGCATGCTGCTCTGCGAATCGCTCTCTATGAGCTGCAGAAGCTGATCGACCGCGGCCTCACACCAGAGCAGTTCGTCACCACGCGCGATTACCTGATGAAAAACGTGTATCTGATGACCGCAACCGAGGACGAGCAGAACGGGTACGCCCTCGATTCGAAGTTCTACGGCATCGGCGAATTCACCCAGTACATGCGGGACAAACTCTCCAAGCTAACCGTGGACGACGTGAATCGCGCCATTCGCAGGCACCTGTCGGCTAAAAATCTGTCGGTGGTGATCGTGACGAAGGATGCTACGGGCTTGAAGGACAAGTTGCTGAGCGACGCGGCTTCTCCGCTGAGCTATGACGCTCCAAAGCCGAGCGAGGTGCTCGAAGAGGACAAAATCATCAGCGCAATGAAGCTCAACATCAAACCGGAGAACCTGCGCGTCACGCCGGTGGATGAAGTCTTCGCGCGCGATTCCGGATCCGAGCTGGCCTCCCACGAATAGGCTGAAGCACCCGCGGAGCTCTGGACCGGCACGGCCTCTCCGCCACACAGGCGTGAAGAAACAATAACCTAAATTTGACCGTCACGTCCGTCGCCGCTGGCTAGCCTGGCCCACGGAAATTCAAACATTTCACTCGCGGGGGGATCAATGCCTAAGGCCTGTCGATTGGGCGTCACTCTACTGATGGGGTTGTTTGGCTTGGCGGCGCCGGCCAATGCGGATGATCAAACTGAAGTGGGTGCGGGGAACGAGGAAGCAGCCCAGCTCGCGGGAGATTCCCCATTAGTCCGCTCGGCCGAAAGGTTCATCAATCGTCAGGCCGAGCAGATTCGAGATCCCGCTCTGCGACATGAAACGGTAGATGCAATCACAAACCGCCAAACTTGCGTCAGGCACCGCGCGGGAATCACCACCGAAGAGAAAGACCGGCTGGTTCGACAGCTGCTGGACGAGCACCTGGTGCGCGAATCGGATGGAGATTTGATTCCTGGCGGACTTCGGGCGGGCATATTCCTCCGCTCCTCGAGGATGGCACGGACTGCCCTCGGTTGCCTCAGCCTTTCTTCTCGGCGCCTGGCAGCAGCTACGGCGGCCATCACTCGTTCCCCGGTGGCCTGGTGGTGCATGAGACATTCAACGATCTCAGCGGCATTCAGTTGGCGGCCGGTTATCGGCGGGTTTACGGCTCGAGTTGCCGCGACGGCTTACCAATCGTCGGAGGGGGAGAGGGACACGACATCGAGATCAGCCGCGATGTCACGATCGCTGCTCCCCTCTGGCACGACTGGGCGAAAACCTTCGTCTTCCAATGGAACGCCGACGGAAGCGAGTTCATCGAGCTGCCCTTCGGAGGCGCCGGCGACAACGATGATTACGGGCGTCCTGGCGACTCGAGGACCGGAGGACATCACATCATCGGGGTTGCGGAGGCGATGATACGAGGTCTGTCGCCCGATTTCGTGATTGCGCAGGCCTCGGCGCACTCCACTCCGACATCCGGCAATCAATTCAAGGTGGTGAACTGGCTTCGAGCCGGAGCGATTCTTGCTCGAATTGATCCAGTGGACCGGGGCTACCTGGTGCGCGACGCGCAGGGACTCCTGCGGCTTCCGCCACTGCGGCACCTGGGCGAGATCGATCTCATCGCGGCAGGTCAGCTCAACGTTCTCGCCGAGTATGTCCTTCATAACATCTCTGACTCGGACTTTACGCTCACCGGCCCAGCGGTCAGCATTACCCAGATTCTGCTCAGAGAGCTGGCGGGACGTTACGGCTACGATCCGCTAGACGTCAGCCGATACAACCGCAGGTATCGAAACCCGGCGCTCAGTTATATGAGCGCCGAGCGCCTGCTGATCATGTACAGCCAAGGCGGGATGGCCCTTGTAACCAGAGAGCTGGAACTGCTTCGAGAGCACGGGATTCTCTAGGTCGCTCCAGTCCGGCTCCATTTCACAAAGGGGTGCCGGGCTCGCGTCTGGATGAATTCTCCAGGCACCCTCTCATTCGGGCAATTGGCCTCTCGGTTGTCCGCGTAGCCCCGCGGCGTAGACCACTGCCAGCGCCGCGAAGCTTACCGCTGCGACGAAAAGGTACCGGTTGATCAGTTGGTGGATGGTCCAACCGTAGGTCTCGGTGAGCTTGCTTGGATCCGAGAGTCCGACGCCTTCGATTTCACCGAAGGGAATGGCGTCGGCGTCAGAGCGCGCTGCCCACCAGGTTGCGAGGGCGTCGGAAAATGCGAAGGCTCCGATCACCAAAAAGCCCCAACGCAACCAGCCCCGAACGAGCGAGCTTTCGTTATTTGCGTAGAAGGTGCACATGAGCGCCGCGCCAAGGACAAAGCAGCCGCCATCCCCCGCAAAGGCGATCAGCGCCTCGGCGCTGCGCGCAGACACGCCGAGCGTCAACGCCAATTGCAGTACGAGCACCGTTCCTAAGGCAGCAGCGCTCCATTGGCGTTCAACTTTCCAAAGCCAAAACGCGCCAAGTCCGAGTGCGAGCGACAGAACAATGGCAAGGGAGGGGACGCGCCCGGAGGACATCAGCGTCACCCAGAGAGCGGGAAAGGCCGTGTACCCGCAGAGCCAGGCTGCAACGGCATGCCCGAGCTCGTGGACAAACATGCTCAGAAAGATGCGGGTAACGGCATGCCCAAATCTCGTGGCGACTACAAGATGCGCGAAAATAAGGGCCGCGGGCACGGCAAAAAGCCTGAGCCGGTGCTCGAGTCGGGCATCTTCGAGATCGCCCTCCCATACTCCGGTGGAAGCTTCCGGCTCGAGCACTTGCGGGGCCGCAACCGGCGCGTGTGGCGGGTGAGCCTTGGCGTAGATAACGCCGCACTTAGGACAATCGATGCTCGCGGCTCGAGGTGCTCCACAGCGCGGGCACGTGGCTAACGCGACCTCAGCCATCCTTCCACTTTAGTCCAAGCGCAGCCCCAGTCGTGTGGTCGGGCTGCTCCCAAACCGCAGACCCCGAGACGACTCGGAGGCTCTTTCCCCATCATTAACCCTGCGCGCTCACATTGGTAGGCTGCGCGCCTGCGCGTTGATAGGGTGCATTGCGGCCGAACACGCCGACCGCGCCCGGCGCGACGGAGGGACCCGATGCCAATTTTCCGACTGAGCTGCGCGATTGCCTGTGCCGCGTGCGTGCTCTCCGCTCGGGCTGGTGAGCGGGCGGAGTTTGATTTGGTGCTGGCGAATGGCCGGGTGGTCGACGGCTCAGGCGCGCCGTGGTTCCGAGCCGACGTCGGCATTCGCGGCGATCGGATTGTGGCGGTGGGCGATTTGTCACGCACAGCGAGCACGCGTCGGATCGACCTGGGCGACCGAACGGTGGCGCCGGGGTTCATCGATCTGTTGGGCCAATCGGAGCGACACGTCCTGGTCGACAACCGGGTCGAGTCGAAAATTCGTCAGGGCATCACCACCGAGATCACAGGCGAGGGAGGCTCGATTGCGCCGCTCAACGAGCTAGCGCTGGAGCGTTGGAAGCCTTTCCTCGATCACTTCCATCTGACGGTGAACTGGACTGACCTCAATGGCTACTTCAAACGATTCGAGGCCACCCGTAGCACCATCAACCTGGCAACTTTCGTCGGAGCGGCCCAGGTGCGGACCATCGTGCTTGGCCTCGATGATGTGCAACCGAGTCCCAGCCAACTAGCGGAGATGGAAAGAATCACCGAGACCGCGATGAAGCAAGGAGCCCGCGGTGTCTCGACCGCACTCATTTATCCGCCGGGCTCCTACGCCAAGACGCCTGAGCTGATCGCCTTGGCCAAGATCGCCGCGCGCTACGGCGGAGTTTACGCGTCCCATATCCGCGACGAGGCCGACGGCGAGATCCAGGCGCTCGAGGAGGCGATCACGATCGGTCGCGAGGCGCACATTCCGGTGGAAATCTGGCATCTGAAAGTCTCGGGCCGGGCCAACTGGGGGAAGATGAAGGACGTGCTGGCGCGAATCGAGCGGGCTCGTGCGGAAGGCGTCGACATCGCAGCGAACATGTATCCCTATGCAGCCTCGTCCAACGACCTGACTGCCAATGTTCCCGATTGGGCGCACGCGGGCGGACTCGACCAGATGATCGACCGGTTCGGGGACCCGGCACAGCGGAAGAAGATCAAATCGCAACTTTGGCACGGAGCCATGGGCGACGAGAGCGCGGAAGGGATTCTTCTCGCCGGCTGCGTCAATCCCGCACTCAAGAAATATCTGGGCAAGCGCCTATCCAAGGTCGCCGTCGAGATGGGCAAGACGCCCGAGGACACGCTGCTCGATCTGATCGAGCTCGCTCACACGCGAATCGGCGTCATCCGTTTCACGATGAGCGAAGACGACGTGCAGCTTGGCCTTCGGCAGCAATGGGTGTCGTTGGGGATCGACGCGGCGGGTTCCTCCGTGGACGGTCCGTTTGCCGGCAACTTGACTCATCCACGCGCGTTCGGCTCGGCGGCGCGGTGGCTCGGACACTATGCCCGCGACCTGCATCTGTTTTCGATCGAAGAGGGGGTGAGGAAGATGACCTCGCAGGCGGCGCAACGCCTGGGACTCTATGACCGAGGGCTCGTGCGCCCGGGCATGGCCGCGGACATCACCGTCTTCGATCCCGCCACCGTGCGTGACGTCGGCACGTATGAAGACCCACTGCGTTACTCCGAGGGGATCGAATACGTCATCATCAACGGCAAGGTAGTGCTCGACGCCGGAAAGCTTACTGGGGAACGCCCGGGACGAATCTTGAAACGCCGGGGGCGGTCGAGTTCCGAGTAAATTGATGGGTGATGGACAAGCTTCCGACGGAGATTGCTCGCGAGCGTCAGCGAGAAGCTGATGCGCACCAGCTAAGCCGGCTGGGCTACGTCCAGCAATTGTTGCGAGAGATGGGCGGCTTCTCCAACTTCGCACTTTCGTTTTCCATCATTTCCGTCCTGACGGGAGCGGTGACTCTCTATGGGTATGGGCTCCAACAGGGAGGCCCATTGGTGATGGGTCTGGGTTGGCCACTCGTGACCCTGATGACCCTGCCTGTAGCCGCTAGCCTGGCGCAGCTTGCCTCGGCGTATCCCACGGCGGGAGCCCTCTACCATTGGTCGTCCATCTTTGGCGGCGCGGGGTGGGGTTTCTTCACCGCTTGGTTCAACACGATCGGCCAGGTGGCGATTACCGCTGGCGTCGACTACGGCTTGGCGCTTTTCATTGCTCCGATGCTTGGGTGGCCAGGCGATCGCGCGCAAGTACTGGCGCTCTATGCGGCCATCCTTCTCTCACACGCCGTGTTGAATCACTTCGGGGTGCGGGCCATCGCTACGTTGAACGGGATCTCGGCTTGGTACCATCTGATCGGCGTGGTTGCCTTGGCGGCGTTGGTCGTGAGTTTCGCTCCGTTGCAGCCTACGAAATTCTTGCTCCAGCCCTTTTCCCTGCATGGTCAGCCGTATGTCTACGGATTCTTGGTGGGCCTGCTTCAGGCGCAGTGGACGTTCACCGGATTCGATGCCAGTGCGCACGTGACCGAGGAAACGGTCGATCCGACTCGCAATGCGCCGTGGGGCATCGTTTCCTCAGTGGCCGTAAGCGGTCTGGCCGGATACGCGCTTCTGGTTGCGGTGACGCTCGCGATCGGCGACTTGCCGGCAACCGTGCACGCCGAAAATCCCTTTATTTATGTTCTTCGACATGCGTTGGGGGACCGGCTCGGGGGTGCTCTCGTTTTGCTCGCAATGGGCGCGATGTGGTTCTGCGGGCTGTCCTCGCTGACTTCAAATTCCCGAATGCTTTTTGCATTTGCGCGTGACGGCGGATTGCCAGGGTCGCAGTACTTCGCGCGAGTGTCGCCCCGATTCTTGAGCCCACATTGGGCGGTCTGGGCCTGCGCCGTCGCTGCGCTGGCGATCGGATTGTGGACTCAGGTGTATTCGGCGATGGTGGCACTGAGCACGTTGGCACTGTACGCGTCGTATGCGGTGCCGATTGGCCTTGGGCTTTGGGCCCGATCCACCGGCCGCTGGACAACGCGCGGGCCCTGGGACTTGGGCCGGTCGTCATCCTGGGTGAACGCAGTGGCACTCGGCTGGGTTGCGGTTATCACCGTACTGTTCGTGCTGCCTCCGAATGAGCTCGCCGGGTACACCTTCGGGGGCTGCGTTCTCCTATTGAGCATCTACTGGTTCGGCTACATGCGAGGGCGCTTTCGCGGTCCACCGTTTGGTAACGAAGCATGATCTAGTCGGACGCAGACGAAGGCCCTCTCGCGGTCTCGGGCGATCGGAGCGGCAGGCCTATTTTGAGCAAGGTCATTGCCGCCCCCTCCCGTGAGGCTATTGACGCTCTACCTTGTCTCTTTTGTTTTTCTGGTCTTTATCGCGACCACTCTCAGCAGCGTCGGGTGGCCCCCGTTTCGAGCCACGATCCTGCTCCCGCGGAGTTGGTGGATGAAAAATGGGCGGGGGCGCGGACCGTGGGGCGTCGGGGCGCGGCGCGGCTTGTGCGCGCTCAGGCACCTGGGGTGGCCTTGGGCTTGGGGCGGGGCCCGGGGAGGCCGCGAGGGTATGCGGTTGAACTGGGGGCATCGGGCTCAGGCGGCTCGGCTGACTCGGAGGTGGTCCTGGGGATCCTACAGGTTGAGCGTTGGGCGCCTGCGGTTGAGCAAAGCTGTCGGGACGAGCCAAGTGATCAGGATGGTCTGGATGCTCGGGGTGCCATGGGTGCTCGGGATGCCCTGAGTACTCCGGATGCTCGGGATGCCCTGGGTACTCCGGATGGAACGCAGCATTGGATGGACCAGCCGCCGGCGGTGGAGCACGCACTACGGGAGGCAGCCCGGCGGCCGCATGCGCTTCTGCGGGAACCATTGTCCTCACCGGGCGCCCCGTTTGAGTGACGCCCGGTGGGGCGACGACCGCAACGTTGGTGATATTCGTCACGTTCGGCGTGTTAGAGACACTTTGTTGAATCGTCATTCCCGGTCGGACCACTGGGGGTGCGCTCACCACCACCGCCGGAGGTGTCCCAATGGGAGCTGGAATAATCACCCCAGCACGCGAGCCTGGCGGAGGTGGAACAAAGACTCCATTGGGACCTACCGGGGCGGACCCGATGTAGCCCGGACGGGCCTCACTCACCGGGACGAAGACATTGGGAGGAGGCGGTGTGTAACTGGTCGATCGAGACCAGTGACCGGCGATGTAGATCACCAATCCATTTCGGTTCTCGTAATACGGCGAAAGCCAGATTAATTGCGGTTGCGGCGGCAGCATCCAGCGGCCCTGAAACCACCCCCATCGACCATCGTCCCAATGCCAATAACCGCCGATCCAAACGGCACCAGGATAGGGAGCGGGTGGCGGAGGCTCGACTCGCATCGGCGGTGGCGCCCAGCGGACGGCTACCGGAGGAGGGGCCTCGATCGGCGGCTCGACATAGACGGTTGTCTCCACTACCGGCGGAGGCGATTCAACCGAAATCGGTGGGGGTGGTGGAAGGTTGCGCGACGGCGTCAGGACCACTGTGCAACGGCACAGGACCAAGCCAACAAGCAAGAAGGCACGTCTCATTTTCGCTCCATGTGGGGAATGAACAACGCGCCTCGCGTTGCCGGGGTGAATTCAATCAATTTTAGGCGGCCAAGTCGACTGGGGGCGCGCACCCGGAATGAAGCCTTGCTCACGTCGAAGCGCCACGGGTCGCCCCCGTCGCTCAGGCGCCACCCGCCTACATTCCATCGAAGCGTTGCCAGCACGAGGCCGAATCCGATACGACAGGCACCTACAACACCGGCCCGCCTGTTGAGCTCACGTCATGCTTCAAAGAACGAGTCGCCACTAGTTGCCTCACGGTACCGACCTCTCTTCTGAAACACGAAGCCGACGCGTCAACGCAGCAATGAGGAGCTGAAAGGGTGGAGTGTCTGGCGCGGAGGTAGCTCATGGATCGTTCGGCTCTCGAGGCGGCATACATGGCGGCCGTCCGGTATTTGGAAAACGTTCCCACGCGTCGGGTTGGCGCGAGCGCGGATGTCGCTTCGATGCGCGTGGAGCTCGGAGGACCACTGCCCGAGCGCGGCGAACCCGCTGCTCGGGTCGTCGAGCAGCTGGCGCGAAGTGCGGATCCCGGAATCGTTGCTAGCGCCGGCCCGCGCTTCTTCGGTTTCGTGATCGGTGGCAGTCTGCCTGCGGCGGTCGGAGCGGATTGGCTCACCAGCGCGTGGGACCAGAACGCTGGCCTGTTCGTTCTCTCGCCCGCTGCGGCGATCGTCGAGGACACGGTGCTCGAGTGGCTCACCGAGCTCTTTGGCCTTCCCCCGGGCACCGGGATTGGTTTTGTCACGGGCGGCCAGATGGCGAATACCACCTGTCTCGCCGCTGCCCGCCACTCAGTCCTCGCCCGCGTCGGCTGGGACGCGGCGGCGAAGGGGCTTATCGGGGCGCCGGCCGTGGCCGTCATTCTCGGCGACGAGGCGCACGTGACCGTGTACGGCGCGCTTCGGCTGCTGGGCCTAGGCGACGCTTCCGCGATCCGAGTCGCCTGCGACAGCGAGGGACGGATGGTGCCCGACGCCCTGCGCGACGCGCTTCGCGCCGCCAAGGACAGGCCGGCCATCGTGTGCTCCCAAGCGGGCAACGTGAACACTGGCTCCTTTGACCCGCTTCCTCGCATCGTCCAGCTGGTGCGCGAGCACGACAGCGCGTGGTTGCATGTCGATGGCGCGTTCGGCCTGTGGGCGGCTGCGAGCCCGCGGTACAAGCACCACCTCGCCGGGCTCGACGGAGCGGATTCGTGGGCGACCGACGCCCACAAGTGGCTGAATGTGCCGTACGACAACGGACTGGCTTTCGTGCGCGACCGGAACGCTCACCGTGCTGCGATGGCGCGGACCGCGGCTTATCTGCAGCCCTCGAGCAACGAGCGCGACAACTACCAGTGGACGGCGGAATTCTCCCGGCGAGCGCGCGGCTTTTCGGTGTACGCCGCCTTGCGATCGCTGGGACGTGCGGGACTTGCCGAACTGGTCGAGCGCTGCTGCGAGCACGCGCGTGTGTTCGCCGAGCTGCTCCCGGCGGCACCAGGAGTTCGCTTGGTGAACGAAGTGGTCCTCAACCAGGTCCTGGTCCGCTTCGAGCGCCCCGGTGACTCGCCGGAAGAGGGCGATGCCTGGACGCGCGAGGTGATCGAACGGATCCAGAGCGAGGGAACCTGTTGGCTCTCCGGCACGGTGTGGCACGGTCGCGCGTTGATGCGCATCTCGGTTTGCAACTGGAGCACCACCACCGAGGACGTCCGGCGCTCGGCGGCGGCGATCCTCGCTGCGCACCAGCGACGGTGATGAGCTTTTCAGCTGTACGTCGACGGGCGGCAATGCCATCTGGCTACGGCAGTCGTCGCTCGACATCCGATAGATACTCGACCGAAGCACGTTCAGCGGCATCAGTGATCCGAACGGTTCCGGCGGCGCCGCGGAGTTTCCGGTAGATTTCGATGCACCGACGGAGAGCGGCAGCGCAGGATCGAGCGTCTGCCTCCGCGATGGTCTCACGCAGCTCGGACGCGATCGCCGGTGCGAACGTCTCCAGGCGCCGCACGCCCGCGGGGCGAGCTCCGGCTTGAACGAGAGCCAGTGGTCCAAGGACAGTCATGCGGAGGAACGAAAGAAACTCGATCGCTTCGAACAGCTCGCCGCGCGAGATCTTCGTAGCGGCGTAGTGCACCCAGACCCAGATGCGGTCTTCTATCCATTGCAGGTCGGGCTGGGGGTACGCGGGCAAGCCACGCTGGAGGGCGGAGGTGAGCCGGCCATCTCGCTCCCAGAGGACGACCGGATCTTCGACGCGGGTTGTGACATCGGGGAGCGACACGAACTTGATGTGCCCAGCCCAAGACGATTGCTCAGGTGAAGGCGGAGTTGGCCAACCGGGGGCATCATATTCCGCTGACGAGCTTGAGTGGTCCGTTGCAGGCGCTGACCCAGGCTCGAACGTTACGGCGTTCCCGACTCTCTGCGCCCGGTGGCACCAATGGCAGCAAGGCCAGCTACGTCTACTCGAATTGGTGATCAGGCGGGCGCCATGCCGAACGACGTTGCCCGTCGTGGGCGAGGAAATACCCTTCCGGCACAAGCTGTCCTTGGAAACCTGGTGAAACAGGCGTTGGACGTGGCTAAGAAGGCCGCGCGTCATCAGAAATCGCTGATTGGGGTGAACTACTACGCGGATAAGATGGCGACACTTCGAGCCGATGCGACCAACGCCTTTTCAAGGCTTGGGAGCACCAACGTCGGCCACACCGCCGCGCTCGCGGAGCTCATCTCCAAGGTATTTGGTGGGAGCACGCCCTCGAGGGAGCGCGCACAAGCCGCGCGTGACGTTTAGTTCGAGCTGAGCACCACTTTCGCAAAAGTGTCCGGGCCTGCTTACTCGGAGGACTCTGGAGTCTTTCCGCTCTCCAAGCTGACCCAAACCAAACGAGGCTATCTCATTTCCGTGGGGCGACAAGCCAACGGTGCGTACTCCGCTGGCTGGTTTGACGCGTGCGCGGTGATGATGAGGCGGCTCTTGGAGTCAGCGATCATCGAGGCATTCGAGGCCATCAAGCGCGACTCCAAGATCAAGGATCCGTCGACGGGCGACTTCTTTCAACTGACCGAGCTGATTCGGTTTGCACTCGCCGAGAGTTCATGGAACCTTCCACGCACGGTCAAGAAAGAACTACCCAACCTCCGGGACTTGGGCCACCGCTCTGCGCACAACCGGTACTACCTTGCCACCAAGAGTGACATCGACAAGCTCGCGAGTCCCTTTCGGGAGACGATTGAAGCGTTTCTCCATCTCGGCAAGTTGTTGGGCTCTTGTCGCTCGATGGTGGGTGAGTTGGAAGGAAAAAGGGCATAGCCCGGGGTGGTCCTGGAGGCGTTTTTTCATTCGGGAGAAATGCATGACCCTGCCGGGATTCGAACCCGAGTTTGAGCCGTGAGAGGGCTCCGTCCTGACCACTAGACGACAGGGCCATTCGCCACTTTTCTAAAGCGGTGCTTCCTTAAATGAAGGGGCCCCGGGGGTCAACTTCCGCTCTAAGCGCCCCTAGAGGTCCAGCGAGCCTTGCCGTCGACTCGCAGCAGCTTTTTTCTCCGTCGGTTCCTCCTTTGCCACCGGAACCGCGAAGTCCTTCAATGCCTTTTCGTATTTTTGGAAGAGCTCCGGAGGCGCGGGAACCCGCTCTTTCTCAAGCATCGACTTGAGCATCAGCGCGTTGGCTGGGGCTTGCCCCAGGTAGTGATTGTTGGTCACCACGTACACCTCATCGGTGTCTGGGCTCTGGGCGATTTCTTCGGCGCGCTTCGCCCACGGCTTCAGCTGCTCGGCGGAATAGAGGAAGTTGTAGCGGGCCTCCGGCCCTGCGTTCTCCCGGAACCAGTCTTTGTAATTTCGTCCGTGCACGCGGACGTACCCGACGTGCGCGGTGGCGCGAGCGCTGGGCGCGATCGAGTCATGAAACATCGGCTGATCGATGTTGACGAAGCCGACACCGCGCTCCTTCAGCTGACCGAAGAATTCGGGGGTGTCCCAGGAAAGGTGGCGGACCTCGAGCACCACTGGGAAGTCCTCGAACTCCTTGATCACATCCCTCAGCCATTCTTGATTCTTCTCGTTGTTACGGAACGACCACGGGAACTGCATCAGCACTGCCCCGAGTCGGCGGCTGGCCCGCAGGCCCTCCAACACTTCCCGCGCCAACTTCACATCCTCGGCGCTCCAGGCAGTGTCGCGCTCGTGGGTGAACCGCTTCCAGAGCTTGGCCGTGAAGCGGAAATCGGGATTGTCCTCTACCCGCTCCGCCCATGATTCGGCATACGAACGAGGCATCGGACGGTAGAACGTGGAGTCGACCTCGATCGCATCGAAGTACTTTGAAAGGTATCGAAGCGGATCGAAACGCGGCGATTTTTTCGTGGGATAGACGATGCCGGCCCAATCCTTGTAGCTCCATCCCGCCGGGCCGACCCTGATGCGCATGCGTTGTGACTAACGCTTCGCGTGGCCAAGTTCCAGATCTGACCGAATGGCCGGGTCTATCCAGAGCGTTTGACCGAGCGGTTGTCCCTGGATACGTTGCGCCCCCCGACGGAGGAACTCATGGCCGATTCGATGTGGGCGCTGGTGTACGACCGGAAGGCGGATCCTTGGGAACAGACCAAAGGGCTGCGGCCGGAGCAAGTCGAGCGTGCACGCATCGACATCGCCAAGGACTACAAGGACGCCTCAATGGTGCTGGTCAAGCCCAAGCTCGCCGGCTTCTGCGGCTCGGACCGGGGCATCTGGTACCGCCGCGCGTTCCACGACATGATTTTCAATTCCCTCGACAACGAGAAGCGTGACGTACGGATCATCGGCCACGAGCTGCTCGGCGAAATCGTCGAGGTGGGGCCAGAGGCCGCGCGCGAATTCGGTTACAAGCCGGGAGACATCGTCTCCACCGAGAGCCACATCGCCTGCGGTGTCTGCTACCAGTGCCGGATGGGGGACACGAACGTGTGCATCACCGACCGAATCATCGGGATCAGCACCGACGGGTGTTTCGCCGAGTATCTCAAACTGCCGGGGCATTCACTCTGGCCCACCGACACCAAGAAAATTCGACCAGAAGTGGGTGCGCTCCAGGAGCCGTTCGGTAACGCGGTTTATGCTTGCACCAAGGTCAACCTGCGCGGCAAGAGCGTGGCGATCATCGGCTGCGGCACGATCGGCCTGTTCGCGATCGCGATCGCCAAGGCGCTCGGCGCCCGAAAAGTGATTGGGGTCGAGCCGTTGGAGAACAATCGGAGGATGGCCAAGGCGATGGGAGCGGACGCGCTGGTTGTGCCCGGCAAGGCCGACCAGGTCTCCTATGTTCACGACGAGACGATCACGCGCGAGATCCACGATCTGACCGATGAGAGAGTAGGGGTCGACGTGGCGCTCGAGATGTCCGGCTCCAATGCAGCCTTGAACACCGCGATCTCAGCGGTACGCCGGGGTGGGCATGTGATTCTTTTCGGGTTGAAGAGCGGGGACGCGGTGATCGAGGACTTCGACCGAGTGATCGTCGATGGGATCAGCCTTCACGCGGTGGTCGGCCGGCGGATTTTCGAGACCTGGCATATCACTCGAAATCTGCTCGAGTCGCGCGACCCGAACATTCACGACCTGATCTGGACCGTGATGCTCAACCGAGGCGATGGCACGATCGTCAAGTTTTCCGAATTCGACCGGGACCAATTCGAGAAGAAGATCAACACCCAGCCCAAGGTGCTGCTCCGGTTCGCGAGCTAGTGCGTGCAGGGGCGCCCGAGCTTAGTTGTTCGGTGCTCCCGCGATAATCCACCGCTCAATGAAGTGGAAGTCCCACCCACAGATTTCTCCCAACCCCGGGGTGCCCAGAGGCATCGGCATCCTGCATCGGCGACCATTGGGCGGAGGGGCGTCGGGCTTCGCCTTGGCCCAGAGCATGCTCTGCGACGGATCGCATGGCGGCGTATCGCAGGTCGCGACCCTCACCGAGTCTGGCACCTCCTGCCTGCAAGGGGCGGACGTCGGGACATTCACCAGCATGGCGTAGGAATTTCCTTCGGTGAGGTCCAGCCCGCCTCGCAGCAAGGTTGGGTTGTGACAGCCCGTGCACCGGATATCGAAAATCGGCTGGACGTCGTTGGCGAAGCTCACCTCGTCGTCGGGCGGGACACTGCTCGCGGTCATTGCCATCCCGGCACTGTCCACGCTGCTGATGCTCGGGGCCGAGCTTTCCTTCCCGACTCCGTTGGAGCACTCACTGATAATGGGTGCGGCCAAGGCGATACCCAGTGCTGCAAGCCTACGATGAAATTTCATGAAGTCCCCCTCTTTAGAAACCGAGGAAATTATTTCAAGGCGCCCAAAGTCAAGCTCTTTTGCCGGATTGGGCTCGTTCACAACGGAACGCGAAGGACACCGGCGAGCGGCGATCGTTGCAATCCCGAATTCCGAGCCTCCGTGGTAAGGGAGAATTCATGTTTTCAGAGCGCGCCAAGGAAGTCGTTCGAGGAGTAACCCGGGAAATCAGGGAAGCCGGCACCTGGAAGGAAGAGAGGCTGATCGCCTCGCCGCAAGGCGTGGAGATCCTGGTGAGCGGGCGCAAGGTGCTCAACTTCTGCGCCAACAACTATCTTGGGCTATCCAGCCACCCGGAGGTGCTGGCCGCGGCCAAACGCGCGCTGGACGAATATGGCTACGGCATGTCCAGCGTGCGGTTCATTTGCGGCACTCAGGACCAACACCGAAAGCTCGAGAAGAAGCTGGCGGAGTTTTTTGGATTCGAGGACGTCATTTTGTTCGGTTCCTGCTTCGACGCGAACGGCGGGATTTTCGAGGCGCTATTTACTGAGCAAGACGTGATCATCTCCGACGCGCTCAACCACGCGTCACTGATCGACGGCATTCGCCTTTGCAAGGCCGAGCGCCAGCGCTTTCCGAACGGCGACATGTCGGAGCTCGAAAAAATTCTCAAAGGTACCCAAGCTGCTCGGCTGCGGGCGGTGGTTACCGACGGCGTCTTCTCGATGGATGGGTACGTCGCGAAGCTGGACCGAATCTGCTCGCTGGCCGAGCAGTACGAGGCGATCGTGGTGGTGGACGATTCCCACGCCTCGGGCTTCGTCGGAAAGACAGGCCGCGGGACGCCCGAGGAATGCGGCGTGATCGGGCGAGTGGACATCCTGACCTCGACTCTTGGCAAGGCACTCGGTGGCGCGTCCGGTGGTTTTGCGGCGGCCAACCGCGAAGTGGTGGAGCTTCTTCGCCAGCGCGCCAGACCCTACCTCTTCTCGAACAGCCTGGCGCCCTCGATCGTCGGCGCGAGCCTGAAGGTGATGGAGCTTCTTTCCAAAACCACCCAGCTTCGCGACAAGTTGATGAACAACGCGAAAAATTTTCGCGATCGGGTCACCTCCGCCGGATTCCAAATCAAGGCTGGCACTCATCCGATCGTTCCGATCATGATCGGCGATGCCCGGATGGCGACCGAAATCGCTCGGGACCTGCTGGAAGAGGGAATCTACGTAATCGGATTCAGCTATCCGGTAGTACCCAAAGGACAGGCGCGCATTCGCGTCCAGCTCTC
Source organism: Myxococcaceae bacterium (assembly GCA_036781205.1). Lineage (GTDB taxonomy): Bacteria > Myxococcota > Myxococcia > Myxococcales > Myxococcaceae > DAIQBK01. The sequence continues at coordinate 409,178 of DAIQBK010000001.1, forward strand.
CGCCGCGCACACCGAGGAGCACATCGAACGCGCGGTCAACGCGTTTAGCGCCGTCGCTCGCCGGCGCGGGTTGCTCCGAGCCACCTAAGGGGATTTGCATCGCGCAGGCTTCGGTTCGCTGTTACGCTAACCCAGCTTCCCGTGATGCGACTCTCTTTGCTCACCGGTTTGGTTTGCCTAAGCTGCGCCGCCGATCGGTCCGCCTATGTACCCGGGCAGTCGGTCGCCGCCGAGGCGATTGGGAGCTCGATTTTCGCAGCCACCGCCTCCGGCATCAGCCGCGCGAGCGGGGGGTGCTGGGCAGCCTGTCCCGCCGGGACAATCTGCAATCGGAACAGTGGGCTGTGCGAGGAGCTGCCTTGCCGGGGCCTTTGCAGCTCTGATGAGCACTGCGAGCTGACCCCCACATCCTCGCACTGCCTGCCGGGTGGGGCGGCACCGATCGAAATCAGCATCGGTCGCAAGGGCGAGGAAGAGCCTCCCACGACGCCGGACAAGTCTGTTCCAGCTTCCGCCTCGCCAGCCCCCGCCAAGCAACCCTAGCTGGCTTTCAAACGCCGAGGCGCCCCGTCCGACGTCTGGCGCCTAACCACCAGTCCTCCGCTGGCTACCCGTTTATCTGCCCATTCTTAGATTGTCGAAGAAGGAGGCTTTGGATGAAACAAATCATTTCGGTATTGGCGAGTGCCTTGTTGTTCGCGGGTTGTTCACACTTCAAGAGCAACGAAGAAGTGAGCAAAGAGCAGATGGCCCGTGTACCGCCGCAGAATATGGCATCGGTCAACCAAGCGCGCGTCAACCTCGCGAAGGCAGAGGACGAAGTTGCCCGCCAACAGCTCGGCGTGAACAGCGCGAAGGAGGAGGTGAACGTCGCTAATGATGAAGTGAGCGTGGCGCAGGCCGAGATCGACAAGCTCAACTCGACGCTGAAGAAAGCCCAGACGGATCGAGATCGGGCGACGATTCGGCGAACACAGCAGCAGTTGCGCATGGCCAACGCCAAACTTGATGCCGCCAAGGCCCGCGTCGCGTCCGCCAAGACCGCGGTGGATTTGGCGAACGCAAGGTTGGCCCAGGCAGAAGCAGAGCGAGACTTGGCCAAGGATCAGCTTGAGTACGAGCAATACCTCGCCCTCAAGCAGTCTGGCGATCCTGAATGGAAGAAGGTGAATGCCAACGGCATCCTTTCGCGAATCGACGATGACAAGAAGAAGATCGACTCCGCCAAGCAGGAAGTCGCCCATCAGCAGACTGCATCTGCTCAAAGCCGCGCGGCGTGGGAAGCTGCTCAGCAAACGTACCAACAGATCAGTGGGGTCGGCGGCTCCGGAAGGCAGTAAAGGGCCCAAAAACCGGCAAACCAGGATTCCCAGATAAGATGGCGCTTGACATCGGCGAGCACCGGAGCATCATCCCGCGCCCTGGGTCACCCGCAGCCGGAGGGGCAATGTTTTCATCTTTCGCTCGGTCGCTTCGTGCGTTGCCGTTTGTGTTCATGTTGGCATTAGCCGTTCCTGCCGTCGCGTGGGCAGATGACGAGGGCGGTGGCGAGGGCGGCAACGACGCTCCGGAATTTGACATGACTACGGCTGCGGCTGCCTTTTCCCTGCTTGCCGGTGGCGCTTTGATGCTCACCGCGCGCCGCAAGAGCCGCATGGCTGCGTAGTCGAGAAACAAAACAGACTTGCTAGGTGCTCACAGGGTGGTCGAGCTCCCTCGAAGTGAGCCCATTCGTTGGCTTCGCAGGACGGCGGTCGCGGCAGTCTTGGTGTTGCTGGGCGAATATCTGCTGCTAAGCTGGATGTTCGACGCGACGAGCTTGCAACGCCAGATCGCTTGGACTTCCGGTCTGGGTTACTTGGCTCCTCTGATGATCGCGATCGGCACTGCGGTCGTCGTTTTCACCAGCACGCGGAGCGTGAACGTTTCGGGATCGGTCGTGCTCGAGCCCCGAAGCGTGCGGCGGGCGTTACCGTTCATCGCGGCGCACGCGCTGTTATTTTTTGCTTTTTTACTGCTTACCCGCGCGCTCTTCGGCGGCGGGCGCGTCCTTCGCGGCGATCCGCGAGCCTGGTTCGGCGCCTGGGTGCTCCTGGCCCTCGCAGTGGTCGGCGCGCTTGCCCTCGGGGTCATTTCGCCGCGGCAGCTCGTGACTTTGGTGCGCCGGACCTGGATTGGCTTGCTAGCCGGTGTCTTGGTCGGGATTGCAGCATGGAACGCAGGCCGGGCCGCTGAGTACCTTTGGAAGCCCCTCGGCGGCTTGACCGTTCATTCGGTCGCCCAGGTTGTGAGCTGGCTTTTCCCCGATCCCGTCAGCATTCCGAGCCGCTTTTTGGTGGGGACGAGTCACTTTCAAGTCAGGGTCGCCCCCATCTGCTCCGGATTCGAAGGCATTGGCCTGATGCTCGTGCTTCAGTCGGCTTGGCTAATCGCCCTTCGCCGCGAGCTGCGCTTTCCCAACGCGCTGGTGCTGATTCCGTTGGGCGTGGCGGTGGCCTGGGTGGCCAACGTGTTCCGGATCGTGGGGCTGATTGCTATCGGAAGCCGTTGGTCCCCTTCGCTGGCGCTCGGTGGCTTCCATTCCAAAGCGGGTTGGGTGCTGTTTTGCGGGGCGGCGCTCGGATTGATGATCCTTTCGCGACGCACCCGTTTTTTCAGTCGGAGCTCGCCTCGCGTGGAGGAGCTCGCCGAGACTTGGCACCCGACCGCCGCCTACTTGGCGCCGTTCTTGTCGGGCGTCGCGGTTCAGCTCGTGGCGGGTATGTTGTCGATTGAGGCCGACTCTCTCTATCCGATTCAGTTGTTGGCCATCCTGGTCCCACTCTGGGCGTACCGCAGGTGCTACGGAGATTGGCGAGCGTCCTGGTCGTGGGTCGTCGCGTGCATCGGAGCGGCGGCCTTTGCAATCGATCTCGGGTTTGGATCTCTGTCAGCCCATTCAAGGGCCTCGATTTTTGACCGTGGCGTCGGCCTGCCTTCGATTGCGGCGGGGTTACTAACAATTGTCGTCGTGCCCCTGGCACAGGAGCTCGCCTTCCGGGGGTTTCTATTGCGCAGACTTATCTCGGCGGATTTCACCGAGGTCTCTCCGGGCAGGTTCAGCCTTTCTTCGTTTCTCATCTCCTCGGTGGCGTTCGGAGTGCTCCAGGGTAACTGGATCATCGGCACCATCAGCGGCATGCTCTTTGCTCTCGCCCAGTATTGGCGGGGACGGACAGCGGATGCCTTCCTGGCTCACGCGCTAACCAGCCTGTTCGCGGTGGCGTACTCGTTAGCCGCGGGCGCCTGAGCCCAACGCATCGCGCTAAAGATGCAGTGCCCCCGTTAGTAGCCGGCGCCGACGATCTGCCCGTGGTTGATCGTATACGCAGATCCCCCGATGCTGACCGTTGGCACGTATGCAGCGGACTGGAACGGTCCGACGGCGATATCCGTTTCCTCAGGCGGATTGCTGAATATTCTAACCCGGTACAGCTTTCCACTCTCGCTCGGTACCACGAAGTAACCGGCCTCACCGTCTTTGAATAGTGTCGGCGCATCGATACACCATTCATTCGGCGGCGCCCCCGGCTCCAGATAACTCCACTGCTTTGCCATCGTCGCTGCATCAAGCACCACGACTTCGTAGCAGGGGGGATTGACCGGCGGATCGATCCCATTATTGCACTGCGAGGATCCCTGCGTGTAATGGTTGTGCTTTCCAACCAGATAGGTGTTGCCGTTCAGGTTAATCTGCCCCATCGTGTCGTCCCACCCAAAGGGATAGCAACCCCGAAGGTTCCCACTCGAATCGAAGCTGTAGTACCAGCCCTCGGATGAGGGGTCTGGGCCCCAGCCACCGATCGCTGCCCCGTCGGGAAGCGCGACGGGAGAAGAGGTTCCACTGTCGATGAGGATTGCAGCTCCACAATCCCCACCGGGCGAAAGACTCGCTGTCCACAGCGTTGTTCGCAGAGCGGGATCCGTTGCATCAAGTGCCGTCAACACCCCATCCCCCGCCGTCGTGGCCACATAGATCACGCTATTGTCGGCCGAAATTGCCGGGGCGGAGTTGTTCGCAGCGACCTGACCGCTGCCAACCAGGCTCTCCAAATCCGAGGCGGTAACGGTCCCGCTCGGATCCAGCTTGACCAGGGATGAGCCGATCAGATCGGAATTGGACCGAATCGTCCAGAACACGTTGCCGTTTCCGTCGATGGCGAAAGGCGATACGTCCCAGATCGGTTCCCCCGTCGGATCGATCGGGTCCGTTGCGCACTTGCGATCAATCATCGATCCATCGGATTCATTGAGTCGCCACAGGCAGCCGTACCTGGCCATCACGTAGACGATGCCGTTGTTCAAGGCGAAATCGAACACCGGCTCCCATGCCCCCGAGGGCTGTCGCACGTAGTCGCTGGTGAAACTCCAAACCTCATCGCCGTTGGTGAGCCTCCGGACGCCATAAGTGATGACGGAGCCATTCCGCTCGCGATGGGGAACGAAGAGGTCGCCATTGCTCTCGATCTTCGGATCCGTAAAATGAATGAGTGCGCTGTTATTGAGATCGAAAGTGTACCGGAACGTCACGCGATTGAGCGGGTCGACAGTTCCGTTGATGAAACTGGTGTGTTGCGCGTCGTGATAACGTTGAAGCCACTGTTCCGCGCGAGCCGTCCCCATGAGTAGGATCACCGCTGAAGCACTCATCAACTTCGTCATTGCACCCTCCCGTTGTGAAAATTGCTAGAAGTCGATCGTGTCCAGCCAGTTCCCTAAATCGGTGAGCTCGGTCAATCCCTGTTCAGGATCGTCAGCCCAGTACCGTCCATCGAATGGAGCAAACCTGGGCATAAAGGGCGGAATGCCGTCAACCAACCCTAATGCCTCGGCCAATCTGCTCTGGCGACCCCCGGAAACCAGGATCATCCCGGCACCGGACGTAAAATAGGCGAGGACGTCTTCCTCGGTGTCGCCGAACCAGCGGCCAGACGACGGGTTGGGCCCGATGTGACAGCCGCGACACCCCGGCCGATCTCCGCCCTGCTCTTGGGTCATCGTCGCCCAGACGGGACCGAATGGGTCACACTGCGCATGCGCGGTATTGGCTAGGCCACCTAGGGAAAAGATCAGAGCCGTGAGTTGCGCGAAATGCTTGGTTGTCATCCCCTGATAGCCCCCGATTCCACACCCACTCGCCGAGCCATGTTCCCCTTGGCTGGCGAGGGCTGATATCAAACATCGCTTCCCAATGGCAACCGAGACAGACAGGGGCGGGAAATCCTCACGAGGCCTCTCGCTACTCGTGGCTTTCGTCATGGGGTGCGCCGGTGGAGGGTCCTCGCTTGACCGCTCGAAGGCGACTCTCTCGGAGCTCATCGATCCGGACAAAGAGCTCACGGTGCGAGACGTGAGCGTGATCGATGATCCAACGCGCTCGCTCGACCCGTGCGTCGTGGGTGAAGAGCCACTTCCTGCCTGGAGCTTCGGCAAAATCATGCAAACCGTGTCGGAACAAGCAGGCGCATCCGACGCTTCTGCATTCGTGCGGGATTGGCTCGATACCTGGACTCACGAGCAAGTGGTCAATGGTCACGTGCTCCAGCCCGTCGGGATCGACCAATTTGTGACGCTGCCTTGGCTTGCCGCGAGCGGCGGAAAGCGCCTCGACCTTGGGCGCGCGCCATTTCGATTGTTGTCCATCGTGAACCGGCTCGATCTGGGCGAGTTCCGAATGGAGTACGTCGCGACCGATGTATTCTGTGAACCGATCCACTTCTGGGTGATCTTCGAATTCGAGTTGCCCACGGAGTCAATCAAGGACTTGCGGGCAATCGCCGAGGCATGGCACGCGCTGGGAGCCTTGCCGTTCGGCGAGGAATACAACGCTGCGCTCCAATCGATCACCGACCAGCTCACCTCGGCGAGCCTCAAGCACGTGAACACCGTCGAAGAGGAAGCGAGCGTGGTGGAGTGGAATTACCGAAGCTTCACCGTGGTGGGCGAATCGCTGGTGAATGTTGCCCTGTTTCAGAGCCCGGACGTCCGCGATGAGGGCAGACCGGAGCTGATCTCTTGGGTCAACGAGAACCAAGACGACATCCTCGCCGATCGGCACGTAGTCCCGGCCGAGTTGCTGGGTGGCGATACCCGGAATCTCGATTGGACGGGAAGGGGATTCCAGGATCCCCTCGAGGTGCGCCATCACTTCGCCCTCGCGACGTGCAACGGTTGCCACGGCGGTGAAACCGGCACCGAGTTCGTCCACATCGACCGGCGTCGGCGCGGCGACCCGACCGTGTTGTCCGAATACCTGACCGGCGAAACGATCGTCGATCCCGGTGGGCAGACAAGGACGTTCAATGAACTCGAGCGACGTGCCGACTTCCTGCGGGATTTGCTGAAGTAACCGATCCTCCCGGCTCGTTCGCATTCGGTAACGCTCCGTTGTCGCCCAGTGGGTGCCCGTCGGATCGAGTGCCAGGCACGTCGCGCTCCTTAGTCTGTAGCGTAGAAAGGAAAGGAGAACGACAATGAAATGGAATTTGATGCTTGGAGCGATGGTGGCAGTTGGATTGTTGGGTGCGACTGAGGTGCGGGCGCAGGATACTGCTGCAGAAAGTGCAGCGGCCGCGGCCCCAGCACAACAAAACGATGGGGCGGCTCCCGCCTACGGGACGTGGGTGAACGGGCCGTCCACGGTTGACGCGGACGGAGTCCCTGTTGCGGACCCCAATGCGATCTCGGACTTCGAGAAGAGATCCCAGGCGTTCGATGGTACGGACACCTCCCAGCCGATGGTGGATGACCCGCGAACGGACGACTCAGCGAGCGCACCGAGCAAGTAATGCGAGAGCAGCAGGCCGCTCGCTCACAATGAGCGCGGCCTGCTGTCTGTTTTCGCAGGACTTTGTGAACTTATAAGGACGTTCAATGAGTCCGAACGACGTGCCGACTTCCTGCGGGATTTGCTGAAGTAACCGAACCCCTCGCGGCCCGTTCGCACAGGGTAGCACTTCGTTGTCGCGCAGGGGCTGCCCGTCGGATCGCGGTGCCCGGCGCGTCGCGCTCCGTATTCTTGATCGCAGAAGGAGAAAGACCAATGAAATGGAATTTGATGCTTGGAACGATGGTGGCGGTTGGATTGTTGGGTGCGACGCAGGTGCGGGCGCAGGAGACTGCTGCAGATAGTGCAGCGGCCGCGACCTCAGCACAGCAAAACGACGGCTCGCAATCGAACACAGCTCCCGCCTACGGGGCGTGGGTGAACGGGCCGTCCACGGTCGACGCGAACGGGGTTCCCGTTGCGGAGCCGAATGCGATATCCGACTTCGAAAACAGAGCCCGGGTGTTTAATGGTACGCAGACCTCCATGCCGCTGGTGGATGACCCGCGCACGGACGGCTCAGCGAGCGCACCGACGAAGTGATGGGAGAGCAGCAGGCCGCTTGCTCATAATGAGCGAGCGGCCGGTAGCTGGGGGACTAGGATTCGAACCTAGATAGCCAGATCCAGAGTCTGGCGTCCTGCCGTTGGACGATCCCCCAAGGGATCATTTCTTTTTCTTCGACTTCGTTTCAGCGACCGGAACGATGTAGATCCGGACCTCCTCATTCGTCTGGTAGATATTCAGTCCCTCGAAACCTTTCCCCGACGGATTGGCAATGTGGACCGCTTTGATGCCCGGCTGGTTCACGATCATCGTCCGTGGGTAGTTCGCCGGCGGGTAGACGGTCTTGTAGTGCTTCACCGTGGTGTCGAAGTCCTGTTCCACTCGGTAACGGTTCTCCGCTACCTTCTGGGCGCCGTCCGGCAGGTGTGCGCCATGCACTGTCTCTGCCCGGCTGATTCCCGCAAAGCCAATCGATGTGCAGGCGAAAAGCCCAAGCCATCCACGAATCCAAGTCATCATCACTCGTTCTATGAAAGGAGTCCGCTCCATTTCAAGTGCGAGCCTGGGGCGCGTAGCGTAATGCCGCGTCTAGTCTGGACATCGTCTCGTCTCGCCCTACCAGCTCCAGCGTCTCTCCGATGCCGGGACTGACGGTTCCGCCCGTCACCGCCACGCGGATCGGCTGCGCAACCTTGCCCAGGCCGACTTTCGCTTGCTCAGCGACGGCTTTGAGCCCTGCCTCAATGTCCTCGGCCTTCCACTCTGGCAGAGACGCCAGCCGCGCTTGGACCTCCTGGAGCAGCTTCAGCGAGTCGGGAGTCAAATGCTTGGCCGCTGCGTTTGGATCGATCGCAACCCCCTTGGTCAAGAAGTAGGCTGCCATGTCTGCCATCTCCAGGAGAGTTTTCGCGCGCGCTCTGAGCGCAACCACCACTCCCTCGAGGCGAGGGAAGTCTGCGACCGGGAGACCTTTGGCCTCGAGGAAGGGCATCAGGCGTTGGGCAACGAGCGCGGGCGGCAGCGTCTTTAAGTAGTGCTGGTTCAACCAGAGCAGCTTGTCAGGGTTCCACACCCCGGACGTGCTGCCGACGTGCTCCAAGTCGAACCAGGCGATCATCCGCTCGCGCGAGAAGATCTCGTCATCGCCGTGGGACCACCCAAGCCGGACGATGAAGTTCAAGAGGGCTTCGGGGAGAATTCCATTGCGGGCGTGGAGCATCACATCCGCCTCGGGGTGCCGCCGTTTGGAAAGCTTCTCGCGATCGGGTCCCAAAATCAGCGGGAAGTGGGCGAATTCCGGCACTTCCCAGCCCAGTGCCAGGTAGATCGCGAGCTGCGGAAAGGTGGAATTGATGTGCTCCTGACCGCGTCCGACGAGGGTAATGCCCATCGTATGGTCGTCGATCACCGCGCCAAAGTTGTACAGCGGGAGTCCATCGCGCCGGAGGATCACAAAGTCGTCCAGGTCGGAAAACTCCTTGGAAATTTTCCCAATCACCTTATCGGTGAAGGTCAACGAGCCTTCGCGCTGCGGCATCTTGAAGCGGACCACGTGAGGTTTGTCCACCGGGTAGTCCTTGAGATTTCGGCAAGTGCCCTCGTACCGATAGGTGCGCTTCTCCCGTTCGAAAGCGGCTCGCCGCTCCTCGAGCAATTCCCTCGTGCAATAGCAGCGGTAAGCCAGCCCCTGGGAAATCAGCTTCTCGGACCAGTCCTTGTATATGGGAAGGCGCTCGGTCTGAAAATAAGGGCCCTCATCCCAGTCGATGCCCAACCAGCGAAGCCCGTCCATGATTGCCTTCACCGACTCCGCGGTGGAGCGGTCTCGATCGGTGTCTTCGATCCGAAGGATGAAAACGGCGTGATGTCGCCGGGCATACAGCCAGTTGAACAGCGCCGTCCGCGCCCCACCGATGTGGAGATAGCCCGTGGGAGAAGGTGCGAAACGGAGGCGTTCTGGGCTGGTCATTGGGGATGGGGCGGGATAACAAAGCGGATTTCTTGGGTCAATCTGTCGAAACGTTCTCAGTACGCTACATTAGTGCGGGCCGTGATGTTTGAATGAGGTGTCCCCTGGCGAATGCAACGACCGGCTTGAAAGCGATGCTCCTTAGTGGCTGCGCCCTTTGGGCTTTGGCAGCCCACGCAACTGTAACTCAGGTTCGGGACGTCGAAACGCTTACCCGGGACTCGGACGCTGTGGTCCGCGGCACCGTGCAATCGGTCGAGAGTAGCTGGGTCGGCCAAGGTACCCAGAAGAGCATCGTCACGCGGGTGAAAATCCGGGTCTCGGAGAATCTCAAGGGCGACCCCGGATCCGTCGCCGAAGTCGTGCAGCCGGGCGGGATTATCCCGGAAAGCGACATCGGCCAGATTGTCCACGGTATGCCCGAATTCCAGCGGGGTGAGGAAGTGGTCGTCTTCCTCAAGAGACACGCTCCATCGGTGGCCACCTTCTGGGTTTCCGGTATGGCCCAAGGCAAGTACACTGTCGAGCGAACCAGCGATGGAAAAAAAGCCTTTGCGGTTCCATCGGCAGTCGATGCGGCGCTGGTTGGCGCGGACGGACAACCCGCCACCAGCAGCGCGAAACCGCTCGAGTTAACTGAGCTTCGGAAGCGGATACAGGCCGCGGTGACGAAATGATCGCCACAACCCCAATCCTCGTCGCGATCGCGGCCATCACTTCAGGCGTTAGCAACCTTCCGTACGCGCGAAGTCACGTCACTGCGAGCGATCCGAACAGCCACTGCCTTTGGTGGGCGGCGGGTTCGGTGGTCTACAACCAGAGCGATGGCGGCAATCCCGTCAATGGGGGCACGGAATTCACGGCGGTCACCCGCTCGTGGCAGAGCTGGCAGACGATCCAGAATGGCTGTGGAAACCTCACGCTCTATGAAGGTCCCCACCTGTCTGCACCTGCGGGCCGCACGGTTGGCTATACCCAGGGCGCGAGCGACAACCACAACGTGGTGATGTTTCGCCAGAGGCTTTGTAGAAACGTTGCGCCCGCCAGCGATCCTTGCTTCAGCAATTACACCTGCAACAACGTATATGACTGCTGGGGGAACCCGGACACCACGATTGGACTCACCACCACTACCTATCGAGTCAGCAGCGGCGAGATTCTCGATGCGGACATCGAGTTCAACGCCGCCGTCTTCCACTTCACCACCGCCGACAGTCCGACTTGCAGTGGAGGGAATTATTCCAACTGCGTTGCGACCGACGTGCAGAACACCGCGACTCATGAGTTCGGCCACTCCCAGGGGCTGGATCACACCACGTATTGCAATGGCGGGATCTGCTCGGTGATGAACCCCAACTCCAGCCCGGGAGAGATCTCAAAGCGCACCATCGACCCTTGGTCGGCGAGTTTCATTTGCGACGCATACCCCAAGGGAGGTCCGTCTCAGGACTGTTTATCCGTCGTACCGAAGTCCGGTTGCGCCGCAGTACCCGGCTCGATGGCCCGGCCGTTGGCGGTCCTTTGTATTTTTCTTCTCCGACGGCAGACCGTTCGACGTAGAAGCTAAAGGCTCGACGGAAACCTCGCGAGCCGCTGATACGATTCGAGTTACACTGCCTGCGTGGCGATTGCCTTCTTTGATTTTGACCGCACCCTGATCGCTGCCAACTCGGGCCCGCTGTGGATCCGAACGGAGGTGAAGCTTGGCCACCTCAGCCGATGGCAGGCCTTGCGCGCCGCCACCTGGTTGGGGGCTTACAGCATTGGGTTCGCCGGCTTGGACGAAGCGGTGGAGCGCGCCATCGCCAGCCTCGCGGGCACCCGGGAGCGAGACTTTCGCGAGCGGACCGAGGCCTTTTACCGTTCTCAGCTGTCCTCGCTGTATCGGCCGGGAGCGCGGAGAGCCCTGGAGGAGCATCGGAGTCGCCAGGACAGTCTGGTGCTACTGACGTCATCCTCGGTGTATCTCTCCGAGTTGGTGGCAGCGGAGTTGAGGCTGGATGCGGTGCTCTGCACCCGCTTCGAAGTCAATCCGGAGGGCATCTATACAGGGCGAGTATCGGGAACCCTCTGCTTTGGGGAAGGCAAGCGAGTGCAGGCCGAATCTTTTGCTCGCGAAGCCAACGTGCGGCTTGGCGAATGCGCTTTCTACACCGACTCCTACGCCGATCTTCCGGTTCTCAAGGCAGTGGGCCGGCCGGTGGCGGTGAATCCCGATCGCCGCCTGCGGAGAGAGGCAACGCGGCGCGGCTGGGAAGTGGTGGACTGGGGCAGCCCGAACTAGAGGGCGAAAGCGTCACCTGAGAATCAATCAAGGCACATTCGCGCAAGGTGGCTTCCATCACCCGCGCAAGATAACGCTCCATCCTGGGCGTCAGCCGCCCAGCTGCTCCGCGCTGCATCAAATCCACGTAGCCCCGGATCGCCAGCAGGGGTGCCTTCAAGTCGTGCCGCACTTGCCTCAGCCATGCGTCGAGCTGTTGGGTTTCCAATGATCGAGTCATGTTTGCGCATTTAGGAGCAGGAAGCGTGCCTCGCGAAGCCAGGGCGAAGCGCCGAGAAACACGGCCGACCGCCGGGTGGATCTCGAAGGGGACCGACTGGGGAAGCGGTAAGAATTTCGGCCTCTGCGAGGCATGGCGCGCGCGCCTCTGAATGATTCTCAGGAGGTCTTCTTGGCGCGTCACTTGCTTAATTCGGGCGGAAAATCAGTGCGTGCCTTGCCCTATTATACGGCTGTCGCTCGACAACTCTCGGCGGTGCAGCTCGCCAGCTTGGCAGCTCGGCGTGTATCTCGAATCGCCCGAAAGGTCTGGGCGACGGCTCCGTCGAGCGGCGACGAAGACATCCTTGATCGCTTCGGCGTCTTTACGCCGGATGCGTTGCCCACCCTGGCGCTGCGTCCGCGCGCGGTCTGGTGTGACGCGGGCAGACGAGACGAAACCCTTCGCGCGCTGTCTACGGTCCGCGGCGCAAAGGAACGCGCTCTCGCTCGAGCCCGCCGGGCTGCGAGGCGAGAGTTTGACGTTTTCGGCACGGTTGTTTCGTTCGGGCCTCGAGGTTCGATTGACTGGTCGCTCGACTGTGGCAGCGGCCACCGCTACCCCATGGTTCCGGCTCACCGGTACTCGATTGCACGAGAAGGGGCGGACCCAAAGTATCCGTGGGTTTTGGGTCGTCTCGATCAGCTGATTGCTCTGGGTCAGGGGTACTGGGTTGCTGCCGATCCGGAAGAACGCCGTCAATTGGCCGTCGAGTTTGTTGCCCAATCTCTGGATTTTATCCACGCCAATCCCGTCGGCCAGGGCGTCCAATGGGTTTCACCAATGGAAGTGGCGCTGCGCGCCGCAAATCTGGCGCAGTCCCTCGTGATGTTCCGAGATGCTGACCCCGTGCGCGAAGCCGGGTTTCTGCTGACCTTCCTTCGCTCCCTGGAGGAACACGCGGCGTTTGTGGAGGCCAATCTCGAGGACGCTGGGACGGTTGCGAACAATCACCTCGTCGCCAACTACGTGGGTCTGCTGGTGGTCTCTCTGCTTTTTCCCCAACTGTCTGAATCTTCGCGTCGGGCGGCGGCGGCAGCGGTTGGCATTCAGAAGCAGATTCGCGCTCAGGTGCACGAAGACGGCTACTCGTTCGAGGGATCGGTCGGGTACCACCGCCTCGTGACTGAGCTGTTCACCCTGGCCTACCTGGTTGCGTTCGAGAATGGAGTGGATCTGGGCGCAACCTTCGAGGGACGGCTGCACCGGATGTTCGCCGTGGCCCAGGCGTACTGCTCCGACCTTGGGCAAGCGCCGCAGATTGGTGACAACGACTCCGGTCGAGCGGTGGCCCTTTGCGATCGCCCAAGCCTGGATCATGGCTATTTGTCGGCTCTGGGTTCGGCGATCTTCGAGGATCCGACGCTGAAGCGGGATGGTGGCTTTCCAGACGAAGCGGCGTGGCTCCTTGGCGAAGCGGGGGTCAAGCGGTTCGAATCAATGCGACCTCAGGCAGGGCTGCCGTGGTTTTGCTCGCGGCCAGGTGGGCTCTGCCTCTTGCGGAGTGCAGAAGCGCTGCTCGCCGTCAGTGCCGGGCCCCAAGGACAGGGCGGCGTGGGCGGCCACAATCACAACGATAAGCTCTCTTTCGAGCTTCACGTTGCCGGCCAGCCGGTGATCGTCGATATCGGAACCGGCACCTACACGCGCGACGCGGCCGTGCGCAATCGGTTTCGCAGCACTGGTTCTCACAACACGGTCGAGATCGATGGGGAGGAGCAGTCGCCCATTCCTGAGGGGCGACTGTTCGCGTTGCCGGACCCTACCGGTGCGGAGGTGATCAGGTTGGAGCGCACCGGCCGCTCGTCATCGCTCGTGGCGCGCCATCATGGATACCAACGCCTGAGGCCGCCAGTCGTCGTGGAACGAACATTTTTACTCGACGAGGAGCGAGGGCTGTTGGTCCGAGACCTGCTGCAGGGCGAAGGGAAGCATCGGGCGGTAGGGAGGCTGCACCTGGCCGATCGCGAGGTGAGGCTGCGCAAGGCAAGCTCGGAAGAGGTTGCGCGGGCCAAGCGAATCCGGATGCCGTCGATTGCTTTCGGGATCCAGGCAGCGGAAATCGGAAAACCGGGAGAGTCGAATCCAGTCGTCCTCTTCGAGGATGGACTGAGGGTGGAGTTGGAAGAATCTCTCTATTCCCCCTCATACGGTCAGATACGGCCGGCGCTGGCGATTGCGTATCGAATCGAGCGCGAGCTGCCGGCGGCGATGGCGGTGGCGATTTTGTTTTGAGTGAAGGGGATGGTGGGCGATGGCTCTGGAATCAGGAATTGCAGGCGTTACAAGCTACCGGGAGCGGGCGCGCGAAGCCGAGTCGCCGAATCTGACCAACACGCTGCTCGAGCGAATCGCATCCCGCCAAGCCAAAGTCGGCGTGGTCGGGCTCGGCTACGTCGGCCTGCCACTGGGAATGGCATTTTCGGAAGCTGGATTTTCGGTGTTGGGCCTCGATGTCGATCCACGAAAGGTCGAAGGCGTCCTCAAGGGCAAAAGCTACATCCGGCACATTTCGTCCGAGCCTTTGAGGCGACTCGCCGAATCCGGCAAGCTTTCCGCCACCACTGAATTCGCCAGGACCGAGGCGCTGGACTGCATCGTGGTCTGCGTACCGACGCCCCTCACCGAGGCGAGAGAACCTGACATGCGCTTCATCCAGCGGGCGGGCAGGGCGCTTGCTCCGCACGTTCGCAAAGGTCAGCTCTACGTTCTGGAGTCCACCACCTATCCCGGGACCACTGACGAGGTGTTGCGGCCGCTACTCGAGCGAAGCGGCTTGCGGGCGGGAGTGGACTTTCATCTTGCCTTCAGCCCGGAGCGGGAAGATCCGGGTAATCCGCGGTACAACACTCGCAACATTCCCAAGATCGTCGGTGGCCACACCGAGCGCTGCCGGGAGGTGGCGATGGCGCTGTACGGCGCGGCCCTGCAGAAGATCGTGCCGGTTTCGTCGACCCGGGTGGCCGAGCTTTCCAAGCTGCTCGAGAACATCTTCCGGTGCGTCAACATCGCGCTGGTGAACGAGCTGAAGATGCTCTGCGATCGCATGAATCTGGACGTGTGGGAGGTGATTGAGGCCGCCTCCACCAAGCCGTTTGGGTTCATGCCTTTCCATCCAGGGCCGGGCCTCGGTGGGCACTGCATTCCGATCGATCCGTTCTACCTGTCGTGGAAAGCGCGGCAGTTCGAGTTTCAGACCAAATTCATCGAGCTTGCGGGCGAAGTGAACACCCAGATGCCTCATTACGTGGTGCAGCGCACGATGGAGGCACTCAATCGGTATCGAAAAACTCTCAACGGCTCGCGGCTTCTAATCCTCGGCGCGGCCTATAAGAAAGACGTGGAGGACGTTCGGGAAAGTCCCTCGCTGCGGGTGATCAGCCTGCTCCACGAGCGCGGCGCAGTCGTGGACTACCACGATCCTTACGTGCCTGCGCTGACCGAGCTAAACGGGGTGGGCGAGCTCCGGTCGGTGACGCTGACCGCCGAGGCGCTCTCACAGTACGACGCGGTGCTGATCCTCACCGATCACTCGAACGTCGATTACGAGTGGGTGGTGGCGCAAGCCCAGCTGGTGATCGACACCCGCAATGCCACTCAGCAAGTAGCCGAGCATCGAGAGAAGATAACCAAGGCTTGACGCTCGAGGCCTTCCCTCGCGCACATCGCCCGGATTAGGCTGAAGCGGTGCTTCGCCGTCGATTGATCTTCCTCGCCCCCGTCTTCGCCGTTATCTCGTTGGCCGCCGCCGCTTCGGAGCCCGATCCGCGCTTGATGCTATTGGATTCGATGGCTACCGAGCTGCATCGCAACCAGGCCGAGCTCAAGCTGCAGGGACACGAACCGCCCTATTTCATCGGCTATCAGGTGAAGCAGGGCGAGCAGTACGAGATTGCCGCTCGATACGGCGCGCTCTTTCAGAATGATTTCAATCGCGACCGCAAGCTTTACGTCGAGGTGCGAGTTGGAAGCTACGAGTTCGACAACTCGATCGGCGAGGATATGGACTTCAATTTCTCGCTCAAGGGAAACAGCTACATCACCTACAAGAACGGGCCGATCGACGACGATCCGATGGCGCTGCGCACTGCTCTGTGGCTGATTACCGACGAACGCTACAAGAACGCGCTCTTCAACTATCTCAAGAAGAAGGGCGAGAACGTTTACAGCGTGGATAATCCCAAGAAGCCTCCATCCTTCTCTCGAGAGAAGCCGGTCGAATTCGTTCAGTCACCCGTCGACTTCTCGTTCGACCGGCAGCGTTGGACGCGGTTGGCGCGCGACCTGTCTGGCCGTTTCAAATCCGCGCGCGCCGTGTTCGATTCCGAAGTGCGGATCTCCGCGGCAAAGATCGTCCGGTACCATGTCTCGACCGAGGGCTCGCGGCTGGTCACCGAGCAGACCTTGTACGGAGTGCACATTCAGGGAGTCACGCGAGCCGAGGATGGCCAGCTTCTGGAGGACTCGCGCGATTTCTACTCGGCGATCGAGGGAAGGCTTCCCAGCGATCTTCGGCTCTCCGAATCCACCGAGAAGTTGATCTCCGAGCTATTGGCCTTGCGGGAGGCACCGGCGATCGATCCCTATACCGGGCCGGCAATCCTCGAACCTGCGGCGGCGGGCGTCCTGTTTCACGAAACGATCGGCCACCGGCTCGAGGGAGAGCGTCAGGATGACGACGCGGCAGAAGGCAAGACTTTTCGCGGCCAGGTGGGAAGACGGGTCCTTCCGGGCTTCATCAGCATCTACGACGATCCGACGGTGTCAGCCGTAAGAGGGGAGGGACTCAACGGGTTCTACCGGTACGATGAGGAAGGAGTTCCGGCGCAGCGAGCCACCCTGGTCGAGGACGGAATCCTTCGCAGCTACATCCTTTCCCGTCATCCGGTCGAAGGTTTTCTTCACTCCAATGGCCATGGGCGAAGCCAAGGCAACCGCAAGCCGATGGCTCGGATGGCCAACCTGATCATCGATTCGAAAAAGCAGGTGAGCGACGCGGAGCTCAAGACGATGTTGATTGCCGAGGCCAAGCGGCAGGGCAAACCCTACGGGCTAATCATCCGAGACATCACCGGCGGCAGCACCAACACTTCCACCTTCGGCTATCAGGCGTTCAAGGGCGTTCCGCGGATGGTGTACCGGGTGGACGTGCGGGATGGGAAGGAAACGCTGGTGCGTGGGGTCGAGATCGTCGGTACGCCGTTATCGTCGATCAACAAAATCATGGCCACCGGGAAAGCCCACGGAGTCTTCAATGGATTTTGCGGAGCGGAAAGCGGGCATGTTCCCGTTTCTACCGTCGCTCCTCCCACGCTGCTCCAGGAGATCGAGCTTCAGCGGGCGATGGAGGGTAAAGACCGTCCCCCGCTGCTTGAGAGCCCAACCTCCGCTTTGAAGAAGGCCGAGCGATAGGGCCCAGCGGGCGGATCCAAATGGAGGCTGAGGAGCGACCACCCTCCACCACAGGCCGAGCGGCAGGATTAGATCAGCTTTCGCTCCTGCCACTTCGCCCAGATTCGTTTGCACTTCCCCTCGGCCTCTTTCACCGCCTCCTCGGGGCTGAGAGCGCCGGTGCTCGCCTGAGCGAACATCGTGTTCAACACCCAGCTGGTGTACGTCTCGTCGATCGCTGCGGTAGCGTAGCCGGGGTACCCCACGTTCGTCGCCCACTCCAGGCAGTCCGCCAACGCCATGTACTTGCCGGCCGGTTTGCCCTTGGCGTCGCTCTCCAGCAGCTTCACCAGATCGGGCACCCGGTTCCAGAAGCAGGGGAAGTTGTAGAACTCGCTGGCGAGGAAGGCTTGTCTGAAGTTTCCGACGTAGTCGACGAGGAACTGCTTGGCGCCGTCGATGTTGTCCGCGAACTTCCAGATGAAATAGCAGTTCGTCAGGTGCCCGAGGCCCATCCGGCGCACTGGACCCTTGGCGGGCTTGGCCAAGCCGATCTTATCGCCGATGGCCATTGCCTTGTTTTCCGCTTCGCGGGTGATGGAGATGGCATTCATCACTAGAGATGTTTTGCCCGCGAGCATCGCGCGATTGTTGGAGGACGGATCCCAGGCGAGCACTTCGGGAGTCATCGTCTCTTGGTACAGCGCTTTGACGAACTTGACGGCCTCGAGGGTATTCTTGGAATTGAGCACCAATCGGTTGTTCTCGTCCTGCACCGAGCCGCCGAACGAGTAAAGGATGGCGCGCATCGCCATCGCGGTGTCTTGCTCGTTGGACAAGCCGATCCCCAGGGGAATGCCGGTCTTGTCCTTGATCTTCTTGCCGCCTACTCGAATCTCGTTCCAGCTGTCGGGCTTCATCCCGATCTCGTCCCACAAATCAATCCGGTAGTTGATCGGGTCGGGCACAAAGCTGTCAGAGAACGCGAAGTACTTCTTGGTCTTCGGATTGAAGGTGCTCTTCACCGCGAGGGGAATCGGCTTGCCGTACTTTTTCTCGCACTGCTGGTATACATCGCTCACATCCACGACCGAGTTCTCGTAGGCCGCAGGAGGCGACGGCAAGAAGAACAAATCGTGTCTCTTGCCGGCGGCCGCCTCCGCCGCTGCGCGCGGCGTCAACCCCAAGACGCCAATGTTGTCGACGATCACTTCGGTGTTGTTTTTCGCTCCCCACTCCTTGACGTACGTCTCGTTGAACCACTTGTCGTAACCGGGGACGAAGTGGTTCCACTGCAGAATCTTGAGCGTCTTGGTTGCGGGGCCTTTTGACGCCTGCACGGCGCGCGCTTTACCGGAAAGCAGCAGGCCGGCACTGCCTACGGCGGCGGTTTTAATGAACCCTCGCCTCGAAATTCGATTCATTTTTCCCCCCGGCTTCGGCGCGTTGTACCAGAATTTCGGCTCGCATTCCCAGGGTGACGCGTAAAATCGTGCGCGGCTGAGGGAAAACGCGTCCAAAACCGTACTGCCTCGCTTGGCCGGTTCGGCGAGCTGGGCATGCCGGTGCGGGTGAATGGCTATCGCTGGTGCGAGCCGAAGGCGTCATGAAGGCGCGCTGATGCTGGCGCACTGGCCGCCGCGGAAGTGCGGCGGCCAACGTCTCGCCACTTTACATACCGCTCGAAATCCCGCACGAAGGCGTCCACCGAAATCCCGATCGCGCGCTCAAATGCTTCCGGGAACGACGCACCTTGCCGCATCTGACGGAACAACTCGCGAATGGCGCTCTCCTCATAGCGCTTCCTCAAAAATGCGAACGCATAATACGCGGCCGCATAGACGAAGTTGCTCTGCTCCCGGTAAATCTCGTCGCTCGCCAGCAGGGGATCTTGTTCTGGATGGGCGGCGTAAAACCGCGCCAACTCGTCGAGGGTGGGCCAGCGGTACCGTTGCCCTGCCGTAAACGCCGCAATCCCTTCCCGAAACCAAAGGGGAATTTTCTTTCCGGACCAGTCTTGGGGTCCCGCGGAGAGCTGATACACCAGGCAATGAGTCAGCTCGTGAAGCACCAGCTCGTTCACCTCGGATTGCGTAGGTGCCAGCAATCCCCAGGTATGCGGCGCCTGGATCAGCACGTCGCTGTAACGCGCCCACGCCCGCAGCCAAGGGTAGTCAGTTTTGCCGGTGGCGCGTTCGAGCTCCTCGTGATCCCGAAGCACGTAGACGTTCACCACTTCCCGGAGCTCGCCCCACCGCTTCAAACGAGGAACCGCGCCGCGAATGGCCTGCACCAGCCTCTCCGCATCCGCGCGGTCTGACTCCGCGTAGTGAATTTCGAAGGTGCCTAACTGAGTCGTCAGGGTTTGATGACTTTTGAGGGTGGGCAACGTCGCTGCACAGGCCGCGAGCCAGCCTAAGCTTGCCGCGGCCGCGGTTCTCACCGTCCGATCCCCACCAGCCGGAGAATACCCCGCCCGACGTCCGCCAGGTTGCGCGGATTTTCATCCCATCTTTCGGTCGGGCCGAAGTAGAGAACCGGCACTCGATTCAAGGTGTGCGAGCGGGAGGAGAGATTCTCGACGTTGCCGTGATCGCTGCAGATCAAAAGGTGCCAATCTGGCGGTCGAGAGCCGACCGCCGCGCGGCAGAAGCGGTCAAAGGTATCGAGCGCGCGCCGAGCTTTGGCCCAGTCTTGGGCGTGTCCGGCTTCGTCAGCCAGGTAGTGTTCGAAGAGCGCAAAGTCGACCTTTGATGCCAGCCGCCAGAAGATTGCCGCCGATTCCTCCGGCGTTCGTCGCGGCACATCGAACCCGCGCTCGCTGCCGAAAGATCCGTCAATGTCGTTGGTGAGCCCATCGCCCTGGCGCGCATTCTCGAACGTGCGCAAGGGAACTTCCGCGGCGGCCATCGCGAGCGTCGTTGCCGAAGCGCGAAGCCGTCGGGCCTTCTGGGGTGGAATCGCGACATCGCCCCTGAAACTCGGCAGCCTTCGAAGATGGAGCGCATCGAGGTACTCGGCTGGGTAGCAGTTCGCGAAGGTGGCAGACCTGCCCTCCGACACCATGCGCTTGATGATCGACTTCTCTTGGAGCAAGGCTCGAAGAGGCGCGTTCGGAAACCCCAACACGTGTCGGCCGATCAACGCCGGAGCGGGCTCGCCGGTCAGCAGGGCGGTTTGATTGGAGGCGGACTGAGGCCTTCCGGGGACGCCGAAGGTCGCATCGACGGAGAAGAGAGAACCTCCTCGCAGGGTTTCCCCCGTTCCATCATCGAACTGCGAGAGGAGGTAATGGGCTGAAGCGAGGGGATTCGCGGCGGGATCTGGCCGGCCGATTCCAACGCCGTCAATGAACAGAAGCGCGACGCCCAAGGACGGGACGCTCCCGCGCGCCTGGGCGCACTAGGCCGCCTTGATCACTTTGCCTGCGCGGATGCACGAGGCGCAGGCTCTGATCCGCTGAGGTCTGCCGTCGACCATCGCGCGCACCTTCTGGAGGTTCGGCAGGGTGCGTCGCTTTGTCTTGTTGTTGGCGTGGCTGACGTTGTTTCCCACCAGGGGGCGCTTGCCACAAATCTCACACTTCCATGCCATGACCGCAGACTCCTTGCAAAAACAACCCCCCTCGGGCTGAGCTCTCATGCTTAGCAAATTTCCGGCGGAAAGCCAGCGCTCGGCTTGCGCCGCAGCGCACGCTTGTCTATGGGGTTGATGCCTACAAGGCCCGGAAAATCGTGGATCAATTTGGTGGTTATCGCGAGCTGTTGCCGTCGACGCGGACCGTGGGAAACCTCGCGTTTGTCGGCCTGCTTTGCCTGACCGCTCTGCTCGAACGTCTCCAGTTTCAACTTCGGGCGAGCGAATCCTCCCGGTGGTGGGCCTCGAACGGACGGGATGTGGTCAATGCCTTTGCGCTCGGATCGACCGCGCTCGGACTGCGGTTGATCGGTTTTACCGGTCCGATTTTACTTCTGATTTCGGCCACGTTGGTGTTGCTGACCAGCGCGCTCCAAGGCACGATCGGCCATCACCGGCTCTCCAATCTCTGGTCGGTTCTGGTGGCGCTCGGGCTGGGAAGCCCAATCGTGGTTGCTCCGAGGTCCGTTTACGTCGCGTTCACCCGGACGTTGGAAGTGCTCTTCCTACGCTGACTGGTCCTTGAGCATGGCTTCCAGCTTTCCTTCGTTATCCAGCCGCGCGAGATCCGCGTAGCCACCGATCGCCTCGGAGCCGACAAAGATTTGGGGCACGGTGCGGCGTCCAGCGGTCATTTGAACCAGCTTGGCTCGCATCTCGTCGTTTTCAGTCACGTCGACTTCCTGGAAGCTCAGACCCTTGGTCCGCAGCAACTCCTTGGCCCGCGCGCAGTAGCCGCAATATTGTGTGGTGTAGATTTTGATTACCTTCATGGCGCTGTCCTCTATCTCATAGTTAGCAATTCTCAGCGCGCTTCGCCTGGCTGCGTTTCACTTTGAGCAAAAAAGAAGCGGCCAGGCGGAAAATGCCGCAGGCCGCTTCGTGCAACGTAAGTACGCCTGGGCTTACATGCCCATGCCGCCCATTCCGCCGCCGCCAGGTGGAGTCTTCGCTTCATCGTCCTTCGGATGCTCAGCCACCAGAGCTTCGGTGGTCAGCATCAGCGAGGCGACCGATGACGCATTTTGCAGCGCGGTACGAGCCACTTTGGCCGGGTCAATCACACCCGCGGCGAGCAGATCCTCATAGATCATCGTCTGGGCGTTGAAGCCGTACGGGCCGGTGCCCTCCTTGACCTTGTTGACGATCACCGAGCCTTCCAGACCGCCGTTTTCAACGATCTGGCGCAAAGGCTCCTCGAGCGCCCGGCGGACAATCTCCACGCCGAACTTCTCGCTCTCGTCCCACGTGCCCTTCTCTAGCGCCTTGAAGCACCGGATAAAGGCCACCCCGCCGCCCGGGACCACGCCTTCCTCGACCGCCGCGCGGGTCGCGTTGAGCGCGTCCTCGACCCGAGCCTTCTTCTCTTTCATCTCGGTCTCGGTGGCCGCTCCCACGTTGATCACCGCAACCCCGCCGACCAACTTCGCGAGCCGCTCCTGGAGCTTCTCTCGGTCGTAGTCGCTGGTGGTCTCTTCAATCTGAGCGCGGATCTGCTTCACCCTCGCCTGGATCTCCTTCTGAGAGCCGGCGCCGTCGATGATCGTGGTGTCATCCTTGTCCACGGTCACCCGCTTGGCGCGACCGAGATCATTGAGGGTGAGCGACTCGAGCTTGATGCCCAGGTCTTCCGCGATCATCTTGCCGCCGGTGAGGATCGCAATGTCCTCCAGCATCGCCTTGCGACGATCGCCGAAGCCCGGGGCCTTCACCGCGCAGGTATTGAGGACGCCGCGGATTTTGTTCACCACCAGGGTGGCCAGGGCCTCGCCCTCGACCTCCTCGGCGATGATCAACAGCGGCTTGCCGGCCCGAGCGACCTGCTCGAGCAAGGGCAACAGGTCCTTCATGCTGGTGATCTTCTTCTCGTGAATCAGGATGTAGGGATCCTGAAGCACCGCTTCCATCCGCTCCGGATCCGTCACGAAGTACGGAGAGAGATAGCCGCGGTCGAACTGCATTCCCTCCACCACGTCGAGTGTGGTCTCCAGTCCCTTTGCTTCCTCGACCGTGATCACGCCCTCTTTGCCAACCTTCTCCATCGCGTCGGCGATGATCTGGCCGATGGTGGTATCGCCGTTGGCGGAGATGGTACCGACCTGGGCAATTTCCTTCTTGTCCTTGGTCGGCTTGGCCATCTTCTTCAGCTCCGCGGTGACCAAGACCACTGACTTTTCGATCCCGCGCTTGATGTCCATCGGGTTGTGACCCGCGGCTACCAGCTTCGAGCCCTCGCGGAAAATCGCCTGGGCCAACACGGTTGCGGTGGTGGTGCCGTCACCGGCCACGTCGGAAGTCTTGGAAGCGACTTCCTTCACCATCTGAGCGCCCATGTTCTCGAACCGATTTTCCAGCTCGATTTCCTTCGCGACGGTGACGCCGTCCTTGGTGATGGTGGGCGACCCGAACGACTTTTCCAGCACCACGTTGCGGCCCTTGGGGCCGAGCGTCACCTTCACGGCGTCCGCCAAAATATTCACGCCCCGCAAGATCGACTCGCGGGCACGCACGTCAAAAATAATGTCTTTAGCCATTGTTACGTCTCCAAAATGTGGGGAAGAGTTACTTCTCGATTACGCCGAGTACGTCCTCTTCACGCAGGATGAGGTGGTCCTCGCCTTCGATCTTCACTTCGGTTCCTGCGTACTTGCTGAACAGGATGGTGTCTCCTGCCTTGATGTCCAGCGGACGAACTTTGCCGTCCTCGAGGACCTTGCCGTTGCCAACCGCAATCACCTTTCCCTCGAGTGGCTTCTCCTTCGCAGTGTCGGGAATGATGATGCCGCCTTTGGTCTTGTTCTCTTCGGCAACGCGCTTGACGATCAAACGGTCCTGAAGGGGTCGAATCTTCATCGTGCATCCTCCTTAAGAAAGCTGTCTGGTTTGGGGCTCGTTAGCACTCTAGACAAGCGAGTGCTAACGGTTTCGCTTGCGATAATAACCAGGTGCCCTTGTGCGTCAAGCCGTTCCATGCGGTGCCCCTGGGAGCCGTACAGCGCTCTGCGTGCCGCTTGGCGCCTATGTACTACGCTTTTAGCGGTCGAGCTTGGTGACTGCTAGTCAACTATTTGAAAACATTCGGGGATGTGGCTGAGTCGCAATCGAGTGGGTAGGTTTGAGCAAAGGGGCGTTGCGCGGCGCGGTCGATAGTTTGCATAGGGAGCTGTGGAAATGGGCAGTTTGGTTGCGGTCTCGAGTCTTCGCGAATTCTTCAAGCAGCTGCTTCTCGAAGCGGCTGATCATCAGCACGTCCACCTGGCGGAAGTGACTGAGTTCTATCTGGTCAACCTGCTTGCCGAGTTCGCAGCCGCGGAGAAACTCTTTGCCGAGGATGAAGGGGGACGAAGAGATCAGGAGCCGTTGGCGCTGCTTTATTACCGCGCGCTGCAGCAAAGCCGAGCCGACCGAATCCGCACCCTTCGACGACTCGGAGACACCTCGCTTTATCGGTTGGGTTTCTTCTCAACCTCGCTGCGCGACAGCCCTGTAGGCCCCGAATACTACGTCCAGATGGGCGGCCGCGCCTACGCGCAGCTGGCGGATCTCGTTCGGCCCGGTGCATTCGCGGGCGCCTACCAAGAGCTCTTTGAAAAGTTTCGACCTTTGGTCGAGGTGCTGGAGGAGATTGCCGCGCGCGGCATGGCCTCGGGCGGACCGGACTCGGTCCTCAAAGTCTACGAGTCCTGGGTTCGGACCGGAAACGACAGGCTCGAGCGGGTGCTGGTGGACGCCGGCATTGTCGTCAAGAAAAGCGGGCTGCCCAACTGATGGTCGGGTGGGTCCAGGATCATCTCGAGGCCATCCACGCCATCCGATCTCGCTATCGCGCGAGCGAGTTTCTGCTCAGCAACGACGCCGCGGGTGAGCTTGGAGCAACCGGTCGCTCGCGAGAAGAGCTTTTGCTGCGCGAAGAGAATGGAGAGTTGTGGCTCGGCCTGTTCTTCGCGCAGAACGTGCACGACGCGCTCCAGTCAGTCGAAGCGCCGGGCAGCGGCTGGGTGGATTCAAACCTCGATACCTATTGCCAAATCGCAGAGGGTGTCTCTCACTTTCTCTACATGACTTACGTAGCGGCCGAGGGGCGCCAGGTCTCGCTTCTAGAGCTCGAAGCGCAAGCCGAGGTCGATAAGTTCGCCAGCTGCGTTCTCCACGGATGGGATTGTGGGGAGGGCTGGGCGGAGGAGATCCACCGCCGGCTCTTCGATGAAGTCTCGTTCCATCCCTCGCTCTCCGTACAGGAGCAATGGCGCTACAAGGAGGCCAATCGCCTGTCGAGAAATTACTGCGCTCGCCTCCTTCCCCAGGTTGCATCCAGACGGATGGACAAGTTCCTGGGCGAGCTTCGATTCAGCTACCGGCTCGGTGCGGAAGCGAAACTCCGACATCTGGCAAATACCGCTTAGCGTTACTTCGCGCCGGGGGCTAGGAAGGAAGCATGCCTCGCGAAGCGTCTGCCGGAGGGGTGGTTGTTCGCGAACGGGACGGGCAATTCGACCTGGCGGTGATTCAGCCGCGCGGACGGGACGCCTGGGCCCTTCCCAAGGGACACGTGGACAGCGGCGAGACGCCCCAGGACGCGGCCCAGCGCGAAGTTCTCGAGGAGACCGGGCTGAAAGTCCGGCTCCACTCGCCGCTCGGGGAGATCCGCTACGTCTACCAGTTTCGAGGTCAGAAGATTTTCAAGCAGGTGTCCTTTTTCCTCTTCAGCTACCTCGAAGGAGAAATCGATCGCTTGGATCCCAAGATGCGCCTGGAGGTGAAGCAGGCCCGCTGGATCCCGCTCGCGGAGGCTTCGAAAACTCTCTCCTATAAGGGCGAACGAGAGATGGCCGACAAGGCGGCTGCGTTGCTGAAAGCGGAGCGAAAACCGTCCTAAGCCACGGCCCGATCGGAGATCTCGAGCGCCGCGTCCACCACGCCCAGTCCCTCCATCAATTGCTCTTCGGTGATGCACAACGGCGGGTTGACAAAGAAGTTGTTCCAACGAATGAACGTGTACAGACCGTGCTCGCGGAAGAATTTGTTGATTTGATTCATCACCTGCATTTGTGCCAGGCGCGCGTTGTAGGGCACCAGGGGCTCGCGGGTATTCCGGTCCTTCACCAGCTCGACGATCGAGAACAGGCCGATCGCGCGGACATCGCCCACCGAGGGATGCTTTTGTTTGAGTCTTTCCAACTCGCGCGAGAGCACGCGGCCCAGCCGCTCCGCGTTCTCAATCAGCCGATCCTCCACGTAAACTTGGAGCGTGGCGATCGCCGCCGCGCAAGACATCGGATGCGAGTTGTAGGTCAGCCCGCCATAGAAAAGATGGTCTTCGAAGTACGAGGCGACCTTCTCTCGCATCAGGACGCCGCCGAGGGGCAGGTACGAAGAGGTCAGACCTTTGGCGATCGTCATGATGTCCGGCACCACTTGCCAGTGCTCGGCGGCGAACCACTTTCCGGTCCGACCGAACCCGGACATCACCTCGTCGAGAATCAAAAGAATGCCGTGTCGATCGCAGAGCGCGCGCAGTCCCTGCAGATAACCATCGGGCGGAATGATGATCCCGTTGGTGCCGGTCACCGTCTCCATGATCACCGCTGCGATGTTTTGCGGCCCCTCGTACTCGATCACTTCCTCGACGTGCCGCAGGCACTGCATCGTGCAGGCTGGGTGTGTCTGACAGAAGCTGCACCGGTAGCGGTAGGGATCCAACACTCGGCAAATCCCGGGTATCCCCGGCTCGGCCCCGAAGCGCCGAGGATCGCCAGTCAGGGTAGCGGAGCCGGCGGTCGCGCCGTGGTAGCTGCGGTAGCGGGCGATGATCTTCTGGCGGCCAGTCACCAGACGAGCGATGCGGATCGCGTTCTCGTTCGACTCTGAGCCACCGAGGGTGAAGAAAACCTTGTTCAAATCTCCAGGCGCGATCTCCGCGAGCATCCGCCCGAGCTGCGCCCGCGGTTCGGTGGCCATGTAGGGATTGGCGTAAACCAGCTTGTCCGCCTGCGCCTTGATTGCCTGAATTACCCGGGGATCCCCGTGGCCGATGTTGACGCTCATCAGCTGGCTGTTGAAGTCCAGGTACCGCTTGCCGTTGGCATCCCAGAAAAAGACGCCCTTCGCCCGCGCCATCGGAATCGGGGCGACGTCCGCCTGGACAGACCACTCGAAGAGGGTGTGCTGCTTAGAGAGCCGGACGATCTCCTCCGCCGAGAGCGAAGTCGTCTGAAACATCGTCAACTCCTCTGGGAGGTCGCAGCCCGAACTAGGGCTTGGGCTCGTCGAACTTCCCGGACAATGCTTCGCGAACGTCCCGGTCGTACTTGACTTTCCCGGTGGCGACCTCTCTCAGCGCCAGCACCGCGGGCTTGTTTTTTGAAATCTCGATGATTGGGCGCGCTCCGGCCATCAGCTGCCTGGCGCGTTTGGCGCCCAACAGCACCAGCGCGAAGCGGTTATCGACCAGGGGCAAGCAATCTTCGACGGTTACACGAGCCATATAGAGCTGCTTATTGGCTTGGGGTGTCCCAAGTCAAGGGAACTACCGAAGATAGCGGCAGCGCCCTACCTTGTTCGGGTGGAAAAGCGGCATCCCAATCATCCGGGAAAGCTTAGCGCCGATCAGAATGCGGAGGCGGATGCCCGGTCGAGGGGAGAAATCAACGCTCGGGCTCGAGCGCTCAAGGTGCTCCTGGGGCGCAAGCTGCCGCTGATGGTGGGGGGCGCCTACGCCTTCGCCCGGTACACCGGCATCTATCGGGACACCAAGGACCTGGATCTCTATCTGCGCCAGCCGGACGCGCTCGTGGCCCTCGAGATTCTTGCCAAACAGGGCTGGCGCACGGAGCGAACGGACGAGACATGGATCTACAAGGCTTTTCGCGGGCCCTGGTTTGTCGACCTGCTTTTCTCGTCAGGAAACGGGATGTCGGTGGTGGACGATGATTGGTTCCGGTACGCCGTTCCGGGCGAGGTTTTTGGACAGAGTACCCGGCTGATTCCAGCCGAAGAGATGATCTGGTCCAAGGGATTCGTGCTCGAACGCGAGCGATACGACGGAGCTGACGTCGCGCACTTGATCAAGTCTCGTGGCCCTCAGCTGGATTGGGAACGGTTGCTGCGCCGATTCGAAGGGCACTGGGAGGTGTTGTTCTCGCATTTGCTCCTCTACCGTTACGTCTACCCAAGCGAGAGGACCGCGGTGCCGAATTGGGTGATGGAGCGCCTGCTCCAGCGCGCCGAACAGACGATCGAGGAAGGAAACTGGAAATCCAACGTTTGTCGCGGCCCTTTTTTGTCGCGAGCCAACTACGTGCTCGACGTTGGCGATTGGGGCTACCGCGACGGCCGCGCAGTGGAGGAACTGGAGCGCGAAAGGCAGAGCGATGGCACGAGACCCGAGCTCGAAAGTCCGCGTCGCAGCAGCGGGTGATCTGCACTGCCGCCCGGACGACCACGGTCGGTTCCGGCTGCTCGTGCGTCAGGTCAACGAGCGCGCCGACCTGCTGCTCCTCTGCGGAGACCTCACCGATCGGGGAACGCCGGAAGAGGGTCAGATCTTGGCCGAGGAGCTGGAAGGACTGCGGGTACCCTGCGTCGCCGTCTTGGGCAACCACGACTACGAAGCCGGGGCGGTGAAACAGCTTTGCGAAGCTCTCGGCAAGGTCGGGGTGCGCTGTCTGGATGGAGATCGCTACGTCTTCGACAAAGTGCTCGGCATCGCCGGAATCAAGGGATTTGGGGGCGGCTTCGACTCCGGCGTGCTCCAGGCCTTCGGCGAGAGCTCGATCAAGGCGTTCGTCCATGAAGCGATTTCCGAGGCGCTCAAGTTGGAGGCCGCTCTTGGACAGCTCGACACCCCCAAGAAGGTAGTGATCATGCATTACTCGCCGATCGGGACGACCACCGAGGGCGAGCTGCCAGAGCTTCGACCTTTTTTGGGCACGAGCCGGCTTGCGGGTCCGATCAACCGCTACGGCGCCCAGGCCGTATTCCACGGCCACTGTCACCACGGCTCGCTTCGCGGTACGACGGATAAAGGCGTCCCGGTCTACAACGTCGCGATGCCGTTGTTGAAGCGGCACACCCCGGAGCAACGGTTCGCTCTGGTCGAGATTTAGTTCGAGCCGCCGTCGAGAGTCGCAGCCGGCGTCTCGAGAACGTCTTCGGTCCGGGTGGGCAACTCCGAAAGCTTGGACGGATCGATCTCCGCGACCCAATTCGGCTTTCCTCTGGCGTAAACCGTGTTCGATTTTCCTGGGACAGCTTTGCCAATCACCAGTTTGGCGAGCAGTTTGCCATCGGCGCTGTAGAGTGAAACCCGCCGGGAGGAATCGGTAATGCCGTATTTGCCCCAGTCTTTTGGACTTTCCTCGCCCACCGCGAAAGCCTTAAGGGAGCTCAAGGCCCACAGCGCGGAGGTGATTTTCCATCTCTTCCCTGGCCCCTTTTGAGGCGCGAGCACCTGCCAGTTGTCCGATCCTCCGTCCGACATCTCCTTCGCGACCACGAGCTCCGGCCCAGAAGCGTTGACGAAGACCGCCTTGGCCACCTGTTCCTGGGTAAAGCTCATCACCGACTTGTCCCGCAGCTGGTTTGGATCCTTCGAGAAATCCTGGATTGGGGCCGGCGGTATCTCCGCGAGCGTTGACTCGGCGCCCTGCTCCCGCAAAACGTAGGTCTTTTCTCCGCCATCCCCGGGCACCGTCTTGAACCGCCACTGAATCGGTTGTCCACTGGTGAAGGTGAAGAGCACCTGAGCGGTGGGGGAGCTGAAGCCGATCCGCTGGCGCTGCTCGGGAGTGTCGGTCACAAAAGCAGTCGCCCTGGCGTTGCGCACGCCATTGAGCATCGTCGAGACCGCCGCCGTGTCCGCCGGCATCGCCTTGGGAGCGACGATTTGCCAGTTCTTCTGATCGTCCCGGTCGAGCGCGTACCGGCCCTTGGCGGTGGTCACCTCCACCCGCTTGAGGTTCGCCTCATCGAGGGAAAGGATTTCTTTGTCCCGCAGATCGAAGGTGTTCTTGTCGATCGAGTAGCGGATCGATCCGTCGACCAGGTAGACCGCCTTGTCTCCCTCCCGCCGCAGATAGACCGAGCCGTCGAATGGATTGTCGATCCCGCCATAGAACGTGATCTTTTCGCGACCCAAGTACGGGCTGCCGGCATCGGGCTGTGCCTCGGCCTTGGCATCAGGCAGAGAGTAGTAGGCGTTCACGGTGAAGCTGGGATCCTTCAATCCGTACTTTCCGAGATCCGCGTCGGACGGGTTTTCCTCGACAGTGGATTTGAACCGGGTGTTTCTGATCTGGGTGACAATCTGGTCGACCGCCCACTTGTCGGCGAGGCCGAAAACCGGCGAGGTAATCCACCAGCGCGAGTCTCTCTTCTCGAGGGTGGTCGTTTCGCCCTTTGCCCTCACGTTGATCGCGGTGAACTCCGCTTCCGCTGGAGCGCCGCCGTCCTGTTTCTGCTTCGGCTCCGGAGCCTGGGCGGAGAACAGCTTTTCGGCCGATTCTTTGCGCTGCGCCTCGCGCTCCTCCGGTTTTCTCACGCCGAAGTACGCGTAGAGGCCAAGGCCGGCGGCGAGCGCGCTCAGAACCCCCAGCAGAGCGAGGTTCTTTTGCGCCGCGGTCATTTGTTTTGTCTCGCCAGCCAAAACGCCAGGCCGATTCCGAGCAGCGTGATCGGGACCAGGTCGGTGGCGACGAAGCGAATCTTTGCGAGCAACGGAAGATCGAGGTCGAGAGTCGAGATGTCGCGATCCGGAGGACGGATGGTGATCTTGTTGACTTGCTCGGAAGCCCAGGCCACGGCGTTCATCACCAGGTTGCGATTGGGGTCGTGCCCCCAGTTGACGTCCACCACCAGTTGCGAGCTGCCAAAAGTCACCAGCCGCGCCTCGTCGAAGCGTTTCTTCTCTGGCGTCTGGACGCTTCGAGTGCTGGCGACGACCAGCGGGATCTGTCCTGACTTGGCGCCGCTTTGAGGTCGCGGATCTTCAGTGGGATTGGTGGTCTCGAAAGCGTACGGGGAGGTCAGCACCACCGGTTCGGCTTTGACGCCGGTGTCGGTCCCCTCGCGCAGGGCAGTCAATCCGCGCGTCGCCGGAAACTCCACGTTCAGCTGGGCCTGCTTGAGAATCCGAGTGATTTCGTGGTCGGCGTAGAAGGTGGACAGAATGTCGTAGGGGTCGCCGAGGACGGTGTTCTCCGCCACCAGTCCCGGATCCACTTGAACCCCGTACTGGGCCAACAGCTTGTCCAGGCCGGGGGTCGCCTTGAAGTCCGCGAAGTAGACCATCCGACCGCCCTCATCGAGGTACTTCTTGAGGATCGATTCCTCCGCCGGGGACACCTTGCTCTTGGCGCCTGCGATCACCACCAGGGCGGCATCGCGCGGGATCTCAGTCTTGCCGAGGAGGTTGAGTGCTTCGGGAGCATAGCCTTCCTGCTGGAGCGTCTTCTTGAACTCGGACACGCTCCCGCCGCGCTCTTCCTGGCTGCTCCCGGGTGCAGGCTCCATCGGCCATTCCCCGTGCCCGACCACAAAATAGACCTTCTGCTCGCCGACCGCGTTGATTTTGATCAGCGCATTGGTCAGCTCCTGCTCGGAAACGACGTTGAGCGCAGTGTGGCTTTCCTTCTCCCCGGTTCCGCGGGTCAGCACCACCGTGGCCTGTCCCTCCTTCAGCTGGTATTTCGCCGCGAGGTCGGGATTTTTTCTCGGATCCTTGAAAACGTAATCGAACTTGTCCGGCGCCTCTCGATGGTAGCGCTGGAACAGCTGATCGAGCGATTCGTACGCTTGGTGGCTGGTCTGCATGAATCCGATCGCCCTGACCGGTTCCTTGAGGCCCTCGAGGGTGGAGATCGTCTGGGGCGCCAGGGTGTAGATTTTTTTCGAGGTGAGATCCCAGCTCTTGTTCTTTCGCGCGACGATGTAGTTCACCGCGCCGAGCGCCGCGATCAAGACCACGCCCAGAACCACGGTGGAGATGATGAAAAACGTGGATCGGCTCGAGGCGAACTGTCCCCATTCGCCGTAATTGGTCGCAAAGAAAAATCCGATCAACACCACGCCGATCAACGCCTTGGCCCCAGCCAACCAGGGCGAACCGGTGGTGATGAAGTAGGTGTAGGGACTGGAGAGGAGCGCCAAGGCTCCGAACCCTCCGAGTATTTTGCCCAGGGTCGATGGTTTCACGGCGAAATTCCTCTAGGCCCAGCGCTGCGCTTCGACCGAGCGCTGGGTAAGCACCACGAAGAAAAAAATCACCGAGGCGAAGAACACCAAGGATTTGAGGTTCAATACGCCCTTCGTCATGTCCTCGAGCTGAGCGTCGAAGGACAGGTAGTTGATGATCGACCGCAAAGGCTCCTCCGCGCCCTGGCCGACCCCGCGCAGCAGCATCCAGGGCAGGAGAATCGCGAAGGTCAATAGCGCGGCGAGCATCTGCGACTCGGTCAGCGAGGAGATGAACATTCCCACCGCCATGCAAGTGGCGCCCCAGAGCAACAGCCCCCCGTAACCCAGAAGGACGGTGGACCACTCGAGCGCGCTTCCCGACTCGCTTCGGCCGAAGATCGAGATCGCCGCTGGAAACAAAATCGTCAACCCCAGCGTGGCGGTGATGATTCCCAGTCCGCCCAGGTACTTTCCGAGGACCAGCTCGACCGGCCGCACCGGTAGAGTCATCATCAGCTCGAAGGTTTTCTGACGCTTTTCCTCTGCGAAAAGCCGCATTGCGAGAAACGGCGCGACGAACAAGGTGACGATCCGCACCACGCTCCACAGCTGGACCACCACGCCGTCGGTAAGATTTTTGAACGCCGCATACTCGGGAGGAAGCCGCGCCCAGGTAAAGGCCCGCGCCAGCTCCTGCACCTGCTTGAACGACTGCAGCGAAGCGACGAAGAAGAACGAGGACACCAGCACCATGGTGGCGAACACGATGTAGGCCCAGGGCTTGGTGAAGTAGATCGACAATTCTTTGCGCGCGATTGCGAGAATGTTTCGCATCCAGTCACCACTCAAGCGGCTGTGAGTTTGATGAAGATTTCTTCCAATGAGACTTGTTCGCCCGCGCCGTAGGCCTGGGCGAGATTCTTGATCTCGTCGAAAGCGACGATCTTCCCCTGGTGGATGATCAGCACCTTTTCGCAGGTCATCGTCACTTCCGGAAGGATGTGGGTGGAGAGAATGACGGTGTGCTTCCCAGCCAGGCTGCGGATCAGCGCGCGCACCTCGGCGCGCTGAGTGGGATCGAGGCCCTCGGTAGGCTCGTCGAGAATCAGCACCGGAGGCGAGTTGAGCAGCGCCTGCGCGACGCCGACCCGCTGGCGAAACCCCTTCGAGAGGTTTTGAATCACTCGATCCATCACCTGGGAGGTGCCGGTCAGCGACGCGACGCGATCGATCTCGCCGCCCAGCCGATCCCGCTCGACGCCCTTGAGCGTCGCGACCAGCCTCAAGTAGCCCCGTACCGTCAGCTCGGGGTAGAGCGGCGGCACCTCAGGCAAGTATCCGATCCGCCGCTTCACTTCCATCGGCTGCTCGAACACGTCGAAACCGGCGACCTTCGCGGTCCCTTTCGAAGCCGGCAAGTAGCCTGCCAGAATCTTCATCGTTGTGGTCTTTCCGGCGCCGTTGGGACCGAGGAAACCGAGAATTTCGCCCTGGTTCACCGAAAAGGTGAGGTGATCGATCGCCACCCGGTCGCGGTAGCGCTTGGTCAGATTCTGGACCTCAATCATCTGCATCGAGGAGCTCCAACAACTCAGGCACGAAGAATCTTTCAGTCGATCCGCGCCGCGCGTTGTCGTTCATGGGAGCGGCCGCAAGAGTGGCGCGCACATATCGAAGCCGGCGCCGCGGTGTCAAGAATTCAACGAGAAAGGCGTCGCCGAGCACCGGGACTGCGGCCCCATTCATGTTTGGTGTAGCGCCAATCGGCGGTGTGCTGGGGTAACTCCACTACCTCGCACATCTCGCAAATGCGGCTGTAGATACGCTCGCCAACCTTTTCGCGCAGAAGCTCCGGTTGCGACGGAACGCCGGTCAGCTCGGCGGTACTCTGGTAAGCCCGGCTGCGGACGCTGCGCTTTTCCCTCTCGAGCGAGAAGTTGGTGGCGAACAGAGTGGTCCGCCCGGCGTTGTATCGGCGGGCAATCAGCTCATCCAGGGTGTCGAGCTCAAACGGGCTGCCCCGGCCCTTGCCAAGCTCATCGATTGCCACCACTTCAACCTCGGAAAGCGGCCCGATGATCTCCCCACCGCTGCGACCCTCGTGAAAGCCGCGGCGGATGGTTGCAAACAGCAATGAGATTTCCACGTATTGGGCGCTGACGCCCTTTTCGAGCGTGAGGTGGCTAAGCACCGCGGCGAGCAAATGGGTCTTGCCGGTGCCCACCGGCCCGCTGAGAACGAAGCCCTTGGGAGGCTCGGCGCGCGAGTAGCCGGAGGCAAAAGACTGCGCCACCTGCTTAGCCTTCAGCACCACCTCCGTCTGCTCGATGTAATTTTCAAAGTCCGCGTGAGCCACCACCGCCGGGACCAGAGCGCGCGAGAAGGCTTCGATCCTGCGTCGCAAGGCCCGGCATCCACAGGGGGCGACCAGCTCATAGGTTCGGGGACCGACCCTTTGGCTGAACGTCTCCTCCTGGGTTTGATAGGTGTAGCCCAAACCGCCGCACCGCTCGCAGTTTCTGGCGCACTCGCACATTTCAGCGCCAGCGCGATCGCCTCTGCGGCGGATCAAGTAACCCTTCCCCTTGCATGAGCCGCACTGGCCTGCCGTGGGGGCGGGGGTCTCCATGCGGCTTCTTTACCAGAAATGTGGAAGCGAAAACTTCTTGCGAAAAATAGCCAACCGTGCGGATCGGCGCGCGAGCCTGCGCGCGGCCGAGCCAACCGGATCCAGGTAGATCGCTTGCCTCGCCTGCTTCAGGAGATCGAGCCGTTCCGAAAAGGGCAGCGCTCGAATCGCGCAGATCGCTAACGCGTCTCCGCTTTCGACCCTTCGGTCCAGGCGAGAGAGGGCATCAATCAACTCTGGCCGAGCATCTACCATCGTCCGCAACGCCGCACGCCATTGCCGCCTGCGAGCTCGCTGCGGATCGGCGGCGTGGCTTGGGCTTGAAGTGGTGCCGCCGGCGGCTCGCGCGAGGTAGTGTCGAATCTCGCGCTCCACCGCGGCGCGACAGGCATGAAGCGAGCGCAACAGCGGCTCGTTCGGCTTGGCATCCCATAGGGCGCGTTCGGCGCGGCGCCGAATCCCGCGGGCCACCACTTCAAATGGGACGCCCAGCTCCGCCCAGCTTCTCAACAGCTCCGCGTCGACGGCCGAAAGGGCCAATCCGGAGCCTCGAAACGCCACGAAACAGTCCTGCACCAACTCTTCGAAGGTGGCGCCAGGCGGAAGGAGGCTCACCTGACCCGATTACCAGCCTAAACCGACAAGGGGCCGATCAAGTGGCCGTTGCGACCGCTTGCAAGGGCCGTCCGATGCTGCTGAAAAGATGGGATAAGCCCATGCGTTTACTAGCCTTTTCGGATGTAGGCGCTTGCCTGCATATACCCCTCCCGGGGTGGGGTACCGCAGGTTGACCGGAAGGACGGTTTTCAAGCATCATTCGAACTGGTCTTAGGGAAATTCCCCTGACTTAACAGGCACTTGCTAGTGCCCCTGATGACCAGACAAACAAGGGGTCGATAGGCACGATGCGGTCCGCGATAACGCTGGCGTTGTTGCTTTTGGCCAATGGCTCGGCTGCCCAGGAAAATCTCCGTCAAAAGAAGAACACCGCCGAGTCCGGGCTGAAGAAGGGCAGTTCCATCGCGCCCGACCGCTCTTTGGCAGGGGACCTGACGCGCAAGAAAGAAGAACGGGAAGCGGTTCCGGCGCTCCACTATGACCAGTTTCGGCTTGGGGTCGAGCTGCAAGTTGCTTCAAAGCGTCATGAGCAAATCGAGTCTCTGACCAAAATCCTCCGTCTCGCCCCGGATCAGAGGGAGTTGCCCGGCTTGTTGTTTCGGCTCGGCGAACTGTACTGGGAGGAGTCGAAGTTCTTCTTTTTCGAGGCGAACCGAAAAGACGATGAGGTGATCAGGGCGATCAACCGCGGCGACCAGGCGGCTCAAGAGCGTGCCAAAGCGGAGAAGGAGCACCTACTCGCAAAAAGCAGGGACTACAGCCGGTTGGCGATCGATCGGTACTCCGAGATCGTCCAGAAGTACAAGGATTACGAGCGGACGGACGAGGTCCTCTACTTCCTGGGCCAAAACCTGATGGAGGCGGGGGAGGAGCGCAAGGCACTCGTCGCGTACAAGCGGCTGATCGACAGGTACCAGAAATCCAAATTTTATCCCGACGCCCTGTTGGCCTTCGGCGAGTACTACTTCAATAGCTCGAAAGCGAAGCGGGACCTGATCGAGAAGGCGCTCAGTTACTACAAGCAGGCGGCGTCCTTCCCGGAAAATCAGGTCTACGCCTTTGCGCTCTACAAGCAGGGCTGGTGCTACTTCAATCTCTCCGACTACCAGCGGGCGATGGACATGTTCAAGGCCGTCGTCCTCTATGGCGAGTACGCCGGCGCAAGCGCGGTTGAGAAAGACGCCGGCAAGAGTGGCAAGAGCACGCTGGTTCGCGAAGCGCGCAACGACTTCGTGCGCGCCTACGCCCGCTACGGCTCACCGCAGGAAGCCAAGACCGAATTCGCCAAGGTTGCCTCCAAGCACGACGACCAGTTCCTGATGCTCAAGCAACTGGCCAACCTCTATTACGAGGACGGCAAGGACCGCGAGGCCGCCCTTACTTACAACACCCTGATCCGCGAGCGGCCGCTCTCGCCCGAGGCCCCGGGCTTTCAGGGAAAAATCGTCGACTGCGTTTTGCGCGCGGGCAACAAAAAGATGACCGTCGACCAGGTTCGCCGCCTGGTGAAGATCATGGGCGACGTCGAGAAGTCCGGAAACATCAAGGACGACAAGGACAAGAAAGCGCTGGCGGAAGCGCGCGCGCTTTCCGAGAGAACGCTTTCGAACCTCGCGGTGAACTGGCACAACGAGGCAAAAAAGACCCGCGACGACGAGACGTTTCTCCATTCGAGCGAGGTCTACTCGGACTATCTGGTGTTGTTTCCGGAGAACCCCAAAGCGTACGACCTTCGCTTTTTCTGGGCGGAACTGCTCAACGATAGTCTGCTCAAGTTTGACAGGGCGGCGGAGGAATACACGCGGGTCGTCCTGAGCGACGTCAAGCGGATCGAGGGCGAAAAGGATGCTCAGGGCCATGTCAAACCAGGCAAGCCTGGCAAATGGCTAAGCAGCGCCGCTTACAACGCGGTGCTGGCCCACGACGAAGTGGTGAAGAAAGCGGAGGCCTCGGGCGAGATCAAGCCTCCGACCAGTTCGGACCTGTCGAAGAAGTTCACAATTCCCGCCCAGAAGAAGGCGCTGCTGGAAGCGTGCGATCGGTATCTGAAGTACGTGGTCAATGGCTCGCGGCGGGTTGAGATCGCGTTCAAGGCCGCGAACCTCTATTACCGATACAACTACTTCGACGAGGCGGTGACGCGCTTTTCTGACATCGCGCTGCACCATCCCGACTACAAGTTCGAGAACGGCGATCGGGCCGGCGAAATCGCCGCCAACCTGGTGATCGACTCCTACAACCTGCTCGGAGACTGGTCGAAGGTGAACGAGTGGGCTCGCAAGTTCTACAACGAGCCGAAGCTTGCGACCGGCCATTTTCGCGACGAGCTCTCCAAATACATCGAGCAGTCGTCGTTCAAGCTGATCAGCCAGCTCGAGGCGAAGAAGGAATACGCCAGGGCGGCAGAGTCCTATCTCACCTTCGTCACCGAATTTCCGAGATCCGACATCGCCGACAAGGCGCTCTACAATGCTTCGGTCGATCTTCTCAATGCGAAGATGCTCGAGCGCGCGATGCAGACCCGAGATCGACTGATGCGCGGCTATCCCAAGTCGGAGTTCGTTCCGGCCTGCATCTACGCGAACGGCGAGGGCCATGAAGCGATCGGCGACTTCGAGGAGTCCGCGCGCGCGTACGAAGCCTACGTCAGTGGCTACGAGGGGACCCTGGCCCGCGCCGATACCGCCCGAACCCCTAAAGGAAAGTCATCGAAGAAGCGCCGCCGCCATCAGCGGCAGGTCGAAGTCCCGGTGCACACTCCGGGCCCGACCCAGGTTTGGGACCAAGGCAAGGCTCAGATCGCGCTGATCAACGCGGGTGTTTTTCGCGACGGGTTAGGCCAGTACCGGCAAGCGCTACGGGATCGGGAGCGATTCTTGGAACTGTGGCCGGACGCGAAGGATTCGGACGCCGTGTCGCTCTCGATTGCCGATCTCCACGAGCGCAACGGCGCGTACGCGAAGGCGCTTCGGCAGTTCGAAGACTACGAACGAGCCAACAACAAGAATCCAAGCAAGGTCCTGCTGGCGGAAGGCCGGATGGCGGCGATCTACGAGCGGCGAACGCATCGCCCCCGCGACGCTCAGAAGACTTACCAGCGGATGCTCAGTTTCTACGAAAGGCTTCCGCGGCGGGTGAGAGACTCGCTGGACAACACGGCGCTGGATGCGGTGGCGCGCGCACAATACGCCTCGGCCGAGGATGACTACGACAGTTACGTCGCGATCCGTTTGCGCTGGGGCAAGCTCCCTCATCCGGAAAAAGATTTCAAACAGGGGCTGAAGGACAAGGCGCGCGGTTTGGAAGCGGTGCAGAAGCTCTATACCCAGACGGTGGCGTTCAAGTCCGCCGAGCCGGCGATCTGCGCTCTCTCGCAGA
The DNA here is from genome assembly GCA_036781205.1 of Myxococcaceae bacterium. Classification (GTDB taxonomy): domain Bacteria; phylum Myxococcota; class Myxococcia; order Myxococcales; family Myxococcaceae; genus DAIQBK01. The sequence goes on from DAIQBK010000001.1 coordinate 447,886, forward strand.
TCGGTCGAGCGTATGACAATTTCGCCAACTCGCTGGTCAATGCTCCGATGCCCCACGGTGCCACTCCGGAGCTTCAGGACGCTCTACGCGACGAATTGTCCCATCAGGCCCAGCCGGTGAAGGACAAGGCCGCCGAGGCATTCGCGCACGCAGTTCAAAAGAGCCGCGAGCTGGAGATCTTCAACCGATGCTATGCGGACAGCCTCAAGTTTCTCCGCGAAACCTATCGTCCAGACCAATACCCCCCGATGCTGGAGAAAGTTCGGGATCTCAAGAGCATCAAAGTTGAGTCGTCCGGGGCGGACTTGCTGACTGCGATTCAGCCGACCTCGGTCGGCGCAGCGACGGTGGCCCATGCGGCCCAGACGATCAAGGAGCCCTCGGTCTCCAAGCACCCGAAGCAGGACCTCGGAACGGATGTCACTCCCACCGAACCGACGAGGCCGCGCGCTCAAGCGGAAACGCCGCCGACCCGCGCCGAGGGCAAGAAGGAGAAAAACCAGGAGCCGGAGGACGTGCTGTGAGCCGACCTGCGCAAATCTGGTCCGGCCTCTGGGTGGCGGGACTGATCGGAGTCGGGATCTGGGGCGCCGGGTGCGCGGGAACGAAGGAAGTCGCTCGGCCGACCTCGACTGGGCCCGCCCCGACCAAGCTCGCTACGCTGCAGGCCCCCCTGATTTCCAGCCATTCGAAACTGCTCTTCGAGGAAGCGGTGAAGGACTTCGAGGCACAGAAGAAGACCAACGTCTTCGACTATTCCTCCCTCGAAAGGAAATTCCAGGCGGTGCTGGAGGACGACCCGAATTTCGCCGAAGCCGAGTACAACCTCGGGGTCATCGCCCAGCGTCTTGGAAGGGTGGATCTGGCGCGGTCTCATTACCAGTCCGCGCTCCGGCTCAAACCTAGCTTGACCGAAGCGGCCGAGAACTTGGCAGTGATCGCGCAGAATGCCGGAAACGTGCTCGAGGCTGCACAGGTCTACAACAAGCTGCTTGCGATCCGCCCGGAAGATTCGCGGGTGAGGGTCCGAGTGGCGGAGATGCAGCGCGATGCCGGCGACTGCGACAAGGCGATGGACCTCGCTCGACAGGCCTTGATTCATGACCCGCGCACCCTCGAGGCCTATCGAGTGATGATGCTCTGCTATCTGGACCGGAAGCAGGTTTCGATGGCGAAGCTGGTGGTGCTGCGCGCGCTCAAGCTCGACGAGCGCAACCCCGACTTGCACCACGCGTTGGGGCTGATTTTTCTTCAGGAGAAGGAGCCGACCAAGGCGCATCTAGAATTCAAAAGCGCGCTGGCGGGACGCTCCGACTACATCCCCTCTCGGGTCATGTTGGCGAAGCTTGCGATCGAAGAAGGAAATTATCCGGGCGCGGAAGAACACTTGCGGCGGCTGGCGCAGACCTACCGCAACAACGCCGATCTCCATCTCGATCTCGGGGTCGCCTACAAGGGGATGGCTCAGTACGACAAGGCGATGCAGGAGTACGACATCGCCGAGAAGCTGAACCCGGAGTTGGCAGAGGTTTACCTCGACCGAGCGATCATTCTGCATCGACACAAGGACGCACCCGAGCGCGCGGTGCAACTCTACAAGAAGTACATCCAGATCGCCGGAGGAGAGGCTGCGCTGCCTTCCGATGCTCCGGTGTTCGCGCTGCTGCAGGAAGCGCAGCAGATTTCGCAAGTCAAGCTGGAAGCAAAGCTCGCGCAGGAGCAAGCCAAAAAGGTGGGATCGACGGCCGCATCGAGCAAACCCAAGGCGGCAAAGGGAGACAAGGATGAACCGGCTGAAAAACACTAGGTGGATGATCCCGACGCTCGCGCTGGTCGCGACTCTCGCCTTCGCGGGGACTGCAACCGCCGAGGACAAGAAGTCAGGCGGTGAGAGCGCTCACCCCAGCCGGACCACCACCATCAACTTCGAGGATGACACGATCGAGGGCGACCTGAGCCGTCCGGATGGGGAATACGTCGAAGGCCGCAAGGCGGTGAAGCATTCGAACCTGATTCGGATTCGGGAGGAGTTCAAGCAGAAGGTGATGGAGTCGGTGGGGGAGCTCTAGGAGATTGCATGGCCGTCCCGCTTACACTTAAGGTTTACAAGGGCGATCAGCTGGTCGCGAGCAAGGACTACGATCGCGACATCATCAAGATCGGTCGCCTGGCGTCTGCCCACCTCTGCCTGGACGACGAGAAGGTCTCCCGGATCCATTCGGTGATCGAGGTGGGCGCCAATGGCGCGATCTCGATTGTCGACATGGGGAGCGTCGAGGGCACGTACGTAAACGGTAAGCGCGTCAACAAGGGACCGGTTGGCTCGGGCGATGAGATTCGGGTCGGCAGTACCGTGATTCGAATCGAGCCGCGCACCAGCGAGGCCGCGGCCAATCTGGTAAAGGTCGCTTCGCCGCAAACCGCAGATGCGGCGAGCGAGGCCGCGTCCGTCGAATCCAGTCCGGCAGTCGTCTCCGCGCTTGCCGACGCGGCCAGCGCTCCAATCCCAACCGAGAGCGCCCCAGAGCCACCGCGTCCGCCAAAGCCAACCGCGCGCGAAGCGCCTCGGTCGCGAGCGCGTTCGTCGAAAGGGGCAGGACCGCTTGGACTCGAATTGAGGTTTCTCTGGGGCGACCAGATCGTGGGAGAGTTCCTGCTCAAGCCCGACGCAAAGTCCTTTTCGGTGGGCTCCGCCCATGGGGTGGACTTCATCATCGGCGACGCTCGCTTGGGCGGCCGCAAGTTCGATGTGATCAAGGCCGACCGCGATGGCTTCCACCTTCGCTTCACCAACCGGATGAATGGGGAATTGGTGCGAGCCGGTGCACCCACCACGCTCAAGCAGCTGACCGAAACCCGACAAGCAGAGGCGGACGGCGAGGCGAAAAGAGTTCTGCTCGAGCGAGGCGACTTCGCTTGGGTGGACCTCGGCGGAGTGACGGTGGAAGTCAATTTTCAGCCGATTCCCAAGCCGGTGTTCGTCCCATTCTTCGAGACGATCGATTTCACCGCGCTCAACATTTTCCTATTGTTGTTCTTTCTGGCGGCGCTGTTCGTGATCACCGCGATGAACCGCTCGTTGGAAGGGGAGGGGTACAAGGACGAGCTCTCCACCACTCAGGCGCGAATCGCCAAGCTGATCATCAAGCCTGCGCAGCTTCAGAAGAACCCATTTCTGGAACGGCTTGCTCACCAGAAGAACGGGGGTGAGATGGCCGCCAAGCACCGCGGTGAAGAGGGCCAGATGGGGAAGAAGGACGCGCCCAAACGCAACGCGCGCGCCGTGCCCAAAGGGGATCCGAACGACAAGAATGTGGCTCGGCTGATGGCGCAGAAAATTTTCGGCGGCGGCGGCGGACCGATCTCGAGCGTGTTCGGCAAGGGGCTGGGCGGTGAGCTGAAGAGCGCGATGGGGAACATGTTCGGCAACACCACCGGCGATGCTCGCGGGTTTGGCGGGCTCGGCTTGAAGGGAACTGGCTCGGGCGGCGGGGGAACCGGCGATACCGTTGGGATCGGTGGAATTGGAACCAAAGGTCGTGGCGGCGGGGTCGGCAGTTACGGAATGGGAACCGGAATGCTGGGTGCGAAGAAGAGCTCGGATGTGGGGATCACCAGCTCCGAGCCGGAAGTGATGGGTTCCTTGGACAAGGAGCTGATCCGACGGGTGATCCACGCGAACCGAAACCAGATTCGTTACTGCTACGAGAGTCAGCTCACGCGTTATCCGAAGCTGGCCGGTAAGGTCACTGTGAAATTCGTGATCAGCGCCGCGGGTACGGTTGCCTCGTCCCAGGTGGCTCAATCAACGGCCGGCAACGCGGACTTGGAGACTTGCGTCGCCGGGCGCGTACACACCTGGCTGTTTCCCAAACCGAAGGGCGGCGGCGTGGTGATCGTCACCTATCCTTTCATCTTCAAGCCGTCCGGAGAGTAGGTCCCACAGCTGTTCAATCCCAGCGGTGCAGCGCCTGTCGCTCTTCACCGCCTAAACGTAGCGAGGAACGCCGTGAAAACGTGCCGCGTAGTTTTTTGCATGATCTTGCTGCCTTGTGCCGCGGGAGCCCAAACCGCTGCCGAGTCCCGCCGTTCGTCAGAGCCGCCCCGCCTTTCCGAGGTGGAGCGGGGATTCTACGTTCGAGCCGAAGCGGGTGCGTTCGTTCTCACCAACCCTCCCACCACCAGCGGCCGTCCCTCTCCGTTTTCCACCGGGGAAATGGTCCAGGCGGAGCTTGGATATGATTTCAACGAGTACCTGGCCGCCGGATTGTTCGTCACCTTCACCGCCAATCCGGCGGGCTCGCAGTACGTCGGACTCTCCAACGGATACGCCTCGGGAGATTTTGCGGCCCTGGTGCCCGGCGCTGCCCTGAGGGCGAGCTTGATCGGTTTCGCCGATGACAGTGGGGTTCGCCGGACCTGGATTTATCTGCGAGCCGCTGCCGGGTACGCGAAGTTCTATCCGACCGTGCTACTTCCCAGGACCGATATCTTGCTGATGGCCGGTCCCGGGATCGAATACTTCACGCACGTGCGGCATTTTTCGATTGGCTTCGAAGTGGCGGGCTCGTATCTGGCCCGTGCGAAGACGTACGGCTTCGCAATCACGCCGACTTTGCGCTATGCCTTCTGACCTCTCTTAGGAGAGGTTGGTTTTGGCAGAGGGCAATCGGCGCGAAAAGAGAACCGAACGCAGGGGCCGAGGGCGGCCGGACCGCCGCGGGTTCTCAAGCGATCGGCATGATCCGGAGGCCAACGCCTTCAGGGTTCGGTCCGAGCTCGCTTCCCTGGAAAAAGCCTATTCGCAGAAAGACTTTGCAAAGCAAAAGGCTTCCCTGGAGGAAATTCTCAGGCAGCTCAAGCCGCTCAGGCTCCGCTCCATTGATCAGCTGGATTTCAACACCCGCGGCCGTTTGATCACGACGCTCCTGCGCGTCGGCCGACAAACGGCGCCCCCCGCTCCGGTTGCTGCCGCTGCCGCGGACAAAGAAGCGGCTCCCGAGGCCCTGGTAGCTCCCGAGGAAGCGCCGGTGACCCCCGATGCCGCGGTACCTCCGGAGGAAGCGCCGGTGCCCCCGCCGACCGAAGCCGAGGGGGAAGTCAAAGTCGCCTCGGAGTCGACACCTGACGCAACCGACGCGCCCGGGACCGAGAAGCCGCCCGCGCCCGCCGATGAGAAAGGCAACGCCTTTGCGGAGATGATGTTCACGCTCGGCTCAATCTGGCGCGCGGTCGGCGACCAGCGTCGTGCCGAGCTGGCGTTCGCCGCAAGTGGCAAGCAGGCGGATCAGGAGCAGGCGGTGGCTGCTCCCGCTGCTCCCGTCATCGAAAAGGGAAAAGATCTCAAAAGCGACTTGCGCCGCGCGGTCGCGACAAAGGACTGGGACGGCGCTCGGCGCATCATCAAGCTGATTCCAGCCGACGAGAGCCGCGCGATCCTCGAGAAGGCGGGCGCGTACGAGCTGTTGATGGAGCGCTACGTGGAAACGTCGGACTTCCAGAACGTGGCCCGGCTCTACGAGCGCGCTCGACAGTTCGATCAGGCGGCTTTGGCCTGGGAGCGCGCCGGAAAATTGGGGAACGCGCGCAAGGCCTACGAGCGGGCGAAAGATGCGGAGGGCGCTCAACGAATTCGCCGGCTCGAGGTGGAAGAACTGGTCAAGCGAGGAGACCGGCTCGGAGCCGCGGTGCTCTTGCTCGGTGAAAATCGCCGCGACGAAGCGGCCCGCGTCCTGCTGGAGCTTCCGCCAGCCAAGGCCTTCCGCTTTCTTCAAAACGTGAAGCTGGACGATGAGGCGATGGCTCTCGCACGCCGCGAGATTCAACAGGCGGAGAGCGAGAACAAACCCTCCGTGAAAGCCCGTTGGCTCGAGTGGACCGGCGATGCGTTGGCTGCGGCCGAGGCCTGGGAAAAGGCGGAGCGCAAGGACAAAGCTCTAGAAATGTACGAGCAGGTGGGCCAATGGCAGAAGGCCGCGCAATTGGCCGAGGCGCTTGGGAGAAAAGACCACGCGCTCGAGCTGTACCACCGTGCGGGGGACCGGGATTCGGCGGCGCGCCTCGAGGTTTTGACCGCGACGCACGCTGAAGAGCCGCCTCCGACATCCGCGGAGTGAAGGTCCAAAACCGGTGTAGTTCTAATGGGTTGGGCGCTTGGACCCAATTGCCGCAGAGGGTCCCCGAACGCTAAACTTTCCCTGTCGCCCCCACTGCGCCTCCCTTTCCATGAAGAGCTCCAGCCCCACGCGTTTCGCGGAAGATCTGCCGGCGGATGGCTTTCTCGCGGAGGCAGAAGAATCCCTCGAGCGCTCGGGCCGGATCGAGGATCTGGTCAAGTTGTATGAGACGCGCGCCTCGGAGAGTTCCGACGATTTCGAGGCAAGTCATCTGCTTTGCCGAGCCGCGGAGCTGGTGCGAAATCGCGCCAATGATCCCGCCCAAGCCGAACTCTTTTATCGGCAAGCCCTTCTGGTTGCGCCGGACTCGGTCGAGCCGCTTCGAGGGCTCAAGCTGATCTACGAAACCGCCGGCGACTATCTTTCGCTCGCGGCGGTGCTCGAGTGGTTGGCGGATCAAGCGACAGGCGCGGAATCCGCTTCGCTGCTGCTCAAGGCGGCGGATCTCTACGAGACACGCCTGCACCGGCGCGATCGCGCCGTCCTCTGCTGCCAGCGCGCGAGCAAGGCGGACCCGAAAGACCGTCGGGCGTTCCGTCGGATTCGGCAGCTGTTTCTCTCCGGTCGGCGTTACCAGAGCGCGTTCGAGTCGCTGGAACGGGAACGCGCTTCGCTCGGAAACGCCGGGATGGCAGCCGAATATGCGGCGTTCGCCGAGCAGCTCGCGGACGATCCGTTCGCTCACGAGCTGGCCCTCAAGGCGATCCAGACTGCGATCGCGATCGAGCCGAAGAACCCTCGCGCGGAGAAGATTCGGCGCGGCGTTCAAAACCTGAAGGAAACCTGGAGGGATCAAATTCGGGTTCTGCGCACGGCATCGCTCGAGGAGCGAGATCCGAAGAACGCAGCGCGCCTTTCGCTCTTGGTGGCCAAGCTATTCGCCGACCAGCAGCCGGACGCGGCTCCCAAGATCCAGGAGGCGCTGGATCGCTGCTTCTCGCTCTGGCCGGCAATGCCGGAGGCGCTCTGGTTGCTCGAGCTGATCGCCACCAAGAGCGGCGACTTGGCCAGCGCCGCTTCCGCGATCGAGAAGATGGCGGTTCAGACCAAGGACTCGAGCGCGAAGGTGGATCTCTGGATCCGGCTCGGGGTCTGGAAGCTCACGAAGTTGCAGGATCACGTCGGGGCCCTTGGGGCCTTTGAAAAAGCAGCGGGGTTGGATCCCGGTCGGGCCGAGGCGGTCGGGCTCGCGGCAGAGCTGATGATCGAAGCGAATCGGACCAACTCCGCCCTCAAGCTACTGGAGAAGCATCTGGATTCGCTGCGCGACCGATCGGCCGAGGTGGCGCTGCGGCTCCGGCTGGCGGACCTCTACATTTTTCAAGTTCAGGATGTGGCAGCCGCACGCCGCCATCTCGAAGCGATCCTACAGGTCGATCCGTTCAATACCCAAGCCGCGTTTCAACTCGCGGAATTGTTCCTCCAGTCTCAAGAGCTCGAGCCCCTCGAGTCGGTGCTGACCTGCGCGCTGCGCGCTTCGGTATCGACGATCACTCGCCGGGTCTTCATCGGTGAGGTGGTCGATGCGTTCGCCAAGCACCGAGATCATCGGCGGGCATTCGGGATTCTAAAAAGGCTTCTGCGCGAGCCGGCACGGCCGCCGAATCTGGTCGCGGTGTTGACCGCGCACGCGAAAGCCAGCCATACCGAATGGGAGCTGGCGGTGGCGTTACGCCACGCAGCGGAGCTCGCCGCAGGAGACGCGCTCGAGCTGTGGCGCTCGCTCGCAACGCTGCTCGACGATTTGGATGGTCGTTCGGAAGAGGCGCTCGCCGCTTGGCGCGAGGTGGTCAAGCGGACGCCGAATGATTCGGAAGCAAACGCCGCGCTTTCGACGGTGAGTAAAGCGCCATCCAAGCAACCGCGCACCGCGAGCCCAGATCCAACCCCCGCCGCCACCAGCCAACGCTCGGGAGATCTGCATTCCGCGATGCAGGGCATATCGGCGAATCCCTCGAACCAGAGCTTGCGGGCCGAAGCGACGCGGCTTGCAAAGGCGGCTGGCTCCGAGCGTGAGCTGGCGAAACTCTTGGCCCAGCTCGCCGAGCGGGTACCGGACTCGAAGCTCGCGGTCACGCTCTTGCGCGAGGCCGCGCAGCTTTCGCTGGAGCGTGGGGCGGTCGAGGATGCCTCCTTGATGTTCCAATCGGCGCTGCTCCATTCGCCCGACGATCCGGAAATTCTCGATCGCCTGCTCGAGCTACATCTGCAGGCTCAACGAATCGCGGAAGCGGATCAGGTGCTTCGCAGGCGCATTCTGGTGGCGGAGAACGGAGAGAAGGCCGGGCTGTATGTCCGATTCGCCGAGCTGCAACAGCAGCTCTCCAAGCCCAAAGAAGCCGCGGAAGCGCTTCAGAACGCGATCAAGGCGGGAGCCGCCGAGGTGGAGCACCTGCCCCGAGTGGCTCAACTGCTGGAGGAGAGTGGTCAGGTCGACGCCCTTTCGCTGGTGCTCGCCCGGCAGATCGAATTGGCCGAGAGTGCCAAGGACAAGAAGCTGATCGCCGAGCTGAATCAGAAACGATCCCGGCTGGTCGCCGCCTCGGCCAAAAGCCGCGCTGAGGCGATCAAGAGGTCCGTCGAGCTTCTGCACCAGCGCCCGTTTGACCCAACAGCGATCTCCGAGCTGGAGGGCCTGCTCGGCGATCCTTCCTATCGGGAGGAGGCGGCCCGGGCTCTCCTGCCCGCGTACGAGTGGGCCAAGGATCATCGCAAGCTGGTCGGTGCGCTGGAAGTGATCGCCACCACCGCCAAGGACAGCCTGGAGCGCCTGCTCTCCCTCAAGCGCGCGGCCTACATCCATTTGCACCAGCTGCGCCAACCCGACCTGGCTTTTGGCGCTTTGGTACGAGCGCTGCGCCTTTCGCCTGGGGATCCCGCCTTGCGCAATGTTGCTCGCCAGGCAGCGCAGGACGCCAACGCGCTGGATAGCTTCGCGGAAATTCTCGAGGAGCTGCTGGAGAGCGATGTCGGCCCGGCTCGGTTCGCGATTCATCGCGAGCTGGCGGAGCTTTACGAGAAAAGACTCAACAATCCGGCCGGCGCGATCACCCAGCTCAACAAAGCGCTGACGCTCGATCCAAAAAACACCGAGGTGCTCCGAATCCTGCAGCGCCTCTATCGCGGCCGCGAAGAGTGGAGCTTGCTGGCGGAGGTATCGGAGAGGCTGGCGGACTTGATCGCCGACCCGGCCGAGAAAATCGTGCTCTGGCGAGAGGCCGCCGCCCTTTACGAGCAACCGCTGGGTCGCAAGCCCAACGCGGCGCTTTGCTGGAAGCGAATTGCCGAGCTGGACTCCCTGAATCGCGACGCCACCAGCGCGCTCGACCGGCTCTACACCGAGCTGGACCAGCCAAAGGAGCTCGCTTCGGCGCTCGAGCTGCGCCGAGCTCAGGAAGGCCAAAACCCGCAGGCTCGGGAGGTCGGCTTCCGCCTGGCTCAGCTGCGCGCGTCCCGCCTGGGCGACCCCGCCGGAGCGCTGCAGCTCTACCGGCAAATCCTGGCCGCGGATTCGAGCCATCAAAACACATTGGCCGCCCTGGAGGAGATGGCAAAGCTGAACACTCCTCAAAGCGCTGCCGCCCTGGAGATCATCGATCCGATCCTTGCCACCGCCGGCGATCACGCTCGGCGGGTGGGGATCCGCGAAACCCGAATGGAAACGGCGCTGCCGCAGGAGCGGGTTCGCCTGGCCGCGGAAATTCGCACCATCTACGAGCGGGAAATGCAGCGGCCAGAGCTGGCTTTCGCCGCAGCCGCCGGCGCATTTGTCGAGGGATTGGACCGCGCCGCAGTTCAACCCGATCTGGAGCGGTTGGCACGCGAAACTCACGCGCTGGAGGAGTTGGCGCAAGTCTACGAGAATGCCGCGGGCGCGCTTTTACCGGAGGATGAAGGGATCCCCGATCTTTTGCGTCGCGCCGCCGAGATCAGAGGACAGCTCGGCCAGACGGATCCGGCGATTCGCCTCTGGCGCGAGCTGTTGACCAAAGCTCCGCAGGACCGGCAGGCGCTGGACAGCCTCAGCGGACTCTATGAGCAATCCAAGAATGCGACCAGCCTGTCGGAGATTTTCATGCGCAAAGTACAGCTTGCGCAACAACCCGAGGACCGGGGTCCGCTGTTGCTGAAGGCCGGCGCCGCACACGAAGCGGCGGGCAACGACGCCGCGGCGATCGACGCCTTCCAAGCCTCGTTGGTTTTACAAAAGAACATTGAAGCGCTGGAGGCGATGGACCGACTGCTCGGAAAGACTCAACGCTTTGCCGAGCAGGCCGAGATTTTGGATCAACTCGCCGAGCTGGTGCCGGATCCACGATCGAAGAAGGAGTATGTGGTTCGTCGCGCCGCTCTGTTGCAAAAAGAGGGTCAGCCGAGCACAGCGGTATCTGCGTATCAGCAGGCGCTGGGGTTGTTCCCGCGCGAGCCCGCTCTGGTTCTCGGCCTCGAGCAACTGTTGCAGCAGGACCCGGTAAAGCAGGAGGTCGCGCGGATCCTCGAGCCGATTTACCGCAGCGCCAACGAAAGGCAGAAGCTGGTCGAGGTGCTGGAGATCCGGTTGGTCACCGCTGCACCAGACAAGCGTTTCGAGCTGCTCAAGGAAATAGCCGGGATTCACGAGCTGCTCGGGCATCGAGCCGCTGCGTTCAACTCCCAATTGAGAGCCTTCGCCGAAAATCCCGAAAACGAAACCGTGCGAGAGGAATCGTATCGGCTCGGGGTCGAGACGGGAGCGTTCGAGGAGCTGGCGGAGAACTATGAGCGCCAGCTCCAACGTGGGCTCAGCGCGGCGGTGGCTGCTGACCTCTGGCGTCGGCTGGCGGTGATCTACGGCGAGCGGTTGAATCGGGCGGACATGGCGGCTCGGGCCTGGGAGCAGGTGGCCGAGCGGGAGCCCAAAAACGCTGGCGTGCTCAAGACGTTGGCCGCGATTCATCGCAAGAACCAGGCGTTCCGCAAGCTGGCTCAAACAATCAAGCGGCAGGTCGAGCTGGAGCGATCCGTTCCCAAACAGATCAACCTGTTGTTTGAGCTCGGAAAGCTGGCGGAGGAGACGCTCGCCGACAAAGACCTGGCGATCGAGGCCTACCAGGAAATCCTCAAGCGCAAGCCCGACGACGCGAACGCGATCAAATTCCTGGATGCGGTGTTGGCCTCTGCCGAGCGATATCCCGAGCTGGCTTCTCTGATTGAGCAGGAGATTCGGATCGCCGAGGGAGTGGGAGCGCTGGAAGAAGCGTGCGAGCTCACGGTCCGACTCGGACGGCTCAAGCTTAGCCGGTTGCAGGATCCTCGAGGAGCCTTGGAGCTCTTTCAGGGGGTTCTGCGGCGTCGGCCGAATCATCCGGCTGCGGTGGGCGCATTGGAAGAGATGGCGCGCCCTGACAATCCGCTCCGGGCGGAGGCAGCCATGGTGCTCGAGCCGCTCTTTACGTCGACTGGGGACCACCTCAAGTTGGTGCAGATGCTCGATTCGAGGATCGCCGCCGAAACGTCCCCGCAGCAGCGCTGCAAATTGCTCTGCAAGGTGGTGGAGATCTACTCCGAGTCTCTGCACAATCCGCAGATGGCGTTCGTTGCCGCCACCCGGGCGTTGCGGGAGATGCCGGCAGATCCAGAGCCGCTCGCCCTCTGTCTCAAGCTGGTCGGTCCGGCCGAAGCGAGCGAGGACCTCTCCAGCCTGCTTCGCGAAGTGGCCGATAAAGCCAGCGACGATGCCGCGCGATTGGCCATCTACTCCGCCCTGGCTCGGGTGCAGGACGCGAACCAGGAGACGGAAAAAGCGGCGGCGAGCTGGCAGCGGGTGGTCGAGCTGGACCCCTCCAATCACGAGGCCCTGGAAAACGTCGCGCGACTGTTTCACCAGATGGGCAAGGCGCGCGAGCTCTACGAGGTGCTGCGTCGCCAGGCCTCGGCGGTGGAGGATCCCGCAAGGCGATCCGCGCTTTTGTTGCAGATGGGCGCTCTTCAGCAAGAGCAACTGAAGGACGAGGCTGGCGCGCTGGCCACTTTCCGCCGAGTGCTCGAGCTGCGCCCCGACGACCCGGTGGTGCTCGAGCGGATGGAACAGCTGTGCCAGAAGCTGGAGCGTTGGCCTGAGCTGGCCGATGTGCTGACCAAACGCCTGCAAAAATCCGATCAACCGAATCTCGATCTGAAGTTTCGGCTCGCTCAAATCCGGGAAAGTCGTTTGATGGATCGAGTCGGCGCTCTCGAGCTTTACGGTGAGATTCTTGGCGCGGATTCGAAGCATCTCGGGGCGCTGCAGAGAATCGAGGCGATTGCAGCGGCCGAGCCACAGAACGAGACGGCGAACGGCCTGTTGATCAGCGCTGCGCGCGCGAGCCATGACATCGTCAAGCTGATCCAGATCCTCGAGACGCGGGTGGGCGTCAGCCGCGCCGTCCGCGAGCGCAAGGAGCTGTGGATCGAGCTGGCGTCGCTTCGAGAGAAGCAGGGTGAGCCGGAGCTCGGCTTTCTTGCGCTCTGGCGGGCATTCAAGGAAGACCCCAATGATCCCGAGCTGCGCAAGGCGCTCGAGCGCACCGCCGAGGTGGCCAAGACCTTCGACGAATTGGCGGTGGCCTATGAGGAGCAGCTGCCCCGGATCGCCGAGGCGAAGGACGCCGCCGAGATTTGCTTGGCGCTCGGCCAACTTTTCGACCAGCGACTGCAGGAACCTGCGCGGGCGGCGGAGTATTACGAGAAGGCGCGGCAGCTGAGCGCGGAGAGCTTGTCCCAGGCCCTGCCGGCGCTCGACCGACTCTACACCCAGCTGGACAAGCCCGCTGAGCTGGCCGCCGTTTTGGAAGATCTGATCCAACTCGCCTCCGATCCCCAGGAGAAGATCGGCCTGCTGTTCCGTTTTGGCCAACTGCAACAGGGAAAGTTGGGGGATCCAACCCGGGCGGCAGCCGCGTACGAGCAGATTCTGGAGCTGGATAAGGCGCACCTCGCTGCGGCGCGACTGTTGGAGCAGATCTATCAAGCGAGCGGCGATCAACGGAAGCTGTATCAAATGCTGACTCATCAGCGCGAGTTGGTCAGCGGAAAGGAAAAAGAACGAATTTTGGCGCGGATGGCGGAGGTTTCGGCCGACGGTCTGTCGGATGTGACTCAGTCGGTCGGGCTTTACCGGGAGCTGTTGGCCAAGAACCCGCGCAATCTGCAGGCCTCTACCGCGCTGGCAGGCTTGCTGGAAAAGGGCGAGCGCTACGAGGAGCTGAAGGAGCTTCTCACTCAGCAGTTGACCCAACCGCTTGAGCCGCGCGAGCTGGTCCGGCTCAACAGTCAGCTGGGGGTGATTCTGGTCGAAAAGCTTGGGCGCCCGGAAGAAGCGATTGCTCCGCTCAAGACTACTCTGGATCGCGATCCGCGGCACCAACCTTCGCTCGAAGCGCTGCGCCGAATCTACGAAAGCCTTGGCCGCAATGAGGACCTGATCGTGATCCTCCGGCGGCTGATTCCGCTCCAGGAATCCGCCGAAGGCGTGAAGGATTTGCGGATCCGCCTGGCGGAGCTTTTGACTCAAATCGGCCGCCGCGAGGAAGCACTCGACGCCGCCCGGAGGTCTTTGGAGGTCGAGCCCCACCGCGGACCCGAGCTGGATCGGATCTACCAGGTGTTCTTGGCGCTCAAGGCGTACGCGGAGGCGGCGCGGGTTCTCGAGCTGCGTTCGCAAATTGAGCTTCAGCAGGAAGAGCGCGACCGGGCGATCGCTACGATGTTCGAGATAGTTGAGCTGTGGAAGGGACCTGCCGGCAAACCGGAGAGCGCGGGCGCTGCCCTCGAGAAGGTCCTCGAGTTGGACCCGGCCAATCGCACCGCCTTTGAGCGGGCGAAGGAGCTGTACGGGCAGCTCAAGGACTGGCGCGCTTATGCCCAGCTGATCGACCGATATCTGACGAACCTGGTCACCGACGAGGAGAAGGTTGCCGCCCTGCGCGACCTGGCCAGCGTCCAGGAGTCGAAGCTCGGCCAGAAGGACGTCGCGTTTTTGGCGATCTGCCGGGCCTTGCAGCACAACCCCGCCGACAGTGCCTTGCACGAAGAGGTGGAGCGACTGGCGGCTGAAACCGGCTCCTACGAGGAATTAGCGGCGGTCTACGAAGAGGTCGCCGAGGATCTACCCCGCGGACCGCTGGCCGAGCGCACCTATCTGGTTCTCGCCCAGGTGCACGATCAGAAACTCGATGATCCGGAGTCGGCGGAAACGGCGCTCCGCAAGATTCTCGAGTTTGATCCCACCAACGCGCTGGCGTTGGACGCGCTGGCGGAAATGTTTCAGCGTCGGGGCCGCCACCGCGAGCATGTGGTCGCGCTCGAGCAGAAGCTCGAAGCAAGTAGCTCGATCGAGGCTCGCAAGCAGATCCTTCGCGAAATCGCTCGTAGCTACGACGAACAGCTCTCCGATCCCGGCGAGTCGGTCAACGCGCTGCTCCGGGCGTTGGCCCTCGAGCCGGACGAAGACACGATGGACGCGCTGATCTCCCTCTACCGGCGTCAAAAAGCCTGGCCCGAGGTCGCCAATACCCTGATTCGCGCGGGTGGGTTGGCTGCCACCGACGAGAAGCGGGCGCGGTTGCAGGTCGAAGCGGCGCAGGTCTACGAGCGAGAGCTCAACGACGAGGCAGGCGCGATTGTCGCGTACCGGGAAGCGTTGGAATTCGAGCCGAACAACGCGACGGCCTTGGACGGCTTGGAGCGCTTGTACACCAAGACCGATCAGGCGAGCGATCTTCTCTCCATCTACCAGCGGCAATTCGAGCTCTCCCCCGACTACCGCGAGAAGGTGAAGAGCCTGTTCAAGAGCGCTTCAATCTGGGAAAGCAAGTTCCAGAATCTGGCCAACGCCGACGCCTGTATCGAACAGATTTTGTCAATCGATCCGCAAAATCTGCCCGCGATCCGAACGCTCGAACGATTGCGCCGGGATCAGGGACGGTGGGACGAGCTGCTTGGGGTGATCGAGCGGCATGTCCAACTTTCCACCTCCGCGCCGGAGCAGGCCGAGCTCCGGGTCGCAATGGGAGAACTCTTTCACCAACAGCTCAAGCAGGTGGATCGGGCCGCGAGCGCCTACCAGCAGGCGCTGGAGTTGGATCCCCAGTGCCGCCCGGCGATCCACGACTTGGGCATCCTCTACGAACGCAGCGGCAACTGGCCCTTCGCCCTCGACATGCTGCGCCAAGAGGCCGAGTTGCTCGGGGCCAGCCCGGAAGCGCTAGAGCTGTACTACCGGATGGGCCAGATCCAGCTAGAGATGTTGCTCGAGCCACAAAATGCGAAGCAGTCGTTTCGCGAGGCGCTCCGGATCAATCCGCGGTTTGTCCCGGCGATCCGCGCGATCCGCGAGCTTTATGAGCGCGAGGGTGACTGGGGCTCCTTCGAGCAGGCATTGATTCAAGAGGCTGACGCCGCCGAAGACCGCGAAGCCAAGTGCATTGCGCTGTTGGCGATCGGGAAGTACCACGCGGAGAAGAAGGAGGATCCGAACGCCGCCGCGGATTGGTACGAACAAGCGCTGCGGCTGGTTCCCAACTCGTACGAAGCGGCCAGGCCCTTGGCGGACATCTACATCGCCCGGGAAAAGTGGGAGCGCGGGGAACGGATGCTGGAGATCGTTACCTCGCATATGGCGAACGCTTTGGAGGGGGGGACCGATCCCGCAGTCTCGAAGGAGCTTTGCCGCCAGCTCTACCGGTTGGGCTACGTCGCCGAAAAGCTGGAGAAGAAGGACAAGGCGCTCGCCGCTTATCAGCGAGCGTACGATCTCGACGCCACCTACCTCCCCGCGCTCGAAGGATTGGGAAATTCGCTGGTTCATGTCAGGCGCTTTGACGACGCGCTCAAGGTTTTTCAAACCATCCTGGTCCATCACCGCGATGACCTCACCGATCTCGAGGTGGTCGAGGTGTACTGGCAACTGGCGGAGATCCATCGGGAGCTGAAGCAGTTTGACCGCGCGCAGAATCACTTCGAGAAGGCGCTTGCGATTGATCCGAATCATGAGCCTTCGTTGCGCGCCCTGATCGATCTGGCGGACGCCGCCGGACGCTTCGACAAGTCCGCAGAGTATCGGCAGAGCCTGATCCAGGTGCTCGATGCAGAGGCCAAGTTCAAAGTCTGCGTTGAGCTGGGCGACCTCGCGCGCGAGAAGCTGTCAGACGCCTACATGGCGATCGACGCCTACCTTGCCGCCCACCGCCTACATCCCGAATCCCTGGCGGTAATGGATTCGCTGTACGTGCTCTATCGCCAGACCCGCCAGGGGCCGAAGGCGGCAGAAATGCTCGAGAAAATGCTCGCCCAGCCCGAGCTGCGGAAGGATGTGCAAAAGGCGAAATTGGTCCACTTCGCCCTCGGAGAAATCTATCGCGACGAAGTGAAAGAGACCGATCGCGCGGTTGCTGCGTTTAATGATGCTCTGGATTTGGATCCAAAGTTCCTCAATGCCTTCAGCTCGATTGAGGCTCTACTTGGATCTCAGAACCGGTGGAAACAGCTCGAGGAAAACTACGTTAGGATGATCCAGCGGTTGCCCAAAACTTCTGAAACCCATGGCTCGAGAATGGCGCTTTGGCGCGCGCTGGGCGAGCTCTACTTGAAAATACTGCAACAGCGCGATTCGGCGATGTCCGCCTTTCAAGTGGTTGCCGCGGGGCTGCCGGACGACGCGGTGGTGCAAGAGACCTACGCCGATCTGGCCGCGCAGAAGCCGGGAAACGAGGAGAATGCAATCATCGCGTATCGCCGCGCGGTGGCAAACACCGACAACCCCGGGCGCGTGTGTTCCGCCTTCGCCGAGCTGTCCGCCCGGAGGAAGGATTACGACTCTGCCTACCTCGCCGCGGAGGCGGTCCGCGACTTGGTCGGCAATCCGGGCGACAACGAAAAGGAGATCCTCGCCAAGCTCTCGCCTTACGCGAAAAACAAAGAAGTGGCCCAACGCCCGCTCACCGACCAGCTCTGGCAGACGCACCTCTTCCATCCCAAGGTCCGCGGGCCGCTCGGCGAAATGATGGCGCTGCTCTATCAGCAGCTGGGGCAGCTCTACAGCCTTCCGCTGGCCCACTATCAGCTCAACCCGAAGAAGCACCGAATCGACGTCGGGTCCGCTCAGGAGTATCAGATCCACCACTACCGATACGTCGCGCGACTGTTGGGAATGGAGGCGATCGATCTCTTCTCGCCCTTCCTGGTGATCACCCGCGAGAGACTGGCGAAGCGCTCGCGCGATCCGGTGCCGGAACCACAGGTAGGAGTGGAGATCTGTCACACCCATCCGGTGTGCCTGAAAGTAGGCGGTAAGTTCTTCGGTGAGCACGGACAGAAGGAGGTCTACTATTGGCTGGGGCGAACTTTGGCGCTGATGCGACCCGAGCTGGCCCTGTCGCAAAGACTTTCTTCGGATCGACTGGAAGCCCTGGTGCAAGCAGCGATCAGCCTCTCGACCAACCAATTTGCGTTCACCGCCAACCGGCGCGCGATCGAGATTGAGCGAACGGCGCTCCAGAAAACATTGAGCGAGCCAGCGCGGGCGTCGCTGGATCGGATCGTGCGGCAGTATCTTAAGACCGCGGGACCGCGGGACGTTGCTGGTTTGATCGAGGGAGCGGAGCTGACCGCGGTTCGCACCGGTCTTTTTGCCGCGGGCGAAATGGAGCCGGTGAAGAGGATGGTGATCGGGGAAACCGGCGCCGCGTACCGCGTCACCACCGCCCACAAGATTCGCGACTTGATGGTGTTCGCGCTCTCAGAAGATCTGCACCTGCTGCGCCGGGCAGTAGGTACTCAAGTAGAAGTACAGGGACGTAAGGGGTAAAAGGGCTCGACACCGATCATGCGCTTCGTCTGTGACAGCTGCCAAGCGCAGTACATGATCAGCGACGACAAGCTTGGCGCGAAGGGTGCGAAAGTCCGCTGCAAGAGGTGTGGACATGTCATCCTGGTCCGCAGACCCGACGTCGTCCCTCTTCCAGAGCCAGTCCGCTCCGAAGGAGCGCCGGCTGCCGGTAACCCCGGCGCCGAAGCTCATGACGGAAAGGATGGCAAAAAGCACGTCAGCGCCGCTGAGATCCTGAGCGGAGTTGAGGACGAGGAGATCGGCGCGGTTTTTGATCAGGCCTTGACCGAGTCGCCTGATTCTCCGAATTTGAGCAATGGATCG
The DNA here is from genome assembly GCA_036781205.1 of Myxococcaceae bacterium. GTDB lineage: Bacteria > Myxococcota > Myxococcia > Myxococcales > Myxococcaceae > DAIQBK01. The sequence goes on from DAIQBK010000001.1 coordinate 466,231, forward strand.
GCCTTCCCAGACCAGGCGCCGGGCAACGAGGCGCCCGTTCCGGGTCAGCTGCCCGCTCCTGCCGCCGCGCCCCTCCCCACCTATGAGTGGTTCGTGGCGATTCAAGACAAGCAGGTTGGACCGATCATCCAGGAACGACTGAAGCAGCTCTGGGATAGCGGCGAGATTGGGCCTGATTCGCTTTGTTGGAGATTGGGACTTGCGGACTGGAGACCGCTCTCCGAGATGACCGAGCTGTCTTCGCTATTGGCGCCCAGGCCGGCCAAACCGGTAATTATTGCCCCGGCGCCTGCGACCAGCCTTGCGGCTCCGGTCGAATCGGTGTTCGCGGCAACTCCCAGAGCCGAGCGCAGCGAAGTACCCGCGGCGAGCGCAGCCGCCCCATTGCCGGAAAGCGACGGGTGGCGTCCCTCCGCCGCAAACGCGCTGGCTTCCCTCCTTCAGGAGGAGATGAAAGCCCTCAACCGGCCGGCACCAGTCGCAGCCCCCGCGGTTGAAGCGCCCCAATCATCGCGGCCGCCCGCCCAGACTTCGCCCCTGATGCAGCCTACCGCTTTCGACGCGCCGATCGGCGTCGGGTCCGCCCCTCGATTCGGCAGCTATACCGAGCCACGCTCGCACAAAGGAGTGATCATTGGTGGTTTGGTCGGTGGCCTTATGGTCGCGGCAGCCGTAGGGGTGACCTTCTACTTCGTTCGCCTCCCGCCGCCTCCGGCCCCCGTCGTCGCTGCTGCCCCGCAGAAGGCACCAACCCCGGAGCCTGCCAAACCCTCCACCGCCGCTGCGGTGGTGAATCCGACCGCTGCCTCAACGCCCTCGGCCGCCCCTGGCGCCAAGCCACCGGATCAGAAGACGGAAACAACCGCCGCGGCCAAGACCGAATCTCCGCCCGCGACGGCCAGCGCCGAGCCGGAGCGGAGCAGCGGCAGCCGGCGCGACCGAGTTCGCCACCGTTCCCGGTCTTCTTCATCGTCTGAACAGGCCGGCCAGTCCGAGAGGAGCGAGAGGCAGACGGTGGCGCGAGCGGTGGAGCCGCCGAAGGAAGCTTCCGACGATGAATTTCAGAAAGAGTTTGGAGGCGGAGGTGAACGCGCCCCGGCGAGCCGATCGGAGAGGCGGTCCGTTTACGTTCCTCCCGCGCCGGGTAGCGCAAGCTCCGATCTGCCCGACACGCTGGGCCAAAGCGACATCATGTCGGTGGTGGTACAAAACAAATCTTCGATTCTGGGCTGCGTCGGAGAACAAAAGAAGCGCGACCCGAGCCTGTCGGGGCGGATGGTGATGCGATGGCAGATTCATACCAATGGAAGGACGAGCAACGTTTCGTGTCAGAGCGATGAGTTCAAAGGAACCCCGCTGGCCAGCTGCCTTGCGGGGCTGATCAAAAGCTGGACCTTCCCGAAACACAGAATCCAAGGGGAACCGATCAACTTTCCATTCACTTTCTGAGCTCCCGTGAAGGCAAATCCCTTCGAGCCTCTGTTGCCGGACCTTCCGGTACGAACCGTGCAGGAGATGGCGCTCAAGGAACTCGAGCGAATCCGGTTGATCCTGCGCGGTGGATCGGTAATCGAGTGGAGGCGACTGCATTTTCGCACTCGTGACGAAGTCGACCGCTTTCTCCGGCTGTGCCTGATCAATCCCGACGATCCGGTCGATCAGGCGTGGGCGCGGGTCATTCTCAGCGACGCGGTGGACTACCTGCGCCGTACCTTCGACTACCGGGTCAGCGACGCGGTCGCGCAGCCGGCGGAGATTCACGACTTATTCCTCTACGCTTCAGTGATGAAGGAGCCGGTGCGCTACCGGCGGATCGCTTGCGTCGTGCTCAAGGTGATGCACGTCATCCAGCACATGGAGGGTCGAGACATCCTCTATCGGCTGGCGATGTCGGAGGCCGAGCTCCAGGCGCTGATCACCGAGAAAGTATTGGCGGTGGCCGAGGAGATGCGCGGCAAAGGACTTCCGATCGTCGAGTTTTCGCACTCCCACAAAACGCACCAGTCGATCATCACCAAGCTGCTGGCCAAGAAGGAGACGATCGCCGCCCAGCTCTATGACAAGACCCGATTCCGGATCGTCACCCGCACCCGGGACGACGTGCTGGTGGTTCTCTACTTTCTCACCCAGCGCCTGTTTCCGTTCAATTTCGTGGTGCCCGGGCAGACTCAGAACTCGCTGATCAATTTCAAGTCGCTGCTGAGCCAGTACCCTCACCTGGCCCATCACAGCGAGCAGCTGCATCTGGATCTGGACTACGAGACTCGCCAGAGGCACGAGAAAAACAAGTTTTCGGGCAAGGACTACCGGATGCTGAGTTTCGCGGCCGACATCCCGATCCGACTCGATGCGTTCTTGCCTCCGCCCGAGCACGACAATCGCGCTCGCAAGAGCCGAATTGGATTCGCTCTCGCTGAATTTCAGATCGTCGACCAGCAAACGGCGATTCAAAACGAGGAAGGGGAGAATTCGCACCAGGCGTACAAGAGTCGCCAGCGGGCGCAGGTGCTGCGGCGACTGTCGCGGGGACTGGTGGTCCCGCGCAGGCAACCTCGTTGGAAGCTGGGCCAGCGGCCCGAGGATTGAGCTCGGCTACTTGCGCCGGCGGTTCTTCTTCCGAGCTTGCCGCTCGCGTTTTCGGCGCTCCTTGAGCGCGTCTCGCTCGGCATCGCTACGGGCTTTTCCCTGCGGGACCGCCGAGTAGCCCATCAGGCGGGCCTTGGCCATCGCGGCTTGCCCCATCGGCGGAGTGTAACCGGGCGCCACTTGGGGCATCGCTATCGGCATCGACTCACCGGCGAGCGCCTTCTCCATCATCTTCGCGTCCTTGCCGAACACGGTGGAGAGATCCAAACCTTTGAGCTTGTGCAACTGTCCCAGCTGTCGAAACCCTGGAATCCGGCCGAGCAACCCGGGATTGGCGCCAATCGAGCCCATCACTTGGCGCATCATCGTGAACTTTTGGAGCAGCTCTTTCACCTCGGACTTTTTCCGGCCGGAGCCCTTGGCGACGCGGTCCATCCGGGGCTCGTCCAAAAGCTCCGGGCGAAGCCGCTCCTGCTCGGTCATCGAGTCGAACATCGCCTCGATTTTGGTGAGCTCTTTCTCGTCCGGATTCAACTGTTCGGTCATCTCCCCGAAAATCGGAAACTTCTCGAGCAGATCCTTGAGCGGACCCATCTTGCGCACGGTGCGGATCTGGTCGACGAAGTCGCGCATCGTGAAGTTCCCTGAGAGCAGCCTCTTCGCGTCTTCCTCGGCCTTCTCTTCGTCGACGACCGCCTCGAAATCCTTCATCAAGCCGACGATGTCGCCGAAGCCGAGAATCCGGTTGGCCAGGCCCTCGGGTCGAAATTCTTCGAGCTTGTCGAGGCTTTCTCCCATCCCCAGGAATTTGATCGGCTTTCCGGTCACTTCCTTGATCGAGAGAGCGGCGCCACCCCGGGCGTCGCCGTCGAGCTTGGTGAGGATGAAGCCGTCGAGGTTGAGGCGACGATCGAACTCCGCCGCGGTGCGCACCGCGTCTTGGCCAATCATCGCATCGCAGACCAGCAGCGTGTTTTCGGGATGCACCGCGGCCTTGATCGCCTCGAGCTCGGCCATCAACTCTTCGTTGATCGCCAATCGACCAGCGGTGTCGATCAGCACCACGTCCCGCTTCTGGCTCCTTGCGGCGGCGTAGCCCTGCTTGGCCAGCTCGGGGGGAGAAAGGTTGGGCTCGAAGAAGACCGGTACCTCGAGTTGCGCGCCGAGCACTTTGAGCTGTTCGACTGCAGCCGGCCGGTAAATGTCCGCGGCCACCAGCAAGGGCTGCTTCTCCTGCTTGAGCAGGAGGTTTGCCAGTTTCGCCACCGTGGTGGTTTTGCCCGACCCCTGCAGCCCGACCATCATCAGGCCCGAGATCTGCCCCTTGGGAGCGAACTTCAGGCTGGTGTCTACCGGGCCCATCAAGTTCTCCAGCTCGTCGTGGCAAATCTTGATGAAGTGGTCGGCCGGCGAGACTTTCATCGTGCGGCCCTTCTTGTCGGTGATCGAGGTCTTCACCACCTCGCCGGCCGCCTTTTCGCGAACCTGGGCGACGAATTTCTTCACTACGTCGAAGGCGACGTCCGCCTCGAGGAGAGAGACCCGAATGTCCCGCAGAGACTCGTCGATCATCTCCGGGGTGATTTCGACCTTGCCCGCCAGCCGATTCTTCGCCGCACGAAAACCCTTGGTGACCGTCTCTAACATGCGGCGCTCTTATAACATCAAGGGCCGCGCGATCGACTGAGACCCGTCGATTGCGAAACCCCGGAAGCTGAGCGACAGTGCGGCGGCGAACGCACGCACGAGTGGCGGAATCGGTATACGCAGCGGACTTAAAATCCGCTGGTCCTAAAAGGGCCGTATGGGTTCAAGTCCCATCTCGTGCACATTCTTAGTTCCCGTTCAAAGACCAGTCGTAGTCCAGAAACTCAATGCGGACGTCGCCCTGCTTGAGCGCCGCGGCCACGTCCGGCTGCGCGTATTGACCGATGAAGGCTGCGAGGGAGCCCTTGGCGCGCTCAAAGTCCGCGCGGAACCACTTGAAAATCGAGGACGCGTAAAACGTTCGCTTTGCCGCGTCATAGCGATTCTTCGAAGAGTCTTGGATGAAGTCTCGCGCCGCCTGGTCGAGCTGCAGATCTAACCCGCCAGCACGGTACGCTTGAGAGCGCAATTTGGGGCAACTCTTCGAGGCGCAGACAACGGCAAAGTGGATGCGTGGCTCCCCAAGCTCTTTGCGAAGGATGTCATTCTCAATCTCGTCGAGGGACAAGCCCCCGTTTCTGAGGCCAGGCATGGGAATGAACTTTTCCTTGAAAGCCGCTAGGGGGAGCAACCCGATGGACCGAATGCTCCTTACTGGGTAGCGCTCGAGGATCAGCTTGATCGTGAACGCGTTGTACGCGTTGATCCAAAAGGCGAGCCGTTCGTCGCGGTTTGCCGCTCGCTCATCAGCGGTGCATACCGACGAAAGAGTAGCCAAGTAATTGTTGAGCTCGCCCACTCCTTGACGCTTCCAGCCCTCATAGTCCACCAACCCGTCGTGAACGTACCTGCGGAGCAAGGAGCTCCAGGCACTATGCTCTCGCTCGATACCCGCACAGGAGGTTGTCTCTGCGGATAGTGGGAAGCCGGTCGATGGGACGAAAAGCGCCAGCAACAGCGCTGACAAAGCAACAACATTTTGACCAAGCGGCTGGATACGGAAGGGCGAATTGCCTCCGCCGAGTATCACGATCTGCTTTCCCGAGATCACATCGATCCTCCGTCCTAATGCCTTTGGCACCGGGCGACAACCATCAGTATGGGTCGCCATGCCAAACGGTTACAGGTCTCGTCGTGCGCGGTGTGCCAGGGCACTTCCTCGTGTAACCGAATCCGGCAAGCCGAGTACCTTTGTCGGATTCAATGTGAGGTCGCAAATGGACACTGGAAAAACCACCGCCGTTGCTCTGTTCATCCTCCGCGTGGGGCTGGGCGTCTTCTTGCTGCTGTGGAGCATCGACAAACTGGCAGTGCCTGAGGGGACAGTCCGGGGGTTCTCGACCTTCTATCGTTCGTCCATTTCGACCGCCGTGGTCCCTGTCATCGGCGTGCTCGAGCTGCTGCTCAGTCTTCTCATCCTTGCTGGGCTGTGGAAGAAGTGGACTTATGGCCTCGGAATGGTCCTGCACGGGATCTCCACCCTCTCGACTTACAACCAGCTTCTCAGTCCGTTTGGCAAGAATCACCTGTTCATCGCAGCGATCCCCGTTCTCGGCGCGTTCATTGCGCTGTTCCTGATGCGTAACCAGGACACGCTATGGATCGTAGGAAGGAGGGCAGCGCCGCGCTGAGAGGAGCGCCCGCTGGCCGGGATCAGGACCAATGCGGAAGGACCTTTCGAATGTCGCGAATCACCGGAGTGCTGGCAGCCGTCCTGACCATAACAGGCGCATACGCTGAGGAATTCAACGTCGACCCCAGCTCGGGTAACAGCACCTTCAACGCCGTATTCGATGCAAGGCTTGGCGAGCGCATCAACGCCACGAGTTCGGCCGTCGAGTGCAGTGTCACCTACGATGAGAAAGGCGGCACGATGTCGGGCACCTGTTCAGTCCCCCTCACAACCATCAAAGTCGATAATGAGGACACCAAGACCGAGCACTTCCAGCAGTGGGCAACCAACAAGAAAATGGAGCCCAAGGACTGCAAATTCGAGGCGAAGTTCACGAGCGTGAAGCTGGGCCGGCTGATTGCAGAGACGCCGGTGAAGTTCAGCGCTGAGGTTCCCTTCACGATTTGTGGCCGGCCCCGAACCGATGGGGGCAAGGAGCACGTCAACGGAAATGCAATCCTCTTTCCCCCCGGTAGCTACGGCGAGGCCAAGACCATTCGCGTGCGGGCGAGGGTTGAGAAGTTCAATCGAGACAAGTATCGCATCGGGCCCAAGTACACTGAGGGCTGGCTTTCGCGCGTCCAATCGCTTGCCAAAGTCGTCGCGGACGAAGGGACGGTTGAACTGTCTCTGTTCGCGAAGGCGAAGGATGCAGCCGCATCGGCGCAACAGAAATAGCAATTTACGCAGGACTTATTCCTTGAAAGCCGTAAGGCGGTCCGTTGGCCGACTGCGCTCACGGCGTCGGCGACGCCAGCGTTTACGAGGGAGCACAAGAGGAGGCTCGCAATGGCGAGAGCAGGAAGCCAAATCCTAGATAGTGGTGAATCGCTGCCTGTCCTCAGCATGGACACTGTTGCACACGGCAGGATCAGCGTGCCCGAATGCTTCGGGAATGGCTGGGGAGTATTTCTGCTCTACCGTGCCCATTGGTGACCCTACTGCAAGCAGCAGTTGGCTGCATTTGAGAGGGCGTGGCGAAAGCTTCGAGATGACGGTATCACGGTGGTGGCCGCCTCCACCGACCCCCTGGAGAAGGCTCAGGAGACAGCGAGGGAGCACTCGCTGACGTTCCCGATCGGCTACGGGCTTCCGATGAAGGAGACCGCGGCAACTCTGGGGGCGTTTTACGAGGAGCAGCGGAATATCTTGCAGGCCACCGGCTTCCTGCTCAAGCCCAACAGGACGATCGCTGTAGCACAATACAGCTCTGGCCCGATCGGCCGCCTAGTCTGGCAGGACGTCCTCGGCCTCGTTCAGTTCTACAAGTCGCAGTCGAAGTAATCGTGCAGCGCTCCCGGCATTTGCAAGGTCAAACGGAAAGTGGGCCCGGTCGGACTGCCTCGATTCGAACGCTGTAGCGATGGTCGAACGGCGTGCGATATGGCAGCTGCAATCGACGGTACACCCCCTCGGGGATGCCGATGTCCGCAAGGTACAGCTGGCCCGTTCGATCGGGGAACAGACCGGTCTTCGGCAGGGCTAGCGTCATGGTCCAGCGCGGCCCGATCATTTCGCCCGGTGCCTCGCCCGTCGTGGCGTCGATGCCCGAAGGTACGTCGAGCGCCAGGATCGGAGCCTTGGTCTCGTTCGCCCAACGAATCAGGTCGGCTGCCACACCCCGAGGTGACCCACTTAGGCTGTACCCAATGAGTGCGTCGAGAATCAGCTCTGGCCGGACGTCTCCGAGCTGCCGCGGATTGACTTCTCTGCCGCTTGTGGAGGCAAATACTTTTCTTTGGTACGCGGGAACAGGAGCGAGCCGTTCCGGATCTGACAAGCAGAGTGCGACGTCGACGCCGTGATTCGACAGGTGCCGAGCCGCACCAATGCCGCCGCCTCCATTCCCACCTGGACCTGCCAAGATGACGACGCCCGCGTCTTTGGAGCCCCGGCCTAGCAGCTGCATCGAAAGCGAAGCGAGATTGCGGCCCGCGTTCTCCATCATTTGGAACAGATTAGGGCCCGTTTCTTCCATTGCGATCCGATCAACGTGTCGCATCTGGTCCGCGGTAACGGCTGGAATCTCAACGCCGTTATCTGCAAGGAAGCTCGTCAGCGTTTGCCTCTGTGCCATCTTGAGCCTTTAACGAGTCGTTGCCCCATTTGCAGGCAGGTCCGCGAGGACGGGGACGTCGGTCCGCTCGCACAGAGCAAGCAGGGCTCGCAGTATCGCTCGTTGCGTTTCCGTCTCATTCGGCCTTCCGAACGGATAACCAAGTGGATAGGGAACGGTCAGTGCTCGCGGCGGCCGAACCCTGCGCGTGATGTCGGGTAGGATGGTGATTGAAGCGGTCGTGATGCCCTGCCTCTCGATCTCCGCTTGAATCAGGCCGCCCGCCTGATGACAGAAGGGTCAAACGGGTACGAGGAGTGCAATGTCGACCTCGTCCTTGACCAAGAGGCGCGCCGCTTCCGGAGCGGTGCGTTTCACGAGTCGTCCTGGTGCAGTGATGGATCCCATGAATGAGAGGTGACGCGGGGCTACCTCTCCGATTTCGCCCCTGCGCGCGAGCTCGTGCAGCCTATCGAGCGGAAGGGCGACGTTCCGGTCCTTGGCGATCCCCGCGTGGTCGAACGACTCACTTCGATGAAACTCACCAAGTTCCTGGACGTTGGTGTCCGCAGCGACGACGCGGTAGGAGTAGTCGCCGCCCTTGATGCTCTCATCGAACGGACGGTCACCGGGAGGCACCAGTCCCGCTGTCGTCACGAGAGCTACGCGGCTCTTCGCGATAGGTTGGCGCAACGGCGCGCACGGGATCGGATCAATGCGCCGCCAGGGATAAACCTTGAGCGTTGCTCGAATCCACAGCGGGAGATCGTCAATGCGCGCCATTACCTCGGGTCTCGGTACAAACGTAGCCCTTCCGCTGCATGGTTATCTCCGCCAGCTGAGGTACCGCTCGAAGAGACTTCGAACCCGAGGCGTAAGTCGCGAGCGATTCCAGGCGTCGCCGAGCCGCTTCCACGCCTCTGCCTGCGTCGGATAAGGATGGATTGTTTTCGCGATGGTGCCGAGCCCGACACCAGCGGTGATGGCTAAAGATATCTCTCCGATCATTTCGCCGGCATGGCGCGCGACCAGGGTCGCGCCCAGGATGCGCCCACTCTTCTTCTCTGCGTGAATCCGGGCGAATCCCGCGTCATCGCCATCGAGCACAGCGCGGTCGACTTCGTTGAGGGGCACGGTGAGGGTCGCGACATCCAAGCCCTGATCGCGAGCTTCCTTTTCGTAAAAGCCGACGTGGGCGACTTCTGGATCGGTGTACGTGCACCACGGGATGACGAGAGCACTCGCCTTCTTACGACCGAAGAAGAGCGCGTTCTGCAGGACCGTGCGCGCCATGGCATCCGCGGCATGCGTGAACTTGTAGACCGAACAGATATCGCCGGCGGCGTAAATGTGCGGATTCGAGGTGCGTAGATGATCGTCCACTTTGACACCTGTCTTGTCGAAGGCGACTCCGGCGGTCTCGAGGTTGAGGCCTTCGACATTGGGGGCGCGGCCGACTGCGACCAGGATCTCGTCTGCGATCATCGTCTGTTCCCGGCCTTCACGTTCGAACACGAGTGCCTTCGCGTCATTCCGCCACTCGGCTCGCCGGATACTGGCTCCAAGCTCGATGTGAATTCCTTCTCGCTCGAATTGCGCCGCGAGGATGGCGGCGGCATCTGGGTCCTCGCGCGGCAGGAGGCGCGAACCGTCGCTTACGAGAGAGACGTCGCTGCCGAAGCGGCGGAAGGCTTGCGCCAGCTCGCAACCGACCGGGCCGGCCCCAATGACGATCAGGCGGCGTGGCAGCCCGGTCAACGAGAACACGGTCTCATTGGTGAGGAAGCCCAGGGCCGCGAGCCCTGGGATGGGGAGGCTCCCGGCCCGGGCTCCTGTTGCAATCACCGCGCGCGAGAAGTGAAGCGTCTGCCCCCCGACCTCAATGGCATCGCGTCCGACGAACTTTGCCTCCCCGAGGAAAACGTCGACACCGAGCTTCGCCAAGCGATGTGCCGAGTCGTTGTGAGAGATACCGGCACGGAGGCGGCGCATCCGCTCCGTGGCCGCGGCGAAGTCGAAGCTGCCGGAATCGGGCGTACGGACGCCGAAGGCGTCCGCCTCTCGCACGGCCTGCACTGCGCGAGCTGCTCGCAGAAGGCCTTTGGAAGGCACGCAGCCGAAGTTTAGACAGTCTCCGCCCATCAAGTACTTCTCGATGAGGGCGACCTTGGCGCCGAGTCCGGCCGCGCCTGCGGCCGAGACCAACCCGGCCGTGCCTGCGCCCAGGACGACCAGGTTGTATCGACTCGTCGGCGTAGGGTTCACCCAGTTGGGTGGATGGACATTGTGGACCAGCGCTCGATTGTGAACGTCGTCTGGCAGGATGAGCGTCTGCGGGGGCTGCCCGTCCACGTCGCTTCTCGCGATGGCATTCTCCCGAACCATATCCATGCCAACCTGATTCACGATTACGCCTCGCTCGCCTCAGGGAGCCCAACCTGAGTCTTGTGTTGAAGTGCTCGGTTCAAAGCTCTCCGAGCGATTCGCGTGATGAGCACAGTGGCGAACACCGTCGCTGCGAGCCCGCCCCAGTAGAGGACCTGACCCCAAGCACCCACCGACGGTCGTCTGCCGCTGAGAAGCTCACTGGCATTGGTGACCAGCGATCCCAGGTACACATAAAGGAATGTTCCTGGGAGCATGCCCAACAACGAGGCGATGATGTAATCGCGCAGGCTCACGCGCGTCAGGCCGAGCGCATAGTTGAGAACGTTGAACGGAAAGATGGGAGAGAGCCGGAGCAGGAAGACGATTTTGGAGCCGCTCTCGCCAATGGCCTCGTTGATCGCCGCAAACCGGGGATGTTGCTCCATGCGGCGCGAAACCCAATTCCTCGCGAAGGTTCGGCCCAGGACAAAGGCGAGCGTCGCGGCAAGTACGCTAACGGGTGAGACAAGAAGCGTCCCCCGAACGGGCCCGTAGGCGAATCCAGCACCGGCTGTGAGGATCGAGCCCGGCAAGAGGAACAAGGTCGCGAGAATGTAGGCCAGTGCGTAGACGACGACGCCGACAGCACCCGCGTCCCGGATCCATTCGACGAGGAGCAGCGCCCAGTGATTGAGCGGCAGAAGAAGCAGGGCAGCGAGTAGCCCCGCCGCAACGATGACGCCGATTCCGTACCGCGCTCCCTTCGTCACGATGTCTCCTTCATCAGGCTGCGGTAGGCGTTGCCGGTGCAAAGGAACAGAATGCCGCGGTTCATCGGAGCGCCCCCGAACAGCTCGAGACCAGCAGCGTCGGGTCGTAGCTTGTTGGGCAGCACAGGCTCGCCTCCGGGGCCTTGGCCGCCCGCGAGTACCGAGCCTTGACCGCTCTTTCAATATCGATGACTTCGCCAGAACTTTCAGACATGCTCACCTCCGTCGAACCGCTCGCCGTTGTTGCGCCAATGCGATGTAGGCTTCTACGTGGGTACTCGTGGCGCGTTACACCCGTAGGACGAACCATTGCTATGCACGTATCGGAAGTGGGCCCGCCGTTACGTGCACGGGGCCAACGCAAGATACGAACCTCAATCTGAGGACGGGTACGGCCCATCAGGTGCTGGAAGTACTGGCGGCCGTCTGGCGGGGGCGCGGATGACCCGGCGGACGAATTCAATTTGCGTACCAACCCGACAGCCCTCACGCTTCGCGACCTCGGAGGACCGGAGTCTGACGAGTTGTGTAACGTTCTGGAGGTCTGCGAGACCGGCCGACGCGTACTGCTTCGTCGCGCCGGATCGAAGCTCCGCAACGTGCTGGAGGAATTCCTTGAACGAGAATAGCCGACCATGTTGAGTTGCCAAGAGGTGACGGAACTGGTGACTGATTACTTGGAGGAGCGGTTGTCCTTTACCCAGCGCGCTCGCTTCCAGCTTCACGTTGCAATGTGCAAAAATTGCCGCAGGTATCATCGCCAAATGAGATTGACGATTCGAACCCTGGGGAGGCTACCTGAACAGGCCATCCCCGCGGATGTCCGCGAAGAGCTGATGGAGCGATTCAGCTATCGGAAAGCTGAGGGAAGAAGATGGCATGGATCCGGGTGATTGATCCCGAAGGTGCCGACGGCCAGTTGCGGGATATCTACAGGGCGATTGCATCCGCGCGCGGTGGCATTGCAGATGTGCACGAGAGTGCAGTCACTCAACGCGCGGGCACTTCGCGCCCATCTTGAGCTTTACAGGGCGGTAATGTTCGCTCGCTCGACACTGAGCCGCATTGCAAGGGAACGGCTCGCCGTCGTGGTGTCCGAAGCAAACCGGTGTGCCTACTGTGTTGCTCATCACGGCGAGGCGTTGCGGCAGCTCGGCGATGACCCGGCTGTGGTGGAATCGCTTAGTCGCGGCGAGTTGCCGGTTGGGCTTGAACCCGCTGACCTCGCATTGCTGCACTGGGCCCGTAGAGCCGCTCTTCAGCCCCACGAGTGCTCCGAGAGTGACCTTCAACGTCTGCGCTCACTGAAATTCGATGACAGAGCCATTCTCGATGCGGCGCTCACTGTCGCGTATTTCTCATTCGTGAACCGGTTGGTCCTCACGCTAGGCGTAGAGGTTGAAAAAGACTATGCGAGCACATGCAAAGCGGTCGCGGAGGAGTCGTAGCGAGTTCGCGGACCAGCGGGGAATCAATCAGGAGGCCGGGACCGATCTGATTGCTGCCCCGACCTCCTAGAACCTGGAAAGAGTCGTTACTTCGAAGCGAGTACTTTGCCGCCCTTATCCAGACATTCTTTCTCAGTCTTGGTCTCCAGATAGCCCTGGCCCTTGCAGCTATTCTTGGATTTGCAGGCGTTGTCAGCTCCGGCGCATGCGCCCTTGCCTTTACACTCGTTGATGCCGCCGCAATGCACAACCTTCGCTGCGGCTTTCTTCGCTTTGCCCTTATCTTGCGCGAGCGCAGGATTGGCCGCGAACAAGGCAGCTACAGCGGACGCAATGAGCGCTCCCTTTATCGTTCTTCCATTCAACATTGATCCTCCTTTGATGGTTGCCCGGCTCTGATCGGCCCGCTCCCCCATAGAGCAGGGCGATGGCAAAAAGCACCAGTTGGGTGCTCGGCTACTACGTTGGACGGGGTCTCATGGTTACCGCTATTTTCACAGGCTGGTGTCTGGTAGGGGCGGTGTTACGGCGCAAAACTATGCGATCGCAGGTGAGCACGAGTCCAGATGGCCAGCCCCGCGAGCGCCAACCACGGGAGGAGATGAAACGTGAGCTGATGGAGTGCGAGTCCGTTCTCGCAATGTGTGTAAAGGGCAAAAAGCCCTACTGCAGCGCCGCTGAGCCCCACCACCGCAGTTCGGCCGGGATGGAATGCGCTGTTCGTCAGCATCCAGACGCCGATCGCCAGCGGAAGTAAGGAGATCGCCACTTCGGTCACAAAACAGCCGATGCCCCCTCGAATAAAGCCCGCACCCGTTCCAACGCCGGACGCTGCCGCAATCAACAGTGCTGCCAATGCCAAGCAGAGCCCCAGCATGACTGCGCGAGCCCTTCGACGTCGCGGTATTAACGCGATCCACGGACCGATGGCTAGAAGGCCCACGAGGAGCATCCAAAGCGTGAGTGCCGATGGATTCAGGTGGACGACGGCAAACCGGCCGTGGGCCAGCGCCAGCGTTGCGGCCAGCGCGACTGCGACGTTGAGTGCCATCAGCAGAGCGGCAGGTCGGCGCCAGGACGGGAGCGTGCGGTGCTGCGCCGGCTCAGAGGCCACGGTCGAATGGAGTCTCGAGGAAAGCGGCACGAGGTTTGCGGGGGGCAGAGCTCCCAGCAGCTCGTAGCTCTCGACCACGGGCTTGCACAGTTCGCAGCGTTGCACGTGAGCCGATAGCTCCGCTCCAAGGGACTGGCCGAGTCGTTCAAGCACTTGCCTGCACGTGCCAGTCATTCGTCCTCCCGCAGCTTCTGAAGCAATACTCGCAGGCGCTTGTATCCGCGGTGGGCACGCACTTTGGCCGCCGATTCGGAGATATCCAAAGCTTCGGCGATCTCTGCGAAGGAGAGGTTGTGAAAGCGATGCATCAAGATTGGCAAACGCATCTTTTCGGGAAGCTTTGCCAGGGCCCGATGAACCGCGTCTGCTCCTTCGTCGAAATCGATCGAAGTCACCGCCGCAGCTTCACGGCGTGAGGGCTCTCCAGTCGCGGTCAGCTTTTCAGCGCGTCGCCGTCGCAGAAGATCGCGAGCAGCGTTGGTGGCAATGGCATACAACCATGGCCTAAACTTGGCGTTAGCATCGAATCGCCTGCGCCCTCGCAAAACGGACATGAAGGTCGTCTGGGTGAGATCGTCGGCATGAGGGGGCCCTACCCAGCGGCTTAAATATCCGTGGATGGCAGGGCCATAACGCTGAAAGAGCGACTCGAAGCCGTGCATGTCTCCTTGGCAAATCTGCAACATGAGCATCTCGTCCGATGGCTCGACAGACCCGCCGGAGTCTACTTCACCTGTATTGGTACGCTGGGGGGCTGCCAGCGGTTTCACTGGGGCGGAGGCCTCTCGGTCCGGACGCATGGGCGCGAAGTTTATGGCACACTGGTGGTCGCCTTGGAATGAATGGAGTTGAAACCTTCCGCTCACCGCATCAATGTTCCATACTCGTATGTGGCGGCAGGGGTGCAATTTCCCGGTCTGGCTTGCGGGGGCGGCTCTAATCGCGGGATGGGGGATGACGCGCTCCACCGTCGCCGCTGAGCTCAGCGGCAAGCAAGGCCTCGTCGGTGTGCGGGCAGCGGAATGGGAAGTCGGCACCTGGCTCAATTCGGAGCCTCTGAGCCTGAAAGAGCTCCGCGGAAAGGTCGTGCTGATCCGCTGGTGGACCGGACCTGGGTGCCCATATTGTATTGCGTCGGCTCCGATCCTACGGGGCCTCAACAAACGGTACGGAAAGAAGGGACTGGTGGTGGTCGGCTTTTACCATCCGAAGTCGGAGGGGCCAGTGAATCGCTCGGAGGTAGCCGAGCTCGCGAAGGACCTGGGATGGATTTTCCGGTCGCGGTGGACGCCGAATGGAAGACGCTGAACCGCTACTTGCTCGATCAATTTCCCGACGCGCCTTTCACGTCCGTCAGCTTCTTAATCGACCGGGAGGGAATTATTCGTTACATCCACCCGGGGGGTACGATCACCGACGCGGAGGGCAAAGATCTGGAGAACAAGGTGCTTCAGCTGATTGGTTCCTCCAAGCCGTAGCGGCCTCTTCGAGGCTCAAAGAGGGAGTAGCCCTTTGAGCTGGTCGAGCTCGAGCGCGCCGGCCAACGCGTAGGTCAAGCCCCGTTCTTCCCAGACAAGCACGCCGACGCCGTGTTTGTGCTCGTGGCAGGTTCTTCTCCCCGATAGCCCCTTCACCTCGGGCATGTGGGACCAGTCTTCGCCTTGCGGTTCAAAGACAAACAGCGAAAGGGGTTCGGCGCCTTCTGGCCCGCTTTGCTCAAAGAAAAGCAGGGCGGCAGGACGGCTGCCGAGATTGCTCTGACGTCCTCCTATCAGCGTCACGCCGCTTAACCGTGGCACTTTGGCGGCCAAACGGATTCGCTCCGCAAAGAATCTTTCCACGGCCGCCGGATCTGTCGTCAGAATCTGCGGGCCCTCCGGACCGAGCCGCGCGTACTTGAGGAAGTCTGCGACGATCTCATCTGTGGTGGCGTGCGCCCGACGCTGTCCTGCCGTCTCCGCTCGTCCAATCCATATTGCCAGCGCCCCCGAGACCAACAACAGCGTGAATCCGGCCACAAGCGCCAGATGTCGAAGAGATTCAACTCGCGATGCGCGTTCGCGTTCGCGGTCCAAGGTCGCTGCAAGGTTCTCTCGGAGATGCGCGGGGGCTTGCCATCGCGGCGCAGCTCGTCTGACCATCGCCGATGTAGCGCGCTCTGTCTGCTCGAAGCTGCGGCAGGCGACACAGGCCAGATAGTGCGTATTGGACGATGCATCGACGTCACCCAGCAACACGGCCCGTCTGTATTCGTGACAACGTGGGTCCATCACGTGCCTCGCTTTCCTTGTCCGCGGCTGCGCAGGAGCTCCCGCAGCAGGCGGCGCGCGCGGTGAACGCGCGAGGCGACCGTTCCCACGGGTACTCCCATCACCTCAGCAACCTCGGATAACTTCAGCTCTTCGACGTCGACCAGCCAAAGCGCTTCCCGGAATGTGGAGGGAAGAGACTCGAGGGCGACAAAGATGTCGTCAGAGAAGGGAGCACCTGGCGCGGTCTCATCGTTTTCAATGCTCAGCACAGGGTGGGACAGCAGCTCGTCAATCTGGATATCGAGGAATGGAGGGCGCCGTTCCTCCGCGCGCACAGTGTTGAGAAAAGTTCGATGGAGAATTTGTAGCAGCCACGGCTTAAGCGAGGTGAAAGACCGCAGACTCGTCCATCCACGCCAGGCTCGGATCGCAGTCTCCTGAACGAGATCCTCTGCTGCATCTTCGTTCCGCGTTAGCAGTCGGGCGGTGCGGTAAAGCGAATCGAGATGTAAGCTGACGCCCTCGAGTGGACCTGACGGCGGCTCGGAAGCATTCCGTCGGTGTTCCGCGAGGATGACGATCTTGGGTGAGCGGGCAGCCATTTGACAAATCGCTATCGCGCTCCTGAAGGTTCGAGTCTACGAACTTTCCGGAGTTGGCGAGCAAAAACATCCGGTGCGGTCGTCGGCAGCTCGCAAACGCCCCGCTCGCAGACGTAAGCCGTAGGCTTTCCCTTCTGGGCGATTTTGTTCTCCAGGAGCGGCACGAGCTTTGCCTGGGTATTCAAGTCTTCTCCCTCGCCAGCCACTACCAGGATTCGATTCGGCAGGAATGTGGTTCGAAGCTGGGCGAGCAGCGTCTCAGCGTTGGCCCGCAACCCCGGCGTGACAATGACGATTTCCTTGGGCGTATCGAGATAAAAGTCGATGGCCAAAAGCATTTCCGAGAGCGCCGATGGCGCCTTGGAAATGACTGCATACAAGGCACCAATCGTCCGTTCCCAACGCTGCCGATAGCTGTCCTTGGTGGTGAACTCTTGCAACCGGAGGAGGTTCATCGCCTGGACCGAGTTGCCTGACGGTTCGGCGCCGTCGTAGCTCGGCTTCTCGCGCGCGAGCAGCTTTTCGTGATCCGCACTGGTCAAAAAGAAGCCTCCGCCCTTCTTATCCTCGTAGGAGATCTCGAGAATGGCATCCAGGGCGATCGCCTCGCGCAACCACCGCG
Source organism: Myxococcaceae bacterium (assembly GCA_036781205.1). Classification (GTDB taxonomy): domain Bacteria; phylum Myxococcota; class Myxococcia; order Myxococcales; family Myxococcaceae; genus DAIQBK01. The sequence goes on from DAIQBK010000001.1 coordinate 483,367, forward strand.
GGCTGCTCGTCGCTTCATAAAGGTCCAAGAGGCCAGCGATCATGAACGCGTAATCCTCAAGGTACGCATTGTGATGCGACTGGCCGTCCTTGTAACTGCGCAGTAGGCGCCCGTCCTTTCGCATCCGCGTAAGCACGAAGTCCGCGGCTCGTTCAGCGCGTCGGGCGTAGACGTCTTCTCCAAGTATCAGGCCAGCACGGGCGTGCGCTGAAATCATTAATCCGTTCCAGGCGGCGAGGATTTTTTCATCGCGAGCCGGAGGAGGCCGCTTGGAGCGCGCCGCATAGAGCAGGTCCTTGGACTGTTCAACCGTCGAGCGAACCTTGTCCGGAGGTAGCTTCAGGTCCTTGGCAACTTCTTCGAGCGACCTGGGGGTATTGAGGATATTTCGGCCGTCGAAATTCCCCCCCGAGCTCACCGCATAGTATGCGCTGACAGCCCGGGCGCGCTCCTTGCCAAGCACGGCTTCTATCTCTGCGGGCGTCCACGTGAAGAACAGCCCCTCCTTGCTGTGGCTATGCGCGTCCGGGCTGTCCGCGTCGCTCGCTGAGTAGAACGCACCCTCCGGCGAAGTCATATCGCGCTGCACGTAGCGGAGAGTTTCGCGGGCGACCCGCGCAAAGTCTTCACGGCCGGTTACTTGGAACCCTTCGAGGTAGTCGATCGCCAAGAGCGCGTTGTCGTAGAGCATCTTCTCGAAGTGCGGAACCAGCCACCGCGCGTCGGTCGAGTAGCGGTGGAATCCGCCGCCGATCTGGTCGTACATGCCGCCGGCCGCCATTTTCTCCATCGTCAGCGTGGCCATCTTCAGAAACTGCTCGTTGCTCGTGCGGCGGTAATGGCGAAGGAGAAAGCGAATCGGCAAACTGCTCGGAAATTTTGGCGCGCTACCGGCACCCCCGTAGGTTGAATCGAACCGTTGGGTATAGGCCGAAGCGGCGTCCTGAAGTACCCCAGCCGCGGGGAGCCCTTGTCCACCGCGGTCAGCGCCAAGGTTGGCCTGAATCGATTGCGCAAGCTGCGACGAGGCCTGGGCCACCCTATCCGGCTGTGTGTCGTATGCCTCTCTTAGCTTGAGCAACAGCGTGTCGAAGCCCACCCGCGCGCCTCGATCTCCGTCGTGAGCCGGGAAATACGTCCCCCCGTAGAACGGCTTTCGCTCCGGCGTCAGCCAGACGGTCATCGGCCAACCGCCGCCGCCGGTCAGCATCTGGACTGCGTTCATGTATATGGCGTCGACATCAGGCCGCTCTTCTCGGTCGACCTTGATGGTGACGTAGTTTTCGTTCAAGTACCGCGCAATCTCCTCGTTGTCGAAGGACTCCTCTTCCATCACGTGGCACCAGTGGCAGGTGGAGTAGCCGACCGAGAGCAGAACCGGGCGACGGAGCTTCTTGGCGGTCTCGAAGGCCTCGTCGCCCCAGGGGTACCAGTTGAGTGGGTTATGGGCATGCTGGCGAAGATAGGGGCTCGACTCCAGGAAGAGGCGATTGGTGTGTTTCGGTGAGCCGTCCCGCTCCAGGTGCCTGGTGCGCGGCTTGTAGTTCCGGTCTCGCGCTGCCCAGGCAGCTTTGATTTTTTTCACCAGCGCCTCGGGAAAAGCCCCGGCGCCAGGCAGGGGCTTCGAGAAATCCGGCATGCCACCCGAGGCGGCGAGGGCCGGACCCGTATTTGGCGAAGAGGCGGAGCTTTGCTTGCACCCGGCCGCGAGCGCAACCACCGCGCAAACGGAGAGTGAACAAAGGTGGCGGAGTTTAGACACGGTCTTCTCCGAGGGTTGCGGCCGACATGAGCACCGGCGGGCTGGGGTTGGATACGGTGCGCGGCAACGGCAACCAGGCATACAGTAGCGACAGGAGAGTGGCGCCACCGAGCAGCGGCAATAACTGTCCCAAGAATGTTCCGCCGTTCCCAAGGGACTCCAGAAGGTCCAGCGTCCATTTCCCGGGGAGAAACCCATTCCAGGCGCTGCCGGAAACGAGAACATAGAGGGCGGGCCGCGGGTCGAGGCGCAACAGCCCTTGCGACTGCGCCCGTAAGAGCCAAGCCGCGGCGAAGACGCCCAGAGGCAACGCCATACCAACTCGCGCGACGCGCCGGACGCGGGAAGGGCGGTGCGCCAGCCACCAACCGGAGAGCTCGAATGTTATGACCAGCGAAGCCGGGCCTGTTGCGAACAGGGCGATGTCCACAGCGGTGAGCGGCGAGTGTAGCGGGCGAGCCAAGACATATGCTGCGACAGTGGTCCAAGCGGTGTGCACCGTCCAGCGGCGCGCGCAGATGACAAGGCGAGGCGATCCCCGCGCCGCTCGTTCCCCAAACCATCGAGCGACTCTGGGTACCGACGCGGAGCCGCCCCACAAACTGTCGACGAGGCGTACCGCCAACCAGAAGTTCACGCAGGCGGCGGCGATCGCATCTGGGAAATAGAAGAAGTGGGAAAGCGAAGTGTGGCCGGCTCTCCAAGTCACAAGGACAATCGCTGCGGCTGGTCCACCGAGGGCGACGCCTAGGTTCACATAGCGGCGGACGCACTGCTGGAAATTGCTTAAGCGTGACACGCTATCCGTAAGACACCAAGCTCGGGCAGATCTATCCGCGCCGCCGAGCGCTGGATCAGGATCAGGTACGTGCGTATTAGCGGTCAACTGTGCGAGGACGGCTCCGATGCGGATACTTGGACGAGTGGTATAAGCGTAAACCCAGCCGTTGCCCGTCTGGCAGGCCTTATGGCTTCACGAAGTTCACCAATCCGTGTCGTCGTCGCTGTTTGTTTTTGCGCCTCGCTTGCGCAGCCGGCGGTCTCCGCCCAGCAGCAGGATTTCTCGGACGCGCTCTTGGCCCCCAGACCGAAAGGGGGCGAGTACTTCGGCCTCTACTTGATGAACAAGAAGGTGGGTTACGCCTTCAACGACATCTCAATCGAGCCCCGCTCTCCCGACCGCGCGCGTGCGGTCAGCGAATTCTTTTTGAAAGCCAACGTCGCCAACAAAGTCTCCGAGCGAACGCACCGCGAGGTACGCGTGTATGAGGCGAAGCCCGGTGGAAGACTGCTCAGCTTCGTGATCGAGGACAAGGGCGACGGTGGCGACCAGCGGCTCGAGGGGACTGCAACGCCGCAGGGGGTGCGCGTAGTTCGCAAGCGCCCCGGCCAGCCATCGCAAACGATGAACCTGCTGGCGAGTAAGGAGACGATCGAAGATGCCGACCAGCCCCGGGTGTCGGTCTTCCGGAACAAGCCGGTGCAGGGCGTGATCCTCGATGGCCAAGACCTCGAGAGCTACAAGATGAGCACTACTGTCGAGCCTGCCGAGCAGCGGCTCGTTCGCGGCGTGAAGGTCACCCTCCACAAAGCGGTGACGGTGTCTGACAAGGAGAAGGTCCCGACCGACGTCTACCTTGCGGACAACGGCGAGATGGTGGAGCTCACCGTCAGCGGCGCGCTGAAGATGGTGTCAGAGCCGCCGAGCGTGGCCAAGCGCCTAGACCAGGTGGAGGTCTTCGGGCTGACCCGAATCGTGCTGCCGAAGCCGCTGCCGTCCAGCGCGGCCGCGGTGCCTGGCTCGGTCACGCTGCGAGTGACCGGCCTGCCCGAGAAGTTCCGGCGCGACTCATATCGCCAGAGGTTCAAGAATGTTTCTGACAGCGAAGTAGATGTGGCGATCTCGGCGGCACCTCCGCGATATGGAAACCCGGTGCCGTTTCCGGTTGCCGATCCCAATGGTGGCGAGTACCTCAAGAGCTCAATCATCGTCGAGAGCGACAGCCCCGAAATTCAACGGCAGGCGAAGAGGCTTGTCGCCGGTGAGGCGGATGCGTACCAGGCCGCAAAGAAGATCGTCTCCTGGGTCGGCTCCCACATGAAGAAGGATTACGGCGCCTCGGCCGATCGCGCGACCGATGTGCTCCGCCAGATGAAGGGCGACTGCACGGAGCATTCGCTGCTCTCGGTGGCACTGCTTCGGGCGGCCGGCATTCCGGCGAAAAGAGTCGATGGCGTCGTGTACATGTTCAACGATGGAGTGCCGGCGCTCTATTGGCATGAATGGGTGGAGGCCTACGTCGGCGAGTGGACGCAGCTCGACCCGACGTTCCAGCAGACTGTCGCTGACGCCACGCACTTCGCCCTCGGCGAGGAGTCCAGCGCGGAGATCACACCGCTGATCGGGCAGCTCAAAGTCGTGGACGTCCGCTGAGTTTCGGGTAGCAAGACGTTTCCGTCCTGAGTTCCATCTCGGCTTCTCTCCTAAACGATTATGCATCCTGTACCTAGGTACCGAGTCAAGTGCTCGTCTAGTATCGAGCGGGAGCGGTATTCAGGTAGATGGCAATTGTCTCGCCCGCACCACTCGTCGCCCCGAAGGGAGCTCGCGTTGCCAGGGAATACCTGTTGCACCATGATGAAGCGCTTGGCCTCCCAACTTACTTCGCGTCTCGGAGGCAGTCCGGCGAGCCACGGACGGTGCGCGGCTGAGGTTCTCTCTACCGTATAGGCGTAGCTGATGCGCGCGTAGTGGTTGTCCCGGGGGTCGGTGTAACCACAACCGCAGTCAGGGCGGCCGTTTCCCACCGAATCGTCATAGTTGCCATGAACCACGGGAGTGTTTTCGGACCTGAGGATTTCAATCGAACGATCGGGGAATGGGCCAAAGCCGCCGATATCTCCCAAGCAGTAAATTGCCTCCGCTCCGCGGCGACGTGCGTCCTGCAGCGCGGCCCGAAGGGCAAGGTAGTTATTGTAGATGCCGCCGAAGAAAGCCGCCCGCATGTTTGGTTTAGGTGTTGCAGCGCAGCCCTTCCAGCACGCAGGTTTGGCAGGCGTCCCATTTCAGCCGAATGTCGTGAGCTCCCTCGGCAAGCGAATCGCCCAGCCGGGCGGAGGGGTATTTGATCAGAATGGGACAAGTGTAGAGGCCCTGGGCGGTGGCAATTCGACCCGATGCGCAGAGAAGAGTCGATTCTACGTCCGTTTGGAGCTGTTCGGTGCTCAACGGGCGCGTGTTTTTGTATCCGTGCGTCCTCCGCCCTTCTCGGCCGATACGCAGGAGCGGCAAAAACTTCACGCGCGGCTGCCGGACTCCAAGCTCCCTCAGAAAAACCAGGAATCGCGTTCGAGCATCCACGGCTGCCAGCCCCTCTTCGTGCTCCACCACCGTGACCACGGGCGACAGCCCGGCCGTCGAGAGACGCTGAATTGCGGCGACGATGTTATCGAATGTACCCCGGCCACGTACCGGATCATTCTGCTCGCGCGACATGCCATCCAAGGAAACGCGTAGATCGAACGAGTAGCGGGATTGATGGAATGTCTCGGCAATCCATTCCACGGTTTCATCGTCGAGTAGGAGGCCATTGGTAACGATGGTGAGAGGCGCCAGGGCGAGGGCGCTGGTTCCCAACCGACGGATTTCAGGGTGCAGGAATGGCTCGCCGCCAGTGTAATAGACTTGCCTCATTCCCAGAGCCCGTCCCTGCTCGAGAGCGTCCTCGACCTGTTCGACCGTCATCAGAGGAATATCGTGCGCTTTGGGGCCGCAAGTGATGAAGCAGTGGCGGCAAGCAATGTTGCACAGCGTGCCGGTCACCTGGACCCAGAGAGTGTCGAGCCACCGGAAATTCACTCTCGGACCGGTCAGTGCCGGGGACACTTGGGTTGGTTCGCGTTCGACGGCCCTGACCACTTCGCTCACACACCCTCCGCTCGTTCCACTGCAGCCTCGAAGTATTGCGGCGCCGGCAAGACGTTTCGCGCCCGCGCAATCTCCCACAGTACGCCGAGGCCGTAGACCGCACTGCAGGCAAGGAACCCGTAAGCGTTTTGCCCAAGCAATGCCGCATTGCCTCCGTGTCCAATAGACAATGTCCGGGGCCAGAAACCGAGCACACCGAGAATGCCCACGAGGAGGCCGCAGAGGAACGAGCCATAGAACGCTGCCGGTGCGGGGCGATGCCAACGCCAGAGCAGGAAAGGGGGCGCCAGTCCAAGCACCATGGTTCCGCTGATCGTCGTCGCCTTCAGAATGTTTGCGTTCCAAAAGAGCGGTACGTTCCCCAGCACCGCGAACGCAATCATCGTCCACCGGCCGAGCGAGAGGCCGTGATCCTGGGCCGCGAGCTTTCGCAGAGGAGCGAGCAATCCTCTGAAGCCGCTCGGGTGAGCCCCTCCTTCACCCGCCAAATCAACCGAGACGTGGCGCGCGATGGCGGAGAAGCAGGAATCGAGGCAGGCCCCCGCGGAATTCATCATCAGCAGAGAAATGACTACGAGTGCGCTACCTCCAAGCGCGGCGGCTACTCGAACCGGCGCGTCACCTGGGCCATGGAGGCCACTCAGGCGCGCGTGCACCCCGAGGAAGCTGTAGAGCACGATGAATCCACCGCCCATCAGTCCGGCGAGCGTATATGCGACCAGCATTTTCCGAGGCGGCGTCACGAAGGCCCGGTCGGTCAACACCGGATCGTGGAAGGGGTAGCTGGTCGTTTGGAGAAGCGCCACCAAGAACAGATCCAGGCCCCCCGCCAGCGTGAATTGGCTGGTCGACGCGAGCTGCGCGACACCATGCGCCGGAACAGCCATTCCCAAGACCAGCGTGAGGAGCACCACCGCCATCGAGAGCTGCAACCGGTCGGTGAAGATCGATGCCCGGAGGCCTCCGCGAAAGGTGTAGATGAGCACGCTCAAGGTGAATGCGCCGACTCCGGCGTAGTACCAGAAGGTGCCGGAAGCACCGAAATAGCTGCCCACTACCGCGGTGTTGCTCCACACTTCATTGAAGAGGCGGATGAGGATCGCGGCGGAAAATAGAAATGCGGCCGTCGGTCCGAAGCGGGCCGTTAGGAAGGGAATCAAGCCCTCGTGACCGCTCCGGCGGATGCGGTAAATGAGCAGTCCGGCAATGGGCACGGAAAGATACCACCCCGCATACGCGATGCCTCCAAGGATTCCGTACTTCTCACCGAGGTTGGTGGCATTGGTGATGCTCTTGGCGAAGATCCAGGTGACGAGAACACTCGCGGTCAGCAGCGCGGTGGATGGCGGACCCTGCCGGGAACGCGCCCAAAGAAACATGCCGTGGTTCTCCGCTCGGGGAGCAACCCAAAAGAGCAATAGCCCGTACCCGACGAGAGACACCCACTGGACAATCGAGCCCAAAGGGGAACCTTTCCCTTATCTCCGAAGTCTTCGTACAAAATTACCCTTACGCGCGGAGCGCCATAAAGTTTCCGCGGGCTACTCGGGATGTCGGTGAACTGACCACCATTCGACGAAACGGTTCGCAAACTGTCGCGACTGGCTGTCACTGAAGGGTTACGAGGTGCGGAGCGTCGCGCGACTACTTCGACTGCGTCTTGTAAAGCTGAACCAGGCCGAGGATGTCCTGCCAGACCAGGCGGCCGATCGGGCCAGAGCTGTATTGTGCTACCGCGATCGTCGAGTTGGGTCTGAGTAGAAAACCGGTGGCCTGAACGATGTGCCGCCGCTCCTCGTAAAATGCCCCCAGCGTCGCAGCTGTCTCCTTCAGATGGGAATGGTAGTAGGCGGCCCGTGGCGGTACGCTGCGGACCCCGATTTGGCAGACCATGACTGGAACAAAGCCGAACTGGACCAGCCTCGAAAGCTATGAGCTTCGCTCCGGCCGTTGGAGTCGCAAGATTGCACGCGAGTTTCTCGCATGGCTCAGGGTCGACGAGGACAGAGAGTGGCTGGACGTGGGTTGCGGCTCAGGCGCCCTCCTTCAAGCGATCCTAGAAAAGAAAAGGCCGAAACGGGTCGTGGGCTGCGACCGCTCGGAAGACGGGCTCGCAGCGGCGCGAATAGCGTTCGGTGCGCGAGCGGAGCTCGTCCGGGCATCGTGCGACTCGATGCCGTTTCCCGATGGAGACTTCGACGCGGTGGTCTCGGGGCTGTTGCTCAACCTCCTTACTCATCCGGATCGCGCGATGACGGAGATGGTACGCGTCATTCGGACGGGCGGGCTCATCGCGGCTTACGTCTGGGACTTCGGTGACGGGATGCAGATGATGAGGAGATTCTGGGACGCCGCAATCGCCATCGACGCGCGCGCAGTCGAGCGGGATCAAGCGAAGAAGTTCACGATTACAAATGAACGCTCGCTCACCGCTGTGTTCGAACGATCAGGAATCGAATCGATTCACGCGAGCGCGTTCGAGGTGCCGACCGTCTTTCGCGACTTTGACGATTTTTGGGAGCCGCTCGTTAGCGGCGAGGGTTCGATCCCCAACTATGCGAAGTCCCTCGAGCCCGAGAAGCTGAGAGCAGTGCGAGAGCGACTCGTCAATTTGCTGCCGAGGTGCAGTGATGGGAGCATCCCGCTCGTTGCGCGCGCGTGGGCCGTTCGCGGTCGGGCGCCGAGCTGAGCTCGGCGCGAAACCATCCAAACTGCTTATGCGGCGTTCCGCGGTTCGATCGGAAACAGCTTGCGGCTGTCGCGGTCCGCGGCGAAAAAAGGTACGTAAAAGGTACGTAATTTGCCGGACAGCAGCGAACACGTGCGAACACCGGCGAACGCCACTTTTCAGAGGGGAAGACGGATTTTTCGAAATTCCCCTCGGAAACCTGCGAAAAGGGGGAACGGACTTAAAATCCGCTGGTCCTAGAAGGGCGGTATGGGTTCAAGTCCCATCTCGTGCATACTTTTATTAATAGCTCTGGCACGAACAGGTTCCGCCTCTCGATTCAAAAGTCTGTTGCAATCGACAAGGGCGGGGCGAAGAATGCGCCCGCTGAAAACGAGAGGGGAACCATGAAAATCTCATTGCGTTCTGTAGTCGTCGCTTCGCTCACGGCAGTTGGAATTGGATTTGCAAGCAGTGCCATTGCTGCGAAGGGAGCAGCGAAGAAGGAACTCGTCCAGTGGAATTTGGCCGACCTCAAGTGGCAGGACGTGCCAAACTCGCCCGGGGTACAGCAAGTCGTGGCCTACAAGAAGGGCGCCATGAACTGCATGTTCGTCAAGTTTCCGAAGGGAACCGAAAGTCCAATGCACACGCATACCCAGGACATCATCGGGGTCGTGGTGGCGGGAACCTTCGGCTCGACCGACGAGGCGGGTAATGGGAAGCCTCAAGTGGCCGGTGGCTTTCAGACTATTTCAGGTGGCCTCAAACACTCAACTAAGTGTACGGCGGACACAGACTGTATTGTCTTCGCCTGCCAACCCGGTCCGTTCGACCAAAAGATGGCCAAGGCCGCCGTCGGGAAAAAACAATAAGGACGAAGTAACGCGTTCATTCCCAATTTGCCGGTCAGTCGCGAACGCGTGCGAACACCAGCGGACGCTACTTTTCAGAGGGAAAGTTGGATTTTCTACGCGGGATTGAATGCTGCTCACCGTGCGGGTCTGGCAGGAGGCGTTTCAGAGAGCCCTGCGAGCATCGCCGACAAAACGCGGCCGATCTCCCGCTCGGAAAACGGGCGCACCTTCCGCGACCGCTCCGCCTGCAGTCGATCCCGGATCATCCCTTCCACTGTGCCTCGAACCGCCGACGCGATTGCCGCGGCGCTGAAGCCTCTGGAGAAGCTGCCGTCCTTCTGACCTCGGACGATCAGCTCGCGGGTCAGCTCCTCGAAGGCGAGAAAACCCTTGGAGAGGATGACCTCGTGCTTTGTACCGCGCAAGCGTCGACCCTCGAACAGGAACAGAAAGGCGAGTTCCGGATCTTGTGCGAAGGCGTGGACGAAGGCTGAGATGACGCCGAGGATCGCTTCGCGCGCATTGATTGCAGCACCGATTAGCGCCAGGGCCCTCTCGTTCAGCGGCTGCCAGCTTTCATCAAAGATCGCCTGGAGCAGGCCTGCCTTGCCTTCGAAGTAACGGACGAGCTGCGACTCCGAGGTGCCCGCTCGGTGCGCAATCGCCGCGGTAGAGGTTTGTTCGTAGCCAACGCGCGCGAACAGCGATTTACCCGCTGCGATAAGTCGCGCGCGCGAGGACTGCATCAGCGCACGATCGCTCCTTGCCGCCACGGTACTCGCACCTCAGTGTTGCCGGGGAAACATTATCACGTCACGCGAGTCATTTCTAAGACACTTCAATGAATGGGTTGGTAGCATCACTACCGTAGTCTGGCAAGGTGACTACCGCCGTCTGACTACCAGAGTTCAGAACACAGTCGGCTGAAGAAGGAAATCCGTCCTTCACCAGAGGGGGAAACATGGCTTACCGAAACGGCTTGAGGGCGATCGGAATGACATTCGTGCTGCTGGCCGGCTGCTCCGCTGGCGCCGACGTGCTCTCGCGCGCGGTCGTGCACCACCTCGACGCGCTCACACCGATCGGCCTGGTTGACCCGTCGGCGCCGATCACTGTCGGCGTCGTGTTCGCCCGGCCCAACCCGGCCGGCGAGGAGGCCCTCGCTGAGGCGCTCTACGATCCGAACAACGCCCAGTATCAGCAGTTCCTCGATCCCGGCGAGTTCGCCACCGCCTTCGGGGTCTCGCCCAGCGTCTTCCAGCAGGCGGTGAGCTGGCTGCAGTCGGGCGGACTGAACGTCACCACCATCGACGGCACAACTGACTACGTGCTCGCCAGCGGGAACGCCGCCCAGGTCGGGTCGCTATTCGGCGTGACGCTCAGCTGGTTCCGGACTGCGTACGGCCCCATCTACGCCAACACCGCCGCGCCAACGGTACCGGGGTCCTTGCCCATCCTCACCGTGTATGGCCTCAACAACTTGAACCGCTTCCGCACCTTTCACGTGACGCCGTCGCCCAGCCTGCCCGTGACCGGGCTTCTCACGCCGCAGAACCTGTGGTGGCTCTACGACCAACCCTCGAACAACTTCGGCAACGGCCAGACGATGGCCATTTTTGGCTGGGGCGTAACCCCCAACACCGTGGCCAACCTGCGCGCGTTCGAGCAGACCTATGAGTTGCCCCAGGTGCCGATCACGATCAGGTACTTCGGTAGCACCAGCACGCCGGACACCAGCGACGGCGCCGATCTGGAGTGGGACCTCGACACCCAGGCCTCGACCGGCATGGCGCCCGCCGTGCAGGGTGAGGTTCTCTACTTCGCGCACCACAACACCGACACCGACATCCTCGCCGCACTCGCGGCCTGGGTGAACGATCGGCTCGGCCCGCTGCAGGGGAGCGCGTCGTTCGGCGAGTGCGAGAACGTGCCGCAGGCGGAGCCGGTGATCGGGACGGATGGGCTAGAGGACCCTGGCAACCAGATCTTGCGCCAGGCCGTGATCGAGGGGCGCACGCTCTTCGTCTCGACGGGCGACACCGGCGGCTCGTGTCCTATCTTGCCCGTAAACACCAACGGCCTCTCGACGCAGCTCTACCCGGCGCTCAACTATCCCGCGGCGAGCCCCTACGCGGTGGCCGTTGGCGGGACCATCCTCAACAGCGACGGGGCCAATCCGCCACGGCGATTGGCGGAACCCGCCTGGGAGTTCACGGGCGGCGGCAACAGCCAGTTCATCAAGGCAGGGAGCTACCAGCAGGGCGTAACCAACATCACGGGCCATTGCATCGAGAGCCCGGACGGCCAGCCGTACAGTCCGCCGCTGCCGCTCTGCCGCGGTATTCCCGACGTCGCGGCGATGTCGGGTGACGCCCTCACCGGTAACGGCCTCGCTATCTACAGCGGCGGCATCACGCAAGGCGCCGGCACCAGCCTCTCCGCCCCACTCTGGAACGGCATGTGGACGCGAGTGGCGGCGGCTGCGGCTGGCAGGCGTGGAAGGGGCATCGGATTCGCCAACCGCAGCTTCTACGCCGTGGGCAAGAACCCGAGCCGCTACGCGAACGACTTCTTCGACATCATCGTTGGCAACAACCAGCCCTACAGCGCACTGCCTGGATGGGACAACGTCTCGGGCTGGGGAGTGCCTGACGTCACCCGGCTGATGCTCGATCTCGACGGGCGCACGCTTCCCGTCCACAACCTGCCGCCGCCCGTCCCGGCCACGCCCCCGCCTGCTATCTCCTGCGGAACGCTCTTTACTGATCCCGCCGGCGACGACATCTACATCGTTGAGGGCCAAGTCCTCGGGCCGCGGGGCTCGCAGCCGCAGCTCGACATTCTCTCCGGCTCGATGGCGCTCACGCCCGACGGCTCGACGCTCAGGACGATCATCACCTTGCGCAACTTCTCCACCACCATCCCCACGGGCGGGGTCGCGAACGACTACAACTTCGTCTGGCAGTTCAACGGACAGGCGTACTTCACGCAGGTCGAGGTCGACCAAGGCGGGATAGCCCACTTCTTCGACGGGCAGGTTATCCACATCTCGCTCGAGACCCGCTTCCAGCAGCTCCACCTCGACACCGGGTCGGTGACGCCGGGTCCGAACGGCACGGTGGAGGTGGACGTGCCTCTCGCCAACATCGGATCGCCGGCCGCCGGGCAGATCCTCTCGCAGCCATCGGCCACGACGTATGTCCGCGAAGGTGTTGTGGCCGGTCCGCTCGAGACCGTCGACACCTCGGCGCCTCAGGACGACTTCCGGGTCTCGACGAGCTGCCCTTAGGAGCAAAAAACGGGGGAACGGACTTAAAATCCCCTGGCCGTAAAAGGGCCGTATGGGTTCAAGTCCCATCTCGTGCACAGTTACTTCGGCTTGAGCTGATTACGCGTGCAAAGCAACGGGTCACCGCGCGGGGTGGGCTCTCGGACGATCAGCGCGAGCGGCATGCCTCATCTGTTGTTCCATAAACCTGCCATTCGTAGAGCCTACCCACGAAGCGCAGTAGCCACCCCATCCAAAATCTCGGGTCCGGGGTAATTAAACAACAAAGACGCATATCTCATCGCGCGCAGTGGAAAGGCAATTGTAATGATTGGTTTAAGAACATCTGTGTCAGGTGCTGTCATCAGTTTACTGTGGCTCGCTGGTTGCGGTTACAGCTCGCCTTCAGGTACGACTTCCTCCACCATAACGCTGAGCAGCACTGGCGTGAGCCCGAAAGCGAGCTCGGTTTCCGGAGGTAGCTCGGTCAACATCCTCAACGACGACAGTGTTCCCCACCAACTCGCTTCTAACCCGAATCCTCAGCAGACGGATTGCCCTGAGCTGAACAGCCCAATGCTTGCGCCTCGAGATGCATTTATGGCGACCATTGCTAACCGGGACGGGACCTGCGGATTCAACGACATTTTGAATCCTGCCGACTCGAACTTTCAGGGGACCATCACCGTGACTATCCCCCCCACCACGACGTCGCGTGGTTATTGAACATTGTCGACGCTTGCAACGCCAGCAATACATGTCTGTCATTAACTGGTGCTGACTCCATTCCCCGCGAGGATCGCTTTGACGTCGAGTGACTTCGAGAATGCTCCCGAGATCTTGTCCGTCGGGCGGGCGCTGCCGCCGCATTACGCGGACCAGGAGACGTTGATCGCGGCCTTACGCGAGGAGTGGGTGGAGCAGCACTACAATCTCGACCGCCTCGAAGAGCTGCACCGCGCAGTACAGGTAAGCGGCAGGTACTTGGCGCTTCCGATCGCCGAGTACGCTGCGCTCGGCTCGTTTGCAAAACGAAACGAGGCGTGGCGGCGAGTCGCCGCTGAGCTGGGTGAGTCGGCGATCCGGTCCGCGCTGCGAGCCGCCGGGCTTTCGCCGGGCGATGTAGACGCGCTTTTCTTCGTGACGGTCACCGGCATCTCCACTCCCAGCCTGGATGCGACGCTGGTCAATCGCCTCGGGCTCCGGCCCGACGTCAAACGCACACCGATCTTCGGTCTGGGATGCGTCGCCGGAGCGGCGGGAGTTGCGCGCGCGTCCGACTATCTGCGTTCATTTCGCGACCAGGTCTCCGTTCTCCTCTCGGTTGAGCTCTGCTCCCTCACGCTTCAGCGCAAGGATCTTTCGGTTGCAAACATGGTCGCCTCCGGGCTGTTCGGCGACGGAGCGGCGGCCGTCGCGTTGGCAGGTGCGCGCAGGCACGACTCGCCGCGCGGCCCGCGGGTGGTGGCGGCGCGCTCGGTGTTCTACCCGGACACAGAGCGAGTGATGGGCTGGGAGGTCATCGACGGTGGATTCAAGATCGTCCTCTCAGCCAAGGTTCCCCAGCTGGTGATGCAGAACATCCGGCGAGACGTGGACTCATTCCTCGGCGCCCAGGGCTTGGATCGCACGCGAATTGCGCATTGGATCGCACACACCGGTGGTCCGAAAGTCCTTCAGGCATTCGAATCGGCGCTCGAGTTGCCCGCCCAATCGCTCGAACGCTCGTGGCGCTCGTTGTCCGAAACGGGGAATCTTTCCTCCGCTTCCGTGCTGTTCGTACTCGGCGAGTTTCTCGAGGCGAGCGCGGCGAGGCCGGACGACTATGGCCTCCTGCTCGCGATGGGGCCAGGGTTTTGTTCTGAGCTCGTCCTTCTCCGATGGTGAGCTCCGTCAATGCCTACCTGATTTTCCTCGGCCTACCGAGGGTGCATCGTGGCCCATAGCACGCAGGAAGTCTTGGCGGAAATCCGGCGCATCGCCAAAGATGAGCTCCAGCTCGACCGGTCGGTCCAAGGGTCCGACGAGTTGATCCAGGATCTCCAGCTCGACTCGCTCGGCCTCACTATTCTCGCGGTGGGCCTTGAGGATCGTTTCCGGATCAGGTTGACGGAGGAAGATTCTGCGCGGGTGAGCACCGTGGCCGACCTGGCGAGTCTGGTCGCGAGCCGCGCTTCGGGGGCGCAACCGTGAAGGGTCCCCCCGCCCCGAGGCCAAAGTTTGCCACGCTCAACGCGGCGCTGGCCGCCGCGGGTGACGATTCAGGCCTGACCTTCGTGGATATGCGCGAGGAGGAGCAGTATCTTTCCTGGCGCGAGGTGTACCGGCGAGCCCGGCGAGCTGCGTCGGTCCTGCTGAAGCTCGGAATCCGCCGAGGAGACCGCGTCGCAGTGATTCTGCCGACCGGGCCTTCGTTCGTGGACGCGTTCTTCGGCACACTATTAGCCGGAGCGGTTCCGGTGCCGCTTTACCCTCCCCTCCGTCTCGGGAGGCTTGAGGAATACCATTCGGCGACCGCGCGAATGGTCAAACTCGTCGGCGCGCGCCTGGTGATCAGCGACTCGCGCGTGCGGCGCCTGCTCGGAAGAGCGATGGAAGCCTCTCGTCCGGACTTGGGTTGCCATACCGCCGATACGCTCATCGCTGAGACTGATGAAGCGGAAGCGCAACCGCACCACCTTGCCCTGATCCAATTCTCGTCGGGCTCGACGGTGGATCCCAAACCGGTTGCGCTGTCTCAGGGGAACCTGCTCGCTCAGTGCGCCATTCTCAACTCGATGATCAACGCCTCCGCGACAGAGCACGAGGTCGGAGTCTCATGGCTACCGCTGTACCATGACATGGGGTTGATCGGCTGTTTGCTCAGCGCCATGTACTATCCGGCGCCGCTGGTGTTAATTCCGCCCGAGAATTTCCTCGCTCGGCCTGCGCTCTGGCTGCGAGCGATTTCGCGCCATCGCGGAACCGCATCGGCGGCGCCTAGCTTCGGATACTCCCTGTGTGCTCACCGAATCAAGGACGCAGAGCTGGACGGAGTCGACCTGTCTTCCTGGCGAATCGCGCTGAACGGCGCTGAGCCCGTCTCGATGAAAGTGATGCGAACCTTCGCGCGAAGGTTCCAGGCCTGGGGCTTCAACCCTCGCGTCCTCACGCCGGGTTACGGGCTCGCCGAAGCAACGCTGGCAGTGACCTACTGCGTACCGGACCGGCCGGCACGGGCGTTGAGCGTTGATTCCCTCGAGCTCGCCCGACGAGGCCAGGTTCGAAGCGGCACGTTCGAGATCGCGTCGGTGGGTCCGCCCGTGCCTGGGGTGGAGGTCGAGATCCGCGGCCAGCGCGGTGACGTGCTGCCCGAGCGTCGCGCAGGGAGAATCTTCGTTCGAGGTCCATCGGTGATGGTGGGGTACTTCGGCAACCGGAAAGCGACTGCCGGCACTCTGATCGACGGATGGCTCGATACTGGAGACCTGGGCTTCGTTGAAAAGGGCGAGCTGTACATCTGTGGGCGCGCCAAGGACCTGGTGATCATCCGAGGAGCAAACCATCAGCCGCAGGAGTTCGAAACCTGCGTCGACTCCCTCGAGGGCGTTCGCACCGGATGCGTGGTGGCTCTCGGTTTCACACCCGAAGGAGCCGACGGAGAGAAGCTGCTGATCCTGGCCGAACGTGGTCCTCGCGGCTCTTCCGTCAATCTCGAGGAGAGGATACGCCAGGCGGTGCTCGACCGCACGGGAGTCCGTGCCCACACGGTGAAGATTCTCGATCCCGGGACGCTGCCGCGCACTTCCAGCGGCAAGATGCGACGCCGTGAAGCGCTGCGCCGCTTCCTGTCCGACGAGCTGAGCGCGCCGCAGCCGGTGAACGTTCTTCGGCTCGCGGGGAAGCTTATCCAATCCGCGTTGGCGTTCGCCAAGGTGGAGCTCAGCCACGAAAGTTGAGGTGACCATCGCGCGCGGCAGCACTGCAGGGCGGGCGATGGCACCATTTCTGCCGTGCACGCGATGGTGGGTCGGCACGGCAGCGCGAGTGGCAGCTCTTCCTCTGCAGTGTCTCCCGTGTCTCGCTGTGGGTTTACTCGGGCGCTGCTTGCCGCAAGGGCAATAAGGGCCACGGCCGTGAAACCCGCGGCCGCAGCTGATCACAACGGCCGCTGGGTTAGCACGCCGATTGGCCGCTCGGGGTCGATTCTCTACAGATCCGCGCGCAGCCGCGCGAGTTAAGGCTGTCCAATTGAGGCGCGGGAATCAGAGACAGTGCCCAGCAGGAGGAGATGAATTCTCTTGTCAGCGAATGATCCGCTGGCTTGGTTTCTGCCTGCACCTTCAAGTCCGGAACATCATCGAAGCCATGAACGTGCTCCAAAGACCTGAAATCCAGCCACAACAGCATGCTGGGCCGAATCACCGTGGTCGAAATCGAATCTCTGTCGGCACCAAGTGCGTAAGAAGAAAGGAGAAGAAGAATAATCGCTGAGACATTTTTCAAAATTGTCAACTCGCCAGACCCTTGACCGATGAGTACACCGATGTGCGTTTCTTGGATTTCCGCAATGCGGAGCGGCCCGCATTGGTCGCCGTGTAGTGCCGACTGCAACTGCCGAGGGACCACCAGCATACCGATAATCACGATCCCGCCTAATCCCATCCAAGACACCAGGCCCAGAGTATTTAGAGGAAGAAGTTTCGCATTTCTGCGAGGAGTAGAACATGTCCGCGCGACCCACTCCGGACGCGTATCGACTGACCAACATGGTGTGGTGGAGGAAACTCATCGCCACTGCCGCGATCCTCAGCGGGGGAATCTTGTTTCTGACCGGCTGGGGCGTCGCCAAGGTACTGGTGGGCTGGCTGTTCCAGCATGACACCGCCCCCTACGATTGGGCCGTGAAGCTGGCGGACGTCGCTTGGGGACACCCGATGGTCTTCTGCGCACTACTGCTCAGTCACATCACTGGACTGGCGATCGTCCTCGCCGTTTCGCAGTTTCTCTTTCGCAAGACGACCATGCGTCCTCGGGTACGAAAGGCAATCACGCTCTCGGCAGTTGCGCTCAGCGGGCTGGACGTCGCGGTATGGCTGCTCGTCCCATTCAACTCACTTGCACGGCAGGCACTGGCGCCACTCAGCACAGTCGAAGCAGCGCTTTTCGCGTTCATGCTCTTCGTGCCGTTGAAACAGATGTGGTTGTTTCACCGCTGGCGCGGCAGCAACAGTAAGCTGCGAGTCCTGGTGGTGGGCGGTGGCTTCGGCGGCCTCCATGCCGCCTTGGCTCTGGACAAGAGCCTCGGCCACCACCGGGGCCTCGAGCTCGTGGTCATCGATAAAAACAATTATTTTCTCTTCCCCCCGCTCCTTCCCAGCGTCTCCGTCGGCGCCATCGAGACGCGGCAGGTCACCTATCCGTTTCGCCGGATTTTCGAGACCACCAACATTCGCTTTCGCAATGCCATCGTGGAGAGCATCGACCCTGTCTCCAAATCAATTACCGCCAAATTCGAGGCCGATGAGATCGCCGCCGATGCCTGCGTGCCCACCCAGCTCGGCTACGACTATCTGATTCTCGCTCCGGGTTCGACCACCAATACATTCCGTACGCCGGGTGTGGACAAACATGCATTCTTCATGCGCGAGCTCGGCGACGCTGTCGCGGTGCGGAACCAGGTGATTGATTGCTTTGAGCGCGCGGCGGCGTCCAGGTCGACCAGCCTCCAGAAGGAGCTGCTTCGCTTCGTGATCATCGGAGGTGGCCCTACCGGTGTAGAGGTGGCAACCGAAATCCACGATTTGATCGAGAACGTACTTTTGGGACGATATCCGGAAATCGTTCCGAGCTTAATTGAAGTCTGGCTGGTACAATCCGGCAAGCAGCTCCTCCCCGGGTGGCACACCAAAGTGGTGGAGATTGCATCGCGGCAGCTCTCACGGCTGAAGATCAAGGTCTTCCTTGACAACAAGGCGATCGAGGTTGGGCCGCGGCACGTGACGCTCAAGACCGGCGAGCGCGTGGCGACCCGCACCTGCGTGTGGTGCGCCGGCGTCCGTTCCTCGGAGCTGCTGGCGCACAGTGGTGTCGGGCTGGATGAGTCTGGGCGAGTGCGGATCCGGCCCGATCTGCGTGCGGAGGGTTTCGATGATGTCTTCGTGCTCGGCGACGCCGCGTTTTTAGTTGACGATAAAACCGCGCGCCCGCTGCCGCCACTCGGTCAGGTCGCATTCCAACAGGGTCCCCATGCTGCCCGCAACCTGGTACGCCTGCTTCACCGCAAGACGACAAAGCCGTTTCGCTATTTCAATTACGGCTCGCTTGTTTCCGTCGGGGAGCACTTCGCAGCGGTGCATTTGCTGGGAGTGAGGCTTTCTGGCTTCGTCGCTTGGCTCGTCTGGAGGACATTGTACCTTGCCAAGCTCGTTGGGTTCAGCAACAAGCTCCGCGTGATGCTGGACTGGAGCCTCGATCTGTTGATCGAGCGTTCGATCTCGCAGATTCAAACACGTTCTCGAGCGACGGCGCAGCCAAGCATCGCGGCTGGTCCACGGGCTGGAACGGCCTCAATGCTGCAGGCGGTTCCCGACCCCGTCGTCCCGATTGCCAAGATATGGGAGTGAAGATGGTTCACGCTAAAGTGTTTGGCTTTATCGTGGTTGGAATCGCCGCGAGCGCCGGCGCTGGCGAGGTGCTGTACGTTGATCCCGAGGCAGGAAACAGCAACTTCAGCGCTGTCTTCGACGCACCGTTGGGAGAACGCATCAACGCCGTCAGCTCTCGAGTGACCTGCGCTCTGGCTTACGAGTCAAACAGTGGGGCCGTCTCCGGGTCGTGCTCCGTTCCACTCACTTCGATCGTAGTCGACAATCAGCCGCTCAAGACCGAGCATTTCCAGCAGTGGGCCACCCATAGGAAGTCGGACCCAAAGGCTTGCGCTTTCGAAGCGAAGCTCTCCGGTCTCAAGCTCGATCCACCGCTGGGAGCGAACGTGGTTTCCAAGTTTGCCGCCGACATTCCCTTCGCCGTCTGTGGCCGGCCACGGCGCGACGGAAAGCGAGAACACATCGAAGGCACGGCGACGCTCGTGCCGTCGGACGCGCAGGGCCGTGCCAAGCCTGTTCGCGTGCGTGCGCAGATCGAAAAGTTCAATCGCGATGCGTACGAGATCGCTCCCGGCTTCACCGAGGGCTGGCTGGCGCGGGTGCAGGCGCTAAGCACTATCGTCGCGCACGAGGGACGGGTCGAGCTGTCCCTCTTCGCTACCCCGAAACCCTAGGCTGCTCTCTCACCCCATCCAAAGCTTCGAGTACGGAGTACTTGGAAACAAAGAGGTGATTCATCTGCGTCGGACATCGAACACACCACCTCGGCGACCACCCAGAGAGAAGGGGTTGCGTAATGGCAACCCGTTGCTGTGGGGATCGGACATGGCCGCCTCGTATCGCGCCCATCCGCTGCTCGATCCTCTGTTCCCAACGCGGCAGCGAACAGCCGCGCGCTTTTGGTATGCAAGCTATGGCTCCAGCCAGGCCGCTGCGGAAGCCGAGCCCTATTTCATCCAGGCTGACCAGTACATCGATGAGCTGCTGATACCGATTACCGATACGTTGAAGCAGCGGCTCAAGCTCCTACCCGAGACGCGTAAAGCAAACACGTTTGAAACACTGCTCCGGATTGCTGCTCGACGATCGAGCCGACGCACCCGCTATGAGGCGCAACGGAAGCTGTACCTTGGCAAGCTCCTGTACGACGTAGACCATTGTCGCTCCGTCCGGGATGGGCCACGGCACCGATGCATTTTCGAGCTGTTGCTCAAGCAAACGCTTTGGTCCGGAACCATCACCGAGAAGGAAATCGAGGTCCGTTCGGAAGTTGAGCCCCCGAGATTTGGCCACGGGCCTCTCACACTTGTACCGAAAACCAGTGGCGAGCAGTGCTGGCGCTTTCGTATGCGACGACTGCCGCCTCGCAACGGGGAGCCCGCGATCGACGTATACCGCTTCGTTTCTCGCTTCAAGGGTGAGGATGATCCGGCGACAGAGTTGTCCGATGGCGCGGTGACGCTCAGCGACGCATGTCAGCGGCCGATGCTGCCGAGGCGGAACGGTTCGATCCTGAGCAAGATGATTCGCCGCGGCCTCGGGGATCCACAGATGATTCAAGATCTCCTCGGAGCGATGTTCATCGTGGGCACTCGGCGGCAGGTTTACGCTCTGGAGCGACGCCTTGTGGAAGCCCTGGGAGGCCCTCTGCGCTGGCGCGACCGCGTCGATACCATTTCAAACAGAGTCGATCGCGAACTGCTGGATACTCATGCTGCGACGAGCTTTCAGGTCCTGAAGGAGATCGTGGATATCCCGATCGAGGATCCTTTAGGAGCGTCAGCCTACCTGGTCCCTATTGAAATCCAGATTTGTCAACTTGAGGCGTACATCGGGACACTGCTCGATTCCGATTCCGCCAGCCACTCTGCCTACAAGGAACGGCAATTCCTGAACCAGCTACTGCCAGTCCTCTTTCCATCCGACATCTATTGAAAACCAGCTCGCTTCCAATCCGGATCGCCAGCAGGCGGACTGCCCCGAGCTGAACAGCCCGATGCTTCTGCCTGGAGATGAATTTATAGCGACCATTGCGAGTCGCAGTGCAACGTGCGGGTTCAACGACAGTTTGACTGATCGATCGCGACGTCTGCAACGCCTCACCATCTAAAGCTTCGCATCCGGGTTACTTAAGAAAGAAATACACGGCTGTCATCAACTTACTTCAGAGGAACCTATGAAATTGTTCACAAACAAATTGACGATGTGCGCATTGGTGGTTGCGTCTTTTGTCGGAGTCGCGGATGCCGCTCCGGTGATTGTTTTCGAGGCCCCGCTCGACAATTCGAACCAGGAAGTCTCGGCCGATTTCGCCGCGAACCGCGAGCTGGGTCGTGCCTGGATTGATGTGCAACTGAAGTCGACTCATTCGCTGGGTGAAGAGGTGTTGCAAGGCGAGGTGATCCCGAAGGCGGTCGAAGGCCTTTACTATGACTCGGCTCGCAAGCAGGTGCTTTATCGCACCGCCACCGAAACCGTCGTTTGCGCCGAGGACGCCACCATTCTTTGGAGCACTTATTTGAAGAATACGGGGCAGTGTCTGCTGATTTCGCGCACCGAGCAGCGCAAGATCGACGATGGATTCAACATTCGCGAGCGAACCGTGGCCAAGGTCGTTTTCGAGGCTCAGACCTCCTCTGCTTCTCAGCGTGCCGCAGGCTCCAAGGAGCCGAGACGCGAGACGACGGTGGGCAAATGACATCGATGGCATCGGGGCGGGCGTCAGGTCTTGCTGGTGGGATTTGCCGCTGCTTTTCTGATCGGTCTCCTCGGGCTCTGGTTCCACAGCGAAGGCCATCCCATCTCCGGAGTATTCCAAGTTTTAGCAGCGTGGGCGCTGCGTCCCGGCGACGCCGGAGGAATCAAGATTGGCGCCCCGCCGGTTTTGGCGCCGCTGGCGTTCGTTGGGTTCGGATCGATGGGCGTGCTTGCATGCTCGTGGCGCTTCCCGCCGGAACAGACCGTTCAGTCTCTCGACTGGGCCCGGGACACGCTTAGCGAAGCGCCGTCGAAGGCCGATCTTTCGACTGTGGCCTCGCGTGCGCTGATACGCTCAGGTCGCTCAAAGGACGACCGCCGTTCGATGAAACAATAGGCTGTGTCACGCAACGGACGTGAACTCGCGGTGTCTTAAAACAATCAGGAGTTACCATGCAACGACGTCAATTTTGTAGGCTGGCAGGAGGTGCGCTGGTTCTCATCCCGGCCGGCTTGTTTTTAGTCCGATGTGGCGGTGGCGGTAGCGACCAAACCGCGAACGGCCCAACGAATCAGCCGATCCAAAACGGAACCAAGTTCATCTATACCTCAAACGTCGTTGGCGATCATTCGCATACGTTTGGGATTGAGATGGCCGCGATCGACATGCCTCCTGCCACCGGAGTGAATGGGCCGTCCAGCGTGGTTGAAAACCATTCGCACCGTGTGGTCGTTTCGTCAGCACAGCTGTCCAGTATCAGTGCCGGCCAGACGGTAGAGGTGACGACCGGAACAGCCGATGGACACACCCACCTCTTCACCTTTCTCAAGCTCGCCTAATGTCGGAAATAGGAAAACGAATCGACCAACGCGTTCGCGAGTTGCGAACCCGACGAGCTGAGCGATTGACGCAGGAAGAGTTGGCGCGGGCACTCTCGGATTTCTGCCGAAGCCGGCGCCTCCAGCCTAATCCAAAGGGCGCGTACCGGTGTACTGACAGATAGAAGGCTTCAATTTCCTCAAAACCCCCGAGAAGACCAATGAATCAGTTGTTTGACAGAATCCTGAGTACCCCCGACCGAAGCCCCGCGCCGTTGCTCCTCGTGAGAGGCGTCGCGGGTTTCGTGTTTCTGCTCGAGGGGATTCTCAAGTTCGTCACGCCAGACAAGCTGGGCGTCGGACGATTCGTGAAGATTGGAATTCCGTCCCCCGAAGTGCTGGCTCCGTTCGTCGGCGTCGTCGAGATCGCATGCGGCCTGCTCATCGTTTTCGGGCTGCTCACCCGGCTTGCCGCCCTGGCTTTGATCATCGACATGCTGGTGGCGATCGTCACCACCAAGGTGCCCATTCTGCTCCACAGCGGATTTTGGGACATGGCGCACGAAGCGCGGCTGGACTTCGCGATGCTGGCGTCCTCGTGTGTCTTGCTCACAGTGGGCGCGGGGGATCTTTCCATCGACGCCTGGCTGCGGAAACGTTTGGGACAGCAACAATCGTGGCGAATGACTGTCAGTCCGGAATAGGTCCGTGCTCGTGTCAGTGAAGAAAGGCCCCGAAGGCAGCGATGAAGAGCTGCTTTTGGCTCTGGCAGCTGGGGATGACACCGCCCTTGGTCCTCTTTACCGCCGATATGTTCCGACGGTCTTTAAGATAGCGGCCGAATCATTGGGCAGAGACGCCGCGGAAGACATCGTGCAGGAGGTCTTTGCTTCCGTGTGGAAAAACGCGGAGACGTTCGACCGCGCCCGCGGCCCCGTACGCCCCTGGATTGTCCAGATTGCGCGCTCGCGCGTGCTCAACGAATTGCGACGCCGAAGCCGCAAGCCCGAATCGGGTGAAGAGCGCGATGCCTCGGCGCTGCAGGAGCTGCCAGATGGGGCGAGTCCACCCGATCAGGCGGTCTGGGAAGAATATCGGCGATCTGCGATTCAGAAGGCGATTGGCACCCTGGCGCCTCCTCAGCGCCAGGCCTTGAGCCTCGCATTCTTCGAGGACCTGACGCACGAGCAGGTCGCCGAGACCCTCAAGGTTCCCCTTGGAACGATGAAAACCCGGATCCGTTCGGGAATCCAGCAACTTCGCATTGCGCTCGCGGCGATGGCCGCGGTCCTAGTCGCTGTGGTGGCGACGCGATTTGCGTTCCAGTACAGCTCGGAGCAAGCGCGCGAGACGCGCAGCGAAGCGGCGCTCCGAATGGTGACCGCCAGCGACACCCAGGTGGTGAGGCTGGTCGCTACGCCAAACGCACCCCCCGCGGCGCACGGAAACTACCGAACCCGGCCGGGAGCGTCGAACGCAGTTCTCACGTTCTCCGACTTGCCTCCACCGCCGAGCGGAAAGACGTATCAAGCCTGGACCCAACGCGAGGGCAAGTGGATTTCGCTCGGCCAGGGCGTGCCGGATGCAAGCGGACGCGGGCTCATCGTCTACGAAGAAAGCGTGCCTCTCGCTCCGCCTCAAGAGCTCCAGCTCACTTTGGAACCCGAAGGCGGCAGCGCATCGCCAACCGGCTCTCCGCTGATCTCCTGGCCTGGGCGCTGACGCGTAAAGCATCCCGCGGTGCACAGCAATCCACCGGGACGAGCGTGGCTCGTCCCAACTCAAACCGTAGCTCAATTGGTCATACCGAAAACGAAGTAAGAACAAACAAAGGGAAGAAACAAACTAGATCGCACCAGGCCGCAGGGTGGGGCAAGTTAGGAAGACGTAACTGCGCTTGCGATTCCCAACGACCCCGGCAGCCTACCGGCGAGACCGTCGCTGAAGGGCAGCGGTCGGTCCGAGCTCCGACGATCGGTTCTTGAAAATGCTCGATCCACTTTGTGGAAGACGGCGCCCATTTCGTCTGCGATAGGTTGGCCAGCGCGAGCGGGAGGTACGATGAGCAGGAGTACGCGGCCAATCACATGCGCTGGGACGTCGTTAGGCACCGATCGAAGCCGCAATGGAGCCAGTGGCTCGGCGATATCTTCCGAACTCTTGGAGCGCACCTCCGTAATTTAGGTCGCAACGGCGCCCGTCCTTCGCAGGGGGTTACCGTCGGGCCCAGGCGGGCACCGCGCCGACGATCGTTTCGAGCGGCACGCCGGTTCGTTGTGAACGGCGAAGCTGACGACCGCGCCAGATTGTGTACAGGACGGGGAGGACCTCGAGCGTGAGAAACGCGCTGGTCGCGAGTCCCCCCAGCATAGGCGCGGCCACGCGCTTCATGATCTCGGCGCCCGAACCGTCCGCCCAGAGCAGGGGCAGAAGGCCCGCCGCCATCGTGGTGATGGTCATGATCTTGGGGCGCAGGCGCTGCACGGTCCCTTCGGCGTGCGCGGCGACGATGTCGTTGCGACTCTGGATCAGTCCCTCCCGTACGCGGCGATGAAAAGCCTCGTCGATGTACACAACCATCACGACGCCCGTTTGCATCGCCAGACCGACGGCTGAGAGCAGCCCGGCCCAGACCGGAGCCGAGAGGGGATAGTGGAGCAGGAACAGAGTCCAGCAACTCCCCACCAGCGCGAACGGAACGGCGACGAGCACGATCAGCGCTTCGGTCAGGCTCCGGAACTGCAGGAACAAGAGCCCGAGCATGGCAATCGCCACGAACGGGACGATCCATTTGAGACGCCGCTCGCCCGCGGCGAGGAGCTGGTACTGGCCGGTCCATTCGATCCGCTCTCCGGGCTCGAGGCGGATTTCTTGGGCGCCGAGCGCTCGGTCGAGCTCGCGCTGCGCCCCTCCGACGTAGCTCGAGACATCGGTCCCTGGGTTCAAGTCGACGTAGACGAAGGCGACCAACTCGCCGTTCTCGGTCCGGATCGCGGCAGGGGTCGTCACGTACGACGGGTGCCCGAGCAGGCCCAGCGGGACCGGCTGGCCGGTCGCCGAACGCACCGTCACCTCTCGAAGCTGATCCGCGTCTTCGCGCCTCATGCCGGAGGTGACGCGAAACCGGTAGGACTGCTTGCCGCGCGGCACGGCCTGGCCACCGTGGCCATGGGTGGCTTGGAACGGCGCGATACGAATGGGTTGCCGCTCCTGGAAGGGCTTGTTCTCCCAGGACAGCTCGCCGACCTGGCCGCCACTGATGACGAGATCGGCCGTGGAACGAGCCAGCGCATTATCCACTTTGTGGAGGGCCAGCGCGGCGGGATCGGCGTCGAATGTCAGCCAGGGCTCGCCCCCCAGCGACTCGAACACGGCGCTCCGCGTCCCGGGCAATCGGGCCGCCCACTTCTGGAGCGCGGTGCCCACCGCATCCAGGCGGACCGGGCTGGCCGCGACCACGCGGATCCCCACGGGCGTGCGCACGCCGCCGGTAGACATCATGTCCATTCGTGCCCGCGCCGGCGCGGTCCACGCGCTGGTCCATCCGGGAAGGCGGGTCGCGTGATCGAGCTTCTCGATCAGCTCGGCGGTCGTCTCGGAGGTCTCCTCCGGCCAGACGAGCCCGAGGACTCGTTTGAGCGGCGCGGGCGTCCAGCGCGAGTACCAGCGCGTGCGCGGCAGCTTGGGCCATTCGGCGCGGGGGCGAAGCCGGATGGTCGTCTCGGCCATCGAGAACGGCGCCGGATCGGTGGCGGTGTTAGCTCGCCCCACCTTGCCGAGCACGCTAGCGACCTCCGGGAACTGGCTCAGCGTCTGGTCCATCCTGCGGAGCTGCACGGCCGCCTCCCCGGCCGACACCCCGGGCAACGTGGTCGGCATGAAGAGCAGATCGCCCTCGTCGACGCGCGGGAGAAACTCGCCGCCCAGGCGGGTTACGATCGGCAAGCAGGAGACGATCGCGAACGCCGCCGTGAGCAGGGTCAAGGCCGGGCGCGCTAGGGCGAAATGTACGAACGGCCGGTAGATCCGGACCAGCCGACTGGTGATCGGATTGTCGAACTCGGGCGGCACCCGGCCCCGCAGCAGCCGATCGCGCAGCGCGGGGGCCAGGGTGATCGCCACCACAGCGGCCGAGACAATGACCAGCGTCTTGGTGATTGCGAGCGGCCGCAGGAGCCGGCCGGTTTCGTCCGTGAACGCAAACACTGGCAGGAAGCTGAGCGCGGTGATCAATAGGGAGGTTAGGATCGCCGGAGCGACCGTGCCCGCAGCCGCGATGATCGCGGCGCGTCGCTCGCCGGCCGAGGCGTTCCTTCCCAGGCTCTCGATCCTGCGGTGGCAGGCCTCCAGCGCCACGACTTCGGCGTCGACGGCCAGGCCGAGAGCGATGCCGATCCCGCTCAGGCTCATGATCGTGGCGGGGACGCCGACGAGCCGCATCCCGGCGAAGGTCAGGAACAGGGCCAGCGGCAGCGTCGCCAGCGGCACCAACGCGCTCGGTCCGTGGAGCAGAAACATCAGGATGACTAGCACCACCACCCCGACCTCCTCCGTCAGAGCGCGCAGCAGCGTGTGCTCGACGCGGTTGGCGAGGTCCAGTCGATCGTAGACGGTCACGATCTCGACGCCCCGAGGCAGCCGCCGGCGCAGCTCTGTCAGCGTACGCTTGACGTTCTCGATCACGGTCTTCGGATCGGCGTCGCGTTGGGCGACCACGATACCGCCTACCGTCGCCTGAGTGCCGCCGAAGTCCGCGATCCCCGTTGGCATGTCGGAAGCGATGGTGGCGTGGGCGACGTCTCCGATCTTCAGCCCCACATTCTCTGGAGGCCCGGACCCCGGGAGTGTCCGCGGACCTTTCTGCACGGGACTCCGCTTGGCTGCGGTGGGATGAGAGCTTAGCTCCATCCGCGCGCTCGCGCCGCCCGGCACGGGCAGAGGGAGTGTCTCGATGCGCTGCACATCCGGAACGCTGTGGGCCTCCGCGCGCACCGCAGCGACCACGTCGCTGAAGGCCACGCCGCGCGCCCGAAGCCGATCCGGCTCGGTTTCCACGACCAGTTCCTGAGCCGTCTCCCCGACGGACGCCACTTCCGCCACGCCCCGGATCGCCGCGAGCGCAGGTCGCAGGAGCTCCTCCTGGAGCTGTCGCCCGATCGGGATCGCCGTCCGACGCGACCGATCGACCAGCGCGTACTGAAAGATCCACCCGGTGCTGGACGCCGCCGGGCCGACCTGCAGGCGGATGTGGGGCGGAAGCCGGTAGCGGAGGTTCGCGACGCGCTTGAAGATCTCTTGCCGCCCCGGTTCCAGGCTGTCGGACGACCCGAACACGACGTCGACGTACGCCATTCCGGCCATCGACGAGCCGCGTACCGCGGTCGAGCCCGGGATCGACTTGAACGACTCGGTCAGTACCTGGGTCACTCGGGTCGCGACCTCCGTGGCGGGATGCCCCATCCAATCGACCACGAGCCCGACCTGCGGATCCGAGAGATCGGGGACTGCGTCGCGCGACAGCGACCGGCGGGCCCACTCGCCGCACGCCGCCACAACGATCGCCACTGCGATGACGATCCAACTTTGACGGGTGCACCAGGCGACTAGACGCGAAATCAATGCACTACCTCGGCTGGGTTCCCCTGGGCCGCCTGCAGGCGCCGCTCGGCGTCGAGGAAGAACGTGTCGCCGACCACGACCTGTTCGCCTTCCTCCAAGCCCGAAAGGACCACGATCGCACCAAAGTGGTCCCCGCTGAGCCCGGCCGCGTAACCGGAGTCGAGGATCCTGCCTATATCGACGGACCGGCGGGTGAACGTGTGGCCGCCAGGAGGAGCCGCCAGCACGTACGCCCCCGCGCCCGAATACAACACAGCGCTGGACGGGACCACGAGCAGCTCACGCGGACGGGGAGCGAGCTCGAGCCAGCCGGTATCCTCTTTTGTTGCCGGCACCATCCGGTCGATCTGGAAATGGACCTGGACCGTCGCCGCGTCCCAAGGGCTTGGGTGATCGGGCGAGAGATGAACGGCGGTCCCCGCTCCGGGCGTGGCGGTCCCGAAGAACAAGGCATGCTCCCCAGGCGCAAGCCCCACCAGATCATCTTTGTGGAGCACCGCCGTGACCGCGCCGCCTTTGGCAAGCCACGCCGGCGCGCGAACGAGCTGGGTCACCACCCGTCGCTTGGCCACATCGACGATGCCGTTCTGCGCGGCGGCGGGTGGGCTCTTCTCGGCGGCGCCGACCCGCTCGAGCGCCATGCGACAGATCGGACACTCGCCGGACACGCGCGAGACGACCTCCGGGTGCATGGGACAGACGTAGCGTTCGGTCGAACTCTGTTCGGCCCGGGCGCGATCCCGATCACGCGCCCGGGCGAGCGCGAAGGCCGACACCAGCGCCAGCGCCGCGACCAGAAGCAGCAAGAGTCGCCCCGCGATGACGAGCGCCCGAGCCCGGCGGCCGTCAGCGGCAGAGGGGAGCAAGTGCACGCCGGGTTCCAGCCTCGACTAACCAGACCAGGCGGAGAAGGCCGCCCACGCGAAGTCGCCTGCCGTCGTCTGGATGCAGTACCCTCCGTTGCGCTGCGGCGGCAGCGGGTAGTTCCAGTTGCCGTTGAGCGGTTCGGTCCTCCCGTTGACGGTCAGCGACCTTGGAGCCGCGAAGCTGCTGCTCTCGCCCTGCAACAGCGTCGAGGTCGTCTCGAAGCAGGCCGCGCCCGTGCCCAGGTTCCCCGAACTGAAGCTGCTGTGGTTGGCGACGCTGAACCGTACCGGGTTGTTGCAGAGACCCGAGCAGGGCGTCGCCTGCTGCGGCTGGCAGTACGAGAGGCACGGCTCGATCTCGTTGAGGCAGGTGGTCTCATTTCCCGCCTGGCCGTCGGTCCGGCACCCTACGGCGGCCTGGTTCGAGTTCCCCTGGCAGAACTGCGCGAGCTGCCCGCACGCGGTCATCGGCAGCGCCTGCCACAACGTCGGATTGGCTGCCGGCGTCTGCCCCGCCTGCGCCTGGAACACGGAACGAGCCGCGTAGAGCAGCCCGCCCGAGAGCACGCGGTCGTTCTGCGCGTAGATGATCTGCGGCTGCCAGGTGCCGTCGTTGTTGTTGACGCGGGCCCACAGATCGAACCGGGTGGGGGGCGTCTGACCAGCCACCGACGTGAACGCCGCCCGGGCCCTGTAGTTGACATTGTTGAAGGCGACGACGTTGCCGGCCAGGTAGCTCTTGCCCGCCGTCCAGTTGTTCACCACCGCAAAAGTCCGCATCATGTCGTGGTCCTCGTGACCGACGATGTGGCAGTGCCACACGTAACCCGGCCCGGTGACCGGATCGGGGAACGACGTCGGATCGATCGAAAACTGGTTCACGCCCGGGGTGGCGTTGGTGCTCTCCTGTGGCGCCCAGCGCACCATGAGTCGGGTGATCATGGCGGGGAATGCCTGAGCGGTGTCCTTCCAGCCCGTCTCGTAAGCTGCCGGCGGCTGCACAGGTCCGGTGAAGAACGGCGTCGGGTCAAGAACGATCGGGCGGCTTACGGGCATGTGGCCGTTCAGGAGGTGCCACTGCTTCTTGTATGCATTGTTGTCGAACGGCTGCCGGTTCAGGATCTGGAACTCCAAGAGGTGGATGTGGATTTGGTGCATATTCTTGTCTTGGTCACCGAAGTCCGGATCGTTCGTATGGATGATGTCCCATTCTTCGGTCGAGCCGACCAACGGAAACTCGGTCGTCGGCGTAGTGAACTCGAGACCGTCGATCTCGCGCTGGTTGCAATTGAAGAGTGCCGGGTCGGAGCACGAGCCGGTGATGTCCCTCAGGTCGTCGAAGATCCGCAGCACCTTGAAGCGGGTGGGCGCGTTCGCCGTCAAGACCGCCCGCGCCGGGAACAGGGAAGGCGATAGCACCGGCGGCGGAACCGCGGTGCTGTTCTGTACGGTAAACCGCAGGACGGTGCCCAATGTCGGGCTGTCCGAGGTACCGACGAAATTGTTGTTCATGATGATCTGCGTGCCAGCCGCGAACTGGGAGAAGTCGACCAGGATGTCGGCGCGCTCGGTGATGCCAAGTTGGACATGCGTCACGACCTGCGGCGCCGGCAGATACCCGCCATCCGAACCGATGATCGTAAACGGCACGACCGCGTTGCCGTTGCTGGCGTTAACGAGCTGAAAGTCCCAGAGCTGAGTGTTCGCGGCTGCCAGCACCCGGAACCGGTACTGCTGGCGCTGGACGTTCAAGTTGGGCCAGGTGACGCCGTTGACCAGGACCGTGTCGGCGCCCTCGTTGTACGACCAGTAAGCGATGTTCGGCGGCGCGTCTGCTCCAGCGTTCAGGCTGCCTCGGCTCGGGGGAAAATTCACCTCGCCGTCGGTAAAGAAGGCCCTCGAGAAGATAGCCAGCGGGATCTCGAACTGGCCTCTCGGCAGCGGCGAGCTCGGCTGGTCGAGAGGATTATTGGGATCGCGGATGAAGTAGCCGCTCCCGACCTCTCCGGCGTAGATGCCGAGCCGGGTCACGCCCATGACGTGGTCGTGATAGAAGAGCTGCGTCGGCGGCTGATCGTTGGGCATCGTGTAGTCTTCCGTGACAAAGCTGGGCCCGCGGTACTGCACGTTCGTGAACCATTCCTCGGCCGTGCCGTCCATGTGCGGCAGCACCATCAGGCCGTGCGTGTGGGTCA
The DNA here is from genome assembly GCA_036781205.1 of Myxococcaceae bacterium. GTDB lineage: Bacteria > Myxococcota > Myxococcia > Myxococcales > Myxococcaceae > DAIQBK01. Next base: position 514,633 of record DAIQBK010000001.1, read on the forward strand.
CGTGGGCCACCGGGAACTGCGCGTTGCTGTAACCGGGCGGGAACAGCTCGAACGGAGGCGTCGGCTTCTGGATCGCCTGCGGATCCGCCCAGTGGATCGTCGGGTCCATCGGCAGGAAAGCAGGCTGCTGGATGTTGGTCCTCCAGTGTACGACCGTCGGGATGCCGCGGGTGTTCTCGAAGGACGGCGACGGGCTTCCCTGGAAGGTCCCGCCGCTGGTGACCGGCCCCCCCATGGCGAGCACCGTGGTGTTCGGGAACCCGGCCGGCAGCATCTGCACCGTCGTCATCGAGTCCGTGATCGTGTACTCGTTGCGAATCACCTGACCGGATCCGTTCCGAATGACCGTTGGCGCAAAAACGTGCGGGATCGGCAACTGGGTGGTGAACCTTTGGGCGAAGATTATCGTCGGATCGAGCGGCATTTGCCTCGCCGAGGGCGGACCCGACGCCGCAGTGCTCGTCCCGATGGAGGTTGACTTATCGCCGCAACGATTCAATGTGACGAAGAGTGACACCACGACGAGGACGAAGACTCCTCCCGTTGCGAGCGAGGTAATGCGCTTCTGTTTTGCCATGATCCCCCTCCTACTCTGGCTTGGCGAGCTGCCAGTGAGCTATGCAAAAAAACAAACGCCTGGATTCGTTCGTTCGGTCATCCCTTTTCCACGGAGGGATGTTGCCTCGAGAGCGTGTCCTCTGAGGCTTGAGTTATTCCCTGCGACGACGCAACTCGGACTACGATCCGCGCCGCCCCCACGGCGCTACAGCACTCCGAAAGTTTATCCAACCGCTTAGTGGAACCCCCTCAGGTTCGATGCGCCTCCCGGTATCAGAGGCAAGAAGATACTGTCAAGCGCAATTTTTTACCCTCTTGTGATCGAAGCATTGGATCACCTGGTCGTCCTCACCGCGGCGACGCGCAGTCGATAGTCGAGATGTGCGTAGCGGTTGAGGCTTCATGGACATTCGAGTATTCGAATGTCGGCTGCACGGACCGTATCTCCGAGCCGGATCAGTTGCGCGAGGACGCGGCGTCGGGTTCGGACCGGAGGCCCACTTTTCTACACAAGCGCGCCAGCTCGTCTTGTTCCTGGGCGGTGAGCACCTCGAACTCCTGGAGGATCGCTCCTAGGTGGTCCGGAAAGAGACGCTTCACGTACTTCTTCCCTGCCTCGGTCAGTGCCACCTTGACATGGCGGCGATCATCCGGATGCCGCTCGCGCTCGACCCAGCCCTTCTCCTCGAGCTGATCCACGATCAGTGTGATGTTCGCTCGGGTGGTGAACAGCTTCTCGCCGAGCTGACGTTGGAAGAGGGGACCGAGATGAAGAAGAGCTTCCAGGACCCCGAACTGGCTCTCGGTCAGGCCCAGCTCGATCAGCCGATGTTCCAGACGAGTGCCGACCGATCGCCCGGCGCGCATCAGATTGATATACGCGTTGAGCGCACGGACCTCATCCGCCTTGCCGCGGTAACGAGTTCCCATTGATTCCTTACCGGAAACTTCTCAGCTTGCGGGAACCTCGAAAGGGGCCAGCGGACCGGTAGCACGAATCAGCTCCAGGTTCATCTGAATCAGAACCTGATTGCCGAGCACCACTCCGCCATTCTCTAAAGCCATGGTCCAATCGAGGCCGAAATCCTTGCGGTGAACTCTCGCGACCGCGATGGCGCCACGGCGGAGGTTGCCCCACGGGTCCTTGACCTCCGTTCCTGGGTACTCGACCTTGAAGGTGACCTCTTTCGTGATTCCTTTAATTCGCAGGTCTCCCACCACCATCAGCTGTTTTGGGCCAGCCGGCTCGACTCGTTTGGAAGCAAAGGAGAGGTGCGGGTAGTTCTCAACGTCAAAGAACTCGTTGCTGCGCAGATGGTCGTCCCGCTTCGGCAGGTCGGTATCGATCGAAGCTGCCTCGATCACTGCTTGGACCTGACTGTTTTCCAGATGATGGTCATCCAGCACTACCCTCCCGCGGACCTTGCGAAAACGGCCATTGGTGTTGGAGACCATCATGTGTCGGATCTTGAAGCCGACGTGACTGTGTTCCGGGTCGACGGTCCAATTGGTGGCAGTGTCGATCGCGGGAGCTGGCTTCATTCGAGAGGACACGAGGGATACTGGGGCTGACGAAGCGATTCTCATGAAAGCTCCTAAGCGGACAAACCGAGCCGAACGGCTCGCGCCACGGAAATAGTTTAGCGCTAGATTATTTAACACTTAATTATTATCATCGAAGGCGATGAAGCGCAACCCTCGGGAATACCCTCGGCTGACAGGCGACACTCGAACGCCAGTGGTGTAGGCTTGGATCATGGCTTTGCTCTTTGGACGTGAAGCGGGTCCGCGATGGCCGCGTAAGCAGAAGTTTCGGCTCTCCGTTATCGGAACCGAGGCTGAGGCTGATTACCAGGCGGCGATCAAATCTTCACACGACCGCGGCGGCCGGGAAGCTTTCAACCAGGCAGTGGCCACTTGGGCGGCCCCCTTGGGCGTTCAACCCGGCGACGGTGTGTACTTGTCCGAGCTTCGGATCTCGATTCAGACTTTGACCGAGTTGGTAGAGTGCCTCGACTCCTGCGGGACAACGAAGAGCGAGGCGTCGGCGGCTCTCGATCGACTGCTCAGCGCCAAGCTGGCGGAGCTCGTTGCTTTCTGAACGCTGCAGAGTACGCAGTGGTTCAGGACAACAGTCGATCCGCAACCGCGCGAAACACGGACGGCGAGAACAGCATCCCCAAATGGCCTAGGTGCGGCACGTAGACCAGATCGTCTCCGGCGGCGAACACCCGCGGGATGACGATGTTGTCCGATCCCGCCACGATGGAGGTGAAGCGCACTCCCGATGCGTTCGCTTGCGACGCCGCGAGCCGCTCCAGCAACGCCGAGTCGGGCCTTAACTCACGCCCCACGCGCGACGCCAACCAATAGGCGTTGTAGGTCCCGCGGTGCGGAGTGCCAAGTGTGATGCAGCGATCGACCCGGCGCGCGCCGCCGAGCTGCTCGAGGTACACGCGCCCGACCAGGCCTCCCAGGCTATGGCAAACCAGGTCGATCCGCCCGCCGCGCACGCTCCACTTGAGGAAGTCGCGCAACTCGCGCGCGGTCCGCTCAATCCCGTCGGACGCCCGGTAGTCGAAGCGGAGAAGCTGCTGCACGCCTCGTGCGCGCAGATACGCGGCGAGTGGCAGGAATGCACCATGGTTGCCGCCGTAGCCGTGCACCAGCACCACCGTGCGTTGCGAGGCTCGTCGTGGAGTACGCTTCCGCTCGGGGCGCCAGCCGAAAGGATGCAGAAGCAAGAACGCGGCGGAGGCGGCCACCTCGCGCGCGACCACGAGCGACGTCGGCTGCTCCGACGCCGGGAAGTCTGCGATCACCGGACGGCCTCGGTTGCCCTCGCTGCGAGGGCGGTCCGCGCCGGCCCAAGGTCGATGACTCGGAGCCAGGCCATGAGCCGCATCACTTGGTAGCACGGGTCAATCTCGAACCAGCGCACCGCGAAGTTTGGGCTCGACGGGTACTGGTGGTGGTTGTTCTGGAACAGCTCGCCGAAGGTAAGGAAGTCGAAGGCGAGCGTGTTCCTGCTCTGGTCCCGGTTGTCGAAGGTGGCGTAGCCATACCGGTGGCCACACCAGTTGACGATCGCGCCGTGGACCGGCCCCATCACCCAGTGAACCGGAAGCAGGAGGAGCCACCACGCCGACGGGGCGAAGCGCAAATAGAACAAAGCGTACAGAGTGCCGAACCCGATCCGGGTAATCCACGACTGCGAGAGTCGATCGATCAACGGCCACTCGGGCGTGCCGCCGAGGAAGCGCGCCTCGGGTTCCGCCCGCCGGTAGGCGTAGCAGTCGTAGCTTCGCTTGGTTTTCCACATCATGCTCACCGCGTTCGAGAAGAACCGCGGCGAGTGCGGGTCGCGCTCGGTGTCCGAGAACGCGTGATGCTCGCGGTGCAGGATCGCATACGCGCGGGGCACCAAGAATGACGGCGACTGCGCGATGAACGAGAACAGATAGAAGAAGCCATCCCAGAAGCGGTTCATGCTGAACATCCGATGGGCACCGTACCGGTGATGAAAGAACGTCTGTCCGAAGATCGACAGCGTCCAGTGGGTGGCGAACAAGACGAGGATCGGAGTCACATTCACTTCCCTTCTGGTTCAGCGTCGTGGAAGGCGCCGCGGGATGCGCCGGCTAAGCCTGCGGTGCAACATCTTGCGTCCCTGCGCGAGCTGGGCCACTCCCGAATGCAGCTCACGCTCGACGCGGTGTCCGGCCTGCTCCGCCACTGCCAGGGCGTCTTCGAGAATGGTTCGGATTAGGTTCGAGACCGGCACCCGCAGGTTGTCGGCGAAGCGTTTGAGCTCCTCCTCGAGTACCGCCGGCACCCGGGTGTGGATCACCCGCTCCTTGTTCGCTGGTCGCTTGACTGCTGGGTTGGGGTTGCGTGTCACGGTGTGTAACGGTGTATCACAACAACGCCCCGCGTTGTCAATCGTAGAAGGCGGCCACTCTCTTGACCGTGTCCCAGGTCCGGGTGGTGACTTCTTTTCCGAATGTCTTTTCAATCAGACTCATGAAGACTGGCCCGCGCGGGCTGGGAACGTAGGCGCTGAACACTTCCCGATCCTCGATCCGCAGGATGCCCGCGCCATCCCGCTCGATCGGCAGGATGACCTCCGACTTGGGTCTCTCGCGCAGGAAGGTGACGACGCGCTTTGCGGTGGGGGCCAGCCGGACCGATTTATACGGGTCGCGGTCGAGGATCGCGCGGAGCGTGTCGAGCGGACGCACCACGGTTAGAAAGGCACGGCCAAGGTGCTTGTTCATGGTCGCTTCGCATTGGCGCTCGAGCGATGCCTCAGACGCCGCGCGCGCTCTGAACACGAGGTTGCCGCTCGAAAGCAGTGTCTTCACGTCCACGAAGCCGGCGGCCTCGAAGCACTTCTTCAGTTCCGGCATCTTTGCGTTCATTGGACTGACGGCCCTAAGGAATGCTGCGTAGTCTCGCATCGGTTGATCTTCCCTCTCCCGGGCTTTCATCAGACCGTGGGAATTGTGCCTCCATCTATCACGTACTCACTGCCGTGGATTGACGCGGCCCGATCCGAAGCCAGAAAGGCGACGAGCTCGGCGACCTCCTCTGGGCGAGCCGGACGGCCAATCGGAATCCCGCCCAGCGAGTCCATCAGGTTTTGGCGTGCCGCGGCCTCGTCGATCTGACCTTGCTCAGCCAGCCGCGCCACGAGTTGACGCGCTGCAATCGTCTCGACCCATCCCGGAGCGACGGTGTTTACGCGAACAGATTTCGGTCCTACCTCCTTTGCCAAGCCCTTGCTGTACGTCGTCAATGCTGCCTTGGCGGCTGCGTATGCGAGGGTCGACTCGAAGAGGGGGAGCCGCCGTTGGATCGATGAGATGTGGACGATGACGCCAGCTCCCTGCTTCAGCATCCCAGGCAAGAGCGCACGATCGAGACGGACAGCGGCGAGTAAATTGGTGTCGAGAGCTTGTTGCCAACTCTCGTCCGTCAGTGCGGCGAAACCTCCGCCCGGCGCGGAGGACCCGCCGACGTTGTTGACAAGAATGTCGAGTCCATTGAACCGCTCGAGAACAGCACGGACGACTCTCTCGACACCGTCGGCCGTGCTGATGTCCGCCTGGACGAACAGGTCGGGAGCCTGCCCCTCGGGGCGCTCGGAGCGGGCAGTCACGGCTACCCTGGCGCCGCCGGCCGCCAGGCGACGGCTTCGCCCACTCCTTTCGTTCCGCCGGTGACGAGGACGCGCTTGCCGGCAAACTCACTCCGATCGATCACAAAGTGTTGCACCCCGGCCATCAGCTGATCTCCAAACGGCCGACGGCTCCCTCTCCAAAAGGGATTAGCATTGCATCGACGTCGTAGGTATTGACCGCGTCGAAATAAGCGGTGAGGGTCTTGGGCAATTTGACGGACATTGCACTCCTCCTGGCGTTCGCGAGCGGCGCGTGCTGCCCCTTCCGCCAACCGGAGAAGTAACGGTACGGTTTGCCAGATGGCAAGAACGCACGGAAAAGTAAGGTACTCACCTCAAGGTAAGGTGGATCCGCCTACGCCTGAGTCCGCCGCTGATGATGTCGAGCAGGCACTGAAATTCCTGGACGGCCGTTGGAAGCTGGTGATCCTCTTTCGGCTCTTTGGCGGAAAGTTGCAGCGCTTCTCACAACTGCAGCGGGCAATCTCCGGCATCTCCCAAAAGATGCTTATCCAGCAGCTTCGGCAGATGGAGAGCGACGGGATTGTCCGGCGGATTGTTCACCATCAGGTTCCACCCAAGGTCGAATATGCGCTGACCGACTGGGGACAGGCGCTGTGCCCTGCACTCGATGCCTTACTGAAGTGGGCGGCACTGCGAGATCCGGCCCCAGGGACGGCCATGCCGATCACGGACAAAGACTCGGCGGATCCTCGTTTCAAGTAAAATCAACCACTTACAGTGCTCACCGGTGAGTACTGAGCTTGTAGGTTTCTAGACCGGAAAACGATTGACCGGTCACAGGTGCCGCTCGCATTCTCCGTCGCTGTTTTTTGAGTCGCGGACCTGGAGGCTATATGGCGCACGAAGAAGGTCGGACGCAGCAGTTGGCGCCCGAGTCGCCGGAGCTCGAGGCAGAGCGAAAGGCGATGAGGGAATGCTTGCAGCAAGGCGAGGACTCCCATTGGCAGGCGGGCGTCCACTACGACAACATCGTCGAGAAGCAGTTGTGGAGGCACTCGTATCACAGCGCACGGGACTTCTTCACAGCACGCTTTGGGGATGTGTCTCAATCGACGCTGACGCGCTGTGGAGCGGTGGCTCGCTGTTTCCCGCAAGAGATGACGAGGCGGTATGGAGTGAGTTTGCTCGCCGCCTTACTCACCTATGAAAAGCTGGCTCACGTAAACGCGCCAAACGGCGATCCGGGAGACACCGAGATTCAGGTCCCGAAGGAGTCGGAGATCGTGACCAAGCCGTTTCGGGAGTGCCAGCGAGCACAGCTCGAGGCAGCGATTCGCCACCTGAGATCAACTCCCGATGCGGTTCCGACCGAGGACGCGCAGGTCCTGCAGCGATTGCACGAGATGATCGGTGAGAATGGTTCGATCGCGCTCAGCTCGCGTCACGGGCGAGAGGGGACAATCGCGGTATTCGCAGTTCCAGTTCGGCAGATCTCATTGCTCTCGCAGGTCCTGGCGCAGTTCTGCCGACCTCCGGCCGTGGAGAATGCGGAGAATGCTTCACCGGAACTGATGCAGAAATTTGCCGAAGAGTTCTCAGCCGGGATGAAAGAATGGGTTGAGACCCTGGGGAAAGCCATGCCACCGCCGATGGATAAGGACTCCGCAAAGAGATCGGCGAAGTGATCGGCGCGACACACTGAGCTGAAGCTCGCGACCGCAGAGCTGTCGATTTTATCTGACAGCTACCGCCTATCACCCATATCGAAACAATGTCTTGGACCTATCACCCTGGGGAGGGGCATTCTTGCGTGCAGCAGATGGGCGGAGCTGCCCAGAAAGAGGAAACAACAATGGCGAAGCGAGCAACCCTGACCACCGAGGCCGGCGCCCCTGTGATTGACAATCAGCAAGCGCAAAGCGTGGGGGCATCCGGGCCCGTGCTGTTGCAGGATCACTACCTGATCGAGAAGCTCGCTCGCTTCAACCGCGAGCGAATCCCTGAGCGGGTGGTGCACGCGGTGGGCACCGGCGCTTATGGCCATCTCGAGGTCACCAGCCCTGACGTGCCGAAGTGGACCAAGATGAGGATCTTCTCGACGGTCGGCAAGCGCACCCCCGCATTCGTCCGCTTTTCCACCGTTGCCGGATCGCGGGGGGCGGCGGACACCGCGCGCGATCCGCGTGGGTTCGCAGTGAAGATTTACACCGAGGATGGGAACTGGGACCTGGTCGGCAACAACACTCCGATTTTCTTCATCCGGGACGGCATCAAGTTTCCAGACTTCATCCACTCGCAGAAATACGATCCGCACAGCAATCGGCAGGAGCCGGACAATATCTGGGACTTCTTTTCTCACTCCCCGGAAGCGACCCACCAGTTCACCTGGCTCTTCGGCGACCGCGGAGTTCCCGCGTCCTATCGGCAGATGGATGGTTTCGGCTCCCATACGTTCCAATGGGTGAATGCGAAGGCTGAGCGTTTTTGGGTCAAGTTCCACTTCAAGACCGATCAGGGAATCCGCTGCCTGACCACGGACGAGGCGGTCAAGATCGGTGGTCAAGAACCGGCATATCTGCACAAGGACCTTTACGAGGCGATCAACCGCGGGCAATTCCCGTCATGGACACTGAAGGTTCAGGTGATGCCGGCAGCGGACGCAACCAACTACCGCTTCAATCCTTTCGATCTCACCAAGGTGTGGCCGTATCGCGACTATCCGCTGATTCCGATCGGCAAACTGGTCTTGAATCGCGTTCCGGAGAACTATTTCGCCGAGGTGGAGCAAGCAGCGTTCGATCCTGCGAACTTTGTTCCCGGGATTGGACCCTCACCGGACAAAATGCTGCAGGCGCGACTGTTCGCTTATGGCGACGCGCATCGATATCGGCTCGGCATCAACCACACTCGGTTGCCGGTCAACGCCGCCAATGGCGTGGAGGGCGGACCGCAAAACTATGGCCGCGACGGCGCGATGCGCTTCGACGCGAACGGCGGGCGGTCCAAGAACTACGAGCCGAACAGCTATGACGGGCCGGTGGAGACCGGTGAACGCTACACCCTTAGCTATGAAGTCTCCGGCGCAATCGGCCCGACCGCGCATCCGCGGCATCCGGAGGATGACGACTTCGTCCAGGCGGGCGCGCTCTACCGAGTGATGAAGGAGGATGCACGCCGGCGGCTGGTCGAGAACATCGCAGGAAGCCTCTCGCAGGTCAGCCGACAGGATGTGATCGACCGCTCGGTTGAATATTTCCGTCGCGCAGATAGCGACTATGGCCGCCGCCTCGCGGACGCGCTGGCGCGCCACCGGAGCCCTCGATGAGCGGCGCGGCTTCGCCCATCGAGCCGGATGCGCTCGAGCTGGTCCGAGCCGCTTTCGCTCACGCGCGTGAGGGAAACGAGCTTGCTCTTCAGTCGTTGCTGAATCGCGGCGTCCCGTCGAATGTGCGCAACGAGAAGGGCGACAGCCTGCTAATGCTGGCGAGTTACCATGGGCATGTGAGCGCCAGCATTCTGCTACTGCTCCGCGGCGCCGACCCGGAACTTGCCAACGACCGCGGGCAGACGCCGCTCGCCGGCGCTGCGTTCAAGGGCGATGCTGAAATCGCCAGGCTCCTTCTCGATCATGGCGCTGCCCCGGACGGGGCCGGACCCGATGGCAAGACGCCCTTGATGTTCGCCGCGATGTTCGATCGTCCGGAATTGATCGACTTACTCCTTAGTCGAGGAGCCGACGAGGCACGGACCGACGCCTCGGGGAATACTGCCTTTTCACTTGCCTGCGCGATGGGGGCTGACGGCGCATTGGCCGCGCTCGAACGCTATCGAAGGACGTAGTCTGCAAGAGCAGTCACTTTGTCATCGAGGATTCTCCCGACCGCGCGAATCTCCTCGTCATCGAATTGGTTCAGTAAGCCTGACGGCTGGTCGTAGGTGAAGTGTGTTCTACCATCCGCCTCGTAGATCGATACGCGCAGCGGGGCGTAGACGCCAACCGCTGGGTTGCGTTCGCACATTCGATTCGCCAACACTGGACTGGCGATCAGGTAAACAGTCATTCGTTGTGGCTTACCCAGAAGCGACACGAGCGGGCGTTGGTCCACCTTCGCCAGCCTGATGAAGCCCGAGTCCCCAACCATCACTTGCACCGCATCCTCGATGCCTTGCGGTCCGGCTCGAGAGCTGGCAAGTCGAGTCAACGCAGGGAGGTCCGCCGGAGGTACTCTGTTTTCCAGTGCCGCAAGGGTAAAGGGAAACGGTTTCGCCGAGCTGATATCGATTCGCTTTGCCTCAAACGCGTGAGTGCTCACGGAGAAATCCCCTTTGAGGCCCGTAGGTCGAGCAGGTGGCGGTGCGCGAGTAGCGATCATGTTTGACTGATTTCGATATCAACAAGGTTCTTGTGTGGTGGGGAGGGCGACCGCGCAACGAACGATCCAGCAACTCACCGTTGCTGCGGCAGCCAACAACGAACGGCTTGTCGCGGTGTCCTCTCCCTCGAAGAGGTCTAGTGGGCGCCGACCGTTGACTGGGTAGCTGCTTGCCCTCCACGAGGAACAGTGGGTTCGGAAACCTCGGAGAGCTCTTCGTATTGTTTGTCGGTCAAGCGCACAGTAGCCGCCGCAACGTTCTCCTCGACATGATCGATCGAGGAAGTTCCTGGGATGGGGAGCATGATCGGAGATCGCCGGAGCAGCCAGGCCAGCGCAACCTGCATCGGGCTCGCATGTTGCACCTGCGCGATCCGATTCAGCACTTCGCCCGCAACCGTGCCCGCGCCAAGCGGGTACCAGGGAATGAAGGCAATTCGATTGCGCTCACAATAATCCACGACGTAGTCCCATTCGCGATCCGCGAAGCTATAACGGTTCTGCACGGAGACGATCGGAACAATTCCGCGCGCCCGCTCGATGTGCTCTTGGGTGACGTTCGATAATCCGACGAGGCGAATCTTTCCCTCGTCTCGCAGCCCGGCCAGCGTCTGCACCGAGGCATCTAGCGACACGTTAGGATCAGGGATGTGCAATTGGTAAACAGCGATCTGGTCCAAGCGCAGTCTCCTGAGACTGCCCTCAACGGCTTTGCGAAGGTGAGATGGACTTGCATCATGGGTCCATTGATTCGGGCCCGGACGATTCCAACCTCCTTTGGTCGCAATCACCAGGTCATCGGGATAAGGAAACAACGCTTCGGCAATTAGTTCCTCGTTCACGTACGGGCCATAGGAATCCGCTGTGTCGATGAAATTCACACCCAATTCGACGGCCCGGCGAAGAACGGCCAGGGCTTGCTTCCGATCTTTCGGCGGGCCCCAGATGCCCTCGCCGGTGAGCCGCATCGCTCCGAAGCCGAGACGATGAACTGAAATCTCTCCGCCGAGGGAAACGTCCCCAGCCAAGGCCGCGAAAGTCCTTTGTTCCTTCATCAGTCAACCTCCAAGTACGTTTGACTCCAGAAACGCCGCGGCGTTTCAACCGAGTTATGGAGGATGGACCCTCTTGGGAAGCTCCACTTCGAAGGTTGAGCCTTTCGCGGGATCGCTCTGCACGCGAATCGAGCCCCCATGCGCTTCGATGATTTGTCGCGACAACCACAGCCCCACCCCAAACCCGCCGAAATGTCGCGAAGAGACAGCTCGTTCGAAACGTTCAAAGATCCGCGCCTGATCCTCGGGAGCGATTCCAATCCCTCGATCGCACACCCGGATCAGGGCGGTGTCTCCTCGATCCTCAAGGACCACATCGATCGGGTGGCCAGCGCCATACTTCAGCGGATTGGCGAGAAGGTTGGTGACTACCATGCTGATCCGGTCGGGATCCCACCAGCCGATCAGACGCTCCGGCGCGTTGATTCGAAGATCCGAACGTGCACGCACGGCGGTCTCCGAAATTTCCTCGGTCGATTTGCCGACCAGCTTGCAAAAATCGATTTCGGTGCGGTGAATTTGAAGTTGTCCGAAGGTTACGCGCGAGACGTCCAGCAGATGTTCGATCAGTACGCTCATTCGATCGGCGAGGCGCAAAACCAGATCCAGCTTTCGATGGCCAGCGGAAGAGTTTTCGCGGAGTCGATCGTCGGCTTCCAGGACTCGCTCCAAGCGCTGCAGTTGGAGCAGCAGTGAGGTCAGCGGCGTCTTGAGCTCGTGCGAGGCGATCACAAGAAACTCATCACGAACCTCGATCGCTCGCCGCATACCCTCAATCGCCTCTGCTCGCTCCCGGCGAATTTGGGCATCCTTCAATTCTCGATCGATCGCGGGGATCAGTCGCGCGGCGTTGGTCTTGACCACGAAGTCGTTCGCGCCGGCTTTGAGAAGCGCCACGGCTCTCTCGTCACCCAAGGTGCCGGAGATCACAATGAACGGCAAATCGGGCCCCTTCAAAGCGCGGACGAGCTCCAGCGCGTGATCGCCGCGAAACCGAGGCATCTGGAAATCCGAGAGAACGATGTCCCAGTCCCTTTGCAGGGCCAGTGCGAGATCCTCCCGGGTGTCGACGCGGTGACTGACGATCTGGTAACCGGAGCGGTGCAAGTCGCACCGCACGAGCTCGGCGTCCGCTTCGGAATCCTCGACGAACAGCACCCGCAGCGGCTCTCCGGAGGTCCGTCGGTCGACGGAAACCGTTGGTGCGTCCGCTCGGTTGCGCATTCCCGAATCTACCCTTCGCGCCCATGAAACGAGCGTACCCGGCATTGAGAGAAAGTCGAGGAAGGCGGGCTCATCGTCGCATGGCCCAAGCACCAGTCAAGGTGGCTCTGAGCACCACCTTGTCTGACAGTGGCCTTAATTGGTGGAGGCGATAGCGATCGGCTTGGGGCGGCCGCGGGCACAGCCACCCGCACCAACGCATCTGGACTGGTTGCCGTAACGCTCTGAGCCGGAACGCCGTGGCGTTTTCAACACTGTGCAAACGTTCGTCGCGGTCGAGCGAGCTGCACCGTCCAAACGCTCAAACACAGTAAGATGACTGCCAACAAGGCAGCGGTTCCGTAGTGCCGGTAGTGGAGGACGCGTTGAAAATTAAGCTGGCCCACGGTGTGGTAATTGACCAGATCGGCAGCCGCGACCAAGGCGAGCGCGAGCATTGCCAGAACTCGTGTCCCGCTGGATCGATTAACCCGAAGGTGCGCGATCAAGAAGAACATCAGCGGCGCCGTCGAGACCAGATTCGTTAGCCATCCGGTAGGGGAAAGTAGCGCAGTCGCATAGAATGCGAGACCGCTCGCCAAGAATCGAGCTCCTCCCTCGTCGAGCGCGCGTATCCTTCTCACCGTCAACGCGGCTAGGCCGAAAAGTACCAATGCGAAGGCAGTCACCGCGATCCCAAAGGAGCCCGTGTTTGGTCGGATCACGTACGTGCAGAAGATGGCAAACAAGCTTTGATTGTCTGGTGCGCAGATCGCCGGCGGGACCGTTGCGACCATCAGTTCCCGCCAGGCGACAAGTTGACTCGGGTACGTTGCCCCGAACGAGATTGCGCCACTGGCCGTTACGAGGACAAGCGTGAAAGACAACCACCACAGCCTTCGCCACTCGTGCCACGCCACCGCGAGCAGCACGAACACAAGGTAAGCTGGCTTGACGATGCATGCGATCGCGCAGAGGAACCCGGACAGAGCTGTTCTATTGATTCGCCAAGACTCGCTTTGCGACATCGCGAGGAGAAGCAACGCATTGCATTGTCCGAGCGAGAGCTCTTGGACGACAAATGGGAGCACCAGCGCAATTGCCAGAAGAGAAGCCCTCCAATGTCCTTCCAGGCCCGCCTCGCGCGAGGCGTTGGCGAAAAATTTCGACAACGCCGCCGCGGACCCGAATACCCAAAGGGCATGGGCCAATCGCGTGGGGAGAAGGCTCCAGGGGGCCATCCACTGGGCGACCACTGGCAGGTACCAAAAGAAAATGTCGTCATCGAGCCGATAAAGCGGCTCTCCATCCAGAAGGCGAACACCCGCTTGATGAAACGCATGAAAATCTGCGCCAGCTTTGAAGCACACCGCGTGAATCGCGAGCACTGCCAGGACGCAAGGTATCAGCCGCCCAGCGGCATTTTTCCCGGTCGCCATTGGCGACCTCCGTCAGCCATATAGCCGGCCCGACACTCCTGACTTAGCTCAGGCAGCCCAGGAGCAGCAAGTTGAGCTCAAAGCGCCTCAACGGGTGGAGGCGGTAGCCAGTGGCTTTGGACGGGCGACGACTTGGAGGCTCTCGAGGATGCCTCGACACCGGGGTTTCAGCTGCTGTTCGCGGGGCGTGGGAACAGTGCAAGACGCGATTGCCAACGCGCCCTCGCGACATACCACGCGCGCCCAGATGATCTCGCCACCGGGCTTGGGATCCGCGCGGCGAAGCTCGAAATCAACGGTGTCCCCAGACGAGATTTTGTTCGCGACGCGCGTTCGGGGTGGGCCGCCCCACGCATCGATAAACTCGGAAGCGTAGCGGCGAGCGAGCGTCGGGCAATGTTTGAGGTCCACTTCGGCAGGCATTGCTCGTAGGTACACGCGCGACCACTGATCCGGCGCTAGAAATTCCGCGCGCGAGGGCGAAGGAACGAAGGGACGCCAGTCCGCGGGTACAGCCACCCGCACCAACGCATCTGGACTGGTTGCGGTAACGCCCTGGACCGGAATCTCAACGGTGTGGTTGGCGTGGACGCACGAGACTAGAACGCCCGAGCCGATCACCAACACGCTTACGAAAGCTTTCATCGTCCTACCCAGTGCCCACGAATCACCAGTTTCATCAAGCAGAATCCATGTTTTTCCTGGCTGCTTCGAAACGGCTGCGGTAGATCGCGCTGGCTTCGCCGGCTTGGCTGAGACGGTCCTGTTGAACACCAAGGCGGAGCGCCTGTCTCGGGGGAACAGGCATGGCCAAAGCGTACCATCCCCACAAACGCGATTCGGAGGGCGAAACATGAGACAGCATCACGGATGGTGGGCATGGCTTGGCTTCTATGCCGCGACTTTGAGTGCAATCGGATGGATGGGCACCGCTGCGGCGCAAGTGCGTACCGCGGGGCAAGCGCCAGATCCGACTGGACGAGGCGATCTCGGTGTCGTAACGGCGCAGTACCGCCTGGCTGCTTCGACGGACCCGACAATCATGACGGATCGGGCTACGGAGATTTGGGCCCGCGTGTGGCGACCGGATACGGACGATCTGCAAAGATTGCCGTTGGTCGTTTTTCTCCACGGAAATCACGGTACCTGTGGAACCTTCAATTGTTCGGTTGCCAACTGCGGCCGCTTCATTCCTTTGCCGAATGGCCCTCGGATCGACGACCGGATCGACTACACCTTCACCGGTACCTGCCCGCGCAGGGGCGAAGGCAGCCCTCCCGCCGAGTTCGACTACGTGGTTACTCCGAACCACGAAGGCTACGGATACCTTGCGGAACAGCTCGCCTCGCGGGGCTACCTGGTGGTGTCGATCAACGCCAATCGCGGGATCACCGCCGGCCCCCCACAGGACCTCGGTACCCCGGGAAATCCCTTCATCGAAGACCGAGGCCTGAACCTCGCGCGTGCCCGGCTGGTCCTCAAACACCTCGAGCTTTTGAGCCGCTGGAACCGCGGAGCCGAGCCGACACCCCCCTCGCTTGGGTTCAGCCTTCGAGGCGCAATCGACTTCGGACGAGTCGCGTTGGTCGGTCACTCGCGCGGTGGCGAGGGAGTTCGAGGGGCCTACAACATTTATACCGGGCGAAACACGGACATTAATCCTTACGCGTCAATCGACTGGAGATCGCGGATTGGCGACGCGATCGACTTCAAGGGTATTTTTGAAATCGCTCCGGTGGACCGTCAGACGGTCCGCACACTCAATGCCGAAGGTGTCACCTGGAGCACGATGGTGCCGGGCTGCGACGGTGATGTGATCAACCAGCAGGGAATGTGGCCGTATGACCGGATGACGAAGAGCTTCACCGAGCAGCCCGCGCGTCAAAAGGCGTTCTATTACGTTCTCGGCGCCAACCACAATTACTGGAATACCGAATGGCAATTCAGCGATTCATCCGGTTGCTTCAGTTCCTCGGTGCAGCTGTTCGAGACCGATCCCGCGACGGGCATTCTTCCCGGGGTAACCGGCTCGGAGCGCCAGCGCACCACGGGTTCCGCCAGCGTCCTGGCGTTGGTGCGCGGCGTGCTGCGCAGCGATGAGGACGAGGCGTCTGCGAGGTTTCTCCGCAACTTCGACCCACAGTTCCAGCTTCCCAGCGTGGTCACCACCGCCGCTCGCATCCAGCGCGGGTTTATCGCTTCGCCAAACTCGAGCGTCACACGATTGCTGGAGGACTTCGATGGGCCGACGGGCACGAGCCAGTTCGGCATCCTCAACCAGACCAGCGCCGTGACCGTCGAGCACGTCGGGGTAGTCGAGCACGGGATTCCGTTCACCACGCGCGATGCGCAGTTGCACCGAATACCTCTGCCGGCCTTCCTCCGAGCGGGCCGGATCAGCTGGCAGCGCGCTGGCAGCGATGTCTACTTCCAGATCAACTTCACCGATCCGGGCAGTGGATTGGATCTTTCGAGCGATGCCACGCTGGACTTTCGCGTCGATCGCGAGACTCCTAGCCGAGCCCCGAATGCCAACCCGGTGGGCCCCACCAACTTCCACGTTCAGCTCGTGGGGGGAGATGGCAGCCTCTCCGAGGCGGTGGCGGC
This sequence comes from Myxococcaceae bacterium, assembly GCA_036781205.1. Classification (GTDB taxonomy): domain Bacteria; phylum Myxococcota; class Myxococcia; order Myxococcales; family Myxococcaceae; genus DAIQBK01. The sequence continues at coordinate 531,014 of DAIQBK010000001.1, forward strand.
CTCAAACTTTATCGAGTTGGTGGGCCCGTTCGGCACCCCCGATGCAGACCTGACTTTTATCTCGCCGACTTTCCCGGACGGCTACCACCTCAACATGCCGACGGCGCGGATCCCGATGCACGCATTCGGTCCCGAACACCTGAGCCAGGTTCGCGGCATTCGCTTGACATTTGATGACACCGCGACGGGAAAGATCTACGTGACGAACTTCCGCGCCTCGCGGCAGGGGATTCGATCGATCGAAGGCGGAGAGGGACCCGGAGCGGAGATCGGGATTCTCGACAAGCCGACTTTCAGCGGATCGCCGCGGGTGATCGAGCAGGGGAACGTGATTGAGAACGTGCAGTTCGTGCCGGCCGTGGATTTCGGGACAACGTCAAGCACCAGCAGCGGAACGGTTCGCTTTGATGTGTGGAGCGAAACGGTCGTTCCGGTGGGAGACGAGATCCCGGTCATGCTTATCGGCTCGGCTCAATGCGATGGTGCCTACGTCGACGCTTCGACCCAGCGGATGATGTTCCAATGCCCAGCCGAGACGCTGCCGGCTAACGAGGGCCAGCAGATGATGGTTCGAGCCAACGGGCGCACGACTTGGAGCTTCGGCACCTTCTCAAATGAAATGATCAACTAAAGAATCGGGGGAGGGCTCGTGTGATCGCGAGCCCTCCGCCACGTCCGGGGGGAACGTAGCCGCGTCAAGCGCCCTTGGAATCAATATTTTTGGTACGGCAAGAACTTGCCGTGCATCGTGAGCTTCACCCGATCCCCCTTCGGATCGGGCATCCTTTCCAGAGCGACTTCAAAGTCGATGGCGCTCATGATGCCGTCGCCAAACTCCTCATGAATCAGCTCCTTCCAGGTGGTTCCGTAAACCTGAATTAGCTCGTAAAACCGATAGATGGTCGGATCGACGGGCGGAGAGCTTTCGAGCGATCCGCGCATTGGGATTGTCTGGAGCAGCGCCATTTCCTCTTCCTGGAGGTCCAGCACTCTCGCCGCCTTTTGCGCCGCCTCCTTACTCATCGGCATCTGCCCCAGCAGTGCAGCGGTGGTCCATACCGGGCTGCGTCCAACCTCCTTTGCCAGCTGGGCCCAGGTCAGCCCCTTCTTTCGCTTGATCGCGCCTATTTTCTCGGTCAATTCAGCTCGAGTCATTGCAACCTCCCCGCTTCATGTGAGTCGTTGACGAATCGTGCCCCGTTGCGTTGATTGCGAACGGTGCTCGGATTTGGTCCCGAGCGGCTCATCAGAAAATCGAGCAAATGGCCGCGGACGTCGTAGTAGCGATGATCGTGGTGCATCGTGTACCGGGTTCGATCTCGCGGCAGCGGATTGCGCAGCACTTCCGCGATCTGCGCCCTTGGGCCATGGCTCATCAGAAGGATACGATCGGCGAGAAGGATTGCCTCGTCGACGTCGTGGGTAATCAGGAAAATCGTCTGGTGGGTGGCGGCCCAGATCTGTAGCAGCTCATCTTGGATTAGACCGCGGGTCAGCGCATCCAACGCGCCGAACGGTTCATCGAGCAGCAGCACCTTGGGCTGGATCGCGAACGCTCGAGCGATTCCTACTCGCTGCTTCATCCCGCCCGAAAGCTCCGATGGCTTCTTGTGCTCGGAGCCGGTGAGGTGAACGAGATCGAGGTACTGCTGACAGTGCCGCGCCACCTGGCCGGCATCCCACGAGGGCCAGCGCGAGCGCACCGCGAAAGCCACGTTGCGCTCCGCGCTCAGCCAGGGCAGCAATGCATGGCTCTGGAATACAACTCCGCGGTCGAGGCTGGGACCCGCGATCGGCAGTCCGTCCATCAGCACACGGCCGGTTGTGGGTTCCTCCAGGCCAGCCAAAATGTTGAGGATGGTCGACTTGCCACAGCCGGAATGCCCGATCAGGCAGACGAACTCGTCTTGCTCGACAGTGAAGTCCACCCGCTCGAACACCGGCATTGGATCGGGCGCGCGTTGGCGGGAAAATGTCTTGCTGAGGCCTTCCGCTGAAATTAGTGAGCTCCGTGCCACGCGTCACTCCTGGTACGAGACGAGCCGGGTGAGAGATCCGAACGCCAGATCGAGCAGCATCCCCACCACCCCGATCAGCAGCAGCGCAAAAACGACATTCGTCAAGGACAGATTGTTCCACTGGTTCCAGACGAAGGTCCCGATTCCAGTGCCACCCACCAACATCTCCGCGGCAACGATCACAAGCCAGGCGATCCCCATCGAGATTCGCATTCCGGTGACGATCGTGGGGGCTGCGGCTGGGAGGACCACATGCAGCGCCCGCCGCAAGCCGTACACTTCCAACGTCCTCGCCACGTTCAGCCACTCGCGCTTAACCGATGCCACCCCGTGAGCGGTGTTGATCAGCATCGGCCAAATCGAGCAGATGGTGATCACGAAGATCGAGGAAAGCGAAGAGTCGCGAATCGTATAAAGGGCCAGCGGCATCCAGGCCAAAGGCGAGATCGGCTTGAGGAGCTGGATGTACGGGTTTAGCGCTCGATGCAGAAGGGGAGAGGTCCCCACCAGAAAGCCGACTGGAACCGCGATCAGCATCGCCAGCGCAAAACCCACCAACACGCGACCAATCGAAAAGGCAAGCTGGATTCCGATTCCTTTGTCATTGGCACCGCCGTTACGAAAGGGACTCTTGAGGTGGAGCCACCCGGTTCGCGCCAGCTGCGCCGGAGTCGGAAGCCCCGACTTCTCCGAAGCGATCATCGCTTGATACTCAGCACTCATCGCCGAGGAACCTCGGGTCGAGGCGGTGGCGAGCTGCCAAACTCCGAGGACCAGGGCGAGTAGCAAGAGCGAAGCGAAAATGGTGCGAGCGCCTTTCACGGAGCCCATCCATCAGCTCCTACGGATCGAGAAGCTCGATAGGTAGACATCGGGGCTGGTCGGGTCGAAGGGTTTTCCCATGATCGTGTGGCGCACGTAGTTCTGCTTTGGCGCCGTGAGGCCGAGATCGGTCATTCGTCGACGAGCCTCGGTGGCGAGAAAGACCTTCTCGGCGACTTGGCGGTAATCGACGTCGCCTTTGAGGTAACCCCAACGCTTGAGCTGGGTCAGGATCCAGACCGCCATCGATTGATAGGGGAAGGGATCGAAGTCTGCCCGTCCCGGAACGTTGCGGATCTGACCGAGTCCATCTGCGTAGCGTCCGGTGAGCACCTGCTCGAGCACTGGGATCGGCTGATTTAGATAATTCGCTGGCGCGATCGCCTTGGCGATCTCCTTCCGATTCTCCTCCTTGTGAGCGAAGGCCGTCGCCCTGGCGATCGCGCGAAACAGTGCCGCGAAAGTGTTTGGATTCTGTTTGATGAACGCGTCTCGGATGCCAAAAGCGCAGCAGGGATGGCCATCCCAGATCTCCTTCGACAGCAGATGGATGAACCCTACCTCCTCGTAGACCGCCCGCTGATTGAATGGCTCCGGTCCGAGGTAACCATCGATGTTCCCGGCGCGCAGGTTGGCGACCATTTCCGGTGGCGGCACGATGCGAATCTCGATGTCCTGGTCGGGATGGAGACCATGCTCCGCGACGTAGTAGCGCAAGAGCAGGTTGTGCATCGAGTAGTCGAAGGGGACCGCGAACTTCATTCCCTTCCACAGCTTCGGATCCCGCTTGTCCCTGTGCTTCGCGTGGAGCGTGATCGCCTGACCATTGATGTTCTCAATCGCAGCGACGTAGGTGGGATCCTGGCGCGAGCCGAGGCCCAGGCTGATCGCCAAAGGCATCGGCGATAGCATGTGAGATGCATCCAGTTCCCGATTGAGCAGCTTGTCGCGGATCAGCGCCCAGCCAGCCGTCTTGGCGAGAGAGACTTTGAGGCCCTCTGCAGCATAGAAGCCCATTGGGCCGGCCAAGATGATCGGCGCCCCACAGGTGATCGGGACGAAGCCGATGGTGAGCTCTTTCTTTTCCGGAGGACCGGCCTTTTCGAGCGCAAGCGCTTTGGCCGCGCCCAAAGGAAACAGGTTCGAGAGCGAGGAGAGCACCGCACCCGCTCCCACCGCTTTCAAAAGCTCGCGTCGGGTTCTTACCGCCGGAAATACGCTGCGCAAAACTGCGTTTTCAACCTGTCGCTCGATCGTCGACTCGGCGGAATCTGCCGCGCTCTGCGCTGCTTCCTTCGACGTCTCGTTGGATGCCAACCCGCGATGCCTCCGGAGGCGCTGGCGACGTCACGCGCCCGGATTTTCGGATGCAAGAGCGAGACCAAAAGGCGTGGGCACGGAGCGGCTCGCCGATGACTCGCTCAAACCCGACACTTGTGTGGCCGGGAGGCAAATTTTCTACAAAATGGTTGGTTTTGAAACTGCCCACCGGCCACCAAGGGTTCAGTGCCAAGGAGCAGAGTGGGGGGCCTTCCCTCGAGGCCTACGGGCTGATCGTCAAGCGGCCTACAATGATGTGTGTCTTGATCGGATGCCCCGACAGTATTGTCGCCTGCGCCCGGATCACGAGGCGTAGGCAATCGCGAGGCTGAAAGGCTCGTATCGCTCTCAACAGCCGGAGGGGAGACTAATGAGTCCCGCACAGTGGCGCCTGGCGCCTGTTGTCTTCGCCTCGTCGCTGCTCTTCAGCCGAGCGGCGGTCTCGGCAGAGTCACTAACGGTGCAGCAGTGGCGACAGGACCTTAATACGTTCGTCGAGCAAGCACCAAAGGTCCACAAGGACCTCTTTCATAGCGTGACGCGCGAAGAATTCGAGGCGGTGGTCCAGGGCCTCAGCGCGCGGATCCCAACTCTGTCGCGAAACCAGATTATCGTTGAGTTGGCCCGAATCGTGGCCAAGGTGGGCGATGGTCACAGCTACATCCCATTGCTCGAACCTCCGGTTTCGTTTCGTCGCTACCCAATCAAACTCTACGAGTTTCCCGATGGTGTGTACGTGGTGGCGGCCGATCCCAATTACAAGACCCTAGTGGGAGGACGCGTCGTTGAAGTCGGGAAGATGTCGTTCGAGCGAGCGTATCGTCTGGTCGGCGAGATCGTTCCACGCGACAACGCGACGCAGCTCAAGTGGTTAGGGCCCAACTACGCGACGATCGCGGAGGTTCTGGGCGGCCTTGGGTTGGCGGATGATGTCGAGAATCTCGCTTTGACGGTCGTCAAGGATGGAAAACGAGTGAAGGCGCGGCTCCGTCCTGCCGCCCCTGGACACGCTTACTTCCACGGTTGGGGCACGGAGCCAGGCTGGGAGGATGCCCGAGCGGCCGGAGCGCCTGCTCCCCTGTGGTTGCAGACCTCAGCGGATGCCTATTGGTTCAAGTATCTGCCGGAAGAGAAGATCCTGTACGTCCAATACAACCAGGTGTGGAACAAGGACGACGAGTCGGTCGAGGCATTTTTCAAGCGGGTGATGGCGTTTGCTGAAGCAAACTCAGTCGATCGATTCGTCCTGGACGTCCGGCTCAATGGAGGCGGAAACAACTATCTCAACCGGCCGATCATCCATGGCTTCATCCGCTCGGACAAGATCAATCAGCCGGGTCGATTATTTACCATCATCGGGCGCCAGACATTTTCGGCCGCAATGAACTTCGTGAACGCAATGAAGCTGAATACCCAGACACTGTTCGTAGGCGAACCTACCGGAGCACGCCCGAATTCGTATGGCGACAATGCTCCGGTAATCCTGCCGAATAGCCGGATTGCTGTTCGACTCTCCACTCTTTGGTGGCAGGACATGGATCCGAGAGACATGCGCGAGCACCAAGCACCTGATCTTGCCGCGGACCTCACGATCGCCGACTACCGCGCTGGGCGAGATCCGGCCTTGGAGGTGATCAAAAGCTATGACCCGCGCCAGTCGCCGCTGCAGGCGGTTCGTTCCGCAGTTTCACGTCGGGATTGGGCCGCCGCGAAGACAGCCGTCTTTGCCCACCAGACCAACCCGCTCTATCGATACGCCACCCTCGAACGATCGCTGAACTCGCTCGGTTATGAGCTACTGGGAAAGAAATCGTTCGACGATGCGATTGAAGTGTTCAAGCTCAACGTCGAAGCGTATTCCGATTCTTCGAACGCCTATGACAGCCTTGCCGAGGCCTATGCGACGCGACGCGATGTCGGCAAGGACGATCTACGGCTCGCCGAGCAGAACTATCAAAAGTCACTTCGGCTCAACCCGCACAACGCCAGGACCACTGCAGTACTCGAACAGTTGAAACAACGGTGAGCCAGGTCCGCGATCTCAAGACGCAGCGCTTGGACCGGCGATGACACGCACGATCAAGACGGTGACGTTATCAACCGCGTTACCCTGCGCTTCCCGTACCAGCCGTTCACAGATCTCCTGTGCCGTCCCAGACTGAAGCGCAGCCGCGATTTGATCGGTGGTGAGCGCGTTGTAAAGCCCGTCGGTGCAGAGCAGAAATAGGTCCGCGGGCTGGACAGGTACTCGGCTGATCTCCGGCTCGGCGGCCCCTTCGATTCCGAGCGCACGTGTCAACTCGTTTCTGAACAGCAGGTGCAGATCTTCCGATACCTCCACTCCGCGGGCGACTACCTCCTGATCCAGCGTGTGGTCTCGCGTCAGCTGCCGAAGCTCTCCCTCGCGGTACAGGTAAACGCGGCTGTCCCCGACATGACCGATCAGCGCGACGCGGTCGGGGATGAGAAGCGCGGCAAGGGTGGAGCCCATCATCGACAGCTCACCGACTTGCGCCGCTAATATTTTGTGATGCGCGTGGTGGATCCCCTGAACGAGGACATCCGTCCAAAGCGCCAACCGTTCATTCTCACTCGAAGGCGGGTTGCGGGCGATCTCGGCTTGCTTTTCGGCCACAAACTCCGCCAGCGCCCGAGTGGCCAGGCCGCTTGCCACTTCACCCCCTTGGTAGCCGCCGATACCGTCCGCCACGACGTAGAGCCCGATCTCGGGTGCCAACCAATAAGCGTCCTCGTTGTTAACGCGCCCGCCAGCGTGGGTTGCCGCCGCTTGGTCAGTTCGAAGCACGACCCCTTCTCCCGGACACAAAATAGGTCCGCTCGCGTGCATAATCTGCAGCGCTCGGAGTTGCCCGAGACCGCGTAAAGCTCTTGTGCAGGAGCCGACCTCTTGCTCAGCTTCCCGCTCGTGCGGACAGATAACAAATCCCTGGGCCTTTGGTCGGGGGTCGGTTTGGTAGTGGCCAACATGATCGGTGCAGGTGTCTTCCTGAGCACCGGTTTCATGGCCCAGGATCTGCGTCCCGGAACGATTCTGGTTGCCTGGGTGGTCGGAGGAGTTGTGGCCTTGGCCGGCGCCAAGGCGTACGCGGCCGTGAGCGTCGTCGTGCCACGCTCGGGTGGGGAGTATCGCTTTCTCTCTGAGCTGATCCATCCGGCGGTCGGTTACGCAGCGGGGTGGACGTCGTTGCTGGTTGGCTTTTCGGGGCCGGTCGCGGTGGACGCGATCGCGGCTGGAAGCTTCGCGCAGACCTTGTGGCAGGGACTGGATGCGCGATGGCTTGGCGCTGGACTTGTCGCCCTTCTGACAATCTTGCACGCGGTCGGCCTGAGCTCTTCTCGGTGGACGCAGAACCTCTTGGTGGTGCTCAAGGGCTTGCTGGTGCTGGGCTTTACTGCGGTGGGTTTGATTGCCGGACGACATGCGTGGCCGATCTGGGAGCCGGTTCATACTTCGAAAGAATTTCCACTCGGGCCGTTCGTCCAGAGCCTGTTTTTTATTGCCTTCGCCTTCAGTGGCTGGAACGCAGCAGTCTACGTGACCGAGGAGTTCAGGGATCCTCGCAAGACCGTTCCCCGGGCGATGCTCACCGGATGCGCCCTGGTGGCGATTCTCTACCTACTGATGAACTGGGTATTCGTCGCCAATCTGAATCCCGAGGAAGCCTCCGCGGTTTTTGCCTACGAGAGCAAGCGGATCACCCTGGGGCATTTGATCATGAAGAATCTGATCGGAGATCTCGGCGGAAGGGTGATGTCGATGATTGCGATCGCGCTGTTTGTATCGGCGATGAGCGCGATGATCTTCGCCGGTCCGCGCATCTACGCCGCGATGGCTGCGGATGGTTTTCTGCCGCGCATTTTCGAAGCAAAGACGAACCGACCTCCGGTGGCTTCCATCGCTTTGCAGGGAGCGCTCAGCATCGCTTTGATCTTTACGCACCCTCTCCAACAGGTTCTCCAAAACATCGGAGCGGTCCTGACACTCTTCGCGGCGCTGACCTGTGTTTCGTTGTTCCGGATTCGGTTTGGCCGCCCGGCGCTATCCCCACCTTCCTCCGGCTCCCTGGTCGCCGCTTCCATCTACGTATTGGCCGCTGCGTGGATGCTTTATTTTGGCCTCCGAAATTCCCCGATCCTGTTGGCCTGGATCGCAGTAATCCTGTTCGTAAGCTTGGTCGCATACCGCGTCGCGCCACGCTCGGCCCGCCCGCCGATCGGCGAAGGCCGCTCGGCACTTGACAGAAAATGATCCAGCCGGCAGGTAACCCGTTGGGTGGATATGCAGCGCGCGGCTCTATCGATCGGAGCGTTGCTGGCTTGGGCATGTGTTGCCTCGTCACCCGGCGGAGCAGCTCCGAAATCCTGGGAGCCTCTTGTCCGAGCCCAGGGAGTCAGGGACGAGCGAGTGATTCGCGCGATGGAGAAAGTTCGACGGGCCGACTTCTTGCCCGAGTCAATGCGGCCGTACGAGCACGAGGATCGACCCTTGCCGATCGGCTACAACCAAACCACCAGTCAGCCGACACTGATCGCAATCATGGTCGACGCCTTACAGCTCAAGCCGGGCTGCAACGTGCTCGAGGTAGGGACTGGCTCGGGTTATCAGACTGCACTGTTGGGCGAGTTGTGCGCCCACGTCTCGAGCATCGAAATCCTGGCTCCACTCGCGGAGCGCGCGGCCGCTCGGCTCAAGGAGCTCGGCTATAAGAACATCGACGTCAAAACGGGGGATGGCTATCTCGGGTGGCCGAAGCACGCACCGTTTGATGGAATCGTCGTATCCGCAGCCGCGCCCAGGGTACCCGCGCCCCTAGTTGCTCAGCTCAAGGCTGGCGGCAGAATGATCGTTCCGGTTGAAGAACGAGGGTATGAGGCGCTACTGATCGTCGTCAAGCAGCCCGATGGGGGCTACTCATCCGAGAAGTCTCTTCCGGTCGCCTTTGTGCCGTTGACCGGCGATGAAGCGGAGCGTGATCGACGCAAGTGAGCGAATGGCTGAGGTTTGCCCGGCAAGCAGGATCGCTCGCGAGGCGACCGGCTATTCGCAGGCACGGCAGCCCTTGCATTTGAAGCTGGGTGCGTGAGTCTATCTGCATGCAAGTCCCTCTTCGAATCAGTTATCACCACTGCGAACCCTCGGAAGCGCTGAACGCGCTGATCCGGGAAAAGGCTTCGGAGCTGGAGCGCTTCTATCCGCGCATCATCAGCTGTCGCGTTGTCGTGGAACGGCCCGGCTACCACCACCGCCAAGGGAAAGGGGCTCACTTCCGGGTCCGGATCGAAGTGTCGGTGCCCGGAGAGCTGCTGGTCGTCGGTCGGGATCCCGAACCGCGCAAAGAGCACGAGGACGGTTTTCTCTCGGTGAACGAGTCCTTTCACGCGATGCGACGGCAGCTGCAAGATTTCGTGCGTCGCCATCGTGGATACGTCAAGGCGCACACCTGTCCACCGCACGGTCGAGTGGTGCGCATTGATCCCGATCAAGGCTTTGGTTTCTTGGAGACTGCCGATGGACGAGAGGTCTACTTCCATCGCTCGAGCGTGTTGGATGGAGGCTTCGACCGTCTGAAGGTTGGCGCAGAGGTGCGCTTCGCCGAAGAGCTAGGCGAAGATGGACCGCAGGCGAGCACCGTTCAACCGGTGGGCGAGTCTGGACACCACGAGTTGCCTGAGCCCAGCGCGCGCTAAGGGACCGGGCGAACACGACGCTCGTTTGTGCGCGCGCCGGGGGGACGCGATCCGGTCAAGCTAATTTTTGCGTCCAGTTGGCTGCGTGTTCGCTGGTCGGTCGGCAAGCTTACGGGGTAACAAGCTGCAGAGTTGATACGTTGACAACCTAACTATCGTGCGGGTTAAGGGTTTACGGCCGGTGAGAGGAGAGGGGCCGTGAAACAAGCGATATCGGTACTTTGTGCGACGTGGTGGGCCGTAGTTACTCCGGCGTTTGCCGACCTCGGAGATCCGTTACCGGGGCTTACTGCCGATCAGCTCGATCAGTTCAACGAAGGCGTTCAGGAATTCACCAACTTAGACTGCTTGGATGAGGGACTGGGCCCGGTTTTTACCGGCCCAACACCACCGGTCGACTGCCCGACGGGCGACGGGCCAGCAATGGCCTGCTCTACCTGCCACGACCGCAACGCAGCGGGCGGTGGCAGCACCCTTGGCATGGTGGAGACCCGCTACGGCAGAGTCGACGATCAAGGCATCTTCGACCCGATGCTCGAATGGGGTGGCTCGCTCCGAAAGCACAACGGAATTGGCGAGGTGCAGAACATCCCGGGACATCCAGAATGTGACGGCTATAGCTTCAACGGAGAGGTGGTTCCCGATCCGGCGACGGTAACCGCGCAGCGGCGCAGCCTTCCGCTCTTTGGGTTGACTTATCTCAATCACGTTTCGGACCGGGAAATCCGAGATATCGCCGCTCTCGAGCGGATATTTACGCCCGAGACGGCGGGGAGAGTCGCCTTGGTGACCGATCCGCTCACTGGACAAATCGTCGTTGGCAAATTCGGCTGGAAGGCTCAGGTGCCTAGCCTGGAGATCTTCGCGGGCGATGCCTATGTGAACGAATTGGGAATCACCAACTTCATCTTTGGCAACGAGAATTGCTCGCCGCTGCAGGACTGCCATTCGGAGTGCAATCCCAACCAGAACCAACCGAACGACCAACCCGACCCACTAACCGGCATCACCAATGTCGAGAAGTTTCAGAACTTCATGCGCTTCCTGGATATCTACCCGCAGTCGCTTCACTACCCGGACCGCGAAGGTCTGGAGCTGTTCGTCCGCACGGGATGCGCTAACTGCCACCTGCCGACGCTGGTAACTGGACCGAACCGCGAAATTGCGGCGCTCAACTATCGCCCGTTCTACGCCTTCACCGATGGGCTACTGCATGACATGGGCGCCTCTGGGGATGAAATCGCGCAGGGGGCAGCCGCGCGCTTTGAAATGCGAACTGCTCCACTGATGGGCCTGAGTACGCAGACTGTGAATGGCGAGTTCTCGCTCTTCCATGACGGCCAATCGAATTCGATTGAAGCGGCAATCCTGCGTCACGATGGGCAAGGCCGCCGATCTGCGATCAACTTCGATGCGTTGCCACCTGCGGAAAAGGCTGCGCTGATTCAGTTCCTCAATTCGATCTAGGTCTAACCCAGAGGTTGAAGCCGACACGCGGTCTGCGCTCCACGAAGCCGAAGGTGCGCAGGCTGCGCGCGACCTGCTCGCTCTGGGCCAGAGCAAGCCTGTTGTTGTCGACGCCAACAACCGCAATTTGAGGATGCAGCTGTACCCAATTTCCAGTGTCCGCCGGCTCGACGATCCATCCCCGGCGGTCCAAGAACCAGAGCCCCTTCGGGTCTCCGTCTGAAACGATCGCGATACGCTCACCGCTTCCAGTCAGCCGATTCAAGTCGGTTGCGGCCTGGAGGTATGGGACGGCCGCATCCTTGGGTGCAAACCATCTGCGCGTTCGCCACCAACCATAGTAGCAGGTGCAACCGATCAAACTCACAAGCAGCGCGGTCCGATAGCGCCTGGTCGCCAGAAATCGGTCAACTCCGAACCCCGCACCCAAGGCGATTGCCGGAACGGCAACCATCCCATACGAGGTATGGATAGCGGCGAAGTCTCCAGCCAAGAAGAAGAAGATCACCGAAGCGATCGCCATCGCTCTAATCCACAGCGGCATCTTTCGCCAATAAAGCAAGTACGCCAATACCGCCATCGCCGAGACAATCGGAAACGCGTAGCTGTCAAAAAGCGCTTGAACGAAGATTCGGTTGTAAAAGCCCGGCCGAGTCCACGCCGCCCAAAGAGAGTGAAGGGAATCCCCTAAAAAAAAGTAGCGAGCGCCATAGCGCTCCTGCAGGTCGCGGGCATGCCAGTACCAGATGAGCGGCGGCAGCGTCGCGATCGGCAGGTACAGCCAATATCCCAACTTTCTCGCCGCGCTCCATTGTCGGCGCTCGTACAAGAGCGCCAGCGCGGGCAAGCCGAAAACGATCGCGGGAAGCTTGATCAGCGCGCCGAGTGCCATCAGCAGTGCTGAAAGCAAGTACCACCCCCAACCGGTCGACTCGGTGGCCAAGGATCGCGACAGCAGCCACAGCGAACACAGCGCAAGCGCGACCGAGGGCACATCGGGTTGGGTCGTGCGGCTATAGAAGAGGACGATCGGAGAAAACGCGAATGCAGTAGTTGCCACGGCAGCGGCAGTGACCCCAAGTAGATCTCGCGCCAGCAACAGCAAGGACGCGATGCCGAGGCAAGACACCAACAGGGTCAGCACCCGAGCCACCTGAGTTTGTGGAAGACCGTGGCAGGCAAGAAGGCCTTCAACGAAGTTCAAGATCGGAAACTCCATGCCGGTAATGCCCGTCTGGTCGCCCCGAGCATCAATCCTGGGAAGCCACAGCGGAGCGCGCTCGCGGCAAAAATTACGTCCGACGCTCAAAACGTCCGCATCCCGCCAGTTGACCATTGGATCCGCGAGGGTCGGAATCAATAAACCGAGGTAAACGAACAAGACGCCAAGGATCGTCAGTCGCATCCTAGCTCGCCTTTGTACTCGTTCCATTTCCGTTTGAAACATTCCAGGCTGGATGGTGTATTGGTCCGATGACGCCGCCACGCCTGCCGAGCCTGATTGCGCTGAGTATTCTCGCTCTGACGAGCGTTCCTCGAGATGCCAGAGCGGAAGCTTCGGAGATTCGCCTCTCGAGGGGCTATGGGATTCTCTACCTGCCTCTCTTCGTCGTGGACCACGAGAAGCTGATTGAAAAGCACGCGAAGGCCGGTGGAGTGGGGGAAGTCAAGGTCAGCTGGCGCATTCTCGATGGCGGCAATGTGATCAACGACGCGATGCTGGCGGGCGCGCTCGACGTCGCGGCCATCGGCGTGCCCGGCTTCGTCACGCTTTGGGCGAAGACCCAAGGCAATTCGCGCCTAGAGGTTGCAGCACTCTCTGGCCTGAGCTCGACCTCGCTCTACTTGAACACCGTGAATCCTTCGGTGAAGACCCTCCGAGACTTCAGCCCGAAAGACAAGATCGCAGTGCCCGGGATTAAAACGTCACTCTCCGCGGTGGTGCTTCAAATGATCGTCGCGCACGAATTCGGCGACAGTAACTACGCGAAGCTCGATCCGCTCACGGTCGGCTTGGGGCATCCGGATGCCTATGCGGCGCTCGCCTCCGGTGGAAATGGGGGCGTCAACAGTCATTTCGGCTCCCCGCCATTCTCCATTTTGGAGTTGGATCGGCCGTCGATACACCGCGTGGTCAGCTCGGTCGAGGTGCTGGGGAACATGACCCTCGACCTCGTCTATGCGTTGCGCAGCTTCCACGACGCAAATCCCAAATTGTGCGCTGTGGTCGTGGCCGCGATCGATGAGGCCAATGCGCTCATCGCGCGCGACAAGAAAGCAGCGGCACGCGCCTACATCGAAGCCGCGAAAGTGAAGGTATCCGAGGACGAGGTACTGCGCATGCTCGCCGATCCCGATACCCGATTCTCGACCACGCCCGATGGAGTGATGAAGTTCGCGAATTTCATGCGCCGGGTAGGGATCATTTCGGTCGCGCCAAAAAGCTGGAAGGATCTGTTCTTCCCAGGGATCCACGGCCGACCCGGAAGCTGAGCCTGTGGTTCGCGGACCAGCGCTCTGGTGCCACGACCATGGTGGAGCCGCCGTGGAGCCAATGTAGGTGGATTGGTCAACTGAGCGGCACTGGATTTTTTTGGCAAGATGGGTGGCCGAAGCCTTGCACTGGAACCGGGAGTACCATCGCGAACCAAGACAAGGAGTTCGAATCGTGCCTCGTACCGCAATCATTATCGATGACTCCGCCCTGAGTCGGGCGGTGCTTCGTCGGGGGCTCGTCAAGGCCGGGTTCCAGGTCGTGCAAGAGGCTCCGAGCGCCGAGCAAGCCGTGGAGTTGTTTGAAAAATACCGTCCCACGCTGATCACCATGGACATCGTTCTGCCGCAGACCGACGGGGTTACCGCAGTCACCCAGCTGCTGAGCAAGCATCCCGAAGCCACGGTGGTGATGTGCAGCGCGGTGTCATCGCGCGAAAAGATCATCGCCTGCCGCAATGCGGGGGTCGCCCACTTTATTCTCAAGCCGTTCTCGGTCGAGAAGGTGGCCGAAGTCGCGCGACGGGCGGTCGCAAAAATCGCGGGCACCGCGGGTGACGAAGTCTTGGTCTCTTCATGAACTGCCCTGATTGCGAGACGTACAACGATTCGAACCGACGCTACTGCCTGCAATGCGGGAAGTTTCTCATCCTATCCTGCGACCGCTGTTCCTTTGCCAACCCGTTAAGGGCTCGCTTTTGCGGCGGTTGCGGGGATCGGATTGAGGCATCTAGCGTCTGGGCAGGCGTCGACAGCGAAGCTCGAAGCGGCCGGTCAGTTGAGAGCCAGCAGCAAAACTTCGTCGTCAGCCCCGGCGAGCTGGATGAGTTGCTGGGAGGGTCGACCGCCTCTGCGGACTCCGAATTGCCGAATAAGCTCTCCCAACAAGATCTAGACCGGCTGTTCGGAACTTCTAAATGATTCCGAAAAAGGCTCGGCGTAATTCGCCGAGGCCAAAGCTCGCCGAAGTCGCGAGCATGCCTAACGACGGCCCCCACACCAACAAAAGTTTGGCGCTTACGCTCTTGCGCAGTGGCGAGGAACCTTCCTCTGCCACCCTGCGCACGCTTGGTTACGCAACGCTGGAGGATATGCTCCAGAGCGTCGCCAGTTTGTTGAAGCTACCGCGTTTGGCGCTGGATAGCGTCGAGATTGCTCCGGAAGCGACCAAACTGATCAATCGCTCGCTCGCGGAACGCCACCACATCGTCCCGGTATTTGCGTCGGATGAGGAGCTGACGGTCGCGACTTGCGACCCGACTCGGATCGAGCTGTTCGACTGGTTGGCCGGAGAGCTTCGTCGAGAAATCATCACCGTCGTGGCCTCGCTGCCGGAGATCACCCGGGCGATCGAGCGTTCCTACAGTGCCGGAAGACTGGAGATCTCCCAGGACGACGAGGAAGAGAGAGAGGAGGAGATCTCCGCGGAAGCTTTGATGGAGGCCGAACCGGTGGTTGATCGGCTGATCCACGGCGCGATTGAATCGAGGGCCAGCGATGTCCACCTCGAAGCGACCCAGAAAGGCACCTGCGTTCGCTATCGCATCGATGGCATGCTTCGTGAGATAGAAGTACTTCCAGCGGAGCTGCACCCGGCAGTGGTCTCCCGGATCAAGGTCATGGCTCAGCTGGACATCGCCGAGCGCGCGGTCCCTCAGGACGGGCGGGTTAAAATCCGCAAACCCGGCGGGGGCGAAATCGATCTGCGGATTTCGACCTTGCCCACCTACTTTGGGGAAAAGGTCTGCTGCCGAGTGCTCGACAACCTTCGGGCCACTCTGTCGCTCTCCGAAATCGGGTTTGAGCCCGACCAGCTGGCAATCTTCGAACGGTTGATTCATGCGCCCTATGGGATGCTGTTGGTCACCGGCCCTACCGCAAGCGGCAAGAGCACCACTCTCTACAGCGCCCTGAACGCGGTCCGATCTCCGGAGCTGAACATTGTTACGGTCGAGGATCCAATCGAGTACCAGCTTCCGGGCATCAACCAGGTCCAGGTGAATCCCAAGCGCGGGCTGACCTTTGCGACCGCGCTTCGGGCCATCCTCCGCCAAGATCCGAACGTCGTGCTGGTTGGCGAGATTCGTGATCAGGAAACCGGCTCGATCGCGGCCCAAGCGGCGCTGACCGGACATCTGGTGATGGCTTCGCTGCATACCAACGACGCGGCGAGCGCAATTGTTCGACTCTTGGACATGGGCATTCAGCCGTATCTGGTGGCTCCTACGATCGTCGGAGTGGTGGCCCAGCGTCTGGTCCGCAAGATCTGCCAAAATTGCCGTGAGGAGTACGAGCCTAAGCTCGACGAGCTGACTGCCCTGGGGCTCAGCGAGTTGCCTCGGGGCGCAAAATTCTCCCGCGGCCGCGGCTGCCCATCCTGTCAAAACAGCGGCTACAGCAGCCGAACCGCAGTACGCGAGATTCTCGAGGTAGGAGACTCGCTGCGCCGCGCAATCAGCCGTGGAGCACAAACCGAAGCGATTCATGAAGAAGCCGCCAGGCAGGGATTTCGCAGCATGCGGTTCCAGGCCCTGAAGAAGCTTCTGGCCGGAATTACGACAGCTCAAGAAGTCATTCGGCTGACCCGCGCCTAGAGAACGCATGGCTTGAAAGCCAGTTGACAGGAAACCTAGCGCATCGTTTCCTCCAGCGACGACGCATCAAGCGTTGATCGGTACCACGGGGGGATTTGCAATGCGACCAAGGGAGCTTTGTGCAATTGTTTTGATATCGGTAGCTTTCGTTACGTTTCATGCGCGTTTGGCTGGAGCCGAGTTTCGCCGGATTGCGACGATACAAATTCCGGGCGATCCGCTTCTGTCGTTCGACATCAGCTGGGTCAACCGGCGGGGAAACCTTTACCTTTTGACGGATCGATCGAATGCGTCGGTCGATTTTTTCGACGCGCGGCGCAACACCTATGAGGGCAGCGTCGGCGGTTTTGTCGGCGTCGATCCTCGCGGGAACCCCTATTCGGGACCGAACGGCGTGCTGACGATTGAGAGCCAGAGGGAAGCCTGGGCATCAGACGGTGACAGCACGGTCAAGGTGATTGATCTGACGTCAATGCAAGTCGTGGACATCATCGACACCGGCGGCACGACCCGCGCGGACGAGATGGCGTACGATCCACGGGATCACGTCCTGGTGGTAGCGAACAATGAGGAGCATCCGCCGTACCTCAGCTTCATCGACACCCGCACGCACCAGATCCTCGAGCCGCGTCTCAACTTCCCGAACGCGACCGACGGCCTCGAGCAACCCCTGTGGGATGGCCAGACAGGCCGATTCCTGCAGGCGGTGCCGGCCAGTGTGACCAACCCGGGAGGCGAAATTGCGGTCATCGATCCGCTGACCCACCAGATCACCAATACGTTCCCAATTCCGATGCAACAAGGCCGACGGTGCAGTCCGCACGGAATTGACATGGGGCCGCGGCACGAGATTTTGGTGGGTTGCAGTCTCGGCGGGAACGATACCCATACGATCATCATGAGTGCGACCGACGGACGAATCGTGGCGGTGATTAGCCAGGTCGGCGCCAGCGACCAGGTCTGGTTCAATCGGAGCGACGGCAATTATTATCTCGGCGCGCGAAATTTTCCGGGTGGAGCGGTGCTTGGGATCATCGATTCGGAGACCAACTCCTGGGTCCAAAACGTACCGACCGCGCCCAACGCACACTCGGTGGCAGCGACTCAGCGCGACGATCACGTGTTCGTGCCCCTGACCCCGTTGCCCTCGGATCCCGAGTGCCCGAGAGGATGCATCGGGGTCTACGCGGACGAAGACGACAAGTAAGCTCGAGCTCAGTAGTGAATGACCGCTGGGGCCGCGCGTGCGGCACGCGCCCCAGTGCGCCATGCTGCGGGCGATTCGCCTGCCTGTCGTTTGAAAGCCCGGCTGAATGCTGCCTCGGAATCGTAACCCACCCGAGCGGCGATTGCGGAGATACCATCGTCGGTGTCGCGAAGGAGCTGCGCCGCGAGCTGAAGGCGCCATCGGATGAGGTAGTGCATTGGGGGCTCGCCGAGGAAATGCCGAAAGCGTTCCGCCAGGACCGAGCGGGACAGCCCGACGCGGCGGCCGAGCTCGGTGACCTGCCAGGGGTGGGTCGGATCCGCGTGGATTAGCTGGAGAGCCTTGCCCACCAGCGGATCTTTCAGAGCAGCGAGCCAGCCGATCTGGTTGTCACTCAGGTTTTCCATCGAGCGGCGAAGAACTTCCACGAACAACAACTCGGTCAGGCGCGCGAGCAAAGAAGCGCCTCCCGGCCGCTGGGCCCCGACTTCTTGGAGCATGTAACGGACATTTGTCTGAAGCCACGAGCCTGACGGCCCGTCTTTGGCGCGGACCAAAAGAACCCGCGGCAACATCGTAAACACCGGATTGAAGACTGCGTTGTCGCAGTAAAGAAAGCCGCAGAGAATGCGCGCAACCTCTCCGCCACCGCCATGAACCAGCGAGGGCGGTTGCTGCCAAGGAGGTGGCGGCAACAGAGTCGACATCGGCGTCCGCGTTTCTCCTGGCGGGTTGGCCAGCGCATGCGCATCACCATCAGGCAGGACGATCAAATCGCCCGCTTCGAGCTTGCAGGGAGACTCGCTCTCCAACTCGACCCAGCAGGTGCCTTCTACAATCAGGTGAAACAAAACAAGCTGCTTCGCGCCGGGGATCAGCATCGGGGCAAACAGCCGCGAATCCGGTGCCCACACCGACCATGGCGTCGAAAACTCCCCCACGAACAGCACCGCGCCCGAAAGCCTTACGGCGCGTAGAACGTCGGAAAGCGTGTCCATCCGTTGCGCGACGAGCGACTATAGGCCGGCGTTTCGAGCAAGCAAATCGGCTTTTCAGTCATTCACATCGAAGCGGCAAGCATGAGACGAGTACGGACGAATGAAGAGGACGACAACCATCTGCCCGGCAATTGAACAAATCCTTGATTCCAGGCTCCCAGAAACCAGGAAATCGGTAAAGTTTGAGTCGCGGGACCCCTCGAGAAGAACTAGCGTCTTAAGCCGACGGAGGGAGGGTGCGATGATCTTTCACGAGCTCAATCGAGCCAATTGCAAGACCTACTTGATCGGCTGCGAAAGGACGCGGAAGGCACTGCTCGTCGATCCAATCAAAGAGCGGGTCGACCGGTATGTCGCGATGCTCGCCTACCAGGGTCTTCGGCTCGAATACGTCGTGGATACCCACACCCACGCGGACCACCGCACCGGAGCGTGGGATCTTCGAGAGCTCGCTGGCGCGCGAGTAGTGATGCACCGGCGGGCGCCGGCTCCGAATGTTGATGTCCACCTGGAGGATGGCAATCGTCTGTACGTCGGCGAGATTGGACTGACCGCTATCCATACGCCGGGGCACACTCCCGACAGCATGAGCCTGGTTGCGGCAGATCGCGTGTTTACGGGAGACACGCTGATGATTCGCGCCACCGGCCGGGCCGACTTTGCTGGAGGCAACCCAGGCGAGCAGTATGACAGCATTACCCGAAAGCTCTTTGCGCTGAACGATTCAACCCTCGTCTTCCCGGCACACGATTACCGCGGAAACACCGAGTCGACGATCGGGGAGGAAAAACGGGCCAACCCCCGGATCGCGGGTCGCACCCGGGATGCGTACGTCGAGCTGATGAACAACCTCGGCCTTCCGCTTCCGGAGAAGATTCAGGAAGCACTGCAGTCGAATCAAAGCGCGATCGAGGACGACTCGGTGAAATTTCCCAGCTTCGCGCAATTGAATGCGGTGCGACAGCTCGCTCCCAAGGACGTGAACGAGCGGCGGGCGGACCGCGATTCCGTCGTGCTTCTCGATGTGCGCGAGCCTGGGGAATACTGCGGCGAGCTTGGGCACATTCCCGGCAGCATCTTGATCCCACTTCGCGAATTGCCTTCCCGGGCGACGGAGCTAGGACCGCACAAGAACAAGCACGTGATCGCAATCTGCCGGGCTGGAGTGCGGAGTACCACCGCGGCTGCAATGCTCAGCGGGCTTGGCTTCGAGCAGGTCTCGAATCTCGAGGGCGGAATGCTCGACTGGAACGAACAAAGACTGCCGGTCGAGCGGTAAACGACGCAAGGACAATCGATGCCTCTCTTCATCCTCCATCATCAGCACGATTCGGAGCGCTGCCCTGCCCAGGACCCTTATATGGGTTCGGCGCTTCTCAACCACCTCAGCCCCGCGAGTGTCCATCAGCACGGTGTCCAAATCCACGCGGAGGCAGTGGTGGAAGGGGAACACTCCCTCTACCTGATCGTCGACGCGGCCGATGAACGTCGAGTTCGCGACTTCATCAAGCCGTTCGAGGCCTGCGGTAGCGTGAATGTGTACCCGGCGTCGAGCTGCGCCAAGGTGGTGGCGAGCGGCGGCTGTGCAGCGGCGCCACCTCGCGTCGATCTGCTGGGTCCAGCGGCCGATCCCGAGAAGGTCTGCGAAGACGCGATCCGGACAGGCCTGGTCGTCCATCGATGCCATCCGCTCAACGGTGAAACGTCAATCCCGGCATTGATCGGGGGCGCGGTGATGCCGAATGCGAAGTTCTATGTCCGTAACCATTTTCAGATTCCGCTTCTGGATCCCTCTCGGTGGCGACTGGCGGTGCGCGGTCTGGTGGAGCGACCACTGCATCTGAGTCTGCGCGACCTGCAAAATCTGCCTTCTCAATCGCTGGTAGTTACGCTCGAATGCGCCGGCAACGGTCGTTGGCAGCTTGACCCGCCGGTAGATGGCGAGCAGTGGCGGCTGGGGGCGGTCAGCACGGCGGAGTGGACCGGCGTTCCGCTGATCGACGTCTTGGACCGCGCTGGAGTCAAGACGACGGCACGCGAGGTGGTTTTGCGGGGAGCCGACGGCGGCACGCTCGTTGGCCGACCTGAGCTCGTACAGTTCGAGCGTAGTTTGAATCTGGATCAAATCCGAGAGTCCCAAGCCTTGCTCGCCTATGCGATGAATGGTGAACCGCTGCCGATCCAGCACGGATATCCGCTGCGGGTGGTGGTGCCCGGATGGTACGGGGTGACCTCGGTGAAATGGCTGACCGAAATCGAGGTGATCGATCGGGTGTTCAACGGCTATTTCCACAGCGAACGATACTTTTACGAATGGCAGCGCGACGGCCAGGTGCTGAAAGAGCCGGTCACCGTGCAGCGGGTACGCGCGCTGATTGTCGAGCCGCGTTCAGAGCAGGTACTGGCTGCCGGCGATTTCACGATTCGCGGCGTGGCATGGTCGGGAGCGGCTCCGATTGCGCGCGTCGAAGTCAGCGTGGGGGGTGGGCCCTGGCAAGAGAGCCGGCTCGTCGGAGAGCGAAAGCGGTATAGCTGGCAGTGGTGGGAGCTACCTGCGCGGGCGCAGTCGAAGGGCACCGTCTCCATTCGCGCTCGCGCGACGGACCTGGCCGGCCGGACTCAACCCGAACGGCCCGAGTGGAACCGACTCGGGTATGGGAACAACGGCATTCAAGAGATTGCCGTTCACCCCACGTAGTCCAACCCGTAGTTCATCAAAGGAGGCAGTCAGTGAAACCGGAAACGATCCGAGACACGATTCGTGTATTTGAACAGCAGCCGGAGAAGGCCAAACTAAAACCCGTGGTGAAGGCGCGATCGGAGGGTGCCCAGGCCATTCTCGAGGCGGGATCGTTCATCTGGCGCGCCGATATGCCTCCGCCCTTGGGGGGCACCAACCAGGCGCCCAGCCCGGCCGCACAGTTTTTGGGATCTTTGGCTTCTTGTGCGGTGGCTTTCATTCGGGACACTCTCGCTCCACAGCTCGGGATCCGCGTCGATTCGGTCGAAGCCACCGCACAATGCGAGGCAGACGATCGTGGCCTGCTGGGGATGGCGGGGGTGCCGCCCGATCTCGATAAGATTCAAATTAACATTCAGATCGACTCGCCGGATGGCGAAGCCGGTGCGCAGAAGCTTTACGAGGTTTGGCAACAGCGCTGCCCGATTTATCTCGCGCTCATCAAGCCGATGAGGGTGGCGACGGGAATGCAGTTCAAGCGTTGCACTGGTTGATGCAAGCTCGCTCTCACGGTCGCGCGAACGCTTGATCCGTCAGTGGCGGATTGGTGCGCAGCTCTAGGATCTCGGTGGTCTGGATCACCTGGCCCGTGAGCATGTCCGCCTCCGAGCTCTTGAACGCCACGATCCGTCCATCGAGTTTTCGAAACTCCTCGAATCTTCGCTCAATCCATTTCTGAGTCGGGTCCGCATCCGGGTGCAGCGCGCGGATGTCGCGCTGGCGTTCGATCAGGTAGGTGGTCGGGTTTAGATAGAGATACGTCGCGAAACCATCCTGCAGTCTCAGCTCGAGAACATAGTAATTCGTTCCATCGATCAGCTCTCGTCCGACGAGCGCGAGTTGGTGACCGCGGGTGCGCATCTCATGGAGGCCGCGCAGATTGGTGGGGAACTCGAGTCCGTGGCGAAGCGCTGCGGTGCCTGAGGCACTCACAACCGTTGCGCGTTCGGCATCTTCGGGGAGCTGCCACCCCTCATGGCCATCATATCCCTCCGAGTAGACGCGCCTCCCGTTCGAGAAAACGTCGATTCGCATTCGCCCCGTGCGACTGGCTTGATAGAGCGCCTCGACCGCG
Source organism: Myxococcaceae bacterium (assembly GCA_036781205.1). Taxonomy (GTDB): domain Bacteria; phylum Myxococcota; class Myxococcia; order Myxococcales; family Myxococcaceae; genus DAIQBK01. The sequence goes on from DAIQBK010000001.1 coordinate 553,457, forward strand.
AATTTTGGCTCGGTGATGCGCAGACGGATTGCAACCGTGCGGACGGATTCGATTGCCGCGCTACCGCCCCGCGCAGCGGTGTGCTTTTCGATCAGGTCCTCAAGGTCATCCGCGGAGCCCCGCCGAGAAGTGGTTTTGCATCCGCTTACGACCGGCGAAGCCGAGAGCACCACCAGGATGCAAGACCAGCGAGCCGCGATCCGCATATCAATAGGATGCGCGAAGCGTCGGAAACCGTTGCAAAGCGGGGAAGCCCGTCGTTTGCTGCTCACATTCCGCGCGCCGGCAATCGAGGCGCCCCTGCGAAGTATGGAAAGGATATGCATCTCGGACCGATTCTGGCTTGGGGCGAATTCTATGGAACGGCGAACGTCAAGCGGGAACTCTCTGGATTTTCTCTGTCCCGCATGTCCCCCGTGGTTCCGGCCGAAGAAATGCAAACCCATTTGCATCCCGACGCCACAGTCGTAGTCATTCTCGAGGGGGTCTATCTTTCTTCTGCCCTTAACGCCGGGCCACGCTGCGGGGCTCCGACCCTAATCTACAATCCGCCAGGGACCACTCACCGAGATCGCTTTCAAGAACTCTCGGGCCAATTCCTCGGTATCTCCGTGTCCAACGCAAGTCTTCAGCACGCACTCGAGTACGCTCCTCTCCCCGACCGGCCGATCAGCTTTCATACTGGGGAAACCATCTCCACCGGTTGCCGGCTGGCCAACGAATGCGCTGCTTGGGACCACGCTTCGCCATTGCTCGCCGAAGCATTGTGTTGGGAGCTGATGGCGCAAGTTGCCCGCTCCTCCCGCGCGCCTGAGCGTCGTGCGCCGCGTTGGCTGCAGACCAGCAAAGACCTGCTTCACGATCGTTGCAACTTGAAGTTTGGAGTCTCGGACGTTGCCCTCGAGATAGGAGTCCATCCGGTACACTTTGTCCGAACCTTTCGGCAGTTCTTCCACTGCACCCCTGGCGAATACCTTCGTCGCTGTCGGGTGGAAAGAGCGCGGTCACTGCTCTCGAACCCGCAACTCTCGTTAACCGAAGCAGCGCTGGAGTCAGGCTATTCGGATCAGAGTCAGCTTTCCAAAGCGTTCAGGCGATACTTTGGGATGTCTCCCGGCGATTATCGTCGAAACCGCCGCTTCCGGTGCGCTCAAAACTGACAAATCCGCTCAGCAGGGACAAGATCTCAATTCTAGATCCGGTGGAAACTGTCCCGATGCAATTAGCATTAAGACTGAAGCGACTTCACTCACCCCTTCTCATGGGTTGCCTTGTGTGCTTGAGCGCGTGCTCATCGGCTCGGAGCGCAAGGCCCGCGGAGACCAAGGGAGCGCCGGACGAGCTGGTTGGGCTTTGGGGCTCGGAGAGCCTGTTGGGGCCATTGGTCAAGGGAGAGCTGACGGTAGATGGCCGTATGACTCAATGGCGCGCGCGGATCGGAGGATTCGACGTCCCGGTTCGAGCTGCGGATAGCACTGTGACCTTCACCCTGCCGGGGCAGAGTGGTGAGTTCCGTGGGCAGTTGCGCGATGCAGGCAAGCAGATCGCCGGCCATTGGATCCAAGGAGCCGGTCCGTATCCGTACAACAACCGTTATGCGAGCCCCGTCGAGTTGGTGGAGGTAGCTCCCCGAGTTTGGCGGGGAACGGTGAATCCATTGGAGCAGAGAATCTCTTTCTATCTGCAAGTGGATCGCTCGTCCGCTGGCGGTTTGACCGCCTTTATTCGCAACGCCGAAGCGAATTTGTTCCGCGGGCGCACCTGGGATGTCCAAGTGAACGATGGGGCGGTGCTCCTTTCCAACAAGAATCAGCGGCTGGAAGGAAAGCTCGATCGTGACAACCAATTACTGTGGCTCGGCGTGCTCGACGGTCAGCCACCGCTGGCCTTCTCACGTCGCGACCGAAGCACCGCCGTTGGATTCTACCCCCGGGCGAGTCCATCCGAATACGCGTATCAAGTTCCAATCGCTGAAAATGATGGATGGAAGGTTGGCTCGCTGTCGGACGCGGGTTTGGATGCGCGTCGGATTTCCGAGCTGGTGGTGAAAATCCTCAACGCGACACCGTCCCTAAGCAACCCGGTGAACATCCATAGCCTGCTGATTGCACGCCACGGCAAATTGGTCTTGGAGGAATACTTCTACGGATTCGAGAAACACCGCGCGCACGACATGCGCTCGGCGAGCAAGACTTATGCATCGGTGCTGGTCGGGATGGTCCATGACCACAGCCCGACTTTTGGGCCCGATAGCGCCGTGTATCCCTTGTTCAAGAAATACGAGCCATTTTCGAACTGGGATCAGCGCAAAGCAAAAATGAAGGTCAGGGATCTGCTTCAGATGACCACCGGTTACTACTGCGATGATGCGGATGACGCCGCCCCGGGGGCGGAGGACAACATGCAGAATCAAAACAAGCAGCCGGATTGGTACAAGTACACCCTGGACTTGCCCATGGTCAGCGATCCGGGAGGCGATCAGGCCGTCTACTGCTCGATCGATTCAAACCTGGCGATGGGAACGGTTCGCCAAGTGACCGGAGAATGGATTCCCGATTTCTTCAATGCCCACTTCGCCAAGCCGATGCAAATTACCTCCTACTTCATGAACCTGATGCCTACCGGGGAAGCTTACGGAGGCGGTGGACTGTACCTGCGTCCCCGCGACGAGCTGAAGCTCGGTCAGCTATACCTCTCGGGAGGAGTTTGGAATGGGCAGCGGCTCGTCAGCGAGCAATGGGTGCGTGAGTCACTGTCGCTGCGCGCTCATTTCAAACAGCGGATGGATATCGATGTTGATCATGGCTACGGCTATGCGTGGCACACCCGGCCACTGCAGGTGGGCGGGCGCGTCGTTCGAGATTACTACGCGGGTGGGAACGGCGGGCAGCTGGTGATCGTGATTCCGGACCTCGATATGGTGGTGGCGATGAATGGAGGGGACTACGGCGAGGGTCGGAAGTTTTTCCGGTGGGAGATCGAGCTGCTTCCTCAGTACATCCTGGCCGCGGCGATCCAGTAAAATCGGGCTCGCACCCCTCGCGTGGATCTGAGCGTAGACTCAGGTTTTCTGGAGGCTGCGGAAAAAGTTCGCGGCGGCGAGAAGCGATACCGGAAACGAAATCACCAGCCCCACTCCGAGCAACGCTGCGCCGGCAAGATTGAGCGCGAGAGCCATCAGCATCAAGCTGAACATTCTCCACCGATTCCTTTCCGAGAGCCTTGCCGCTTGGCGCAGCGCTTCGATCCCTGACACCCGCCTGGACGCAATGACGTAGCCGAACAGCGCGTAGCGCACCGCGATATAGAGTCCTGGAAGCACGAGCAATGCGAGGCCGCAAATGACTGCCACCAGGTACAAGCAGAGGGCGAGGAGAAAACTTGGGCCTCGATCGAGCATCGAGGTGAGGGTCCTCAGGGCAGGAGTGGAGCCCCTGACCGCCTTCAGCGCCATGCTCTGAATTCCGACCAGCAACCCGGAAAAGAGGAAGAGGAAGATCACATGCAGCGCGAGGTTGGGAAGCACTCCCCATCGGCTCACCAGGGTGACCGCTACCTCTAGAATTGCCCATGAACCCAAAAGAACGAATACCGAGAGCACGAACACGTTCCAGTTAGCCCTGAATGCGGCCCACGCGATCTTGAAATGCCTGGTTGGTGCGCTGATCGTCATCCGGGTTCCGTGAGCCGCGGCGCCTCGTAGCACCGGCGCTGCAATACGTCGAGTCATCCTTCCGCTTGGGAGCGCTCGCAAACTGGGGCACAGTGTGCTCGTTTCCCGCACCAATGGCTCAGCCGCCTCTTCTTTCAGTCCAATCTCTGACCGCGCGCTTTGGCGGTGTGCTCGCATTGGACAGCGTAACCTTCGAGCTGCAAAGGGGGAGCATCACCGGGCTGATTGGCCCAAACGGAGCCGGAAAGACCACACTGTTCAACTGTTTGGGCAGGCTGCACGCTCCAGAATCAGGGGAAATTCTCCTTGAGGGAGAATCCCTTCTTCGACTGGCGTCACACCAGATCGCGGAGATTGGGATCGGTCGTACCTTTCAGAACGTCGCCCTGTTCCCGTCCCTGACCGTGCTTCAGAACGTGATGGTCGGGGCGCATACTCGCAGCCATGGCGATCTGCTGAGCTGCGCACTTCGGTTGCCCTGGGCGGTACGGGAGGAGCGGGACGCGCGAGATAAGGCGCTGGAGCTGATCGACTTCTTGGCGTTGGACTCGGTCAAGAACCTGCCGGTCGCGGTTCTTCCGTTCGGGACTTTGAAGCGGGTGGAGATGGCGCGCGCTCTCGCGGCCCGGCCGAAGCTTCTGCTGCTCGACGAGCCAGCGGGAGGACTCAATCACCTCGAGCTAACGGCTCTGGGGCAGCTGATTCGAGACTGCCGCGATCAGCGCAACGTATCAGTGCTCTTGGTCGAGCATCACATGAACCTGGTGATGGAGATCTCGGATCGGGTGGTGGTGCTGAATTTCGGGAAGAGGATAGCCGACGGCGCCCCCGCGGAAGTGCGGTGCGATCCCGAGGTCGTCCGCGCTTATCTGGGCAGCGCTTGTCCATGAAGGTGCTTCTAGAGCTTCGAAAGGTGGAGGCTTTTTATGGGCGGATCAAGGCGCTCCACGGCGTTGATCTTTCCGTCGGAGAAGGAGGAATCACCACCCTTTTGGGCGCGAATGGTGCGGGAAAGAGCACCTTGCTTCGCGCGATATGCGCGATGGTGACGTGGCGGGGCGAAATACGGTTCGAAGGAAAATCAATTGCTGGCAAATCGACCGAAGAGATTGTCCGCCGGGGAATCGCTCACGTCCCTGAAGGACGGGCGACTTTCACCTCGATGACGGTCGAGGAAAATCTCAAACTCGGCGCCCACCTGCGCAAGGATTCTGCATCCGTGGCGGCCGACGTTAAATGGATCTATCGGATGTTCCCGGTTCTTGGGGAACGAGGCAAACAAGCAGCGGGAACGCTGAGCGGCGGGGAGCAGCAAATGCTCGCAGTCGCCCGCGCGCTGCTCCTGCGGCCGAAGTTGTTGCTTCTCGACGAGCCCTCCCTGGGCGTAGCGCCGCTGGTACTGAACGAGATCTTTGGCGCGGTAAAGGAAATCAATCAGCGCGAAGGGGTCGGCGTACTCCTGGTCGAGCAGAATGCGCGTTTGGCGCTCGAGCTTGCAGAAACCGCCTGCGTTCTGGAGACGGGCAGGGTGGTCGCGTCGGGAGCGTCCGCGATCCTGAAACAGGACGACACGGTTCGGCGAGCTTATCTGGGGTATTGATCTCGTTCCGCTCGAGATTTCCGGATCCGCCCCATCGGCGTTTGAGCTAGAAGACTCCCAACCCAAATGAGGGAGGAACAATGGTTGCGACCAAAATTGTATGCATCACCATGCTGATCGCGGTTGCCGAGGCGCTCGGTGCGGATCCCGGAGTTACCGACAAAGAAATCAAAATCGGAAACATCATGCCCTACAGCGGACCGGCCTCCTCCTACGGGACAATCGGAAGAGGCATCTCCGCCTACTTCAAGAAGTTCAACGAGGAAGGTGGAATCAACGGGCGCAAGATCAACATCATCAGCTACGACGATGGATATAGCCCACCTCGGGCGGTGGAGCAGGCCCGCCGGCTGGTGGAACAGGATCGGGTGCTGTTCATCTTCCAGTCTCTCGGAACCGCGTCCAACTCCGCGATTTGGAAGTACATGAGCGACAAGCAGGTCCCGCAGTTGTTCGTCGCTTCAGGCGCGACAAAATGGGGGGATCCGACGGGCCATCCCTGGACCATGGGCTGGCAGCCCACCTATCAGACCGAAGCCCATATCTACGCGGAGTACCTGTTGAAGAACCGGCCGGCCGCGAAGATCGCCGTCCTCTATCAAAACGACGACTTCGGCAAGGACTACCTCAAGGGCCTCAGGGATGGTCTAGGCACTGCCGCCGCTAAAATGATCATCGCCGAGCAAAGCTACGAGGTGAGCGATCCGACGGTCGACTCGCAAATGGTGAATCTGAAAAACAGCGGCGCGGATGTATTTCTGAACATCTCGACGCCGAAGTTTGCCCTGCAAGCAATCAAGAAGGCCGCGGACCTCGGCTGGAAGCCATTGCAGATTCTCACCAATGTCGCGACTTCGCTCGCCACGGTTATGACCCCCGCCGGCACTGACGCCTCGAAGGGAATCATCTCCGCCTTTTACCTAAAGGACTACGACGATCCGCAGTGGAAGGACGATCCCGCAACCCGGGACTGGCTCGCCTGGATGAAGAAGTACTACCCGGATGGCAACCTTCACGAGCAATTCAACATTTACGCTTACTGCGTGTCGCAGACCCTGGTTCAAGTCCTCAAACAGGCCGGAAACAACCTCAGCCGTGCAAACGTGATGAAGCAGGCTGCGAACCTCAAGGACTTGACGCTGCCGATGCTTCTGCCGGGCATCAAAATCAACACTGGGCCCAATGATTTTTTTCCAATCGAGCAGGAGCGGTTGGCACGTTTCGACGGCGAGCGCTGGGTGCTGTTTGGCGAGTTGATCGACGCCGGCAGCAATAAGCTTGCACGAGACTAGTTGGATCGCATGACCGAGCGCCTCTACTTGACCGACTCCTACTTGACCCGATTCCACGCCCGAGTCGTCAGAACGTTCCAGTCCAAGAATCAGCTGGCGGTGGTGTTGGACCGCTCCGCCTTCTACCCGGAGGGCGGAGGCCAACCTGGAGACCGGGGCACTCTGGGTGGCGTACCGGTGCTGGATACACAGGAGCGCGATGGCGAACTGCTTCATCTCGTGGATGCCCCGACGTGGACGCTCGGCGAAGTCGACGGCATCGTCGATTGGGCTCGCCGGTTCGATCACATGCAGCAACACCATGGCCAGCACCTTCTGTCCGCCGCTTTCTTGCGCGTTCACCAGGCGCCGACAGTTTCTTTTCACTTGGGCGAGAAGACTTGCACCATCGACCTCGATTGCCCGATCGACCGACTGAGCCCCGCTGCGCTCCGCGCGGCGGAGGCTTCGGCGAATGAAAGCATTTGGCGAGACCTTCCGGTGATTGCTCGCGACTTCGTAGGAGAGGAACGCGCTCGGCTGACGCTACGCAAGGAGCCGGTCAAAGGCGACCGGGTGGTGCTGGTGGAGGGAGTAGATGCCTCGCCCTGCGGGGGGACGCATCCGCGAAGGACAGGGGAGGTGGGTTGCATTGCCGTCCTCCGCTCGCAGCGCTGGGGGTCGCGTGCAGCGCGGGTAGAGTTTGTTTGCGGAAATCGCGTGGTCCAGCAGCTTGTGCAGGCGAACGAGACGATCAGCCGGACCGCCGATGCATTGCGCGTGGCTCCGGCGGAAGTCGGGGAAGCCGCGGCCCGGGTGGCGGCAGAGGCCCAGGCGCGGCGCAAAGCAATCGAGGCGCTCGAGGGACAGCTGGCTTCACACCAGGCGGACGCTTTGGTCGCCGCCCAACCCTCAGGGCCGATCGCCGAGACGGTAGAAGGCGGACTGCAAGCCGCCAAGCTTTTGTCCACGGCGCTGGTCGCCCGCGGACGCGTGGCGCTGATCGCGTCCCGCGAAGGTCAGCGAGTCCACCTTTGCTTTTCGCGACCCGCCGGCCCCGGTGCGGCGATGAACGCTGTCTTGAAGAGTGTGCTGCCGATTCTCGAGGGGCAGGGTGGCGGGTCCGCGGAAATCGCACAGGGAAGTGGAAATGCCTCGCGGCTCACCGAGGCCCTGACCGCCGCGCGCCAGCAGGTCCTCGGCACCTGAATTACGCACTGAGCGTCAGCAACCCGACTGAACACAGGCTGTTACGTGACCAGTTGCTTCTCGGAAACCAGAATTCCGTCCTCGTCACTGTAGAGCCAGTGGCCAGGCACGAAAGTCACCCCGCCGAAGCTGACCGGCACGTCTAACTGGCCCGCTCCAGTCTTTCCGCTCCTCTTCGGACTTGACCCGAGAGCCTTCACCCCGAAGTCGAGTTGGTCAATCGCCAGAACGTCGCGAATTGCGCCGTAAATTACCGCGCCAGCCCAGCCGTTTTTCACGGCCAAGTCGGCGATGATGTCCCCGATCAGTGCACAACCTAAGGATCCGCCGCCGTCGACGACCAGTACTCCGCCCCGTGCCGGCTGGGAGACGACCCTCTTCAGCAAGGCGTTATCTTCGAAGCACTTCACGGTGCGAATTTGTCCGTGAAAAGCGTGCCGGCGTCCTCGGGTCCGGAACTGGATCTGGCACGCTTGCGTCTCGGGGTGGTAATCCGACAAATCGGTTGTCTTCAACGTGACCATTACGCGCCTGGCGTCGAACGCCTTTCTTTCCGGTGTATCCTTTTTATCAGTTTTCAGGTCCCCGCGGCTAAGGCGTGGGCGGGGGTGTCGCGGACCCTGGGACACCGCCTTGAACTTGAGTGGGCAATCCCATAATCTCCGCCCCCCCGTGAGCAAGCTGCTTGGAATTTCCGCATATTATCACGACAGCGCAGCGTGCATCGTTATCGATGGCACCGTTTTCGCCGCTGCGCAGGAAGAGCGCTTTACCCGCAAGAAGCACGATCACAACTTTCCAATCCACGCCGCCAACTACTGTATCAAGGAGGCGGGCCTCGGCAGCGCGCGCGAGCTGGACTACGTCATTTTCTATGACAAGCCGCTGGTCAAGTTTGATCGCCTGCTCGAAACCTACGTGAGCTATGTGCCGCTCGGGATCGGCTCGTTCATCAAGTCGATGCCCCTTTGGCTGAAGAAGAAGCTTTGGATGCGGGAGGACATCCAGGATCAGCTGGACTTCGCGGGAGAGATTCTCTTTGCCGAGCACCACGAGTCGCACGCGGCGAGCGCGTTTTTCCCGTCTCCCTACGAGAGCGCGGCGATCATCACGATGGATGGAGTGGGTGAGTGGGCCACCTCGAGCATCGGGGTGGGCAAGGGCAACAAGATCCAATTGCTCAAGGAGCTTCACTTCCCGCACTCGATCGGCTTGCTGTATTCCGCGTTCACCTACTTCACCGGATTCAAGGTGAATTCGGGCGAGTACAAACTGATGGGGTTAGCTCCGTACGGCGAGCCAAAGTACGTCGACCTCATTCGCAGCGAGCTGATCGACATCCGCGACGATGGCTCCTTCAAGCTCAACATGCGCTATTTCGATTATTGCGTCGGGCTGAAGATGACGAATTCGAGGTTCGCCGGGCTGTTCGGGGGACCGCCCCGACCGCCGGAGGGCAAGCTCACCCAGCGCGAAATGGATATCGCTGCCTCGATCCAGGTGGTGACCGAGCAGGTGATGATCAACATGGCCGATCACGCCCGCAAGCTGACCGGTGAGAGAAACCTCTGTCTTGCCGGTGGCGTGGCGCTGAACTGCGTCGGCAATGGCAGGCTGCTCAAGAACGGTATTTTCGAAAACATCTGGATCCAACCTGCCGCCGGGGACGCCGGTGGCGCCCTGGGTGCGGCGCTCCTTCTTCACCACCAGCTGCTTGATGGGACGCGCAGCGTCGACAACCAACACGACCTCCAGGCTGCGTCCAAGCTTGGACCGAAGTTCGAGGAAAGCGAGATAGAGCGCTTCATCCGGGAGAAGGGGATCCAAGCGACGCGCTATCCGACCTGGGAGGCGCTCACCGGCAAGGTCTCCGATCTGCTGGCGGAAGAGAAGGTGATTGGCTGGTTTCAGGGACGGATGGAGTTCGGGCCGCGCGCGCTCGGGGCGCGCTCGATTATTGGCGATGCCCGAAGCTCCGAGATGCAGTCTCGGATGAACCTCAAGATCAAATTCAGGGAGTCATTTCGGCCTTTCGCGCCGAGCGTGCTGCGCGAAAAGTGCAGTGACTACTTCGAGCTCAATTGCGATAGCCCGTATATGCTTTTGGTCGCCGACGTGCAGCAAGCTCGCCGTAAGCCGGTCCCGAAAAACGGGGCATTCGGGATCGAAAAGCTGAAGCAGCTTCGGTCCGACGTTCCGGCGATTACCCATGTCGACTACTCGGCCCGAATTCAGACCGTGAGCGAAACCGAAGATCCGATTTACCATCAGCTGCTGAAGACGTTTTACGAGAAGACCGGCTGCCCAGTGATCGTGAATACCTCGTTCAATGTTCGTGGCGAGCCGATCGTCTGCAGCCCCGAGGATGCGTACCGCTGTTTCACTCGGACCAACATGGATTGCTTGGTGCTGGAGAAGTTCGTGATCGAGAAGAAGGACCAGGACAACCTGCCTCCGATCGACCTGAGCTGGCAAAAGGAATTCGTTCTCGACTGAGAACCAGGGAAGGGCGCTGCATGGCGAGGGAAAAGCGAAGTGAAGCTCAACAGGCGACGAGATTCGGAGTAACCCTCGCCGTCTTACTCGCCGCGCTCGGCGGTTGGTTTCTATGGAAGCAGCGGCCGGTCGGAGCGTCAATCGCCTGGTCCGCCGGGGGCCTTGCGCTGGTGTTCTCGCTGTTGCTGCGCGGTCTTTGGCGGCAATTCTTTCGGCTCTGGATGAAGTTCGCCGAGGTGCTGTCGTGGGTGATGACCCGAGTCATTCTTTCGGTATTCTTCTATTTGGTGCTTACCCCGATTGGACTGGTGCTGCGGCTCTTCGGAAGGCGGCCATTGGATCTGAAGTTCAAGGACGGCAAGGCGAGTTACTGGGTGGACAAACCCGAGGGTGAATGCACCCTCGAGCGCTACCGCAAGGTGTTCTAAAAGGGGGGAGGGCCGGATGCGATACCTATCGATCCTCAACGATACATGGGGCTTTCTGAAGATCCGGAAGAAGTTCTGGCTGATGCCGGTGATCATCCTGTTGCTGGTGCTGGGCGTCGCAATTTCGCTCACCGCCGGCAGTGCGCTCGCGCCATTCATCTACGCCCTGTTCTAATCGGGTTTTTTGGCCTTCTCGATAAACGGGGCGAGTTTCTTTTCCAACTCCCGCGCAATCACCCGGTTGCCGGCGGCGGTGACGTGCCCGCCCTTTCGAATGTAGAGCGCCCCAAGGTCAAGCGGCGGGTTCGCGTTGGTCAGCAGCCAGCCAAGGTCGACCACTTCCAGCTTTTCGTGGCGCAGCGCTCTGGCAAGAGGAAAGGCATCTTCAGTCGTGTACATTTTCCTCTCCAGAAGGTGGTGCCGCATCGGGATCAATAAAATGATCGGCTGGGAACCCGAGGCCGATGCAACCTGGGCGAACTGCTTGGCGATCGCGACCGTGAGATCGATCCCGGTAGGATCCTGGGCGCGGTAGAGATCCTCACGTCGGTTCCTTCGCTGGTAGAGGTGGTAGATCGACTCGGCTACCCGCAGCACGGCGGAGTGCTGGTAAAACTTCCACGTTGTTTCCGCCTCGGAATACCAGTAGTCGTCCTTCACGAGCGGAAACGCCTCGGGGCGCGTCAGCAATTCGGCAAGTACCTCAGGCGGCAGGACTGGGGAGTTGATCAGCTTGAGCTTGCCGGCTTCGAGAAGAAAGCGAGGCTTGTTCAAAAACACCGACCTGGGGCTGAAATAAGGGGTAAAGTAATAACGGACGATGCTCAGGTTGCGGCAGATGTTTTCGGTCCAGATCCCGAGAATCGAGATCTGAGGGGCGAAGCGAAGGCCATCCCGCTGATACCGAAGCAGCGCCTGATCCGTCCCTGACGCCGGCATCCCAAGGTTTAAGACCTCTACATCGCTTCGAAGTCTTTCCAGCGCGCTTTCCCAGGTGTCCTCGTTGCTCACTTCATCGCAATGGGTGAAGGAATCCCCGACTGCGACGATCCGCACCTTGTCGGGCGGTGGCGTGGGAGCATAGATGCGGTTGAGGGGTGCCCTAACGCCCTGGCTGTTGGACTCATAGAGATGGTTTTTCACGCTTTGACCGATCGACCACCCGGTCTGCTCGTCCGGAACCAAATAGCCTCCGACCGTGGAGTTTCTAAAGTCCGCGGGTAGGATCGACCCTTCGGCCCGGTAGGGCAGCAGCGGCTGCCCAAGGAAGGTTCTTCTCCCGTTCACGGAGGGACTCTGCACCAGCCGCACCAGCGCCTCGGCAAGCGCGAACGTGATCAACCCGATGATCACCCAGTCGCGGACAGGATGTTTCCCAGCCTCAGTCAATCGAGAGCAGTTTAGCGGCGATCAGCGCGAGGGTTCGCTTTATTCTTTAGACCGGTAACAGCCTGAACCGCGCAACCAGGCGCAAAGTGGCTCGATCATCGGTGTAGTGTTGAAAAGCAGCGAGATGGTGTTGGAGCCACTATTGGCCACGGCCAGATCGGGCTTTCCATCGCCATTGAAGTCACCGGCCACCACGAAGTGGGGCATGCTGCCGGTCGCTAGCTGGTCCCCATATTGAAACGTTCCATCCCCGGTGCCGGAAAAGATCTGCACCTGATCGACAGTGCTGACCGCAACCGCCAAATCCAGAGTGCCGTTACCATCGTAGTCCTCCACGGCCACCGAGAAGGGCAACGGATCTAAGGGGTAGTTGACGCGATCGAGAAAACTGCCATTGCCAATTCCCGCCAAGTACGAAATGCCGTTGGAGGTCTCGTTGACGATTACGAGATCCTGCGTTCCGTCTCGATCGAAGTCGCGCACGGCGACGGAGTTCGCGTGTCAACCGATTGGAAAACTGTTGACTCGCTGGAAAGTGCCATCGCCGCGACCCAGCAGAATGGTGACGGTGTCGGTCCCGCGGCTGTTCGTCACCGCAAGATCGGGAATGGTGTCCCCATTGAAATCCCCGGTGGCGACGAACTGAGCGTTGGCTCCTCCATCCAATTCCACCGGCGCAAGGAAGCTGCCGTCGCCGTTGCCGATCAGCAAGAAGGTAGTAGTCAGATTCGTCACCACCAGATCCGGCAACCCGTCGGCGTTGAAGTCCGCAATCGCGACCGCAAACGGCATATTGCTGAGGGGCACAGTGCCCGCAAGCTGAAACGTTCCATCACCGACGCCCAGAAGCACGGTCAGGTCCGCCGAGTCGTGGTTGGAAACCACCAGGTCCAAGATTCCGTCCACGTTTAGATCCGCTAAAGCTACAAACCAGGGATACGTCCCAACGTCGTAATTCACGGGGTCGGCGAAGGTTCCGTCGCCATTGCCAAGCAGGACCGAAACGCTATTGGAGCCGCCATTGGCGACGACGATGTCCAGAAAAGGATCGTTGTTCAAGAGCCCGACCGCCACTGCTTCAGGATTGTTCCCAACGGTCAAGTCCACCCGCGGGTCGAACGCGATAGGCTGGGCCTGAACGGTGGAAGCAATCGCGCAGCTGACAAGAGCCGGTACCCAGGAGTGACTTTTGAGCCAAGAAGCCGGGCAAACTCGGGTGGATGCGAGCATTGGCCGCTGTGTCATATCCGATGCTTGAAAAATTTTCCAGGACCGCCGAAGCCCGAAAAACCCAATTAGTCGTCGTATTTGCGCTGGCCGCGCTGGCTTCGCCCGCCGAATCGCTACCGCCGCGAACGGCCGCCGCGATTGAGCCACCGCGATCTGAAGAGTGGAGGGGACCCGGACGTGACCGATGGCAGATGCCCGCGGAAGTGTTGACGGCGCTTGAGTTACGGAAAGGCAACGTGGTGGCGGACATCGGAGCCGGGATCGGGTACTTCACCCTGCGTTTTGCAAAAGCGGTGGGTCCACGAGGACGGGTCGACGCCGTCGACATCAACTCCCGCGTTCTCGCCTACCTCGAAGATCAGGCGCAAACGCAAAATCTTACAAATATCAAAATTATCGTGTCTCGCGCCGACGATCCCTTGCTGCCCCCGACGTCGGTTGACGTTGCATTCCTCTGCGAGACAGTTCACGAAATCACCGATCGGGTCGCTTTCTACCGCAAGGTTCGTCGGGCGCTGAAAGGCAACGGGCGAATGGCGGTGATCGAATCGCTACCTGCATCGCGGACAACGCCCCCGCCCGAGCATTGGGAAGAGGGCCGAATATCGCGCGATCTCACCGTGAGGGAAGCCGAACAGGCAGGCTTTCGGCTGATCCGCGAGCCGAAGTTCCTGGCTCGGCAGTATTTCCTGATCTTCAGACGGTCGAAGTGACTTTGCGCGGAAACACGGCGCTGACCGGGTGATTCTGCGCGATCGGCAAAGTCGGAAATCCGGGAGAGGGTGCTCATCCGGATTGACAATTTGCGTTTGAAGGCGCACACCAAAACGAAGATTGCGATTTTCGGGGGCAATCTCAACAGCGAAACAAGGAGGGTGCAATGAGAGTCACAAAATATTGTGGCATCTTCTCGGCGATCTGCGCGGTGAACCTCTGGAGCATGTTTGCGAATGTGGCAACGGCAGATGACGAACGAACGCCCCGTTATCGGGTCGATCCGTCCTGGCCCAGACCGTTGCCCCATGATCAGGCCACGGGCAAACCGTGGGTCACCGGGGAAGTGGCTGGAACTTGCGTCGATTCGCACGATCACATCTTCACGGTAAACCGCGGGAACTTGATCGCTCCCGAGGATGTGATCGCAGTCGCCTCCCCACCGGTCATCGAGTTCGACCGCGAAGGAAACGTGGTGAACGCCTTTGGCAACAGAAACGTCATGCCGAATGGTCTGCATGGCTGTTTCGTCGACTACCAAGACAACATCTGGATCGCCGGCAATGGAGATGGAATCGTGCAGAAGTACACGCACGACGGCCGGACGATGCTGCTCCAGATCGGGACCCGAGGTCTCTGCGACTCTGCCAACGGGACCTGCGGCAATCCAGGCGCGAACGCGAGTAGGACCCGGCTTAACCAGCCGGCGAACATGACGGTGGATCCCGCCAACGGCGACGTCTATATCGCAGATGGCTACGGCAACCACCGCGTGGTGGTATTCAACAGGAACGGCGTGTTCCTGCGGCAGTGGGGGAACTCCGGCCTTGGGCCGGGCCAGTTCCAACCGAATGACGGCGGACATCCCCACTGCGTAGTGCTCAGCAACGCAGGGCTGATTTACGCCTGCGATCGCGGCAGCGATCGCATCCAGGTGTTCGAGAAAAACCCATCCAACTGTACAGGGCAGCCTCCCAATCGCGTGTGCCAACCTCTGCGAATCATCAACGTCGTGCCGGGGCGGGGGCAAAATACCGCTGGATCGGCGTGGGACGTCTCGTTCACGAAGGATAGACAACAGACCTTCATGTTCGACGTCGATGGTGGAGACGAGGTTCTTTGGACCTTCGACCGTGCCGCCGGGACGATCCTCGCGGGATTCGGCCGACCCGGGCATAACGCAGGCGAGTTCACCTTCCTGCACTCGATTGTGCTCGATTCGGAGAGCAACATGTTCCTGGGCGAAACGATCGGCGGTCGTCGCGTTCAGAAATTCGTGCCCGTTGAAGGAGACGACGGTGAAGGTGAGGGTGGAAACTAAGCTGGAGGGCAACACGAGTACTTGAAATCGAGCGCTTGGCCGGGGGGAATGTGCCCCGGCCAGCGGCGCCGGAGCTGCAAAGCCGTGACCCAGAGCACCCGCCGATTCGTCTTCATCGTCATTCTGGGCTGCCTCTTTTTCTCCCGGGACGTGGCTCGTTCGCACGAGTTTGCTCTCGAGAGCGTGATCAATGCGTTCGTCAAGGTGGAACCGCGCGAGCTGCATCTGGTCATCCGAGTGCCACTCCACGTCATCACTCCAGCGAGGTTCCCGCTGAGCGGCCGGGAGATCGATCTGGCAAACGCCGAACCTGCCATCCAGCGAGCCGTGGCGCTGCTAAAGCGCGACATCTCTCTCTGGGAGAATGGCCGGTTGCTGGATTCCACCACTACCGTAGGCCGGCTGTCGCTCCCTTCAGACCGGTCGTTCCAGCACTATGAGGAAGCGGTCCGGCACGTCGCGGAGCCGGCGAGCCCGGGCCTCTCCATCTATTCAGATCAGGGCTTCTTCGACGCCCACCTGACCTATCCCACGACTTCGCCCGATGCGCGCTTTGCGATCCAGACCAGGATCGCCCCGGAGCTGAAGGATTATCTGAAGTTCGCGATTCGATACATCCCACTTGGCGAGAAGAGTCGAGCGATGGTGATCACCAGTCGCTCGGACCGAGTGGTGCTCAATCCCGGGTGGTACCAAGCCGCGGCAAGCTTCGTCAGCCTCGGCATTGCGCACATCTTGAGTGGTGTCGACCACCTCCTCTTCTTGTTGTGCCTGGTAATCCCCTTCCGCCGTCTGCGTGAGGTGGTGCCGATCGTGACCGCGTTCACCGTGGCTCATTCGTTCACCCTGATCGGGTCCGCCTACAATCTGGCGCCCTCAGGCCCCTGGTTTCCGCCCTTCGTCGAGGCGGCGATTGCCGCCTCAATCGTGTACATGGCCCTCGAGAACATTGTGGGGGCCAATCTGCGGCGGAGGTGGTTGGTCACCGGGCTGTTCGGTCTAATCCACGGATTTGGTTTCTCCTATGGCTTGAAGCAAAACCTACAACTTGCCGGCAAGCATCTTTTGGTCTCGCTGCTTTCGTTCAATGTTGGGATCGAGCTTGGCCAGCTTGCTGTTCTTGCCGTGACGCTGCCTCTGCTTGCGTTGCTCTTTCGCCACGCTCTGGCTGGCCGTGTTGGGGTGATCATCGCGTCGGCGATCGTGGCCCACACCGGTTGGCACTGGATGATCGAACGCGGTGAGGTGCTGTGGAAGTTTCCGTTGCCGAAATTGGATGGAGCCGCGCTGGCGACTCTTGCCCGTTGGACCGCAGGCATACTTCTCGCCGCCCTGGCCTTTCACCTTGCGCGCAAATGGATCGCTGCGATCCTTTCGCGCAAGCTCGCGCGACGTCGCGCCTCCTGATCTACGCCCGGCGTCGCACCGGAAGTGCAACGGCACGCGCACGCGGGTGTCTTGTGATTGGGCGCCGGACAACGCGCGACCTGAACATCAATCGTTTCGACGTACGCAGCCTAATGCGGGCTTTGAATCACGGCCGCGCGACGCTGAAGGAGATCGATCGTGTCGCCAACCAGCGGTCATACCGAGAATATTCTCCTGACCGTCGTCATCCAGCTGATCGTGATCATCGCTGCTTCTCGTCTCTTCGGGCTTCTGTTCCGGAAGCTTGGACAGCCCCTGGTCTGCGGGGAGATCGCCGCCGGACTGATTCTCGGGCCATCGGTCTTTGGCGGGATGTTTCCCGAGCTGTTTCATCGCGTTTTTGACCCGTCGGTCGGACAAATCTTCGCGATCATGAGCCAGATCGGTCTGGTCTTGCTGATGTTCCTGATCGGGCTGGAGTTCGATTTTGGGCACCTGACCGAGAACCGCCGCACCGCAATGTCGGTTTCACTCGCGGGCATCCTCCTGCCGTTCACCCTCGGTTTCGTGCTCGGAAAGGGCATGCACGCCGCACTGGGCTTGGGCGGCAGCTGGGTCAACTTCGCGCTCTTCATCGCCACCGCGATGTCAATCACCGCGATCCCGATCCTCGGACGGATCATGGTCGAGTTGAACATCAACCGAACCCGGATCGGTTCTCTGACCATCTCCGCCGCAGCAGTGGATGACGCCTCGGGCTGGATTCTGCTTGCGTCGGTGACCGCGATCGCGCGCTCGACGCTCGACCCGATCAAGCTGACGTTGATGGTGGGGGAGACGGTCGTCTTTGCCCTGCTGATGGTACGGGTGGTGCGTCCTTTGCTGAAGAGGTGGATTGCGCACGAGCTGCGAAGGAATCAGGGCGCCCTGTCGCTCAGCGGTCTCGCAATCTTGCTGATCCTCCTTTTTCTGGCTGCGATCGCCACCAACCTGATCGGTATTTTTTCAATCTTCGGCGCGTTCTTTCTTGGCGCAATCTTGTTCGACGAAGCGGAGTTCCGACATGCGGTTCAGGCGCGCGTACGAGATTTCGTGACCGTCTTCTTCCTTCCGATTTTCTTCACCTATACCGGTCTGCGGACGGAGATTGGCACGATGACCGGCGGGCCCCTGTGGGTGATGTGCGGGCTGGTGCTGCTGGCTGCGGTGGTCGGCAAATTTGGGGGCTGTACGCTGGCGGCCCGCTTCAACGGCCTGCCTTGGCGCGAAGCCTCGATGGTCGGGGTGATGATGAACACGCGGGCGCTGATGGAGCTGATCGTCATCAATCTCGGCTACGACCTCGGCGTGATTCCGAAGAGCGTATTTTTCATGTTGGTCTTGATGGCGGTGGTCACCACTTATCTGACCACGCCGGTCCTGCGCAGACTGGCCCGCTCGAGCGAGCTGGAGTCGGATTACCTCCGCTCAGAATTCGCGGCGCGGATCAAATTGGCTGCGGCCCGGGAGGGAGCGTGAACCCCCATCCGCGGTCATCTCGTGAATCTGGAGGAAGTCGATGGAGTATCTGATCGTCGGGGCGGGCCCTGCCGGGCTTCAGCTTGCGTACTTCTTGGAGCAAGCGGGGCGCGACTATCTCGTACTGGAATCCGGACTGACGCCCGGAACTTTCTTCCGCACCTTTCCGCGCCATCAGCGCCTAATCTCGATTAACAAGCGGCACACCGGGTCGGATGATAGGGAGTTCAATTTGCGAATGGACTGGAACTCGCTCCTCTCCGAGGATCGAGCGCTTCGGTTCACGCGGTACAGCGAGCGGTATTTTCCGAGCCCGGACGAGTTGGTGCGGTATCTGGGCGATTTTGCCGCCGCTTGCCGTCTCAAGATCCAGTATCGCACCCGTATTGTCAAAGTCTCGAAAAACGGCGGCTTCATCGTAACCGACGAGAACGGCCATTCCTACGGGGCCAAGCGGCTGATTGTAGCGACCGGAGTTTCTCAGCCCCACGTCCCTCCGATTCCGGGTATCGAGACGGCTGAGCTGTACGGCTCGGTATCGGTCAATCCCCGCGATTTTCTAAACCAGCGCGTCCTGATCCTTGGCAAAGGAAACTCCGCCTTCGAGACCGCCGACAACCTGGTCGAGACCGCGGCGGTGATTCACGTCGCCGGTCCAAGCTCAGTGCATTTTGCCTGGAGGTCTCACTACGTCGGGCATTTGCGCGCGGTAAACAACAACCTGCTCGATACCTACCAACTCAAGTCGCAGAATGCACTACTCGACGGGACGGTCGAGCGGATCGAGCGGTGCAACGGTTCGTACAATGTGACCGTACGCTTTTCGCGCGCGAACGAAGTGAAGCGGAACCTGGCCTACGACCGAGTGATTGTTTGTACCGGGTTCCGGTTTGATCCTTCGATTTTCGCGGAAGACTGCCGGCCCGAGCTGGTGATCTCGGATCGCTTTCCGGCGCAGACTTCCGAGTGGGAATCGACCAACGTCAAGGACCTGTACTTCGCCGGCACGCTGATGCAGGTGCGGGACTTCAAGAAGTCCACCGGTGGCTTCATTCATGGCTTTCGCTATGGGATTCGCGCCCTGCATCGGATGCTCGAGCAGAAGTATCACTCCATTCCATGGCCTCACCGAGACCTGCCAGCACACGCGCAGACTCTAATGGAAGCGGTGATCGAGCGAGTGAATCGGACGTCCGGCTTGTGGCAGCAATTCGGCTTTCTCTGCGACCTGATCGTCCCTTCTGAGGACCAGAGGGCCCGCTACTACCAGGAGCTGCCGATCGATTACGTGCGCGAGAGTGAATTCGGCTCCGCCGAGCGGTACTTCACCATCTCCCTCGAATACGGACCGGATCACGACAAACTGGATCCGTTCGATATCGCGATCGGCCGGATCGCTCAGGACGACCCCGAACGCTCACATCAGGGTCGCTACCTCCACCCGGTGGTCCGGTTCTACCGGCGCCAGCAGCTGGTGGCCGAGCATCACGTCGCCGAGAACCTGGAAAATGAGTGGACTGGCCCTGCGCACCGCGAGCCCCTGGCCGCCTTCTTCGCGCGTTCGATGGAAAGAAGCCCGGTGACCGCTGATGTCGCGGCGTGAGGTTGGAGAGATGCACAGCTTGTCTCTGAAGGAAATCGAGTGCGAGGCTCGCCAACATCTCGATCCGGCTGTGTACGATTTCATCGCCGGCGGCGCCGATGACGAAATGACCCTTCGGGCCAACGAGGCTGCCTTCGCTCGGATCGGTCTGGTGCCGCGAGTGCTGCGGGGGAGCGGAGCTCCCAAATTGGACTTGACGTTGCTCGGATGCCAGGCGTCGATGCCGGTGATCATTGCGCCGACGGCGTTTCATCGACTCGCGCATCCCAATGGAGAGCGGGCTACCGCGCGAGCCGCCGCCGCCGCAAAAACCATTCTCACGGTGAGCATGGCTTCCACGGTTGCGATCGAAGAGGTTGCCGCCGCGGCGCGTGAGGTAGATCCGGAGGCAAGCCTCTGGTTTCAGCTCTACCTCCAACCGGACCTCGGATTCACCGAAGCGCTCGTCCGGCGCGCCGAGGCAGCGGGTTGCGCTGCTCTGGTGGTCACCGTCGACTCAGCGGCCTTCGGCCGCCGCGAGCGCGATTTGCGCAACGGTCTCCGCGATCTTCCCGAGGGGATGTGCTGCGAGAACTTGCGGGAGCCGGGTCGGCCTCGTCAGATCGTCTTTTCCCCAGACCTTTCCTGGGAACACTTTGACTGGCTTCGAAAGACCACCGCCCTGAAAATCGTACTCAAGGGCGTAGTTCATCCCGAGGACGCAAAGATTGCCGTTCGCCGTGGCGCCAATGCGCTTCAGGTGTCGAACCACGGCGGGCGACAGCTCGACACAATTCCTGCGACGCTGGAACTGCTACCGGCGATTGTCGACGCGGTCGGGGGAGATGTCCCGCTGATTCTGGACGGAGGGGTCCGCCGCGGGACGGACGCCGTGAAGGCGCTTGCGCTCGGGGCGACCGCGGTGGCGATTGGCCGTCCGGTGTTGTGGGGCCTTGCCGCCGCCGGCGAAGACGGCGTTTCAAAGGTCCTTGAGATGCTGCGCGCGGAGTTGGCCCAGGCGCTCATCCTGTGCGGGTGCCGCAGTCGACATGAGCTGACGCGCGACCTCCTGCACTTTCGGGTTCACGAGCGATGGTAACCCTGGCGGTGCTCATCGTCGGCGCATCTCTTTTGGCGAGCTTGCCTTACTGGCTCCCCTCGGCCGTGCTCGGTTTGCGGATGCGGATTTTCACTTGGATTAATGGCGAAGAGGGGATGGCGATCCCGGGAAAGTTGGTGGACGCCGCCCAGCTCAAGCGCCTCTACTCCCATCCCGCGGCAAACGGACGGAGCAGGGGCGCCGCTTTGTCCGATTTGTTCTGGTATTGGCTATCTCCGGGTGCTCACCTTCATCAGGAACATCTTGAGCCAGGGGAGGAGTACGAGGAGGTTGCGCGCACCACGCGGCGGATTCTCAGCCTGCCGCGCAAAACGGCGGAGGATTGGGTCGCCCGCTGCGTGACGGATGTCGTCGGCCAGGCACCGCCATCGGTGAGCGTCGTTCGGTTGCGCGATCTAATGATGCCGATCTGGGCCGAGTTCTACTACCGGCTGGTTTTCTGCGAGCCGTGCCCGGTCGGCGCGCGGGATCTTATCGTGGGCAATGCCAACGACGTGGTCACCGCCCTGAAATGTTGCAGCCTGCGGCACATGGAGAGGCGCTATCGATTGACGCGGTTCTTGGTCGACAAGGTTGAGTCGGGGGCGGTGCCGCACGATCTTCCCGTGCACCTCTCCGCGCGGGAACAGGCCCTTTACCTGCAAGGCACGTTCTTCAACACCGCGGTGGTCCAGATGTCCGAGGCGATGGCTCACTTGCTCTTGGCGCTGGCAAAGCACCCGCACGTCCAAGACCATCTCGCCTCCAACCTCAAAGACGACGATTACCTCGATCGGGTGATCGACGAAACGCTCCGGCTGTATCCGCTGTTCGGGATCGCGCATCGCATCACTTCGGCCGAGATCCGCCTCGGCGAGCGCACCGTTCTGCCCCGTGGGAGCGTGCTTTGTTTCAGCTACCCCGCCTATCATCGCGCGGGTTTCGAGGATCCGGAGGTATTCGATCCCGATCGATGGAAGACCGTCTCGCCACGCGAGGCCAACTACATCCCGTTCGGGATTGCAACCAACCGGCCCTGTCCGGCCCAAGGATTGGCGCCGGTGACGATGAGGGCCGCGGCCCGGGAGATGGTGAAGCGCTTCGCGTTCTATTCATCGGTTTCGCATACCCGGTCGATTCCCAATCGCGGACCTTGTTTACTGATCCCCCGAACCGGGCAATCTGGTTCACCCCCGCGCAAGTTGCTGCTCTTCGCGCTGCGTCTGCGCGATCGATGGGAGGACGTCTGGCGCAGCATCGTCCAGCTCGTCTTGGGCACGTACATGGTATGGGACGCCCGCCGGCTGCGACTTTGCGAGCGCTACTTTGAAGCGCAGCCCCTGACCGCTCGCGAGCCAGGGCCGCGACCGACGCCAGCGCTGTCGGAGCCCGACCGAGGCTGCGGATGTCCCCATCAGAATGGGAGCTTGAGGTTGTGATCGAAGGCTTCAGGACACAAAAAGATGCGCTTGCTTCGGGCTGGAGGAATTGGTCTTCTTTCCACATGCCAGCTCTCGCGAAGCGTGTCCCGGTCTCGTTCTTCAAGGGGGTACCCATCTTCAATGGCTTGGAGGGTCGCTCTCTGCGCAGTGTGCTGAGCACCCTCAAGGAAGAGACGTTTCCGGTCGGATCGCTGGTTTTCCAGGTCGGAGACTTGGGACGCAAGATGTACGTGCTCGCCGATGGCGAAGTGCAGGTCCTCTGGAAATCGAGCAATGGCAAGTTGCGACCGATGTTCCGTCTCGGAGCGGGCGAATGCTTTGGTGAAATGTCGCTGATCGAGCTGCAGCCGCGATCGGCCACGGTGCGGGTGACGAAGGGGGCACGGATGTACTCGCTCACCAACCTCGATCTCTATCGGCTCTTTCATCGGGATAATTACAGTTACGTCATCGTCCTTCAGAACATCTGCCGAATTCTCTCCCGGCGCCTCCGCACCGCTGACAGCCGGCTCTGTGACTTCCTGCAGGTGCCTAGAGCCAAGTCTTCGCGTCGCCTGCGGAAGCGCCCCCAAGCGTAGCTTGCAATTACCCCGGCCGCGGTGTTGAACACCTCGCGTGCCTGCCGAAGCCCCCGAGCGCGCCCAAGTCGCCTTCTTGTTCGATCTCGACGGTACCTTGGTGGATAGTGTCTACCAGCACGTCCTTGCATGGCAGGAAGCGCTGCAGGGCGCGGGAATCGAGCTGGCTACCTGGCGGATCCATCGGCGGGTAGGGATGAGTGGCGGCCTGTTCGTCAGAGCACTGGCGCGAGAAATCGGTCGCCCGGTTGAAGCGGGAGATGCCGAACGCCTGCAGCAGCTACATCGGGAGGGCTACCTTCGCCGGATCGGACAGGTGCGCCCGCTGCCAGGCGCGATCGATCTTCTCGACCTGCTCAGCAGCCTATCGGTTCCCTGGGCAATTGCCACCAGCGGCAGGCGAGAGGGCTCGCAGCAAACGATCCGGCTGCTCGGGCGGAAAGAGTCGGTGGTGGTGGTGACACGGGACGACGTACAGCGCGCGAAACCGGATCCGGATCTCTTCCTCACGGCGGCCGCGCGGCTTGGAGTTCCGATCGTCCAATGCGTGGTGGTGGGTGACAGCATTTGGGATCTGCTGGCGGCGCGCCGCTGTGGAGCGCTGGGGGTCGGCTTGCTCTCCGGAGGCTACGGTGAGGATGAGTTGGTCCGCGCCGGAGCCTATCGAGTTTATGAAGATCCAGCCGATCTCAAGCGACACCTCGACGAGCTCGGAGTGCGGGAGCTCAGCTGAGCGAGCCTGGCTTGGAGACGTTCGGAGGGTGCTTACAGGAGTTAAGCGTCTCTCCTTAAGAACTATTTGATCAAAGGCTGAAACCGTTGAGGAATCCGGGAAAACTGTTCAAGGGAGAGTCTTAACTCCTGTAGGCGGGGGTCGAGGGTCCTCGGCCAGGGTGGCGCGGCGCTGGGAGACTGCGCACGGGACGAATGGCTGATCCGCGCTCGTGCTAGGCATCTAACACATCAGCCTTTGAGGACTCCGCGGGGAACCAGTCGAGCCACCTTCTTCGCGATCCCTGCCCGGATCACCACGTCTACTACCCGCTCCACGTCCTTGTAGGCCAAAGGCGCCTCCTCGGCGAGCTCTGTGTTGGACGGGCATCGAACGATGATTCCCTGGCTTTCGAGCTGCTTGCGCAACTCATGTCCGACGACTTGCTTCTTGGCCGCGCTTCGACTGAGCGCGCGTCCTGCCCCGTGGCAGGTGCTGCTTAGAGAGATGTCCTTTGCCTCATCGGTTCCAACCAGCACGAAGGACGCGGTACCCATGCTTCCGGGAATGAAGATTGGCTGGCCAACGCGACGATAGGAGGCTGGAATTTCGCCGCTAGAAGGTCCGAACGCCCTGGTTGCTCCCTTCCGATGAACGCATAGCGTCTGCTTGCCGAATTGCTCGAGCTTGGCGATGTTGTGCGCCACGTCGTAAACCACGCTCAGCCCCGCCTCGGAAGTTGCGCCGACGACCCGGCTGAAAGTCTCTCGCACTCGTTGAGTGAGCATCTGCCGATTGGACCAGGCGAAGTTCGCGGCCGCGCACATCGCCGCGAAATAATCTTTGCCCTCCCCCGACGAGAGGGGCGCGCAAGCCAGTTGCCGGTCGGGTAGCGTGATCTTGTGGGCCGCCAACCTTTGATCCATCAGCCGGACATAGTCGGTACACACCTGATGCCCCAAACCACGCGACCCGCTGTGAATCAGGACCGTGAGTTGCCCGAGTGCAAGTCCCAGCGCCGTGGCGGCGCCGTCGTCGAACACCGCGTCCACCTTCTGAACCTCCATGAAGTGGTTGCCGCCCCCAAGCGTGCCGAGTTGGTCGGCTCCGCGCTGCTTGGCGCGCTCGGACACGCACGAGGCGTCCCCGCCGGGAAGGGTTCCTCTTGATTCAATTCGTTCGAGATCCTCTTCGAAGCCGAGGTTTCTTTCCCGAATGAGATAAGTGCAGCCTTCGTTCAACACCCGGTCCAGCTCGTCCGAGGAAAGACCGAACCGGCCCTGTCGCCCATACCCGGTTGGAACGTTTCGACTGAGCTCATGGAAGAGGGTAGGAAGAATCGACTCGACCTGCGGGAAACGAAGCTGGGAAACGAGAAGACGCACTCCGCAGTTGATGTCGAAACCGATACCGCCGGGCGAAATCGCGCCATCGGGAGGCAACGTGGCGGCCACCGCTCCGACCGGGAAACCATAGCCCTCGTGCATGTCCGGCATTCCGAGCGCAGTGCGCGTGATCCCCGGTAAGGTGCAGACATTGATCAACTGTTCAAGGCTGTGATCGCGTTGAATTTGACCGATCAACTGCTCATCGGCGAAAACCTTGAGCGGAACGTGCATGTCCGGGCGGAACTCGCGCTCCAACTCGTAGACGACTTCCCCTACCTTCTTCAGCGGCGGACGTTCCATCCCCAACCTCAAACATCGAGCACCACGGTGGCAGTATAACCATCCGTGCTCGGCGCAATTTGGAGTCGGTGGTACGTCGCGGCTTTCACCGCGGTGCGGAGCAGGTTGGGCACTGCGCCGCGGATTTGCGCCTGAAGCTCGCGGTCGGTGAGACCGGTGACCCGCAGGTACGGATAAACCCTCTCGCGAGTCTCCGAGCGGAACACGAGCTCGTTGAGCCATTCGACGAGCAGAGCCTCTCGATCCAGCGCCCGAACTACCACGAGCTCGGTTGCGGCGGCTGGATCGCCCGTCCACTGCTCGGCCATCAGCTCGGCCAACGCGCGGCCCGCTTCCTCGAAAAGCTGGGGCAGGGTCGGAGCCGTGATTTTGAGCAGCACCTCTCCGGTGTGCTCTTCAAAAGAATGTGTTGGGCCTTCGCTCAAGCGTTACTTGCGAATTTGTCCACGCTCGGCCAGCGCGGCCAGGACGCGCTCTGGCGTGAATGGCAGCTCGCGAACGCGAGCCCCAGTAGCGTCGAAAATCGCATTGGCGATTGCCCCGGCGACGACGGTAATCGAACACTCGCCGGCACCCATTTGCAGCCTGTCGAGTCGATTGATCAGAACGGTGTCCATACTGGGGAGCCGGCCGCCGAAGCGGATAACCGGGTAGCTCATCCAGTCAATCGAGGTGATCTTCTGATCATCCCAATTGACCTCTTCACGAAGAGCTCGGCTGATTCCCTGGAGGGTGCCTCCCTCCATTTGATTGCGTAACCCGTCGGGGTTTGAAACGGGCCCGGAATCCTGGCTAGTGACAACCCGCGTGACCGTGACCTGTCCGTTGTCCTGGTTGACCTCCACCTCGATCACCATTGCCGAATAGCCGTTGTTCCCTTCGTACAGCACGCAAGCGACGCCGCGGCCGGTAACGATACCGGTTGGAGGATTACCTGGCTTCGGAGAGGGGCGGGTGTCCCAGTTCGCGGCGTTTGCCGCCGCGTTGAGAACGTCGATCAACCGAGGATCGCTCAAGTGGCGCAGGCGGTACTGGATCGGATCGGCCTGCACGGACGCGGCGATTTCATCGATGAAGCTTTCGTTGGCGAAGGTATTTTGAAGCCGGCCGGGAGCGCGCAACGGTCCGGTGAAAAAAGGCGATTGAATCGTGTGCGTCAGGATTCGCTCGCTCGAAACCGTCCCCGTACCTCCACAGGTTCCGCGGACGCAGCCAGCGCCGTAGGAAGAATCGGCGTTGCCGTTGTTGCTGTAGCTGGTCGGTGGGTCACCGCCTCCGGGGACCAGTGGCGGAGTGGGAAATCCGGCGAGCGCGCCGGTGATGATGTTCCCCGGCGTGGTCGCGGTTGGGCGGTTGCCCTTGGTGTCGGTCCAGCCCTCGTATTCCCAAACGATGATGTCGCCCGCTTGGTTCAGTCCGGCTCGCAAGTCGATGGAATAGGGCGGGCCATAGTTTTCTCCCCAAGCCATCTCGTCCTTGCGCGTCAGTTGAACGCGTACCGGTTGGCCAACCGCCTGTGACAGCAGCGCAGCGTCGAAAGAAACCGTATCAGCACCATTGAGGCCATAGCATCCAGAACCTTCCACGAAAATCACCCGTACATTTTCCCTAGGTATTCCGAGCAGCAGCGCCACGCTGTCTCGCTGCGGATAGACGCCTTGGGTCGCGGACCAGATGGTAGCCGTTCCATTCGGACCGCTGCCTTGAACATCTGCGACGGCACCCGAGCTGCCGATCGATCCATGCATTTGATACGGGCTCAGATAGGTAGCGGCGACGATACTCGCTGCCTCGGCGAATCTCTGGTCGACATCGTCGTTCAGCACCGTGTACGAATCCCGGGAGGGCTGCTGGCGCAGGTAGTTGTAGAAGTCGGCCCTCGGTGGAAGCGCCACCCCCTCGGACCAGGTCACTTGCAGGACCATTGCGGCTTGAAGGGCCTGCCATTCCTTGTCCGCAACGACCCCTACAAAGTCATTGACCCGCACGACGCGAACATTTCCAGGAAGATGCTCGACCGAGTGCTCGTCAACGTCGATCACCGTGGCTCCTACTACGGGTGGCCGGACCACCTTGCCGTGCAACATGTCTGGCAGCCGGACGTGCTGGACGTATTGAAACTCTCCGGTCATTTTGGCGGGAATCTCGTAGCGCGGGACCGAGGTTCCGAGCACCGTGTACTGGCTCGGATCCTTGGGCACCGCGTCCGCATTCACCATCAGGTTGAACCGCTCCCCGCCGATCAGCTGGCCGTAGGTGACCTGCTGAGAAGGATCCGCGGTCACGAAAATCACGCCATCCCGGACGCTCAGCTGATCTACCGGAACCCCGAGCTCGTCGGAGGCCATCGCAAACAACGCTTCGCGCGCGGTTGCCAAAGCCTGCCGCAGGCCGTTGGGCCCAAACTCGGTCGGGTGTGACTGGCTGCCGGAAGTCGTGCCTTGGTCTGGAGTGATCGCGGTATCGCAAACGACCAAGGTGATCCGCTCGAGGGGAACGTAGAGCTCGTCGGCGATCAGTTGATACTGGACCGTTCGAAAGCCTTGCCCGAACTCGCACTTTCCGGTGTAACCGGTGACACTTTCGTCCTGCGCGATCGCAATCCAGGAGTCAACCTGGTTCAGCGGGACGTCCAAGGTCGCCGCCAATGCGGCATTGGATGCTCCCAACTTGTCGAGCCGGCCGGCGATGCTGAAGCCGACCACCAGCGCGCCGGTTCCCTTCAGGAAATCACGGCGCGAAAATCCCGCCCGTTCCAATGCCAAACGCGCGTCGTTGGTGATCTCCGCCGTGGTGAAGAATCGGGTTCCGTGGGTCCGCTTCATCGGCGCACCTCCTGGGCGTAACGCACGAGTGCCCGCACCATCCGCAGATGGGAGTAGCAACGGCAAATCAACCCGTTGAGCGCCTGGATGATCTGGTCCTCGGTCGCACCAGGGTTCTGATCGATAAACACCTTGCCGTAGAGCATCGGTCCGCTGATGCAGAACGCGCACTGCCCGGCCTGCTCCTCGATGAATGCAGTTTGAATTGGGTGAGGATTTTCGGTCGTGCCCAACCCCTCAATCGTGGTGACTTCACGGCCCGAAACCGTCGACATCGGCCTTCGACAGGAGCGAATCGGCACCCCGTCGACAAGCACCGTGCAAGCCCCGCACTGTGCAGCCCCGCATCCGAACTTCGGCCCGTTGAGCTGAAGATCTTCCATCAGGACATAAAGCAAAAAGGTCGCCGGGTCTACGTCGACCGTACGCGACTCGCCGTTGACCGAAAACGTGATGGGCATGGCTCCCCTCCAACAGGATGACAACCACCAACCCCGCGCGTTGCAAGGGTTTAGGCGAATCTGGCTGACCGCCTACCGATACTCGCGGACAACGACCTCCCCAAGCCGAGGCGCCTCCAGCAGCAGGCCGAGTGCGTCGCTCAAGATCTTCTTTTGCAGCGCGGGATCCTTGGGACGCCCAAGCGAATGGCCGACGCCGAAGCCCTTGGGACACAATGCGCGCGGGGGACGCGCCTGGGCGCTCTCTTCCGGTTCGACGGTGATCAGAACGGTGGAGATTCCAGTCATCTCGATCGCCCGTTGCACCGTGACCACGGTACGATGGCAGAGCCTTCAACCGCCGGTCAACAGAACGGCGTCGGGTCGAATCCGGTCTACTTCTCGCGCCAAAGCGGGAATCGTGCTCTCCCGCAGTTCCCGAAGCGCCTGGCTGAAGCCCATCGAGAAGTGTTTTTCCGTCAATCCCCCAATTATTCCCTCTTCCGCGAGCTCAGCGAGCCGATCGATCGGAAAGACGCAGTTCAAATCCTGGTCTACGCACTCGTGGTCATAGTGCACGTCGTCATAGGTGAGCGAGTGAGTCGGCAGAAATCCCTCGATCACTCGATAAGACGTATCCCCGTCGACTTGAAAGGGACGTTGATCCTTGGCTCGAACCGAAGCGGTGGTGACCAGGCAAATCCTGGACTCCTCCAACTTCTTGGAAAACGGGGTGTAAGGAATGCAGTAGCGCGACAGCTCGAGCGGTTTTTCAGCCATCCTTACACCCAGCGCTTCTAGCGCAGGCGATCCAACGCCTCCATGATCTTGTCGGTCGGAGGCGGCTCGCTGATGTCATGGATATCGATGTAGCGGACGACCCCCTGTTTATCCACCAC
>DAIQBK010000001.1:583038-595116 GCA_036781205.1 Myxococcaceae bacterium
GCTCGCTGATGTCATGGATATCGATGTAGCGGACGACCCCCTGTTTATCCACCACGAATATCGCGCGCTCGGTCGTGCCGGAGCCTCTCAGAACACCGTAGAGCGTCGCAACGTATCCATAAGGCCAATTGTCGCTCAGCAGGGGGTACGACAGACCACCCATCGATTTCGCCCATGCTTCATTGCTGAAAACTTGATCCGTTGAGATGCCCAGGACCTGGGCATTTCGCCGCTCGAACTCGGAGAGATCCTCCTCGTACGAGGGCATTTGCACCGTTCAAACGGGTGTAAACGCCGCGGGATAGAACGCGAGGACTACGTTTTTCTTACCGCGGTAATCACTCAATTTGATTTTCTTGCGCGGTGTACCCTTCCCAGCTGCGTCACCGGTAGCGGTCAGCTCGAAATCGGGGGCTTCCTCGCCCACCGACAGCTTCCACACCGGCCGAGTCGGTGCTGCCATAGATTTGGTTCCTTTCGTTACGGGGCCTCAAACTAGCGTACGCGCGGCTCCGAGGGTGAAGAATGTAGGCAGACTTGCCTGCGCGCAATGGTTTTCGCTCTCTAAGCGGTTCTATTCCAGTGTTGCCTATCGGAGATGTGTGAGACAACGGGGAGGGCGTTCGATGGACTTCGACGTGTTCATCGTGGGCAGCGGCCAGGCGGGTATTCCGCTCGCCGCGCGGCTCGCGCGGGTCGGCAAGCGGGTGGCGCTCGCTGAGCGATCTGATCCAGGAGGTACTTGCATCAATTATGGATGCACTCCGACCAAAACGATGATTGCCAGCGCGCGAGCTGCGCACGTCGCGCGCACCAGCAATCGGCTTGGCGTTCAGGTCGCCGAAGTCAAAGTCGACCTTGAGAAGATCGTCAAGCGCAAGGATGCGGTCGTCCGCCGCTGGCGCGAGGAAATCCTGAAAACCTTTCGCGCGGCCCGGTTGACCTTCCTGACGGGCCACGCCCGCTTCGTGGCGGAGCGGGAGCTAGAGGTAAATGGTCAGCGGCATCGGGCAGAGATCGTGATCCTCAATGTAGGGGCCAGGCCGGCGGTGCCCTCGTTGCCCGGGATCGATCAGATCAAATGGTTGGACAATCACCAGCTGATGGAGCTGCGCGAGGTCCCCGAGCATCTGATCATCCTCGGTGGAGGTTACGTCGGCTGCGAGTTTGGACAGATGTTTCGTCGATTCGGTTCGCAAGTCACGATCGTCGATCGCGTCGGCCAACTGCTTGCGCGTGAAGACCCACAAATTGCTGCCGAGCTGGAGTCGGCATTTCGCAACGAGGGCATCGGCCTCGAGCTTGGGGTTGCAGTGGAGGCCGTCACGAATGCCGCGCGAGGGATCGTGCTTCGCCTGGGGGGTAGCAAGGAGGTCGCTGGATCACATCTACTCGCAGCAACCGGACGGCGTCCCAACACAGACGATCTGGGATGCGATCAGGGTGGCGTTCGGTTGGATGAACGGGGCTTCATTGTGATTGATGATTATTACCAAACCAGCGCCCCAGGGACCTACGCGGTCGGAGACGCCACCGGCGAACCCCAATTTACCCATGTTGCCTGGGATGACCACCGCATCTTGTTCGACTTGCTGCTCGGTCGATCGAAGCGTGGGCGCAAAGGTCGGCTGATTCCATCCGCGGTGTTTACCGATCCTCAGGTGGCAAGCGCCGGACTGACGGAGCGAGAGGCCCGAGAACGGGGCGTGGCCTACGAGGTTGCTACTTTTCCTTTCGATCACATCGCGCGCGCAGTGGAAGTCGACGAGCGAGCTGGGCTGATCAAGCTGATCTTCGATCCCAAGGCGGAAAGGATTCTCGGCGCATCGATCGTGGGGGCAGAAGCCGGCGAGCTGATCCACATTTTCGTAACTCTGATGGAAGCCAATGCATCGCCCGGTGTGATCGTCGATGCTCGTTACGTGCACCCAACGTTTGCGGAAGGCGTTCAGGCTGCGGTGATGAAGCTGAAGCGTTTCTCCCTGGACTGAGCGATGTCGCCCGTCGATTTGCTAAGCTCCACCACGATGTCGAAAAGACGGATCCTGGTCGTCGACGACGAGCAGAATGCACGCCAAGCGCTGCGCACGCTGTTGGTGGAGGAGGGGTACGAGGTCGCCGAGGCCGCCGATGGGGAGGAAGCTCTCGGCCTGATCGGAGGCTTTGCTCCCTACGTGGTGTTGGCGGACGTCCGCATGCCGAAGATGGACGGAATTAATCTCCTCCGGTCCGCCCGTGAGCAAGGCTACGACTCCGCCTTCGTCATGATGACCGCGTTCGCGAGCATCGAGACGGCTGTCGAAGCGATGCGAGCGGGAGCAGAAAACTTTCTGGTCAAGCCGCTGGACTTCCAAGCCGTTCTGGTGGTGATCGACAAGGTACTGGAAAAGAGGCAGCTGCTCCGAGAGGCCGAGACGCTACGTGCTCGAATTCAGGAGCGGTATCGTTTTCCCAACATCATCGGGGAGAGCCCGGAGCTCCAGGCGGTTTTTCAGGTGGTCAAGCGCGCTGCACCTTCGCGCGCCACGGTGCTGATTCTCGGGGAGTCGGGTACCGGGAAAGAACTGATTGCCCAGGCGATTCACGAAGAGTCACCGCGCAAGGACAAGCCCTTCATCAAAGTGAATTGCGCTGCACTGTCGGAAAGCCTTTTGGAGAGCGAGCTGTTCGGACACGAAAGAGGCTCGTTCACCGGCGCGGTCGGCCGCAAGGAGGGTCGCTTCGAGCTCGCCGACGGAGGCACGCTGTTCCTCGACGAGATCGGGGAGATTTCGCCCGCCCTGCAAATCAAACTGTTGCGCGTCCTGCAGGAGCGCGAATTCGAACGGGTCGGCGGAACCCAGACGCTCAAGGTGGACGTTCGCCTGGTGGCCGCCACCAATCGCGATCTCGCGGCGGAAATGAAGGCCGGACGCTTCCGGGAGGATCTCTACTACCGATTGAACGTGGTGGCGGTGCCCTTGCCTGCGCTGCGCCAGCGAAAGGGAGACATTCCAGCTCTGGTTAACTTCTTCATCGAGAAGTACGCCAAGAACTACGGCAAGGAAGTGCGCGGCCTGGCGCCCGGGACGCTCAATACGCTGCTGAGTCATGACTGGCCAGGCAACGTTCGTGAGCTGGAGAACGTGATCGAGCGCTCGGTGGTGTTGGCGCCGGGGCGGCAACTTACCGCGGATGACTTACCGCCCACCCTACGTGGGCCTCGTCCCCAGACCCGTCCGGCCGAGAGCCTTATTCCAGGCGCAACCCTTTCCGAGATTGAACGCGAAGTGATTCTGCGGACGATGGAAATGGTGGGCGGATCGACGTCGCGCGCTGCTGACGTGCTGGGAATCAGCGTCCGGAAGATCCAGTACCGTCTCAAGGAATATGGCGCCGGAGCGGGCGCCGCCCCTTCCGGCTCGGAAGATGAGGATCGCGAGGAGGAAGACTTCTCCTCTCACTGAGCAGCTCCTTCATGGGTGGGCGGACGGAAGCCGAACTGTGAATCGGGCGCCGGCGCCCGGGACGTTTTCTGCGTGGATGGTTCCGCTGTGCTGCGTGACGATCGCATGAACGATCGATAAGCCCAGGCCTGAGCCAGTGGACTTGGTGGTGAAGAATGGCTCAAAGATTCTGCCCATCGCCTCCGGCTGGATGCCTGGCCCGCTGTCCTCGATTGAGAAAGCAACGTCCCCTTCGATCTGATCGCAGATCAGTCGGACCCAGCCGCCCGCAGGAGCCGCGTCGAGCGCGTTCAGGGCCAGATTGACGATCACTTGTCGAAGCCGCTCCTCATGTCCCAGCACCCGCGTCCTGTCGGAGCCGGTGCACTCGAATCGAATCCCTCGTTGATCCGCATCGTCCTTGAGCAGGCTGTACACTTTACGCGCCACCGTCTCCAGATCTACCGGCTGCGGAACGAACTGGGTGGGACGAGCAAACTGCATAAAGTCTTCGAGAATGTGATCCAACCGCCTAATCTCGTCGCGAACCAGATGCAGGGGCTCCAGAATGGGAACCCGCATTTCCTTCGGTAGCTGATCCACGCGCCGCTCGACGACCGCCAGTTGCAGCCCAGCGGCATTGAGTGGATTACGAATCTCGTGAGAGAGCCCGGCGGTCAACGTCCCCACTGCCGCGAGCTTCTCCGCGACCTGGGCGCGCCGTGCCAGCTCCCGTTTGTCGCGCTGAAGCCTCACCTGACGCATCGCCTGCTCGAGGGTGAGCAGAAGCTCAGGAGTGGCACACGGTTTGAGCAGGTACGCACAGGCGCCCGCCCGCACCGCCTCGGCGGCGGATTCGAGGGTGGCATAGCCGGTCAGAAGGATGACTTCCGATTCCGGGTTCAGCTCTTTGATTTTCTTCGCGAGCGCAGTTCCCTCGCCGTCCGGCAGACGCACGTCGACGAGCGCCACGTCAATCCCATGTTTGGTTCGCTCCAGGGCGGACGCGCACGTTCCCGCCGATTCGACCGCATAACCCTGTCCCTCGAGAATTTCGGCGAGGTTCTCGACGAAAGCAGGGTTGTCGTCTACCAGCAGTACGTGAGGTTGCGAGTCGGATCTCTCGCTCATGGCACCAGGCGAGAACCTACCCCAAATTCTGCGTCTTTTAGTCCGGCCCTACGTGGGAGGCCGGGGGCGTGCTGGATTCCGGTGCGAAGCTCCGCTGCGGGACCTTGAGTCCCTGCTGCCTGGCCAGGAGCGCCAACTCGACCCGGTTTTTCATTCGCAGCTTCCGATAGAGATTCGAGACGTGCGCCTTGACCGTGCGCTCGGTGATTCCCAGGGACTTGGCGATCTGCACGTTGTCGGCTCCGGTCGAGAGATAGGCGAGCACTTCCCGCTCCCGGTCCGTGACTCCGTCCAGCAGGCTCGGCCGCCGATCGGTGCGTCCATCGCTCACGCTGCTTGCCAATAACTGTACTGGGAAGAGCCGCTTGCCCATCGCCACTTCGCGTATTGCGTCGGTCAGGGTCTCGCGGCTCGCGGTCAGTTTGTAGAGATATCCGGCGGCCCCTTCGTGGTAGCAGAGATCCACCATCTCGGTGGTGTGGGTGGCGGAGAGCACGAGGGTTCGAATCTGGGGGTGGTTTTCCCGCAGCTCTCGCACCACGTCCACGCCGCTGGCCGTCGGAGCATTCGTGAAACTCTCCAGGGTCAAGTCGATTAATGCGACCTGCGGCGGACGTTCAGCAATCTGGGCCAAGAATGAGCGAATCTCTCCAGATTTCGCGGTCACCAGGAAGCCAGCGCCTTCGAGCAGCCAAGTCAGGCTCTGCAACAGCAGGCGATGATCCTCGAGGATTCCGACGGTAATCGGTCCGTTTCCCGTCACGCTGTCCTCCCACTAGAAGCTACGAGGTCTGGTCAAATTCAGCCAGCCCCTTTTCGGACACCCCGTCAAGAGGAGGCATATCCGAATTGCCTGTTTTCCATCAATTTCTCGATTTGCGGTTGCACCTCACACCTCCGGTTTGCTGGGGGTTGTGTGTTAGCTAACCCCCTTCCGCGTCTTTCGCCTGAAAGGCAGTCCCTGATCACATGAAGACTTCGTTCAGAAACTTGCTGTCCAAAACCGGCTTCACGCTCGCCATCCTGGTCTGCTGGTGGCTGCTCTCCCGCTACGGCCCTTGGCCTCGGCACCTGTTTCCAGGACCCGAGGCGGTAGCCGCAAGCTTCCTGAAGATGCTGATTGATGGGCGGCTTGCGAAAGCGACCCTGCACTCCCTGAGCCGGATGTCTCAAGGATACTTGATCTCGGTCGCGATCGGAGTCCCGCTTGGGATCATGATGGCGCGTTTGCGCCTGCTTCGGGAAGCAGTGAAGCCGGTGCTGATGGGCTTGCAAGGGTTGCCCTCAATCTGCTGGCTACCGCTCGCGCTGCTCTGGTTTGGATTGAACGATGCGGCAATCGTCTTCGTGGTGGTGATGGGCTCGTTGCTGAGCATCGCGATCGGCGCCGAGGACGCAGTGAACCGCATCGATCCGATGCTGCTGCGCGTTTCCGGTACGCTGGGCATTCGCGGCCTGCGTTTCTACGGCGGGGTTCTGCTGACCGCAGCGTTGCCCGGGATCGTGACCGGGCTCAAGCTCGGGTGGAGCTTTGCCTGGCGAGCCCTGATGGCCGGCGAGTTGCTGTTCATCTCGGGGGGTTTGGGCCAGCTGCTGAATACCGGCCGCGAGTTGATGGAAGTGCCGCAGGTGATGGCGGTGATGCTGGCGATCATCCTGATCGGCACTTCCGTGGACCGACTTCTCTTTCAGACGGTCGAGCTGAGAATTCGGCGACGCTGGGGATTGGTCCCCACCACTTAGCGCCCGATGGCACTTCACCTCAGGCGATGCGCGCTGCTGCTGCTCGCTGCCGGCGCGTCGCAAATCGGCGCTTGCAAAAGCTCGAAGGGCGCTGTTCCAGGCCTGGTACGAATTGGGTTTTTCCCGAACATCACCCACAGCCAGGCGCTGGTCGGAAATTTGGAGGGGACTTTCGCCCGGCAATTGGGCGACACCAAAGCGCAGATGATTCAGTTCAACGCAGGACCGGCCGCGATGGAGGCGTTGTCCTCAGGCTCGCTCGACGTCTCGTACGTCGGCACCGGCCCCGCAATCATCTTCTACCTCAAAGCCGATCGACAGCTCAGGGTGATTGCCGCGGCGGCCGACGGCGGCGCCGTTCTGGTGGCCAAAACCGCCAAGACCCCGCAGGACCTCAAGGGCAAGAAAGTGGCCTCGCCGCAGCTTGGAGGCACGCAAGACATCGCCCTTCGGTATTGGCTGAAGGCTCAGGGACTTAAGATTGCCGAGGACTCAAAGGGAGATGTCACGGTCATTCCCCTTGCCAACGCCGACATCTTGGGGCTTTTTCTCACTGGCAAACTGGAAGCGGCTTGGGTTCCCGAACCGTGGGGAGCAAGGCTGATCTCGGAAGCAGGCGCCCACATTCTGCTCGACGAGCGGGACCTTTGGCCGAACCGCGTGTTCCACAGTACTTTGCTGGTGACCACCAAACCATTTCTCGAAGCCCGGGGAAATGACGTCCGTGCCCTCTTGCGCGCCCACGTTGAACTGACCCGTCAGTGGACCGAAGCCCCGGATGGGTTCGCCCGCAGAGCCAATGATGCCTTCGGTCAGTTGACCGGCAAGGCCTTGCCGCTGCCCGTCCTCACGGATGCTTTTTCTCGCCTCCAGCCGGCGCTCAGGCCGCTGCCGCAGGTCCTTTCATTGGCCGCCAAGCACGCGCAGGAGCTCGGGTTCGTTCCCAGCGCCGACGTCGGTGGAATGGTAGACACTTCGCTGCTCGACGAGCTTGTTCGTGGGACGAAGCCGTAAAAGCGAGCTCTTGGTTTCTCACCGAGCGTGGGTTGCGGTTTGCCGCTCGGTGTGCAAACTCCGGTTATCGGGAGGTGTACTAACAAGATGCGTGCGCTCGCTTTCATGGTTGGGTTGGTCTGGATCGCAGGTTGTGCAACTGGCTCTAATGGCAATAAGTCCGCTCCGGTTGCGGCATCGCCGCCGAGTTCGGCAGCCCCTCCGGCCGCGCCCGCGAGACAGAGCCTGGTCCCCTACACATCGCCCGGTGGTTTCTCGGTCTTGGCTCCGCCAAACGTTACCCACGGTCAACAGATGCGCGACACGCCGCAGGGGCCGGTGGAAATCCACGTCACGCAAGCATCCGACTCAGTGAAGAACATCAATTATCTGGTCAGCTACAGCAAGTTCCAGCCAGGAGCATTCTCCAAATCGAATCCCAAGGCGCTGCTCACCAGCTCGCGTGATGAATTGGTGAAGAGTTTCAATGGGCAGCTTCTCTCGTCCGAGGAAATCACCGTCGGGGAGATGCCGGGGATGGATTTCACCGCGGATGTACCGGCCAGCCAGCGGCGCGTCTCGGCTCGAATTCTCGAGGGGAAGGACGAGGTGTACACCCTGGTGACGAGTTACCCGCCCGGCGCCGAACCCGCCGACGCGCAAACGTTTCTGGGTTCCTTCCGACTGACGAGCGCTCCGGCTAGTTAAGGCCTCCAGCACAGCCTTTCGTGCCTGCTCGCATTTGCGCAGGGGCGCAGGTAGTCCAAGCGCGCACCCGCGCACGTGCTATCGTTCGGAAGGCCCTGCTCAACGCGCAACCGAGCACGCCGGAGCGGGTTAGCCCAGCTGGAGGTTTCGATGCGCAGTCGCGACCTGGCTCGATTTGCGTCGATGGTGTTGATCGTGGCGCCGCTTCGACTCACGCTGGCGCAAGTCGGCGCGGTTACCGCGATGGATGGCGAAGCGACCCGAGCTCCCGCGGAAGGCAACCCCTTGGCCCTGAAGGTCGGCAGCCAGATCGAGCTCCGCGATGTGATCGAGGTGAAGTCAGGAAGCGTGAAGCTGACCCTGACGGATCAGAGCATTCTGATTCTGTCTTCCGGCAGCCAGATCCGGATTGACGAAGCGAGCTTCCAGCAGCTCGACCATCGACAGTTTTCGGCGTGGCTCCTGTTGGGAGCGGTGTGGTGCAATGTGACGCGGGCACTGGGCGGATCGGACGCCAAGTTCGAAGTCGCGACCGAGCGCGCGGTCGCCGGCGTTCGAGGCACGGTATTTCAGGTCGACGTCTTGGTGGGATCGGCGAAGGAAGCAGAATCGCGCGTGCAAGTCGACGAGGGTTGGGTCGCCGTCAGCCAACGCGGCTTGGGTCCGAACGAGCGAGGTAATGCTCAGGAAATCAGCGCCGGCGAGGCGGTGCGCGTGCATCGCGAGGGAATGACGCGCGAGCCCGCTCTTCTCCATCGGCACGAAGCGTTCGAGCGATTCATCCAATCGCACGGTGAGCGCGAGCGTCGCGGGGAAATGCGTCGACTTGAGGAGCGACCGCGAAAGAATCACGAGGGACTGAGGCACCGCTGATTTCGGCTCGCTCACAAGGCGCGCCTCGCGGCTAGGTGGCTCCACTCGAGAATCCACGCCGCGGTCAGACTCAGCACCGCCGGCAACCAGTAGGCAATCACCAAAAGGGGTGGCGATACGCTTTTAGTGTAGACAATCCCGGCGATCGCCAGTGCGCCGGCTCCAGCGGCCAACAACGCACGTACGATGCCGCCCCTGAGGCGCTTCACGAACAACAACGCGACCGCCGCGCAGAACACAACCGCGACAAAAGGCGCCACCAGAGCGAACCCAATCGGAATCGGCTCATCATCGGGGGACTCGAGAAAAGGCGCCGAGCCCGCAAGGATCGTCGCCAATGAGCAAATCACCAGCGATGCCTTGTCAGCTCGAGCCAGAATTTGAGAAGCGCGCACTCGCCTTGAGTAATCACGGGACTCGCTGGGCGGCAGCACTGAAGACGATCAACGACTAGTAGTGCTCGGAATCCACGCCGGAGGATCGCTTGCCGGAAAGGATTCCTTCGACGCTTCCTCGACCTTTTCGTCGGCGGTTGTCGACTCTCTTTCAATCGATGGCTCGACCGGAAGCCGACCGGCGCTGCTGCCGTATTCCTCCTGGCGCTGCTTGGGGCTGGAGCCCCAGCCAAAATCGGGCGGAACCATGGCCGGAGCCATGTCATGGAAACCAATCCAGTTGACGTCTGGGAACAACGGGGTCCACTCCTTGGCGGATCGCTCCGGTTCCCGCGTGACGATTTGCCGGTTGGTCGGAATCACGAAGTCTTTGTGCGAATTGTCGGCCAAGAAGCACCTCCGAGGCGCACCTCAGCCTAACAGCCGTCACGCCCAGCTGTTTTCTTTTCTGCCACAGCTTGCAAAGTCGTGAACGCGGGGCCGCCTGGCTTGCTGATTTGCCAGCGAACAGTGAGCGCAGGTCCAATTCTCCCAGCGTTGCTTCACCGCAAAATTGAGGCAGCGCTCGTAGTAGACGCAAAAGAGCATCCGAGGGGCATCGGGGATGTCTTCTTCCAACTCGGATTCATTAGCGACGCGCAGCTCAGTAGGAAACGGTTCCACCATCAGTCAATTTCACCTTCCGTATCCCTCCAATGTGCCCAACAGCGCGGCATTGCCAGGACATTCCCGAGCTTCCTGCTTGACAGGGCTCGGCTGCTGGTTCTGTTCAGGGCAGCCAATTGTCGCGGCGCTCCCGCAAGTAGAGTACAGAAGCAGCGCGGTAGGTGCTTAAATCCTCAATGATTTCGAGGTCATCCCAATGGAACTCAAGAAACAACGACTGAGCCGCCCAGCCGCGGCGATGGGCCCTGGCATCCTTGCACTGGCAGTATTCGCCCTGGCGGTGGGCGCCAGTTGCGGCAGTAGCTCCAATGGAGCGACCGCGAAAAGCGCTGGGGTGGGGGGCTCCGGGGCTGCTTCTCCCAGTGCGGCGAGCTCCTCGGTGAGCGCTGGCGCGCCCTCTGGACAGCTGGGAGCACTGCCCTCCTTGGCGCCTCTGGTGGACGCGGTCAAAGCCGCGGTGGTCAATGTGGATGTTCAATCGCGCGTGAAAGGGCCCGCGCTTTCGGACGGTTCTGATCTGTTCGAGAGATTCTTCGGGTTTCAAAATCCTCGGTCGAACCGACGTCAAAGAGAAGCTCCGCCGCAGATCCGCCAGGGGGCGGGCTCCGGCTTCATCATTCATCCCAACGGGACACTCTTGACCAACAACCATGTGGTGGAGGGCGCGGACGCGATCCGGGTCCACCTTGAGGACGGTCGCGCCTTTGATGCCGAGGTCTTGGGACGCGACCCGCTGACGGACATCGCGGTGGTCAAGCTGAAGGGAAAGCTGGAGAAGCTGCCGGTCGCGACATTGGGCGACTCGGACGCGATCAAGGTTGGCGACTGGGTGGTGGCGATTGGCAATCCGTTCGGCCTGGCGTCCAGCGTGAGCGCCGGAATCATCTCAGCGCGCGCAAGGCAGATAGGCGCTGGCCCCTTTGATGACTTTCTACAGACCGATGCCGCGATCAACCCGGGCAATTCCGGAGGGCCGCTGTTCAACATGAAGGGCGAGGTCATCGGGATCAACACTGCGATCGTAGGCGGCGGAAGCGGGATCGGTTTCGCGGTTCCATCCAACATGGCCAAGCTGCTGCTGCCGCAGCTGGAAAAGGGCCAGAAGATTCGACGTGGATGGCTCGGGGTGACCGTTCAGGATCTCACGCCCGAGCTGGCGAAAAGCCTGAACGTGCCGGTAAGCCGCGGGGCCGTTGTCTCGGACGTGAATCCCGACACACCCGCAGCGAAGGCGGGCCTCAAACCCGAGGATGTCGTGGTGGCCGTGGATGGTAACCCGGTGGATTCGAACCGGGCACTGACTCGAAGCGTTGGCTTCAAGTCGCCCGGCACCGAGGTGACTCTGACGATTTATCGCGGTGGGAAGAAGCAGGATCTCAAATTAAAGCTGGGCGAGCGGCCCCCCGAAGACGAGCTCGGCACCGGCTTTGGCGGAGGCGAGGAGGGCGGCGCGCCAAGCCAGAGCGACAAGCTTGGCTTGGCGTTCGAGGATGCCCGGCAGGTGCAAGGTGCGCCCAGCAAAAAGGGCGCCGTGATCACCAGCGTTGAACCGGGGTCTCCAGCGGACCATGCGGACCTACGACCCGGGATGGTGGTGATCGAAGCCGCCGGGAAGCTGGTCAACAACGCGCGCGATCTCAACCGGATCTTGCGCGATGCGAAGTCCGGATCCACCGTGCTGCTCCGCATCGAAATTCCCAACGGCCGGATCTTAAGAGCGCTCCCCATTCCGTAGTCCCGCGAGTTGGGGCCGATGGGCTGCGACGTTCGGCCTTGACTGCGCGCCCGCGGGCGCGGCATACCTTTGCCTTCTTGCGCGATTAGCTCAGCTGGATAGAGCGTTGGCCTCCGGAGCCAAAGGCCACAGGTTCGACTCCTGTATCGCGCGCTTCGTTAAGAGCTGGGATCTCATTGGGAAGTTCCCCGAGAGGTACGAGCCGAGTCGGTCGATCTGGCTCCGTCTGCACCGTTTTACACCGATCCGAGTCGAAACCGCCTGCGTTGACCGCTCGTGCCGACGGCGCTGCTAATTCGGTCTCTGCTGGTTTCACGCGGAACGTGCTTCGAGCTCACATTGAGTTTGTAGTGAGTCTAAAGTAAATTGTAAGTGGGTGTCAAGTGCGGAACCAGTCCCACCGTCCGGG
>DAIQBK010000002.1:0-470090 GCA_036781205.1 Myxococcaceae bacterium
GTCCCTCGCCCTGTACTCGACGTCACGTTGAATGTTCCGGTCAGCGAATCGCGTGAGGACACGCTGTCGGCTCTGCTCTTATCCCGCGCTCCCACGAACTGTCCGCCAGATCCATTCAGCGCGGCGACACCCGAAACGCTGGTGCAGCCGCACGTCGCTGGAGATGCAGTGCCGAGAACGTAGTTTCCCGAAAGCGATGCGTTCGAAAAG
This sequence comes from Myxococcaceae bacterium, assembly GCA_036781205.1. GTDB lineage: Bacteria > Myxococcota > Myxococcia > Myxococcales > Myxococcaceae > DAIQBK01. Next base: position 211 of record DAIQBK010000002.1, read on the forward strand.
CCGGTTCCGTTTTGCCCTTCCATGAAGCCTACTCCCACCTCGGCTGCTTGGGCCTGCATTAAGAAGGCTTTGTTTCGATCCACAAGATAAAAGGTGTAGGGCGTGAGCGTCGGGCCGACTTGCAAGTTGAGCTCGCCGCGCCCGAACGGACTGAGGTTCGCGATACTCCCACTGAAGACGTTGGAGGTGATCACTCCGTCAGCATTTTGATCCATTACCCCGACCAGGGTGCCGGTCCCAGCGTTCGCCACGTACCAGGCAATCGTAACGCTGGTGCCGGGAGAGAGCAGTCCAGTCAGGTAGAACACCGAAGGGCCATCGATCGCGTCCGGCTGATAGGGCCTCCCCACTTGTTTCAGAGCCTGTCCACTGAGCAAAGGCAGGCTGGAGCTTCGACGATCCCGCGTGATGAAGAAAGCCTCGGTATTGGAGACAATGTAGAAGGCAAGATTGATCGGATTCGCAAACTGAGGAGCAGTCAACTGCGCCTGTCCTCGGCCGTACTCATCATGTGTAAAGCCGTTGACATCGTAGCTTCCGCTAACTTGTGGGACTGGGACGGACCCGCCTGCGAGATTCAAATCCATTCTCCCGGTAATTCCGCGGGCCGGGGAGCCCATATCGAGCCGGCCAACCGCTCCGGCCCGTCCCGTGTCCAGCTCTCCCGAGAATCCAAAACCAAAGTTGCCGCCAAACGTGAGGACCGACGAGGCTTTTTTGATCATTCCCGCACCGGTCAGGTGAGTCGGATCGTTGGGCTGAAACGCAATGATCCGACCCGCATGAGCGGATAAGTTCGGCGCATTCATCGCATAGCGGAAAGAGAAGGGACCCACGGAGGTGTTGAGGAGCAATCTTCCGCGGTTGTCCGCGCCGTACGAGTAGGAGCCGCCGGTAATCAGAACGGGCTGCTGGGGATCCGGACCCGTGAACCGGTTCATGTCCAAGATACCCGCTCTGATTGTTCCGTAACCATCGGCGATGAAGGCTCCCGCGATGGCAACCGCACGGGCACTCGCTTCGAAACCGTTAAACAGAAACGTATAGTTCCCGGCGAACCCGGCATTGCTGGTAGTGGTGACGTTGACGCTGCCGGTGCCCGACTTTGCGTTATCCGCGAGCGAAACCGCCTTTACAGTGAACGTGGCCGGATTCGGCGGATCATCGGGTCCCGTATACAGTCCGGTGGTTTCGTTGATCCAACCGCATCCATTGTCGGCACAACCATTTCCCGAAATCGACCAAGTCACGGCCTTGTTCGCTGAGCCGTTTACGACCGCGCTGAACTGCTTGGTCGCCCCGATATCGACATTTTGGGTCTGAGGATCGACGGCAACCGTAACCGACGAGTTGATCGTAACTGCGGCAGTGCCCGTCTGCGACGAATCCACCTGGGAACTGGCGGTGATCGTCACCGCGGCCCCAGGCAAATAATTGTCCGGGGCGCGATAGAGACCGGCGGCACTGATCGTGCCGCACTCCGTCCCAGAGCAGCCTGTCCCAGACAACGCCCAATTGACGGCTTGATTGGACGAGCTAGTCACGACGGCGGTGAATTGCCGAGTGCTGCTGAGATCGACGGTGGCAGAACTCGGGGATACGGTCACCGCGCCCGACGGGGGCGGATGCAACATCGTTCTGTTGTCGCAAGCGTAATTGCCGATCAGCGCGCAACAGATGGGGAATAGGGAAAGACCTCTCATCAGGGTGTCCTCGAGCGAAGTTGTACGGTCATCAGCCCCCCGTCACAGCGGCGTCACGGGCTGATCTACCGCTAATTGGTTCTGCTTTCCAAGCACCTCGAGGACAAGCGATCGCTCACGGTGACTGAAACCGGTAATTCTCCAGCGATTGGTCGCGAAGAGCTCGATTCCACTGGGATAAAAACGGGACCTGCTACGTTCGACATTCCAGCACAACCGGAAACTCAGTTACGCGTCCAACAAAACCGAGGGGTAGCCCGGAGCCGACCGCGATGTGCGGCCTTACCCTCGAGCCATGGTCCGCGCACTTTTGCTGTCGTTGATGATTCTCTTGGTTGGCGCTCGTGCCCGAAATCCTGCAACCGGCCATCAACAGCTCAACCTCGTACCAGAGTCGCAAGAAATCCAGATGTGCCAACAAGCCGCGAAGGAAGTCGCCCAATCGATTGGCCTCTACAAGTCGACAAGAACGCCACGCTCAGAGCAGGAGATACGGTGAAGCGCGTTGTCGGCGGCGTCCGAAAAACCGCATTGGCTCAGTCCTCTCGGTAGCGTTCGCGCCAGATGGCGTTCACTTGCCCTTGATCATCGCCGTGTAACGCCGCTGCATCTCGTCGGAGGAGACATTTTCGATGTGGTGTCCAATGTTCCACTCGTGCCCGAACGGGTCCCGAATCCGTCCGGATCGCTCTCCGTAGAACTGGTCCTTCGGTTCAAAAACCACTTCGGCCCCCGCCGCCGCGGCGCGGCGGATCACTTCGTCCGCATTGTCCACGTGAATGTGAATCGTTACCGTCGTCGCACCCGCCGTCTGCGGACCTTTGATGTTGTACTCCGGGAACTCATCCGCCAACATCAACGTGCTACCGCCGAAGTCGAGCTCGGCGTGACCGATCCGGCCACTTGGTTCGACGAGACGAAACTTCTCCTTGGCTCCAAACACCTGAGTGTAAAACTCAATCGCCTTCGCCGCACCCTTGAGATGCAGGTAGGCAAACAATTCGTGGATCTTCATTCGTAGCCCCTTCGAGTGAACCAGGCCTCGGCTTGTCTCGTTTTTTGGCCGCGGCGTCTTGAATGAAATTGACCTACCGGCCTCGGACGAAATTCCCGGAAATGCGGATCGGAACATGATTCGCGTGGACCGCAGATGCAAGCCGGTACTGAAGCGGTGAGATACCGGCAAAGGCGCGAAACTCGCGGGTAAAGTGAGGCTGATCACTGTACCCAACGTCCAGGGCGATATCCGCCAAGGAGGCGTCGCGAGCCGCGAAGGTCCGCTCGACCGCTCTGCGAAAGAGCGCGATAAACCGCCGATGGCTGTAGCCGCTCTGCCTGACCACTTCACGCACCTCGGTGGAAGCAGCGAAGCGCTCGAGCGCGCAGGCGACCACCGGATGGAGGCCGCGGACCATCGGAAGTCTAGCGACGAGAAGCGATTCCAATGTATCGAGCTGCTGCTGCAGCGAGCCTGCTTCGAGCAGCCGCTGCCGAGCTTCCCTTGCCCAGCGACCACAAACATCTCCGAGTGGCGTGTATCGCTCCGCCAGCTCGTCGGCCGGAACGCCAAACAAGAGCTGGGCGGCGCCAGGTTGCAATTGCGCGCCCACCGAACGCGCGGGCTGAGAGAGATCGCGGATCACAAAAGTGGTCCGAGCACCGGCGACGATGGCGTGGCCCATCGGCCGTCCCGCCAGATCGTCCAGATTGTCCAGGACTCGAAAGGCCGAATCGGAGAGACGAAAGGCCACGTGCATCAGGCCAGTTGGCAGCATCAGTTCGCGGCCCGAAGCGGGGACTTCTGAATCAGTCTGCTGCTCGGATGCCCAGAGTGTGGTGACGAAAGGACGAAGGGCAGGGGCTGGATCGCGGCAAATCAGCATCGCCAATTCGGGCTCAGGTTTGGCGCAGGTAGGTATCGGTGCCGTCGAGCCAATCCTGTCGGGGCGGATCGAAGATGTCCACGTCGAGCGTGTCCTCGAGCGCTTCGGCAGAGTGCGGCAGATTTGATGGAATGTGCAGCACTTCGCCCGCGCGAACGTCCAGTTTTTGTGCCCCATCGGCGCCTAGCGTGAAACGCAGCGCGCCCTCGAGAACATAGGTGATCTGCTCGTTGTGATGCTGATGGCGCGGAACGACGCAGCCCTTCTTGAGATAGACATGAGTCAGCATCATCCGATCGCCTGTGATCATCCGGCGTTCGAGCTTCTCGGAGAGGTGCTCCTTGGGCATCGATTCCCACCGGTGGAGGGTCGCTTTACGTTCCTGTGCCATCGTCTGCTCCGTAGCCACGTTGAGGCGCAAACCATAGGAGCCGGCGACATATCGGTCAATGCACCAGGCCGAAGTCTGCAGCTGAAACGTCGGCACCTCAATCAGGAAGCCTCCTAACGATGTAGGCTGCTCGCCGGTCTGTTTGAGGGCCAGGAATGGCAGAGGAGTCGGACAGGGTCCTGATCTCGCGCGCGAGGAGTGGCGACGCGAGAGCGCTCGAAGCGCTGGTGCGCCGCTATCTTCGGCCTGCCTTCGCTGTGGCGCTAGCGTTCTTGCGCAGTCCCACCGATGCGGAAGATCTTGCCCAGGAGGCGTTGATGGTTTCTCTACAGCGGCTCGATCAGTGTCGAAATCCGGAGCATTTTGCCTCGTGGTTGCTGCAAAGCGTGCGTCACCGGGCAATCAACCAGCTGAACCAACGGAAAGTCCAGGCGCGCCTCATCGATGGGCCCCAGCACGGCGCAACGGTCGAGCCCGTTGCAGCACAACTGGATCTGCGCCAGCAGCTAATTGCGGCTCTTGAGCAACTCACGCTTGTCCAGCGGGAGGTGGTGCTGCTCCACGACTTGGAGGGCTGGACCCATCGAGAGATCGCCACTGCGCTCGATTTCTCCGAGGTCACCTCCCGGCAAACGCTTTTCGTTGCGCGTCATCTACTGCGAGCCGCCCTCGCCAATGACTCTCAAGAGGAGGCCCGTCATGACTCATGATAGGATCGACTTTTCCCCCCTTGATCCGAAGCGCGATCCCGAGCGCTTCGAGCGGATGGTGCACCAGGTGCTGCAAGGCGCCAGGGCCGCCACAGGCCCCGCGCAGCTGCTTCTCGAATTTCTGCGCTGGGGTCGGCTCGGGTTGGCGGCCGCCGCGCTCATCGCCCTCGCCGTATGGCTGCCCAGACTGAGAGCCGACAAGATGCAAATCTCGGAGAGCGGATCGACTCGGGGCGATAACGTGGTCGCGCTGGTCTCGACCTGGGCGCGGTCGGGCGAGGTGCCCACAAACGTCGACGTGATTCAAACATTGGGAGAGCTTGATGGCAGATGACACTTCGACCCGGCGTCTCCACTTGTGGTCGGCCCTGATCGTCTTGGGGGTCTTTCTCTGCGGTGCGGCCGCAGGCGCCGGGATCTTCGCCTGGCTGCGCCACGACCCGATGCGAGGCCATCCCCATCACGGGTGGTTACCTGTTCACTTCGGCGAGCTGGGCCTGACGCCGGAGCAAAAGGTGAAGGCAAATGCAATCCTCGAGAAGCAGCGCGCAGCCGTCGAGGCAGCGATCAAGGAAACCTTTCCACGAGTGCGCGCAGCAGAGGTGGAGATGGAGCGCGAGATGCGGGCTATTCTCACTGAAAGCCAAGCAAAAAAATTCGATGAAATTTTGGCCCGGCGTCCCCCGCCTCCCCCCCATCCAGGGATGGAACATCGTCATCCGTCGCGCTAGTGCCGAGAGTTTCGTCGAGTGGCGCTCACCCCCTAACGAAAGTCGGGGTCCATCGGTCCTGCTAACGCGCGGGAATGACTCCCAGCCATGTGACAGGAGAAGACAATGGTGAAGAGAGGGTTGTTGTTAGTTTGCGGGCTCGTAGCTCTGGGCCTTCTAGGCGCGCAGTACGCGAACGCGGAAGAAGGGGCGAAACACCCATCGCCGCCGCCTGAAGCCGTTCAGGCCTGCAGTGGGCTTCAAGACGGCGCGCCGTGCAGTTTCACTCACCACAATCACGAGGTCAGTGGCACCTGTCGCACCGGTCCGCAGGGTGAAGCGGCCGCGTGTCTTCCGAGCGGCCCGCACCACGGACATCATGGACCGCCCCCGGAGGCGCTACAGGCCTGCAATGGACTTCAGGATGGCGCCACCTGCAGCTTCACTCACAACGGGCGCGAGATCAGCGGCACCTGTCGAACCGGTCCGGACGGTAAAGGCTCCGCCTGTTTTCCCAGTCATCCGTCCCGCCCAGTTGGGAAGTAATCCTTCCGAGGCGCCGGAGCGCTTAAGCACGCTCGTAATAGCGCTGCAGAAAATCGAACATCAAATCCTTGGCAATCAGCGCCGGCCGAGTGTCGGCGATCCGCCTGCCCGGAGGCGGATCGCCTCTGAAGAAACCGTGAGCCGCAAGTGCGTAGACCTCCCACTCGAAGACCTTGTTGCGCGCTCGCATCTCGCGCGCGGTTTCGGCGGCTCGTCCGGTAATGCTGGTCGGCGAAGTATTGTCCAGGCTCCCGTAGAGTCCCAGTACCGGCGCTCGGATATTGTCGAGGTCATCGAATGGTGGAGTGCTGCCGTAGAAGACCACCGCGGCCCATAAGTCTGGGTTTCGCGTTGCGAAGGTAAATGAGCGCGCGCCCCCCCAGCAAAAGCCCACTGATCCAATATGGCTGGGATCCACATCCGCTCGCCCGGTCAGGTAATTGAAGCCATCCTGGAGCTTCACTTGCTCGTCGTCCGGGACCCTGGCGACGCCGGTCTTCAGGGTGTCTAGCATCCACTGAGCATGCTTGCCGTCCGGGAGCAAACCCCCACAGCATTCCGGCAGCTCTGGAGCGAGCGCCAGATATCCGTTACACGCAAACAGGCGAGCAACGGCCTTGGTAAATTCTGATAGGCCGTAGATCTCGTGAATGACAATCATCGTGGCGAATGGCCCATCTTGCGCTGGCCTGGCCAAGTAGGCGTTCACGGTCTCGTTTCCACTGGGATAGGTGAGGTCCTCGGTTACGATCTCACATTCGCTGGCACGGGCTTCGCGAATCAGCCCGGGATCGAAACCCAACTTCCTCAAGGCTTCGCCGGCAGCGGCGACTCCACCTGCGGCCAAGACGACTTTTTGAATGAAAGTTCGTCGGTTGATCGTCCCGTTACGAAATTTCTGGGTGAGCTCGAGGACTTTCTTCTTCATGGCAAATTCCCCCCTCGGATTCGAGGGCTGTTAAGCACAGAGCGCGAAACATGTGAACGAAAAGCGGCGCCTCGGAGCGAATCGCTACCCGCCGCTTGTGGTGACTCGCTTTTCGGGGTTACTGCGCGAGCAGGAAAGCCAGAATCGCCATCTTCTCGGTGTCGGGTTTGGCCTGAAGGGTCTGCGGCAGGTTGACGGTGGTCGGCTCCTGCGCAGTCCTCAGCCCGCACTGCCTGAAGCCCTGAAAGGCCGACTGCGAACCCTTGAGCCAGTAGCTGCAGCCACGAACGATCCCGGAGATCGCATCCGGTGAAACGGTAAAGTCGACCGGCGAGCCGGTGTAAAGTCCTCGCGCTCGCAGATCCGAAGCATTGCGTTCCACGGTGAGCTCAACCGGCCGGTTCGCGACCAGCCCGCTCGCTCGATCCTTGGCCCAATGGATGAAGACAGGTTGATTGAATGCGACTCCCTTCAATGCGTCGTCTCCCTCGCGCGCGATCTCAATCATCGGTCCACTGATCCCGTTTGGATCGATGCGAGCCTCGATACGCTCCCTCTGGGTATCCATAACGAATTGGTTATTGGGATAGACCTCAGGCCGATGAGCACATCCGAAAGACGCTAATAAACCTGCTGAAGCGACCAAAACACCGAGCGGGCGCAAGTGTGACATTTGTCACCTCCAGCTGTAGTCTTCCCGCGGCCGGGTTGGCCCGCAACTCAAACTGTGACCGGCAGTCATTCTGAGTGCATTGGAACGCCGATGAGCAACCCTCCAAATACAGGTGATTGGCGGCTGGGTGGAGTACGGGTGGTGCATGCCAACGAATTGGACATCAATACGCCTCAGACGCCGGGCATGTCGCGCGCAGCGGCAATCACCTTCGCCCGAGTGGGCGCGGAAAAAATCTGGGCCGGCACGGTGACCATCCACCCCAATGCCAAAACAGGCCCCCACCACCATGGCCCAGTGGAGAGCGTCATCTACGTGCTGCGCGGCAAAGCGCGCATGCGCTGGGGAGAGCGGCTGGAGTTCACCGCCGAGGCCGAGCCGGGCGACTTCATTTACGTTCCTCCGTATGTCCCTCACCAGGAGATCAATGCCCGCAAAAACGATCCGCTGGAGTGCGTGATCATCCGCAGCGGGCAGGAACCGGTGGTTGTGAATCTGGACATCGAGCCGATCGAGAATCCAGAAGAAGTGTTCTGGACCGACGACTTGCACCCGAAGACTCACTAGAGTGCAGCCGGAAGCAGTCGCTCTTATGCCACCCTTGCGTCCGCCACCGCCCGGGTGGTGACTGACTCGCTGAACTCGCGGTCCGCCCGATCGGAAGCGGCAAGTTGAGCGTCGTCCCGCACCCGCCGACTGTACAGGCTTAGGCAAGGATCGAAGATGAACCGAAGCAAAAGGGCGGTCCAGGAGCGATGAGCGTGTAGCGGAGCATAGAACTCAGGCGCCGCGCTACGAAGCTTGGGCAGCCGCGACCAGGCCACCATCATCAGATCATGATGCTCATTGTGGTAGCCGACATTGAACGAAACCAGATTCAGCGGGCCGTAGTACGAGAATGTCTCTTGATTGGGGTAGGTCAGATAGTGCTCTTGGATCCAACGCGCACCGACGGGATGCAGGCCAATCGCAAAGATGCTGGAGAGCGTCATATAGAGCACCGCCCATCCGCCCGCGAGCGCCCATAGCGCCAACACGAACGCCACCTGGATCGCAAGGTTGGCGACGTACCAGCCGTCCCACAGCTGTATTCTCTTCAGGCGCGGCACCCGCGCCGCCTGCCAAACAAAGAAGGTCAGCAGCCAAAGCGCCTTGCGCCACGCCGAGTTCCCCACCAGCCGGGCTTCGGTCGGGCTCGCCAGGTCCGCGTCCAGCTCGAGGTCGCCTTGAAACCGATGGTGCAGTAGGTGGTACTTGCGGAACGAAATCGCGGCGGGAAAAACGATCGGAAGATTGGCAAGCATCTGCAGCAGCGCATTGTCGCGCGGCCGTCGAAACACCAGGTTGTGGGTACAATCGTGGATCAGCGTCCAGAGCGCATGATCGGCGAAGGCTCCGAGCAAATACGCGGTCGCGATAATTGCCCACCAGGGCCCGTGTCTGAGCGCGAAGGCGACCGCGATCTGGAGACCGACAATGCCGACCACAAACCATGCGGTGAAGGGAATCGGTCCGAAGAGCGAGCGCACCTCCGGGTGGGCGCGAAGCAGCAGCCGAGTTCGTTCTAGATGCGGCTCCGGGTAGTCCACTAAGTCGAATGCCAGAGGCGTGGGGCGGGGCATTGATCCAACACATACGCCAACCGCCCCGAACGGGCAAAGAACTTAGAGTACGACTCCAACTACATCGGACGCTTCGAGAGCTTGTTCGCTGGGCTGGCTCGCTCCCAACTAGAAGATGACCGGCTTCGCGTCGGGAGGCAGTGGGCTAACCCAGGCTTTGCCCTTCGTGCTTTTGGCGAATTCCGCCTTGGCGGCGGCTACCGTCGCACCGTCGGCGAGTAGATCGACAATCGAACCAGCGAGCACCTTCTCTGCTGTCAGCATCCCCTTCAATCCCACAGGGTGCGCCGCACAGCTGGTCTGCGCCCAATGGTGCGCGGCGGTCCCGATCGGACGGGTTGCGACGTACAGCTCCGCGAGGGGCGCCGAGGCACTGACCTCGCCAATGTCCGAGGACGCGGTGCTGCCGTGACCTGGCCCATAGGGAACCAGTTCCGAGCTCAGCCCGCGGGGCTCGAGGCCCACTTCCTTTTGCAAATTTTTGGCGAAGGCGAGGTCGCGATCCTCCCAAGTCGGAGGACCCACCCGTTCGAATTCCTTTTGCATCACCCGGCCCAGCACTTCGTTGCTGATCGGGTCACGCACCGACGCCAGGACCGTCACCTTCGCCTTGGTTTCGGTGGCCATCGCCGCACCCTCTGCCGCCTTTCGCATCCGCTCGATCATCTCCTCGACGGCAGAACCGGTTGAGTCGCGTAGCCAGACCTGGACCTTCGAATAGTCGGGGATGACGTTGGCAACCGCTCCGCCGTTTTTGATTACCCGGTGGATTCGCCCCGTGGGATGGATGTGCTCGCGCATCAGTGACATCGCGTGCTCGAACAGCTCCATCGCATCGAGCGCGCTGCGCCCAAGCCATGGCGAAGCTGCCGCGTGGGCCGTCTTGCCAAAGAACTCAACATCGGAAGCACTGAGCGCCAAGCGCTTGCCAACCGCGATCAGGTTGTCGTCGGACGGGTGCCAAGAGAGAACAACATCGGTGCTGCGGAAGGCGCCCGCCTGGAGCATGAAGGTCTTCCCCACCAGCATCTCCTCCGCTGGAGTCCCGATCAGCTGGATCGTGCCGGGGAGCCTCTTGTCCAATCGCGTCCGATTGGCAGCAACCGCCGCCGCAACGGCCGCGGTGCCGAGTAGGTTATGCCCACAGCCATGACCAGGCGCACCCTTGGCGAGGGGCGACTTGTGCGTTTCACCCGGCTTTTGAGACAGCTCAGGCAGTGCGTCATACTCGGCGAGGATCGCCACGACCGGCGAGCCCGACCCGGCGCTGGCGACGAACGCAGTCGGGAGTCCAACCCCGCGCTGAACCTTGAAACCCTCCTTGCCGAGCAGATCCGCGAGCAGCTCCGATGAGCGGGATTCTTGGAGGGCGGTTTCGGCGTAGTCCCAGATTTGCCGCGATACCTGCTCCCACCGGCTTCGAGTCTTGTCCAGATAGGCATCGGTGGAGCGCTCTTCAGCTTGAACAGGGTGAGAGGCTAACGACAGCGCGCAAAGGCAATATCCCAGCTTGCGGTTCATCCCAGTCTCCGATCGAACGAAAGCGAGGGCGGAAGATAGGAGGTTGCTCGTTTAGGTCAAGGGTGCACAACGTCGCGCACCGCCGAGTTGGCGATTATTACCGTGGGCGATGAAAACGACCGTGATTGGACCGGGTGCAGTGGGCGGGCTAATTGGCGCGCTGCTCGCTCGAAGTGGGGAACCGGTGTCGTTCCTTGCCCGCGGCGATGCGCTTCGAGCGATCACCGGGCGGGGAATCCGAATCAGCGCCCCGGACGGAGAATTCTCGACTGGGCCTTTGCCCGCCTCGGATTCACCTCAAGCGCTTGGGGTCGCTGATCTGGTGCTGGTGGCGGTGAAGTCGTGGCAGGTCCGGGACCTTGCACCCTCGCTCAAACCGCTGATTGGCGAAAACACGGTACTCGTCCCGGTTCAAAATGGAGTTGAGGCAGCGGACCAACTGCGTGCCGCGGTCGGTGACTTGCCGGTCGTAGGTGGGATTTGTCACGTGATCAGTACGCTCGAGGCGCCGGCGCAGATCGCCTATCGAGGTCGCCCGCCCGAGCTGACCTTGGGTGAGCTAAACGGTGGAGTCAGTCCTCGGTTGCGCTCGCTAGCCGAGGTGCTCAAAAAGGGAAAAGTCACGGTGACCCTTTCTGAAAACATCCGGGGGGATCTGTGGGAGAAGTTGCTGTTCGTCGAGCCCTTGGGAAGCGTTGGGGCGGTGGCGCGAGAAACGATTGATGTACTGCGTACGATTCCGGAGACACGTCGCTTGCTGACGGCGGCGATGTTGGAAATCGCGGACGTCGCCAAGGCCGTGGGGGTCCAGCTCAGGGATGGAGCGTACAATCGTGGTCTCAAACGCGTGGATGCGCTCCCGGCCGGCGCGACCGCCTCGATGCAGCGCGATCTGATGGCCAACCGGCGCTCGGAGTTGGGAGAACAAACCGGAGCGGTGATTCGGATTGGCGGCGCCGCCAAGGTGAGCATTCCGGTGCACGAATTTCTCTGGGCTGCGCTGCTGCCTCAAGAAAAGCGGGCCCGAAGCGGCGCTAGCGATTCCGCTCGGTGAGCCCAGCGCGCGGATCTGAGCAATACTTGCGGACCGCGGCCAGCACGTCGTCGATATCGAGCGGCTTGAGAATGACTTTTTGGGCCTGAACGGATGCCGCGGCAGCTTCGCCGGCGGCAGTAATCACCGCCACTGGGATTTTCTTGAAAGACTCATTCTTCTGCTGCTCCCGCCGAAATTGCCAACCATCCATGACCGGCATCATCAAATCGAGGAATATCAGGCACGGCTTGGTCCCCTGTTCGAGATGGTCCAGGGCCTCACGGCCGTTGGCTGCGAGCAGAACGTGGTAGCCGTCGTCCTCCAGGAGTTCTTTGAGGGAGATGCGGATATCTTCATCGTCCTCAACGACCATCACCATTCCTGCATCGGTCTGCATCCAATATCCTCGTCGCCGGCTTAGCGTCCTCTGGCGTTTCCTCTTGCCGCGAAAGGCCAAACCGGTCAACGGATTCTTGAGACCGGCGAGCGCTCGTCTCCCTGACGGAAGCGGCGTACAATCTATGCATGACTGGATTAGGAATGGCTTTGGTGCTGGTGCTCGCCGGCGCGCCCAAGGGCAATCTCAAGACGAGCCAGCTGAAGATTGAGGTCAAACCCCCGGCTGCCGTCGTCTACGTGGACGGGAAGAAGAAAGGGACCGGAGCGAGCGTGCACACCCTGAAGCTCGCGCCAGGCGAACACACCATCAAGATCGTGAACCGAAGGGATGAGCACGAAGAGGTGGTGACCTTGAAGCCGGGGAAAACCGTGAGCTGGAAGTGGACGTTCGAGGATGACCGGACCACTACCCCCAAGGGCAATGACGACAAAGAAGTGCGCCTCGATGGCGAGAAGGAATAGTTGTCTCCGACACTGCCTCTTAGCGTAGGTGCAAGTGGGCGAGCGCCACGTTGATCGCCCTCATCGCCCAGCTAGACTGAGCTGAATGGGTAAGAAACTCCGCATTGGCGAGATGCTTCTTGAAGCTGGAATACTCACCCGACAGCAACTGGAGGAGGCGCTCAACGCGCAACTGATCTACGGCGGGAAGCTCGGCACCAACCTGGTGGAGCACGGCTTTGTGACCGAGGAATTTCTTACCAGCTTTCTCAGCAAGCAGTGCAACATGCCAGCGGCCGAGCCGAAGGATCTGGAGGATATTCCCAGCTCGGTGATCGAAACCTTGCCCCGGGAACTGGCCGATCGTCACAAGGTGATGCCTTTTCGCCGTGACAAACGACGCTTGGATCTGGCGCTGGTTGACCCGACCAACGTCAAGGTGGTCGACGACGTGGCGTTCAAGAGCGGCTTGTTGGTTCGGCCGTACGTCGCGCCCGAGGTGCTGATTCATCGGGCGCTCGAGCGGTACTATCAGATTGCTCCCCCACGCCGGTACATCCAGGTGCACTCGGATGGCGCGGACGCGCGCAGTCGGCCGGAGATTTCAGATAGCACGGTCAGTCACGAACTTGAGTTGACCCGCTCGCAAAGGGTGAACCACGCGGAATTCGTTCCCTCTTCTTCCTCGAATGGCGTGGAGGTGCCGCGCGGACTCCCGGACGCGTTTCCGGACCGCCCGATGACGCTCTCCCAGGTGGTCTACGATCTGCAATCGGTTGAAAGCAGCGCGCAAATCATCAGCTTGATTCTCAGATTCAGCAGGCCCTACTTCCAAAAGCGCGGCATCTTCGTGCTGCGCGCCGAGTGTTTCGAGCGGATTGCGGCGGAAGGTCCGGCGGACTTCGAACGGAAGACCCAGAAGCTACGGCTTCGGATCAAGGAGCCCAACATCTTCCACACCATCTTTCTGAGCAAGCGCTACCACCTGGGAACGATTCCGCCGTCCCCGGAGAACTTTCAAGCCCTTGAGCAATTTGGAGAGGAGCCATCATCCCCAGTGTTCCTGCTGCCTCTGGTTTTCAACCAGCGGACCGAGTTGCTACTGATCGCATCGGGGTTTACCCCACAGTTTACGATGGACCACGTGCGACGATTCCAAATGCTGATGGAGAAGGCGGGCTTCGCACATCAGATCATGCTGCTGAAAAATCGGCTGCGGCTTTTGCCGGACGATCTGCAGTAGGTATCCATCCTACCCAAAGGGCCGCGTCACTGGCCGGAAAATTGCGCCCCCGGTACTTGGCTGCGTGCGATGAATGTCATTAGATATTGTGGGATCGGAGGTTTCGCCTCGCGATGTCGAAAGCAAAGCGCGCGAAAATTAAAATTCTGATTGCCGACGATGAGCCCCAGATTACGAATGCACTGGCACGTCAGGCAAAGGCGTTCGGCCTCGAGCCGATTACCGACAACTCTTCCGAAAACGTCTTCAAGCTGGCGAAGAAGCACCGCCCCGCGGTGATCATCTTGGACGTGATGCAGCGGATCGACGGTCGCGACCTGCTGACGCAACTGAAGAAGGATCCTGAAACAAAGGACATCAAGGTGATCATGCTTTCCGCGATCGAAGATCAGTACACCCGGCACGTCTGTTTTAGCCTGGGCGCGGACGACTACGCGGTAAAGCCGATCGACGTCACCTTTATGACCAAGGTGGCGCGAATGGCCGGCGTGCGAAATCCGGAAGCAATCAGCCAGTCGTCGTAACTTCGTTCAGGCGGCGAAAACCGCAAGCGCGCCGGACTCAGAATTGCTACGGTCCGGGTTGATGCTTCCGGAGCCTACGAAAATCGAGCTATCGGATCTTGAGTCCCCCCTAGGGGACCTGGTCCTGGCGTTTTCTGAAGGTGGATTGTGCGCGCTGCAGTTCGATGAGAGTCCGGCGCAAGTGCGCGCGCGGCTCGAGCGATCTTACCCAGGGGCAGAGTTCGGAAAGGTGAGCGGCACCGCTGAGGTCGTTGAGAAGCTCAGGGCGTACTTCTCTGGAGCGCTGCAGGGATTGGAGACAATTCCCGTCGCGCCGAAAGGGACGCCATTTCAACAACGAGTCTGGAGCGCCCTGCGCGCCATTCCGGTCGGCCAAACCCGCTCCTATCTGCAGATCGCCAAGGCAATCGGAAGCCCTAGCGCAGTGCGCGCGGTGGGGGCCGCCAACGGGCAAAACCCGATTGCCGTGGTTGTGCCTTGCCACCGGGTGATCGCTTCGAACGGGACGCTGTGCGGTTACGGCGGAGGGCTATGGCGAAAGGAATGGCTGCTCGAGCATGAACGTCTGGATCAAGCTCCCCCTCTAAGCGCGGCGATCGCGGAACGGTAATCCTTCGAACCGAATACCGCGGTTCCCGCAACCAGTACGTTTGCCCCAGCCTCAACCACCTGGCGCGCGGTCTGAGGATTGATTCCCCCGTCCACTTCGATGTCGGTGGACAGTCCGTTGCTCTCCAACATCCTTCGAAGCCGGCGAACCTTATCCACGGTGTGCGGAATGAAGCTCTGGCCTCCAAACCCGGGGTTGACGCTCATCAGAAGAATCATCTCTACGTCCGCGAGCACGTCCTCGATCGAGGAGAGCGGAGTCGAGGGGTTGAGCACCACCGAGGGTCGGGCACCCAAGTCCCGGATTTGCTGCAAAACCCGGTGCAAATGAGGGGCGACCTCAACGTGCACGGTCAAGAAGTGGGCGCCCGCCTTGGCAAAATCCTGGAGGTATTTCTCGGGCTCAACAATCATCAAGTGCACATCGAGCGGCAGGTGGGTGGACTTCCGCACCGCCTCCACCACGACCGGCCCGATGGTAATATTGGGTACGAACCTTCCGTCCATCACGTCCAGGTGCACATAGTCCGCCCCGGCTGCCTCGACGGCCCGAACCTCGTCGCCAAGCCGAGCGAAATCCGCAGAGAGAATCGATGGAGCAATTTTGACCCGTGTAGGCACGACTCATTCTTTTAACGCTTCGCAGTCTCCGCGGATACTTCCTCGTTCGGCTGGGGGACGTGGCGATCGTTATCACCGTAAGATTACCCGAGAGCTGCTTGGACCCTTCCGTTCGATCCCTGACGCATCGGATTCAAAAGCTGACCTCGGTCCTGGAAGTGACCAAGGCAATGGCCGCGGAGCGCGACCTGGACTCGTTGCTCGCTCGGATCCTCTCCGAGGCTACCAAGGTGATCGAAGCGGATCGCGGTTCGCTCTTCCTGCTGGATCGGGAGCGCGAGGAGCTATGGACCAAAATTGCTCACGGTTCCGAAGAGATTCGCGTGCCGTTGGGCAGCGGGATCGCGGGCACGGTGGCAAAGACCGGCGAGGTGATCAACATCCCCGACGCCTATCGCGAGCAGCGCTTTAATCGCACCTTCGATCAAACCAGCGGATACCACACCCGAAGCGTCCTCTGCGTGCCGATGCGCGATGCGGCGGGGGAGATCACCGGAGTGATCGAGGGCCTCAACAAGAAGGAGGGAACCTTCACCTCCGAGGACGAGGAGCTCTTGTTGGCGATCGGCGGGCAAGCTGCGATGGCGATCGAAAAGGCCCTCCTTTACGAGGAAATCAGCCGCTTGTTCGAAGGCTTTGTCTCGGCCTCGGTGGCTGCGATCGAATCGCGCGATCCGAGTACCGCTGGGCACTCCGGCCGGGTTGCAGCTCTGACGACAACGCTGGCTCAGTCTCTCGAGGGCGCCGGAGCTTCAGGCTATCGGGAGGTTCGATTCAGCTCCCAGGATCTGCAGGAGATCCGCTACGCATCGATGCTCCACGATTTTGGAAAAGTCGGAGTCCGCGAGGCCGTCTTGGTGAAGGCTGAAAAGCTCTACCCATGGGAGCTGGAGTTGGTGCGCGCCCGTTTCGCCCTTGCGCGTCGGGATCTCGAACTCGCGAGCTACCGTCGCCGCTATCAGCTCGCGCTTTCACCAGGTGGCAGGTCGCCGACTTCTCTGAACGAGCAGGAGGACGCCCAATTGGCAAGCTCGTTTCAGGAGCTTGACCAAGCATTCGAGTTCATCCTTCGATGCAACCGACCCACTGTCTTGCCGGACGGCGGATTCGAGCGGCTGACCGAGCTGAGCCGGGTTACCTACCGAGACGGGCAAAATCGAACCCAACCGCTGTTGCTGTCCAAAGAAGTCGAGGCCTTGTCCATCCCCCGCGGTTCGCTGTCGGTTGCTGAACGCCGCGAAATCGAAAGCCACGTTACCCATACCTTCCGCTTTCTCTCGCTCATTCCCTGGAGTCGTTCTCTTCGCCGCGTTCCGGAGATTGCGTACGCGCACCACGAACGATTGAACGGAACGGGCTACCCCCGGGCGATTCCCCGCGATCAGATTCCGCTCCAGTCGAAGATGATGGCGGTGGCGGACATCTACGACGCGCTCACGGCCGCGGATCGGCCGTACAAGAAGGCGGTGCCGCACGCGATGGCGCTGGACATCCTGTGGCAGGAAGCAGCCGCTGGTCAGCTGGATCCCGAGTTGCTCTCGGTCTTCGTCGACGCGGAGGTCCCGAAGGTGGCGCTGGGCAAGGCTACCCGGTGATTTGGTGCAGTCGGAGGCTGTTGATCTTTCCGGGCTGGCCGATTGGAGCCCCAAACACGATCACCACCCGTTCGCCCTTGTGGGCAAATCCGCGAGAGAGCAGCTCTTCTTCCACCCGCCGCACCATCGCTTCCGTCTCTTGAATCGGCTCCAAGACCCGCGGCACGACGCCCCAAAGCAGCGCCATTCGTCGCCGGACTTCCTGGTTGGGACTGAAGGCGATGATCGGGACCGAGGGACGGTAGTGAGAAAGGAGCCGGGCGGTCGCGCCGGAGAGCGTGAAGGCGACGATCAGAGACGCACCTGCCTCGCGAGCGGCTCGGCAAGCGATGCCGCAAGTGACGTCGGGAAACGAGGCCGGGATGGCAATCGGCTCTGGATTCCATCGCGGCGGACTTGACCGGATCGAGTTTTCGGCCGAGCAAATGATCCGCTCCATCATCTCCACCGATTCGATCGGAAACTTTCCCGATGCGGTTTCGCCCGAGAGCATCAGCGCATCCGCGCCGTCGAAAATGGCATTCGCGACATCCGAAGCCTCGGCGCGGGTGGGGCGCGGATGGTCAATCATCGAATTGAGCATCTGGGTCGCAACGATCACTGGAATGCCCCGCTTGTTGGCCTGCCGGATGATCTGCTTTTGAATCGCCGGCACTTCCTCGGGAGGAATTTCCACCCCCAGGTCACCGCGGGCCACCATCACCCCGTCGGCCTTCTCGAGAATTCCGTCCAAGCGGGTCAAGGCCTCCGGCTTTTCCAGCTTGGCGATGATCGGCACCTCTCGTCCGGATTCGTACATCGCTTCCTTCGCCTGGTCGATGTCGGCCGGCTGACGCACAAAAGAGAGTCCGACGTAGTCGATCCCCGACTTGATCGCGAACAACAGGTCGGCCCGATCCTTCGGGGTGAGAACTTCACCTCGCAGCATCACCCCCGGAAGGTTGATCCCCTTGTTGTTCTTGAGCACGCCGCCGTGGACCACTTCGGTAACGACCCGGCTCTCGCCATCGCTGCTGACCACTCGCAGCTCGAGCAAGCCGTCATCGAGTAGAATGCGGTCTCCGGACTTCACGTCCTGGGCCAGATAAGAGTAGGTGGTGGAGACGATCTGGTCGGTACCTTCCACCGACTCATCGGTGGTGATCGTGTACTGTGCGCCTTCCTTGAGATCGACGCTGCCTTTGACGAGCTTGCCGGTTCGGATCTTTGGGCCCTGCAAGTCTCCGAGGATGCCCACCGCCTTCCTCACCTTGAGCGAGGCCGATCGGAGCTTCTCCAGGGTTTCCGCATGTTGCTTGTGGGAGCCATGAGAAAAGTTCAACCGCGCCACGTCCATGCCGGCGGTCAAAAGCCGCTCCAACATTTCTTGGCTCAGGCTGCTCGGGCCGAGGGTACAGACAATTTTCGCTCTGCGCATACGTCCGGTCAGTGGCGCAACAGAACCCTCAAGTTCTGTTTTTCCCACTGCAATGCCAATGCATAACAGGGAAACGCCTTTTCGCGGTCCCGAAATGCGCGGGGATGATGCAGCCGACGGCCCAACCGGTGAGCGCTCGGAAAGAGTTGATGAAGCATTTCATGGAACACAATGAACTCCACGAAATAGGCGGGCACCTGCGACCGATCAAGCGCGGGATGAATCCTGATCTCTCGGGTCTGGTGATCGTAGACGCCGAGGCGGATCGACCGCCGCCGCCGCTGCGTGGGCATCCGGCCCCAACCAATCTTCGCTCGAATACTTCCCTGAAAGTGAAGTTGGTTGATCCGATCGAAGATTGCCTGGAGGTTGAAGTAACGGCCGCGCGGGTTAAGCGGCGAGAGGCCATCGGGTTCCTGGCGAATCAACGGCTGGCGGCCGCGGATGTAGTGGTCGAGCACCGGACCTGCTTGGCAGATACCGCGCCCGGCATAATCGGCAATCGCTTGCACTACCGGTTCCGGCGCGTCGAGAAACATATGGTGTACGCGCAACTGAAGCGCGGAGCGCACTCGGCGAAAGCTCACCATCGTCGAGCGGTTGTCGGTTACCGAGAGACGAACCGCCAGCCGGAGATCGCGCGAGAGCCGCCGAGCGAGCGCCTCGGCCTTGACCAACGCCTCATGCCGCGACGGCAGCGGGCGGCCTGACTTCTCGCGCGACGGCTGCGGATCGAAGAGCGAAAGCTGAAATGGGGCCTGAGGGCTCACGGCTGAACCGAAATGTTACTCGCTGGTGGCGAAGACTCCAACAGTTGCACCACCGAAAAATCCTCAACCGTGGGCCGAGCGCAACAGCGCGCTGAGCGAAAAGGCGCGCGGCGGCCGGAGTTGCTCGTAGGTGCATTCTCGGGGTGGCTTGTCCGGTCTCCAGCGAAGGAAGCGGGTGGCGTGTCGGAAGCGATCACCTTGGAGATGATCGAACGCCACTTCGCACACCAACTTCGGCGCCACTCCAACCCAGGCGGTGTCCCGACCCTGATTCCATCGACTCGGTTGGCCCGGCGTTCGTCCTCCGCCGAAGCTGCCTTCTCCTTTGAGCGGAGCGAGTTTCTCCAGAATCTCCCTTCGCTGCTTGCCCGCAAAGGAGGACGTGTGCCCGACGTGATGAAGAACTCCGCTGTCATCGTAGAGGCCGAGCAACAGCGAGCCCACCGCATCGCCCGCTTTGGAGAGGCGATAGCCTCCGACCACGCAATCCGCAGTGCGCTGGTGTTTGACCTTCACCATCACCCTCTTCCCCGGCAAATACGGAAGCTCGGCCCGCTTGGCGACGATGCCGTCCAGTCCCGCCCCCTCAAAGCGGTCAAACCATTCTCGGGCGAGCTCGAGCTCGGAAGTCTGCGGCGCCAACATCAACCGCGGTCCGAAGTGAAGGGACCGCTCCAACTTCTCTCGCCGCCTGTCGAAGGGCAAGGGGCGAAGATCCTCGTCCCCCAGCGCCAAAAGATCGAAGGCGACAAAACTCGACGGACTCTGAGCCGCCAGCAACTGAATTCGGGATGCGGCCGGATGGATCCGCAGCAACAGCGAATCGAAGTCCAAGCCTCGGTCGCCGACGATCACGATCTCCCCGTCCACGACGCAGCGCTCTGGCAACCGATCGCGCAGCACCGTCAACAGCTCGGGAAAATATCGCTCCAGCGGTTGCCCCTTCCGACTCGCAAGATCCACCCGCTCACCCTCGCGAAAGACGATTGCGCGAAATCCATCCCACTTCGGTTCATAGCGCCAACCCGGTCCTGCAGGAATTTGATCCGCTAGCGCCGCCAACATCGGATCGATCGGGGGCTTGACGGGAAGACTCATGACCACTGCGCAGGGGCAGTTCAAACGCAAACGGCTCGACCATCAGTCGAGCCGTTCAAGGGTACCGCGAGTCGAAACGAATGCTATCTCTTTTTTCTCCGCCTGGTCGTCTTCCTGGCGGTCTTACGTTTTGCAGGCTTCTTCCTTCGCTTCTTCGCAGCAGCCATGGGCCCTCCCTTCATCGAGGATGGTATTGGGCGTCGTGTTGAGTGTCAATCGACGAATCAGCCGAGCGCGGCGCGGTAATCGACGAGCTGCTCTTCGCGTGCGAGGTGATCCGGCTCTGCTCGTGAAAGAAAGGCACGAACTGCACTTCGCACTTCTTCGGCGAGCTCGAGCCGATTGACCGCCGCGCGAAACGCCGAGGCTTCGCGCAGGCCGTGCGCGTACCATGCCAAATGCTTTCGAAAAGAGCGAACCGTCGCGAGCTCATCGCCGACGAATTTCAGATGATCGTCAAAGTGGCGCAGTACGGTTGCGCACCGCTCCTCGCAACTTGGCGGTGCGCCCCCCTGCAGTTGCCGGAAGATCCAGGGATTGCCCAACGCAGCGCGGCCGATCATCACGAAATCGCAGCCGGTCGTCTCCTGCATCCGACGCGCGTCTGGTGGCGTTCTGACGTCCCCGTTCCCGATGATCGGCATCCAACGGAGCCGCCGCTTGAGATCGGCAATCACCTGCCAGTCCGCGGATCCTGCGTATCCCTGGGTTCGAGTGCGAGGGTGAACCGCAAGCGCGGCGCATCCGGCGGCTTGCAACTCTCCGGCGACGTCCAGGTAGTTGCGACTGCTGTGGTCCCAACCGGAACGGATCTTTGCAGTTACCGGCAGACCGGTGGCTTGTCGGATCGCGCGGACGATTTGTCCAGCGCGAATGGGATCGCACAGCAGGGCGGAGCCGGCGCCGCTCTTGGTCACTTTCTTCACCGGACAACCCATGTTGATGTCGATGATCTGTGCCCCCCACTGCTGGCCGATCAACGCTGCCTGAGCCATCACCTCCGGCTCCCCGCCGAAAATTTGGAGCGAGTAGGGATGCTCGACCCGTGAATCGTGACGCAAATAGCGCAGCGTTCGGGAGTTGGCGCGCATCAACCCTTGCGCGCTGACCAGCTCGGTGGGGCAGAGCGCCGCGCCCATCTCCAAGGCGAGCACGCGAAAAGGCATCTCGCTGACGCCGGCCATCGGGGCGAGCAGGTAGGGATTCTTCAGCGGGTAGGGACCAATCAGGCGCATCGTCAAAGGGCGTAACCGCCGGCCTCGATCACATGCCGGGCGATTTTTCTTCTCAACGAAAAAGTATTCACTCGAGTGAGCGAGTAATAGCTGTTGATGTCGCGAACCTCGCGGGTCCATTCGTCGGTCTGGGACATCCACATCAACATCTCGCGGACCAGATCAAATACCTTTTCGTGCGCCTGGGCGCAGAACAGTTCGGTCATGGCGAGCGGGATCTGGCACGCGGCTTCGCCCTTCTGCCGGATCAGCTGCAGGGTGCGCGAAATCGCCGAGTCCATTGCGTAAATCTGAATCATGCAATCCGCGAGTACCCCGAGCAGCTCCTGCTTTTCGGCGATCTTGCTGACATACTTCTGCACCCCCAGCGACGCGGCGTAGGCGGTGGCGCGCTTGGCGAAATCGCACTTCTGTCGCTCGCTTCCCAACGGCCCTTCCGGCACTCGACGGTCGATCTTCGCAGGATCGGCGATCTCCAGCTGAACCTTTTCCACCAGCTCCATCAACCCCAGCCTGCCTTGCAGGGCCCGTTTGAACAAGGTGGTGGGCACCAGCAGCCGGTTGATCTCGTTCGTGCCCTCGAAGATCCGGTTGATCCGCGCATCCCGGCTGATTCGCTCGATCGGGTAGTCGGTGATGTATCCAGCTCCGCCAAACAGCTGCAGCGTCTCGTCGGCGCACGCGTAAAGCATTTCCGATCCGAAAACCTTGATGATCGAGGCTTCGATCGAGTGTTCCTCGATCGCGTCCACTTGTTGTTGTTGCGCGCTGGGCGAGCTCAGATCGATTGCCTTGACCCGCTCGCTCAGGAGTCCCGAGGTGCGAAAAGCCATCGATTCCGAGAGGAAGGTCTGGAGCGCGATCTCTCCAATCTTCTTTCGGATCAGATCGAACTCGGAAATTGGCTTTCCGAACTGCTTGCGCTCTCGAGCATAGCGGATGCCGAGCTCGAGGCAGTACTTGGCGCCCCCCACCGCCGCGGCGCCAAGCTTCCATCGGCCGATGTTCAAAATATTAAAAGCGATCTTGTGCCCCTTGCCGATCGCCCCGAGCACGTTGCCGGCGGGAACGATGCACTCCTCGAGGAACAGCGGGCAGGTGGAGCTGCCGCGGATGCCGAGCTTGTGCTCTTCGGGGCCGACGGTGAGGCCGGGCGATGTGCGCTCGACCAAGAACGCGGTGAATTGTTCGCCATTCACCTTGGCGAAAATGGTGAACAGGTCCGCGAACCCAGCGTTGGTGATGAACTGCTTTTGCCCGCTCAGTCTCCAATTTTTGCCATCAGATGAGAGGACCGCGGTACTCTTCGCGGCGAGCGCATCGGACCCGGCCTCGGGCTCGGTGAGGGCGTAGGCGCCCAACATCTCTCCGGAGGCGAGCTTGGGAAGATAACGGGCCTGCTGCTCGGGATTGCCAAACAGCACCACGGGCATCGTTCCGATTCCGACGTGCGCTCCGAAGCTCACCGCGAAAGAACCCACTGGGCTCATCGCCTCGGTGATCAAGCCCGAGCTGGTGAGATCGCCCCCAAGGCCGCCATAGCGCACCGGAACGTCGTGGCCGAGCAATCCAAGCTCCCCCGCTTTGCGCAGCAGCTCGGGCATCAATCCCGGTTTCTTCGATTCGATCTCCGCGATCCGCGGCTCGACTTCACGCCGCATGAATCCATCGGCGGTCTCCTTCATCATCCGATGCTCTTCGCTCAGCATTTCCGGAATGAAGATGGTCGCGCTACCGGCCGCCTCGAGGAGAAATCCCCCCCCGGGTGTCAGGGAAATGCCGCCCCTTGGCTCGGTTGGCAAGTCGGCCATCGACGGCAACATAACCCACCGCCTCTGCTTCTGCAGGTTGCCCTGCTTTTAGGTTAGCTTCGCCCAATGCTCCGTTTCAGGTTGGGCCGGATACCGGTGGAAGTACATTACGGACACTTCCTGGTCTCCGCCATGCTGGGCTTACCCTCGCGGGGTGGCGCCCCGACCTCTGAAATTCTTTCCACCTTGACAATTTGGATCGCAGTTGTCTTCTGCTCGGTTCTGACTCACGAGCTGGGACACGCACTGGTGTCCCTGGCCTACGGATATCGGCCGCAGATCCAACTCGTCTGGAGCGGCGGCTTGACGCAGCCCAACGCTCCCGCCCCAATTCCCTGGCATCGAGACATCCTGTTGACCCTTGCGGGTCCGCTCCTCGGGCTCGTGCTCTTCGGGCTCGCCTCGCTCGGCTCGGCACTGCTGCGGCCGGTCGGATACGCTGAACTCACGTTCGCGCTACTCATTTGGGTGAATAAGAATTGGTCGCTCTTGAACCTGCTGCCGGTGATTCCGCTGGATGGAGGGAGAGTCGCCCAGGTTGGGCTGATTCGACTCTTCGGGCGCAAAGGTTTTCTTGCTTCGCAAGTGGTCAGCTTGGTCGTGGCCTCAGGCACCATCGTGTACTACCTCGCAAAGGGACAACAGTTATTGCTGATCCTCCTCGGCCTGTTCGCAGTGCGCGCGGTGGGACAAATCGCGGACTACTTTCGGGGCGGTGCGCGCGGCGGGGCTGATCCAGGCGAGGCCGTTTTGAACGCCGCGAGAGAGTTGTATCGGCAAGGCAAAGTAGACGACGCCCGCCTCGCGTCCCAGGGGATGCTCGACTCAGAAGCGACCAGTCCGAAAGCCCGGTCTGGCGCCCACCACCTGCTGGGCTGGATCGCGATCAAAGAAGGGCAAGGACGCCTTGCCTTAGATCACTTTTCTCAAGTGCAGGGCGGGCCAGTGGAACCTCAAGCTCTCGCGGCGGCCTTTTCGCTGGTCGGAGACGACGTTCGATCCGTCGCTTTTTGGGAGCTTGCGTTCCGTGAGACCCAGGATTCAACCGTCCTGCACGAATGGGCGGGTGCGTTGATTCGAGCGGGACGAACCCAAGAAGCACTCCGGCTTCCCAACGTAGATCCGGCGAATGCCTATGCCTGCGCCGAGCGGGTGCTGTTCATCCGAGGCAATTTCTCCGAAGCCGCGAAGGTGGGATTGGCGGCGATGGTGGATTACCCGCGCGCCGAGACCGCCTACGACACCGCCTGCGCCCTCGCTCGGGCTGGCGACCGTGCGGGAGCCCTGCGACTCCTCGAGCGGGCGTCGGAAATGGGGTTTCGCGACGCCGGCTTCGCTGCATCGGACTCGGATCTGAGCTCCCTTCACGGTTTTCCAGGATTCCAAGCCTGGTTGGGGCAATTGAGGAAATCTGCGCCCCACTGACAGTCGGATGACATTCCTTTACTAGAAATGTCTTCAGACCCGTGGACGCCTGGCGGGTACGAGGTAAACCGTTTGGACCTTCAAGCACGAGATTCTTCCAACGATAAAATCTCTTTCGTCCGCTCCATCCCTTTCCTCTCCGTGCACTTGATGTGCCTTGCCGCCATCTGGACCGGCGTGCGCTGGGTGGACGTGGCGGCGTGCGTAAGCCTCTACTATCTGCGGATGACCTTTCTCACCATCGGGTATCACCGTTACTTCTCTCACCGCACCTTCAGTACGAACCGGGTGTTTCAGTTCTTCCTCGCACTAGGCGGCACCCTTTGCATGCAGAAGGGGCCGCTCTGGTGGGCAGCCCATCACCGGCACCATCATCGATATTCAGACCAGGAGCAGGATATTCACTCACCTGCCGTTCGCGGCTTTTGGTGGAGCCACGTCGGCTGGGTCCTCTGCTCGAAGTACGACGAAACCCGATTCGACGCAATTCGAGATTTTGCGCGCTACCCCGAGCTCCGCTGGATCAACCGCTTTTACCTCGTTCCGCCGATCGCTCTGGCGATCGCGCTGTTCTTCGCCGGAGGCTTCTCGATGCTGGTGTGGGGCTTTTTCATCAGCACCACGATCTTGTGGCACGGGACGTTCACCATCAATTCATTGAGCCACGTATTCGGGCGACGTCGCTATCGAACCAGCGATACCAGTCGGAACAATTGGTTACTGGCGATACTCACCTGCGGCGAAGGTTGGCACAACAATCATCACTACCACCAAAATACCGCCAATCAGGGATGGTTCTGGTGGGAGTGGGACCCTAGCTATTATCTGCTGAAGGCCCTTGGCTGGGTTGGGGTCGTCAGCGATCTACGGGTTCCTCCCCGCGAGGTGAAGTACGCCTACTTGAAATATTCGGAGGAGGAACGCCACACCTTGCGTTCCCGGCGGCTCGGCGCTCCGGCCGTGCTCGAGACTTTACCCAGTCCAGCATTGGCGGCGATGGCCGAGGGCTAGGACGTTTTTACAACAGTTGCAGCACCGGCGGTTGTGCCGTAAGTCCGCGCCGGGATGGTCCTCGGCTCCCAAAAATCTGAACCCCCGCTGAAACCAGAAAGCGGTTCATTGCGTACCACAGAGGATGGACGCTGGGCGCAGTCGAACGAGTCGGACGAGGGTCTCATGGCTCGTTTCTGCGACGGCGACCTGCCCGCTTTCGAAGTTCTCTTTCAACGCTATGGTCAAGTCATCCGAGCTTACCTTGCGCGTTTGGTCGGAGCGGTCCACGCCGATGATCTGGCCCAAGCCACCTTTTTGTCGGTGGTCCGGGCCCGCGGCCGGTTCAATCGGAAAGCTCACTTCAAACCGTGGCTTTATGCGATCGCGACGAATGCGGCGCGCGATTACTTCCGCAGGAGGCGCGAAGAACTCACCCAGACAGGTGAGCTTTCTTCCGAACTCGCGGATGAAGGCGGTTCCGAGGCACGAGATGAGGGCCTCGAGAGAGCGGTCCAAAACGCCTTGGCTCAACTTCCCCAGAGCCAGCGGGTGGCGATTGTGATGCATCGGTTTCAAAATCTTTCGTTCGCAGAGGTTGCGCAGGCCCTAGACCTCAGCGAATCGGCGGTCAAGGTGCGCGCGCACCGAGGTTACAAGCGCCTGCGCGAGCTACTTCGAGGGCTCTGGGACAGTCGATGACGCCCGATTGCGAAAGACTTCTAAGCCACCTCGGAGAGCCGCTCAGCGGCGAGCTGCTAGCTCACGCGCGAAGTTGCGCCGAGTGCCAGAAGGTACAGCAGAGCTATCGCTTACTGCAGGGCAGCAGAAGCGTACCAGGTCACGATGCTCGGGGTTTGGCGTTGCCTGCGGCAGCCGCGGTCGAGCTTCGCAAACACCCGCGTGCCCGCCCATGGTGGTGGGGCGCCGTGGCCCTTGTACTGATCTATCTGGCGCTCATTTGGGTCGGAGTGGTGGTGCTCGGCGCGCCGGAAAGGAAGCCAAACCCTCCTCTGCCACTGGCGCTTCAAGCCGTTGGCATCGGGCTCGCCCTGCTTTCGATGGTCGGTCTCGTGGCCTCCCTCGCTCCCCGGGCACGCCGAGTCCGCGGTGCGCTCTTTCCGTTTCTAGGGGCACTGCTCTTGGGCATTTTTCCATCCGCTCCTTTGGGCCACGACACGGGCCGCTTTCTGGCCGGAGGGATGCTCTGTTTGACCGTCGAAGTCGTCATGTCCCTGTTGCCGATCGGACTCGGGATTTGGCTACTGACGCGGAGCGCCTTTAACCCCATTCGCTCGCTGCTTCTTCCGTTTTGTGGCGCGACGGCGGGCCTGGTGGTGCTCTGTTTTCATTGCCCCATTGGACTGACCTCACACCTATTGGTATTTCACCTCGCTCCCTGGCTGGCGCTTGTCGCCCTGGCATGGGCAGTACGCGCCAAAAGTCGATCGCACAGCTACGCTCCCTGAAGCTCCGCCGCGCTCGTTCAGAAGGAGTTAGGACTTGCTCTTTTTCTTCACCGGACAAGCGGCAATCGCTTCGGCGGGATTGACGGCATCCGAGCCGGACTGCACCTTCGTAATTTTGCGGTCCTCGCCGATCACGAACGAGTAACGCTGGGCCATCGAGATCACTGGCATCTTCACGTCGAACAATCCGACCAGCTTGCCCTCGGGGTCGGGAATAAATGGAAACTGAGCCTTCAGCTCGCTCTTGAACTTCTTCAGCGTCTCGCGGTCATCCATCGAGACCGCCAACACCTGGGCATCCGCCTTCTCAACGTCCGCGTACCGATCCCGGTACGCCGTTAGCTCGCGGGTTCAACCCGCGGTAAAGGCTTTTGGAAAGAACGCAACGATCACCGGACCGTGCTTGAGCATCTGCGAGAGAGTGTACGATTTTCCCTCAGTATCGACAGCAGTGAATTCGGGTGCGAGATCGCCCGGTTTCGGCGCCGCCCCGAAGAGTAATCCGGTCAGTATTCCCAAAATCACCAACGCTCCTTAATGGGGTTTGTAAGCGAATACAACAGCCCTCTCCCCCAGTGCAACGGTTCGGCGTGACCGGTGTCACTATTACTCTGACCCAAGTAGGCACGGAGCGTAATGAACACCGAAATGAAACAGTCCGAGCGATTCGACGAGCGTCTGGCTCGGTCAGTGTGTACTTTGAGGGCCCGCGGAATCTGCGATTCGCGCCTGATGCAGCATGGGTAACCCGGACTCAGTCGATCCCCTTCTACTCGGCATGGGGCAAGCTTTGCCCAAGCACTACGCGGATCAAGAAACGCTGATCGCCGCGTTCCGACAAAATTGGGCGGAGCAACACTACAATTTGGAGCGACTGGAAGAGCTCCACCGCGCCGTGCAGGTCGCCGGACGCTACCTGGCATTGCCGATCGAGGAATATCCGCGACTCACTTCGTTCGCGTCGCGTAACCAAGCATGGGCTCGCGTCGGGTTGGAGATCGGCGAGGCCGCCGTCCTCGCCGCGCTCGAGCGGTCGGGGCTCACCCCGGCGGACGTTGATCATTTTTTCTTCGTTACCGTCACCGGCATCGCGACTCCCAGTCTCGATGCGCTGCTGGTCAATCGCCTCGGGATGAGAAGCGACGTGAAACGGACGCCGATTTTCGGATTGGGCTGCGTAGCTGGCGCGGCCGGCCTCGCCCGCGCGGCGGACTACGTACGCGCATTCCCCAGTCAGACCGCCTTATTGCTGTCGGTCGAGTTGTGTTCGCTTACCCTGCAGCGAGAGGATCTCTCGATCGCGAACATCATCGCGTCCGGCCTGTTCGGTGATGGAGCAGCCGCGTTGCTTGTCGCCGGAGGAAAACGCCGTCGATCGACGTCGGCTCGAGTGCCGCGGGTGCTAGCAACCCGATCAATCTTCTATCCGAACACCGAGCGGGTGATGGGTTGGGACCTGGTGGATGGAGGCTTTAGGGTGGTGCTGTCCGCGAAGGTTCCCAACCTGGTTCGAGAACACCTCCCCGGTAACGTTGATGCTTTCTTGCAAGACAATGGGTTGGACCGTTCGCGGATCTCGCACTGGATAGCGCACACCGGAGGCCCCCGAGTGCTCCAGGCGTTCCAGGATGCATTGGAGCTACCCTCGGGCGCGCTCGAGCGCTCCTGGCGGTCCCTTGCTGCGGTGGGAAATCTGTCCTCTTGCTCAGTGCTGTTCGTTCTCGCAGACCTGCTGCAATCCAACACCGCCGAGACGGGCGACTACGGAGTCGTCCTCGCGATGGGTCCAGGTTTCTGCTCGGAGTTGGTTCTGGTCCAATGGTGAGCTCGCGGGTCATCTATTTCTGCTTTTTGGGACTGCTTGCGTGTGAACGCGCGCTCGAGCTCGCGCTCTCCCGTCGAAATGCTCGGCTGGCGTTCGCCAGAGGCGCGGTGGAGGCCGGTCACCAGCACTTTCGCGCGATGGCCTCCTTTCACACCTTGTTTTTCTTTTCTTGCGTCGCCGAGGTACTCGTCCTTCAGCGGCCTTTTCCGGGCCTGATCGGCGTTGCGGCTTACCTCGGCGCAATTGGCGCCCAGGGATTGCGCTACTGGACGATCTTCACGCTGAAGGAACGATGGAATGTGCGGGTGATCGTTTTTCCCAACGCGGTGCCCGTGACTTCGGGGCCGTTTCGCTTCATGCGCCACCCGAACTACCTCGCGGTGGTACTCGAAATGTTCTGCGTCCCGCTCGCTCACGGCGCCTGGATTACTGCGCTGGTGTTTTCGCTCGCGAACGCCGCATTGCTGGCGGTTCGAATTCGCGTCGAAGAAAGCGCCCTGGGTTCCCAGTACGCCGCTGCCTTCGCGGACCGACCGCGACTTCTTCCGAGGTTTCGCCGTGGCACCTCCCACTGAAGAAGAGGTCCTGGCGGAGATTAGCCAGATCGTTGCGCGCGAGCTGGAAATTACGGGTCCGATCCAGTCCCACCACGGACTGATCCAGGACCTGCGCCTTGACTCGTTGGGGCTCACCGTCCTGGCCGTGGGTCTGGAAGATCGCTTTCGGGTAAGGCTCACCGAAGAAGACTCCGCACAGATCAACACGGTCCAGGATTTGGCACGACTTGTTGCAGCGCGCGCCGGAGGCATTGCCGGATGAGGGGCGCCGCGCGATTGACCCCCAAACACGAGACCCTTCAGGGGGCGCTGGCTGCTGCCGCGCAGGGTGCGTCTGGGCTGACCTTCGTGGACCTGCAAGAGCACGAGAAGTTCGTCTCTTACCGCGAGTTCTACCATCGGGCCCGCCAGGCCGCGGCCTTCCTGGAAAAAGAAGGCGTTCGGCCCGGAGATCGAGTCGCGCTGATCCTTTCAACGAGCCCCGGATTCGTGGACGCCATTTTTGGCACCGTGCTGGCAGGGGCGATTCCCGTCCCGCTCTATCCTCCACTTCGCCTTGGAAAACTCGACGATTACCACGCGTCAACGGCTCGAATGTTGAGCGTCACCGGAGCGCGGCTGGTGGTGACGGAGCCTCGAATCCGGATATTGCTAGGCCGCAGCCTTTCGCAGGCTCGACCGCAACTGGGTTACCGGCTCGCCGACGAGCTGATCTCCGAGGGCAATGAGCGGGGGCTGTCCGGCCATCCCGAAGAGGTGGCCCTGATTCAATTCTCTTCCGGCGCGACGATGGATCCCAAGCCAGTCTGCCTGAGCCACCGCAATCTGCTTTACCAATGTGCGGCGCTCCACGCTTTGCTTCTGCAGTCATCTCCTCCGCCTCATCGGGGCGTGTCCTGGCTACCGCTGTACCATGACATGGGATTGATCGGAGCGCTGTTCAACGCCGTTTACTATCCGGGCCCGCTGGTGCTCATTCCTCCTGAGCACTTTCTGGCCCGTCCGGGATTGTGGCTCCGAGCGATTTCCCGCCACCGCGCGACGGCTTCCTTCGGCCCAAACTTCGGTTACGCGCTCTGTGTCAAGCGGGTTCGGGAGCGGGAGCTCGAGAACGTGGATCTCTCCAGCTGGCGGTTGGCGGGAAACGGGGCAGAGCCGATTTCGACGAAAGTGATGCGGCGTTTTTGCGAAAAATTCTCACGCTGGGGATTCGCCCCCAGGGCCTTCACGCCTGGATATGGGTTGGCAGAAGCATCACTGGCGGTCACCTACGCCGTGCCCGGCGAACCCCCAAAATCGCTGAGCGTGGATGCCGCCCGCCTTGCTAGCGCGGGGGAGGCAGTTGCTGGCGACTTTGAAATCGTCTCCGTAGGACGACCGATTCTCGGCACGGAAGTGGAAATTCGGAACGAATGGGGCGCCCGCGCACCGGATCGCCGGGTGGGACGAATCCATGTACGTTCTCCATCTGTAATGTCCGGCTATTTCGGCGGCTTCGACCCTGCTGCGCCGGCTTTGTCCAATGGATGGTTGGATACGGGCGACCTCGGCTTTACCGATGACGGCGAGCTTTACATCTGCGGCCGCGCCAAGGATCTGGTGATCATTCGTGGAGCCAACCACTCACCACAGGAGTTCGAAAGTTGCTTGGAGGAGGTGGAAGGGGTGCGGCCCGGCTGCGCGGTAGCGCTCGGCTTTGTGCCTCCGGATGCCGACGGAGAGCAACTGCTGATCCTGGCTGAGCGCGGGCCAAGAGCCCATCTGCACTTAGAAGAGAAAATCCGATCCGCAGTGCTGGAACGGACCGGAATCCTCGCGCACACCGTCCGGATTCTCGAGCCCGGCACGCTGCCCCGGACATCCAGCGGCAAACTTCGTCGACGCGAGGCTCTCAGGCAGTTTTTGGCCAATCAACTCAAGCCGCCGCGGCCGGTGACGGCGGCGCGAATGGCGAGGGAAGTAATTCGGTCCGCCCTTGGACTGGCTCGCCTCGGTCTGGTCGATGAAGGTTGACGTCGCAATTGCGGGTGGCGGACCCGCCGGACTGGCACTAGCGATTCATGCCGCGAAGCGGGGGCTGTCCACTATCGTTCTCGAGCGCAGGGCGTGGCCGGTGGACAAGGCCTGTGGCGAGGGTCTGATGCCAGCCGGCCTTGGTCAGCTCGAATCAATGGGCGTCCTAGGCCGTGTTAGCCCGGCCGACAGCGCTCCCTTCGAAAGCATCCGCTATGTCCAGGAAGATGGTTCCTTCGCAGAAGCTCGGCTTCCCGGCCGCGGCGGTTTGGGGATTCGTCGCGTAGCGCTGGTCGAGGCACTTGCTGCTCGCGCCCGCGAGCTCGGCGCACAGCTGAAGAGTCACTCACCGGTTCTGCGGTGCTGGCCAACCTCCTCGGCCATGGTGGTGGAAACACCTTTCAACACTCTCGAGGCCACGCTGCTGGTCGCAGCGGATGGTTTGATGTCCCCCCTGCGAAGGGCGGCGGGCCTGGAGCGCGCTTCGCCGGGTCCACGGCGATTTGGATTGCGACAGCATTTTCGCCTCGCGCCCTGGAGCCGAGCGGTGGAAATACATCTGACCACCGGAGCCGAGGCGTACGTCACCCCGGCGGGCGCAGAGCGGGTGGGGGTGGCCTTCCTATGGGAGGAAGGGCGAGCGACGAAGCCGGTCTCGGTCCAATCGCTGTTGCACCGATTCCCGGCGCTGGAGCACAGACTGAAGGGCGTTGATCCGGACTCCTCCGCTCGGGGCGTTGGACCTCTCGCTCAGGCTGCGAGAGAGTTGATTTCCGAGCGCTTCGCTCTGCTCGGGGATGCGGCCGGATACGTGGACGCCATCACCGGCGAGGGCCTTTCTCTCGCATTCGTGGCTGCGGCCACTCTCGGAGCGCTCTTACCAGCGGCCTTGAAGCAGGAGGCCACGCGCCAGGCTCTCGTACCGTACGAGCGCGAGTGCATGCGCCGTTTTCGCCACTACGCCCTCGTCGCCCGATCGGTATTGGCGTTGGCGCGGCGACCCGCTCTGCGGCGGCGCCTGGTGCGTCACCTTTCAGTCCATCCACGCTTGTTCGAGCGCTTGGTGGCTTGGTGTTCGCTCTGACAGTCCGAACGCGTTAGAGGCGCACGCTGATCCAGACTGAGCCCACCCGGGCATCAGTGCTGTGATTCTTACCCCCAAGATTGTTGAACGCTGCCATCAGCCCGAGATCGAATCGATTGGTGACGGAGATCAAAAGGCCTCCGCCCAGCGGCACCCAATACGCATTGAAGAAACCGGGGAACCCGGCAGGGCCGCTCTCGATCGGTGCGGCAAACCCAGATTGGGCGAACAGCGCCAAGTGCGAAAAAATCTGCACCTGAAGCTGAACCGGCACGTCCACGCGTTCCGTGCCATAATTGAACCCACTGAATTGTCCGGCGAGGGTGATCGTGGAGTTGCGATTGACGATCCCAACGTAAACCCGTGGCTTAAACGTCAGCGCCAGCGGACCGAGCACGAGTCTTCCATCGAGGCCGTAATACAGACCGGCCATCAGCGGATTGAAGTTGCTGAAGTTCAGGCCACCCACCAGGGCAAACTGGGTGGGCGATTTCGGTCCGCTGAGCAGGAAGACCGCCTCGGCGGCAACGTCGCTGTAGCGATTAAGATTGCCGCATCCTCGCAAACAAAAGCCCAACGAGTGGGTAACACCCACCGAGATCAGGTCATCCACCCCGTAATACGCCGCTGGTGCGAGAAAGCTCGGCTTGCCAATGGAGTTCTGCGTCAGATTGAAGTATCCCAGTGCGGTGATCTCGATCATCCCCCTCGGAAGCGCCCAGGGACGATGAATCAACTCGCTCGGATAACTGCCCGTGGTGTACCCGGTCAGAGGGTCGTCGACCATCTCCTCCGCTGGTTGAGCACTCGCATTTCCCGATGCAACGGATGCAAGCGCCAAAACGGTGCACCACCGAAGCATTTCAATTTTCATTTGCGTGGTATTTGGTTCCGGGCTTTTTTTGTTTGCCGCCAGCCGTACCGAGTGAAAAGAATATCAACTTCCTCCGATGCGCCAAACCGGTGAGACGGAACAGGTTTCTCGACTGGACCACCGGCGATGAATAAACCCACACTGATCATCAATGCGGACGACCTCGGCTACGATCCAGCAGTTACCGACGGGATCATCGAGTCGATTCGAAATGGGATTGTTTCCTCCACAAGCCTCCTCGTGAACACATCGTACAGCGCACGCTCCGCTGCTCAGGCGGATGGGATTGCGGTCGGGCTCCATCTCAACCTCGCAAGATATTTGCCCGTGTCCCCACAGTTTCCTGTGTCGTTTGTGGTTGATGGGCAGTTCTCCGAGGCGATGGCGCCGAAACTCCCACCCGAGGTGGTTGAGAGAGAAACCCTGGCGCAACTCGAGCTAGCCAAACAGTTGCTACATCGCGAACCAACGCACATTGACGTTCACAAACACCTCCACCGACACGCTGGAGTGCTCGCCGGGGTAATCGCAGCCGCACGCGCCCGCGGGTTGCCGGTCCGGTCGCTAAACGCTGCAATGCGGCTTGAGCTGAATCGTCATCAGGTGGCTACCACTGACCACTTCATCGGAGACGCAGGAGCGGAACCGTACTGGACCCTCAGCCGCTTGGAGATGGAGCTGAGTGCTCTGCCGCCGGGAGTGACCGAGCTGATGTGCCACCCCGGGTATGTTCCCCAGCTTGTTGTCAGCGGCTACTCGAGCCAGCGGGAGGTAGAACTGCGAACCTTCACCAGTTCAACCGCACGTGCCCTCTTGGACCGAAACGGCGTCAAGATCGTGACTTTTCAGTCGCTGCGCGAGCGCTCGCCTGCGCACTAGGCGGCGCCCTTTACGAGCCAATTCCGTCATGGCACAAACGCCCGATGCCGACCCAACCGTCAAAATCGCTCGAGACTTTCTCGAACCCCGCACCTCAGCGGGACTACGAGATTTCGTTCGACTGTCCCGAGTTCACTTGTCTGTGCCCACTTACCGGCCAGCCGGACTTTGCCCATATCAAGATTCGCTACGTGCCTGACCAGCGCTGCGTCGAGCTCAAGAGCCTGAAGCTATACCTCTGGTCCTACCGCAACGAAGGCGCGTTCCACGAAGCGGTTGTCAACCGGATTCTTGATGACCTGGTTGGTGCGCTTGCTCCTCGACGAGCGGTCGTCGAAGGTCATTTCAACGTCCGGGGCGGGATCGGCACGGTGGTGACTGCTACCCACGAAAAGGCGCGCCGCTCCTGATCGGCGTCGGTTAATTGCGCGCCGGATCGGAAAGCTTGAGGGATTCGTCGGCCCGTCGCTGCGCATCGCTCTCGATGTCTTTTGCTTTGACCCTCACGTTCTCCAAAGCTCGATGAGGAGACTGCGACTGCGCAGCTTTGGTCGGGCCCTGGGAGAGATAGATGTACAAAGCGGCGCTTACTGCTGCGAGTCCCAAAACCGCGACGAGGATCCGTGCCATCCCTGCCTCCGCTTCACGACTCTACGCTCGGACGCGAGTGGGAGGAAAACCTCTACACTCCTTGCAAGCGGCAGACGGTTCAGCGCTCCGACTGGCCTCTTCCCACGGGCGTGCCGCCATGGGGAATGGAACCGCCACCGCCTCGAGCGGCTCCGGACAGAACAGGCGCGCTAGGAGGGCGGTAGGTCGGGGTGACCGCGACAGGTGCGTGAGGCGCTGGCGCAGCCGGTGCGTGAAAAGTGGGCGCAGGAGCCTGGATGGACCGACCGCCCATCGGGAATTGCGTCGCCCGGGCCACCGGTGCAGGCTGATTGAAAGTAGGCGCCGGCTGAGGGATTGGTTTCATGAACTGCCCCGTAGGTGCGCTGGAATGAAACTGGGGAACAGCGCTCTGAGGAGTTCCCGCGCGGCCTCCGGGAGGAGGGGCTGAGGGTGCAGGCTGGGCGCCCCAACCTGGCTGCAGGCGAGGACCGGTCGCTGGCGGCGCGACGGGAGTGCTCGAGGCGGGCGAAGGGACCTGCGTGTTGACCGGCCGGCTCTGAGACCAACCCGGGGAGACCGGGTGAGGATTGGAAATTGCCGGACCGTGCGACCCAACTGGTGGAGCGGAGCGAATAACGTTCGAAGAGGTGCCCTGATGTACAGGCGCCCCACCAAAGCCCTGGGGCTGGACAGACACGACCGTTGGCGTACCTGCGTGCACCGGCTGCACCACGCCAGGGCGAGGGGGCACCACGGCTACCGGATGGATTGGCTGGCCTACCGCGCCGGCCACATGGCTCACTGGAGGACCGGCGTACCACCGGGCTCCCCCGTAAACGACTTCGTTGCGGATCGGGACCGTGGCGCCAAAGTGGACCTGCACGCGGTCGATCGGCACAGCATGGTGGTAGAAGTCGCGCGCCAGAAAGTACCGGCTTGGAACGAAGCACCACGCCGGGTAGTAACTATCGATGACTACTCGAGCGCCGAACGGCGCGAGCGGGGCCCAGCCGATGTATCCGTCGCCGTAACGCCAGTCGACCCAGGCCGGCGCCCAAACGGTATCCGGTACCCATACCCAACCAAAGTCCGAATCGGGCAACCAGCGTCCATAATGGAATGGAGCCCATCCCCACTCGTAGTCGCTCTCGAAGGACCAGCCGTAATCGGTGTAGACCCAGTGCCCGCCCGTCGTGTAGGGGCGAAAGCCGAGGCCCACGACCGACACCCGAGGACGCCACACGCGGCCATACTGTCCGACGTACAACCACTCACCATACGGAGACAACGAGTCGTAGAACGTGTCGAACGAAACGCCTATCTGAGCGGAAGCTTGTCCCGGGGCAAGGCTCAGCAGACTGAGCGCCAACAGTGCGGCGCTTCCAAAGCGGGAAATTGAGCGGCGGCACGAGTCCAGGTGCAGTTTCATCTTTCGTCCTCCGAACACTTCGGGGAAGTCAATCTCCTAGACGGCGCACCGGCCGGAATATTTGAATCTACGAATTCTCGGCATTTCTGCCCGCAAAAAAGCCAGGCGACCGTGCTAAACGGTTTCACATGCCGAGCTTAAGAAAGGTGTCTCTGCTTCCTGGGGATGGCATTGGACCGGAGGTGGCCCGCGCCACAGTGAGGGTCCTGGAGGCGATGAAAACACCTATAACTTTCGAGACATGCGAAATCGGCTCGGAAGTTGTCAACAAGTACGGGACAAATCTGCCCCTGCAGACGCTGGAGTCGGTCACCCGCAATGGGGTGGCCCTCAAAGGGCCCACCGGCACGAGCATTGGCCACGGTTTACCCTCGGCGAACGTGGCATTGCGTAAGCAGCTGGACCTGTACGCCAACCTGCGACCCGTGAAGTCCCTTCCCAATCTAAAGACCCGGTACGAAGGTGTGGATCTCATCGTGGTCCGGGAAAATACGGAAGACCTGTATGCGGGCCTCGAGCACGTCGTCGTCCCGGGCGTGGTCGAGAGCCTGAAGATCATCACCGAACGGGCTTCGCTGCGGATTGCACGGTTCGCGTTCGAGCTGGCCCGCAAGCAATCGCGCAAGAAGGTGAGCGCGATTCACAAGGCGAACATCATGAAGCTTTCCGATGGGCTTTTCCTTGACTCGTGCCGCCGCGTCGCGCGCGAATACCCCAGCATCGGTTACACCGAAGTGATCGTCGACAATCTTTGCATGCAATTGGTGAAGGATCCGGGGCAGTACGACGTGCTGTTGCTGGAAAACCTTTATGGAGACATCGTGTCCGATTTGTGCGCGGGGCTCGTTGGCGGCCTGGGAGTCGTGCCCGGCGCGAATTTTGGCGAACGCTGCGCGATCTTCGAGGCGGTCCATGGAACGGCACCGGACATTGCCGGCAAGGGGCTCGCCAATCCGACTGCGCTGATGATGTCGGCAGTGATGATGCTGCGCTGGATCGAGCTTCCCAACGAAGCGGATCGCTTGGATCTCGCGATCCACAAGGTATACGCGGACGGCAAGGTACGGACGCGCGATCTCGGCGGGACCGCGAACACCGCCGAATTCACTGAAGCAATCATTTCGGCCCTCTGATCTGACCGACTGCTCGCGTCTCAAGATAAGCCCGAACGCGCTGGCACTGATTGCCCTGGAGGACCAAGGCGCGCTCCTCGATCGCGCCGCCGCAGCCCAAGCGTTCCTTCAAATCGCGGAGCCATTCACTCAACTCGCCTTGACTGAGATCCAACTGCTCGATGACGGTGACTTCCTTGCCAGCCCGCCCTTTCTTTTCGAGACGTATTACCGCCTTGGCAGGCGGTCGGGGGCGCGCGGGTGTCCGCTCGCGTCCAGCCCCCTCGGACTCGCGCAGCGGACCGAACTTTCCCGCGAGTCCCCGAAAGGCGTCATTGAATGGAGCCTCGGCTGGAACCAGCCTAGGCTTGGCCCGCCGGTTACGGTTGTCCTGCGGCATGCGAGGGCGGAAGAGCGGCGAAGGCAGGGGAATCCGGATTGGCGCCGGTCAGGGCCATTGCAAGTAGGAACGATGGGATTGCCATCGCTTCTCTGCCGTTGATCAACACCAGCGGAGTCCCTTGAGGGGAAAATAGCATCGCGTAGGCAATGTCCTCGCTCAGCTTCTGATTCGTGTCTGGGCTACCGAGACAAGCGTCCAAATCCGCGCGCTTCATCGAACCCGAGGACGCAATTTCGACGATGCGCTGAGGAGTCAACGTCTCCTGCTCACTGAACAGCTTTTCTCGAAGCTCCCAAAAGTCAGGTGCGT
Source organism: Myxococcaceae bacterium (assembly GCA_036781205.1). Classification (GTDB taxonomy): domain Bacteria; phylum Myxococcota; class Myxococcia; order Myxococcales; family Myxococcaceae; genus DAIQBK01. The sequence goes on from DAIQBK010000002.1 coordinate 38,678, forward strand.
TCTCCAGGCAGATTTGCGCCTTCGCGCCCAGGCAGCGCATGCCCGTGCCATCGGATCCCTTGAGCGCGGGATTGCACGCTGCATCGAGCGGAAAATTCCGTGCCTCTATCGAAATTCTGTCGGAGGGTACGACTTTCTCAATCTGCTTCATGACATCGATCAGCTGAGCGCAGTGGCTGCACCGAATGTCGGTAAATTCGACGAACTTCACTGGGGCATTTGCCGGACCCAGACGCCTGCGAACCGGAAAATTCCTGAGCTCCGGGGCCGGCGATCGGCGGTACGTCGCCAAGGAGTTACTTACCGCCTGCTGCTCTGGCCTGCCGAGTCCCGACAGATACGCCTTGAGCGCATCCGTGTTCCCTTCCGACGTCGAGGAGCCGACGTGGTCGACTTGACCAAGGTTGCTCTTCGCATGAGGGGTGGCCAGCCCTGGACCCAGCAGCAGCAAGTAGCTTGCAACAGCGAGCCCTGCGCTCCACGCGAGCGTGGGTTTCAACTCCTGTCGCATCGCCGAGACCGGGTCCGGTAGCAGCTTCCAGGCGACGATGTCATAGAGCACGACCAGCGTGATCGTTCCCAAACACGTTAGGCAGAGCGTCCCGGCGCGAAAGCTCTCCAGCGCCAAAACGAAGGACACCAAAAGACCGACACCGCCAACAAGCCGGATAACTGCGCTAGCCAACCCGACCGAGGCTCCGGAAAGCGCCCGATGCACCAATAGACACGACGCTCCAAAGGCGGTCAGGCCCCAAACCATGCCCAAGCCGGCGACCGGAAGGCCGAGCAAGTCATGGATTCGACTGGCAAATTGGGAATTCCAGACTGCCTCACAATTGATGGTTTGGTTGATGTTGCAAATGCTTTGGCCACCGGAGCGCACCAGTACCAACTCCATCCACTGAAAAAGCGCCAACAGACTGATGGCACCGCTCGTGGCGAGCAGCATCACCGGAGTGATCGGTGACAACTGCCGAAGTTCGCCTTTTTGCTTCGTCATCATGAAAAAGGGGCGCACCCGGTCGGCTATTTCCGTCCACGGCCCGGTTGGGTTGGCGCTGGAAAGCCTACCACTTATATAGCGGTTCGAATGGAACCGCTTGCCTTGCATACCCTTCACGAGAAGCTCGGGGCCATCTTCGGTGGCTGGAACGAAAGAGAAATCGTGGAGCACTATGGCTCCCCGGCTGCTGAATATGCCGCCTGGCGCTCAGGCGCCGCGCTGTTCGACCTCAGCCATCGACAAGTCCTGAGGGCGGTAGGCAGCGATCGAGTCCCTTTTCTGCAGGGCATGCTCACCAACGACGTTCAAAGCCTCGCCGTAGGCGAGCAAACCTACGCGGCTCTCCTGACCACGAAGGGATCAATGATCTGCGATGTGCGGGTTCTCAAGCGAGAATCCGATGTCCTCCTGGAACTGGAGGCAGGTTTGGCTCCCAAGGCAAAGGCAGCCCTGGAAAAATACATCGTCTCCGAGGACGTTGAGCTTTCCGATGTTAGCGGTGATTTTGGACTGCTCGCGGTAGCCGGGCCGCAGGCAGACGCTCTATTGGCCCAGTCGTTCGGAAAGGATGTCTCTGTCCTTCGGGATGACGTCCTCGGAGCCACGGCGCGACGGCTGCTGATCCCCAAGGACAGGCTGGGTGCAATCGCCCAACAGTTGCTGAGCGCTTCTTTGGGGACAGCGACTCGACCCGCGGGAATGCAAACCTACGAAGTTGTGCGCGTACAATCGCGCGTGCCTCGTTACGGAATCGATATGGATGAACAAACGATTCCATTGGAGGCAAACCTCCAACGTGCGATCAGCTATACCAAAGGCTGCTACATCGGACAGGAGGTGATTGCCCGCGTTACCTATCGCGGCCACGTAAACCGACTGCTATGCGGCCTCGTTCTGGAAGACCACCTGCCTCAGCCGAAGACGGCGCTGCTTCGCGACGGAAAGGCGGTGGGCTTTGTAACCTCAGCGGTGCGCTCATTCGAGCAGAACACAGTAACTGCCATGGGGTACGTCCATCGCGATAGCTCCGAGCCAGGGACACAGCTCAACGTCGACAACAACGGCATCGCCCGCGTGGGTTCTTAGAAAAATGGACCTCTACTCACAGATCGCTCAGCTAGCGCTGGAAGGCCGCCCCTTCGTGCTAGCCACTGTCATTGATTCGAGTGGCTCGACGCCACAGAAGCCCGGTTCGAAAATGGTCGTTCTCTCGGACGGTACAATCCTGGGAACCGTTGGTGGTGGCGCGATAGAAATGCAGATCGTCGAGGCCGCTAAAGAGCTGTTCAAAGTGTCGGACACCACTCGAACGATCGAGACTCACCTGACGCATGATCTGGGCATGTGCTGCGGCGGAAAAATGAAGGTGTTTCTTGAAAAGCACAGTCCGGCTACTCGGTTGTGGATCTACGGCGCGGGGCACGTGGCAAAGGAGCTGGCCTCGTTGGCGAAGCAAGTCGGATTCTGGGTCGGCGTGGTGGACGAGCGCAAGGACTGGGCGACTCGGGAACGATTTGCGGAGGTGGATGAACTGGTGCTCAAGAATCCTGCCGATCACGCGCGTCAGGAGTCCGGCGGCCCCGAGTGCTTCTATTGCATTACGACTCACGATCATCCTCTCGACCAAGCGGTAGTCGAAGCGCTGCTGCCCAAACCGTCCGCATACATCGGGCTGATCGGAAGCCGCCGCAAGGCCGAGCGATTCAAGATGCGCCTGTTGGCGGCGGGAATGAGCGAGAAGGATCTGGCCCGTCTGCGCAGCCCGATGGGCCTGCCCATTCATGCCCTTACCCCCGCGGAGATTGCCGTTTCGATCGTCGGTGAACTGATCGCGCTGCGCCGTGCCGACGAGCGCAGGCGCTAACTGCTCCCTTGGCGGTCTAGCTTTCCGCGGCTGCTCAAATCGGGGTGTAACGCGTCGGATCCGGGATTCCAGCTTCTTGGAAGCCGCGTCGTCGAATCACACAGCTGTCGCATCGACCACAGGCGCGACCCAAGGAGTCGGGATCGTAGCAGGAGTGGGTTAGAGCGTAGTTGACGCCCAGGGCTGTCCCCCGCCTGATGATTTCCGCTTTCGACAGTCCTGCCAAAGGCGCGTGGATCTTGAATCGAGCACCCTCGACCCCTGCCCGTGTTGCAAGGTTAGCCATCGCCTCGAAGGCACGAATGAATTCCGGCCGGCAATCAGGGTACCCGCTGTAGTCCACCGCGTTCACGCCGATGAACAGATCCGTGGACCCCACCACCTCGGCCAATCCCAGGGCGAGCGCCAGGAAAATGGTGTTGCGGGCAGGCACGTAGGTCGAGGGAATGCCTCGTGCTCGGCTGTGGTCATCGCGATCCTTGGGTATCGGAAGGTCTGCGGTTAACGCCGAACCGCCAATTGAGCGCAGATCGACTGTGACGAGCTTGAATTCACGAGCTCCACCGGATTGAGCAACTTCCCGCGCCCGCTCCAGCTCAACACTGTGCCGCTGGCCGTACGAGACGGTGAGACACACTGGCTCGAATCCCTCCGCTTTTGCGATCGCAAGGCAAGTCGCCGAGTCTACGCCGCCGGACAAGAGGACGACGGCTTTCACTTTCGCGTGCCCTCGACGCTGTACACCAAGCTACAAGGCGGGCAAAAACATCCCGCATCCGGCGAAACTGCATCGGTCAGAGCTCCGCAGGCGCGGACTGCATCGAAGCCCGACGGCTGCGAGCTCGGTGGCATCGCCCCCGCATCAGGGCCTGGCACACCTCCGTCGAGCGCCGACGGCGGACAGGTCGAGCCCAAAAGAGCGTCCTGGCTCGCACTCAGCAGCACCACCTGAAAGACCTCGTCAACCGCTACCGTTGGGCAGCCCGGTTGACAGGCAACGAAGGTGCGCGGTGCGATCTGCTCGGAAAACACATACCCGCCATCATAGGTCGCCTCGCGGGACGCGCCGTAGACGGTAACCCAGGCTTGGTTTCCGGGATTTTTGTTACGCGAGAAAATCGCATCGAAGGTGAACCCACTATCTGGAACTTCCGCCAGTTGGCAGTTCGCGGACACCGGTGTGGCGATGAAGCTGAAGGTTCCGATCAACTCGTCTCCCGGTGGCTTTTGCCCAGGACACGCCAGGCAAAGGAACACCGCGACGAAAATGAACCGCGACCTCATGCCGCGAGCTTACCTGAGACCGAGCCAGTGGATCGCCAATGCCCGAAAAGAGCTGTTAGCGCGCAACACTTGGCCGACATCGACCTGCGCTGGGTTCGAGCCGCGAATCTGCGGATCGAGCTGGGCGATTACCCGAGACGCTGCCAGCGATGAAGGCAGCGCATCGAAAGCGAAACAGACCGCTTGGTCAAAGCCTTCGATTGGCTCTGGGTTTGCGAGCAGGAACCCCCGGTCGCCCAGGGCGAGTGCCAAGGCGCAAAGAAACCCGAGCTCCGCCGTGCGAAAGCAGCTCAGAGCCGCTGCGCCGAGCACCAACTCATTCAAGTTGAGCAGATAGCCTTCCACCCCGCCCGAGGGGTGAAGAAAAATCTTGATCTCTTCTCCAGCGAGGGCGCGCACAGTTGGCGAGATGGCTTCGTACAGTCTTGGCATCGACTGCACCGTTATCGGAAGGAGTCCTTCTGGCCTCCGCGGCCAGTTTCCAACCCAGAAGGATCGTTCCAACTGGCGAACCGGCTCCACTGGCGAAGGCGTGGCGGTCGTCGACGAAAGCGCAGCTCCAAAACCGTCGGCGAGCTGTGCCAGGGATTGTTTACCTGCCGTTCGGAGGGTTTGCGCGTACAACGTCCATCCATCCTGATCCAGGACATCGCTCTTCAGCAACTCGGGCCAAAGCCTCCGGGCAATTGCCGCTCCCTCGGGAGAGGAGGCGAACCGTTCCGCCATGCTACGGCGGGTCTGAAGCGAGACGTTTCCCAAGTCCAGGAGGCGCTGCCCTAGCCGCACCGCAGAGGGAAGCAGGTTTGCCTCCAGATAACCTTGGAGAATTTTCTCCAGCTCGGCCGGATCATCAGTCAGCCGCTCCTGCAGTTGGAGGGATTCTCCAACCAGTCCCAACTCATTTGCGAGCACGATGCGGCGCCGCTGGCGCGCCTCAGTTTCTTCGAGCTCGCACAAAATCTGGTACGCCTTGGCTTTCTGTGACAGCGCGTCATACGCATTGACCAGCAGCTCGCGCACAGCCCCGATCGCTGCAGGCGATCCGGTTTTCGCCGCTTCCTCTAACAGTGGCGCAGCCTTGGACCAGTGGCCCAGTCGAGCATAAATGCGACCCGCCTGTTCACGCAGGTCTCGCTCGCGGACAGCGTCGCCCAGCTCCTCCGCGGCAAGTGTCGCGGCCTTTTCCAGCATCTCCCCGGCACCTGTCCCGCCAATCGCTTGTGCGCTCTTTTCGTAAAGGTCGACCAATTCGCGGTGGCGCTTGAGCGAGGTAAGTCCAGCCGCTGTTCGTTCGACCAGCGCCGCGTCGGCCGGATGCGCCGAGGCCAAAGGCAACAGTGCATCGATCGCGGCGGCAGGATCCGCGAGCAGACCCGCGGCACGCCGATAAAGCGCCTCCGCCTCATCCCCCGAGGCTCGCGACGCTTGGCGCAAGGTAACCCGGTAGAGCCCTTCCGCGTTGGATGCTTGGGAATAGACGTCCGCCAGAAGTGAGAGCGCGTCCCGGCCGCGTGGCCCCTCCGAATCCAGTTCCAGCACCGCTTCCAAAGCATCCGCAGCATCGCGCAGCGCGTGCGAGCTGAGCGCCGCCTGCCCAAGGCGAAGGTGGGTCTTGGCTCGCAGTTCTGCGGATCCATCGCGATCGACGATCGCGAGCAGCCGGCGATCGAACGGCTGGGCCGCCATCGGCCCTCCTGATTGCGCGGCGAGCTCGGCCCGGGCAACCAGCGCCATAAAGTCATCGGGGAATTGGCGAAGAAGATCGTCGTACGCCGCAGCCCCCAACAGCGGCTCCCCTGCCGCGACCAGCGCCTCCGCGCGCTCGCGAAGCAAAGCGTAAGCTTCTTCCGGAACTGCTTCGGCGCGGCGGGACAGGACGTCTGCCAATCGACGCACGCTCGATTCCGCTCGGGCCCGCGCAGCCGCAAATGCATCGTTCTTGGAAGGCGCCAGCTCAAATGCCTTCTCCTCGCACCAACGAACTCGCTCTTCGGCAGCCACTGAGCGATAGGACTCCGCAGCGTGCAGATATTCTGCCGCAGCCGTTTCGGGCTCCAACTTTTCAGCTCGCGCCACCCGAAGCGCGGCGATTCGATGCTGGTCTGCTTGCTCCTCCAAAAAAGCAATTTGGCGAGTGAAGATTCGCTCGTTCAAGGGATCCGACTTGAGGATCGCCTCATCCAATTCAGCAGCGTCTTCCCTTCTGCCAAGCTGGTACAACAGATCGGCGGTCTCAACGGCAAGCTCCAGATCGTTGGGCGCCTCAGCGTGCGCGGCCAGCAGGCATGCCATGGCGCTGCTCAGATTTCGCAAGCGTTCACGATAAATCCCGGCCGCTTCGCGCCAGCGTCTTACTCGGATGGATGGATCTTGAGCCCGCTCCGCCATCCGCTGGTAATGGAGTGCCAAGTCTTCCAGCTTGCCTGAGGACTCGAAGAGTTCCTTCAGCAACTTTTCGGCTTTCGCCGATTGAGGATCGGCCTCCACTGCACCGCGAAGCACGTGCTCGGCCCGATCCACTGCCCCCAGAGGTCCAGCCAGCAACTCTCCCAGACGTACCAACGCCTCGCTCCGAGCAGCGGGCGAACGAAGATCCAAGGATCTTTCGATCCACTCCGCTTCGGAACGGGCGTCATTGCGTCTGGCAGCGAGGGCCCGACCTTCCTCCGCAGTTGCAAGATCTGCAAACAGCTGAAAACTGCTCTTTAACGCCTCCTCGGCCGCGTCCAAGTCGAGCTTGAAATCCCGAAACAGCTCGGCGCGTCGCCTCTGATAGAAGCCCGCCTGTTCGCTTCGGCCCGCCTCTTCACAAACAGCGCGAAGGCGACTCAGGGTGGCAAGCGCATCGTCGACACGGCCGCTCTGCTCGCACAACGCGGCCTCTTCCGCGAGTACCTTTAGTGTTCCGTCGACGTCGCCAGCCCGCTCGGTCAGAGCCGCCACCGCCCTGAGCTCTTCAATCAGCTCCGGCAGTCGGCCCGTCGCCCGGTACAGCTCGACGAGCTGCCGTTGAATCGGCAGGGAATCCTCGGCCTTTTCTGCGGCATCCCTCAGCAGGCGGGAAGCCAAGTCGAAATCGGCAAGCTCTTCGCGCGCCCGCTTGGCCAGTGAAACGAGGAGATCCGCTCTCTGGTCGGATGACCCCAACTGGGTAGCGTAGCTCCGGAGCACCTCAATTGCCTCACGAGGGCGATCGCTAATCACCAGCCGAGACAGTCTTTCGGCGGCAGCCAAACAAAGCGGGCGCTCTCGCATCAAGTCTCGAAGCGTCTTCTCCGCCAAGGCACGATCAGAGAGCTGCTCTGCCAGATCCGCCAGGCGCAGAAGGGTTTCCTCGCTCTCTTCCGGAAATTCCGCGAAATCGGTCTCGTCGGCCAGCTTCCGCTGAAGCGGCAAAGCTTCATTGAGCGCGCCCTGCAGGTAGAGAAGATCGGCCAGCTCCCTGAGGAAGACCCGGTCGCTGAGCCCCAGCAGTTGAGCTTTGCGTCCCAGGCGTAGAGCCAGATGCGATTCGCCGGCGCGACGCGCCAACTCCATTCCGTCGCGAAGCAGCTGGGCCCCCTCTTCCGGCGAGATGATTTGCGCCCCTTCTTCCAACAACTCAACCGCCTCTGCCAATTCACCTCGATCAATCAGAATTGGAGCGAGCTGGCGGCGGGCGACCAGATTCAAAGGATCGATTCGCACCGCTTGCTTGAGAGCCGCTTCTGCAGGTCCCTTTTGGTTCAGCCGCTCCAGATAGAGAGCGCCCAGCTCTGCGTAAAGGGGAGCGGCCTGCTCTTTCGGTGACTGCGTAGCCTGTACCGCCAGGACCTCCGCAAGACCGGACCAATCCTCCGAGGCGCGAAACACCCGAATCAAGCCTGCCGTAGCAGCGGTATGGCGGGCGGTAAGCGCCAACACCGCCTCGTAGCTCTGAGCCGCCTCGGCCAAGGCGCCTCGCTGCTCCAAGAGCGATCCCCGCCGCAAGTGCGCTTCGATCCGCTTGTCCAGCGGCCCATAGCAGGCCGCCTGCTCCAACGCGGAAGCGACTGCCGCAGAATCACCCAACGCGCCGTGCACATCGGCGAGGCCAAGAAAGACTTCGCACCGCTGCCAATCCGCTGAGGCGAACTCGGCTGCAATCGAAAAGCCGCGCCGTGCACTCTCCAGATCCTTTTGGTTCAGCCGCGAGCGCGACAAGGCGATCAGCCTTGGGATTGCCTTCTCCGCGATCGACGGATGCTGCTGGGCTCCCTCGGCCCAGGCATCCACCTCGCCATGCTCGTCTCCCATCTGCCGCGCGAGGTCGGCCAGTTCTTCGAAAATTCGAGCCTCTTGGCTGTGATCGCTTGTCGCTTCGGTAAGGTCACGCTTGGCTTTCTCTAAATCGCCGACGCGCCGATACGATCCAGCCCGCTGCGAAAGAAATCCGGATCGCTCGGCGCCAGATGTCGTCTCGACCAGCGTCGAGAACAGAGACTGAAGCTCCCGCTCGTCCGCTTCGGATGCGCCGGGCTGAGGTAAAAGCCGGAGCAGCGCCTTCGTCGCCCACACATCGGCCGGTTTGACTTCGAGCAATCTTCGCAACATTGCGGCAGCCTCGTCGGGCCGTCCGAGCTGAAGTGCGAGGTCTGCGGTCTCTCGGCATGCTTCACCGCGATCCGCCCCCTCCAACCTGGGCCACAGCCGCATCAGCAGATCAAACAGCTGCTCTTTCGCTCCAGCCTGGCGATGGAGCTTCGCCAGCTGAGACTGGATTTCCAGGTCCTCTGGCCAGCAACGTAAACACTGATCCAGGTACCGGCGGGCGGCCTCGGTTTGTCCAACCTTCAGCGCCAGGAATGCGGCCTTGCGGGTCAACTCCATCCTGACATCGGCCGCAGGCGTATCGGGATCCGAAGTCGGGGCAGCCAGCGCTGCCTCGAGATCGGCAAGCGCTTGCTGGGGATTGCTTTGTAGCAGCAGCTCGGCCCGCCGGACCCGCGCAGGTATGAACTGGTCATCCTCGGCGATCGACTGCGCCAAAAGCGTCTCTTCCTCAGCGTTGCCGTGAATCAGACTCGCGGCCCGGAAGAGAAGCTTCGCCCCTGTGCGGTGATCCTGGGCCAACGCGGCTTGCTTGGCCACGAGTCTGGATGCTTCTCGTGGCTCGCCGCGCTCGAGATGCAGAACGGACAATTTGTGCAGGACTTCCCCAGCGAGAGGTCCGGATGGACTGGCCTCAAGCGCGGCCTGAAGTCGGGAGAGGGCGCCCCCGACCTCGCCCGATTTCAGCAACGCATCGGCGCTCTTCGAAAATAGAGCGGCGGCTTCCGAATGACGTTGAGCACTGAGCAGTGCGCTGGCCCGCGCATGCCACAGGCTCGCCAGTCCTTCGGACTGATTCGCGTCGAGAGAGAGCTCGTCGAGCCGGTTCGCCAATGGGTCGTCGAGTAACCGAAATGGCAAGGCGTGAGTGAATGCAACTCTGGCGGCGTCGCGGTCCCCCAACTGGTCACAGGCCGCTCCGAGCTTGGCTTGAATCTCAGCCAGACGCTGTGGGGCGATCCGCTCAGCAAGGGAACTAAGAGCGGCTTCGTACGCTCGGCGCGCTGGATCGGGCCGTCCACACCGCATCGACAGATCCGCAAACTCCAACAATACTTCCGGTTCAGGAGAGAGCCGGGCCGCCTTCTCAATTGCGAAAAATGCCTCGCTCGATCTCCCCAGCCGGACTTCGAGTACTTGAGCCAACTCGCGAAGCGACGGCGCGGCGGTTCGGGCGTCCCCCTGCTCCTCCGCAAGTCTCGCTCGTTGCTCGAGCGCCAACGCCAGCCCATCCATGTCGCCCCGGCGGCGATGCACCGAGCACAGCTCAGCCAAGGTAGGAACGTCGTTCGGCTCCAACCGCAAGATCTCGGCAAGCGCAACCGTTGCCAGCTCCGAGTCAAAAGTGAGATCGCGCGCCACTACTGCCAATCGTCGGTAATGGCGCGCCCGCTCCTTGGGATCCGGCGCCAGCAGCGCGAGTGCCTTCAGACAGCGCGACATTTGAGCTCCATCGCGCCGGCTTTCAGCCAAAGCCAAAAGTGCCTCCAGCGCGATCCGGTTCAGGGAGTCCAACTCAAGCGCGGTCGAAAGGAGGGTCTCCGCTTTCGCCGGATTGCCCAAGCGGTTGCGATGTAGCTCGCCGGCCTCCGCCAGCAAAGCGGCGCGCCGCTTCAAGTCCTCCTCGATCGCAGCGGCTTTTTCGCAAGCGTCGGCAAGCTCAGCCGCTCGACCGGATGCTCGGTAATACGGAACCAGCTCCTGGAGCGCATCTTTGTCCTTGGGATCCAGCGCGAGCGCCGCTTCTAGGTGCTCGCGCGCTTTTGCCGGGTTGCCCAGCCGAACGTTCATCTGCGCCAGGGCCCGGTGCGAGTGGTGAGCGGCTTCTCGAATCGTCGGTTGATCTGGGCTTGGTCCCGCCAACTCAACCGCCTGCTGATAGGCGGCAAGCGCCTCCTGCAACCGGCCCACCCGTTCGGCGACTCGGGCACGAAGGTAGGCTGGTTCGGGTTCCGCCGGCATCAGTGAGGCCGCTTCCCGATAGCGCAGCAAAGCGTTGTCGAGCTGCTTGAGACCCAACTCCCATACCTTGCCGGCGAAGAGGTCGGCTCGACCCACTCGCTGCAGCTCGTGCCGACCCAAGGCAACTTCTCGCAGGCGATCCGCCGATTTTATCGCCCGCAGGTGTTCTCCGGATTGGAAGCACAACTCGGCCAGAAGCTCCAGCGCATCGGGGTGATCGGGCGCAAGCCGCAGCGATGCCTCGCAATGCAACCGCGCGCCGGCCAAATCATCCTCGGTTTGGCTACTGAGGCGGGCGAGTTCCACATGGGCTTGCGCCGAATCGAGGGGATCGCGTGCCAACGCGGCAATCCGTCGGAAGGCGCGAATCGCGCCACCGCGGTCGCCCGCGAGATCGGATGCTTTGGCGAGCGCCTTCAAAGAAGGAAGGTGATCCGGTCGGATGCCCAGCAGCTCGTGCAGCGCCCGGACCGCGATTTGGGGTACCTGGTCGGCCGCCGCGCGCGCCGCTGCCTCCGCGGCAAAAAATGCAGAGGTCTGCTCTCCGGCTTTCCGCGCCAGTTCGCAAAGGGCGAGATACCTCTCGGCGGCCCGGCCCCTTTCACCGCGACTCTCGCGAACAACCGCCTCGGTCCACAGCGCTGCGCCGCTGCGCTCACGCCGTCGTGCGAGCGAGGCGGCAACGTCGATCACCAACTCATGCGCTCGGGGATCGGCTACCAAAAGTCCAAGCAGCCTTTCGGCTGCAAAAGGATGAGCTTCCTGAGTGTCTCCGGAGCGAAGATACAGCTCTCGAGCTTCATTCAACCGGCCGCGCGCGATCAGCTCCTCTGCCTCGAAAAATGCACGCGCCCCTTCCAGCGTGAGCATCAAATCATCGTCGGCGGCAGGAACAGGGGGCAATCCGCCGGAGGCGAAGCGGATCCGCAAGCCCTGGGGGCTCACCTCAACCGACGACAATCTCGCCTGATCGAGCGATGGCATCCGGTAACCGCGGCTCACCGCGGCGAGCCGAGCCAGGTCAGGAAGAAGATCCGCGGTAAAGCCGCTCGAGCCCTTTCGCCGAGCTCCCGGGAGGAGCTTGCTCTCGTCGGCGAATCGAGCGAGCAACACTGGGATCTGCGGAGCGGGCACTGGCGAAAAGCCATAGAGGCGGACTTCGTAGAAGATCAGCGCCAGACGCTCTCCGTCCGCGTCGAACCCGATCTTGAAAGTGAAAGGAGTCCTCTGACCGGTTGCGATCCGTCCCTGCCCTTCGAGGTAGCCGTGACGAAAGCCGAGCTGAAGTTCCTCGATCTCGCCGAGCCGGCCAACTGCCGCCGCGAATTTTCTGGCGATCCATTCCGCGTCGACGGTGAGATCTAGAAAAGCGAAATCGAGACGCTGGCGTTGGTAGCGAATCGCACCACCGGTCACGTTGAACGGGAAGGTGACATTCGGGATTTGAAGCGCGAAGTCTGTGATCGCCAACCCCGGCGACACCGAGAGCGCGGGAAATCCAACCAGCGCACGGCGATCCAGCAGTCGCAGTTCCGGGCCGGGTGACCTCTGTGGCACGACAGAAGACTTTTGCTCCATGGCGCAGTGTGGCCGATGTAACCCCTGATACCCGGCCGAGCGCAGATTATCATGCGCGCTAAGAGGCCGAAATTTCCGCGTAGGCGGAGGTCATCGTAGGTCAATGTGGACCCTCGAGCGGCAGTTGCTAATCGAGTTTTCGGCGGCTGATAATCGATCTCGATTCGCAAGCCATTACGAGAGAGTAATCTTCACGGTGCTACATCGGAGTCCCTTGTGGACTCGCGAGTCCCCGCACCACACCAGCCAGACACCAGGAGTTAGCGGTCGTGGGAAATTCTCAAATCCCCGATACATCCGACGTCGTTGATCCGCTCTGGCGGCGTGTCCTCAATGATCGCTTCACCATCCTCGAGCCGATCGGCTCCGGCGGGATGGGCAAGGTGTACAAAGCGGTTCAGGCGCCGCTGGATCGAGTGGTGGCTCTGAAGGTGCTCAACCCCAGCTATGCAAACGGGAAGGATCCCGAATTCAGAAAGCGATTCTTCCTGGAGGCGTCTCTCACCTCGAGGTTACGACATCCAAACACGATTACCGTCATCGACTATGGGCAAACCCCGGACGGGATCTTCTACATCGCAATGGAATATTTGGAGGGCCAAACGCTCGCGCAGCTGCTCGCGAAATCGGGGCCGCTCCGGTGGACGCGCTGCCTCAACATTTGCCAGCAAGTCTGCCGATCGCTCCGAGAGGCGCACAAGCTAGGTGTCATTCACCGCGATCTCAAGCCCGCGAACGTGATGCTAATCAGTGAGGATCACGAAACGGACCTGGTAAAGGTCCTCGATTTCGGCCTGGTGAAATCGTTCGTATCCGAACCAGACAAGCAACGCGCCGCGCCCAGCTATCCGACTGACCCGGCCGCGAACGGGTCCATCAACCCCGAGGTTACCCATGGCGGGGTATTTCTCGGTTCGCCCCAGTACATGGCGCCGGAGCAAGCGCGCAACAAAGCCGACCAGCGAAGCGACATCTACTCGTTGGGCACGACCTGCTACCACATGTTGGCGGGGCGGCCCCCATTTTGGGCCAAGGATGCCGTTGAGGTCATTTTCAAGCACATCAACGAACCAGTTCCTCCGCTGCGTTCCGTACGTCCGGACTCAGACGTTCCGCCTGAATTTGAAGCCGTGTTGATGAAGTGCTTGGAGAAGCAACCCTCCCATCGCTTCCAGTCGATGGAAGAACTGTTGGAGGCGCTGCGGAGAGTCGCATTGGCCGCGGGAAATAGCGGTATCTTCATTAACGGAGCTCCCGCTCCAACTGGGGCAAACACACCGCCGCCAATAGCGACGTCGTTGATTTCGCCGCCTTCTTGGCTGCCACCGCCGGTCGCCCGACCGGAGAACACGTTGGCCCTCGACATCAGCGTCGATCCCTCGCCCGCGCCACCTCCGCCGGCGATCTGGTATCGGAATCGAACCTATTGGTACGCTGCGGCCGGTGCCCTCCTCTTCTTGGTGGTTGCCGCTTTTGCGCTAACCCGACGCGGATCCAGGTCGCCCGAGCCGACCGCAAAGGTTCAAGCGGTTATCAAACCAAATGCTCCCGTTCAGCCGCTTCCAATTGTCGAGCGGGCTGTCGAAAAGCCGGCGGATGTGACTGAGCGCGCGCTGACCACACCGAAGGCGGTGAAGTTCCGTGTTTCGACTGAGCCACCGGGAGCAACCGTTTCATTGGATGGACGCATTCTCGGCACCACACCCCTTTTGTTCGAAGTACCAAGAAACGCCGACGGGGTTGCGACAGCTCATTTGCTCTTGACGATGAGGGGCTATCACCCGATGACCGTGACGACCGGCGGCTCGGGCGAGGTGGTCCTGAACCAAAAGCTTCAATTCCGAATCCCAGGCCGACCAGCACCCGCCGCTTTTGAGCCCAAGGAGGCCGCAATCGAAAAGCCGGCGATTACCGTCGCGGTTCCTGAACCCAAAAAGCCGGAGCCAGAGATCAAAGTAGCTTTGGCCAAGCCTGTACCGACCTTCGAACAACCGAAAGCAGCAGTGGCCACGGTCGTGGAAGTTCCGCCTCCACCTCCCGCTCCAACCCTTCGTTCCGCCCCGGAACTGGCTGCGCCCGTGAGCGTGCCAACTCTGACGGGGCCGGTCGAATTTACCGACGCAATGATGCCGCCGATGAAGATTTCTGGACCGGATCCCGAATACACACAAAGGGCGATCGATCACGAGGCTGAAGGAACGATGTTGGTCAGGTGCATCGTCAGCATTCAAGGCCTGGTGCATAGCTGCCAGGCCCTGAAGAGTGTGCGATTCATGGAGCGACCGGTGATCGAGGCGCTGGAGCGCCGCAGGTACAAGCCGGCTTCTCTTCGTGGAAAACCGATTGAGGTCTACTACACGTTTCAGATCACGTTGAAGTTGCCGCGTTAGTGGAGAGTCAGGCTCGCTCAAAGAACGTCCCAAATCGTCCTGGGTGAAGCACTTCCTGCACCAACGCGTCCGGCGGTTGAATGCCAACGATGTGAATGGCACCGATCCCTGATTCGAGCATGGCCAGACTCTCTTCGACTTTGGGCACCATTCCTCCGCGAATAATGCCCTGGGCGATCTGGGCTCGAGCTTCCAGCGGATTCAGCTTTGCGATTCGAGATGACGGATCCTCCACGTCTCTCAATACGCCCGGAACGTTGGATACGAGGAACAACTTGGCCGCCTTGAGCGCAGCCGCTACTCGCGTCGCGACTGTATCCGCATTGATGTTGAAGATTTGCCCTTGCGCATCGCCGGCGAGCGAGCCAAGTGCCAGTACCAGACCCTCCCTCGCCATCATCTCGAACAAACTCGTGTTGATCGCGGCAACATCCCCTACCCATCCCATGTCGATGGGCTCGGCGGCTTGTGAGGGGACACGCATCGGGGGTCGCTTTACTGCCTCGACCAGGCCTGCTGAAACACCCGTCGTCGCAATCGTCCGAACTCCCGCCATCCGTAACGCCGCCGCCACTTCCACTGAGACCTGACCCGCGAGCGTCATCTTCATCACTTCCAAGGTTGGACCGTCGGTCACACGGCGGCCGGCAATCGTTCGAGGCTCCAGGCCAAGCCGTTGGCTTAGCGCTGTGGCCTGAGGACCTGCCCCGTGGATCACCGCAACCTTAATCTGCGCCTCGAGAAAGCTCCGGACTGCGCCCCCTATACTCTGCGCAAACCAGCTGCGATCGGAGACCAGCTCTCCGCCGACCTTGACCACGAACCACTGTCCGGCAAACCTCGAAAGCGCTTTCAAGGCCACAGCCCGGGCTCGGCGAGGGTCATTCTCTCATCAAAGCCCATCATGACGTTGAAGCTCTGGATGGCCTGTCCGGCGCCGCCCTTCACCAGGTTGTCCAACGCTGAAAAACAAACGACGCGACGGGTCCCGCCCGTGACCGGCCCCAGCGCAAATCCGACCTCGGCATAATTGCTTCCCGATACGGCAATCACTTCCGGCAGCCGATCCGAACAAACTCGGACGAATGGTTCATTTCTCCAACACTCTTTCCAAAGAGCTGAAAGCTCTCTCTCGGTGATGGAGGAAGGAAGTTGGACGAAACTGGTCGCGAAGATGCCTCGGGCCAGAGGAGCGGACACGGGAACGAACTCGAGCGTCAGATCGCGCGCACCGGCTGCCTTGAGCGTCTGGACGATTTCCGGCGTGTGCTGGTGCTCCAGCGGCCGGTAGGTCCGCAGATTCGCCGAGCGCAGAGGGTGATGGGTTGCCAGGCTGGGGGTGGCCCCGCTACCGGACGAGCCGGTGATCGCCACGGTATGGACTGGCCCTGCAAGCATCTTGGCTTTGGCGAGCGGCATCAGACCCAGGGCGATTGCGGTGGCGAAGCATCCAGGACTCGCGACGTATCGAGCCGAAGCGATGCTCTGGCGGTTCAACTCCGGAAGGCCATAGACGAATTGTCCCTCTCGAAGCAGCTGAGGAGCAGGGTGATCCACGCCGTAGTACTGGCGATAGCGCGCAGGGTCACGCAGGCGGAAGTCTCCTGAGAGGTCCACGATGCGCACCGGCGAATCGAGAATTTCCGTCACCACTTGTGCCGTGGTGCGATGCGGCATCGCCATGAATGCCACATCCACTCCGGCAACTGCCTCGCGGGCAGGCAATTGTTCGAATCGAAGATTCGAGAGGCCAGCCAAGTTTAGATGTACCTCCCCGATCGACTTGCCGATATTGTCGGCGGAGGTGAGCCGGGCCACTTCCACCTCTGGATGGTAGAGCAGCCTCCGCAGAATTTCCGCACCGCCATACCCGGTGCCTCCGATGATCGCCGCCTTCAGCTTGGCCATGGTGTTAAGACTGACAAGAACGATGGACTAAGGGAAGCGCGATGGATCTCCTGGGCTTGAGTAATCAGCTGATCGCCGCAAACACCGTTTCCGACGTGGGAACCGCCGCGGCGGTGGAAATTCTCAAGCCGCTCTATCAGCTCGCCGATCTAGAAGTGCAGGTATTGGCCGACCCAGCGCAGCCGACCCAGCAGAATCTGCTCGGGACTTTGAGGGGGGCGGATCCCCGTGGCCTGCTACTGGTGACCCACCTTGATACCGTGGATCCGGGACCGCCCGAGTTTTGGACCGAAACCGGGGGCAACCCTTTCGCCCTGACACAAAAAGGGGACCGGCTCTTCGGCCTGGGCAGTGCGGATACGAAATTGGATGCGCTCTGCAAGTTGTTCGCGGCGCACCCATACCGGGGGCAGCGGCTGCGTCGTACGCTTCAGCTGTTGGGCACGCATCAGGAAGAAGTGGGCGCTCTGGGAGCCCACCAATTTGTTCAGAGCCCGGCCTTCCAAGCGAGGTTCGTTGCTTGTTCCGAGCCCTCTGAGCTGCAAATCATCCGGGCGCACAAGGGGTACGCGGTGGTGGAATTGGAGATCGAAGTTCAGCCGACTGCGGCGCTCTCCGGTCCTTTTGAGCGGTTGGTCTTCGACGGGCGCAGCGCCCATTCCTCAACTCCGCATCTGGGAATCAACGCGATCGAAATGGCGCTGCAGACAGTGCGCGGCACGCCGTTTTGCAGCTTGGAAGGCGGCACTGCGGCCAACAAAGTTCCCGATCGATGCGTGGTGATTCGGCCCGGGAAAACCGGGCAGCCCGGCCTCGGTCCAGGGCCCGATTGCCGAGACGCTGCGCCCGCCGCGTCTCTGTCCGAGAGCCTCTTCGATGTGTGGCGCCAACTCGCACTGGCTCAGCAGCCGCAAGTCAATCGCGCCTTCGATCCAGATCGCAGCGTCGTCAACTGGGGAATCGCGCGAATCAATGGACCCCGTGCCAACCTCACTTTCGATTGCCGACTGCTGCCGGGTCATGATCCGGAGGTATTGACTGCGACCTTCCGGAGGCGTTGCGGTGCGCTCGCGCAGACGGCTGGCGCCGAGATCAGCGTCAAGGTCAGCCGGAGCAATCCAGCGATGGAGCTGAGCGAGCCTTCCGAGCTACTGTCCAGCGCTCGTCGGGCTTGTCAGGACGTTGGGTTGTCGGATGTTTCGGGGGTAAAACCGACGAACACGGAGGCAGGCGTATTTCATCGCGCTGGTGCAGAGGCGATCGTCTTCGGGCCCGGCCGTTCGACAGGAAATGCCCACACCGCCAACGAGCACACGTTCCTTTCACAGATGGAAAAGGCGATAGAGTTTTACCGCGCGCTCATTGAGCGGCTATGTCGGTGATAGAGCTTCACGACACCCATGTTCCTGGTACGCGACGTACAACGAAGGGATCTTCCTGAGCTGAAGAAGCTCGCGTCGGAGCTCAACACAGTCAACCTTCCCGACAACCAGGAGATGCTCGCTTCGTTGATCGACAAGTCCGTCAAGAGCTTCACCGGGTCGATCGAAGATGCTTTGGCGCGGCAGTACCTCTTCGTGGCGGAAGATGTCGCCAACAAAGCGCTGGTCGGCACCAGTATGATCATCGCCCAGCACGGAACGTATGAGTCGCCGCACATCTACTACGAAGTCAGCGAGCGGGAGCATTACTCCGCCTCGCTGGACCGCCACTTTCGGCACAAGGTGCTGTCGATTGGCTACAACTACGCGGGACCCACGGAGATCGGCGGGCTGGTCGTAGCACCGCCATACCGGAGCAGCGTCGAAAAAGTCGGCCGGCAGCTCTCCTACATTCGCTTCCTCTTCATTGCGATGCACCGCGCGTTTTTTCGCGACAAAGTTCTCGCAGAGCTCCTTCCTCCACTGTTGCCCGATGGGCGCTCGCTGCTGTGGGAAGCGATCGGCAAAAAATTCACTGGATTGAGCTATCAGGAGGCGGACCACCTTTCGCGGCAAAACAAGGAGTTCATCAAAGAGCTCTTTCCTGCTTCGGATATCTACGTGTCCCTTTTTCCCGACCGCACCCAGCGCGTAGTAGGGGAAGTCGCTCCCAATACGCGAGGTGTGAAGCGGATGCTGGAACGCGTGGGTTTTCGGTATGTCGAGCGAATCGACCCTTTTGACGGAGGTCCCCACTATGAGGCGAAGGTGGATGACATCTCGGCGATCAAGCTCTTCCGGACCGCCAGACTGGAAAAAGGTGTTCCCGGCGAGTCCGAGAAGCACTGGTTGGTCGCACATCAGCCATCGAATAGGCGCACCCGATTCCGCGCGGTGAAGGCCACTGCTGAATTTGCTGGAAACCAGGTGCGGGTGGCCCCAGAGGTCCGCGACCACCTGCAAGCGCCGGTAGGTGCACGCGTGGCGCTCATTCCTTTCGACTAGCCTTCGCTAGTCCGATCGGCGCGAGCCCATCGTGCCGTGGCGGCTGGGCCAACCGGAGGATTCGAAGTTCAAGCCAGGAAGACAGTTAACGCTGACCCGCCGACAGCGACGAAGCCAAGCAGCTTGGTCCAAGCAGGCAAACGCACGCTGCGCAGCTGAACACGTTCGACGCCTCGGCTCAATCGAGCGAGCGTGCTCGGCGTAACGTGCTCAGGGCTTGCATTTCTGGCGGAGGAACTCCTTCAAACGCTGCGATAACTCTTCCGGCATTTGCTTCTTGAGGGCCCGCCTGCAGATTCCAGGAGTGGCGCGGTAGGTGCGGAGAAAGTCGATGCACGGAGGGCAGGCGGCCAGATGCGCCTCTAGATGCCGAGCTTGCTCATCGGACATGTCACCATCCAGGTATTCCAGAAGTAAGTCTATCGATTCTTTACAAGTAAACATCCAGCCCTCGGCCGGGTCTCGCAGCGCCTAAACTAAGATGCCGGAGTGGATGTGGCGTTTCATTTCTCATTGTAGAAACGATCAATGGCTTCCCTCAGCTCGAGGCGCGCCCGGTGCAGCCGACTCTTGATCGCCGGGATTGAATCACCCGTGATTTCCGATATTTGCTCATAGCTTAAGCCCTCCACATCCTTCAAGACAAATACCTCCCGGTACTGATTGGGGAGGCGATCTGTCGCCTGTTGGATGGCGGTACCCAGTTCGGCATCGAGCGCCTTCTCATCAGCGCGGCGGCTCCAGTCGTTGGAAGGATATTCCACCCAGCTGCCACGCTCATTGAATTCAGGACCGGTCAACTCCTCTTCAGCAGCTTGGACTACATTCTGGTGCCGCAGCCGCATCAAGGCATGGTTTGCGGCAATTCGGTGAACCCAAGAACCAAATGCCGCCTCGCCGCGAAATTCGGGCAGGTGCTGAAATGCCGAAAGAAAGGTCTCCTGCGTGATTTCCGCCGCGTCCGCTTCAGATCGAGTCATACGAAGAGCCACACCGTAGACTTTGTCGCGGTGCTTTTCGACTAGGGCCTCGAACGCGGACAAGTCGCCAGCCTGTGCTTGGGCCAACAGCTCCCGGTCGACGTCCAGAGGTACCTCCTCGGTCATCGCTGCAGGGTTTCAGTGACGCGCCTCGTCGTCAAGGGCAACCGGGCGCTGGAATTACTTTGAGCTGACGAATGCATTACCGCGAATCCAGAAGCGATACGGTTTCTTCGCCCATATTCCAGAGTAGTCAACGCCCACCCGCGGACCCCGCTGGATGCGCAGCGATGAAGCGGAGTTGAGGTCCACAATATACAGCTGCTTGCCCAGCAGGTCCTCGCGATTGTGCTCGAGCGTGATCCCCAGCGCGCGGCAAAGCCTGGCGGGCCCATCGGTCCTGGCGCTTTCGGGGACGCCTTCCAATGGCTCCACTGCCCGAACCAGGATGGCCCCGCCAATCCCCGCTGGCCCGCCAACCACGTTGAAGCAGCAGTGCATCCCATAAATGAAATACACGTAGGCATGGCCCGCTGGCCCAAATAGCACCTCGGTACGTCGGGTCAGTCCTTTGGAAGCGTGGCTGGCGAGATCACGCCGGCCTAGATACGCCTCGGTTTCGACGATCCGTCCAACCCGGACAGCACCGTTCATTCGGTGGACGAGCCCTTTTCCCAGCAACTGGCGAGCAATCGTCAGCGCCGATTGCTGGTAAAAAGCCCGCGCTAGTCGCGGCTCGGCCATGGCGAAGTAAACAGTTTCAAATGGATTTCTTCCTGAGGTCAGTGACGTTAATGGTGCGGGAGCATAGAAGCCCAGTCCGAGGAGACGCAAATGGATCGCAGTTCGTCGTACGGTCGCCTTTCGGGCGTGCTGCTACCCATATTTTCTTTGCGTTCGCGAACCGATTTCGGAATTGGCGACTTTGGCGCCCTGGACGGCTTCTTTCGATGGATGCAGCAAGCGCACCAGAAGATGCTGATGTTCTTGCCACTGCTGCCAACGCTCCCATCGGACCCCAGTCCCTATGCCACCCGAAGCGCGTTCGGTCTCAATCCGTTGTTCATCGATCTTTCGCAGCTTGGTTCGTTTTTCGGGGCAAATGAAGCACAGAAGTTGTCGGGCCCCGAGGCCGAGCAACTGGAGGAAGCAAAGCGCAGTCCGAGGGTCCGCTATGAGCTGGTGGTCCCCCTGAAGAATCAGCTTCTCCGTCGGACGTTCGATCACTTCCTGATCAACCACTGGGAGCGCGGGAGCCCAAAGGCCGCAGAGTTTCAGCGGTACCAGGAAAGGGAGTCGTGGTGGCTGGACTCTTTTGCGCTCTTC
The DNA here is from genome assembly GCA_036781205.1 of Myxococcaceae bacterium. Lineage (GTDB taxonomy): Bacteria > Myxococcota > Myxococcia > Myxococcales > Myxococcaceae > DAIQBK01. The sequence goes on from DAIQBK010000002.1 coordinate 59,968, forward strand.
TGCGCGATTTCGGAATCTCAGCACTATCGCGCCTGGTGGGAGTGGCCGGAGGGCCTTCGCCAACGAGAGCAGGACGCCTTGGCCGCCGAGCGGCAGCGACTGGGCACACAAGTGATGTTCTATCGTTGGCAGCAGTGGGTGGCGGAGATGCAATGGCGAATCGTCCGTCGAGTTGCGAAGGAGCGGGGGATTTTTCTCTGCGGAGACGAGCCATTTATCGTAGGCCGCGACAGCGCGGACGTCTGGTCGAACTCGGAAATCTTGCGCACCGACGCGCGATTGGGCGTTCCACCGGATGAGTTCTCCGCTACCGGCCAGGATTGGGGGCTTCCCTACTTTGATTTCGCTGCGATGGAGACCGACGGCTTCGCCTGGCTCAAGCAACGCGCCGCGAAGAGCGCGGCGTACCACGATCTACGGCGCGTCGATCACGCGGTGGGATATTTCCGACAGTGGATTCGTACTTCGGAAGATCCGAACGGGCACTTCATCCCTTCCGACGAGCCCAGCCAGCGGTCCCAGGGCGAAAAACTGTTCCGCATGCTCGCAGAGTCCGCCGGCATCGTTGCCGAGGACCTCGGAGTGATTCCGGATTTCGTCCGACAAACCCTGACTAGGCTGGGAATCCCCGGCTATCGCGTGCTTCGCTGGGAAAAAGACGGCAACCGTTACCGCGATCCGCATCAGTTTCCCCCGCTTTCGCTGGTCACTACTGGAACTCACGATACCGAGACGCTTCGCGAATGGTGGGAGTCTCTTTCGGAGGAGGGACGGCGTGCGGTCGCGTTGGCGTATCCCGAGCTCACGAGCGGTCAGTGGACCTCGCAGTTCACTGAAGAGCTGCATCAGTCGCTGCTAGCGTCAGCCGAGAACGCGGGAAGCGATCTCTGCATCCTTCCCTGGCAAGACATCCTTGGAACGAAAGATCGGATCAACTTGCCCGGCTCCCAAACCGAGGGCAACTGGGCATACCGCATCGCTCAACCGGTCGAGGAGCTGCTCACGCACGAGGAAACACGCAGCTGGGCGCAACGTCTGGGTCGCCTAGCGGAGCAAGCAGGACGCTGAAGGATTCCTTTCGCCGGTCGGGAGAACTATTCATTCACGTGTGCCGCCGAACCGGTCCTTGGGTGTCGAACCGAGCGTCGGTTTGGCTCGCGTTGATTGCGCTTCTGTGGGGCTGCAGCACCGCTCGCCAAAAGCCGGATGAACCGGAGGTCAAGAGCCTCCACATCGAGGGGACTCACCAAGTTTCAGAGGGCAGCATCAAGGATAAGATTCTGACCGAAGCGACGAGTTGGCTGCCATTTTCCGGGAAGAAGTACTTCGACCCCAACGCCTGGCAAGTGGATCTGCGCCGGATCCAGCGCTTCTACCAAGCCGAGGGCTTCTATCAGGCTAAGGTGGTCGAAAATGTCATTACCCCCAAGCCGCCGGATGGCGTCGAACTGACGGTCAAAGTTCAGGAAGGTAAGCCGACCCGGATTAATCGCCTCGAAGTTGAGGGGATAGATGCTCTCCCCGCAGACCACCGCAAGCAAGTGCTCTCCGAGATCAAAATCAAGGTCGGCGATGTGCTCAAGGAGGACGAATGGGAGGCCCTCAAGGGTCAGCTTCAGTCCAAGCTGCATGAACTCGGCTACGCAGAAGCGTCGGTGGGCGGCGAAATTTTCGTGGATGTTGAAAGGGCCCTAGCCAATGGCAGGCTCAACGTGGATCCCGGCCAACGTTACCGTTTTGGGGATATCGTCGTCGCCACCGGGCCACGCCCCCGCGTTCCGACCGCCTGGATCAAGGACCAGGCGGAAGGGGCGATCAAGAAGGGCAACTGGTTCTCCGAAAGTGCTTTGGCCGAGGCGCAAAACAGCCTCTTCAAGATGGGAGTCTTTGGAGGCGTGAAAGTGACTCCCGCGGCTCCCAACCGGCAAGAAGGCACTCTGCCCGTGGTGGTCGACGTCCGTGAGGCGCCGTTCCACAGCCTTCGCTTAGGCGGAGGAATAGGAGTCGATCAGATTCGGAACGAATTGCATCTCCTGTCGGAGTATACGGATCGAGACTTCTTGGGTGGTCTGCGCCGATTGACTCTGCGCGCCAGAGTCGGCTGGGCGTTCATCCCTAACCTCTATTCGGTGCTGGCCAATATTACTGCGGATGCTCCGAACAACGGGCCGATCTACAAATTGCTTGCCCAACTGGAGCAGCCGCGCTTCTTCAATCGCAACCTGCGACTCTACACGTCGATCGATTCGGAAAAAGGCCTCGAGCAGGCGTATTCGTTTATCGGCGCCAGGGCCCGGGTGGGAGTGATCTGGCAACCGCACCCCGCTCTTACGGTGTTTCCAACTTACAATATCGAGATTGATTGGCTTTCATCAGGGCAGGCCACCCTGATCGACTCGAACGGCGCGGTGTCGAGCTCACCAGCCCTGTTGTTCGGCTGCCCCAACCAACGGTGTCAGCTCTCGTACCTCGAGCAACAAATCACGTGGGATCGCCGAGATGATCGTCTGGAGCCTCAACGCGGCTACTACCTCTCGATCTCCTTCCAGGAGGGGGGCGGCCCTCTCGGTGGTACTTTCAGATACCTTAGGGTCGAGCCGGACGCTCGCTTTTACGCCAGCTTTTTCAAGGGGCAACGGCTAACGCTCGCCGCACGGGTGCACTTTGGAAGTCTCTTTCCCGCACACGGACAAACCAGTCCAATCGTTTCCCGGTTTTATGCGGGAGGAGCCGCATCCGAGCGGGGGTTTAACTATCGTCGCCTGTCCCCGCTGTTCGCGGCAGGCACCTCGACCACAGCCCCGCACAATGGCTTTATCAACACGATAGGTGCACCCGACGGAATCACAGTTCCGATTGGAGGCAACGGCTTGGCAGAAGGCTCTTTTGAAATTCGTTACAACATTACAGGCAACCTGCTCTTGGCAGCATTCTGGGATATGGGGTTCGTGACCGTTGAAAATCTCGTAGACGGTTGGCGTCACCAGGCGAATTACTTTTTTGGGAACATGCAGTACGCAGTGGGGTTAGGTCTGCGATATCGGACGATCGTCGGGCCAATCCGCTTGGACATCGCCCGCCGACTCCCGATCGGTCCGCCTTTGACCATCGTCAACCAGCCGATTCCGGTGAATCTGCCCCCTCCGGACACGACCTGCTTCGGGATTGGTTTTCTGGGTGGAAAGGGAACCAGAGCCGGATCCCCCGAGAGTGTTTGTGCGTTTCACATTTCCATTGGGGAAGCGTTTTGAGCTCGCCGCCTGCCAAAAGTTGGACTCGCAAGTGGGCCCCTCGCCTTGGAATCGGCGCCCTGATTCTACTTGGATTCGTACTCGCGATTGTGGCCGGAGGCGCCCTCTATGTCGCCACCCCATCGGGCAGCGAGCGGCTGCGCGCGTTCGTACTCCGCAAGGTGAACGCGGGGATTCTGGGTGAGATCGAGATCAAACGCCTGACCTTCCATTGGACTCGCATCAGGCTCGATGGGGTAGCCCTCAAGGATCCGGAGGGCGAACTGGTTGCCGTGGTGGAATCGGTTGATCTTCAGCTCAGGCTCTCGGCGCTGATTCGTCGCACCGCCCAGATCGATGGGCTTCAATTGAAGAGGCCGTGGGTGCACCTGCGCGCGGATGACAATGGGCTGAACCTGGCACGAGCGTTCGGGCCGGCGCAGCCTAATCCCGCCAACCCGCCACAGCCCAAGTCTTCTCCGCCTCGGTTTACGTTCAAGCTTGAACGGCTCGAGATTGAGGATGGAGTCTTTCGGTTTGATCAGCATGGCAGCCCCGAGGTCCGGGAGTTTGAGTTGAGCCAGCTCAATCTTCGCTCCAAAGCTGCCTACGAAAGCCCCAGTGGACGAACCAACCTGGAGTTGAGCGCAGACGGACAGCTGTTGAAACCCGAACCGGGGCCACTGAGCGTTTCATTGCGCGGAGTTTTCGATGGGACGCGTGGAAAGGCCAACGCATCACTTCAGGCCGCCGGACTCGTCCTGGATGCTTCAGGTCAACTCAGCGAACCGCAGAAATTCGTTGTCCGGCTGAACCGATTTGAGCTTCCTCCGGCGATTGCCCGCGTCTTCGTCTCCAGCTACCCCTTGCGCGCCATGGTATCGGCTCAGGGCGACGGAGCGCTGCACGGCGAAACGGCTGCCGCCAAGTTGCAGATTCGCGCCGCGAGCGCACAACTCGAATTGGATGGCTCGCTGGACATTTCCAAATACCGATCGGAGGGCATCACCGTTCGCGCCCGGAACGTGCACCTGGAAGAGCTGATGGCGAATGGTCCCACCACGAATATTGCGTTGGACTTGCATGCTGAAGGAGGCGGCACTGGCGTATCGGATGCGCGCGGCGCCGTGGAACTAACGGTGCCGGTCTCCAAGTGGAACCGTCAACGCCTGGGTCCGATCAACCTGCGAGCCAAAGCTGACCACGGGACGTTTGAAGTGACGGAATTCATCGCGGTGATTCCCGGAGCGAAGCTGGCTGCCTCAGGTCGGGGAACGCAGCAGTACCTCTCCGCCAGCGGAAAATTCACTGCTGTGGACCTCTCGGAGACCGCGCGAGCGATAGGGGCTCTGATGGGAGGCCGGGCGCCTCGGCTGGCAGGATCGGGCAACTTGGACATTTCGGCGCGGGGTCGATTGCAGCAACTCGCCGTCAGCGCCATCGGCCGCTTTCCAACCCTGCGTTATGAGAACTATCGGATGACTAAGATCGACCTTTCGGTCTCGGTCGCCAACCTGCAAAAGCCCTTCGAATCGACAGCGTCGGTCAACGCAGCGACCTTCCAGGTCAATGAGAAGCTCTTCAAGGCGTTTGGGGCGCAACTCACGAGCTCGGGAAGAGATTTGGATCTTCAAATTCGCACGTCCGGATTTATGGACGCCGCGCTGCATGCCGCAGGTCGCGTGGACGCGGACAACCGAGGCATTCTCGTCTCATTTTTCACCCTGGGGTATCCAGCTAGCAATTGGGTTCTCCAAAAGCCTAGCAAGCTGAGGTTTACCAGCGAGAGAACTTCGGCCGATGACCTCTGGCTTCGGTCCGACAATCAGTCGATCCGGGTGGCCGGTGCCCTCGAACGCGGTCGGTTGCATGCGCTGGTTGACGTGGTCCAACTCGATTTAGGTCGACTGCCGACCCCCCTGTTCGATCCGACCTTGAAATTGGCGGGGTCGCTAAGCGCCCACATCTCGGCGCGCGGCGCGCTCACTCGTCCCGACGTGGTAGCTCGCATTGATCTGCAGAATGGCCAATTCAACCAATACAAATCGCTTTCGCTGCAGCTTGTCGCGCGCTACCAGAATGATCGGGCAGTGGGCCAATTCGACGCATCCGGATTCGGATCCTCGGCCAAGTCGAACTTCGATTTCTCGCCTCGCGGAGTGGTGCAGCATGACGGCCAGCCCGTGCAGGTCTCGCTGCAGGTCGACAAGGCTGACCTCTCGTCGATTCTGAGCGCTTTGGGGCGCACCGATCCGCTACGCGGAACCATTGCCTCGAAGCTCGAAATCAGTGGGACCGGGGCAGAGCCGCACCTGAAACTCGCCTTGAATGGCGACTCGATCCAGGTCGCCAAATTCCCGGCGCTCAACTTCAACCTCACCGCCGGAACTACTGAGCAGGGCGCGCTGGCCGCGAAGCTCGAGTGGCAAATCCAGGCAAGCAAAGGGACGCTATCCGCTCGAAGCTCCCTGACCCTCGCTCGCCTCTCCAGAGGGATGCCAAAGCAAGCCGAGCTCGTCCATCTCCCGATTAACGTGGATTTGGACGTGCACGAGTTTCCACTGTCTCTCGCCAGTCAGGCCGGCCTGATTGCCCAGGAGACTCAAGGCAAAGTCTCCCTCACCTTGCAAGTCACAGGCACCGCTGCCGCGCCTGAAGGGAAAGCGAACCTGGTCGTGGCTGGCGCAACGGTGGGTGGCTTGACGCCGGCAGATCTGACTCTGGTGGCGACAGCGACGATGAAAGGCATCGAGACAAGCGTGAATGTTCAGCGCGACGGCCGACGACTGGTGGATGCGGTCGGCTGGATTCATGGACCGCTGTCAAAGCTGCAGGATCCCAGTGCACTGGGTTCATTTCCGGTCAGCCTGAAATTGACTGCCGGTACAATTGACTTGAACGAGTTGCGATCGCTATCGGATTCGAGCTCGGACCCGAACGACCTGGCACCCAGGAGTCCGGTGCACGGCTTGCTGATGGCCGACTTATCCCTCACCGGCTCGCTCAACGACCCGCAGCTGACGTTGCGCTCACAACTGGAGCGGGTAGGCGCAGGTACCCAGGCAGCTGGCGAGGTGAAACTCAATTTTGGATACTCCAAGGGGGATTCGAACCTGTCCGTGGTTTTGAGTTCCTCCATAGGCGGTCAGATGCAAATCCAGGGCGGTACCAAGCTGGATTTGTCCCTGCCCGCGATCCGCCAAGGCATCACTCTTCGGACCGCGCCAGTGCGGGCGACATTGCGCGCCCAGGACTTCGATATCTCATTCCTCTCAGGCGTTGTGCCCGAGGTGAGAGTGATTTCCGGTACACTGATCGCCGACGCAGACGTCAGTGGCACATTTGGTGTTCCCACCCTGCACGGAAATCTCGAGTGGAATACTGGGAGGGTTGCGATCCTCGGATACGGCGAGTACCACCACATCCACCTGCTGCTCAATGGAGACACCCAGCACGTGCAGATCAAGGAGCTGGCGGTTTCCAGCGGGAATGGAAACCTTCGGCTGAATGCTCAAGCGACTCGCGCTGGAGCCGGCCTTACGCTGAATGGGCTCGCCGATCTGAATCAATTTCCGATCCTCAGCGATGGTCAGCTGGTGGCGACCGTCACCACCCACGCTCAGTGGGACGGGGAAATTACTCACGACTTGATCAACATTCCTCGACTTTCGATTCCCCACGCGCAAATCGATCTTCCGGAAGCCTCTCCCAAGCCCTTGCAGAAGCTGAGTCGTCCCGACGACATCGTCGTGCTGAAAAAAGGCGAGCCCGTCGACAAGCAAATCGCGCGCGCGAAGAGCACAGGTCGGGAGACAAGTGGGTTTGGAGGAGCTGGAACCGCCACGCGAACCCGCGAAATCCGCATCACATTGGATGCGCCGCGCAACATCTGGGTCAAAGGGAGCGATTTGAATGTCGAGCTAGGGGTAGCCGAGGGGTTTCACGTCAGCGTCGCCCAGCAAACCACGATTTTCGGAGACGTGCGGCTGTTGCGCGGCAGGGTTGATGTATTGGGCAGGCGGTTTGATGTGCAGAAGGACTCCGACATTCGCTTCGTCGGTCCGCCGACGCTCCCCTATTTGAACGTCACCGCCCAATACAACAACGATCGCGAGCAAGTGAAGGTGCTGGTCGCAGTTCGTGGCCAAGGAAAGGACATCACGATCAAGCCCAGCTCGGAACCACCGTTGTCCGAATCCGAGATTTACACTTTGATCGCCACCGGCCGACGAAGCCTCAAACAGGGAAGCACCGCGACCAGCTCTCCCAGCGCGCAAGCGACATCGGTAGTTGGATCCCTGGCTGCGAGCGAGCTGAAGAAGACTCTGTCCTCGAAGCTGCCCCTGGACGTGCTGTCGGTCGAGGCAGGTGAGCAGGGCGGGTTGACCGGAACCAAATTTGAAGCGGGGCGATATTTCGGGGACAAAATCTACATCGGATACGCCGGGCGCCTCGGAGCGGACCCGTACCGTGGCGAAAATAGCAACGCCGTGCGTTTTGAATACCAGTTCACGCCTCGCTGGGAGTTCGATGCGGAATACGGCGATGCCAGGGCAGGTAGCGCAGATATCGTTTGGGCAAAAGATTACTAGGACGACGCTGCGCCGACCCGGTCCGCTCGAGGAACGGCACTGAGGCGGCGCACCTTCTGGCGTCGCTTGTCGAGGTACATCGCTGCATCCGCCGCGGCGACCAATGCCTCCACGGTGGTGCCGGCCCCGGACCAGCTCGCCGATCCGATGCTCAACCCAAGCGATCTCCCGAGCTTTCGATTTGCTCGCGATAGTTTTTCCCGAAGCCGCTGGATCAGCCTGGCGCATCCGTCTTCCCCCGTGGCGGGAAGAATCGCCATGAACTCGTCACCGCCAGTGCGGCAGCAGATGTCATAGCTGCGCGTGGTGGATTCCAGGAATGCAGCGACCCACTTCAAAACCTCATCGCCCGCACGGTGACCCTCGAGATCATTGATCTGCTTGAAGGAATTAATGTCAATCGCAATCACCGAGGGTCCACCGCCGAAATTGCGGTGCGCGCGCTCGACTTCCTCTGCCAGCCGCTCGTCGAAGTAACGGCGATTGCGCAGCCCGGTGAGGGGATCACGATAGGCCATCGCTCGGAATGCCAACAGGCGCGCCAGAGTTCGTCGAAGCGTGGCATTCTTCCGCCGCAATCGGTCGATTGAAGCCCGGGCGGCTTCGGCGCCCAACGGAGCCGCCTTCATCCGACCGATGGAGCGCACCTTAAGCGAATTCAAAGTCTTACGCGCCATTTGCGGTATGTTCCTGCTGCGATGCTAGCAGGCCACCGCTGCCCCATCCATTTTCCCGAATTGAAGGGGGTTGCTTGCATGCACTCGACAGGTGGCGGCCAACGGAAGAGTCCGGCACGAATCGGGGATCTCGGATTGAGGTAGGTGTTGGAGACGCACTGCACCCTGAGTAAGAAATTCAGAGTGTTATGTGAGTGCGTCTTGCCTTTCATTGAACTTTCAGCCACACAACCTTCTTGATGAATCTCTCTCTTCTCGTGGAAATCTCCCCATCCAGTGCTCAAGGCTGGCTCACCACAAGGCTCCTAGGACTTACACTCTCCAGCGCGGACTGGATCCTGTGGCTGCTCATCGGACTATCGGTGCTGTCAGTCGCCGTGATGTTGGAACGCCTCGCCTACTTCTCGACGCGGAGCCTACCTAAGAACGCGGATCTGACCGCCTTGCTCTCAAGGGGAGACTTTGCCGCGGCCGAGAGGATTGTCCAGCGCGGACACGGGATGGAGGCGACTGTTGTCCGCGAGGCTCTTGCGGCTGCGCCCCAGGGCGCCGACACGGTGGAAGAAGTCATCGCGTCGGTTATCGCCAGGGAAAGACCACACTACGAGCGGTCGCTTTCGTTTTTGGGGACTCTGGGGAACAACGCGCCTTTCATTGGGCTATTTGGAACCGTGCTTGGAATCATCAAGGCCTTCCATGATCTTGGGAGGGTCGCCGTCAAAGGTGCTGCCGTGCAGCAAACGGTGATGACCGGGATCTCCGAGGCTCTGGTGGCCACAGCGGTGGGACTGGCCGTGGCAATCCCCGCAGTGGTCAGCTTCAACGCGTTCACTCGGTGGTTGAAGAACATCACAGCCCGAACCAATGCGCTTGGGCACGCACTGGTTGGATACTTACGAGCGGAACGCGAGCGAGCAACCATGAGCCTGCCAAGAAGTGGCGAAAGCCTGCGAGAAGTTCGTTAGAGCGCCATGGCCGTCGCATCACAGGAAGCAGACGACGAAATCACCACCATCAACGTGACTCCACTGGTGGATATCGTCCTGGTGTTGCTGATCATCTTCATGGTGACGGCAACTTTCATCGTGCGGGAAACGATGGAAGTCGACCTGCCGCGCGCCGCGAATGCCGGAGAGACGGTCCAAGGCCTGATCAGTGTCGTGATGGACAAAGAGGGACGGATTTTCCTCGACGGGTCGGAGGTGGGCGAAGCAGAGCTGGTGCGAAAGGTCAAAGAGGCAGTCTCCACCCAGCCGCAGACACGCGCAATCGTCAGCGCAGACCAGAGCGTGAGCTATGGGCGTTTGATCCACTTGATCGATACGATGAAAGGGCAAGGAGTCAACCAGTTCGCTCTGAACATTGAGAAGGAAGCCGCGGCACAACCGCAGCGGTAAACAGCGGGATGGCGAGCTTTGGTGCATCTCAGACCGTAGTCTTTCCAAGGATGACGGGCCGTCGATTCATGCTTTTTTTGGTGGGCTCGATGGCAGCGCATGGAGCAGCGTTGGCCATCTTGAACAAGAAAGTTCAGCAAAGATCGCTTCCTCCTCAGTTGAGGACGCTCGATCTGGTGATGGTGGAGGTGGCAGCTCGACCTTCGGAGCGCAAACAGGAGCCAAAGATCGAGCCGGTGAAGCCCAAGATCCGTCCCCCGCCGCTGCGCGTAGCTGAAATACCGCGCCATCCAGTAAAGCGCGACGAACCACCTCCGCCCAACGAGAGCGCCCGGAAGCCTACTGAAGCGCCGTTGGTTGTTGGGCTTTCGCTCTCCTCGACGACGACCGCCGACGGAACTCCGCTTCCGACGGGCAACACGCTCTACGGAAAACCGGATGAACGCGCGCAAGACCCCGCGGAAGCGAAGCCCTACTCTGGTCCTCGCTATACTCCGTTCGCGCAAGTCGACAGCCGCCCAGAAATACTATTCGAGGTCAAGATTCCCTATCCCGAGCAGGCCAAGCACGCGGCGATTGAGGGTGACGTTGTCCTCTCGATTGATCTGGATGAAACGGGCCACGTGATGGCGGCCAGGGTGCTACGGGGCCCGGGCTACGGGCTGAACGAGGCGGCTCGCGACGCGATCCTCAAATGGAAATTCAAGCCGGCGACGAAGAATGGGGCTCCCACCGCTACCACCGTTCCATTCACCTATCACTTCGTTCTCAACTGAGCGCTTAACCCCTGATCTCGTTTTTGACCTTGTCCAGCGTCGACTCGATCAATGACTGAATCTGCTCGAGCCGTTGCTGGGTCTTCGCCTCAAAGCGGAGAACCAAAATCGGCTGAGTGTTCGAAGCGCGAATCAGCCCCCAGCCATCGGGAAAGATCACCCGCACTCCATCCACATCTACGATCGAGTGCCCCGCGCGACGAAACACCTCAGTGACCCGCTTCACGATCTCGAACTTTGTCTCCTCGGCCGCGTCGATCCGCAGCTCCGGCGTGGCGAAGGTTTTGGGCACGTCCGCCAACAACTGCGACAGCTTGACCGTCTCGCTCGACAGGATCTCCAAAAGCCGCGCAGAAGAGTAGATCGCATCATCGAAGCCAAAGTAGCGGTTCTTGAAAAAGATGTGACCGCTCATTTCACCGGCCAACTGCGCCTTCTCCTCGATCATTTTGGCTTTGATCAAGGAGTGGCCGGCCTTCCACATGATCGGCTTGCCGCCGTGGGCGCGGATGTCGTCAAAGAGTGTCGACGAGCACTTCACCTCACCGACAATCGGGGCTCCCGGCGATTCGCGCAGCACACAACGCGAAAAGAGGATCATCAGCTGATCGCCCCAGAGGATGTTCCCGCGATCGTCGATTACGCCGAGCCGGTCCGCATCTCCGTCGTAGGCAATCCCGACGTCTGCCCTTTCCCTCTTCACCGTGCGGATCAAATCTTCTAGATTTTCGGTTACCGCTGGATCCGGGTGGTGATTGGGGAAGCTGGGATCCATCTCGCAGAACAACGGGATCACTTCGAAGCCCATCGACTCGAAGAGCGGAACAGCGATCTCGCCACCCGTACCATTGCCCGCGTCAACTGCAATCCGCATCCCTTGACGGCCGACTTTCACTGTCTGACGGATAAAGTGCCGATATGGGGTGACGATGTCGAACTGCTGCACGGTCCCGCCCGGTGCAACCTCGAAGTCCCCGCGCTCAATCAGCTGCCGGAGCTGCTGGATCTCCGCGCCATGAAGAGTGGTTTTACCCTTCCCAACCTTGAAGCCGTTGTACTCGGGAGGGTTATGGCTGCCGGTAATCATCGCGAGCCCATCCACCGGAAGGGTATGGGCGGCAAAATAGGTGAGCGGAGTAGGAACAATTCCCAGATCGAGAACGTTGAGCCCGGTGGAAATCAGCCCAGAGCACAATGCTTCCCGGAAGCGAACGGAAGACTCGCGGCAGTCGCGACCGACTGCCACTGCCTGTCCACCGTCGCGCTTGATGAGGGTTCCAAGACCCCTGCCCAGCTTTTCGGCCAAGTCGGTCGTTAAATCCCGATCCACCAGTCCGCGAATGTCGTATTCACGAAAAATCTGCGGGTTCACCTGCGATCCCTTCACTGCTGGCGTCACAACCGCTCTCGAACAAACTCACGCAGTCGATCCGGATCGAAGGGTTTTTCCAGCCTGGAATTAGGAACCGAGTCCAAGAATTTTCGCGCGCCCTGCGTAAAGGCGCCACCCGTCAGGAAGATCATTCGCTCCGCACACTTGGGCCAAATTCGAAGAAGTTCGTTGTATAGCTCGATGCCGCTCATCTCCGGCATCATAACGTCGGAAAGAATGAGATCGAACGCCTCCCCCTTTTCAAGCAGGCTCATGGCCTCCCTCCCGCTGGTGACCACGACCACCTCATGCTCCTTGACCAGCGTTCGCCGGATTGAGCCGCCGACGATTGGCTCGTCATCTACCACCAAGATTCTTCCTTTTCGCAAACCTGGGACCGACTTGGGGAAGGATTTGGCGGCACCGTTTTCCGACGAAGAGGCCGGCAAGACAACGCGGAACACGCTCCCCTTGCCCACCTGACTCTCAACCTTTATTTCCCCCCCCAACCGGGTCACGATTTCATGGCATATCGCCAACCCCATTCCACGCCCGGCTCCTGCCTCGCCCGGGTAAAATGGGTGGAAAATCCTGCTCACCACGTCGGGCGCAATGCCCGGGCCGGTATCGGAAATTTCCACCACCGCCCGGCTGCGTGCGTCGGTATAGGTGGAAACACGGATCTCCCCGGGTGCGCCGGTCTTCAGTACTGCCTGGCCCGCGTTGACGAGCAGATTCACAAAAACCTGGCCGAGCTTGCTGGGGTTGGCATCCACCGGGGGAACATGGTGGAAAGCCCGCGAGACTTGTGCCCGGGCTCCAAACTGATTGGCGGTCACCTTCAAGGCGGCTTCAAGAATTTCTTGCAGATTGACTCGCTTGGACACTTCGTCGCCCGCGCGCGAGAAAGTGCTCAGGTCCTGCATCACTCTCTGAACTCGCTGCGCGCCTTCACGAGACTCGGTCAATGCCTCCAGGGTGGCATCCAGCCTGCCGATCAGCCCGTTTTGCCGAGGGCTCGACTCCGGCGCGCCAAGGCGCGCGATCTCGTTTCGAATGAACTTGAGCTCGTCGATTCCAAATCCGAGGTTTCCGATCAGATAGGTAAGGGGATTGTTCACCTCATGCGCGACCCCTGCCGCCATCGCTCCCACCGAGGCGAGGCGGTCCGCGAGCATCATTCGCCTCTCGTTTCGCTTCCGCTCCGTGATGTCGCGGAACACCACAACCGCTCCAAGCAGGATGCCTTTGGCGTCAATGATCGGCGCAGTGCGGCCATCAATCGAGATTTCCCTTCTCTCCTTATCGACCAGCGCCGCGTGAGTGGAAGAGGTGGCTGAGCGTCCTTGGAGGATCGCCTTGACCGGATGTTCCGCCGGTTGACCTGTTTCCTGATCGATCACCTGAAAGATCTCGGTAATCGGCCGGCCTAACGCGTGTTCCGCCTTCCATCCGATCAACGCCTCCGCGATCGGGTTCATGAAGGTGACTTTTCCATCCGGGTCGGTGGCGATTACCGCATCTCCCACGCACCGCAAAGTGGTGGAGAACCAGCGCTCGCGCTGCATCAGCTGCTGCTCGACTTCATGCTTGTAGAGCGCGATTTCAATCGTGCTGCGCAACTCCTTTTCGTTGAATGGCTTGACGATGTAGCCAAACGGTTCGCTCGCCCGCGCGCGGTTGAGACTGTCCCCATCGGCATAGGCGGTAAGGAAGACCACCGGGATCCGAAAGCGCTGGCGCATCAGTCGGGCGGCCTGCACTCCATCCATCTGTCCGCCCAGCATGATGTCCATCAGAACCAGATCTGGATGCAGCTCGTTGGCACGGCGAATCGCTTCCTCGCCCGAGGAAACCACTCCGGGAACCGAGTAACCCAATCCCTGCAGCGTGCTCGCAATATCGGCCGCTACGATTTTCTCGTCTTCGACGACCAGAATGTTAGCCATGCTGCCCCCTACCCGTTAGCCGATGGCGTCGAAAGTCACATTGAAGGTGGTTCCCGGCGCCCCGATCAACTCGATTGTTCCCGCCAGCTGATCCACCAGCGTGCACACCAGCTGAAGCCCAAGCGATGGCGCGTTACGAAAATCCAGGTCCGCCGGAAATCCGACTCCATCGTCGCTCACCACCAACCGGTAGCGGTCTTGATCGCATCTTCCGAGTTGAACTCGAATTTGCCCACGTCGACCGTCTGGGAATGCGTGTTTGAGTGCATTCGAGATTAGTTCGTTCAGCACCAATCCGAGCGGGATTGCTACATCGACGCCCAAAAGGATGTCTTCTCGCTCCACCTCCAAGCTCACCGCGGTCGGCTTCGCGCCGTAAGCGGCGAGGAGATTGGCGATCAGCGTGTTCAAGTACTCGAACGCCTCTACATGGCCGAGATCCTTCGCCTGGTAAAGTTTTTCGTGAAACAGGGCGATCGATCGAACCCGATTTTGGCTCTCCTTGAACAACTCGAGCGCTCGTGGATCCACCACGTGTCGAGCCTGGAGGTTGAGCAGGCTGGAAATCACTTGCAGGTTGTTCTTCACCCGGTGGTGCACTTCCTTGAGCAGCAACTCCTTTTCGCGCAGCGAGGCTTTTAGGCGTTCGGCGATCTTGCCGTCGGTGATGTCCCGTGCAACTGCGACCACCCCGATGATTCCGGACCGAGAATCGCGAATCGGTCGAAGGGATAGTGAAACCTCCACCACCGCTCCGTCCTTTCTCAGCTGCCGCATCTGCCGGCGCTCAACCGCCAAGCCCTTTCCAACCTGCTCGAGGACCCGACGTAGCTCGGGTAGGTCCTCCGGGGCAGTGAGCAGCGAATGATTTCGTCCTCGGATCTCGTCCAGCGAGTACCCGTAAAGACGCTCAGCGCCAGGATTCCAATTGTCGATCTCGCCGTCGAGACTTTCGCTGATGATCGCGTCCTCGGAACACTCCGCGACCGCCGCGAGTAAAAATCGCGCTTGACGGGCTCGTTCTAGTTCTTCGGAGAGGCGAACCTCAATCGGCTCGGAAGTCCACTCCTCGCTCGACGCGTGCATCGATACCTCAGGAGCGTGGGATAGCACGAAACGACAGGCGCTGTTGAGCCACTTCTCGGAGCCAGAATGCATCTGGGAGAGGGGTAGCTGATCCTCCTACACCGGATGCCTACAGATAATTCTTCAACCCATGCCGTCGCACTGCTTCGACGATCCGGCGTACGTCCTGTACCTTGTCCTTCGCGACAATCATCAGGGCATCCTTGGAGTCGACCACCACGCAGTCAGAAATGGCTGCCAAAGTCAGCAACCGCGGACCCGAGATCACCACGCAATTGTGGCAATCAACCAGTACCGCTCTGTTTCCAACCACAATATTTCCGTCAGCGTCTGCGGTCTTGACTTCCCCGAGCGCACCAAAAGAGCCCACATCGGACCATCCAAAGGACCCGGGGACGACTGCCAAATTGTCCGCTTTTTCCATCACCCCATAATCGATCGATACGGCAGGCGCGCTGCGGAAGATTCGGCGAACTTGCGCATCGTAAGCCGGTTTGGTTTCTGTACGCCGTAGCGCATCGAAGCCTTTGGACAGCTCCGGTAGATGCTGGTGAAAAGCCTGCAAGATGGCGCTGGCTCGAAATAAGAAGATGCCGCTGTTCCACAGGTACTCACCCGACTCCGCATAAATCCGTGCTCGCTCGAGAGTGGGTTTCTCGACGAATGCAAGGACCTTGCGCCCGTGGCGAGGCAGCGGATCTCCAATCCGAATGTAGCCGAACCCAGTTTCCGGCCGGCTCGGTTGGATGCCGAGGGTGACCAGGTAACCCTCGTCCGCCAGCGCAGCGGCTTGGCGAATGCAGTCTCGGAACTGCTCCGGCTCGGCAACGTGATGATCCGAGGGCAGCACCGCGAGAATTCCATCTGGATCTTCCTTGAAGATCCGCACCGCAGCCAGACCGATTGCGGCCGCAGTATTTCTAGCAATCGGCTCGATCAGAATGTTGCCGGGGGGAAGCTGCTTGAGAACGCGGCGAACGATCGGAGCGTGGGTCTTGCCGCAAACAACTAGAATCCGCTTGGGGCGAGCGAGGGTTCGAATCCGCTGGAAGGTCTCCACGATCAGCGGCCGATCCGACGCGAGTGGGAGAAACTGCTTGGGTAACGCGGAACGCGAGAGCGGCCAAAAGCGCGTTCCCGATCCACCAGCGAGAATCGCCGGGTAAAGGACGCTCATGATCTCCAGCGCTGAAAAGCGGGTAGCCCGCCGATCAACTGAAGCAGCCCCCGCAGAATCCGCGCCGTTACTCCCCAAATCACGTTTGGGCCATAGTCGTAGAAATAGATCTCGCGCTCACTTTCCAGTACCCACCGCCGCTCGACCCGATGAACGGACGGGTTGAACAAATGAACCAGTGGCACTTCAATCACTCTCTCAATTTCATCCGGACTTGGCAGATACGCAAAATCAGTTGGAATTGCACCGACGAAGGGCAGGATTCGGAAATTGGTAATGGTGGGCACTTCGTCGAGCATGCCGAGCACTTCGATCTTCTCCGGCGGAATCCCGAGTTCTTCGCGAGTCTCTCGTAGGGCGGTGTGCAAAGGAGTCGAATCATCTGGGTCCCGAGCTCCGCCAGGAAAGGAAATCTGCCCCCCGTGGTTACGCAGCGCGGCCCGTCGCTTGGTGAACACCAGGTACGGTTGTCCGTCGCGCATGAATAACGGAGCGAGGACCGCCGACTCTCGCAACCCCGGGTTGGGCTGCTCGAGCATCTTTCCGGGTCGTTTCTCGAGCTCTTGGCGGAGCTGCTCAAAAAGAGGTTCCACGTTACTGGCCCGCTTGGACGCTCGAGGATCGAGACTCGCCCTCCTGCGAAACCGGTGCGAGGACTCCGGCGGCAAGCAAACCAAAGAGCAAGGTTCCCAGCACAATCCGATACACCACGAAAACGATCGTGCTGTGCGTCCTCAAGTATCGCAAAAGCCCGGCAATCGCTCCGATCCCGGAGAAGAAAGCCACCGCGGTCCCAACCGCAAGCGCCAGGAACGAAGGCCGATCCGTCGCTCTCAAGAAGTGCCTGAACTCAAACAGCCCGGCTAAGCCATTTGCTGGAATTGAAAGCAGAAAGGAGTACCGGGCCGCATCCTCGCGTCGAAGTCCGACCGCTAGGCCGCCGGTGAGAGTCGTCCCGGACCGGGAAGAGCCCGGAATCAGGGCCACCGCTTGGCACAGTCCAATCGTCAGCCCATCGCGCATCGTCATTTCGTCGAGGGTGCGGCGATGCCGCGCGACGCGCTCCACAATGTAAAGCACTATCGCCAGTGCGATCATCGAGGTCGCGATTACGTGCAAGGAGCGGAGGGACGTCTCGATCGATTTCTTGAACAGCAACCCCGCGACGCCGACCGGGATGGTGCCGACAATCACGAACCAGGCCAAGCGCGCGTCCAGACTTTCGAAGGGCGCACGGTTTATCAGGCTTCGGACCCAAGCGACTGCAAACCGCGCCACGTCCCGCCAGAAATAGATGATTACCGCTGCGACGGTCCCCAGCTGGATGACTGCGGAAAATGCCGCTCCTGGGTCATCCCAACCCAGCAGCGCAGGGACAATCCGCAGGTGAGCGGTAGAGCTGATCGGAAGAAATTCGGTGATCCCCTGCACCAAGCCGAGAACAATCGCCTTCAAGGGATTCATTCGAAAAGTCTCAGGTTCCCAGCTCCCATGAGTTGAGGTACTTCTCTTGCTCCTTGGTCAACACGTCGAGCTTGACGCCCATTGCCTTGAGCTTCAGTCGAGCAATCTCTTTGTCGATCTCGACCGGCACCGTGTAAACCTGCCGCTCCAGCTTGGCGTGGTTTTTCACTATCCATTCGCTGCAGAGCGCTTGGTTGGCGAAAGACATGTCCATCACGGAGGACGGATGCCCCTCGGCCGCAGCCAAGTTCACCAACCGCCCCTGGCCCAAAACAATGATGCGCTTGCCGCTCTTGAGCGTGAACTGCTCCACGAATTCACGGATTTCCAGGCGCTCCTTCGCAATTCCGCTGAGAGCTTCCAAGTCGAGCTCTACATTAAAGTGGCCGCTGTTGCAGACGATCGCTCCATCCTTCATCTTTTCGAAATGTTCCCGGCGAATCACGCTCACATCGCCGGTCACGGTACAGAAGAAATCCCCAATTGTTGCTGCCTCGGACATTGGCATCACTCGATAGCCATCCATTACCGCCTCGAGCGCGCGCAGCGGATCGATCTCGGTGACCACGACATCGGATCCCAGCCCTTTGGCCCGCATCGCAATCCCGCGGCCACACCAGCCGTAGCCGGCCACCACGAAAACGGCGCCCGCCAGAAGCCGATTGGTCGCGCGGATGATCCCATCGATGGTGGACTGCCCGGTTCCGTAACGGTTGTCGAACAGGTGCTTGGTCATCGCGTCGTTCACCGCTACGATCGGGTACTTCAATACCCCGTCCTTGGCCATCGCGCGCAGTCGAATCACGCCGGTGGTCGTTTCCTCCGTGCCCCCGATCAGGTGTTTGAGCAACTCTCGGCGCTTTGAATGGAGCACCCCCACGACGTCCGCGCCGTCGTCCATGGTGAGATTTGGTTTATGGCTAAGTGCGGCGGAGATGTGGCGGTAGTACGTTTTCTGATCCTCACCCTTGATTGCGAAGACCGGAATTGCATGATCCACCACCAGGGCGGCGGCAACGTCGTCTTGTGTGGACAGCGGATTCGACGCGCAAAGGACGACTTCGGCACCCGCAGCCTTCAATGCGATCGCGAGATGGGCGGTCTCCGAGGTCACGTGAAGGCACGCGGTGAGCCTCATACCCTTGAGCGGCTTTTGCTTGGCGAACCGATCGCGAATTTGATGAAGCACCGGCATCGATCGGCCTGCCCACTCGATTCGCCCCCGACCCTTCTCGGCCAACGAGAGATCCTTGACATCCGACTCGACCGACGGCTTGGCAGTCCTGGCCTTCTTCTTGGACCGAAGCGGGGTGACGTTTTCCATCTCAACTGACATTCGAAGCTCCTTCTGTCGCAGTAATCTGCGGTCCGCGGTTCCTTGTAAGCGGTCTGGGCTGGAAAAATCGCCTCCAGCGGGGCGGCTGTTCAGGACTCCCCGCTCCCCACGGCTCGGAGGCGGCCTGCCGCTGCACGAAGCGCTTCCTTCTTGTCCGTGCGTTCCCAAGTAAAATCAGGGTCGCTGCGCCCAAAATGTCCATAGGCCGCTGTCTTCTGATAAATCGGCCGCAGCAAGTCTAAAGATTCAATAATTTCGCGAGGTTTAAGACCGAATGAGCGGCGAATCGCGTGGGCAATGCGCTCTTCGGATACCCGGGCCGTTCCAAAGGTCTCCACCAGCACCGAAACCGGTTCAGCTACCCCGATGGCGTAGGAGATTTGGACTTCGCACCGACGGGCAAGTCCCGCGGCGACGACGTTTTTGGCGATGTAGCGCCCCATGTACGCGGCGGAGCGGTCCACTTTCGAGGGATCCTTTCCGGAAAAAGCCCCACCGCCGTGCCGACCCATCCCGCCGTACGTATCGACGATGATCTTGCGGCCGGTCACCCCAGAGTCTCCCATCGGTCCGCCAATCACGAACCTCCCGGTTGGGTTGATGAAAAACTTCGTCTTCCGATCGAGCATTTTCCGGGGAAGGACCTTGTAGATCACGTCTTCCATCACCGCCTCGTGGATTCGGCGGTTGGGCACCTTTTCTGAATGCTGGGTCGAAACCACCACCGTGTCGACTCTGACCGGCTGGCCGTCTCGATATTCGACGCTCACTTGGCTCTTTCCATCCGGCCGCAACCAGGGATGCGTTTTGCGGCGTGCTTCAGCCAAACGCTTGGTCAGCATGTGCGCATAGGAAATCGGAGCGGGCATCAGTTCGGGCGTCTCATCGCAAGCGAATCCGAACATCATTCCTTGATCGCCAGCACCCTGCTCTTTCTTCGGCTTGGCGTCTACGCCTCGGGCGATGTCCTGCGACTGGCCCTCGATCGCCACCATCACGCCGCAGGTATTGCCGTCAAAGCCCATCGAGCTGTCCGTGTACCCAATCCGGCAGATCGTGCTGCGTACGATCTTGGGAATCTCGACATAGCAGTTGGTGGACACCTCACCGGCGACGATCGCGAGCCCGGTTTTCACCAGCGTCTCCACTGCGACACGCGCGTGCAGATCCTGCGCAATAATCGCATCTAGAATTCCGTCGCTGATCTGATCTGCGACTTTGTCGGGATGGCCCTCTGTCACGGACTCTGAGGTGAAAAGGAAGTCTTTGGTCATGGATCCTTCGATTATAGGCAAATGGGCGCGGAACAGTAGCGATGGCGCAGAGAGGGTGTCAACACGACTGCGTGGTGTCCGTTTTAGCCTCAACCAGCCTCGCTAATTTCCGGGTCGGAGAGCAACCTCCCGATTTCCGTTCGAATAAACCGTTCGATTTCCTCTGCAGTGGTTAGGCGCATCGCGCTCTCCAGAACGGCCACCGCATCGGCTCGACTTGCCCGGCGGATGATTCGTTTGACCATTGGAATCTGGCCCGCAGTCATCGAGAGCTCGTCGAAGCCGAAAGCGAGCAAAACCAGCGTATACACTGGGTCGCCCGCCATCTCACCGCACATCGCAATCGGAATTTTCGCGCTCCGCGCCGCTCTGACGATCGTCTCGAGGCAACGAAGAATCGAGAGGTGCAGGGGTTTATACAGATATGCAACGTTACGATTGTGACGATCGATCGCCAGCGAGTACTGGATCAGGTCGTTGGTTCCCACCGAGAAGAAATCCACCTCTTGAACCAGGCGGTCCGCAATCCATGCGGCGGAAGGGGTTTCGACCATAATTCCCACTGGAAACCGCGCTCCCATCGGCACGCCGAGCCGGCTCAGCTCGTTTCGGCAGTGCTCCAGCTCGCTGCGGGCTTCGCGCAGCTCCGTCAATCCGGAGATGAGAGGGAACATCACCCGGAGGTTTCCAAATGCCGACGCCCGCAGAAGTCCCTTGAGTTGGGCGCGGAACAGATCCGGGTGCTGCAGGCAGTACCGAATCGCGCGCAATCCCATCGCCGGGTTGGGCTCGCGCTCGGTGCGGCGAAGCGCCGGGACTTTGTCGCCACCCAGATCAAGGGTCCGGATCGTGACCGTGTGGCCTTGGAGCGCCTCGAGGACGCTGCGATAGGTGCGAAAGTGTTCCTCCTCGGTGGGAGGATTTTCGCGGTCGAGGAACAAATACTCGGTGCGATAGAGCCCGATCCCCTCGGCGCCGTGAGACAACAACGAGGGGATTTCCTCCAAAAACTCAATATTCCCGTTTAGCGTGACCTTGAAGCCATCGGTGGTGACCGCGGGGAGATCTCGCGTCTTCAGCGCCGCGGCCTCGGAGGCAGCGTGGCGACGTTGCGTTTCCTGGAAGAGCACCAGCTGCTCAGCGCCGGGGTTGACCAGGATCAACCCGGTGCTTCCATCCAGCGCCACCAAGTCGCCCGGCGAAATCTGCTCCGAAGCCCGACCCGCACCGACCACTGCCGGCGTCCCACGCGCGCGGGCGACGATCGCGGTATGGCTCGTCTGCCCCCCGAGATCAGTGATGAAGCCCGCCACCTTACCGGTCTTGACCATCACCGCCACGTCCACCGGAGCGAGATCATGCGCGACCACGATCGCATCTGGAGGTACCTCGACCTCGACGTCCACCGCCTGCCCCATCAGATTCCGGACCACGCGATCTGCGACGAAGTCGAGGTCGGCCCGCCGCTCTCGGAAGTATTCGTCCGGAATGTTGTCGAACATGTGTTTGATTTTTCGGGCAACGCGTCGAACCGCCCATTCCGCGTTGATGTGATCCCGCGCGATCAGCTTGTTCACTTCGTCAACAAACATCGGATCATGCAGCATCAGCCGGTGGGCTTCGAGAATCAGCGCATGGTCGTGACCTTCGCCCTGCTCTAGCCGCTCTTTGATTTCACTGAGTTGGTGATCCGAAAGCTCGATCGCAGTCTTGATCCGCATCAACTCGGAGTGGGTCTCGTCCTCGGCCACCCGCAGCTTGGGCGTCCGTACCCTTTTGCGGTCGACCAGGAAGGCCCGACCGACCGCCACGCCGGGACTGGCTCCAATCCCCTTCAGGGAGAGCGTAGGACTCGCCTGGGTGCTGATCGGGCGCGTCTTGGTCTCCTCCGGTTGCCTCACTATTGGCTCTCTCCAAACTTATTAGCGATCAGGGCAGCGATTTCGTCCAGACACGCAACAGCATCCTCGCCGTCGCATCGAATTTTTACCCGCATTCCCTGGGCTGCGGCCAACATCAGCACCCCCATAATCGACTTGCCATTCACCGTCTGGCCCTCGCACTCCACGCTCACTTCGCTCTTGTAGCGGTTGGCGGCCTTCACCAATTGCGCCGCCGCGCGAGCGTGCAACCCCAAGGCGTTGACGATTCTATATTCTCCCTCGGCCACCATTCATATTCTCATCCGAGAAGGGCACCCGTGACCGCAGCGATCAGGGCCGCAAAATAGAGCAGTGCGTAGCTGGTGGCTCGCTTGGCCACCAACCAATAACTCACACCCCCCAGCACCAGACATCCGGCGGCGAGGGCGGGGGCCCAAGGACCAGTCTCGTTCCGACCGAAGACGATCGCCAGCCATGCGGCCAGTGCGCCCGCACTGGCCGCGCCGAGGGCGCGCAGTTTTGCTCCCCGCCGCGGCAGGTCCTGCTTGGCCAAGGCATCGACAACCCTGTCTCCAAGACGAAGCCCTAGCCAGTAAAAGCGAACTCGCAGGGGAAGATGCACCGCGTTGTAAACGGCCAGGAAGATTACCGCTGCCCACGCGTGCAGAACGGGCACCAGCCCCGCGCAGAGCGCCCCGGCAGCCGGCTTGAGCGACAACCAAAAAAAGCCGTCCCCCAGCGCCGCCAGAGGGCCCATTAGGGCCGCTTTGAAGTTTGCAACCGGTTCCGGGCCCTCCTGCCCGCGGGCAATGCGTTGTTCGTGAAAAAGCACCCCGCCAACCATCGCCGCGGCCAAGTAAGGATGGGTATTGAAAAACGTGAGGTGGCGCCGGACGGCGGCCGCCCGGCGGTCCACGTCGGGATAGAGCTCCTCAAGAGCAGGATAGACTGCGTAGGCAAGCCCAAGGTTTTGCATTCCTTGGGGATTCCACGAGGCCTGAAGCAGAAAGGAGCGAAAAAAAACGCGCCAAACGACTTTCGCAGACAGCACACCCGTACGCGATGAGTCCAACGGAACGGTGCGAAGGGCATCCGTGCTCACAGGCGCAACCTCTGCAAGGTGACAAGTGCAGCCCCGGCAATCACCACGGCCGCTGCCGCGCCTGCGAAGAGCGCCGCGCGTCGGGCGTGCGAGCCTCGCGCGGCGATTGCAGCCGCCACCGACGCCATGGCCGGGTACGCCCAAGCCAGTCCGCGTACGAGGCTTAGCGGCAGCGACTCCACCCATGGAGCAAGCAGAAATCCGACTACCCCGCAAGCGGCGGTGATCAGCCCGAACGAAAAAAAATGAGGCCACATTCCCCACACATTTTGCCGGACCGCACGCTCCAGCTCGCCCTGCTCCGCAGCCTCCATGGCTCGACCCGCCAGACGAGAGCAGTAACGCTCCAGAGCTCGATCAATGTATCGGCCGGCGTGGCCGAGACCGACGAACATCAGAATCGCGAGCGACCAGATTGCGGGCGTGCTCGCACCCGATCCACCCGTCATTCCCGCCGCTGCGGCGGCCACTCCGGTGGCGGCCAGCGTATCGTTCTCAGGTAGGGCAGCGCCCAGATTCGCGGAACCGAGGTGGAACAGCTCCAGTACCAGGCCAACATAGAGACCCGAGGAGAGATCATCCATCACCAGCCCGATCCCGGTCCCGGCGACGAGTGGTCGGGAAAACATTGCCTGGAGAAAGGCGCGCCGCTCGACGGCCAGGAGCCCACCCAAAAGGCCCGCGAACGCCACGTCGGACCAAACTACCATTGGGTCCTAGTCTCCTTCTTTGAAGCGTTCCATCATCTCTGCGAACGTGACGCGAGCATCTGTCGGTACCCCCCGCGCCTCCACTTCCACCCCCGCCTGGGATAGCATTTTGAGCTGGTTCAGCTCGTCTTGCGAGAGAAATACCGATGGAGAGACGCGTCGGCGGCCGCTGCCGAAATGAATGTTTCCGAGATTCAACAGGCGAATTGGCAGGCCTTTTTCCCGAGCCGTTATAGCCGCGGCCACATCCCGAACCAGAAGCAGGGTGGGCACCCGGTCTTCCGCAATCGACTGGTAGTTCACCTTCAGCAGCGGCTCAATCCGCACTTCAACCGAGTTCTGGACCGCCAATCCCATCGCGGCGCGGGTCAACAGGTTGCCGGCCGCTTCATCATCCGCAACCACGATTCGCTTTGCCTTGAGACTGGGAAGCCAAGCTTCGACAACCTGTCCGTGGATGAGCCGGTTGTCGACACGCACCAGGGAGATCACGGTACCTTTCCGGGTCCAGCTTTCAGCGATCGCCCGGCACTAGCGCACTGCGCACCAGAGCTGACGCACAGGTGATGTTTTTTTGCCCGTAACGGGCGAGGGCGGCCGCCAGCTCTGGAAGGGAAGTGATTTCTGAACGCAGCGTGCTGGCCTTGAGCAGCATCGGTAAGTTGAGGCCAGTGATCACCTCAAGGTCGTGACTGCGGGTCAACATCAGCGACTGAGTGCAAGCCGTGCCTCCGAGCAGATCAGTGAAGACGATCACCCCCTGACCGGAATCCACTGAGGCTACTGCCTCATCTACCCGCCGCTGGATCTCGGCGGCGGAGTTGGTCGGCTCGATGGCACAGGTGGACACCGCTTCTAACTTGCCCACAATCTGCTCGGCGGTCGAGACGAACTCTTGGGCCAGATGTCCGTGGGTGGCGACGACAATCCCGACCATAATCGATCACCTCTGCATACTCCTCAGTGCCACTTCATTCACTATCCCCAGCTAACACACTGCGCAACATCTCGACTTGTTCGACGCAGCAGACCAGGTTTCCTTCAAAGAGGTCTAAATTGACTCTCATCTGGGAGCTGGGGCGCGGCTATTCCTTTTCGAGATCCCGGTCCCAGACTTGGACGCCAGCGTGCTCGCCAGCAAGGCGTCGGTAGAGCTCGTGGACCACCACCACCGAGCGGTGTCGGCCGCCGGTACAACCCAGGGCTAATGTCAAGTACGCCTTGCCTTCATGCTGGTATCGCGGAAAAAGAAATCGACAAAGGTCGACGACCTTTTCCAAGAAGGCCTGGGTGTCGGCTCGCTCCAAGACAAATCGCACTACGTCCGGATGCGTACCGGTTAGCCCCTTCAGCTCGGGAACGAAGTAGGGGTTGGGCAAAAACCTCAAATCAAAGAGGAGATCCGCCTGAGGCGGGACCCCGTAGCGGTAGCCAAAGGACATCAATGAAATGGCCGGCTGGTTCTGCTCGGTGGGCGAAAACCGGGCCTGTACCAGGCGTTTGAGGTCGTGCACGTTTAGCTCAGAGGTGTCGATCACCTGGTGAGCCATTTCTCTCAAGTCGCGGAGGGCAGACCGCTCGCGCCGAATGCCTTCCGCGACACTGTCACTGGGAGCCAGGGGATGACGCCGCCGAGTTTCTGAAAAGCGGCGAATCAACGACTCATCGCTCGCATCGAGGAACAACACCTCAACCTGGTGGCCAGCGCGCCGGACCTCGTCGAGAATGCGGGGCACCTCGCGTAGGAACACGCCCTCTCGCGCGTCAATCACCAGGGCCAATCGCGGCGCCGCCTGAGACCCCAGGCTTGCGAGCTCCGTCAATTTCGGTAGCAGTAGGACCGGCAAGTTGTCGATGCAGAACAGTCCGACATCTTCCAAGGCCCGAACAGCAATCGTCTTTCCGGACCCAGACATCCCGGTGATCACCAGGATGCTCTTGAGGGGCAGCGTCATTCCACTTCTTCTCCCAAGGTGCGACGTACCGCGCCCTCAGCAATGGCCCGGTTCAATCGCTCGGCGAATTCCTTGGCCGAGTGGTGTCCCTGCAACTTGAGGAGATGGTTTCGAGCGGCAACCTCGATGATCGTGGTCATGTTCCGTCCGGGCCGCACCGGCACCACCGAAAGCGGAATCTCTACCTCCAACACCGAAAACTTTTGCTCTTCAACACCAAGTCGATCGTATTCGTGATGCGGATCCCACTCCACCAGCTCCATCACCAACTCGATCTTTTTTTGATCCCGAACCGCGGCCACTCCGAACAAGTCCTTGATGTTGATGATCCCGAGGCCTCGAATCTCCATGTGGTGCTTGATGATTGCGTTGCCGGTTCCATAGAGGCTGCCTGGTTTGCGCCGCATTACGTCGACAATGTCATCGGCTACCAGCCGATGTCCCCGCATCACCAAGTCCAGGGCGATCTCGCTTTTGCCAATTCCACTCTTTCCCAACAGCAAGATTCCCACTCCGAAGACGTCCATCAGCACCCCGTGCAGGCTGGCTACCGCGGTGAGCGCGTCTTCCAAGAAGCTTTGAACTTGTTGAATGAAGAGCGATGAGAGAAGCGGCGTTTTCAGCAGTGCCAAACCCGCGCGCTCACAGGCCTCGACCAACGGGGTGGGAACGTCCAGGTTCTTGGTAACGACAACGCACGCCAACTCGTACTGCGATTGGAAGAGGTGATTGAGCACCTCGCGCTGACGGGATTCGGGCAGCGTGCGCAAGTAGGAGATTTCGGTATTGCCAAAGACCTGGACACGTTCGGAATGCAAATGCTCGGTGAATCCGGTGAGCGCCAGTCCCGGCTTCTGAATGCGCGAGGAACTTATCTTTCGGTCGAGCCCCGCCCGGCCGGCCACCAGTTCCAGTCGCAAATCATAGTCACTGTCTTCCAGTAGGCGTAAGACTTTGATTGAGGTCATTTTGAGAGCAGCACTTCGGCTTCCTTCTACTCCTGTGATCGCTTTGTCCCAAGCTTCCAGAGACCTTGACAGCACGTGGAACCGAACATTACAAGCGCTCGTCATTGGCGGAGCGCGGGCGGATAGCTCAGCGGTAGAGCGTCGCCCTTACAAGGCGAAAGTCACAGGTTCGATCCCTGTTCCGCCCATCGGTACTGGGGAGTTAGTTCAGTTGGTTAGAACGCCGGCCTGTCACGCCGGAGGTCACGGGTTCAAGTCCCGTACTCCTCGTTTTTGCGCTGAAGCCGCCTTGCGGCTCGTCGCTGCTTGGCAACGGCGACGTTGTCACTGCGACAACAGATGAGCGCCGTGTCATCGGGCGGTCGCGCGTCATCCCTTGATCCGCGTTCTGTCGACGCAGTGTCCTCGCCGGGTCGTTTCGATTCGGGCGAGTAGTTCAGGGATCTTGACGCTCGGGTGAGTCAAAACGCTTCCCTTTACGTCTGTTCGTGTAGGGCTGATTTGGAGCTCGAAAGTCTACGCGAGCCCCGGCAACGCTTCGGCCCTGGTTTTGCAGTCGCGAGTCAGTGGAAAGGGAAGCGGAATGCGAGGCGTGATCACCAAGCGGGATGTCATCGAGAACCTCGGCCTGATTTGGCGAGAGTTCGGTCCTCGCTGCCTCATCCGCTGCCTGGGCGCAGTGCTTACCGGCCGAAGCACTACTTTTCTAGAGCTTTCCCTGATTCGCTCGAGCGTTGGCTACCCGCAGCATCCACGGCGGAAGTTCTAATCTGGAAAACAACGAATTTTCGAAGACAAGCCGAGCTTTCCATCGGCTCTCTATTGCACGAGCTCTCCATCTTCTTGCGTAACCGCTCGATTTTTCGTTAGTTTTCTCCAACGCCCCCGACGAAGTATCTGGCACTTACGTTGCTTTTACGACGCTTATGGTTCGGTGTGCGCGCCCTGCGATCGCGATGTTGTTTGCGGCAAGTCCGGGTTTAGGTGCATCGAGCCTCGACGCATTGCGCGCTGCATCTGAGCATTCATTTCAGCAGCTCTCCAAATTGCGCGCGGAAGAGACAATCACCCGGGGTCAACTCGATGCCGTGGCCGCTCAGATTACGCAGTCCAAGGGCCAGACGAAGGACAAGCTACTGCCTGGCAGGCAACTGCAGGATCTGCTCAGACGATCTCAGGAGCTCTCGAACAAGCTCACCGATCTCGCGACTGCGATCTCCGCGCAAGAAAGCGATCTTCAGCACCGCAACGGGTTGCTCTTGGACGCGCTGACCCAGGAAATCGCTCGCTTGCGACACGATTGGGAAATATCCAAAGGGCGCGACGATCGGAGCGACCTGGTGCGATCGATGCGCTCCCTGCGGTCCGAGCAACAGCGCATCCGAGAAACGCTACCAGCGACGACCTTACCCACATTCGCGGGCGGTAAGGCCTCGGATGATCCAGAGGATCTGTTGGAACAAGCCGATACGCTGCGAGACTCGGAGGACAAGGTGCGCCGGCAATTACAGGCGCTCAATGCTCAGATTGTGGATGCCCGCGAGCAACGAGATCTCGAGCGTCGGATGGGTGAGTTTTTGGCCGATCAATCCATTTTCGATGAGCATGACCGCCGCTTTCGAACGCAGGCGACACCCACGGGCGGCTCCTCGGCACCGACCGTCGGGTCTCCACCTTCGGTAGGTGTGCGTTCCCCTGGGACCGATAGTCCCGTTCCCCCTTCCGGTCAGGCACCCGAAGCAGGTCGCACCTCGCCCTTTACCGAGTCGGTTCGACGTGATCAACCGCCGTTCTCCCAAGTTCAGCCCGGGGGACGGGGCCAAGACAGCTTACAAGCGCTCGAGACCGAGCGCCGGCGGTTGGAATCATTAGTGCGTCAGCTCGAGCTGCAGGCGCAAGCTCTCGAACAACGCGCGCGAGCACTCGAGTGACCTAGGCCATTGGCGGCAGCCTGTTTCGGATAAGGTTCGGGGGCGGATGACCCTGTCGAATGCCGGTGCGCTCCCTCTCCTGTTCGCTTTAGCAGCCGCTAGCGTATCCAGCATCGAGGCACGGGCCGAGCTCCAAGGAAACGCTCGGCTCTCCGGTAGCGTTGGAGTCGATTCGAACGCTCGGCGCGACTTTCAGCAGGTGGGCGCGCAGGTGGACGGTGTGCTGTCTGCCGTCGGGTCTGGGCAGGCGCGATGGTTGTTACCGTGGAGTCTCCTGTCTGGAAGTTATGACCTTGGCGTTCGAAAATTCCTCACGCTGAGCGCGGAGGATTTTTTGGTGCAATCCGCGACGTTGGGGGCATCAATTCCGATTGTTAAACTTTTCGACGTTGGAGTCGAAGGCTGGGGCAAAGATCGCCGCGGTGGCCCCCGCGGATATACGGACTTGGTTGGCGCTGGCTTCCTCGAACTTGCACCGACGAGCGCACTGACGATTCGGGTTCGCGGCGCGTTTCACCGCTTCATCTACCACCCATTCTTTCCGTACAGCTTCTCAGCGGGCGAAGGAAGCGGGCGCCTGCAGTATCGAATCGACCGCTATCATTCGCTTTCTCTATTCGGAGATCTCAGCTTTCGTTCCTACAATGCGATCGCCGACTCGGACCCAAACGGGCCACCGCCTGAGCGCCCGGTGCAGAGATCAGACCGGGTGACGATTGGAGGGCTTAGCTATCGCTACGGCGGCCCGGTGCTGGTTTCAGTCGGTTACACGTACGGCGATTTCAGTTCGAATAGCTTCGGACAAACCGCCCATCGGCACCGGTTGGCTGCCAGCGCCGGGGTCCGGCTGCCTTGGAAGTGGACCCTTCTCGCCGAGGGAGTGCTGCAGTTCACTACCTACCCGGATAAGATTTTCGCCGCGCCGCAAATCCTTCTCATTGATGACGAGAATCTGAATTCCATTTCGCTCAAACTGGCACGGCCGCTTTCGTCCGATTTGGACCTGGAGCTCCAGTACGCTTTTTATCATGCGAGCCTTCCAGGGCCGGACGCCACTTATCGGTACGTACGGATGGTTGGAGGGATCGGATTGACATGGCGTTTGTGGTAACTAGAAAAGCCGATGGCCAATGAGCAGGGTGCTTCTTTGCCCAAACAAATGCCGCAAGACCCCGCGCAACAGCCTGGGGGATTGCCTGAATTGGACTTCGGGCCGCGCGCTCCGTCGATGTCCCAATACTTTCTCGGGTACGCGCTGGTGTTCGCGCTGGTCATCGGTTTCGCCTTGGCGCTGGTTGGACTGATGCGGTTGCTTCGGTGAGTGCTCTGCTACGCCCATTGAACCAATGAGCCGAGACCGCTCTCCCAAGCGCAGCGACTCGCGTGCCAATCGACCAGCGCGCGTCCGACTCCGCGCTCCCGCAGCGAAGCAGAAACCAACTGTCAAGCGACCGGACGACCCCACGGCTCGCATCCTGGCGCATGATGTTGCGACGCTGCTTTTGGATAAGAAGGCAGTGGACGTTCTCATCCTTGATGTTCGCGACAAGGCGTCCTACGCCGACTATTTCGTAATCGCTTCCGGCGATTCGGAGCGCCAGGTTTCCGCGATGGCGGAGTACGTGGAAGAGAAACTTCGCGAACGCCAGGTGCGTCCTTTGGGCGTCGAAGGTCAAGAATCGGGCAGCTGGGTGTTGCTGGATTTTGGCGAGGTCGTCACCCACCTCTTTTGCGTCGACACTCGCGCCTTCTACGATCTGGAGGGGCTGTGGGCGGACGTGCCGAGGGAGAAGGTGGCCTGAAGGTCCGTCTCGCAAGCTTCGGCCAAACCCGGTCCGACCCTCTTGGGTCAGCCGTCACAGATTACGCGGCCCGCCTGAGCCACTATGTTCAATTCGAGTTGATCCAGCTACCGGCGCAGCGCGCCGGCCGGGCCAATGCGAACAAGTCAGGCGAGGCGGCAGCTCTTTTTCGAAAGCTGCGGCCCCGCGATTGGTTAGTGACTTTAGATGAGAGCGGAAAACAGCTCAGCTCTCGAGACCTTTCCGTTTTCATCGCTCAAGCTCAGAGCCAGTCTCATGATTTGCTCTTTGCGATTGGTGGCGACGAAGGATTGAGTGACGAAGCTCTGAAGCGCTCCCACCTCACACTGTCGCTTTCGCGAATGACGCTGCCGCACCGTTTGGCACGGCTCGTGCTCATTGAGCAGCTCTACCGTGCCTTCACGATTCACCGCGGAGAGCCTTACCACAAATGACACGTCCCATTGGTTGGACGATTCGGAGCAGGTGGAACGCCGACCCGGTATGGGTTGGACCTCGCGCGCCTTCGCTGGCTTCATAGATATCTTCTTTCCGCCGGCCTGTGCGGCGTGTGGGGCGGTAACCTCTGGCCCCGAATCCTTTTGCCTTGGCTGCGAATTGGATCTGGAGCGACTTCCAGAACAGCACTGCTTGCGCTGCTCGGAGCCTGGCAGCTTTGAGAGGGGACACTGTCCTCGTTGCGAGCTACGGCCGCCTCCCTTTGCACGCGCATTCGCGCCTTTTTTGCATCAAGGGCCAATTGCTCGGGCCATTCATCAGTTCAAATATGAAGACCATCCCGAACTGGCACCGACCTTAGCGGCCCTGTTGGCCCGCGAAGCTAGAGCTTTTATCGACGCGGCGCCCGGAATTCTCTGCGCCATCCCACTTCACCGAAACCGCCTGCGGCGTCGACAGTATGATCAAGCGCAGCTGCTGGTTCAGCAACTTGCTCACCAAACCCGGCGGACAGCTGCCGACTGCCTGCGTCGAATTCGAAATACTCGCCGGCAGGTGGGGCTGACGGAGACGCAAAGAGAGCAGAACGTGGCAGGCTGCTTCGAAGCGTGCGGGGATTGGAGCGGAAAATCGGTGTTATTGCTGGACGACGTATTCACCACAGGCGCGACCGCGCGTACGGCAGCGTCAGTCCTGCGCGCTGCCGGAGCCGCCGAAATCCAAGTGCTCGCCATTGCCCGAGCGTTCTCACAAACCTAGCCGATCGACACGGGGTGCATATCCGCCTCTCGCGTCGAATTTTGCACGTGAGTCCAGATGGACACCCGCTGTCACACCATTGGCGAGCCAGCTCCTTGGGGCTGCCAGCTCGCTGGGAAGGTTCGGGGGCCCGTAGCTGTTTTTCGCGATCAATGCGCTAAGCTCTTGCGCTGATCCTTTTCGAAAGAGATTCGATGAAGTGGCGCTTGGGAAAATGGTGGCTGTTCGTTGCGGTACTGCCCGGGACAGCTCTGGCCTCTACGGACGTAGATCCTGCCCTTCAACTGGCACGGGCCGAGGCGGCTCAGTCCCTCAGCACCGCTCACTCCCCGCGCGCAGCGGCCCATCTGATTAGGCTCCACGCGCTTCGCGACGAGCTCAGCGATCTTCAAACGTTTGCGGACGTCTACCTTCAGATTCTTTCGAACCCGCGTGCAGATCCCTTCACTCGTAACTTGGCGCGCTCGTTTTTGGCGGATGTCGAGCGTGCCCGAGGTCGGCTAACCAAGGCAGCCGAGTTGGTAGAGCCGCTCGGCTACATTCATGACTATTACGTGCTCGGTGCTTTCGACAATGAGGGCAAGGGCGGCTGTGGCATCGATTTCGGACCCGAGGCCAGCCTGGATCTCAAAGCGACCTATCCCGCGAAGGGACATCCGGCTAGTTGGCGAAAAATCAACTTGCGGTCCTTCGACGACTACATCGATCTCTCTGCCACGATCCGCCCCAATCGTGAAGCCGTTGCCTATGCGTTGACCTTCTTGCAGGCTGGCCGCGAAACCAGCGTGAATCTGTCGCTTGGAACATCGGGGGCATTTCGCCTCTGGATCAACGGCGAGCTGGCCGCCTCGAATGATCGCTACAATGCTCCCCGACCGGACCAGACCCGCGTCGCAGTGCGATTGCGTCGGGGCCCAAACCGTGTGCTGTTGAAGATTTGCCAAAACACCGGCCCCTTTGGTTTCTACTTGCGGCAGGAGCGACCCTCGGGGTCTGGGAGCCTGGTTCCGATCCTGCCGGACAGCCTTCCGCCTCTGGAACGCGGGCCGCGGATTTTCGCCAAGCCCTTGTCGACGCTGGCGAGCGCTCTGGGGGAAGAGGTCAACAAACATCCCAACGATGCGGCGTTGCGCGGGGAATTGGCGTCAGTTCTGGCCTACTCGCGTTCGTTCGACGAGACCGAGCGTCGCGACAGAGCCGAGGCAGAGCAGGCCGCAAACGCCGCGCAAGGCGATGTCACCCTGCAATTGGTGGCGGCTCAACTTCAGGAGGACGAGCCCAATCAGCGCCGGCGATATCTGGACGCAGCGCTGCGGGCCGACCCGTCCTCCGCTGCTGCGCGGCTGGGTCTTGCGCAGCACGAACTGGGTCGCGGTCACCCTGAATTAGCGTTGCAGGTAGCAGAGCAGCTGGTCACGGATTACCCCAACTTCGCGGGCCCCTGGCTGGTGGCAATACGCGCGCTCGATACGTTGGGGGACTGGCCCAAAGCGGCCGAGATGATCGAACGAGCGTTTCGCAACTTTCCACACCGGCCGCAAGTTGCGCGAGAGGCGGCTAGCGCTTCGCGCCGAATGGACCGTCTTGAGGAGGCTGTGTCCCGCATCAGGGTTACCCTTGCTCTGCGGTACGACGACTTGCAGGCCCGGCGATTGTTGGCCAGTCTCTTGTCAGATCTGGGCCGGATCGAGGACGCCGAGCGAGAGCTGGAGCGGGTCTTGAAGTTCGATTTGTTCGATAACTCGACCCGACTGCGCCTGGCGGAGCTTTTTGCCGCCAATTCGGACCTGGAGAATGCGAAGCGATTGTTTGTCCAAGCCAAGCTTCTCTCCCCGGATGAGCCAGAGGTTTACGAGCGCGAGGGTCGCTCCCTTTTGCAAGCTGGCCGCCGTGAAGACGCGCTCGCTGCGTTCGAAAGGGCGCTTTCTCTTCGGCCACAGAACCCGGCGTTGAAGGAAATCGTTCGCTCGATGAAGGGCGAAAAGAGTTCACAGGGGCTCCAGTTCGCGATCCCGGTTGGGCCCTTGGTGAAAGAGGCCGACAGTCTGGTCGGGGAAGATGCAGTTTACTTGGTGGACTATTCATACTCGCGGGTACAGCCCAGCGGGCTGTCATCGCGATTCCAGCAGACTGCGGTGAAGGTCTACACCCAACGTGGAGTGGAGGCCTTTCGCTCCCATCCAATCACCTATTCGCCAACCCGGCAGGAGATCCAGGTGATCCGGGCGCGCATCACCAAGCCCGACGGTTCGACAATCGAGAGCCACTCGGAGCGCGAACGGAGCCTTAACGAGCCCTGGTCGGGAATGTATTACGACGCCCGAGCACGCGTGCTTTCGTTCCCAGGGTTGAGCGTCGGCGACATCCTCGAGTTCGAGTACCGGGTCGAGGATACCGCACAGGACAACTTGCTGTCGGATTACTGGGGAGATGTTGACTACATCCAGACCACGAGCCCGAAGATCCGATATCAGTACATCGTCGATATGCCCACCGAGCGGGCGCTGTATTGGAACAAATCGCAGGCTCCTCCCGGTCTTCGAGTGGTCCAGGAAAAACTCGACGGAAGGACGCTCTACCGATGGACTCTCTCGTATGTGCCCAAGGTCGTTCCTGAGCCGTCGATGCCCGGATGGGCGGAAGTGGTTCCGACACTTCACGTTTCCACTTACAAAACCTGGGAGCAAGTCGGTCGCTACTATTGGGGACTGATTCGCGATCAGCTCACTCCGAACGAGGAGATCCGAAAAGCGGTGGACAAGGCCCTGGCTGGGGTCAAGCGAACCGATGAACTCGAAGTGATTCGAGCAATCTATCATTTCGTGGTCAGCAATACTCGCTACGTCGCCTTGGAATTTGGAATCCACGGCTACAAGCCCTATCGGGTGGATCGGGTGTTGGCTCGTCGCTTCGGAGACTGTAAGGACAAGGCTTCGCTGATTTACGCGATGCTCAAGGTAGCGGGGATCGACAGCCGCTTGGTGTTGCTGCGGATGCGGCATCTGGGCGCGATCGGGGAAGATCCCGCATCACTCGCGGTCTTCAATCATGCCATCGCATACGTACCCAAGTATGATCTGTTCCTGGATGGTACGGCGGAATTCCACGGGGCCCGTGAGTTACCCGGTGCGGATCGAAACGCCAATATCTTAGTCGTCGACCCGGGAGGGAAGAGCGTTTTCCGAATGACTCCCGAGGCAACTCCCGAAGATAACCTGACGCGACTGTCGCTCGAGATCGCGCTGCATCCGGACGGCAGTGGACAGGTTCGAGGGCAGAGCAAGGTGAGTGGCACCTATGCT
Source organism: Myxococcaceae bacterium (assembly GCA_036781205.1). GTDB lineage: Bacteria > Myxococcota > Myxococcia > Myxococcales > Myxococcaceae > DAIQBK01. Next base: position 95,169 of record DAIQBK010000002.1, read on the forward strand.
CCAGAATTTCGGCGCGCTTACCAATCTGCCGCCACCCGCAAGTCCAGCTTCGAACGCAGCTGGTCTCAGACCTTTCCGGGACTGTCGGTGCGGCAGGTGACGCTCAGCGATCCCAACAAATTGGACCAGGACGTTACCCTCGAATACCAAATGGACGTGCCACGATATGCAGAGGTCTTGGGGCAGTCCGCTCTGCGCTTTCAACCGTTCAGCGGCAATTCTGGATCCTATACTCAGGCCTATGCCCAACTCTCGGAACGGCGTTTTGATCTGGTGTTGCCCCAACCTTCGGTCAACCAGTATGCAGCTCAGTACAAACTCCCGACTGGGTATAGCGTGTCGGAGCTACCCACGAACGTAACCGAAGACAGCAAGTTCGGCCGGCTGCGAACTACGTATCGAATCGAGAATGGAATTCTCTCCTGCACCGCCGAGGTAGCGGTGACCGTCTCCCGGGTGAAACCAGAAGACTACCCAGCTTTCCGGCTATTTCTCGGACGAGTGGACCAAGAGCTCTCTCGTAAGCTCATTTCGCTGGGCCACAGCGGCCAGACCGCTCAGAAGTAGGCGCTTTTCGTGACGGACCGCAGCATCGGTGCGACGATGGCCCGCCATGAAGCAAACGCGCCTCTTGGTAAGTCTTGTAGCCTTCTTATCGGTCGTGAGCCGAAGCCAAGCCGCCGAGCAAGCTGCAAAGAAATCTGTGGACGCCGGGGTGCCGCAGACCGGATCGGAAGCAAAAGCCGAAGTGGAAATCACCGGAACTCTGAAGGCTCCGATCCGGACCAAGAAATTCGTGGCGTTCGTTGCGAAGGAACCCTGCGATCCAAAGGTGGGAGCGAAGAAGTCACTGCATACCGTCGCGATCGACCCGAATGTTTCGATGAACTTTTTTCTCGAGGTCTTTGTGCCGCAAGGTTCAACCGGGCACGTCTGCGGCGCTGGCTACGACGAGCACGACAAGCTCGTTCTGTTCGGAGCCTACTCGGGCAATCCACTGACCTTTCGCGGCGAGGGTGAAGTCACCTTCTCTCAAGTGAGCGTCACGCTCGTGCCAGTCTCCAATCGGCCGGGTGGAGGAAAAACGAGCGGTCGTTGAGCTCGACCGCGCTTTTCAACTTCGAAGCGCCTGCGAAAAAAGCGGCCGCCATCGCGCCATTCGGCGATAGCGGCCGCGATCGGACTGCACGGCAGTGCTTACGGGAAGACGGCAGGGATTCCGGGGAACGGCACAACCGAATTGTCGCTGAAGTTTATGTTCGTGAAGCTGTAGTTGCTCCGGTAATTCGGCGGACCGCTGGGTGCAGTGCCAAAGGATGAGTCACAGGTGCTTGTCCCGTAGGGACTGTTGGCGTCGTTCCAACCCTGCACCAGGGTACCGCCAGCAATCGCCGGATCTCCGCCACCCTGAAAGTAGGCCATTTGCCAAAACCTCTCCGCGGCGCTTTCCGTAGCGAGGGTCCCGGTGGTGGCGCTCTCGTCGACGCAGGTAACGCCAACAATGGTTTGTCCTGCTCCAAGCTGACCGCCCGTTGCCTGTGCGTCGGAGCGGCCAACGAAGACGGCTGGGCCGCCATCGGCGCCGCTGCTCTTCTTCCACCGATGAACTGCTTTGAGATCTGCCTTGAGGCTGTTGGGATTAGAAGGGCACAGAAAGACCGCTCTATGGATAAGCTTGAAGCTGCCGCCGACGCCGGTGGTTCGGGCATAGACGTAATTCGAGCTCGCGGGTGGCTGCACGTTGGCATCATCTCCGCTGAAGTTGGTTAACGTCACCTGAACCTTCTTGTTGTTTCCATTGATTGTGTAGTTGAGGTCGATCGTCCCTCTGGCCATTTCGGTGGGGATCACAGTTCCTAGTGCAGTGAGGTCCAAGTGCATCGTCCCACTGCCTTGGTGAGCCTGCCCGGTGGCGTTGGTGACGGTTGCAGTTTGAATCGTGACGTATGCTGAATCCGGAGCACTCGGGGGCGCTTTCGCTTCCACGAGGAGCGCGAAATTGCCCGGAGAGCTCTTGGTCAAGGTGATTCGAACCTGCGCCGCGCCGTTGTCCACCGTTTTGATCCAGGTCACGGCACTGCTGGTTGCCCTGCTGGCATGGTTGTCGATCAACGCATCTATCCTTCGGAAGAACTTACCAATGATGTATCGATTGAGAGCTTTGACTACCTCGCGCGTGCGGATAAAAAGGTGGGGATGGCAACCGGGATCACTCAACGCTTGAGCGTCTTGTTGGAGTGGAGACATCATTGGGGCGGCCATGGCAATCGATGGATCGCTCGGATTTTCATCCAACGCGGCCGTTGATCCGTTGGGAATGTTGTCTAGGAATTCTTGGGGAACATTCCCGCTGTCGCCACAGCCAAAAGCAGCCATGACCACACTCATCAGGCATAGGATTCGCAATTTCATCGAGCTCCCCATTGGTTTCCCGCTAACGGCCGGCCCTGAACGGGGAGAATAGAAAAAAGTCTCCAACCGCGACAACGGAGCCATTGTCGCATTTCGGCATGAATCGGCGGCAGCGTCGCCCTACGAATGACTAGCGATCAGTCACGCCTGGTTTACATGTATGAATGTTGTTCCCGACCCAGAAAGACGGCGGTCTCCGAGTGAGAAGCGATTGAGGTGTAGGTTGGAAGCTGATAGGAACCGCCGCTCTTGAAAATCGTCTCCGAGACCCAGATCGCCAGCGGCAACCGTGTTGGCAGTGGCGATCGAGTATTCCGGATGCTTACCCTGGTACTTGGACTGGGTCACCTGACGATTGCGTCGGTGCAAGGCCTTCGCTGGGAGCACGTCGCCGCCGATGGGCTGATCGTGATCCTGCCCTGGATTGGACCCCGCTCGTTAGCCTTCGCCAAGGCTGCGCTTCCTCTGTGGATCACCGGCGTGTTGGTGGACAACCAACGCTATCTGCCGCTGCTGGGTCCCATCCATAGCGACGACATCCGCCGATGGGAGATGACGCTCTTTCGAGCGGGGGGCGTGTCTTGGCCGGAGTGGCTCGATGCACACCCGATCACGACCCTCGACTTACTCTGCGGACTGGCTTACGCGATCTATCTGTTCGAGTTTTTCGCGACAGAGGTCTTTCTCTATTTCCGATCGGATCGACGAAGGTTCGCGGCCCTCGCTTGGGCCTTCTTCGCCGCTAACGTGATTGGAATTTTGGTCTACGTGTTTTTCCCCGTTGCTCCACCCTGGTACGTAATCGAACACGGATTGGGCCCGGTGGATCCGCACGCCGCCGCGAGCGCTGCGGGCTGCGCCCGCTTTGACGCGCTGTTGGGCATTCACTACTTCTCATCCTTCTACTCACGAAACCCGAACGTATTTGGAGCGATGCCCTCCCTGCACGTTTGCTACCCCGTGCTGGTAGCCTGGTACACCTGGAATCGGGGTTGGAAGTGGCGAGTGGGAACCGTTGCGTTCGCCCTTTGGGTGTCCTTGGCGGCGGTTTACCTGGCTCACCACTACGTGGTGGACGTGATCGCCGGAGCGTTGGTGGCCGTTCCCTGCTGCCTCTGGGCAAGCAAGGTGACCGGACTGCGCCGAGGGACTGCCGAGGACCTCAGGCCGTCTTCGACAGACGATTGATCAGCGCGTCGAATCCTTCCTTCGCGATGATCCTCGAAAACGAACTTCGATAGTTCTCCACCGTGCTCACATCGTCCACAACGATATCGACAATTCGCCATTCCTTTCCGTCCCAGCGCATGACGTACCCCACGGTGGTCGGTTCCCCTTTCACCACCAATCGGGTGGGAACCCGAACCGTGTCGCCCTGCTTCTCCTCTGGAAGAAACTCCGTTTTCGAGCTGCGATACGCCTCGATTTGATCGCCGCTCACCCGTCGGAAGCGATTGGTGAAAGCCTTGAGGAACTTCTGTCGCTTTGCCGGAGGTTGCTCGTTCCAATGCTTTCCGAGCGCGGCCTTGGCCATCGCCTCCATGTCCACGGCCCGAGTGAGGGCCCTCTCGATTTTCTCCCTCAATGCTGGCGTCAGCTCGGTCCCTGGAGGCGGTAATAGGGCACGGATCTCCGCGTCCCTCGCCTTCAGAGCCTCGGTGGCACTTGGCTGTGCCTTGGCGACGAAAAAAGTCAGTGCGATCAGCGCAAGGCGCACGTGCTTTCTCCCGAAATTAAGCGTTTCCCGGTCACTTGATCGAGCCGCCCCCGTGCCAACAGTAATTCATAGGTCGCCTGGGCGCTGTCTGCCTGCGTCTTCACGTAGCCTGCATAGGCATCGATCAGCCCTCTTGCGTCGGTTACGCCCAGCGCGAAATTGAGTCCGGCCGAGCGGAACCACGATCGCCCGGCCGAAAGCGCGGACTGCGCTGCGGCCTGTTTTTCGGTTGCAGCTCGCAACTCCGCCAATGCTTGCTCCGTCTGCACGCTGACCAGCCGCGCCAGGCCCTCACGCTTTCGGCGAACTCCGGCGACCTCCGCTTCGGCTTTCTGCGCCTGGGCCAAAAGCAGTGGAATGGCGAGATTCTGTCGCAAACCGATCACCACGCCGCCGCCCAATTGCCGGAAGTCGTCACGAATCCAGGGATTGAATTGCGGATCACGATTGGGTGCATACGCGAAGGTGAAGGTACCAGCCGCAAATACCTGAGGCAGCACAGCCGCGCGGCTCGAGCGGGCTAGGGCCTCCAGAGCCTCGAGCGCCTGGTCCAACGCTCTCAGATCGGGGCGCAACTGTTCAGCTTGTTGGATTGCCTGCTCCCGGGAGGGTGACAGTTGCTGCTGCAGATCTGGTAGAGGTTCTTCTTTCAATTCAAGCTGCGGCTCGTCAATGCCCAACATTGCCGCCAACGCGACCCTGGCGAGGTACAGCCCCTTCTCAGCCTCACTCGTGCGCTGAAGCACCTCCGCTCGAAACACCGCGACGCGGTACTTGTCTTCCAGGATTACCTCGCCGGTTCGGCGTGCCAGCCCGTCAGCAATTCTTTTGTCAGCCTGCGCCAAAGCGTCCTTCACATCGGTGGCGATCACCAAGAGTCGCTTCGCCAGCGAAATGCCCCAGTAGGACTGCATCACACGAAGGATCACCTGTTGAACGGTATCCTCCACCAGCAGCTCCTTGGCTCGGACACCGGCTTCGCCACCTTTTTTTGCCGAACCGAGTTGCCCCCACGTCCAAAGAGGCTGAACCAAGGTAATGTCGATTCTTTCGAAGGGGGCCAGACCTCCGAACTTGCGATTTGTATTGGTCGACTGGAGGATTGTTCCATGCGCCTCGGGAGACGGCCCGACTACGAAGGTCGCGCTGGAGAGCGGTAGAATTCCGGCCGCGCGGGCGATGGCGCGATCGGCTTCCGCACCAGCCACTTCTGCGCGCCGGATTGCTACCTCATCGCTTCGGACCGCAGCGAGCGCCATCGCGGTGGGCAGGTCCAATGGGCCGCACGGCAAAGGAGCGGCGGCCATCGCCACGGCAAAAAATGGAATCATCGCTCGGGGAAAGACTGGCCGGTTGAGGCCGCGGAGCATATACCTTGGCGAGCGTGCAAACTCAAAGTATGTGTTGGAAACCGCACGCCTATGAGCGCCCTGGAAACCTATAATTTTTATTCACCTGCTTTTGCGCTGGTGCCCCTGGTGGCGTTGGTGAGCGCGTTTGTTGTGGGCCTGTTGGGCTTCGCGGTGAAAACGGCAATCGGTGGCCGCCCCCGCACCGAAAGGGTTTCCCAACAGGGCGGCACGATTCTGCTTAATGAGTATTTGATGGAGTATGGGTTATGGCTGTTTCGGCCGATTGCCCGAGCCTGCGTACGGCTGAATCTCCACCCGGATGTTCTCTCCTGGACATCCTTGGCGTTGCAGCTGGGAGCCGCTGCCGCGATTGCCACCGGGCACTTCGGCCTGGGAGGCTGGCTGCTCCTGCTGGGCGCGATGTGCGACTCCTTGGATGGAGCAGTGGCTCGCGCCCGAGGGCTTTCCTCTGACTCAGGTGAGTTGCTCGACGCGACTGTAGATCGTTGGTCCGAGATGGCCATTTTTTTCGCGTATGCCTGGTACTACCGAGATATGCCGGTCGGGTTCGCTCTCTCGGCGGCGAGTTGCATCGGCGCGGTGATGGTGAGTTACGCCCGGGCCAAGGGCGAGTCGATGGGCATCGACCTCAAAGTGGGCCTGATGCAACGGCACGAGCGGGCCGTTTACCTCTGCGGCGCCACGCTGATCTCAGCGATCGGTGTCTGGTTTTGGGAGCCGGATAATCCCCATCCGCGGCACTATGTACTGCTGGCAGCGTTGGCGTTGATTGCCATCCTGTCCAACGCCACGGCGATCCAGCGTTTTGCGATCATCCGGGCCGAATTGCGCCGAAAGGGGCGTTGAGTATTGCGCTCGTCGCAGCGAAGCGGCTCGCGCCTTCGAGAGCTGATGAAGTTTCTCAAGGCCCAGCTGTCCTCGAGCATCGCAACTCTGATCGATTGGCTGCTGATGGTCCTGCTGATCGCGTTCGGTGTTCACTATCTGATCGCCGTTGTCTGCGGTGCGGTGGTGGGAGCGGTGACTGACTTTTCGGTGAAGAAGTGGTGGGTGTTCAGACCCCGTGGCGGGAAGTTCGAGGGTCAGGCCGCCCGCTACGTCTTGGTCAGTGCCGCCTCCGCCGGCCTCAACTGCCTGCTGGCATATGGAATTGTGGATAAGCTAGGACTCCCCAAGACTCCGGGGGTAATTGCTGCGTCCGCCGTGGTCGGGCTCGCCTGGAATTATCCCATGCACCGCTTCTACGTCTTTCAGGGAACGAGAAGGAGCAACGATGGCCAGAGTTCGCATCCAATCCGAGATTCCCGGTCCGAAGTCTAGGGAAGTCGTCGCCCGCGAGCAGCGTCATCTGGCGCCCGGGCTGCAGGCATTTGCGCTGTGGGCCGGAATTGCAATCGAGTCCGGCAGAGGAAGCTACTTGACCGACGTAGACGGCAATACCTACGTGGATCTGATCGGGGGAATTGGGGTCAACTCGCTCGGTCACTGCCACCCGAAGTACGTGCAGGCTCTTACCGAACAAGCACAAAAGCTCACTCTTGGGAGTCTGACCAGTGAGCCTCGTGCAGACTTGGTGGGTGAAGTTGCAGCGATTGCGCCGCCTGGACTTGATCGTCTGCAGCTCTATTCGGGCGGCGCCGAAGCAGTGGAGTCGGCGATTCGCCTCGCGCGCAGCCACACCGGGCGGCAGGATGTGGTCGGCTTCTGGGGCGGCTTTCACGGAAAGACGGCCGGGGCAATGGCGTTGATGGGCTCAGAGGCGAAGCATGGCCTGGGACCGTTTCCTCCGAGCACAACCCTCATCCCCTACGCGGACTGCTATCGCTGCCCGTTCAATTTGAGTTATCCCTCTTGCGGAGTCGCTTGCGCGGACTTTGCGCGCAAGGCGATCAAAGCCCAAAGTTCTGGACCTGTCGCGGCGGTGATCGCCGAACCAATGCAGGGCACAGCAGGAAACATCATCCCTCCGCCAGAATTCATCCCCGCGGTAGCGCAGGCAGCTCATGAGATCGGGGCGCTGTTCATCGCCGATGAGATGATCACGGGTTTCGGCCGAACCGGGAAAATGTGGGGCATCGATCATTCGGGCACCCGTCCCGATGTCGTCACGCTGGGCAAGGGATTTGGTTCGGGCTTTCCGATTAGCGGCGTGCTCACCAGCACCCAGGTGGCTCAGGCCAAGCCTTGGTCCAATCCCTCGGGAGCGTCCTCAAGCTATGGAGGAAATCCATTGGCTTCCGCTGCCGCGCTCGCGTCAATTCGAACCATCCGAGAGGAAAAGCTTTGGGAGAATGCGACGCGAATTGGTGAGCTGATGCTCGCGGAGCTCAAGAAAATGCAAGAGCGCTACCCTTTCATCGGTGATGTTCGTGGGGTCGGACTGCTCCTCGGGATTGAGATCGTGAAGGACCGCAAGAGCAAAGAGCCGGTAGCCAATGCTGCGATGAAGGAGTTGTACTTGGCCGCCGTGAAACGGGGGCTTCTGGCGATGGTGTATAGTCCACACATTCGCCTTCAGCCGGCGCTGACTATCGATCGAGACGCTGCGCAGGAGGGCCTGGGCATTTTGGACGAGCTGTTTGCTGACTTTCACAAAAACCGGATGTGGCTTAGGTAAGCATTGGTTATTCCATTGTTCGCGTCGTTTTTCTTGAGCGGAAGACGCTCATCGGGTAGGCGTTTACATTTATGTCACATCCGCGTCCGTCCCACAGGCCCTTGAAGGGTGCTGTGATTGGTTACGGTTTTATTTCCAGCAAGGGTCATGTGCCCGCGTATCTGGAACGCAGCCGGCGCAAGGCAGACGTGGAAATCATCGCGGTGGCGGACATCTGTTCCGCCCGACGCGCACAGGCCCGACGAGATCTTCCAGGCGTTCGCGTCTATCCCAACCACGAAGCGCTTCTGAGCGACCGTGGATTCGAGTTGGATTTCATTGACGTGTGCACCCCGCCTGCTCAGCACGCCGAAATTGCGCATGCTGGGCTCGAGCGGGGACTTCATGTGCTCTGCGAAAAGCCTTTGACTCCAACGCTCGGAGAGGCGGCCGAGCTCTTGGAGCATGCCGCGCGCGCGCGCCGAGTCATCTTTCCCTGCCACAATTACAAGCACGCTCCGGTGGTGAAGGCGATCCGCGATGTTTTGGCGAAGGGCCAAATCGGCGAAGTCCGCTCCATCACCTTGAGCACGTTTCGAAACACCCATGCCAAGGGAGTTCCGGAGTGGAAACCGGACTGGCGCCGCGAAAAAAAATACGGCGGCGGCGGAATCGCGATGGACCATGGCAGCCACACCTTCTATCTCGCTTTCGAATGGATGGGCGGCTACCCCACGGCGGTTAGCGCGAAGATGACGAACGTTGGAGCCGAGCTGTACGACACCGAAGACAATTTCAGCGCGGTGCTCACTTTCCCAAAGGGGCTGGCGCACGCCCATCTGAGCTGGACGGCTGGTGTACGCAAGGTGATTTACACCTTGCACGGGGATCGTGGAGCAATCACCGTCGACGATGACGACCTGCAGCTTGCTTTGCTAGACGACTCGGCAACCCGAAAAAACGGCGCGAGTCAGTGGAAAGTTGAGCGCAGATGCATTCGATCGCACTGGATGGACGCCAGCCACATCAACTGGTTCAACTCGATGTTCGAGGATTTTAAGGCCGCTATCGAAACCGATGCCTTCGTCGGAAAAGAAGCGCGCGAGGCTTATTTCTGCATCCAGGTAATTTCCCACGCCTATCGATCTGCCGCCGATGGCTGTCGCGAGGTGCCCCTCAGTACCGAAATCGGTTGGGCGGAGCGGTGGTTTCCGGACAACCGCGTCCCGATCGGCCGATAAATAGCCTGGTCGGTCAGGAGCCGGAGTGAGCCTCGACCTCGAGTTGATCTCTGGGCGGCTGGTGAGATCGCTGATCCGCGCGAGGTCAGCTGTGCTGGTATCGGCCGCAGTCTTGACCACCGTCGGCACCTACTTCGCAGTGCGCCTCTATCAAGACCTGCGAAGTGATGTCGAAGCGCTGCTTCCGGTCAACGCGCCGAGCGTCGTCGCTGCAAAAACCGTCGGGCCGCTTCTGCACAACGTGAATCACCTCTCGGTGGTGCTGGAAGGCTCGGACCCCGATGCCCTAGAGCGCTTTGCGGACGACCTCGCGGCAAGGCTTCGCCGACTGCCACCTACGATGGTCGAGACCGTGGATTACCGGACCGATGAGGAGCAAGCATTCCTCAAGCGCTTCGGGCTTCTGTATCTCTCTACCCAGGATCTCAGAACGATTCTCACCCGAATCCAAAGGCGCGTGGCGTGGGAGAAACGCAACGCCAATCCGCTGCTTGGGCTGCTGAGCGAAGAGCGCGAGCCGCCGCCACCGCTCGACTTTAGCGATATCGAAGCCAAGTACCCGGACGACCAGCGCCAGTTGAGCCGATTTCGCAAAGGGTACTTCCAAACGCCGGATGGCCATTTGTTGGCGATGATCATCCGGCCTCCGGAAGCTGGCACCGGCTATCAGTTCAACAAATCCCTCTGGGAGGAAGTCAAGCGTGAGGTGCAGCAGCTCGATCCGCACCACTACGATTCCACAATGAAGGTCGGCTACGACGGCGATTTGGCTGGGCTGGTCGAGGAGCAGGAGGCGTTGGTAGAGGACCTCGCATCTTCGACGCTGATGGTCGTGACTCTGGTCCTCGCTGCTCTCTGGATCTACTTCCGGCGATGGGCGGCAATCGCCGCGATTATCGGATCGTTGGTAGTGGGCTGTGCGGTCACGTTCGGCCTGAGCTACTTCCTAATCGGCCACCTCAACGCAAACAGCGCCTTTCTCGGTTCAATCGTCGTGGGGAACGGAATCAATGTGCCGATCATCATCGTCGCACGGTACATGGAGGAGAGACGAGCGGGACTGTCGGTGGCGCAGGCCGCGCGAATCTCGCTCAGTCGGACGTTCGGAGCAACCTTCGTGGCGGCGTTTGCCTCGGGCCTGGCTTATCTCTCTCTTTCGCTGACTGCCTTTCGCGGGTTCAGGGAATTCGGAATTATCGGCGGCCTTGGCATGTCGCTGTGCTGGCTCTCGGCGATCATTCTCCTCCCGCCGCTCTTGTCGATCATCGAGCGCTGGCGCCCGCTGAACATCCAAACTACAAATCGAGCGTTCGCAGTGAGCTCTCGGATCGTCCAATTCGTGCAGCGCCGCCGCCGCGCAATCCGACGAGCCACGGTGTTGTCCCTGGTGGCCGTGTTGGTGGGCATCTTGGCGTACCGCGGCGAGCTGATCGAATACGATCTGACCAAGTTGCGGGCAAGAAGGAGCATCAAGTCCGGGTCGATTTACTGGGGCCACAAATTCGATCAAGTCTTCAACGCCTACCTAACGCCGATCGTGATCGTTGGCGCTACCAGCGTGGTCGTGGACCACGTGGTGGCGGTTTTGAATCAAAAACGAAGAGAGCTCGGCAACGCGGATCCGATACGCGAGGTCCGCACGCTGAGGACAGTGATTCCTGACGATCAGGAAGAAAAGATTCGTATCTTGCGCGAGCTGCGCGCTGCGCTGAGCGATGTAAAGCTCGCGCTGCTCAATCCCGAACAGCGCGAACGGGCAGAGAAGTTCCGCCCCCCGGCTGACCTCAGACCGATCACGCTTCAAGACCTACCCAAGGCAGTGCGGCTTCCGCTCACCTTGCGGGACGGGACCGCAGGTCGGGTTGCGCTGGTGTTTCCCAGGAGGGTAGGAATTCTCGACTCGCGCGATCTCGAGCAGCTCTCCAGCTTGATTCGAGGTTCGATTTCGGGTGCCAGCGCCAATGCCCAGGCCCAGGCCGTCGGCCAGGCCCTACTGTTCAGCGACATCATCGCCGCCATTCTCAACGATGGGCCGAAAGCAACCGGGCTGGCGCTCTTCGCTGCGATGGCCGTGGTATTTGTGGTTCTTCGACACTTGCGGCCCGCCTTGACAGTCCTTTCCGGCCTACTGCTCGGCGTCGCCTGGCTGGTGGGCGCGGCAGCTTTCGCTCGTCTTCGAGTCAACTTCCTGAACTTTGTCGTTCTGCCGATCACCTTTGGAATTGGGGTGGACTACTCCGTCAACATCATCCAGCGCTACCGTTTGGAAGGCGCCTCCTCCTTAACCCGAGTGTTGCGGGAAACCGGAGGTGCAGTCGCGCTCTGCTCCAGCACGACGATCATCGGATACTCCTCACTATTCGTCGCCGAAAACCGAGCGCTGGCTGGATTTGGGCTGTTGGCATCGCTCGGGGAATTGAGCTGCTTGGCCGCCGCGCTGATCGCGCTGCCGGCATGGCTACTCGGTCACGAATCCGAACTGCTCACGGATCGTGGTCGATGACTCGCTTCGCAGCCATCGGCCACGTTACCCATGATCGTCTGAAGGCCGGGCTCTTCCCAGGGGGATCGGCTCTTTACGCCGCGCTCACCGCGGCAGGCCTGGGAGCGACCGCGAGGATTGTTACCAGCTGTGGCCCGGACTTCATCGGCCGGCAGCTGCTGGCGGACGCGGGGGTGCAATTGCAAATCATTGCTTCAGAGCACACCACCTGCTTTGAAGAGCGCTACCGCGATGGGCGGCGCGTTGCGCGGGTTTTGCATCAAGCCAAGGTTCTGCGAGCTCCGCTGCCCGAAGCCGACGTTATCTTGGTTTGTCCAGTGATCGGCTAAATCGGCCTGGAAGCTCTTGTACCTCCACCGGGGGCTCTGCTGGGAGCGGGCCTGCAAGGGTGGACGCGCCGCTTGGACGAGAACGGTTTCGTGTTCCCACGGCCGCTGGAGAACTCAGCGTTGTTCTCGAACTGTCGAGCGGTCTTCTGCAGCGACGAAGATCTCGGGGATTTTTCGAAGAGCGCGGTCGAAAGCTTGCTTCGGACTGTAGCGCTCGTCGTGGTCACCCAAGGACGCCACGGTGGGCTGCTATACCACAACGGTGCATGTCATCGGATCCGCGCTTGCCCCGCGGATGAAGTCGACCCGACGGGCGCGGGGGATGCATTTGCCGCCTCCTTCTTGCTCGCACTCGCAATCCGGCGAGTCCCCGGTCCGCGCTGCGGCCAACGCCGCCTGCGCCGCGGCCATCGCCATCGAGGCGCCGGGACCAGAAGGACTGACGGGCCTTGCTCGTTTTCAAGACCGTCTTGCCCGATACCAACAATCTGATGATTAGGGAGCTCTTCGCTGCGAGCTACAACACGAAAAAAGCGGAGCCCCGGGCGGGCGAGCGGCGGAGAGGGTACCGTGTCGCGCCCGCCCGGGCTCCAGCAGCCGCGCGCTCCGGAACGGGGGGGCCGATGAGCGCGCAGACAAATGGTTGCTGAAGCACGTGGCGTACCAACCTCGTTGAGTCGCAGTTCGGTGAATTTACTGACGGCTTCCTCGGGCGCTGGGGTGGCACAGCGTGCAACTGTGCCAAGAGCCGAACGGAACATCCCACTCTCGAGATGGCAGGTCTCCGAATCTAGGATGACAGCGGTGGTGGAACTGTTTTCGAGGTAGGAATGCCAGATTGAGGGGCGGTGAATTGGCCTGCCTCGTAGCGTCGCAACGCCGGTACGAAGATGGCCACAATTGCCGCGGCAACGACGCATAGGAGTCCCCCCGACGCCACCGACACTCGGGCACCGAACGCCTTTGCCACCATTCCGGCTTCCACCTCCCCAAGCTGCGGTCCCCCGATGAAGAAAATCATGCTCACCGAACTCATGCGCCCGCGAAGAGGATCGGGAGTTAGCAGCTGACGCAGCGTTTGCCGGACCACCGCGCTCACCGAGTCGGCGGCGCCGGAGATGGCCAATGCCAGAAGAGAAAGCCAAAAGTACGGTGACAAGCCGAACAGCGCGATCGCCATTCCATAGGTGGCGACCGCCCACAGGACCGTCGCGCCCTGTCGCCTCGGCAAGCGGACGGTTGAAAGTACTGCAGCAGCGAGTGCTGCACCGACGGGTTGCGCAGCGTACAGAATGCCCAATCCCTGCGCGCCCACTTTGAGCACCTGGTCGGCGAAGATTGGCATCAGCAACATCGAACCGCCCAGAAAGGTAGCGAAGAAATCCAGCAGCATCATCGTGTAGATGAGCGGCGTGCTGCGAATGAATGAAAGTCCTTCCAGTACGCTGCGGATGCTGATGTCGGCGCGCTGCTGAGGCGGTGCGCGATGCTTTAGCATGAGCAGCGCAGCCAGAACGGCAATGAACGAGACGGTGTCGACCGCGTAAACAGTCACGATTGCTTTCTTGGCCAAGAGAAGCCCGGCGAGCGGCGGCCCAATCACTGTCGAGATCTGCCAGACCAAGAAATAAACGCTGAGCGCGTTCGCTAGCTGCTCGCGGGGAACCAGGGCCGGCAGCAAGGCTTGTCGGGCTGGACTGTCGACCGCCAGAGCCGCGCCGGCAAAGAAGGACAAACCATAGGTCAAGTACGGGCTGGCCCACCCCAAGTAGGTCGCGACGGTGAAGAGGAGCGAAACAGTCGCCAGCAAGCTCTGACTCACCAGCATCAGACGCCGGCGATCAAAGGCGTCAGCGATTGCTCCACCCCAGAGCGCGAACAGAACGACCGGCAAGACGCGAAAAAGCCCGAGTAGTCCGAGAGCCAACGGGGAGTGCGTAAGCAAGTAGAGCTGCCAGACCACCGCCACCTGCTGCATCTGACTGCCGGTCAGCGACAGCAACTGCCCGGCCGCGAGGTAGCGAAAATCGCGGGAGCGAAGCGCAATCCACCCGCCTTTGTATGACGCCACCGAAAGTAAATAACACAGAGCACGAGACCCTCGCGGCCGATCGAGGGACCGCTTCAGAACCCAGACGCGTCACGAAAGGTGCGCTTGATCTCAGGATGGGCGGCAATCAGCCTAAGCGCCCTTCGAAGGAGCGTCCGACCTGGCTCGATGCGGTGCCACGGCGACGCGCCGCTGGGATGTGGAAGGCAGATCACGTCCGCCGAGAATTTTTGATACCGGACCCGATGTTGAGTGCCGATCACCTCAACGAGCGGACCAACATGACCTATCAGTTGTTCAATCGCGAGCGTCCCAACCGGCAGGATCAGCCGCGGCCGCAGGATTGCCATCTCGCGCTCGAGGAAGTAATGGCAACGCTCCACCTCGTCCGACGTCGGCTTTCGATCTCCCCCGCCCCGGGACTTACCGGGAAAGCATCGCGCTACCGCCGCGAAGTAGACCCGCTCTCGAAGGAGCGCTTCCTCTACACCCAAGGCGTCCCGAAACCATGCGAACATCGTCCGCCCTGCGGTCCAGGCAAACGGTTTGCCAAACCGCGCTTCTCTGGATCCAGGTGCTTGGCCGACCAACAGAATTCGACTCACCACCGGCGGTCCATGCACCACGGGCCCTATGACGCTTGGGCAGGCGCGGCACGTCTCCAACCGTCGATGCAACTGCTTGAGCTGGGCAAGAGCGTTCATATCGGGATTGTCGAGGGCTCAATTATCGCGATCGTACCAACAGATGCGATATGTGCAGTCCGATGAAGACACCTGGGCTCAGGCGAGTGAACCTTCTGATTTGCCTCGCCATTCTCCCGCTGGCTTGCCATCCGCGGTCGTCCTCGCCGCTGGAGCGACTGGACGAAGCCGCGTCGACTACGAGCGCGGGGGATGCCAGCCCTCGACAGCTCGCGCTCGCGGGGTTTCACGCTTTTTTGGTGCGGTCGGATTTTGCCAAGGCGCAATCCTGGTTTGATGCCGCCCTTAAGAAAAATCCATCGGAACCTTACGCGCTCTTTGGACAGCTTCTGATGACTGAGCGGCTGGCGCATCCCGAGCGCGCCCTTGTGGCCGCGCTTGAGCTTTGCCAGCGGGCACCGACTCATCCGCTTGCGGCCTCAGCCGCGCGTTACATTTTCGACGTTGCGGGCACCTCCACCGCAATGGACGACGTCATCATGTCCCGTGGACAGCAGGCGTTGTCCGCGGGCCTTCTGCCAGGGGACGCGGCGCACTTGCTGCGAGCCGCGATCAGCGTCATCCAGGGCTATCGCGGTGCGGATTCCGAGCAGGCCCGCACCCTCGCAGACATGGGAACGGTTGATCGGTTCACCATCATCGGACCGTTCTCCGCGTTCCACGTTCTGGAATTCGACCAGCTCACGGCTCCAGAGCGCAACGGCTCAGTCGCGGGGCCATTTACCGGTCCGTTGGGCGATACCGCCGGCCGAATCATCACCTGCCCCGACGGGCGCTTCAATTTGGCAAACGAAGGACCGGTGGGTGACGTTTACCTTTTGGCGGTGGACCTGGAGGTTCGCGACCAAGATCGGTACGTCGTACGGGCTGTAAGCGCGTCTACGCACAAAGCCTACCTAGATGGGACGCTGCTCTGGTCCCGCCGAAACTTTGCGAGGACTAGCTCGGTCGTGACGGCCCGCGCGGTAGAGCTGGTGCCTGGACGGCATCGGCTGATCGTCAAGCTCAAGAAGAACGAGCATCCCTCGTCACTCGCAGTGTACGTTGGCCGTCTAACCGGTCGGCCTGCGAGCGTTCGCTTCATTGCCGCTGCAGGACCCGCACCCCGCTGGAGCGGCGCGACACCAATCGAGCTGCGGTCCTCTTTTCCCGATGCACAGGATTTCGCCAAAGCGCTCGAGCCCGAGGCAGGCACTGCGTTGGCAGAATTTCTGGCGATCCGCGATGGGATTGGCAGAGATCGCGACGGCGCCAAAAAATTGATGGCGCATCTGATGAACAGCGTCGTCGGCCCGGCCACGACTTCGCTGCGCGCGGACCTGTCATTGGCAGACAGAACTGTTTTGGCGAAGGTCGCTCATGGACGAGCAACGAGAGATCTCGAAGCGACGCTTGATAAGGACCGCACCGCGGTTGCCGCGCTGATCTCGCGAGCAAATCTGGCTCTGGATGAGGGCCAAATCACCCAAGCGGCGGACCTGCTCAAGGAGGCCCGGAAGGCGCATCATCCGGTCGGATATCCGATTCCTTTGCTGGAATCTCGCCTGGACCTTGCGCTCGGACTGGATGCCAAGGCCGATCAGGATGCTCTCGAGGCACTGACGCTTCAGCCGGGTCTCTGCGAAGCTCAGGGACTGCGTTACGACATCGCCAGGCGCCGCGAGGCCGCCGCCGCTGCCAATGGCTCATTGGAACAGCTCAAGTTGTGTCCGGGAGGACAACAGAGAGCAGCCGATCATTTCAGGACAAGGGGGGAGCTGGATCGGGCCGGTCAGCTGTATCGCCGGCTCCTCGAGCGCGAGCCAGGTTCGATTTCCAGCGCCTCCTCGCTGGTTGCTGTGTACGTGGCCCAGAAGCGCTACCAGGAGGCAGCGCAAGTGCTCGAGAAGCAGCTCACTTTTTGGCCTCGAAGCGCGAGCGTGTTGAAGCGGTTGGCGGAGGTTTATGCTTTCGCAGGCCGCAAGGATGACGCGCTGCGGGCGCAGAAACAGGCGCTTCAACTTGACGGTGGCGATCTCGCGCTTCGCCGCAGTGTCGAGCGCGCGCGCACCGGCAAGGAGCTTCTTCAGGACCTCGCGATCGATGGCAAGAAAGCGATCAAGAGCTACGAGGCACAGCATGGTTCCGAGGACGCGACGGGCGCCTACGTCCTCGACGCGGCGGCAGTACGCGCTTACCCGGATGGCTCGACCGTCGATCGCATCCATATCATCCAAAAAGTGCTGGATCAGGCCGGAATTTCGGAATTGGCCGAGGTGAGTATTCCCCCCGGCGCGCAGACTCTCACGATGCGGACGGTAAAACCGGATGGGAGCTTTCTCGAGCCGGAAAGCATCGAGGGTAAGGACACCATCAGCTTGCCTGGCGTGCAGGTCGGAGACTACGTCGAGTACGAATACCTGGAGGCACATCCCGCCCGAGGTCCAGCAGCGCCCGGCTTCACGACCGCCAGCTTCTACTTTCAAACCTCTCGGCTTCCGAATAACTGGTCGACCTACAAGGTGGCAGCGCCGAAGGGCTCGGGCCTCACCGTGGACCCGCATCACATGAAAGCCCGGCTTCCCGAACCTCGCGGTGACGAGGAACTGTTCGCCCACGAGGAGCGCCAAGTCCCACCCTTCATCCCCGAACCCAACAGCCCGCCCTCACCGACCGAGTTCCTTCCGTTCGTTTCGGTCGGCGCCGGTTCCAAAGGCAACGATTCCCTCCTCTCGATTTTCGCTGACAGCCACCTCGAGAGGGGTCAAGTCACCTACGAAATTGAAGAGTTCGCACGGGCGGCCGCACAGGGAAAGAGCTCGAGGGAAGCAGCCCGAGCGGTGTATGAGGCGGTAATGCAGCGTCTGCCCGGAAGGGATACCGGGCTGATCCAGTCCGCGTCGCCCTCGATCGCGGAAAGCCGTGGCAGCCGGCTGTGGGCCCTCAAAGCGTCCCTCGAAGCACTTGGAATCCCCTCGCGGATTGCGGTGGTACGAAGCTTTGCGGCGGATCCGGCGCCGTATGTTTTTCCGACCGAAGGACTGCTCCCCTACGTTTGCGTCTTCGCCGAGCTCCCCGGAGGCGAAGAGCTCTGGCTCGATACTTCCGTTCGCTTTGGCCCCTTCGGCTTGCTTCCCGAACAAGCGATGGGTCAACGCGAAGCGTGGCTGATGCCAGAGCCGGGGCGGCCCTTGACTCGCAAGAAGACTCCGCCCGCGCAAGCCGATCCCGGCAAGCAAGTGAAGCTTGCGTTGAAACTCACTGCCGAGGGCGATCTGTCAGGGTCGGCCGAAGAGGTTTACCACGGCTTCGATGCGGCGCAGCTTGGCGAAGCGTTGGAATCGCTCTCTCCCACGCAGCGAAACCAGGCGCTTCAGACGGCTCTTTCCCGCAATTACCCAGGCGCAGAACTCGCCAGCTTTACCGCAGACATCAGGCGGCAGGTCGGTGCGCCGGTAGCGATTCGATACGCCTTCGTCGCCTCTCGATATGCACGAGGGGAAGGCACTCGGAAGTTGATCCTTCCCTCCCTCACCTTCCCCGTGCACCTCGGCCAAAGGTTCGTCCAGGTCAGCTCTCGACAAACGCCGCTGTTCATCGATGGAACGGAACGACAGCACACCGTCGCCGCGCTGGAGCTGCCGACCGGCTTTTCGCTATCCGCTCCCCTGTCGGGCGCCACAAGCGAGAGCTCCTATGGAACCTTCACCCGGCATGAGAAGCAAGAGGGGACGCGAATGACTATCGACGAGGACTACCTGCTCAGGATGGCTCGGATTCCAATCGACAAGTACGACGGGTTCGCACGGTTCGCGGGTGAGGTTGACCTCCTCCAAGCGCGAGATCTGGTGCTCGAGAAAAAATAGCTAAATCAAGCGTGAGCAGATGCTGCTATGCAGGTCCGCGCCGCGCGAAGTCAACGCAATCCTACTCTCGCTGCGCTGCGCAAACCCTGCCGTCACCAACCGATCGAGCTCTGCTTCTCGCTTCGCGAACGGCTCGCCAAAGGATTCACACACCGCGCGCACGTCGATGCCTCGCGAAAGCCGCAGTCCCATCGCCAGTCGCTCCTCGAACAGCTCCCGCCGGTGAAGAATCTCCCGCGAGGCTTCCGGCCGGCGTCCGGCTTCTACCTCGACCAGATAACGCTCCGCACTTCGGTGGTTGCTATATCTCACCGCCTCAGAGGACCGTCGGATGAAACCGGTCGCCCCGGTTCCGAGGGCTAAGTACTCGCCCCCAGTCCAGTAAAGCGCGTTGTGGCGAGAGTGAAAGCCAGGTCTGGAATAGTTGGACGTCTCGTACCGCTCGAAACCGGCGGCAGCGTAAACCGCTCGGATCGCGTGCGCCATCTCCACTGTTTTCTCGTCGGAAGGGAGGAGCAACTCTCCGCGGGCCAATTGTTTGGCCAGGGGCACCTCCTCGGCCAGAGCCTCGCGATCCAGCGTCAACTCGTAGGCGGACAGGTGCTCAGGACCGAGCGAAACAGCGCGATCCGCGTCAGCGACGGCGCTCTCCACCAACTGACCGGGCGCACCGTAGATGAAGTCCATCGAGACGTTTTCGAATCCGCCGGCTCGCGCTGCTCCGAAGGCTTGCGCGGCAGTGTCTGCATCGTGCGTTCGCCCGAGGGCCGTCAACG
Source organism: Myxococcaceae bacterium (assembly GCA_036781205.1). GTDB lineage: Bacteria > Myxococcota > Myxococcia > Myxococcales > Myxococcaceae > DAIQBK01. Next base: position 114,715 of record DAIQBK010000002.1, read on the forward strand.
TGCTCGGCTGAAAAGACTGGACGCCGATTGAGAGTCGATTGACCCCAGCTTTGCGAAAGCCCTCGAACCGTCGGGCATCGGCCGCGCCGGGATTCGCTTCCAACGTGACTTCAGCACCTGAAGTCAGGGAAAAGCGCTCGCGAACACCCTCGAGAATCAGGGCAACGTACTGAGGGCTCCAAAGCGAAGGCGTTCCGCCGCCAATGTAAATGGATTCCAGCGGCCGGTCCGTTAACTCCGGGGCAGTGGCCAACCTCAGATCCAACTCAGCGAGTACCGCGCGCGCGTACCGTTGTTCGGGCACATCCTTGGCTACGGTTGAAGCAAAATCGCAGTACGGGCACTTGCTGAGGCAATAGGGAAAATGAATGTATAGACCGAAGCGCGATGCGCTCAGTCCCGTCAGCGGATCATGAGGTGCTTGAGGAATCACTCTATCTGTTTATTTCTTCTTCAGCTGAGCTTCCAGTCTCGCTACTTTGGCTTTCAGCGAGGCGGCAGCCTCAATCGCACTCTCGGCAAAAACAAGCTTCTTCTTCAGGGCGGCCACATCCGCCCGCAGCTTGTCTCGTTCCGCCACCACGGCAGAAGCCACTGCGGGCGCCGCCGGTACCGACGGTTGACTCTCGACCTGCTGCAGCCGTTCTTCCAGTGCTTCCCGTTCGCCTCGCTCGCTCTGCAGCGCCACGCTGGCCTCTTCGAGGCTTTGGCGCACCTCTACCATCTCTCGCTCCAGACCCTCGGCTCGTTTCTGTGCCTCGGACGCAGTCTTTTCCAACAGCCGAAACCGCCGCTGCGCCTCAGAGCCTCCTTTTTCCGCTGTCTGGAGCTGCTGCTGAGCCTGCGCGGCCGTTCGCTCGGCCGCCTGGAGCTGCTGCTGGGCTTTAACGGCAACCGCCTCTGCTCCTTCGGCTCGGCTTTGGGCCTCACGCAGGCCTCTCTCGAACTCGACCAGTCGACGCTGCGCCTCCGCCGCCGATCTCTCGTGCTGCTGGGATTTTTTCTGAGCTTCGACCGCAGTCCTTTCTGCGGCAGTCGCCTTTTCGTTCGCTTCGGCCACCCATCTTTCGGCGGAGTGGCTCTTTTGCAGCGCCGCTGCGTTGGATTTCTCTAGGTCCGCAAGGCGAGCTTTCGCGTCATTGAGCTGCTGGTGCGCCAAGTTGCGCTGGGCAATCGCCGCATCGCGCTCCGCGGCCAGCGTCCCGATCTCCTCGGTGCTACGCTCAAGCTGCGACGAGAGCCGCTCATTTTCCGATGTAACCGCCTGATACAGCTCTTGAGTGGCCTCAAGGTTGCCCGCGAGCTCCGATTTTTCAGCAGCCAACTCGGACAGCTCATGCTGCGTTTTACTGAGCGCCTCCTGTGCGTCCATGAACTCCTTGCCGAGAAGCCCGCGAGAAGACTGCTCGGCCTTTGCAGCCTCGGTCATTGCCACAACCTGTGCTTCCACTTCCGCTAAGGCCGCGGACGAATCGCGGCGATCCTGGTCGCTGGCCTGCAGCTCGGCCTGTAGCTGCGTTACCCTCACCTCCACCTGTTGGGAGCGTTGTTGCTCTCGCTCCAGCTCCGCCAAGGCAGAATCCATTTGCGCTCGCACCGAGTTCACCGCTTCGGTGAGCGAATGGATCTCAGCTTCTCGTTGCGCATAAAGCGCTCGCGCCCGGGCGAGCGTCTCCTGCTTCTGCTTGAGGACCACTCTAAAAAACTCGAGCTTTTCCTCCGGCAACCCGTGCGGCAGTCGTGGCTCCGAGGGTTCTTGGAAAGGGTCCTCGAGCGACCGCGGCACATGTGCGACCGGCGGAGCAGAAACGACCCCTTCACGCTTACGTTCGGAAGTCGAACGCTTCGTAGGCAAAGGAGGCGGCCCCGACGCTGACCGAACCGAGCCACTGCCGCGCTCGGTCGGTGTGGGTGACGGAGCGACATCGCCCTCAAAACTCTGCCGAAGATCGCTTAGTGGATCTTCCTCGTCAGGAGCGCTCGGCATCGGGACAAGACAGTATCCTTTGATAGCGCGTTTTCCCCAAACTCCCAGCCGGCATCACTGCGGTCTGTAGGTGCATCCGGCGACCTCAGCGCTTTGACCTGCTAGTTGGCTGATGCGAGAATTGCGGTGCTCCATTCAGCTTCGACGACGAGCGGCGTCCAATTCAGAACTGGACCCAAGGAGGCAACGGTGCGACGCAACACGCAGCTTATTCGTGTTTTGCTTTCACTTATAGCTTTCCTGTCATCCGGCGCCTTCGCCTCAACCGAGCCACCAGGAGGCTACGACGGCCGTTCGGTGGCAATGGGTGGCACCGGCGCGGCTTACATTCACAATGCCGCGGCGATCTACCACAACCCAGCAGGGCTCTCCGGGGTCGAGCGCTTCACCGCAACGGTGGACCTCACCGGATTTTCCCCACGGGACACCACGCCGCTCAATGGCGATCAAAGCTCGGTGAGGAGCGATTTTTCGGTTTACCCACTGTTTCTGGTGGGAGCGGCCTATCGGGTACTGGACCGAGTGGTGATAGGTGTCGCAGCCTATCCGATTGCTGGCTTTGGTTCCGGCTATTCCAAGGTGTCATCGTTGGGAGGGCAGGACCTTAACCTCGGAATACTTTTCATCGAGGCCACGCCATCGGTCTCAATCATGCTAGTGGATCACCTTTCGCTTGGGTTGGGCTACCGCATCACCTATGCCCGTGAATCGTCGCACGGGCCCGTGGCGCAGGGGACCCTTGCAGACCAGGTCCTCACCGGAACGAACTTCGCGGGCCTGCATGCCGGCCTGCACTACCAGCCGGATCCCGATTGGCAGTTCGGCCTAACGTATCGATCGCAGGTCACCACCTCGCTAAGTGGCAACACCACGGTGAGTAGCAGCCAGGGAACTCAGGTCGTACCCACCAATTCCTCGTTTTCCACCCCGCACGCCTTTCGGTTCGGAGTCTCGCACGCGCTTTTGGACGGAAAGGCGCTGATCGCTCTAGACCTCAAGTACATCCTCTACTCAGTCGCCAACAAGCAGCTCGTGGTTACGACTCCCAACGGGTCCACCACCACGCCTCTGAATTGGAAGGACGTGCTCTCAGCGAGTCTTGGGGCCGAGTACCGACTGAGCGATGGGATCGCCCTCCGCGCCGGTTACGCAATCTCCCAATCAGCAACACCGGACTCGACCGCTAGCTATTTCACCGTTCCTCCGGGCGTGATCAATTCCTTTCACGCCGGCGTGGGATTCTCATACTCGAACTGGGATTTCGACCTGGGTGGGTTGTATGCCTTCGTGGGTAAGAACAACGTTCAGCCCAGCCAGGCTGCCCAGACCTTTTCCGGGCGTTACCACCTCGACACCCTGATCTTCGCGTTGTCCGCAAGCTTTCATCTGTAGAAGCGAGGTCGACCACTACTTTCGCGGTCTCCTTGCATCCTCGTTGTCGCGGTGACACGTTGGCGGCGCGATGACGGTGCGCTACCAGCTCAGCAACGGCCTCAGGGTTGTATTTCAAGAGCATCATGCGGCGAAGGTGGTTGCATTCCAGGCGTGGGTCAACGCCGGAAGCGCCGACGAACGGTCCGACCAGGCTGGTCTTGCCCACCTGCACGAGCACATGCTCTTCAAGGGAACCACTCGGCGTGGACCGGGAGAAATCGCCCGGGACATCGAGGCCCACGGGGGAGAAATCAACGCCTGGACGTCGTTCGACCAGACCGTCTACCACTTGGTGTTGGCCAGCCAGTTCGCGATCGAGGGTATCGACATCCTGGCCGATGCGATCCGCCACTCTGCTTTCGACTCCGACGAGCTGAGCCGAGAAATCGAAGTGGTCTGCGAGGAAATCAAGCGCAGCGACGACTTGCCCGCGCGCCGTGCTTCGCGAGATCTGTTCGCCACCGCCTACCGCGTTCATCCCTATGGCCGCCCCGTGATCGGCTCGGAGCAGACTGTCCGCGGCTTCACCCGCGAGAAGGTCCTCGAATTCTACGAGCGATACTACACGCCTGAGAACGTGGTGCTCGCAGTGGTGGGCGATCTGGCGGAAGGACAACTTCGAGACTGGGTAGAAGCAGCGTTCGGGGGTCAATGGAGCCGGCCTTTTCAGGGGCGACCTGCGCGGCCCAAGGAGCCCAGGCCCAGCGGCCGGCGTATTTTCTTTGCCGAGACAGATACCAAAGAGGTCCATCTGCAGCTGGCGTTCCACATTTCATCGGTTGAGGATCCCGATGCACCAGCGCTCGATGCATTGGCAATGTTGCTGGGGCAAGGAGAGTCATCCCGGTTGGTGATGGAGGTGAAGCGCAGAAAGGCGCTGGTCAACGATATACGAGCGTACGCTTACACTCCCAAGGATCCAGGGCTGCTCACGGTTGGACTGACTGCTCCCGCGCCGAAGGTGCCCGAGGCGCTCGAGCACGCGGTGGCGCAGATCGCCGAGCTCACGTCCATTCCGGTCGATCCGGAGGAGCTCTCCACGGTGCAAGCGCTGATCGAATCCGAAGCAGTGTACCAGCGGGAAACAGTTCAAGGAGTGGCCCGCAAGCTGGGCTTCTACGAATCCGCTGCGGGGGGGATCGAGAAAGAGGTGCAGTACTACGAGCGCATCGCCTCCCTGACCCCCGACGCCATCCGCGAAGTCGCACAAAAGTACCTTCGGCTTGACGACGCGATCCTGACCGGCCTCTTTCCGCCGGGTGGCACGCCACCACCCGAAACGCTGGAAGAGAGATTGGAAGAAGGGCGGCGGGCTCGATTTTCGGCACGCCCCGCCCTACCCACGCGTCCTGACACACCAGCTCCAGCTCGCAGCTCGGGCCCACTATTCGGTCGAGGCGAAGCGTCGGGTGTGGTGATCGAGAAGCTTCCCTCGGGCGCCACCATCCTCCTGCGCCAGGAACGTTCGGTGCCCCTGTTTGCGGTGCGGGCCGCGTTTTTGGGAGGCCTTCGTTACGAGACGGAAGACACCAGTGGCCTCACAGCCCTGTTGGCCCGAATGATGACGCGCGGAAGCCGAAACCATAGCGCGGAGGAAATCTCTCACCTTCTCGATGCCTACGCAGGCTCAATGGGGGGTCAAGGAGGCCGCAATTCGCTGAGCCTGCGCGGCGAGTTTCTGTCGCGCCATTTCGAGCAGGCCTTTTCCTTGTTCCTGGATTGCCTGCTCAACTCCACATTTCCCGAAGCCGAATTCGCCCGCGAGCGCGCTCTGCTCTTGCAGGACATTCTGACTCGCGAAGATCAGCCATCAGGCGTCGCGTTCGACCTGTTCGCGCACACTCTCTACCGCAAGCACCCGTATCGACTTCCGCTGCTTGGCGAACACGCCGCGGTCGCAAACCTGACTCCAGAAGAACTCCGCCGCTATCAAGCAGAATTCATGAATCCGTCCCAGATGACGCTCTCGATCGTAGGGGACATTCAGCCCGAGCGTGTGATTGGCCTGGTCCGGGAAGCATTCAGCGCTCGCGGCACCGGGGCGGCGTCGCCTTTGGTGGCGCCGGAGCCCTCCTTCGATCAGAACCGCGAAGCACGAAGATCTCTAAACCGTGCTCAATCGCATCTCGTCCTTGGCTTCCTCGGCGCACGCGTCACCGATCCCTGGAGGTATGTCTTGGAGGTGTTATCCACGATCCTCTCGGGCCAGGGCGGACGGCTTTTTTTGGAGCTGCGCGATAAGCGGTCGATGGCCTACAGCGTCAGTAGCTTCTCAGTCGAGGGGGTCGACCCCGGGTATTTCGGGGTCTACATCGGCACCAGTCCACAAAAGGTGGATGCCGCAGCCGATGCAATTCGAACGGAGTTGTCGCGCGTTCGGCAGGAGCGCATTTCGCCCCTGGAGCTCGATCGGGCGAAGCAGAATCTAATCGGAGGCCATGAGATCGGGCTTCAACGCAACAGTGCCCGTGCAGCGCTGCTCGCGCTGGATAGCTGCTATGGAGTGGGCCTGGAGAACTTTGCGCGCTACGCGGAGCGGATCGCTGCAATCAGCGCGGATGAAGTCCTGGAGGTCGCCCAGCGAATCATCGACTTCAACAGGAGTGCCTTTGTCGTTGTCGGGCCGTGATCCGAATGCGCCGGCCGAATATGTTTCATTGACCGCCGAGCTCTCTGAATCAGACGTGGAGCAAGCCGAGATCGTTTTTCACGAGAGTGGTGCACTGGGGTTGGAGGTGCGGGAACCAGGCCTCTTACCGATGCCGGGAGCCGAACCTCTTACGGGAGAGTCCGCGCGGGTGACGGCATATTTCGACGAGCCGAAACGTGCGTCTGCTGCTGAGCGGCGCCTGCACCGGGCGGTACCCAGTGCAAAACTGTTACGCGCGACGGTGCCGTTGGAAGACTGGGCGAGTGCTTGGAAGTCTCACCTCAAGGCGGTCAGGACTGGCCGGCTTTGGATTGGACCTCCGTGGGAAGCACTGCCCGTGGATCGAATTCCGATCGTGATTGAGCCAAAGATGGCTTTTGGAACCGGCGATCATCCAACCACACTCCTTTGTTTGGAGGCGATTGACCAATACCTGCAACGACATCCAGGCAGCGACATGCTGGATGTTGGCACCGGAAGTGGCGTGTTGGCGATTGCCGCAAGAAAACTTGGAGCCGGGCGAGTCGTGGGGGTGGACAACGACCCGATCGCAGTCGCGAATGCCAAAGAAAACGCGTCGGCCAATGGCGCGCACCCGATCGAACTCTCGATCGGATCGGTTCAGGAGATCGGTGGGAGCTTCGATCTGGTGGTTGCAAACATCCTTGCGAACACCTTGGTGGACCTTGCGCCGGAATTGGCGAGGATGACCCGGGATCAGCTGGTTCTGGCGGGAATCCTGATTGAGCAGCAGCAAGCAGTGACCCAGGCGTACGTTGGGCACGGTCTGACTCTTCACAACGTCCAACGTCGCCGCGAATGGGTTCGGCTCGATTTCCACCGTGCTTCGAGACTCGACGAATGATTCGCGTCCTTTGTCCGGTCCCTGATTCCCCACCCGACAAACTGAGGGTAGACGGCGAGCGCTTTCATTACCTGACTCGGGTGCTTCGGCTCCAGGCTGGTGATTCGCTGCAGGTATTTGACGGGAAAGGTCGCACCTTTGCCGCACGGATACGCTCCGTCGGGCCGTCCGCGCTCGAGCTGGAGCTCGCACTCGAGCACCTGGCACCTCAAACCCGTCCAATCGTTCTCCTCCAAGGCCTTCCCAAAGGGGAGAAACTCGATTGGATTCTCCAGAAGGGCACCGAGCTGGGAATGACGAGCTTTGCGGCGGTTGCGATGCAGAACTGCGTCGCCAAGCTTCGCCCGTCGCAAACGGCAGAGCGACGCGAAAGGTGGCAGAAGATCGCCGAGGAGGCGGCCCGCCAGAGCGGCCGAGCGGACGTTCCTCTCATCCTCCCCTACCAGCCACTGTCGGACGCAATCGCGGGACTAGCGCCTGGTACTCGGCTGCTCATTCTCAATGAACGCGAGCAGAACATGCGACTCGGCCAAGCCCTTGCGTCTTCAGCAGATCCCCGCCAGCCGATTGCTCTGCTTGCCGGTCCAGAGGGCGGCATTCACCCCATCGAGATGGAGCTGGCGCTGCGCGCGAGAGGCATCTCCGTCGGTTTAGGCACTCGTATCCTACGGACGGAAACTGCATCCCTCGCCGCATTGGCGGTAATCCTCCATGTCAACGGTGATCTCGGATAGACACCCACTTCTTGATCTGCATCCCAGGGCCGTTTTGTGATGCAATGACGACCGGAGGCTTCCGTGTCCAAGTGCGAAAAATGTGGCGCCATTCTTCGATCGGAAGGGGATTGCCCATACTGCAACCGCGCCGCCCAAGGACCGCCTCAGGTTCCGCCGCTGTTGCGGCCCCGCGCTCCGATGGGTCCTCGTACATCCGCCGCTCCCGCACCCACTCACGCCACTCCAACGCCTCCCCGAATCCTAACCAGCCCACCCGTGTCACGGGCGCAGCCCAACGCAGCAGGCAATGCTAACGAAAAGACTCCTCCCTTGGCCGGTCCGGCTACCCCGCCAAAGCACCCAACGCCGGCGCCCAACCGCGCGTTTTCGCCTCCGAATGGAAGCGCAACCGCGCGTCCTGGAGCGCCTCAGCTCACACCGCGCTCCCCAATCCCAGCGGTGGCCAACCCGGCTACCGCCCCTCGAGTCCCGATTAGCACGCCGCCGCCTTCCGTACAGAGTGATGTGTTCGAGGAGGACCCGGCCGAGCTTTTGTTTCGGCTTCCCGACCCGAAACCTACGACGACCACCGAGACGGTGCGCACCGTGCGTGCACAGCCGGCCCCGATCTGGCGCCGCTTTCTCGCGTGGCTCGTCGACGCAAGCCTAATCCTTTTGGTGGTTGGCGCGTATCTTCGAATCGCGGCTGCAATTCTGGGAGTCAAGCCGGCTGTGACGGGGCTCAAGGGGCTCGATTACTACGTCGCCTCGATTCGCGCCTGGCAGTCGATTCTCTTTCCCGGAGCAGTTCTGGGACTGATCTTGGCTCTCGTCTATGCGGCGATTTTCGCCATCCTTCGCGCCGGAGCAACGCCGGGAAGGTCGCTGATGAGAATTCATTTGGTCGATCGAAGTGGCTCGACGCCGGCACCTGCCCGCACGGTATTTCGCGCGATCCTTTCCACTCTCTCGTTCGCGACGTTCCTCGCGGGAATCTGGCCCGCGCTTTTTGACCGCCACGGACGGACTTTCCATGACTGGCTCACTTCGACTTTTGTGGTGCGCTTGCGCTGAGATGTCGCGTTCCGGGCGAGCCACTTGAGTAAGAGGGGATCACGATGCCTGCGCGCCTCGCGCAATACCTGATCGCCCGTGGCCTGGTCACTGCGGAACAAGCGGAACAGAGCCTTCACAAGCTCGCGGTGGAAGGAGGTGCGCTCGACACGGTGTTGCTTGAGCAAAGACTGGTCTCAGAAGCCCAGTTGCTGGAGGCATTGGCCGATATCTCCGGCCAACGTTCAGTTAACTTGGGGGATTTCGAGATTAATCACTCGGTAAGCTCTCTCGTCCCAGCAAAGATCGCAGAGCGACTCGGGATTACCCCATTGTCCATAGAAGGAGGCGTCCTTCACGTCGCTTGCACGTACCCGGTACCTGCCCGCGAGTTGGGCGAGGTTGGCTTCCTGCTCGGAAAAAAGCTGGAGCTATGGGTGGCGTTGGATTTTCGGGTTCGGCAATGGCTGCACGGGCTTTACGGGCTTCCGCTGAGTCGCCGGTACGCCGACCTCCTCGCTGCGTTCAAACCCGATCCTGCTGAACCGACCTCTACCGTGGTCCAAGAGCCTAGCCTAGAGGAGGCTCTGGCCCGCGACATGGTGGAGCGGCTTGCTACTTCGGTGATCGGCGAACCCATTCCCTTACATGCCAAGAAGGCCGATGGGCGCGAGCCGCCGGTCAAAGGGAGCCGAGCAATCCGCGGCGAGGCACCCGGTTACGACGACGTGCCTGATTGGTCCTTGCAGCAAGCCCGCGAAGAGCTCAGAGCGGCACGGAATGATCCGGAGGCTGCGCTCGAAGTGGTGCTTACGTTCGCGGAACACACCTTCGAATTCTCGGCCGTCTTTGCCGTCCACCACGGCCTTGCGCTGGGCCGAAACGTCCGTGCGGATGGATGGACCCCCGAGGACATTCAAAAGATTTCGCTTCCGCTCGACGTCTTCTCGGTATTTCGAACCGTGATGCTTAGCCGCGGCAGTTACGTCGGCCCACCTCCGCCGGATGCCTTCACTGGTTTTTTTCTGCAGAGGATGGGTCGGACTCCCAGAGTCATTTTCTTATTCCCGATCGAGTGGCGCGCAAGAGTGATCCTGATGCTGTACGGCGACGGTGGTAGCGAACCGATCAGCCAACGCAAGTTGTCTGACTTTCTGTTGTTTTGTCAGAACCTACCCGCCGCCCTCTCTCGAGTGGCGCTCCGGACCCAACCGCGTCCGGCCACATCGCGATCGGACCGATCGCACCCTCGCGAACAGGATTTTCCGCAACTGTTTGCACAGCTGACTGGACCCGACGTCGACGAGCGCACGATCGCGATGGAAGCACTGGCGTCGGCGCCTTCGCTCTTTGCGTCCAAGCTGATCGCGCAGTTCCCCGGGCCCACGTCGTGGTCACGCGGCCTCGTCTCCTCGCTTCCGGACGCAAGCGAGCTGGGGCCAATTCCTGCTGCCATCGTTCAAATGGGCACGGCCGGCGTCGCAGCCTTGGCTCCATTGTTGGATTCCGTACAGCTCGACACTCGCTACCGAGCCGTCCTCACCGCAGCCAATTTCCCAGCACCCGATTTTATCGACGGCCTGCGCCGGGCCCTGTTCGATCCGGACCCAGACATCGCCTCCGCTGCACGGGCTGCCGCCCAAAACTCCACACACCTTCCACAATTTGAGCTGGTGCTGCGAGATCTCCGTCGCGATCTGACAACTCGAGAGGCACGCCGCCGCGCGAGGGCCGCGCAGGCGCTCGGGGTTCTTCACGACCGTGAGGTGATCGACGGCTTGATCGGACTGGTCGGCTCCGATGACTTGGAATGCGCCCAGGCGGCCGCCCAGGCGCTCACCGAAATCACCAAAGCTTCATTCGGCACCAATGCCCGTCAGTGGATGCTTTGGTGGGCGGAGAATCGAGACCGCGATCGTCATCAATGGCTCCTAGCGGGCCTTCGACACCCTAACCTGGAGATTCGCTCCCGATCAGTGGAGGAGTTGCAACGGGTGGTCGGCACCGGTGCCGATGCGCTTGGCTATCGACCCGAGGCGCCCGAAGCGGAGCGTGAAGCCGCGGTGCAACGCTGGGAGGACAATCTCAAAGCGCTTCCCGGGCGCCTATAAACCCAGGCTTAGAAGCTCCGAGCGAAACTCCGCGACAGATCGGAAGAGATGCGCCTGAATTCCCAGCGAGCGCGCGGCTTCAACGTACGCGGGTAGGTCATCGAAGAACACCGTCTCCGCCGCCCCCGAATCCAATCGTCGGAGCGCCTCGAGAAAGATCGCCGGCTCGGGCTTCATCATTCGCAACTCGTGCGACAGAAGAATCTGGTCAAACTTCTTCAGAATCGGCAGCTGGGCTTGGAAGTATTCCGCATGCAATGCATTGGTGTTCGACAGCGCTCCGAGCTTTACCCTTCCCACCAGCCGGTCCACCTCGGCGATCATTTCGTGGTGGAGCCGGAAGTGACAGTTCCAAAGTTTCACGAACTCACTCGAGCCAATCTCAAGCCGAAGTGTCCTGCAGAGTTCTCGACGAATACCATCCGAATCGAGGTCGCCTCGATGAATGGCGTTCCAGAGATCTCCGGTCACGAGTCGTTCGACCGCTTCGGCCGACATGCCCGCCCGGTTACCGATGGAGCGAAAGAGCAGTTGGTTGTCGTGGAAGATCAGCACGTTGCCAAGGTCCAGGAGAATGGTCCGAATGGGCCGCATGCAAGGCTCTCTACACCCTGGCAGGCGACGATTCATCCGGGACAAAGGTCCTGTCCTCCACGTCCTCGCCTCAGCAACAGCTTGACACCGATTGGGCGATAATGCTCCAAGGCCGCTGTGGATCAGGACCTCCGAGTCAAAACCTACATGCCAGCACAGAGCCTCGGGCATGCCCGACGCCGGGCTGCGATCATGTTGGTGGTTTCGACTGGAGTAGCGGCAATTTTCGTCGCCTTGATTTTTGTCGCGGTGCTCAAAGGGGAATGGATGACCGGGCTCTTCTCGGCAATCGCTGAATACATGTTCCGACAGCCGGTATGGGCCATCGCAGCAGCAACCTCGCCATTGGCTGCTGCTCTGCTCGTCGGATACGGATACATGCAGCGCGCGGTACGCCGGCGACGCACCGAGCGGGAGATCGCGATCGCCGTTCCGTCGGCAGAGCAAACTCAGACGCGCGCATAATCTGAATGAACTCACCAGGTGATCAAGATCCCTTGCGCGAGCGTCTCCGTGAGTTGGAAGAACTGTCGCGCGAGGGCGGCGGTCAAGAACGAATTCAGAAGCAGCACGAGGGCGGAAAGCTCACCGCTCGCGAGCGAATCGATTCGCTTCTCGATCCCCAGACTTTCTGCGAGTTGGACAAATTCGTCACTCACCGCGCCACCGACTTCGGAATGGCGGACAAGAAGATTCCCGGCGATGGAGTGGTCACCGGTTATGGGACGGTGGACGGAAGACAAGTTTTCGTCTTCGCGCAGGACTTCACGGTGTTTGGCGGATCACTTTCCAGCTCACACGCGCGGAAGATCTGCAAGGTGATGGACCTGGCAACCGAGGTTGGCGCGCCGATCATCGGACTGAACGACTCGGGCGGCGCGCGAATTCAGGAGGGAGTGGAAAGCCTCGCTGGATACGCGGAGATTTTCTTGCGCAACACCTTGGCCTCGGGCGTGGTGCCGCAGATCTCACTGATTCTTGGCCCTTGTGCAGGTGGAGCGGTGTACTCGCCGGCGATCACCGACTTCATCATCATGGCGAGAGACACTTCATACATGTTCATTACCGGTCCGGAGGTGATCAAGACCGTTACCCATGAGGAGGTCAGCAAAGAAAGCCTGGGGGGTGCGCTGGCGCATAACCAGAAGTCCGGCGTGGCCCACTTTGCCGCGGACAATGAGGAACGCGCGATTCAGACTGCACGCGAGCTGCTTTCGTTTCTGCCGTCTAACAACGCCGAGGACCCACCGGTCGTCGCAACCGAAGACGATGTCAATCGAGCTGAGGAATCGCTCAAGACCGTCGTTCCCAGCAATCCCAACAAACCCTACGACATCAAGCAGATCGTCCGCGCAGTGGTGGACGGGGGTCGTTTTCTCGAAGTTCACGAGCACTTCGCCAAGAACATGGTAGTCGGCTTCGCTCGTCTCAACGGACGGCCGGTGGGAATCGTCGCCAATCAGCCAGAGGTTTTGGCCGGCTGTTTGGACATCGACGGCTCTGTCAAAGGGGCGCGATTCGTTCGCTTCTGCGACTGCTTCAATCTTCCGCTGGTTACCTTCGTGGATGTGCCTGGATTTCTTCCCGGCACCAGTCAGGAGTGGGGAGGAATCATCAAGCATGGAGCCAAGCTGCTTTATGCATTCGCCGAAGCAACGGTGCCGAAGGTCACCGTGATTACCCGCAAAGCATACGGGGGCGCCTACGACGTGATGGCCTCCAAGCACATCCGCGCGGACATCAATTACGCATACCCGACTGCGGAAATCGCAGTGATGGGTCCCGAAGGGGCGGTGAACATCGTGTTTCGCAACGAGTTGTCCGCCGCGCAGGATCCGACGGCCGAGCGGGTTCGGTTGGTGGCGGAATATCGAGACAAATTTGCCACCCCCTTCAAGGCCGCTGAGCTTGGCTACATCGACGAGGTGATCCGGCCCGAAGAAACCCGGCCGAAACTGATTCGCGCGCTTCTGATGTTGAAAGACAAGCGACAGGAGAACCCTCCTCGCAAGCACGGGAACATCCCGCTCTGATGGTGAAGCTGCGGAAAATCCTGATCGCCAATCGCGGTGAAATTGCCGTTCGGCTGATGCGGACCTGCCGCGAGATGAACATCGCCACGGTGGCGATCTACTCCGAAGCGGACCGGGCCTCTCTCCATGTTCGAACCGCAGATCAGGCGTACTGCGTCGGCCCAGCACCCTCTCGGGAAAGCTACCTCGCAATCGACCGAATTCTAGAGGTCGCCAAGAAGTCACGGGCGGACGCAATCCATCCCGGCTATGGCTTTTTGTCGGAGAATCCCGCGTTCGTACGCGCATGTGAACGAGCGGGGATTGTCTTCATTGGTCCTCCGGCTTTGGCGATGGACGCGATGGGGGAAAAGACGCGCGCGCGGACCCAGATGATTCGTGCGGGCGTGGCGGTGGTGCCAGGCAGCAGCGAACCGGTGCGCAGCCTCGAGCAGGCGCGGGAGTTTGCTCACAAGATCGGCTACCCGGTGATGCTCAAAGCGGCCGGGGGCGGAGGCGGCAAGGGAATGAGGAAGGTCGATAAGGCCGAGGACCTTGGCTCCGCCTGGCAGGGTGCCAAGTCGGAATCGTTGAGCGCATTTGGTAACGATGCCGTGTATCTCGAGAAGTACCTGGAAAAGCCCCACCACGTCGAGATTCAAGTCTTCGCCGATACTCATGCCAATTGCATTCATCTCAACGAACGCGAGTGCTCCGTCCAACGACGCCACCAGAAGGTGATCGAGGAAACGCCCTCCCCAATCGTTTCTGCAGCACTCCGTGAGGCAATGGGACGGGTTGCAGTCAGGGCGGCCAAAGCAGTCGGCTACGTAGGCGCCGGAACGGTGGAATTTCTTTTGGACGTTCACCGGAACTTCTATTTCCTGGAAATGAACACCCGCCTACAGGTGGAACATCCGGTGACTGAGTGGGTGCTCGGTCAGGATTTGGTTGCTTGGCAGATTAAGGTCGCCCAAGGTGAGCGGCTCCCAATCGTGCGAACTCTCTTTCCACGAGGACACGCGATCGAGGCTCGCATTTATGCGGAAGATCCGGCCCGTAACTTCTTGCCCTCCCCGGGAACGATTCAATACCTGAGCGCTCCAAGCGGACCTTGGATCCGCGACGATAGTGGCGTTTACGCCGGGTACCCGGTGTCGACGTTCTATGATCCAATGATCAGCAAGCTCTCCGCCTGGGCTCCCACCCGCGCTGAAGCGATCCAACGGCTGCACCGGGCGCTGGGCGAATACGTGGTGAAGGGAATTACCACCAACATCCAATTTCTCCAGGCAGTGCTCGAGCATCCCCAGTTTGTGTCGGGCGACTACGACACTGGGTTTCTCACTCGCGAAAACGCAAAGCTGACCGAACGCCGCAACCCTGATCTTGAGCAGGTCGCGGTGATCGCAGCGGCGGTTTACGCACAACAGCGCGGTCTGGAGCGAAGCCGTAACTTGGCCGATCGCAAAACGGACCAGCGCGCTTCTGCTTGGCGGTGGGGCGGACGGTTTGCGCGCCGACGGACCCGACTTGGCCAGTAGAGGAACGTGATGCGCTACTATGCTGTCCTCCCCAGCGCCGCGGAACCGATTCCGGTAGAGGTGGAAGGTCGTGATCGTAGCTGGACGGTGACGCTCGGCGGCAAGTCCCACCAACTCGACGCGGTGATGCTTCCACATGGGGCTCTGTCGCTGCTGATCGACGGAGATTCCTACACGGTCGAGTTCGATGGAGAAGGACCGAAGTTTTCAGCGTTGGTCAAAAACCAGTTGATTCGTTTGGAATTGATGGACGCCCGTCACCGGCGAGACAGCGAAAATAGGCAACCCGCTCTGAGCGGCAGGCAGGTGGTAATCGCGCCCATGGGGGGGAAGGTGGTGAGAGTACTGGTAAAGCTTGGGGATCTGGTTCAAGAAGGCCAGGGGCTCGTGGTGGTGGAAGCGATGAAGATGGAAAACGAGCTGAAGAGCCCCCGAGCGGGGACGGTGGTGGAGCTCGCTGCTGAGGAGGGAAGCGCGGTAGAGAACAACGCCAGGCTGGTGGTTATAGAGTAGGTCTGCTCCTGCGAGGCGCTCATGAATTGCCCACAGTGCGGCGCCCTGATTGGCTCCGATGCCCTGTATTGCTCCCAATGTGGTGCACAGGCAACCGCACTTTCTTCGCCCAAAGCTCAACCGGTACAGGCTCAGCCGACCACCCCGCTCACTCCCGGCGTCTCGCCACCGCCGCAAAGGACCAGCGCGCTGGCGCTGGCGAGTTTGGTCTTCGGCGCTCTGTCCTGGATGACGCTACCGGTGATCGGAGCGGTCGCGGCGGTGGTTACTGGCCACCTCGCGAAGAGTGAGATCGATCGGTCAGGCAAACAGCTTGGCGGTCGCGAGTTCGCCACCGTCGGGCTCATTCTTGGATACGTTCAGTTGGGCCTGGTGTTCTTCGCAGCCGTAATTTTGTTGAGCGTGTTGATCCTGGGGATCCGGCTCACCGGCACTTCGCTCTGAGGCGGTCAATGTCGACTTGGAAAAGAGAAAAGACCCGCTGGGAAAAGGAAGTACTCGAAAAGTCCCGCGCCCGTTCTCCGGAACGCCAAGCGCGGTTTGCGACCTCGAGCGGGATCGAAATCGAACCACTGTATGGTCCAGACGCCGCGCCCGAACAAGCGTACCTGGATCGCCTTGGCTTTCCAGGAGAGTACCCCTTTACCCGCGGCATTCAGGCCACCATGTACCGCGGTCGATTCTGGACGATGCGCCAATACGCCGGTTTTGGAGGCGCGGAAGAAGCCAACCAGCGTTACCTCTACCTGCTTCGCTCGGGCCAAACGGGGCTCTCGGTGGCCTTCGATCTTCCAACTCAGATGGGCCTGGATGCGGATCACCCCCGTGCAAAGGGAGAGGTCGGAAAGGTGGGAGTTGCAATCAGCTCCTTGGCGGATATGGAGATCCTTCTCAAGGGTATTCCGCTCGCCCAGGTCTCCACCTCAATGACGATCAATGCGACCGCGGCGATCCTCCTCTGCCTCTACGCAGCGGTGGCAGAAGGCACCGGCGTCAGGCTCGACGAGTTGTCCGGCACGGTGCAAAACGACATCCTCAAAGAGTACATCGCCCGCGGAACCTACATTTACCCGCCGAGCCAATCGCTACGGCTGGTAACGGATCTCTTTGCCTTTTGCGCGAAGCGAATTCCTAGATGGAACCCAATCTCGATCAGCGGCTACCACATTCGCGAGGCCGGCTCGACGGCGGCTCAAGAGATCGCCTTCACCCTGGCAGATGGGATTGCCTACGTAGAGGCCGCGCTGAAGGCAGGCTTGGAGCTGGATGCCTTTGCCGCGCGCCTCTCCTTTTTCTTCAACGTGCACAACCACTTGCTCGAGGAAGTTGCAAAGTTTCGGGCCGCGCGCAGATTGTGGTCGCGGATCATGAAGGAGCGGTTCAAGGCGAAGGATCCGCGTTCGATGATGCTTCGCTTCCATGCTCAGACAGCTGGGTCCACGCTTACCGCACAGCAAACGGACAACAACGTAGTGCGCGTGGCGTTGCAGGCGTTGGCAGCCGTGCTGGGCGGTTGCCAGTCGTTGCATACCAACTCGCGGGATGAAGCATTGGCCTTGCCGAACGAAGAAGCGGCCCGGCTGGCGCTGCGCACACAGCAGATTCTCGCTCATGAATCCGGGATAGCAGACACGGTGGATCCTCTCGGTGGCGCATATGCAATTGAGCGGCTGACCGATGAGCTCGAGGGCAAGGCCGAGGCCTACCTTTCAAAGGTGGACGCGATGGGCGGGATGGTCGAGGCGATCGGACGTGGATACCCTCAACGAGAGATCGACGATGCCGCCTTCGCGGCGCAACGGGAGATTGAACAGGGGCAATCAGTGGTCGTCGGCGTGAATGCCTTCCAAATCGAGGAGCCCCCGCCTTCCGGTCTACTGCGAGTCGACGAGGCCGTCGCTTCGCGCCAGAGGGAGCGACTTGCGAGTCTCCGGTCTCGCAGGGATCAGGAGCGTGCCAACCGGTCGCTGGATTCGCTGCGTACCGCGGCGAAGGGTCAAGAGAATCTGATTCCCCACATCTTCGCGTCGGTTAAGGCATTGGCTACGCTCGGAGAGATTTCCGATGCACTTCGAGAAGTGTTCGGTGAGCAGAGAGAGCAGGTCGCAACCTGAGTAGGGTTTCACCCGTCGCGGTGCGCAAAAGGAGCAGCTCGTCTTTGAAGAGAGTTTCTCTCTACAATGCACTGGCCGACCTCCATGCCGATCGTCACCCCAGAACCCCAGCACGTTTCGGCTCTGCCTACATCTGGCGATTTGTCGACGACCTCCGGCTTTCAACTCTATTTCCTAGCCGCAACCACCAACGAGACCGGCCTGCTCTCTTTCCGGCTACCCGATCGGGAGATCCAAGTTGCTTTTCGCAAGGGTGTGCCGGAGCGGATTGATTCGTCCCATCCCAGTGACTCCCTCGGCAGATTCGTACTCACGGCAAGGTTGGTGGACGCCAACCAACTGAATCAAGCCGAGCGCGGCATTGCCAGATTCGATGGCGACCTGTTGAGCGCGCTGTTGGGGCTACAATTGTTGGACCCGAACCGTGCTTTTGAGAGCCTGGCTCGACAGGCCGCAGACCTTTTGGCCCAAGCAGTTACCGCTCAAACCGGTAGCTTCACTTTTGTACCGCAGGAGTTTCCCGCGTATCGGTCGATCGCAATTGCTGACAGGTGGGAATTGCTGGTCGAAGTGGTGCGGCGGATGCCCTTGGTCGATCTTCGACAGCGCCTTAGTTCGATTGCCGACCTTCCAGTTCAGAAGACGCTCGGGCCTCAGTTTACGTCGGAATTGCGCTTGACGCCTCAAGAGGTCCGGGCGCTGAGCCGGGTCGACGGCTCGCGGTCCTTAAAGCAGCTGGTCGAAACCTTTCCGCAGGATGCCGAGGCATTGCACCGGCTGCTCTTTCTGCTCAAAGAACTACAAGCGCTTTCGCTGCGTTCGCCCGCGCCCACACTGGAGCGCAAAACGCCCAGCCCATTTCCCGCGGAGCGTCAGGAAAGAGTTGCCGAACCAGCGAAAGCGAAGATCGTACCCCCTCCGCCGGCTCCAGTACCTCGAGGTCAATCGAGCCAAGCCCCGCCGCCCCCAATCGAAGTTGCCCGCAAGAAGAGCAATGCTGCGGCGCCGGTGCCGGCCCCAGCGACGGGAACCGGCTCGGGGCACGAGGAAAAGCTGGGCGAGCTTCGCGCGCGGGTGGCCAAGCTCAAAGAACAAAACCATTTCCAGGTACTGGGGATTAACGAGAGCGCCGACGCAGTGGCCGTTCGCTCGGCGTATTTCGAGCTGGCCAAGGTTGTTCATCCCGACACCTTGCCTCCCAATGCGACCGCGGAAATGGTGAACCTGAGGGCTGAGATATTCGCTGCCGTGGGAGAGGCGTACCGCAAGCTCTCGGATCAGAAGAGCCGCGCGAACTACGTCGAGAGCCTCAAGAGCGGTGGCGCGGAGCAAGTGGACATCGCGCAGATACTCCGGGCAGAGGACTTGTTTCGGAAGGGCTGTGCTCTGGTCAGCGTGCGGAGGTACTCCGAGGCACTTAAGTGCCTCGACGAGGCAATTCAAAACAACCCAGAGGAGGGCGAATTCTACGCCTGGCGAGGTTATGCGAAGTTCCTGAACGCGACCCATTCGTCGGACTGCCTTCGGGACGCCCAGAGGGATCTTCTGTTGGCGGTGAAAAAGAACGATCGATCGGCGCCGTCCTACTATCTAATGGGAGAGGTCGCTCGGATTCGTGGAGATACTCCTGTCGCGTTGAAGCATTACAAACGAGCCTTGGAGCTCAAGCCCGACTACATCGAGGCGCAGCGGCAAATCCGCTTTCTTAGCTCAAAGCACTGAGGGCAGAGGCTCTCGCCGAACGACGGTAAAGGCTCAAAGCGACTTTATCGCGACAACGATCGCAAAAGCACAGAACACAACTCCCGCCGCCTTGCGCAACATCCGGGTTGGCAGGCGGGAACCCAACCAGGCGCCTACCAGCACTGCCAAGGCCGTTCCCAACCACAGACCCAAGGTGGCGCCAACGAACACCTGAACCGGGGCCCGAAACCGAGCCACCAGGGCCGCGGATCCAATTTGGGTGGCATCTCCCCACTCGGCGGCAAAAACCAAGCCGAAGGTAGTCAACATCACCCCTGCCGGCGTGGCTTGTCTTGTTCGTCCTTTGCACCGGATGCGACTCTTCCTTGAAGAGCAGCAACAACCCGAAAAACAGAAAGATCGCTGCCGTGAGCCACTGAATCCACTTCGCGGGCAATAAGGCGAGTAGGGATCCAAGTCCCACCGCGATAATCCCCTGCACAACGAACGCTGCGCATGCTCCAATCAGAACTGGCAATGCCCGATTCCGCGCCGACAACAGCAGGACGGTGTAGAGGGTCTTGTCGCCAAGCTCCGCTAAAAAGACCAAGACAAAGCTGGTCAGCAGTGGGGTTAGATTCACGGAACCGATAGAGTATGGGTATGGCTCACGTGCACAAGGACCAGGTAAAGCTTTTGAATCGAGTCCGGAGAATTCGCGGACAGGTCGATGCGATTGAGAAGGCGATTCAGGAGGAAGACAAATGCGGGGATCTGCTTCAGTTGATTGCCGCCGCTCGTGGGGCGCTCAATGGTCTGATGTCTGAAGTGGTGGACGGCCATGTTCGATTTCACGTCGTGGATCCTTCCGAAAACCCCAAGTCTCCCCGAAGCCGTGCCGCGCAGGAGCTCTTGGTGGTACTCAAAAGGTATATGGGTTAATCCGATTGCGTCCCTGGGCGCAGTAGTAACAGACGGTCCGCGGCCAGCTGGAGTTGACGTCGATCCTCCTCCGCGCGGCGCTTGGCCCGGTCCGCCTCCTCTCTTGCCGCCGCGGCAGACCGCTGCAGTCGGGCAGCCACCTCGTCCGTGCGGGCCGCCTGAGCTTGTGAGCGCCGAACCGTAAGCTCCCACTTGCGTAGATCGCGCTCTGCCGCGCGTCGCGCGGCGACGGCTCGCTTGTTTTCCTCGCGCGCTCTCTTGAGAGCATCACGGTCCTCCGCTCGGGAACGACCAGCGCCGCGGCTGCGCTCAGCGGTGCGTTCCGGCTTGTCCGCCGCGGACGCAATTTCGGCAGAGCCCGGAAAGCCCGTATGCTGAAGTTCTCTGTCGAGGATGCCCTCTTTCAACCGCTGGCGCCCTTCCCCAGGATTGAGCGCCGCGGCACGAAGGGTTGTCTCAATCTTGCCAAGCACCGACGTCGAGGGGGCACGTCCGAAGCCTTGAATCGCTTCCGCAGCGCGTGCAATCAGAGTGGCCAGCTTGCTTTGCAGGTCGTGACTGGCCTGTCGAAGCTCGCCAGCACCTTGCCGATTTCCGCGAACCGCACTGGCCTGAGCGGCGCGAATTCGATCACCCGCTTCCAACAATTCTTCCAGCTCTTCTGGAAACTCACGCGCGAGCTTATTCAGCGCCCAGATCGCAACGGTTGGCCGGTTGGCTGCTCGCACCCGAGAGGCCAGCTCCTTGGAACCTTCCGCTGAGAGCTCCTTCGCCAGCCGGTTGCGAGCAGCGGTGAAGCGCTCCGGCGGTAGCTGATAGAGTTCCTGGAGAGAACGCTCGGTCATTTGCCCTTCGTCAGCTCGGCGGAATGACCGGCCAGGCGCCCCGCCTTGGCAAGAATGTCCAGCAATTCGGGCCCGAAATACTGGCGCCGTGATTCCCCCTTCTCAGAAAGCACCAGATCAGGCGTCTCGATGTATCCGAGGTATCCGTTGGTGAGCGCGATCGTACGCTCTGATCCGCTCGCTTGCAGCAACTGCTGCTCGGATCCGACCGTCGGCTCTCCCGGAACGAACAGCAGCCTCAAAGAAGCAAGCTTCAGCTCTGAAATCTCGACCTCTACAGGTGCAGAGCGACACAGCAGGTTGCGGCCGAGAGCGTGAAGGCCACGCGGTAACGACCGTGAAGCGTCGGGGTTCGGCAAGCCGGTCGTTACGCGACGCAGCTCCAGCGAAATGGGGCCGAGCGGCGCAAGGGTCACCTGGGAATTCGCCTTGCTGAGCTCGCTTGCGAACGCCTCCTCTCGTTGGAAAGGGTCCGGCGCGGATAAGGCTACCGATACATTGCCTACCGCTCCCTGCAGAAAGAGCGTGATTCCGCGGCCAGCGCGTCGTTCGGCATCAGAAAAGAGCCCTGGAAAATCTGGGTCCAGCGCGTCCAGATGGCGGGGAAGCAACGTAGGATGGGCGGCAAAAATCACGATCTGTGCGAGCGGGGCGCCACCACTGATCAACGAAAGTCGGGTCAGCCGACCATCCGGTTCGGCTCCCTCGCTTCGAGCCATTACCAAACTTGGAAATCGACCCTCGCCTGCCTGCATTTCGGCCGGTACCATGGCGGCTGCCGCGGCGCGAAGGGCGCTCGCCGCAGCGTGCACCACAGACTGCTCGACAGCCTGCTGGTACCTACCCATGCCTGCCATCTCTGAAATCGGGCGGGGATCAAATCCCCCGAGCGAAGAATGGGTATGCGTTCCGCTAATCCAAAGCTGCGCGAATCCGAGATCCTGCAGCCCTCGAACAACTTCAGACGTGAGCGAGTCCGGAATCAGCAGCACGTCGAGGGATGCAATTCCAACCCTGAGGCCTCCCACCTGCAGTACCAAAGCTCGAGCGCGCAGGGGATGGGCCGCCGCTGTGACTTCCGGCCGCGGAGGAGCATAGCCGGCCTTTACCACAGGGTACGGTGGCTGCAGTTCTACCTCCGCGGCGCCGGCGAGCAAGGTTCCCTCGGCCTCTTCGCTGCGCTCCAACTTCGGAGGTTGCGGCGGAGATCGCCGGCACCAGTCAAATGAGCCGACTGCGTACGCGGAAAAGAGCACGGTCGCGAGTACTGCAGCGCCGAGGCGGACTTTTTGCGGCAGCTTCAAACTGGAACCTCCTGCGGCCGCGTTTTCCAGCGCCGATGCAGCCAGTACCACTGCTCAGGATGGGCCCGCACCGCGCGCTCCACGGCGCGAGTAAGCTCCTGGGTGAGCGCGACGACCGCCTCGTGACCTCGCAGGCCCTTGGGAGGTAAAAACGGCCCCTCCCATTGGATTCGATGTGTTCCATCAAGCTGCCGCACCGGAAAAACCGCGAGCAATGGGGCGCCAGTCCGCAGCGAGAACACCGCAGCCGCAGGCGTAGTGCATGCCAGCGTCCCAAAGAAGGAAACAAAGACCCCCCGACTGGCGCGCATGTTCTGGTCGACCACGACCGCTAGGGTCTCTCCGGAGCGAAGGCGTCGAAGCGCATCACTTGTCGAGCCGCGATCGCGCAGCAAACCCATTCCGATCTCCTCGCGCCACGATGTCAGAGCACGATTGAATCGACCGCGCAGCGTGCGGACGATGACTCCAAAACGCATACCCCGGCGCGCGCATGCCCGGCCCAAAAGCTCCCAGTTTCCGAAGTGGGCCATCGCTACCACCACCCCTTTGCCAAGCGCATTCGCGGCTTGGTAGCGCTCATAGCCCTCGAAGGAGACGAGCTCGTCCAGCTTGCCGTTCGTCATTCTGCGCACCATCAGAATCTCAATCAGTCCCCGACCGAGGTGGCTGTAGCATGCGCGCGCCAGTCGCCGACGCTCCGCCCAGGACCACTCTGGAAAGGCGCGCGTCAATCCCTCCAGCGTCACCCGGCGACGGACCCCCAGAAAGTAGACCAAGCGTCCGAGGTATCCGCCGAGACGCAGCAGGAGACGAGAGACTCGTCCCATCATGCCACTCTCAGAGCGGCGGTAAGGCGAGGAGCGCGTATGGAGGCAAGAGGGGACCAACCGGGCATGAACGAATTCTGGTAGTTAATACAGATGGGTGAGGCCTATCATCTCCGCTGCCTTTGTCTTTCGCTCCGGGGAGGCGTAAAGCTCGAACCATGTGCGGCATCTTCGGCATTTTTGGCCATGACGAAGCGGCCAACCTAACTTACTTGGGCCTACATGCTTTACAGCATCGCGGCCAAGAATCGGCGGGCATCGTATCCGGGGATGGAGAAGGCCTCCATGTTCATCGGCAGATGGGCCTGGTGGCTGACGTCTTCTCCGCGGAGGCGCTCGCCAAGCTTCCAGGGCGTTTGGCGATCGGACAAGTGCGCTACTCGACCGCCGGTGTAAGCCAACTCAAGAATGCCCAACCCTTTATGGTGCAGTACGCGGGCGGCGGCCTGGCGATCGCGCACAATGGCAACTTGGTCAACGCGGACCAGCTCCGCGAGGACTTGGGCAAGCGCGGGGCGATCTTCCAATCGGACTCAGATACCGAAGCGATCATCCATCTGATTGCTCACTCCCGCGGCACCACCCTCGAGGAGAAAATTGGTGATGCGCTGAGTCAAGCCCAGGGAGCGTATTCACTGCTGTTGCTAACCCCTCATAAGTTGGTAGCGGTCCGCGACAGCTTCGGATTCCGGCCGTTGGTCCTTGGACGACTGAAGAACGCCTACGTCGTGGCGTCAGAGACCACTGCTTTGGATTTGATTGAGGCGGAGTTCATCCGCGAGCTAGAGCCTGGAGAGATGCTGTCGATCGACGAAACCGGCCTGCACTCGAGTCGGCCATTTTCGGCAACCCGACTTGGCCGGTGCGTGTTCGAGTTGGTCTACTTCGCCAAGCCGGACTCGATGCTTTTTGGAATGTCGGTCTACGAGGTTCGAAAGAAATTGGGTATCCAGCTAGCACGGGAGCAGCCGGCCGATGCGGATTTGGTGATTGCGGTGCCTGACTCTGGCGTACCGGCTGCGATCGGCTACGCCCATCAGAGCGGCATCCCCTACGACGTGGGGCTCATCCGAAGCCACTATGTCGGGCGTACCTTCATCGAGCCCCAGCAGTCGATTCGACACTTCGGAGTCAAACTGAAGTTGTCCGCGGTGCGGGAAGTGCTGCGTGGGAAACGCGTGGTGGTGGTGGACGACTCAATTGTGCGCGGCACGACATCCCGCAAGATCGTGAAAATGATCAAGGACGCCGGAGCCACCGAAGTGCACTTGCGGATCTCGAGCCCGCCCACGCGGTGGCCGTGTTATTACGGAATCGACACGCCCTCGCGCCAGGAACTGATCGCGTCCAGCCACTCGGTCGAGGAGATTGCTAAATACGTCACTGCCGATAGCATCGGCTACCTTTCGTTGGAAGGGTTGGGGGAAGCGGTGGGGGACCGAAGCTCCAGCACGTTCTGCAACGCTTGCTTCTCCGGCCAGTACTTGACGGCTGTCCTGTCGGCTCCACCGCGCGGAGAGCATTCCCGCGCTGCAACCGCTTAGCCCGGCGTGCCCACGTAGGGCTGCTTTCAGATCAATGACCAGCTATCGCCCTCGAGCGATTCCGGGGAAGGTGATCCTCCTCGGGCTGGTCAGCTTTCTGACTGACGTCAGCTCGGAAATGATCTTCGCGGTGCTTCCGATTTTCCTCGTCGAGGTGTTGCGTGGATCCACCGTGCTGCTGGGTCTGATGGAGGGCCTGGCCGACTTTGCCGCCTCTTCGCTCGACCTCGCCTCTGGTTATCTTGCTGATCGAACGGGCCGAAAAAAGGCTCTCACCCTGGTCGGCTATGGCTTTTCGTCAGTCTCCAAGCTGATTCTCCTGGTCGCAACCACCGCTCCCCAGGTGGCTGTGTTTCGGGTGGTTGAACGACTGGGTAAGTCGGTGCGCGGTCCGCCGCGAGATGCACTTCTCGCTGCGGCCGCGTCGGAAGCGCAACGCGGTCTCGCATTTGGGTTTCACAAAGCATTGGACAAGGCCGGTGCCGTCGCCGGCCCGCTGATCGCCTTCGCCATCCTGGCAGGTCAATCACCTTCGCTAAGCAGGTTCAGGCTGCTGTTTACCATTGCTGTCGTGCCCGCCTTTGCCGCGGTCGCGATCCTGGCGCTCGGCATGCGCGAGCCTCGAGTCGCTTCCGACGGCCGGCCGGCGATCGCTGCGACGCTTCGCCAAGCCGGCAAGCCCTATCGGCACTACCTAGTGTCGGTCGGGTTGTTTTCCCTGGGCTACTCGAGTTTTGCGTTCCTCCTGCTGAAAGCAAATGCGGTGGGATTCGCGGCCGGAGACGTGGCGCTGCTCTACGCAGTCGTCAATGGAAGCTTTACGATCATCTCCACCCCAATCGGCAGATTGGGAGATCGTCTCGGAAGGCGAAATCTGATCGCGATGTCGTACCTGCTCTACTTCGCCACGATGGTCGGACTCGCCTTCGCGCAGTCGAAGGCCTGGGTCGTCGTTCTATTCGTCCTCTACGGTGCGTTTTACGCGATTGACGAGGGGCAGACGAAAGCGTTCGTTTCCGATCTCGTGCCGAGCGAGGCGAGAGCAACTGGGATCGGAATCTACGGACTGGTCACCGGTGCTCTCTACCTGCCAGCGTCCTTGGTCGGCGGCTGGCTCTGGAAAGTTGGGGGGCCGAGCGCCACCTTCGGCTTTGCGGCAGCGATTGCCTTGATCGCTCTGGCCTACTTCGTGTTGGCGTCGCCTCCTAGTTCACGCTCGCCTCGAACGGCAGCCGCACCGTAAAGGTGCTGCCCTGGCCGGCCGCGCTTCGTACGACGATTCTGCCCCCCAGTCGCTGTACGACCATCGCGCAGACCGAGAGACCGATCCCGGTGCCCACTCCCGCCGGTTTGGTGGTGTAGAAGAGATCAAAAATCCGTTCCTGTTCCTCGAGGGCAATACCACAGCCGGTATCGGATACCGAGAGGAGCGCATCCTTGCCGTCTGTCTCGGTCACAATCCGTAACTCGTTGTGCTCGGGTTCTTTGCCATCCATCGCCTGAGCCGCGTTGACCAGCAAATTGAGAACGACTTGATGGAGCTTGCCGCGATTGGCACGGGAAACTGGAGCCGGGCTCAGCGCTTTGACAATTCGAGCTCGTGAGGAAAGCTCTCGTTCAGTCAGCAGAAGCGTCGAGGCGGCGATTTCGGCGAGGTCAACCGGTTCCAGCACCCCTCCATCCACCCGAGAAAGATTCTTCAGCTCTTGCACCAGCGTCCGGACTTGCTTTCCACCCTCGATCGTCTCCCCAACGATCGACTCCGCGTCGGACATTGCTTGGCTGAACTGCAGGTCATCCTCGAGGGCGGCTCCCTCCGAATAACTACGGTGGTAGGCGCCGAGCACCTTTTTCACGTCATCGAGGTAGCCCTTGAGGCTGTTCAGATTGGACAGGATAAAGGCCAGCGGGTTGTTGATTTCGTGCGCCACGGTGGCGGCCAATTGCCCCAAGGTGACCAGCCGATCGCTTTGCGCGAGCTGGTGAAAGAGGCGCTCGTCCCGGTTCACTTCCGCCAAGCGCAGAAGGTTCTGAAGGCGTGCGGCCAAGTCGCGCGAATCGATCGAGCGGGAGCAAACCTCCTCCGCCCCAGCCTGCCGCGCGTGGAGGTCCAACTGCCGATCGCGCGCTTCGTCCAGCAAGAACACGATCGGCAGACGAGCACAGCTTGGCTGAGACCGCACCCGCTTGCACAGTTCGAGCGCATCGGCGGACGGCAGAGAGATTACCAGCAGATCAACTCGGCGGCTCTTGATCCGTTCAAGCGCGTCGTTTGCATTCGAAGCGCGAACGATTCGATAGTCCTTACTCCCTAGCGAACTGTGAAGGATTTGAATGCTGCCGGGGTCAGAATCGACCATCAGAATTCGGGGCGCATTCAGAGCCAAAGCCCTAGCATTCTAGATGTTCGCATTCGCCAACCCCAAAGCCGCGACCGGCTCGATCGCAAGTGGCCACATTGGGGTCGAACATCCGACTACGAGCGAAGAAAGGCCTGCAGGTCAGCAGGAAGCGGAGATTGGAATGAAACCTGAGACTTGCTTGAAGGATGCTCGAACCGAATCAAACCGGCGTGAAGTGCGTGGCGAGGTAGGCGCAACCTGCGCCAAGCCTCGGGTTCGAGGCAATGCTTGGAGAACCGGTCGAAGTAGCCTTCGTCCGGCCCATAGATTTTGTCTCCGACAATGGGAAAACCCGCTTCCCGCAGGTGCACCCGAATCTGGTGTTGGCGCCCGGTCGATGGGCGCGCCTGCAGAAGGGAGAAGCGTTCGCCATCACGTTCGAAGCGATTGAGCACGCGGAACTGAGTGCGAGCGGCTTTTCCCTTCACCCGGTCGACTCGAACGGCAATCCTCACCAGTCGACCGCCCTCGGCAATCGGCGCGTCGACCTCGAACTCCTCGCACCGAGGGGCGCCCTCGCAAATCGCGAAGTATTCCTTGTGCACCTGCCCTTGCGCGAACGCGCGCATCAAGTGGCGAGTGGGCTCCGGCTCGCAGCCACAGATCAGGACGCCGGAAGTCTCTCGGTCTAAGCGATGAAGGGGAAAAGCGGGCTGCGGGCCGTAGCGCTGCTGAAGCAGCGTCACCAGCGTTCCGCGGCGATAACGCGCGGTAGGATGAATCGGCAATCCCGCCGGTTTGTCGACCACCAGGATCGCCCGATCTCGATACAACTCCTGCACCGATGTCGGCGTTTCGGGCTCGTCGAAAATTTGCCGACGGATTCGGAAGGACAGCCCGGGAAATACGAGCGTTGAGCTTTTGAGCGCGCGATCCGAGATCAGCCCCCGGGCAATGATCCGCTGCACCTTGGTCCGCGAGAGCCGGGGAAGCTTTTCGCAGATGTATTTGTCCAGCCGCCAACTGGAGTAGTTGCGCTCCACCACGAATTCGACGTCCACGAAGGTTTCAGGAGTGGAAGACATGCTACTCGATTGGCGCTCGGAAGACGGCGCCGTTGCGGCCTTCGAGAACCAAGCTCGAGCTTTCCGCGGAAACGCCAAGCTCGGCCCGAGGCCGTCCAAAACGGTCCGCCATCACCAGCGAGGGCGAGCCGTCTTCACCGGCGCCGAGAATCGCTCGAGGGCGCCCGTACTGATCTGCGATCGACAACCTCGAAGAGCCATCCATCTCCAGGCTCAAACTGAAAAAGTCCACGCCCGCCGCGTTGGCGAGCGAAAGTCGCGGAGCATCCTTAAACACCAGCAAGTCTGCCAAAGCCTGACCCGATTCGGCAGCCAACGACAACCGGGGTGACCCATCTGGTTCGATCTTCAGAGCCATTCGGGCTCGCCCAGCAGAATCGAAGAGGGTTAGCCCATACCGATCCTTTTGAAATTCCGATAACTCCAGGTGAGTCCTGCCAGATCCGTCGATCAAGGAGAACTTGTGCGCCCGCACTTCTACACCGGTCCCGCGGAGCAGAAATGCGGCAAGGACTGCGCTGAGCGCGGCAGCCGCATTGAAGATCGCGAGCAGTCGAAGTTGTCGGACCTGCCGTTGAAGGTGTTCCAGGGTTTGCTCAGTCTGCATGGGGTTCCTCTGGGAAGGGCGCGGACGACTGCCTAGCTTAATCCACCGCGAGCGCCCGCTCGAATACCGCCGCGATCCGCTCTCCGGTGTGACCGTCCCACTTGTCGGGTATGCGCCCTTGTTTACCTTTCCCTTCGAGAACCTTGATCGCTTCCGAGCGGATCCGCTCGGGATTCGTCCCGACCAGCAGATTGGTCCCCAATTCAATCGTGATCGGCCGTTCGGTGTTTTCTCGCAGGGTCAGACAAGGCACACCCAACGCAGAGGACTCCTCCTGAATCCCACCGGAATCTGTGAGAACCAATCTCGCCTGGAAGAGCAAAGCAAGGAAAGGCAGGTAGCCCATCGGCTCGACGATGCGCAGTCCGCCGAATGATTGGGCGTGGCGGTCCAAACCGTATTCCTCCATTCTGCGGCACGTGCGCGGATGCACCGAGAAAAGGACCGGGACCTGCGCTGCGATCTCACCGATCGCGCCGATGATCGCGGAGAGCTTTGCCCGATCGTCGACGTTCGACGGCCGGTGCAAGGTGCAGACCGCGTATTCTCGTGGCCGCAGACCAAGCTCCGCAATCGTCGAGAGCTTCTCCGCTTCCCGCCGCGAGGCGAGGAGCGAATCGATCATCACGTTGCCGACAAAGAAAATTCTCTCCGGGGCAATCCCTTCCCGACGCAGATTCTCGTTCGCATCCACCGACGGCGTCAGCAACAGATCCGCCAGCTGATCCGTGACCAGGCGATTGAGCTCTTCAGGCATCGATCGGTCGCGGCTGCGAAGCCCGGCCTCGACATGGGCAAGCGGGATTTGCATCTTTGCCGAGACCAAGGCCGCCGCCAGAGTGCTGTTGATGTCCCCAACCACCGAGACCAGGTCTGGCGGCTCCCCGATCAACAGTTTCTCAAGCTCAATCATCACCCGAGCGGTTTGTTCGGCGTGGGAACCCGAGCCAATCCCCAAGTGAAGATCCGGCTGGGGGAGGCCGAGATCCGCGAAGAACACATCGCTCATGTTTGTGTCATAGTGCTGACCGGTGTGAATCAGCCGCTGATTCAATTTCCCACGGTTTTGAATAGCCCGATGGATCGGAGCGACCTTCATGAAGTTGGGCCGCGCACCCACCACGTGCAGCACCGTCTTGCTCACCGAGCGCGCAAGTTAGCCATCAACCGGGGTCCGGGCCAGCCGAGACAGAAACCCCCGTATTTCGGGCGATTAGGCTAGGTCCGGGGCAATGGCACCCTGCATCGCCGTCATCCCGGCTCGCTTTCAATCCTCGCGCTTTCCCGGCAAACCCCTTGCGCTGGTGGCCGGTCAACCGATGCTCGAGCATGTCTGGCGCAGCTGTCAGCGAAGCGGCGCCTTCACCAGAGTGGTGATTGCCACGGATGATCAAAGAATCGCCAACGCTGCTCGTCACTTCGGCGCGGAGGCGATGATCACCTCTGCCGCCTGCACGAGCGGAACGGACCGTGTGGCCGAGGTAGCAGCTCAAATAACCGGCGCGGACGTGTGGATCGCAGTTCAGGGCGACGAGCCGACATTGCGCCCGCAAGCGCTCGCCGAGTTGGCACGAGCGTTCGACGACCCGAGCGTCCAGATGGCCACACTGATTCGCCCGCTTCAGTCCGAGGAACGGCACAACCCGAACGTGGTGAAAGTTGTGCTAGCGGCCGACGCCGACGCTCTCTACTTCTCCCGCGCCGAGATCCCGTTTGGCCGAGAGCAGGTTGGGCCCATCGCCCGATACGCGCACGTGGGGATCTATGGATTTCGGCGCCAGACCCTTGAGAGGCTCTCCGCGCTGCCGCCATCCGTTCTGGAGCAAGTGGAAAAACTCGAGCAGCTGCGAGCTTTGGAGCATGGCATTCCAATCCGATGCATCTTCACCCCCTTCCCAACCGCTGCGGTGGATGTACCGGAGGACATCCCGCGCGCCGAGGCTCTGATTCGAGGGGAATAACCCTCCGCGCGCCTTCTCGGCCTGGCGGTTGACGGGTGCCAGTTTCCTTGGCAAAACAGATCATGCGCTCCAAAAAAACCAAGTACATCTTCATCACTGGCGGCGTGGTGAGCTCGCTCGGGAAAGGATTGGCTTCTTCCTCGGTGGGCGCCCTGCTCGAAAATCGCGGACTGGGAATCACCCTCCTCAAGCTGGATCCCTACATCAACGTGGATCCGGGAACGATGAGCCCTTTTCAGCACGGTGAGGTCTACGTCACCGATGACGGGGCAGAGACAGACCTCGACCTTGGACATTACGAGCGCTTCACCGGCGCCCACATGAGCAAACTGAACAACTTCACCACTGGGCGGATCTACAACTCCGTGATTCAGAAGGAGCGGCGGGGAGAATACCTGGGCAAAACCGTTCAGGTGATTCCCCACATCACCGATGAAATCAAGTCGAACATCCGCTCAGCCGCGCAAGGCCACGACGCGATTTTGGTCGAAATCGGGGGGACGGTGGGCGACATTGAATCGCTCCCGTTCCTCGAGGCGATTCGCCAGATGCGCTACGACTCCGGGACGCAAAATGTCGCCTACATCCATCTAACCCTGCTGCCCTACATCGCGGCCGCAGGTGAAGTGAAGACCAAGCCCACCCAGCACTCGGTGATGAAGCTTCGGGAGATCGGCATTCAGCCGGACATCCTGCTCTGCAGGACGGACCGGGAAATTCCGCAGGAAATGAAGACCAAGATTGCGATGTTCTGCAACGTGGATATCGGTAGCGTATTCACCTCTCCGGACGTCAAAAGCATTTACGAGTTGCCCTTGGAGCTGAGCCGTCAGGGACTCGACGAGCGTCTGGCAGAAATCCTGAACATCTGGTCGCGGGCGCCCCAGCTTGAGCGTTGGGAGCACATCGTCGACAAAATCTACCATCCAGGCAGAGGTGAGGTCCGGATCGCGATCGTTGGCAAGTACGTCCACCTCACGGAGAGTTACAAGAGCCTCAACGAGGCGCTGCTGCACGGCGGGATCGCCAACGACGTCAAGGTGCTTCTGACCTTCGTCGATTCCCAGGAAGTAGAGGCCCAGGGCCCCGCCAAGTTTCTCTCGGATGTCCATGCGGTACTGGTCCCCGGCGGCTTTGGAGTGCGCGGAACCGAGGGAAAGGTGGCCGCGGTGAAGTTTGCCCGGGAACGCAAGATCCCCTACTTCGGAATCTGCCTCGGAATGCAGATGGCGGTTGTGGAATACGCGCGCAGCCTAGGAGTGGCGAACGCCAATTCGCTGGAGTTCGATGAGAACACACCCCATCCGGTGATTACGTTGATGGAATCGCAAGTGGCGGTCCAGGACAAAGGCGGGACGATGCGATTGGGCGCGTATCGATGCGCACTCAAGCCCGGGACCTTGGCGCATCGACTGTATGGACAGGATATGATCGAGGAGCGCCACCGCCATCGATATGAAGTGAACAACGAGTACCGCGAGCGGCTTGAGTCAGCGGGCCTGATTTTCAGCGGCCACAACCCCGAACTCAACCTGGTGGAGATGATCGAGTTGGAGGACCATCCGCATTTTATCGGATGCCAATTTCATCCGGAATTCAAAAGCAAGCCGTTTGCGCCCCATCCGCTCTTCTCGGGGTTCGTTCGTGCGGCAGCGGAATACCGCGACGCACGGGTGGGGACCAAAGTCATCCGAGCCGTCCAGTGAGGCGAGCTCGGCAGCATCGGCGCGCCTATCTGCCGGAAATCGCTACCCGCTCTCGCGATGATTGAGCTCTGCGGACAGAAGGTCGGCCCTGGACGGCGGCTGTTCCTGATTGCCGGCCCGGACATCATCGAGTCCGAGGATTCGGTGCTCCGAATCGCCCACCACCTCAAAGAGATCAGCGAACGTCTCAAGGTCCCGTTTGCTTTCAAGTGCTCTTTCGACAAGGCCAATCGAACCAGCGGCGAATCGTTTCGAGGTCCCGGGCTCGAGAGCGGCCTTTCTATCTTGGCGCGCGTGAAACGGCAGACCGGGGTCGCCATCTTGACCGACGTGCACGAGACGTCTCAGGTGAAACCCGCGGCCGAAGTCGCTGACATTCTCCAGATCCCGGCATTCCTCTGCCGTCAAACGGACCTGATCGTGTCGGTCGCTCGAACCGGCAAAGGCGTAAACCTAAAGAAAGGTCAATTCATCGCCCCCGAGGACATCGTTCAAGCGGCCCGCAAGGCATTTGGCGCAGGAAATCCCAACGTCCTGGTCACCGAGCGTGGTACGTCGTTCGGCCACCACAATCTGGTGGTCGACATGCGTGGTCTCTTAATCATGAGAGAGGCGGGACTTAGCGTGTGCTTTGATGCAACCCACTCGGTTCAGCTGCCCTCCGCCGATGGGCTCTCGAGCGGGGGACAGCGAAAGTTCGTTCCCCTTCTGGCCCGCGCTGCCGCAGCAGCAGGGATCGACGCACTTTTCGCTGAGGTTCATGAGGATCCCGACCGCGCGCTTTGCGATGGGCCGTGTGCGCTCCGACCAGAAGCGTTGGAAACAGTACTCAAGGAGCTTCTGGCGATTCGCCGAGCGACGAATCAGGAGTAAACGCCGGTGCCTCAACAGAACTCGCACGCTCGCCAGAGTACCAAGCAGTTGACTGCGAAGGCTGCTGCAATTGAGTTGCTCGTGTTCGACGTTGACGGGGTGCTCACAGATGGCGGGCTATATTACGGGCCGACCGGAGAAACGATTAAGCGCTTTGATGTACGCGACGGGCATGGATTGGTGATGGCGCGCCTCGTCGGGCTGAAAGCCGCAGTGCTGACGGCGCGCTCTTCGCAGATTGTGGAAGTTCGAGGACGGGAGCTGGGACTTGTCGAAGTTCTGCAGGGAAAAAAGGACAAGCAGCGCGCCTTGCTCGAGCTGCTCGAGAAACTCGAGGTTGACGCGAGTATTTGCGCGTACATGGGGGACGATGTAAACGATCTGGGCCCACTCTCGGTTTCCGGACTTCCGTGCTGTCCGGCTGACGCCGCCGCCGAGGTACGGGCGAAGTGCGCCTTTGTCAGCAGTTTTGGAGGGGGGCGCGGGGCAGCCCGTGAACTCGTAGAACTGTGTTTAAAATCAAGGGGTTCTTGGGATCACGCAGTGGAATTATGCAATGGGGTCAAATTTGAGTCAGTTGACACTTCCTCGGGTTCGTAGGTTTCTTGGGCTTCCCATTTAAGAGAGGTACGGCGGATGGAGAGGCTTTACACGACCCACGAAATTAGCAGGCTAATCCAGGTAGACCCCTCTACCGTCAGCAAGTGGATTGACAAGGGCATCCTGTCGGCCTTCCGAACGCCTGGAGGCCATAGGAGGGTTCGGTCGGGAGACCTGCGCACTTTCCTTCTAGCTCATCACATGCCGCTTCCCGAGGAGCTGGGGACCGGCATTCTGCGCCTCTTGGTGGTGGACGATGAGAAGTTGGTGGTCGAGGGAATCAAGCGGGCCTTTCGGGCCTTCGGATCTCAAGTTGAGGTCACCACAACGACATCGGGCGTGGAAGCCCTGTTGCTGGTAGCGGAGCAAAAACCGCATGGGCTGTTGGTAGACCTCAACATGCCGGGCCTGGACGGATTCGAGGTGTGCCGAAAAGTCGGCGCGAGGAGAAACCTCGAGGGAACAAAGGTCATCGCGATGACTGGACGTCCCACTCCGGAAGTGATCGATCAGGCGTTGAAGGCCGGCGCCGTCGCTTGCCTTCCAAAGCCGGTGGATGCTCAACAGATCATGGATTTGTTCCGCGCGCCGGCCGCCGCGGCGAACAAGCGCTGATTTCTCAAACGTTCGCGTTGTTGCGGTGGTAGGCAATGATCGGCATCCGAGCCGGGTCGTAATCCGCGCGGTGGTTCGCCACCAGAGCGCGTGACTCCTCGAGCCAATATTCCACTTGCGGAATCAATCGGTTCAGGTCGACTCCGAGCGAGCAAGCGAGGAAGTCGCGCAGCTTGTTCAATCCTTGTTCGAGGAGCTTGACCGTGCCCTGCGGCGAGCCGACTTGCAGCTTGTAGAAGCCCGCTGCCACCTGAATTAGCCCCTGCAGCAGCCGCCGCTCGTCGGCGAGCTCATCGATCCATCCCGCCTCCCATGCCTCGTGCGCTTCGTAGAACTCTTGGCGATTGAATAGTTCGATGCCTCTTTCCAATGCGTCGTAGAAGCTCGGATTCATGGTTATCGGAAGATATTCTGAAGAGCCTCATCTCGGTTGACAATGAATCCCTCGGGCCTTACGAACGCGCCGGTGATGGACGTCGTATTTTCCGCAGAAGAAAAGCAAAAGTTCGACTCGGAGCTGGCGGAAATTCTTACCCACTATCCCAGTGACCGAAAGAGAGCCGCGATGCTGCCGGCGTTGCGCGTTCTGCAGTCGATCAAAGGTTGGCTTCCGCCGGAGGGACTGGCGTACGTGGCCGAGCAACTCGGAGTGAGCAAGGAGCGGGCTCTGGAAGTCGCCACCTTCTACGTGATGTTCCACACGGAAAAGCCTGGCAAATACGTGATCGACGTTTGCACTAATTTATCGTGCTCGCTGTGGGGAGCGGAGAGGCTGCTGGCCCATATGGAGCAGCGGCTCGGCGTCCCAGCGGGAGAAAGCAACGAAAGATTTACCTTGCGCGAGACGGAATGTCTCGCATCTTGTGGTACCGCGCCCTGCCTGCAAATTAATGAGGAACACTACGAGTCCCTGACGCTTCAGCGGGTGGACGAAATATTGACCAAACTGCCCTAGGCGCGGGCTTACGGTCCGATGATCCAAGTGGAAAAAACCATCACGCGCAACTGGGGCAAGCCTGGGTCGCATACCCTGGCGGTCTACCGCGAAGCGGGCGGGTACGCCGGGCTCAAGAAGGCACTCAAGATCGGCCGGGCGCAGATTACCGAAGAAGTAAAGAAGTCAAATCTTCGCGGCCGTGGCGGTGCGGGCTTCTATACCGCAGTGAAATGGGGCTTCGTCCCAAAGAACAGCTCCCAGCCCACCTACCTGGCAGTGAACGCTGACGAGTCCGAGCCGGGGACTTTCAAGGATCGTTACATCCTCGAAAACGATCCGCACATGCTGCTCGAGGGAATCGCGATTGCCGCGTTGGCGCTCGATTGTCACCACGCCTACATCTACACGCGGGGGGAGTTTAAGCGGCAGGCGGAAATCGTGAACAACGCCATCGCCGAGGCATACCGGGCCGGAATTTTGGGCGACCAAATGTTGGGGAAAGACCACCGGCTCGACGTGTACCAGGTACGAGGAGCAGGGGCGTACATCTGCGGCGAGGAGACAGCGCTTCTCGAGTCTTTGGAGGGGAAGAAGGGCTGGCCGCGGTTGAAGCCGCCATTTCCCGCGGTCGTCGGCTTGTTCGGCGCTCCTACCGTGGTGAACAACGTCGAGACACTCGCCGCACTCCCTTCAATTCTCGAGAATGGGGGCGAATGGTATGCGCGGCTCGGAACTGAAAAGTCCGGAGGCACACGGCTGATCTGTCTCTCCGGGAGCGTCAACCGCCCGGGGGTATACGAAGTCTCAATGAGGACCACTTTGCGAGAGCTGATCTTCGATCCGGAACTTGGGCAGGGGATGCCGCCGGGACGAAGCGTGAAGGCGGTTATTCCCGGCGGCTCGTCCGCCCCGGTGCTCGCCGCCGACGAAATCGATGTCGCGATGGAATTCGAGGCTCTCAAGGAAAAGCAGACGATGGCTGGATCAGGCGGGGTGATCGTGATGGACGACTCGACCTGCTTGGTGCGCTGCCTATGGCGGATCTCGCGCTTCTACGCAGAAGAATCGTGCGGCCAGTGCACCCCTTGCCGAGAAGGCACGCCCTGGCAAACTCGAATCCTGAGGAAGATTGAGGAGGGGCGCGGGACTCCGGAGGATCTGAGCATTCTCGTAAATGTCGCCTCAGCGATCGCTCCCTATCCGCCAATTGGCCTGGGAAATACGATCTGCGCACTGGGCGACGCTGCGGCGCTTCCGGTGCATTCTTTCGTTGCTAAGTTTCGCCCCGAGTTTCTCGCCCACATCGATCAGAAACGCTGTCCCTTCGGAGAGAATCCGTGGGGTGCGTTCGGAGGTGGCCGCGTATGAGCGTCGAGCAGGTGCTGTTCTGGGCCTTTGGCACCTGCATCGTGGTGGGCGCCGCGGGGGTGATTTCCGCCCGCAATGCGGTGAACTCGGCGATGGCCCTGGTCGCCACGTTTTTCTTCCTGGCGGGCATCTATCTCTTGCTCTGGGCGCCTAGCCTGGCGGTGTTGCAGGTTCTGGTTTACGCGGGGGCAATCATGGTGCTCTTTCTCTTCGTGATCATGCTGCTCTCGCTGAGCGAGACCGAATCGCAGGGAGGCCGGATGACCCTCTCCCGTATCCTGGGCGGAGCCGCCGCCGCCGCGTTGCTCTGGGCTTTGGAAAGCACCTTGTTGCGGATTGCGCCGGTGGCTCGGTCGATGGCGACCGCCCCCTCGCGTGATTTCGGTACCCTCAAGTCACTGGGAGTCCTGCTCTACTCTCAATACCTTCTTCCATTCGAGGTGGTTTCGCTCTTGCTCCTGGTCGCGATCGTGGGGGCAGTGGTGGTGGCCAAGTCTCGGATTTGAAAAAAAGCGCATGGTACCCACCAGCCATTACCTAATCCTCGCTGCGATCCTGTTTTGCATGGGCATGTTCGGCGTTCTGGTTCGCCGCAACGCCTTGGTGGTGTTCATGTGCATCGAATTGATGCTCAACGCCGCCAATCTCACCTTCCTCGCATTCGCGCGCGCCCGCCAAGACATGTCGGGCCACGCGGCGGCATTTTTCGTAATTGTCGTGGCGGCAGCGGAGGCCGCAATCGGTCTAGCGATCATGATTGCCGTCTTCCGCAGCCGGGGCACGCTCAACATCGGTGAAATCAAAACGATGAAATACTGATGGAGACCTTTTTCACCCACTCACCAGCGGATCCGCAATCCGTAGGCCAAGGCCTGTGGCTGATTATTGCCCTACCCCTTCTCGGAGCAATTATCTGTGGGCTGTTCGGCCGCGCGCTCGGCAGGGGGAACACCAACTTCATCGCCACTTCCGCGGTGTTCGGTTCCTTTTTGTTGGCGGCGTTGTCGTTTTGGGCGCTCAATGATTACCGAGCGGTGCTGCACTCCGCTTTTAGCGACGTGTACACGCCGCATGCGCTTGGGCAGCAGTACGGCACGTGGTTCTCGACCAACGCCTTCCGGGCGACGTTCGGCCTGCGCTTGGACCACCTCTCGGGTGCAATGGTCCTCGTCATCACCGGGGTCGGGGCGCTGATTCACCTTTATTCGACCGCGTACATGGAGCACGACCCGGGATACTGGCGATACTTCGCCTATCTCAACCTGTTCGTCGCGATGATGCTCATCCTGGTCCTCGCCGACAATTTGGCGCTGTTGTTTGTCGGCTGGGAAGGCGTGGGCCTGTGCAGCTATCTGCTGATCGGATTTTGGTACGAGGACCCAGCCAAGGCGTGGGCCGGCCGCAAGGCTTTCGTGGTGAACCGGATCGGCGACTTTGGCTTCTTGATTGGCGCGCTGTTGCTCGTCCTGTTGGTCGGTGCCTTCGACCAACAATGGCAGGCCGGCGGCTCTCCTCGAGGACACGCTCCTTGGCATGCCGCGGTTTCTCAGGAAGGCCCGCTGCACTTTCAAGCGCTGGAGGGCATGGCGCGAGTGCTCGGCAGCCCTGCCGCGCAACTTCCGAGCAGCGTTCAACTCGATAGCCCAATCGCGCATGGCCCGTTGGCTGGGATGACGTTTGGGGCAGGGCTGACCCTGGTGTTGCTGCTATTCATGCTCGGAGCAGCAGGGAAGAGCGCTCAAATTCCTCTCTACGTCTGGCTTCCCGATGCCATGGCCGGTCCCACCCCGGTATCGGCACTGATTCACGCGGCGACGATGGTCACCGCCGGCGTCTACCTGCTTTGTCGGTTGAATTTTCTCGTCGTGCTTGCTCCGACCGCGATGGTGGTGATTGCGGTGATCGGAGGCGCGAGCGCAATCGTCGCCGCGCTGATCGCCTTCGCGCAGAACGACATCAAGAAGGTCCTTGCGTACTCGACCATTTCCCAGCTGGGTTTCATGTTCATGGCCGCGGGCATGGGAGTTTTTTGGGCGGCGATGTTCCACCTGGTGACCCACGCTTTTTTCAAGGCTTGCCTTTTCTTGGGAGCCGGCTCGGTGATGCACGGAAATGCCGAGGAGACGGACATCAAACGACTGGGTGGACTTCGCCGCGAGATGCCATGGACCTGGGCGACGTTCCTGATCGCCACCTTGGCGATTACCGGCGTGGTTCCCTTGTCCGGCTTCTTCTCCAAGGATGCCATTCTTCATGGCGTTCACTCCACGCGAGTGGCGGGATACCCCTGGGCATCCGAGCTGGTATGGGCGATGGGGCTGTTCGCCGCATTCTGCACCGCTTTCTACATGTTCAGGCTCTACCTGCTGACCTTCCACGGCCAGCGCGCCAAGGATGCGAAGGTGCCGCACGCGCACGAGAGCAGCTGGCCGATGACGGCGCCCCTGGTGGTGCTCGCCGCGCTGTCCGTGCTGGGTGTCGCCTGGGGGCTTCCGCTGATTCCTTACGGGGACCGGCGCCAGGCGCTGATCGAGAATTTTCTGCTTTCGGTGTTCCGGACTGCGCAGCGAATCGAAGGGTCGCGTGTCCTCCACATCGAAACCAGTCCTTGGGGAGCCTGGGCGTCGGCGTGGCTGATTGCCTTGACGGGGTTTGCCCTCGCCGCGTTCTTGTACCTCCGATACTTTCCCGCCGTCGCGGGCAAGCCCGCCCCAGCGCCCGTACGGATGGTGCGAAGGTGGGTGGAAAACAAATTTTATGTGGACGAGCTTTATGACTGGCTGATCGTCAAGCCGGTCAAGCTCGGCAGCTTCCTGCTCTACAAACTGATCGACTCGCTGCTGATCGACACGCTGGCGGTTCGAGGCGTGGGTTGGCTGACTCGCGTTAGCGGGTCGGCGCTTCGCTATAGTCAAACCGGGGATACCCAGAGCTATGCCGCGGTGATGGCGGTCGCCCTGCTGGGCGGGTTGGTTTATGCGCTTCTGCAGGTGTTCAAATGAGTTTCCTCGATTCGCACCTGGTCAATCTGGTCATCTTTTTGCCGCTGGTCTTCGCGGCGATTGTGGCGGTACTGCCAGGGACCGAACGAGGTCAAATCCGAACCACCGCATTGATCGGGATGGCCACGACGCTGTTGTTCGCGCTCTGGATGTACCTGCGATTTTTGCCGAGTGGCCCGGAGTTTCAGCTCGAGTATCGCGCTCGATGGTTGGATGGCCTGGGGATTAGCTTCCACACCGGGGTGGACGGTTTATCGGCGAGCCTGATGCTGCTCACCGCCTTTCTCGGCCCCTGGGTGGTGCTCGCTTCGTGGACCTTCATCGATGCCCGGGTCAAAGAGTTTCACCTCGCCATCCTGTTGCTACAGACAGCGATGCTCGGCGCCCTCGGCTCAATGGACCTGGTTCTCTTTTATGTGTTCTGGGAGGCGATGCTCGTACCGATGTACCTGCTGATCGGCATTTGGGGATCCGAGGAGCGGGTGATGGCGGCGGTCAAGTTCTTCCTCTACACGATGGTCGGATCCTTGCTAATGCTGGTGGCAATCCTGGCGCTCTACTTCATCAGCCAGCCGACCGGGCCGCGTTCGTTCGACTATGCGCAGATTTACAACGCGCTGATTTCCGCCAGCCGGCAGGTGTCGACCTGTGCCGCGGGGGGCAGTTGTGATCAACTTTCGCCCGTGGCGCTCAGCCTGAAGACCTACGGGCCCTGGATGTTTGTCGCGTTCGCGGTCGCGTTCGCGGTGAAGGTCCCGATGTTTCCGGTGCACACCTGGCTGCCGGATGCGCACGTCCAGGCGCCGGTGGCGGGCTCGATGATCTTGGCAGGAGTGATGTTGAAGATGGGGACTTTTGGATTCTGGCGGTACGCCATCCCCCTGTTTCCCACCGCTGCGCGTCAGTTCCGGCCCGTCTTGGCGACTTTGGCGATCATCGGAATCGTCTATGGCGCTCTGATGTGCCTGGCCCAACGGGACGTGAAGAAACTAATCGCCTACAGCTCGGTATCGCACCTGGGGCTTTGCATGCTCGGGATGCTTGCCTTGACTGTGGAGGGCGCCAGTGGCTCGGCGTACCAGATGTTGAATCACGGCATCTCTACCGGCGCCTTGTTTCTCCTCTTCGGAATGCTCTACGAGCGGATGCATACGCGGTGGATCAACGAGTTCGGCGGTTTGGCCAAAGTGATGCCGCTATTCGCGACGGCTTTTTTGATCATCACCTTCTCGTCAATCGCGGTGCCAGGTACCAACTCGTTTGTGGGTGAATTCTTGGTCCTGCTCGGCACATTCCGAAGCACGCTTCCGCTCCCGTTCGGGGTGCTCGGGGCGTTGGGCATCATCCTCGGCGCCGCGTACATGCTGTGGATGGTGCAGCGTGTGTTTTTCGGACTTCCCACTCATCGTGACCACCCGCCCCTCACCGACCTAAATCTTCGAGAAGTCGTGACTGCTCTTCCCTTCGTCCTGCTAGCGCTGGCGATGGGGATTTACCCTCAGCCATTCTTGGAGCGATTTGCTCCGTCCTCCACTCGCTTCGTCGCCCGAGCCAATCTCGGGCTCAGCGGATCGACGGTCAGTGACAGCGCGGTGGAGATGAAAGTGATGCCTTTGCTGGAGGCTGGTTCAAAATTGCGCTCCGACCGGGAGCCGCCAAGTTCGCGAGAGAAGTTGAGGGCCGCTCGTCAATGAACATCCCGGAACTCTCCTGGCAAGACCTGTTGCCGCTGATCCCCGCAATCCTGCTGTCTGGCGGAGCGATGGTGCTGCTGGTAACCGAGGTCTTCCTTTCATCCGCGTCGCGGACGTACCAAGCGATTTTGAGCGTCGCAGCTTCATCGGCGGCGGGAGTCAGCGCCCTGGTCCTGGCTTTTCAGCCTGCGCGAGAAGTACTGGGGGGCTTCGCAGTCTTGGACGCGTTTTCGAGTGCAGTCACCGCGGTCGTCTGCCTCGGTACCGCCTTGGCGACGCTGCTCGGCGCGGGCTTTCTGCGTCATCGAAACGCGGAGCGCGGCGAGTTTTATGCCTTGATGCTTTTCGCTGCCGCCGGAATGAGCCTCTTGGCAATGTCCGCGGAGCTGATCATGATCTTCATCAGCCTCGAGCTGTTGAGCATCTCCACCTATGCGCTGGCCGCGTACTTGCGCCGTGGCACCCGCCCTTCCGAGGCGGCGTTCAAGTATTTCATCCTGGGAGCCTTTTCCAGCGCGGTGCTCCTTTATGGATTCGCGCTGCTGTACGGGGCCACTGGCACTACGCTGCTGACCGGCTTGGCGAGGGCGCTGCCCCAAGCTCTCGAAACCCACTCCTCCTTGGTCTACTCCGGCACGATCCTGGTGGCGGCGGGCTTTGGATTCAAAGTCGCGGCCGTGCCCTTCCACATGTGGACACCCGATGTGTACGAGGGAGCGCCGACGCCGGTGACCGCCTTGATGAGCGTAGGCGTCAAAGCGGCGGGCTTTGCCGCGCTGGTGCGGGTATTCACCGTGCTGGGTACCGGGGCCAACCTCAAGTTGTTTTCGGTTCTGTTCTCGGGCTTGGCGTTTTTGACCATGGTGGGCGGTAACCTGCTCGCGGTGCCGCAGCGAAACGTGAAGCGAATGTTGGCCTATTCTTCGATTGCCCATGCGGGCTATGTTCTGCTCGGGATCGCTGCGTTGTTCGCGCAGTCTCCGACCGGAGCGCGAGGCTGGAAGCTTCTCAGCGCGATCCCTTTGAGTTCGACGAGTCCAGGCCCTGACCAGCTCTACACCGCGACGTTGCGGAGCATTCTTTTCTATTTGCTCGCTTACACCGTTACCGCGGTGGGCGCCTTTGGCACTTTGAGCGCGCTCGAGCGCCGCGAGGACGAGGAGAAGGGGACGGCCTGGGATTTGGAACGGTTTTCCGGATTGGTGCACCGACGCCCCGGCTGGGCGGTGGCAATGGCCACCTTCATGCTTTCGCTGGGCGGGATTCCGCCGACCGTGGGTTTTTTGGGAAAGCTGCTGATCTTTCAAAGCGCGGTGGACGTTGGGCTGGTAGGGCTCGCGGTGGTTGGCGTTCTGAGCAGCGTGGTGGGGGTTTATTACTACCTGCGAGTGGTCGTTTATATGTTCATGCGTCCCGCGCCCGAGGTCGGCGCCCT
The DNA here is from genome assembly GCA_036781205.1 of Myxococcaceae bacterium. GTDB lineage: Bacteria > Myxococcota > Myxococcia > Myxococcales > Myxococcaceae > DAIQBK01. The sequence goes on from DAIQBK010000002.1 coordinate 157,681, forward strand.
TGCCGAGCGGCAATGGACCACCGAAGCCGCACTGGTCGTCTCCACGGTCGCCGTGTTCCTGTTGGGCATTGCCCCCGGGTTTCTCTCTGATTGGCTCTCCGCCGGTTCAACCCTGATCGGCGGCAAGTGAGGGAATCGCACGCTCTCGTGGCCGAGTCAGCTGCGGCGTAGCACCCGCTTTTCCCCCACTCTAAGCGTTACCTTTTCGCGATCGAAAAACTCCGACAGGGGGATCACGTACTTGCGGCTCTGGCCAACCAGATCTTTGAATGTCTGGGTGGAAATTTCCTTGTGTTGCTGCAGATACCCGACCAGCCGCTCTTGAAGGTGTTCAACTGCTTTTCTGTCGAAATAGAGATCATCACTAACCCGCACCACCAGGCGGTCGGCTACCGCAACCTTCATCAACTCCTGGACCCGAGCAGGTGGGAGCGACAAATTGCTCGCCAGCTCCTCGAGTCTCGGCGGACCCAGCCCCGCGGCGGAGATTTTCGCGAGTAGCTGGACCCGTAACGTCTCTTCGCCAGCGGTAAGGGTCCGGCCCTTGCCCTTGAGGCGCAGGACTTCGCCGGAGCTTTCCACGTCTCCTCTCTCCAGGAGGGCAGCGACCACTCTGGCGAAAATGCGTGCCTCAAGCTCGGGGAACAATCGCTGCCGAAGCTCTTCCTTGCTTAACCCCTCCTTCATTGGCTCGCGCTGGTGGAAGTCCTGAATCAGCACCAAGCTCCGAGCGACCATCGACCCGAAGACCTCGGCCGAGAGGTAGTGGCGGCGCTCCTTGTCAACCAGCATCGCGCCTCCTTTGCTGCCGAGCAAATCCAACGAGCGCTGCAGGGTCTTCTGAGGAAGAGCCGAGCGCGCGAACAGCTCGCGCACCGATAAGCCTCGATAACCCGCCTGGTTGAGTAGCAAGGCCAGCCGTGCCTCCGCGTCGCCGTCGCGAAGGGCGCGAAGAGTTTCAGAGGCACCTTTGCGCCGTTTGGGCGGCGTCAAGGTGAGGACCTGGCCTCCGGCCATGGTAGCGCCTCGATTGGGGAGCACGCGAAATCCGCGCAGAATGAAGCGTTGGCCGGGAAGAGCCAGCACCTCTGCTCCCAGTCGCAGCTGGGCAAATGCGGTCTCCCCGGGGCGCAACTCGTCACTATCCAACAGGGCCACGGTGGCTTCCACCTGAGCAGTACCCAGATGGAGAAGCAGCTTCTTGCGTTTGGGAAGAGGGGTATCCACCGCCGGAAGCAGCGTCAGCTCCACGTCCAACATCCGAGTCGGGGGCAGCTCCTGGTAACGGCTGAGGACCATTCCCCGAGAAATCTGTTCGGTCTCCACCCCGCTGACATTGACTGCCACCCGCTGACCTGCGGCCACCTTCTCGACCGGAGACCCATGGACCTGCAGCCCTCGGACCCGGAAGGGCCCAGTCAAACCGGGTAACAGCGAAATGGATTCTTCAAGCTTCACCTGACCGGCAAGCAGCGTTCCGGTGACGATCGTTCCGAATCCTTTCATTGTGAAGGCGCGATCCACCGGCAAAAAAAGAGGTCCTTCGGACGAGCGCGCTGGAAGATCCTTGGCCAGCGATGAAAGCGCGCTCTTCAGTTGCTTAAGGCCCTCCCCCGTCTTGGAAGAGCACGCGATGAGCTTGGCGTCCTCGAGAAAAGTCCCTTTCGTGAGCAGCTCGATATCCGCTTGCAGCAGCGGAAGCCATTCTTCGCCCAGTTCGCCCAGCAGGTCGGATTTGGTCACCGCGATGACCCCTGCGCGAACTCCCAGCAATCGACAAATATCCAAGTGCTCGCGCGTTTGAGGCATCACCCCTTCGTCAGCAGCGATGACCAGGATTGCGAGGTCAACGCCCCCTGCGCCAGCGGCCATCGCCTTGACGAATCTCTCATGACCAGGCACGTCGACGACCCCCGCTACGCTTCCGTCGTCCAGCTCCAGATGGGCGAATCCCAGCTCGAGGGTAATGCCGCGGCGCTTTTCCTCCTTCAACCGGTCGGTGTCGATTCCGGTGAGCGCTTTGACCAGGGATGTCTTGCCGTGGTCGATATGCCCCGCAGTGCCGATGATCATCCTTCAGCCTTCGGGACCGGGGAGGGGTTAGAGCGCCCTTTCATGCCGAGGCTCGTAATGGGAGTCTCGGCAGAGTGTCAATGAAGGGTAGCGTTTACCCGTTGCCTAGAATGGAATGTCGTCCTCAGGGGCGGGCGTAGTGGGGACAACCTCGTCCATGCCAGCCTGAGGCTGAACATATTCTTCGCTGCCATTGCGTGGGCGAGGTCGATTCGCGCCTGCGTCGCGGCTGCCCAGAAACACCACATTGTTGGCTACCACTTCCGTCGTGTAGTTCTTCCGGTTTTCCTTGTCGGTCCACTCGCGAGTCTGCAAGCGACCTTCCACGAAGCATTGCCGACCCTTAGCCAGGTACTCACCGCACAACTCAGCCAACTTTCCCCACACTACAATCCGATGCCACTCCGTTCGGTCCTGCTTTTGACCATTCTTGTCGGTCCAAGATTCGCCGGTTGCGATTCGGAAATTCGCAACCGCCTGACCACCGGGGGTGAACCGCACTTCAGGATCCGCACCCAGGTTACCGACGAGAATTACCTTATTGACACCGCCAGCCATACTCTTTCCTGCCTTTCTTCGAGCACTGATCCGTTGCGGATCAGTTTCATTGTTTCCAAAGGCTATAGCAGCGTGAGCTGACAGCCGTCGCGCGAATTCGGACGCAGACTGACGCCCCCCGCTTACCCTCCGGGACGAGCGTCGGGCGGCTGACTGGGGACAGACGGCGCAGCAGCACCCCCGCTCACGCTGACCGGAGAAGCAACCGCCTCTTGCTGAGCCGGCCGGATGGGGAGGGCACCCTCGAGCTCCTTGGCGAAAGATGCCAGCTCCGAGCCGCTGCTCTCGATGCTTCGCAGCGCAGGCCAGAATGGATGTTCTGCCCCCCCTGCCTGTGACAGACCTTCGGCCAGGCGCGGCAACGCAGCATTTCGCTCGGGTGGCGCGGCTGACTTAAGCGCGATCACCAGCTCGCGAGGCGCGGTCTTCGCAACTTCCGCCATCGAGATGGAGATATCTCGCTTGGCGTGTTCATCCCCTTCGGTCGCGCGACACAGCTCAACCAGTCGGGAGATCGCCTCTGTCTGACCCTGCGCCGCCAGCTCGATGACCGAAGACACGCCAGGAACCTCCACACCTAGCTCCTTGGCAACATCGCGCAATCGGCCGTAGACCGCGTCGGTAGCCGCAAAGCTGTCCAGCAATGCCCGCATGCCGACAAAGTCCTCCCGGTTGGACTCATAGAGGGCCTCCGCCAACACCGCGCGCACAGCCGGATCCTTCTCCGTCCGCCAGGCGGTACGCAGGAAGGGAATATTGCGCTTGTCACCCTGCTTGCCGATGGCCAAGTAAGTGCGGACGCGGACTTTGATCTCCTCGATGGACTTGACCACCGTCTCGGGCGTCATCACTGCGGCGACGGCCTTCTCCGGACCTTGGCTAGAGCCTGCGGCTGCCACCGCGACTCCGAGCGCGTCAAGCCCCTGGACGACTGGACCTGAGCGTCCGGGGTAATCGTTGACGATGACCGCGAAGCAGAATTTTTCTCCTCCCGCTGACTGCACGTAGCCCGAGAGCGAAGAGATCTTCTCCAGGGTGCCCGTCTTCCCGCGTAGCCGCCCAACCGCATCCGAGCCCTCGAACCGATAGCGGAGGGTTCCGTCCTTGCCTGCGATACCCAGCGAAGACAGGAATTCGGGAGCGAGCGGAAAGCGCTCGTACATGACCCGAAGCAGCCGCGTAATCTGCGCCGCGGAAAAACGATTGGCGTCATTCAAGCCCGATCCATTCCTCATCACGTAACTGCCGCGCGGAATCCCGACCTGCTTCTCGAGAAACTCCTCGACCACCTGGATTCCATTGACGAAGCTGCCGGGAGGCCCTTTTTGTTCGGCAGCGAGGGTTTTGATCAACTGCTCGGCCACGAAGTTTGAGGAGACCTTGTTCAACCGCTTGAGGATCAAATCGAAGGTCTCGGATTGAGAAACGTACAGAAGTTTGCCGTTCTGCGGGGCCATCCCCAGCCGGACCCGCCCCTTCACCTTGATCCCGTGGTCAGCGAACATCCGCTTGAGCGTGTACCCAAAATAAATCGGCGGGTTGTCGATCTTCCTCCAGACCGCGATCGAGCCGCCACGGTCGAGCGGGACCGTGCCGCGAACGATGATCTTTTGCTTATCCCCCCACTGCTCCGACTGGACGGAAAAGCGGCGCCCTAGACGAGCGGCGGTGGAAACAGATTTCTCGATCGCGAAGTACTCGCTCGCAGGCTCGAGCTCGACGCTCGCCCCAGAGCCGATCCGCTCACCACCGCGCAGGTAAACGGTGATCGTATTCCAATTGAGCGAAAGCGCGCCCGTCGGCGCCATGTACGCGCGATCACTGTTCTCCTGGTCAAATCCCGGCGCCAGCCGTTCGGGGTCGAACCAGCTGTCGTCGAGCACGATGTCCCCGACTTCTCTAAGTCCGCCGTGAAACAGCTCGCTGACGATCGCGTAGAGACGCTCGGTGGTAATCGACGGGTCGCCCTTGCCGCGGATATAGAGGGTTCTCGGCCTCCCTGCTTGGGGGCTGTCGTCGAGTAAAAACTCGGTCTCATAGCGGTAGTCTGGCCCGAGGACCGCAAGCGCCGCGGCGGCGGTGAACAGCTTGACGTTTGAGGCCGGGTTGAGCAAGTCGTCGCCATTGTGCGAGAGAATCACCGCCCCATCGTCCAGGCTTTGCACGTAGAGTGACACCCGGGCCGACTCGAAGGGCGAATGCTTGACGACATCCAGCAACACCCTCTTGAGCGCTTCCCGATCGGCATTCTTGGCCGCCCAGGTAGCCCGCCCGGGTAGGCAAACCACCGCCAAGATTCCGACTACGCGCCCCCACCTACCAGCTCTCAATTCCATCACCCCCAAATAGCGCCTTGCATTATGAAAGGCCGGGTGCAACGTGGCAATGCGGACTCCAAGCCTCACTGTGGTGGCTTCTATCCGCAAACGCGCCTCTCTATCCCGATCGCCATGTTTGGCTGGACAAAGCCGCGTAGGAAGGTAGGTTCCCAATTCAGAAGATTGGGAAAGGAGACGCACGCCGATGGGGACGGAGACGATTCAAGTCTCGGGAGTCATTCATGCCTCGCCGGAGCGGATTTACCAAGCTTGGCTTGATTCTGAGGAACACACCAGGTTCACCGGGGGAAAGGCCTCGGTGGAGTCCGGAATCGGAGGCAGGTTCACCGCTTGGGACGGCTATATCGAGGGCACCACGATCGAGCTCGAGCCAGGGCGGCGGATCGTTCAGGCTTGGCGGACGACCGAGTTTCCCTCGGAGAGTCCTGATTCGCGCGTAGAAATCCACCTCGAGCCGGTGGACGATGGAACACGGATCTTCCTGCTACACAGCGAGATCCCGACCGGCCAGGGCAGCCAATACGAGCAGGGCTGGAAGGAACACTATCTCGAGCCATTAGCGAGGTATTTCGCCAACCAATTGGGGAACATCACGCAGGCGCCCCGGGTCAGCGAGGACACCATTGCGCCGCCGGTTGAGCCGCCGTTGGCGGCTCCGCCACGAAAGGCAAAGCCCAAGGCCGCCGCCCGAAGAGCGCCGGCCAAGCGCGCAAAGCCGAAGCGAGCAGCCAAGAAGCGGGCTGCCGGGAAGCCGAAAAAGGCGCGCGGCCGCAAAGTAGCGCCTAAAAAGAAGTCGGCCCGGAAGTCCGCTTCCAAGTCCAAGCGCCGACGGGGCCGACGGTGAAGAGGCTTACATGATCGGTGATCCGCGGGCGCACGGCGGAAAGCCCGTCGCCCGAGATCCTCGGAGGCTTGACGCGCTGCAGTGAGGTTTGAGCTTGGACGCTGGAGTTTCTGGGCAGCGGCCTTGTTGCTACTGGTCAGATGCCACCCCGAGAGTTCCGAGCCAGGCATCACGCTGCTGATTGAATCTCCTGCGGATAGTCTCGATGATCGGCTGGCGCTCTCCGCCAATGGGCAGCGGCTCGCACAGCTGATCGCGCCGGGTCTGATCACCTTCGATGATCAGGGTGAACCGGTGTCGGAGCTGGCCCAAAGCTATCGCCAGCTCGACCCGCTGACGCTGGAATTCACCCTTCGCGAAGGGCTGAGGTTCCACGATGGAACGGCGCTGACATCGCTCGACGTGAAAGCGATGTTCGACGCGCTCCTCGAGCGATCATTCTCATCGCCCAAGGCCGATAAATTCGACGCAATCTTGGGAATTGAAGCCCCGGATCCACGGACCATTCTGTTCCATCTCAAGCGCCCCTACACACCCATTCTCGCCGAGCTCACCGTCGGAATCGTTCCGCGGCAACGCGCTCGAGGACCCAGCGCAGCGCTGCAGGATGAAGCGCCGGTGGGGGCCGGACCGTTTCGCTTTTCTTCGCGGCAGGGCGACGACCAGCTCGAGCTGTTGGCGTTCCCTGGCTACTACCAAGGCAAGCCGCGGATCCCGAGGCTCTTGGTGCGAGTGGTACGCGACGAAACGGCGCGAGTGCTAGAGCTGCTCAAGGGGCGCGCAGATCTCGTTCTTGGAAACATTTCCCCCGCGGTGCTACCGGCGGTGCAGCGCAACCCGTCGTTGAGGATCCTGACCCGCCCCGGGACAGGCTACTCCTATGTTGGATTCAACCTCCGCGGACCCCCATTCTCCGATGTGCGAGTTCGCCGCGCCCTTTGCAAGGCTCTGGACATTCCGCTGATTGCCAAGGCCAAATTTCATGGCCTGGCAGTGACAGCGACGGGGATGCTGCCGCGCACCCATTGGGCCTATTCGGCAACCTCGGGATGCCAGCGCGACGTCTCCGAGGCGGCGACGCTACTCTCCGAAGCTGGCTACATCACCGCCCAGTCGCGAGAGCTAGACGCGTCCTCTTCGCCTGCCAAGCCACCCCTCCGCTTCACCCTGAAGACCTCCTCGGACCGATTGCGGAAGTCGGTTGCGCTGATCATCAAAGAGCAGCTGGGGCAGCTCGGCGTGGAGGTGGAGCTTCGAGCGCTGGAGTTCGGGACTTTCTTCAACGATGTCCGGAAGGGAAACTTCGATGCGGTGACGCTCAAGTGGGTGCCGGTGATTGAGCCGGACCTGATGCGATATGCCTTCTCATCCCACAACATTCCGACCGTCGAAAATCAGTTCAGCGGCCTCAATCGCGGCGGGTACGTCAACGCACAGCTCGACGCATTGCTGGAGCGGGCGGCGGGCGTGGACCGCGCGCAGAGGCTGGCGCTCTATCAGAAGGCTCAAGAAACCCTGGACCGCGACCTGCCTTACCTTCCGCTGTGGCACGAAGATACGGTGGCGGTGGTCTCCTCCAGGCTTCGCGACTTTCAGCCCTCAGCGCAGGGCTTCTTGAAACCCCTCGCCTCGGCGCGCGAGGTGAACCCGTGAGAAAGGGCGCCGCGGTCGCGCTGGCGATGTTCGGCGCGCTGCTGCTGATTTCGCTCTTTCTCAACCTGGTTCCAGGCGATCCGGTGGACATCATGCTCGGCGAGCACGCGGCCGCCGTCGACCGCCAAGCGCTGAGGCATGCGGTGGGGCTTGACCAGCCCTGGTACGGACAGCTCTGGAGCTTTTCCAAAGCACTGGTCACCGGCGAGCTGCGCACCTCGCTACCGCCTTTTCAGCGCAAGGTGGTGCCGCAGATCGCCGCGGCTCTTCCCAACACGCTGGTCCTTGCGCTCGCGGCGATGGCGGTTGGCGTGGCCCTGGCGCTCCCGCTCGGCGTCGTTGCCGCGGCCCGCAAGGGCTCCGCGGTAGATCACGCCGCGATGGCGCTCTCGGTCGCCGGGGTGGCGCTCCCCCGCTTTTGGCTGGGCCCAATGCTGATCATCTTGTTCGCGATCAAGCTCGACTGGCTTCCAGTTTCCGGCGCCGGAAGCCTGCGCCATCTGGTGCTTCCTGCGATCACCTTGGGAGTGGCTTTGGCGGCGTTTCTATCCCGGGTCACGCGTGCAGCGATGCTGGAAGCGTTGCGAGAGGAGTTCATTACCGTCGCACGGGCCAAGGGTCTGGCGCCTCTGCCGGTGCTCTGGAAACACGCATTTCGAAACGCGCTATTGCCCATTCTCACCGTGCTTGGCCTGGAGTTCGGCACGCTCTTGGGCGGGGCGATCGTTACCGAGAAGGTCTTTGCCTGGCCGGGCATGGGAACGTTGCTGCTAAACGGAATCCAAGCCCGCGATTACAACCTGGTTCGCGCAGTGGTGCTTGCATTTACGTTCTCTTACCTCGCGATGAACGGGTTGACGGACCTCGCCTATGCCGCGGTCGATCCGCGCGTGAGGAAGCAATGAGGCTTTGGCGCCTCCGTGGATTCGGTGCGAGTTTCGGTCTGACCGTGGCCGCTCTCTGGGTTTTGGTCGCGGCGGCGGCGCCGCTTCTGGCGCCGAGCTCGCCCAAAGCAATCGACCTGATGGCCGACTTGCAGCGTCCCAGCGCCCGGCACTGGCTCGGGGCAGGTGAGAACGGAATCGATGTCCTCACCCACATTCTCTACGGAGCGAGGGTATCACTCGTGGTGAGCGTCTCGACCGTGGTCCTTTCCGCATTGGTGGGAACGTTGGTCGGGGGCGCCGCCGGCTACTTTCGCGGTTGGCTGGACGAGGTTTTGATGCGCTCCACCGACGTGCTGCTCGCGTTTCCGGGAATCCTGCTCGCGATCTTCATCACTGCCGTCCTGGGACCTTCCCTCGCCAACGTGGTGTTCGCGCTCACCTTCACTGGGTGGACCGGGTATGCGCGCCTGTTCCGTGGCCAAGTGTTGACGCTGCGCCAACGTGAATACGTCCAGGCGGCGCGAGCATTGGGCGCCAGCGGTCGTCGAATTCTCGGCCGCCACATTCTCCCCAATGCCGCAGGGCCGCTAATTGTCCAGGCCACCTTTGGAATCCCGGGGGCAATCCTCGCGGAGGCCTCGCTCAGCTTCTTGGGTTTGGGCGTTCCCCCCGGCACTGCTTCTTGGGGAGCGCTGGTGGACCAAGGAACTCAATATCTTTTGATCGCGCCGCACGTCGCTGTTTTTCCAGGCGTGGCGCTGGTGCTAACCGTGCTGGGGCTCAATTTTCTTGGGGACGCTTTGCGCGATGCCTTGGATCCAAAGCCGGCGACGGCACCATGAGAGCGGTCTTGCAACGAGTAACCGAGTCATCTGTCTCAGTGAAAGGACAGGTGGTCGGTCGAATCGGGCCCGGGCTGCTGGTTCTTCTTGGAGTGGGAAAGATCGATTCGGAGAAGCACGTGGAGTGGATGGTGGAGAAAATCGCCCATCTGCGGATCTTCGAAGACGAGCAGGGAAAGATGAACCGATCCCTGATGGACGCCAGCCGAGCCGTGCTGGTGATCAGCCAATTCACTCTCTATGGAGATGCCCGAAAGGGGCGGCGACCTAGTTTCGTCGACGCGAAGGACCCCTCGGAAGCGAAGCGACTGTACGAGCTTTTTTGCCAACGAGCGAAAGCGATCGGGCTCGACGTTCAGACCGGAATCTTTGCTGCAGAGATGAGCGTTTCACTCGTCAACGACGGCCCTGTGACGCTGATACTCGACAGCCAAAGCTAGCAAACCGGCTACCCCCGGCCGTCTTCACGGGCGACCAGCGAGTAGATTTCGTCGGCGGTCTTGGCCTGCATGATCGCGGTTCGAAACTGGGCGCTCTTGAACAGCCGAGAAATACGGGCGAGCGCTTTGAGATGGATCCCCGCCGAGTTCTCCGGGGCAATCAGTGCAAAAAACAAGTGGGTTGGCTTTCCGTCGATCGCGTCGAAGTCCACTCCCGCGTGGGAGACGCCGAAGGAAGCCAGAAGCTGAGTCAATTCGGAAAGCTTCGCGTGTGGGATCGCGATACCCTCGCCGATCCCCGTCGAGCTGAGCTTCTCCCGCTCCCGCAGCGCGAAGACCAAACGATCCCGGTTTAGAGTCGGATTGGCACTCGCCATGGCGCCGCTCAACTCCTGCAGCACTTCCTGCTTATTGCGCGCAGCCAATTCGGGAATCACCGCGTCCGGCTGGAGAAACTCTGCGATTTTCATGGCACGTCGCGGCGCACTTACTCCTGCTCTCGGCAGATCGCAATGAGAACGGCTAGCGCGGGGCGCCTCCGTTCGGCTCCTTTCCCGTAGGAGCTTCGATTAAGCCGTAGTGCCCGTCTTTGCGGCGATAGACGACGTTCATCTCTCGGGAGGCGGCGTTGGTGAATACCAAAAAGTCGTTGTTCATCAGGTCCATCTGCATCACGGCCTCGTCGACACTCATCGGCTTGGCCAAAAATTCGTTGGTGCGAATGATTCGCGGCGAAACCTCCTGCGGGCCCGCCTTTTCGGGACCGGCGATCTCGAGGACGTCATAGCGAACCCTGATTTGCTCGCGGTGGTTGAGCATTTCCTGGCGATGGTGAATGCGTTCGCGGCCGTGGTGCCGTTTGAGCTTTTCCTTGTAGCGACGCAGCTGCCGTTCGATCTTGTCCATCGCCAGATCGATCGAGGCGTACATGTCCTCGCTCTTCTCGCGCCCGCGAAGCAGAAACGTACCGGCATGAATCGTCAGATCGGCGTGTTGAAGGTGCCGCTCGAGCGAGAGCACGACATGGGCTTCGCCGGCCTGGTCCAGGTACTTGTTGACTCTTTCAATTTTCTCTCGGGCATATTCCTTGAGCGCCTCGGTGGCTTCCAAATTCCGAAAGGTGATGTTGATCTGCATTGGCGGCAACCGCTCCCTTCCCGAAACTGCCGACGCCCTTCTTTAGTAGTAGCGCTTGCGTTTGCTGCTCGGAAGTACTCCCAATACCTCTCGGTATTTGGCCACGGTGCGACGGGCGATTTCAATCCCCTTCGCCCGCAACAGTTCGACAATCTTCTGATCGGAGTAGGGAACGCGGGAATCCTCGCCCGAAACCAACTGCTTGATGTGGTTCTTCACTGCCTCGGAGGCAATCTCGTCTCCGGAAACCCGGGCAATCGAGGAGTTGAAGAAATACTTGAGCTCGAAGATCCCCTGCGGCGTGTGCACGTATTTGTTGGTGGTCACCCGGGAGACGGTCGACTCGTGCATGCCGATATCCTCGGCCACTTCGCGAAGAATCAATGGCCGCAGAAAGGCGATACCCTTGTCGAAGAACTCTCGCTGAAACTTCACAATCGACTCTGTCACCTTATAGATCGTCCGCTGCCTTTGGTGAATCGAGCGGATCAGCCACATCGCGCTCCGAAGCTTCTCCTGGATGAACTCCTTGGCCTGCCCGGGCCCCACCGAGCCGTCCCGGAGCGCATTTCGATAGAGGCCAGAAATTCGCAGCTTTGAGAGGCCGTCGTCGTTGAGCACGATGGTGTACTCGTCGGTGTGTTTGTAGACGAAGACATCCGGCGTGATGTACTGCGGATCCTCTCCGGCGAAGTTGCGACCGGGCTTGGGATCCAGCTTGGACAGAAGCTTGGAGGCCTCGACCACCTCTTCCAGGTTTATCCGCAAATCCTTGGCGATCGCGGGCAGATTCTTCGACTCCAAGTGCTTCATGTACTTCTTGATCATCACTCCCAGCAGAGCTGCGCCGGGCTCGTTGAGCGCGGCGGCTTGGATCAGCAAGCACTCTTGGAGATCTCGTGCGCCGCAACCCTTCGGATCGAGGTGCTGAACTCTGCGGAGCGTCTTTTCGGTGACGCACAGCGCGACGTCCGCCTCGGTGGCCAATCGGATCAGCGGATCCCCTTCGACGTCCTGTAGTTTGAGGTAACCGTCGTCGTCGAGGTTGCCGAGGATCAAAAGACCGATCCGCCGCTCGGCGTCATTGAGCCTCAAGAGCCCAAATTGTTCCGAGAGGTGCTGAAACAAGTCCACCCTTCGCACCAAATTGGCTTCGAAGGAGGGCTGATCTCCGGTGGGCAGGCTGCCGCGATTGGAGGTCGTGGTCTGTTCGTTGAACTGGTAGCTGTTGAAGTACGCTTCCCAGTCAATTTCTGGCGGACCTTCCCCGTCGACTTTCAGCTCTACTGCCTTTTCGGGCACTGGAGCCTCGGCGTTGGTCGCGGGCTCCGCGTTGGCTGCTTCCAACGAAGCCTCGCCGGGGGCTTTATCCGACAAATCCTCCTGCTCATCGGGCTGCTCGAGCAGCGGATTTTGCTCCATCTCCTCCCGGACCTGCTCCAAGAGCTCCATCCGAGAAAGCTGTAGCAGCTTGATCGCCTGCTGAAGCTGGGGCGTCATCACCAGCTGCTGCGTCAGCTTTAGCTGCTGCTTGAGCTCCATCGCCATGGTTCAGGACTAGCCGGTTTTGGGCCAGGGAGCGGCCCCTATCAAAGACCGTGCCAAAACCTATCAACTTCCCCTTCTGGGGTCTATGGCAAACGGGCCAGGTAATAAATTCAGTATCTTACTTTGCTACAGCTTTTCCCTGGAAAACGCGGGGTCCGTGGGATGGTCGTCCAGCCGAAACCGCTCCCCTAGGTAGACACTTCGCGCCTGCGGTGACTGGGCGATCTCGGCGGGAGTTCCCTCTTCGAGAATTTTGCCCTGGGCGATGATGTAAGCCCGATCACAGATCCGAAGCGTGTCGCGAACGTTGTGATCGGTGATCAATACGCCGAGGCCGCGAGACTTCAAAAGGACGATCTGTCTTTGCAGGTCGGTCACATTGATCGGATCGACTCCTGCAAACGGTTCGTCGAAAAGCATGAACCGCGGGCTAGGAATCAAAGATCGGGCAATCTCCACGCGACGGCGCTCTCCACCGGAAAGCGTGTCCCCGCGGCTGTTGGCGACATGCTGCAAGCCAAATTCCTCGATCAGGGCGGCGGCCTTTTTGGCCCGAACTTGCCGGTCCATGCGACGATCGAGTTCCAGCACGGCAAGGAAGTTTTCCCGAACGCTGAGCTTCCGAAAAATCGACGCCTCTTGCGGCAGATAGCCGATACCGCGGCGCGCGCGATGGTGAAGGGGAAGGTGGGTCAGGTCCTCACCATCGAGGGTGACCGCTCCGGCATCCAGGCTCGCCAACCCTAGTACCAGATAAAAACTGGTCGTCTTCCCGGCTCCGTTGGGACCGAGCAGACCAACCACCTCGCCCTGCCGAACTTCGAAGTGAACGCCGTCGACCACGCGGCGGCGGCGGTAGGCCTTTACCAACCCCTGCGCGACCAACCGGGTGGTCATTTCCCCGGCTTTCCCTTCTTGGTTCCAGCGCCTTTAGGAGGCGGCGGTTCCTTGGGGGGGTTGTCGAACAATGTGGTGGCGTTCTCCACGTGGATCGTGTCCTTCTCCTTGTAAAAGATGACCTTGGTCCCCCTGACGTGGTTGTTGCCATCTTTTGCTTCCGGCGAACCCGTCACCTCGAGAATGCCGGTCCGGTTATCGAAGTCGCCGCGCTCCCCCCTCGCCCACTTGTTCCCATCCCACACCTCGACATTTCCAATGCACTCGATTCGGCTGACTTCCTTGTCCTTGGTGTAATGCGCAATCAGCCGGTCACAGGTGAGATCGGTGGTATCGCGCTTGGCCTTTACATGCCCCGACCAGATCGCGATCTGCCTCTTTTCGAGGATCTGCAACTGCTCGGACTTGATTTGGATCGGATGATTGACCTGCGTGCTCGAAATCGTCGGGGTACCTCCGTCCGGTGGGGATCGACCCGACTGGGGTGCCGCGAAAAACGCCATCACGAAGAACTCGATCATCGCTCGTTGCCCAGCCGGCTCGAGACCTTCTGCATGAACGAGTACTCCTCGGCGTTGAGCTTCAGCGAGAACGCGTCCGCGTTGACCCTATACCTCGGCCCGTCCACCGTTACCGGATCGTTGCCGGTTGCGATCATCGACACGCCATCGAAATGCGCGCGGTCGGTCCGACCCACCAAACCGCTGCCGGTTCGGACCCAGACCCCATCTCGCCCGTCGGCCTGCTGGGTGAGTCGATTTCCGACTACCGCCGGGGCACGAACTTCCACGACCCCAAGCGCAGGGCTGGGACCACCGCTTTGGCGCGGAGGAAAACGAAGGAGCACCTCCGACGCGGTGAGATCCGCGGTGGTGCGCCGATAGGTGACCTGCGCGGCGCGTCCGGTCGCGGCCAATTCGCTTCCACGAAAGGATCGAAGTCGCGCCCCACTCAGGATGACCTCCGGAGGCAGAGACTCGTCGGATGTGGGCGGCTTTGGACAGGCGCTCAGCGTCCCAAAGGTCAGGAGAAGCGCAACCCTTCGCATCTGACTTGCTGTCAACACGGTTGACTCTTCCACCGCCGATGCATCCACACCCATTGCTCAGGCGTGCGGCGAATCGCGCTCTCAATCTCGGCGGTCAGATCCTGGGTAAGTGCCACCACGTCGTTTTCCACATCTCCTGTTTGCCTGGGCAAAATCTCCTTCATCGACAACCGATAGCGACCATCTTCCTTCCGCTGGCAGAAGCCGACCACTACCGCAGCGCCGGTTTTCAAAGCCAGGTCCGCGGCCGCGCGCGGGGTCGCGGCTGGATGTCCAAAAAAGGGCACGAAGATTGACTGCACGGCAGTGTCCTGATCAATCAAAAATCCCAAAATTCCTCCCGACTTAAGCACCCGCAGCATCCGTTTGGCAGCTCCTTGTTGGCCCCGCCAAATGCTTTCCACACGGCCTTGAATCCGAAATCTTTCCACTAGCCGTGTCAGGCGCCAATCGGAGGATTCTTTGGCGATCGTCGACGCCGGCAGGCCCGCCAGCGCAACCCGGCGAGCGAGCAACTCCCAGTTGCCCACATGCCCCGAGACAAACAGTACTCCGCGCCCTCTGGCGAGGGCGTTCTCGAGCAACCCCCGCTGCTGTTCATTCCATTCGACCCACTGACCGATCCGGGGATCGAGTTGGCGGATGCAGGCGAGTTCGAACGCGCAGCGCCCGAGGTGCTGAAAAGAACTGCACGCGAGCGCTCGGCGACGCTCGGCACTCAATTCCGGAAACGCCCTAGCCAAGGATTCGAGCGCTGATCGTCGTGTCTTCGAAGCCAGCCGAAAGGCCAAGGAACCCAGTGCCTCCCCGAGCCACCCCGCCACCTGGATCGGCAGCCACTCGACCCCAAACAGCGCCGCGCGGACAACGCAATAACGAAGGTACCGTTTGACGCGCTTTGCTAAAGGGACCTTCACGCCAGCGTTATATGCCAACGCACGAACATAACTTCGACGGGCTGGTAGGCCCCACGCACAACTACGGCGGCCTCTCACCGGGAAATCTTGCGTCGGAACAGCACACCGGAGAGCTCTCCAATCCGCGCGAAGCCGCGCTGCAGGGCTTGAGCAAGATGGCCCACGTCGCCGCCCTGGGGGTTGGCCAGGCCGTTCTCCCGCCCCATCCGCGTCCTTCACTTCGCACCCTCCGGCAACTCGGATTTAGCGGCACCGACGAAGAGATCATCGTCCGAGTGGCGAAAGAGAACGAACATCTGCTGCGCCTTTGCTCGAGCGCGGCGGCAATGTGGGCCGCGAATGCAGCGACCTGCGCGCCTTCTACCGATACCGCGGATGGGCGGATGCACATCACGCCAGCGAATCTTCAGCAGATGTTCCATCGCGCAATCGAGGCCGAGACCACCCATCGGGTCCTGCGAGCGATCTTCGCTGATGAGCATCGCTTCGCGGTGCACGATCCATTGCCGGGTGGCGGCCAGTTCGCCGACGAAGGCGCGGCCAACCACCTGAGGCTTTGCGTTCGAGGTGGTGAGGCGGTCCATCTCTTCGCTTGGGGCCGGAGCACCTACCAACACTACCCAACACCAAAGAAATTCCCGGCCCGCCAGACCCTCGAAGCGAGCCAGGCGCTCGCCAGGTTGCATCAGCTATCGCCCTCGCGTTGCCTTTTCCCTCGCCAGCCAGCCGAGGCAATCGACGCCGGAGCGTTCCACACCGATGTGCTGGCGGTCGCGAACGAGTCTTTTCTGATGCTCCACCAGAAGGCCTTTGTAAATCCACAGCCGCTGCTCGGGTCCTTGCATAAGCTTCTCGGCGCCGAGTTCCGCTATGCCCTGGGTCGAAATTCGCAGTTGCCTCTGGCGGCAGCAGTCAAGGCGTACCCGTTCAACTCGCAGCTGCTCACCGTTCCAGACGGCTCGATGGTGATGGTCGCTCCCAAGGAGAGCAAGAGTTCCAAGCCCGCCAGGGCTTTCCTCGAGCGGGTGAAGGCTCAAGATAATCCGCTGAAGGAGATCCATTACCTGGACGTTCGCCAGTCGATGCAAAACGGCGGCGGACCTGCTTGCCTACGCCAACGGATCTGGCTCAGTGACGAAGAAAAGGACGCCATTTTCGCCAACGTGTTCTTCACGCCGGAGCTACACAAGACTCTCGAGCAATGGGTCCGGCACCACTATCGCGATCGGCTATCGCCACGAGACCTGGGCGATCCGAAGCTTGCCAATGAATCGATGACCGCGCTCGATGAGCTGACTGCAATCCTCAGGTTGGGAAGCGTCTACGATTTCCAACGGTGATTCTCTTCGTCGGGGGGTTGCATCGCGGACGAACTCCCGGCATCCTGCCCCGCTTTCGATGCGTCGAATTCGCCCGTACCTCCTGCTCAGTCTTTTCCTCAGCGCGTTCTTCTTCGCGGGTTGCAAGGGGAGCTGCCGCAAGCTTGCCGAGCGGCTATGCGATTGCGCGACGAACAACACCCTCAAGGATCTCTGCCTTCAGCGCGTCGCGAATGAAGACAGCCGAATCGCAGCCACGCCAGCGGACGAAGCGCGCTGCTCGGCTCTGCTGAATACCTGCGATTGCCACACCACCAACACGGTGCAGGGTAAGGTGAACTGCGGCCTGGCTCGCCAGCCCTGAATCGATTCAGGCAGCCTTGGCCGGCTCGGTGGCCGCGCGTTCTCGCAGCCCCTGCTCATACTCTCTAAACAATTGACCCCACGGCGTGGCGAGCGCCTCCCGAACCCGGCCCTTTCCAATCGTCGGGTACCAGTAGAGGTCGTGGTAGGCGATCGATGCGGCGTAGCTCCAGGGCACGATCGCGGTGCGCAGCAGAATCTTTTCGAACGGCTTGAGCGGTCCCCAATAAATCATCTTCTGACCGCGCGAGGCGAAGGTGTTCTGGTTGTCGTGGAAGTGCCAGTTCACGTCGGAAACATCTTCCCCGACGACTTCGATTTCCTCGAAACGGCCGATGCCCAGTCCGTCCTCGGACGCGAGCCGGATAAACTTGATGCTCATCGGATCAAAGCCCATCATCTTCGCCGCGACCGCATCAATCGCGACCTGGTCGGCCGAGGCGAGAATGTAGTTCTTCACGTACGGCACCATGCAGCGAGGACCTGGCCCATCCCCGGCGAAGGTTCCATCCATCACCGCAAACACACCTGGGTGGATCTCCTTCTGGATTGCGAGCAGGTCCACCAGCGTCTCGTGAATCACGGAGTGGGTCCAGTGGCGCTTCTCGTGGAGCAGGCCTCCGAAAGCGTTCTTCATCGCACCGGTGATGGTGGTGAAGACGTGAGTCTTCATCGTCGGCATCTGAATGATGTTTTCACCGATCAGCCGGGTGGGGATCTCGACTCCGTCCGGATAAATCTCATGCAGGGCCCGCATCTTCGCCTTGGGCTCGTAGCGCATCCACTGTTGGCCCTCGTACAAGTGGACGTTGGCGACCCCATACGCATCCAGCACCACCTTGTGCTTGTTCGCGATTTCCCCGCGCTTGGCCGACACCACCACGGTCCGGTTGTGGCAACCGTGAATCTTGTTCCGGTCGAATCCATCCCGCAGCAGTTGCACCAGCGTGCCTTCCAGTTGCCACGGCGCGGTGTTGCAGGCTGGATACCAATGATGCCAGGTGATGTTGATTTTCAGCGCGGTTTCGTGGACCGGCTTAAGCACGTCCCGATAGCCGGCCATCACCATCGCTTTTCCGTAATCTTCGAGCACCGTCTTGGGGCTCGTCTTGAGAACTGCGACTACGCTCTTCTTTGACATTTTGCGTCTCTCCTTCACCTCTACAGGTAGAGGGCCCAGGCGACGACCGCCAGGTAGAGCACCAGATTTATAATCATCGGGGGATCGGCCAACAGGACTCGCTCCGGAGAGCCTCCCGCGCCCCGACGATGGATGAGAAAAAGATACCGGAATATGCCGTAAATGACGAAGGGCACCGTGAATTTGAGTCGATCGGATCCGACATGGTCGATGGTGTCTTGTGCGACCGTGTACAGGCCATAGGCAAGGATGCACGAGGCAGCCACGATTGAAAGCATCTGGTCCAGCATCGGCAGTGAGTACTGACTGAGACTCTCCCGGTGCTCGAGCGCCTCCGCCTCGAGCGAGGAAAGCTCGTGCCAGCGTTTGGCGAAACCCAGGAAAACGGCGAGCAAGAGGGTGCAGAGGTAAAGCCAGTTCGAGACTCGCACGTCGATCGCGATCCCTCCACCCGCAACTCGGATGACAAAACCGATCGCAATCACCATCACGTCGAGGATGACCCATCGTTTGAATACCAAAGAGTAAAGAATCTGCAGCGCCAGGTATCCCGCCGCGACCAGGGCGAATTGTGGGCGTGCCGCGTAGGCCAACGCCATTCCGCCGATCCAGCACAACAGGGCCGTCGAAGCGACGCCCCGGCCGGAGATCAAGCCGGCCGCAATCGGCCGATTGCGCTTCTCTGGATGCAGGCGGTCCTTGTCACGATCGAGCCAGTCATTGAGCAGGTATGCGCCGCCGGCAATCAGGCAAAACGAGATCACCGCCAAGGATGCTTGCAGCACGGCGCTCAAATTGAGCAATTGCTTGGCGAAGATGAGCGGTGCGAACGCGGCTAAATTCTTGGTCCACTGCCGCGGCCGCAACGAGACGAGCAGGAGCTTGAATGCCAAGCGATTGGGATGCCGCGTTCGCACAGCGTCCGAGGACAGGAATTGATCCGAAGAAGCGGGAGCAATCCCCGAAGAACCCGTCATGAGCCCCGACCAATTCCGAAGTAAACGAAACCCATGTCCCGAAGCACCGTCGGACTAAACACATTGCGCCCATCGAAAATGACCGGCGTCTTCATCAACGCCTTCATCCGGTCGAAATCCGGATAGCGGAACTGATTCCACTCCGTGATCAGAAACAGCGCTTCGGCGCCTTCGAGCGCATCGTAGGGTGTGTCGGCATAGCGGACGCGGTCGCCGAAATGCCGACGAGCAATTTCTTCGGCGGCTGGATCATGACAGCAAACGCTGGCACCTTTTCCCAGAAGTCCCTCGATCACTTCAATCGCGGGCGCCTCGCGCATGTCGTCGGTTTTGGGTTTGAAGGCGGTACCCCAGATGGCACACGGACGACCTGCGAGGGATCCGAAGTGTCGAACCGCTTTGTTGACGAGCAGCCGCTTTTGGCGCTCATTGGTTCGCTCCACCGCGCGCAGCAGGTCGAACTCGATTCCACATTCCCGAGCGGTGGCGATCAAGGCTTTGATGTCCTTGGGGAAGCATGAACCGCCGTAGCCGATTCCAGGAAAGAGAAAGGGATAGCCGATCCGCCTGTCCGCTCCCAATCCCTTGCGCACGAAGTCCACGTCTGCTCCCACCTTTTCGCAAAGCAGAGCGATGTCGTTCATGAATGAGATGCGAGTGGCCAGCATCGCGTTCGCCGCGTACTTGGTGAGTTCGGCGGAGCGAGGATCCATGAACAGGATCGGATTCTCGGTACGAACAAAGGGCGCATAGAGCTCGCCCATGATCCGGCGCGCTCGCTCGGATGTGGTTCCGATCACCACCCGATCGGGTTTGAGGAAATCTCCTACCGCCGCCCCCTCCTTTAGAAACTCCGGATTGGAGACCACGTCGAATTCCACGCGGGTGGCCCCGGCGATCACCTCGCGCACCCGATCAGCAGTGCCGACCGGCACGGTGCTCTTGTCGACGATCAGGGTGTAGTGACGCAACGCCTGACCGATCTGGCGCGCGGACTCAAGGACGTGCTGAAGGTCCGCGTCGCCGGTTTCTCCCTCGGGAGTTCCGACCGCGATGAAGACGACCTGGGAAGCTCCGACTGCCGGCGCTAGTTCGGTGGTAAAGGACAGGCGTCCTTCCTTGACGTTCTTGTGAACCAGTTCCTCGAGGCCGGGCTCGTAGATCGGAATTTGGCCGGCATTCAACGCGTCGATTTTGGTCCGGTCGATGTCGATGCAAACCACGTCATGGCCTGAGTCCGCAAAACAGGTTCCGGCCACCAGCCCGACATATCCGGTGCCTACCATTGTGATTTTCATGCCAACAACCTAGTCCATTTTTGTTCCAAGCGCCTGCGGCCTGACAGCTCCGCAGGTTGGAGAACAATTAGCTTCCGCCAGCTAGGAGCCGGCGCCAGCGATCGGTGCCTCTGAGGATCCGCATCGGCCCCAGTTGCACCACCTTAGCAATTACCCATTTTTCTAGGAGTCGCTGGGTGGAGGCACGCAGAGTGGGCTTGGCGCTTTGGGCAGCCCCTTCCAGCTCGGGGAATAGTCGCTGGACGATCGAGGCCGAAGTGTAAAGCGCACGATCAATCCTCCATTCGGAGGCGCGTTGTTTCAGTCGCTCGAAGTCGACAGGCTTGGAATACGAACCGACCAGGGCGGAGGCCCCGGACAAAAGTTCTCGCAAGTCGACGAACGAAATCATCGGCACTTCGTAACCGGCTTTTGCCTGGTCAAGACAAAGAAGAAGAATGGCATCCTCATGACTGGGCCTGAAGATCGATGGGCCATACACCTTCACTGGCAAGGCTCGCTCGAAGACGCCTTTTTCATGCGCCCGAACCCTCTCCCCGAGGAAATGGGTGAAGATCGCGATCTCCGTTCGACGGTCGGAAAGGACCGCCGCAGCACCGCGAACCCGATCGACGCGGCTGTCGCCTCGGAACTCGCTCTGTCGCAAAAATTCGACGAGGCGCGGCAGATCGTCCGATTGCGCCCAGAGCTGAATGTCCGGGACCGGCCGAAAGGCGACGTGAGGGTAGAGCGATTCAGCGAAAGACGCCGCCCCGAGCAGGAGCACCCTACCGTCTTCCAGCTCGTCGACGGCTCGCTTGAAGTTCACCAACTTCATCACGTTGTCGTTGAGCGAGCCCTGGTACACGGACAGCAGACGATCGCGGGCCGATTCCGGTGCACCAGCGCCTGCCAGGCGGTATTCGAGATTGTAGGCTGCAAGGGGGGCCAAGCCCTGGGCGATCGCCCATTCCACGTAGGCATCCCATGGCGCCTGGGCCATGGCACCAGCCTGCGGACTGAAGGAGGAGAGAATTCGAAAGGTATCGAGGAGCGTGAGCGCCATCCCACGCCGACCCTACCATGCGCTTTCAGGCTATGACGCGCTGGCCACTTTGGGGCGCAACGGCGCCACCGTCGTGAACGTTTCGCGTGAATCGATCTCTGGCACCAGCTCGAGGACCGGCAGAGCGCCGTAGGTCGGTACAATCCGACGAAGGGCGAGCGTCAGGGCGTCCCGATCTCCGTTAGCCGCGGCCTGGCACAACACGTCCAGCCGCTCTTGAAAATCGGCGGGCGGGGGAGGGCTCTTCGCCACGTAGATCTTATTCCGGACCTCTTGGGTGAGTTCCTCTTCGTCGGTGAACAGCGCCTCCGCCAGCTTCTCTCCCGGGCGTAGACCGGTGAAGACGATCGGGATATCGGTGCCGGGCACCAGGCCCGCCATGGTGATCATGTGCTCAGCGAGATCCGCGATCCGAATCGGCTCTCCCATATCGAGGATGCACAAGTCTCCGTAGCCGCCCAAGCCGGCGAGAAGCACCAGTCCGACCGCCTCCGCAATCGTCATGAAGTAACGGGTGCACTCGGGGTGCGTCACCGTAACTGGGCCGCCGCGCTCAATCTGTTCTTTGAAGATCGGAACCACGCTGCCGGCGGACCCGAGCACGTTCCCAAAACGCACTGCGGTGAATGCAGTGCGCGAACGATGGGCAAGCTCGCGGACGACCAACTCAGCGACGCGCTTCGAAGCGCCCATAATTGACGATGGATGAACGGCCTTGTCGGTCGAGATCAGGACAAAGCGTTTTGCGCTGCAGGCGTCGGCCATACGAGCCATGTTGAGCGTCCCGAGTACGTTGTTCTTGATCGCCTCTTCGGGCGCGTCCTCCATCAATGGCACGTGCTTGTGAGCGGCGGCGTGGAAAATGAAATGCGGGCGGCGCATCTGACCGATCCGCATCAGGCGATCCGCCTCTCGGATGTCGGCGACCTCGGCCTGCACCTTGAGCGACGGGTGCGCGCTCTGGAGTCGTCGAGCCAGCAGATACAGGCCGTTCTCATTAATGTCGATCAGGGTGAGCTCTTCGGGCGCGTGCTCTGATACCTGGCGCGCGATTTCAGCGCCAATCGAACCGGCTGCGCCGCTGACCAAAATCCGCCGGCCGGCGACCAGCCCGCGAATTTCAGCCGAGTCGAAGGCCACCTTGTCGCGATGAAGAAGATCCTCGGGGCTCAAGTCATGCAGTATCGCCGCAGTCACGCGCTTGTTCAGATAGGCAAATGAGGCCGGAATGATTTTGAAACTCACCTTGAGGTGGGCGCAGAGTTTGAGAATGTGGCGAACCTTTTCCGAGGAGAGACGAGTAATCGCCAGTAGAACCTTGTTGACCTGGTGGCGTTCGACCAGCCCCGGCAGCATCGCCAAAGTGCCAAGCACTGGCTTCCCGCCAATCGAGCTCCCCACCTTCGCGAGGTTGTCATCGACAAACCCGATTACCTGGTAACTGTGCTCGTGCGAGCGGAGCAGATCGCGCAGCAGCAAATCTCCGGCGCTTCCCGCCCCGACAATGATCGTCCGCTTCGCATCAGCGTGCTCGGAGACTCGCTGCTCCATATACCAACCCATCGCGAGTCGGGGAACAAAGCGCATTACCCCAAGCAAGCTGGTCGTAAAGAAGAATTCGAGGGCAACCACCGTGCGCGGCAAATGGCCGATCTCCCCCCAAAAAAACAACGTGATGAAGCAGACCGTGCCGAATAGATTGGTCATCGCCAAACGGACCGCCTCGTTGAGTCCCGACATCCGGAACGACCAACGGTGTAGCCCCATCACCAGTTCCGAACCCAACCGAATGGCGACCAATATCGGAAGCGCGAAGAAGAAATTCACGAGCTGCTCGATCGGGATCGCGCCTTCGAATCGAAGCGCAAAGGCGCCAAGCAAACTGCCGGCGACGATCGCAGCGTCGATAACAAGAACCGCTGCATGGCGGACGGGTCTAGTCGCCCCCAGCCTGACCAGCACATTGCCTTCCGAAAAAGAGGAATCGCTCACGGCGGCCACACTAGCGCAAGGGATCAATCAGCACAGCGGTATGAAACCGCGCAAGCAATGCGACATCAGCGTCAACCACACTGTTCACCGCGGTATGATTGCCGGAGCCGCTGTAACAATTGGGGCAAGTGGTATCTGAAACTTCGTTGGCTCGCCTGATCGACAAGACTCCACGTCGCCAGCACTCGCGTCTTGGAGTTGCTCGCCAAAAGCAGGCGAAGCAGATAGGTGGCGTACTTTCGATCCGCGTAGGGAGATCGAGCGAGTTGCGACTCTGAAAACAATCGCGGCGCGAGCACTCTCTGCCATCGGGATACATCGAGTCGTTGCAACAGCGGCTCTGGAATTTTCGCTCCCAACCGCTGCGCCGCTTCGAGCGCAAAGTAAACCGGCCCGCTCATCTCACTTTCAAGCGCGACTCTCAGTACCTGTTCACAATCGATCTGTGATTCTTTGTGTATGAGAAGCTTGATGTCGTACAGCCAGCTCAACCGGCCAAGGAGATGTTTGCTCGCGTGTGCCGCGAGATAGACCAACTCGTCTTCGGCGCTCAAATAGTAGACACGGCGACCCTCAAGCTCGCTTCCTCGGCGGCGCGCGAACGCCCCTACCGCGCCGATCGCGGTCCCGAAGCCGGACAATGGACGCCAATGCAGTTCGACCAGTCCCACGTCTCCACTGAACCATTTCTCGTGTCCCCAGAAGTTGGGCGCGTGATGATCCTTCTTCGCATCTTCGGGCGGCTCGAGACGCGCGGGCCGCAGACCGATATCAAGCAAAGCTTGCTCCGCGTCGAGATACTGGTCTGAATCGGCCAACAGGTCGACATCCGACGTCGGGCGCATCAGCGGATCTGGATACAGCCGCTTCGCCAATCCGTAGCCCTTGAGCAAAATTGGCTCAACGCCACGCCGTCCCATCGAATCAAGGGCACGCACCAGGAGTGCCTTGGTTCGAAGGCAGGATGCCGCGATTGCCAGACTGTCGGTGCGAATTCGAACGCTCACGCTTTTCGGGATCGCCAGTCCTTCTGCAGCCAAGCCGTTCAGAACTCCCGAGAGGCCGTGCCTTCCGGCGTCCAGTGCGAATGAATTCCAGTCGACTCCGTCCAGCGCATCCGCCACCTGCTCGGTCGAGCCAGGCATGGGCCGCAGGAAACGAATTACGGCTGGAACGTCAGCTTGGGCAGGCTGCATCGGGCGGGGTTACCCATGCGGTGCAAGTGCAACAAAGTGTGACAAACACCGCATCAAATCCTGTAATTAGCAACGTCCGTAAAGCCACACGCTAAATAGTATACGATCGTAAGAGCGCATGCCCGACTCCACCTCTTTGCTGGACCGGATTCAACTCCGCGAAGCTAAAATTGGAATCGTCGGTTTGGGTTACGTCGGGTTGCCGTTGGGGATGACATTCGCGGAAGCCGGGTTCGGTGTGACCGGTTTCGAGGTCGACGCCCGCAAGGTGCAAAGCATTCAGAAGGGCGAAAGCTACATCAAGCACATTCCCAACGATGCGCTCGAAGCGTTGAGCACATCTGGCAAGCTGAGAGCAACCACCGACTACTCCAAAGCCAGCGGGATGGATTGTTTGATCATCTGCGTTCCGACTCCGCTGACCCGCGCCCGCGAGCCAGACGTTAGCTATATCGTCCGCAGCGCCGAGGCTTTGGTCCCCGCGGTGCGCCCCGGACAGCTCTTTGTGCTCGAATCCACCAGCTACCCCGGAACGACGGAAGAGGTGCTCAAACCAATTCTTGAGCGCAATGGGCTCAAGGCAGGAGTGGATTTCCACCTCGCCTTCAGCCCCGAACGGGAAGACCCGGGCAACAAAAGGTTCAGCACGAAGAACATTCCGAAAATCGTAGGCGGATTGACTCCTCGCTGCCTGGAAGTGGCGCAGGTGCTCTACGGCAGCGTTCTATCGCAAACGGTGGCCGTCTCGTCGACGCGAGTCGCTGAGCTGGCCAAGCTCCTCGAGAACATCTTCCGAAGCGTCAACATCGCGTTGGTCAACGAGCTGAAAATGCTTTGCGATCGGATGGACCTCGACGTGTGGGAAGTGATCCAGGCGGCCTCGACCAAGCCGTTTGGATTCATGTCCTTCTCCCCCGGTCCTGGTTTGGGGGGCCACTGCATCCCGATCGATCCCTTCTATTTGACCTGGAAAGCTCGGGAGTATCAGTTTCAGACCAAATTTATCGAGCTCGCGGGCGAAGTGAATACTCAGATGCCGTCTTACGTGGTGCATCGAACGATGGAGGCGCTCAATCGCCACCGAAAGAGCATCAACGGCTCAAAGATCCTCGTTCTGGGTGCGGCGTACAAGAAGGATGTGGATGATCCACGTGAGAGCCCGGCGCTGAGGGTGATCTCCCTACTGAAGGAGCGCGGAGCCGAGGTCTTCTATCATGACCCTTTCATTCCAAAGCTCGAGAGGGAGCACGGTATCGATTTTGAGATGTCATCGGTTCCGCTGGTAGCGTCCTCGCTACCTGAGTACGACGCCGTCCTGATTCTGACCGATCACTCCGAGATCGATTACGGCGCGATCGTACAGCACGCGCGGATAGTCCTCGACACGCGTAACGCCACGCGCAAGGTGACTCGTCATCGCGAGAAGATCGTGAAGGCATGAGTAACGCCACGCTGCGTCGGGGCGGACCTGGTCAGCCGGACTAGAGCTCGGGGCGATTCTTGTCCAAACAGATGGTGCATCCGAAGGTTTCAGTCATCATTCCCTGTCGAAACGAGGCCCGCTACATCCGTCCGGTGGTGGATTCGGTCCTGTCGAGCGATCCCCCGAAGGGGGAATTGGAGATCATCGTTGTAGACGGAATGAGCGACGACGGAACGCGCGAAGTCCTCGCCGAGTACGAAATGAAATATCCCGAACGTGTCCGCGTGCTAGACAATCCCAAGAAAGTGGTCCCCAGCTCACTGAACATGGCGATTCGAGCCGCGCGCGGCGAAATCATTGTTCGACTTGACGCGCACGCCTACTACGAAAAGGACTACATCGCACAGTGCGTCGAATGGCTGGAAAGGTCGGAGGCCGATAACGTCGGCGGCACTTGTCTGGTGGAGCCCACCGAGGACACCCTGATTGACCGCGCGCTGGCTCGCTCGATCGGCCATCCCTTCGGAAGCGGCGATGCGCATCACAAGACCAGCCAATCGTCAGAGCCACGTTATGTCGACACCGTGGCCTTCGGGTGTTTTCGAAAAGAGCTGTTCAATCGAATCGGCTACTTCCGCGAGGACATGGCCCGCAGTCAGGATATGGAATTCAACATCCGATTACGAAAGGGCGGCGGAAAAATCCTTTGGGTCCCGCACATCAAGAGCCGCTATCAAGCGCGCTCCGGCTTGCGAAGAATCGTCCCTTATTATTTCTCAAACGGCTTTTGGGTGCTCTTTCCGCTCAAATTGGGGGTCTGGGCATTCCGGCCCAGACATTTGGTTCCGTTCGCGTTCGTGGCGTGGCTTGTGTTGGCAGCGGCGCTTTCCCCTTGGTTACTTTGGGCACGCGTGGCCCTTCTTTCGGCCTCAGCGGCCTATGCCTGCGCCGCGTTGCTCGCCGGGATCCATGTGGCAGCCGTCGAACGAAGGATTGAGTATGTGCTCACGCTTCCGCCTGCATTTTTCCTTCTGCACGCGATCCACGGAATTGGGACAATGTATGCAGCGACTTGCGTGCTATTGGAATGGCTTCTTCCGAAGGGCGTTTTTCGTAAAGAGACACCCACCCACCGGGTGTAACGACTTAACGGCATTGTACTTTCTTCGAGTGATTGCTTTGTCCGGCCGCAGGCTGGAAGAGGGTGCATGGCAATGAGTAAAGCTAGTTCGGCGTATGTGAGGACCATTGAAGCACTTCCGATGACAGTCCAACGCCTGAATTCATGGAAATTTCTGAGACGTGCGGCGAAGAAGCTGCTTCTTCCCAGCCCGGTGGCCGCGCGCCACGTAGAGCATTCCATGGTCTTTTCTATGGACGGTGCCCCAAGCGCTCCCAATGACCGGATATTTGATCTATCGCTGCAAGCAATCGCTTTAGCGCGTCGACAGGATTTGTCATCGATCAAAGCGCGTTTGAAAGGACGTTTCCCGTTCCCGGACGAGCTGGTCGAGCTGTGGCCCGGGGAGCACTACAAGCTTCTCGCTGCCTTCGTGCAGGCGCTAAAGCCACGCCTGATTATCGAAGTTGGAACTGCCGAGGGAATGTCAGCTCTAGCCCTGAAGGCAAACCTGCCGAGTAATGGAAAAGTAATCACATTCGATCTGATCCACTGGAACGACTATCCGAACTCATGTCTCGATCCAGCGGATTTCATAGACGGACGCCTTGAACAGATGGTGGCCGACCTCGGCGACGAGGCAGTGGCTGATCGCCATCGCGCCATCCTCGAAGGAGCGGATCTCATTTTTATCGATGCGGCTAAAGACGGGTACCTGGAGCAGCGGTTGATTCGCAATTTGAGTGCTCTGTCTTATTCCAACCCACCGATCGTGATATTTGATGACATCCGGTTATGGAACATGCTGGACGTCTGGTACGAATTGAGATGGCCCAAGTTGGATCTCACGTCTTTCGGCCACTGGAGCGGCACCGGGGTCTGTCAGTTGCTCGGTCAGGGCTTCGGAGTCACGTCGAGTGCTTAAATGACATGACCCTTGGGATCCTACCGCAGGTCGTCTTTCGTTGGGGCCGGCCTGGGCACCGCGTCCATCAGTACGAGCTGCCGTTGACGCTGCGCGGTTAGTTCAGCAATCCGCGCATCGAAGGCGCCTTTCGGCGTTTCCGGAAGCGAAGCGAGTGTCTGCAGCGCGTCAATTGCCTCGTTGAAACGACCGGCCCCTGCGAGGAGCTCAGAGAGTTCGACGCGGATCGCGACGTCCGCTGGGAGAGCGTCTCGGGCGGCTTCCAGCTCAGCGATGGCTTCAAGCGTACGACCTTCACGCTGGAGCGTCGCGCCAATCATCCGGTGCAGCTGTGCGACTTCGTGGGCGTTGCGCGGCAAGGCCGTGCCGAGCACGCGCCGTGCTTCGGCGAAGCGATTCTGTTGAAAAAGCAGGTTCGCATGAGACTCAGCGATGTCGGGGTTGCCCGGCAGCTGAGTAGCTCCCAGCTCCAGCTCG
Source organism: Myxococcaceae bacterium (assembly GCA_036781205.1). Classification (GTDB taxonomy): domain Bacteria; phylum Myxococcota; class Myxococcia; order Myxococcales; family Myxococcaceae; genus DAIQBK01. The sequence continues at coordinate 186,140 of DAIQBK010000002.1, forward strand.
TGGCAAGCGGCATCTAGATTGTCGAGCTTCAAGAACGCATTGCTTGACACCGTGTAGCTCGAGAGCCAGCGAGGATCGAGCTCGCGAAGCATCAGTGACCATCGAATTGCCTCCTGCGGCTGGCCAAGAGCCAGTGCCACATCCGCGAGGCGTGCCAGAGCCGTTAGGTCCCCATAGTCCGTCCACGCTCGCTCAAAGATTGACTTTGCATCCTCTAGACGGCGCTGATCGGCGAGGAGGCCGCCCACCGAGAGAAGGCCCTCCGCGGACTCCGGAGCAACCTTCAACATGTCGGAGGTTGCGGGAAACCATCGAAATGCAGTCTCCAGTGAGTCTCGACGGCCGAACAGGTACGCCAGGCGATATTCTCTCTTCGCAAGCGCGTCCTGCTTCGCGGCCGCCAGGCACGAGGCCGCAAAATAGTGCGGGTCAGGGGTGGTGGGATGCAGAGCCATGGCTTGGAAGAGCCACGGCAGCGCCTCGCTGCAATGCCCTTGCGCAGCCAACTGAATTCCTACTACCGCCCGCGGAAAGTAGTCGGCCGGGTGCCAATGCGCCGCCGACTTAGCGAGCGCTTTCATTTGATCAAGATTCTCCGCTCGCGCGACGCGCCTGGCGTCTGCTTCAGCCGAGTGGGCACGGTAAAAGAGTGTTCCGCTGACGGAGCCGAGTAGGCAGCAGACTGCTGCGATGGACAAGGCCCGTTGCGAAACTCGCAATCTGGGCCCGGGCTTGGAGATCAGCGCCATCGCCACCGCAAAAGGAACGGCGACCCCGAGGATCTCGAGCGAGAAATCGACTAGATTTTGCAAGAGAAGGGCAGCCGCGCCCGCGAGAGCCCCTGCTTCGGTCTGCGAGAGCTCCCGGCCGGCGGCTGCCCTGACCCAGGTCCATCCAAAGCTAGCTACCAACAAGGCACCTGCCGGTATTCCCAAGTCGACCAAAGGTTGTAGCCACTCGTTTTCCGGATGCGTCCAGGTGAAGGGATCCGCATCGACTTTGAAGACAGGAAAGACGGTGTCAAAGGCTCCACGTCCAATACCCGTTAAGGGAAAGGAGCGGATCATTCTGGTAAGAAGCGGCCAAAGCGCGATTTTGTCATAGGAGCTCAGATGCATCAGCGGGACTGTCTGTATCTCTGTCAGAACTCGTTGCAGTCCAAGAAATGCAGCGATTCCCAAGGCCGCTGCGATTGCCACGGACGCGATGGCCAAACGCCACGGATCCGAGCGCGGCCCTCTGCGCGATGCGCGAAGGTGAAGAATGGAAAAGACACCCAGACCCCCGAAGAATGCACCGATTCCACCGCGTGAAAGTGAGAGAAAAACACCGCTGGCGGTCGCCGAAAAGCATCCGAGCCACAAGAGTCGTTTGCGCCCGGTGGCCTGGAGGCCGAGCCCCAGCGCTGGCCAGGCAACCAGATTGAGAAAGCCTGCCAGATGGTTGGGGTTAACAAACGCAAACTTCGACTCGAAGCCGTCTGTTCCGGTGGCCAACGCGTGCAAGAGGCCCAGAGATACGACCGCCAGGCCGCTGAGGGGCAGTGCCGCCAGAAGAAGCTTCCTGGCCCTTCGAGATGCGGCGACCATCGCCGTTGCGGCCACAGCGGCAGTGCAGGTCAGGGCCTTGGCGGCTTCGAGAGCCGTCGCAGGCGGATCGAGAGAGAGCGCTCTGGGGGCCGGATACAACCCAAGCGGTCTGAGCGCGCTGTCGAGCGTAGCCGCAGATTTCGGTGAGAGAAGCCGGACAAGAAACGGGGGTAAGGGAACTAGTTGAAGCACCGTCACTGCCGTCACTACCAGCAGACCCACCACTAGAATGGGAAGACCGGTGGATCCTTGTCGTGCAGCAAAAAAGACCGCCAGTGATGCGAGGACGCTCGCAGCCAGCTGCGCACGCCAATCGACGCTACCCCCTGCAAGCGGGCAGCCGACAACGAGCACACAGATTGGCACGATTCCCCAAAGTTCGGTCCGCGATGGACTAGATCCGGTCCAGTGCCCGTGACCTGCTTCGGAGCGCGACGAGTGGGGCGCCTCCCCGAGCGGGCTCAGCTTTCGCAATCGAAGCATCGGCGCGCAACTGCGAACAGGACGTGGTGTTCTCCATCAGGCCGATCGGCAGGAATGCTCTTTGGCAACTCCACCGATTCCCCTTCCGGAATTTCTCTCGGAAGTTCGACCAGCGAGCCGAACACCATTCGCTTTAGCAGCTCTTTGCCTCGCATCGTCTTGGGGATGAGGTCAAGCTGAACGGCAGCGCGCTTGAGCGTGCGCAGTGCGTGGCCTCGAAGGGTCAGCGGTCCGACCGGATCGGCTCCTAAACACTCGACCGTAAATCCGTGCGGGCCCAACAGAGCCACCAGCTCCGGCGGGCCGAAGTACTGATGCGAGAATGGGCTGGGGTTGAAGTCGGGAAGGTCCTTGTTGGTGGTGCAGAGGACCAGAATCCCGCCGGGGCGCAGCACTCGCCTCACCTCAGACGCGAAGCGTTCTGGGCGCGGCAAGTAATAGATGGCCTCGAAGTGGACCACCAAGTCGAAGCTCGCAGCTGGAAAGGATAGAGCCTCGGCATTCATTTGGCGAATCTCGATCCGGTCGCCGTAGTAATTGCGAGCGAGCGCCAGAACATGTTCATCGATGTCAATGCCCACCACGCTCCGAGAACGACGAGCGAGGTAGCCCAAGCCCTGGCCTGAACCGCATGCGATCTCGAGGACGTCCCTGCCCTCGCAGAATCCACCCGCGAAGTAATACCGTTGATACATCCGCGCCAACTGTGCCCGAGTGGCACGAGCTCCGGAAAGCTCGGTTACGGTGGAATAGTTGACGATCGCTTCCGCCGTATTCATCACACCTTTAGCTTTTCGAGGTACCGGCAGGCGCGATCGAGATCCTCGTCCTTCTTGGCGAAGCAAAACCTCACCAGCTCCTCTCCATCCGAGCCGTGGTAGAAAGCGGAGCCCGGCACACTGGCGACCCCGGTTTGCTCCAGCAGGTACATCGCCCGTTGCTTGCTGTTCTTGCCGGGTAGACGAGACACGTCGGCAAGCACGTAGTAAGCACCCTGCGGAACGAAAGGTGTCAGCCTTGCCTTACTCAAGGCTGCGCATATCTTGTCTCGTTTGACTGCGTACTCTCGAATCAATCGCTCGTAATATTCCGCACTCAAGGTGGCCAACCCGCGCGCGACGCCGGCTTGCAAGGGCGCCGGAGCGCACACGTAGATCAAATCGTTTAGCGCACCGATCAGCGGAGTCCACCTATTGCTGCACGCGCTCCACCCGATCCGCCAGCCTGTGATGCTGAAAGTCTTCGAAGCTCCCGAAATGGTGATTGTCCTCTCGTGCATTCTCGGCAGCAAGGCGGGACTGACGTGTTGGCGGCGATCGTAGAGGAAGTGCTCGTAGATTTCGTCGGTGAAGACAAAAAGATCATGGCGGTTTGCGAAGTCGGCGATCAATTCCAGCTCGGTGCGAGTGAAAACTTTCCCCGATGGATTGGACGGCGTATTGACCACAATGCCTCGGGTGCGCGGAGTCACCGCCGCTTCTAGGTCCCGAGCCGGGAACGTCCAGTCCGGCGGCTTGAGCGTCACATAGGTGGGAACCGCCGAGAGCGCCAGCAAGGTATTCAGGTGATAGCCATAGTACGGCTCGAAGAGAATGACTTCGTCGCCAGGATTCAGAAGCGCCATGCAGGCGCAGTAGAAGCCGCCGGTGGCTCCGGCACTAACAATCACCTCGGTCTCGGGGTCGTACTGGAGCCCATTGTAGCGCGAGAGCTTTTCGGCGACTGCCGCACGTAGCTCGATCAAGCCTTCCAAGCGGGTATAAGTGTTGACGCCGGTCTCGATCGCTTCCTGTGCGGCACGCCGAACCGGGAGGGGAATCTCGGTATCACAGACGCCCTGGGAGAGGTTAACCCCTCCGACGCGCTCGCACTCGACAGACATGATCCGGATTTCGGACTGCGCGATGACATCGCCTCGTTGGCTGAGCTTGAGAGTCATAGGTCTTGCCTCAGCTTCGTCATTGTCCGAAAAAGCGTCGAATGCAAGCAACCGTCTCTTCTACGTGTTGATGGGTTGTCTCGGCGCTCATCGGGAGGGACACCACCTCCCGACAGATCGCCTCGGTTTCAGGCAGATGGTACTCGCCCAGCTTCAAAGCTCGATGGTGCCACATCGGCTTCGGCCAACTAACCAAGGTTTCGATTCCCTCCATCTTCAGGTACGCCCTAAGCTCGTCCCGTCGCGGCGTTCGGACTACATAGTTTTGGTAGACATCCCCATATTGAGCGCCTGCGAAGTGAGGAAGCGAAATCTCTCGGACACTCTCTAGTCCCTCACGAAAACGGGCGGCAATTTCCCGTCGATGAACGATCCATTCCGGCACGTGGGTAAGCTTGAAGTCCAGCACTGCCGCTTGAACGTTATCCAGCAGTGCCGTCTGTCCGTGGTAATGAAACTCCCCGGTTTCTCGATCCTCTCCGTTGTACCGCATCAGAGTGATTGCACGGGCTATCTTTGGATCGTTGGTGGTGATCGCGCCTCCATCTCCGAATCCACCCAACAGCTTGAACGGATAGAAGCTGAAGCAGCCGGTGAGGCCAAAAGTGCCCGCCTTTTGGTTGCGGTAGGTGGCGCCAACCGCCTGCGCAGCGTCTTCGATGATCAATAGGTCGTGCTTTCTGGCAATCGAGTTGAGGCGCTCCATGTCGCAGAGCCGTCCGTTCAGATGCACGGGCAGAACGGCCCTCGTTCGCGGAGTAATCGCGCGCTCCAGGGCATCCATGTCCATGTTGTAGTCCGAGCCAACATCGATCAGCTTTGGGATGGCACCCGCGTGGACGATCGCCGACACCGTGGCGGCAAAGGTGTGCGCCACCGTAATGACCTCGTCGCCCGGTCCCAAACCCGCGGCGAGAATCGAAAACGCAAGCGCGTGGTAACCGCTGTTCAGGCCCACCGCGTACTTCGCGCCGATGAACCGTGCAAAGTTCTCTTCAAACGCCTTGAGCTGCCGGCGCATGATCAGGTCGCCTTGAGCTAGACACTCCCGGATCGCCCCGTCGATACCCAGCCCATAGCGACGGTAATGCTCCCTCGGATCGACAAAAGGAACGCGGTAAGCCAATTGAGTTCTCTTTCTGGGAAGGAAATTCCGCCCCTGCACGGGCGTACATCTTAGCATGGGCATCCATGATATCTTGCGCGCATGCCGCCCATTCCGAGGGACGCGCTCTATCAAACAGCAAAACGAGCCCTGGATGTATTCCTCGCTGCTACTGGATTGGGAGTGTTGGCAATTCCGATGGCCGCAATCGCAGTCGCGATTAAACTCGACAGCCGAGGACCCGTCTTCTATCGCGGCGAGCGCGTCGGACGGTACGGCAAGGCCTTTCGCATTTTCAAATTTCGAAGCATGCGGGTACACCTTCGAGGTCCGGAAGCAACCAGCGCCAATGACGAACGTATCACCCGCGTGGGCCATTTTATCCGTCGCTACAAGATTGACGAGCTACCGCAGTTATTCAACATCCTAAGGGGCGAGATGAGTCTGGTAGGTCCACGGCCCGAGGTCCGATGGTGTGTGGATTTGTATACGGAGGAAGAAAAGGCGATCCTTGATGTCCGCCCCGGCCTTACCGATTGGTCCTCGATCAAGTTTCACGACGAGGGTGAAATCATTGTTGCCTCTGGCTATTCGGATGCGAATCAGGCGTACCTCGATCTGATCCGGCCCGAGAAGTTGCGGCTACAGCTCAGATACGTACGGGAGCAAAGCCTGTCGCAGGACTTCAAAATCCTCTGGCAGACCTTCAATGCCCTTCTCAGATCTAGGGCTCCGATCCGAAGTTCTCAGCCACCAGGGGCCGGTGTAGTCGCCGCGTCCACCGACATCTTGGTCGATTCCGAAGACGGGTCGAAAAACAAGCGCTCATTGCGCTCCGTTGGTGGATGATACGATGCCTCACCGTCAATTCGGTGAGGGCGGGATCCGATTCACGCTCAAACACGAAGCCAGGAATTGCGTTGGTAGCTGACAGATTGAGGTGACCCATTATCGACATTGAAGTTCTTTTGCCGATTGTGGCCCTAATCCTTCTCGCCATCGTCGCTCGGGTAACGCTCGGAAGCTGGGTCGCCCCAGGCGCCTTTTTTGCGCTCTTTTGGGCAGGCTTGATAGCGATCTCCGTAAACGTTGAAGACTACCCTCTTTGGCCACCGGCGCTCTGGTGGATCAACGGAAACATATTTGTTTTTTACGCAGGAAGCTTGATCTCTAAGCTCTGGATTCCGCGTCGAACGAGAAGCTCAAAACATTCTGAAGTGATTTCGGTTCGCTTTCCATACCTCAGCAAAATCATTGCTCTATGCTGCCTTTTGGGCATTTGCTACATACTCTTCAGAGAGATTTTCACGCCCAACAGACTCGACAAGCCGCCGGCTTCGTTCCAGATACTGCTGGCGGCCATGACTGCCGCTCCGCTCTTCGGGGGAATGCTGTTTGCTACGTGCCGTTCCAGATGGGAGCGAGCGATCGCAATTCTTCCACTCGGCGTTTCCCTAGCTTACGCAGTCAGCTACTTGGGTCGAGGGCCAATGCTCGCCGGTATCTACCTTTGGTGCGCTGGTTACTGGTCAACGCGAATATTTCAAGAAAAGGGAGCGGTCCCCTTCCTCACCGCAAAGCTTGTTGCGTTCGTGCCCTTTCTGCTTCTGGGATTGGCCGCTGCGGGCACCGCTATCGGCGCGCTTAGAGGTGCAACCAACGAGCTTGCGCTGGAAGACAGGGTTCGTGCCTACCCCCATGCCCTACAAGGCGCGGACCCAGAAAAGGAATGGGCCGGATTCCGTCACGGCGTGCTGTCGCATCCCTACGCGTTCTCGCACTACCTGAAGCACGCCCTCGTACACCCACCGGATCTCCGCTACGGGATGGGCACCTTCGGCGGACTGGTCGAGCTGCTTGGTATCAGGGAACGCGGGACGTACGAGACATTCGAGCCAGACCCTGGTGTCCGAAGCAATGTCTACACTTTGTTCATGCCGCCGATCGTAGATTTTGGACTGGCCGGCGCGTGGTTCTCCTTCTTGGCCGCCGGACTGCTGGCAGGCTGGGCCTTCGGTCGAGTCGCCCAAGGCAATCTGGTCCTCAGTCCAATCTTAAACATGTTCTACCCTCACGTTTTGGTTATCGGAGGATATTTCTTTTCCTACAATTCCCTTACCCTAGCTCACAGCTTTGTCGCCCTGTATTTGTGGTTCGCTCCGATACGACAATTCCGGCCGGGTACCTCCGCCAGGGCACAGGTCAGCAGCGCTACCCATCCACCCCCCTCGTCGGTGCAGGCCGCCTCGATGCTTTGACGAGATGAGCATGCCACTGTCTAAAATGTCCGAGCTGATCCGGCCCTCACTGGAGACCATTGATGAATTCCGAGATTGAGGCACCTGTTTCCTCGCCCCAACAGTCTGGGCTCCTCGGCTCAGAGCGAACAATACCCGCGGAGGCTACCGCGCTGCGGACGCAGATCCAGCGCATTGCCGCGGCCCAGAATGGAGCCTGGCTCTCGGCGCTCGAGACTCGCAAGCTTAAGGAACTCGAGTTCCACAATCACAGCCGAACCACGGCAGCTCAAGCGGACCTTCCAAAAGACGTCTACGAGCAGCTACATGGAAACAAGAAATACTACGCAACAACGGCATTATCGAACGAGTATTTTGATGAATGGATTCATGATCACAGCAAAGACAAAATCGTTCTAGACTATGCCTGCGGAAACGGAAGTAATACTCGACGTGCCGCCCGCAGCGGAGCCGCTTTGGCAATTGGTCTTGATATTAGCGACGTGTCGGTGCGAAACGCCAAGCTCGCGGCAGCTGAGAAGGGTCTCGAGCAGAACACCGTCTTTATTCAGGCCGATTGCGAGGCAACTGGCTTACCGTCCTCCTGCGTGGACGTGGTCACGTGCATGGGAGTGCTCCATCACCTGGACTTGAGCTTCGCGCTGCCGGAGATAAGGCGAATCCTCAAGCCTGGCGGTGTGTGCTTTGCCCTCGAGGCACTCGATTATAACCCCGCGATCAAGTTGTACCGACGCCTGACTCCCCAAATGCGAACAGAGTGGGAGCGCGCTCACATTCTTTCCTATCGGGATCTCCGCTTTGCTCAGCGATTCCTTGAGATGCGGAATGTACATCATTGGCATCTCCTGAGTATTGCCGGAGTCAAGGCCCCACGCCTGCTCCCAATTTTCAATTGGCTCGACCAGCGACTGCTGCAGCTTCCGGGCCTGAAGCTCATGTCGTGGATGCTTTCGTTCGAGTTGCACAAACGAGTCGAATAGCACTTTTTGCTCGTGAGACAGCTGCTAAGCCGACAAGAGATGGAAGAAGATGAGAATCTTTTACACGGGGCCTTGCAGGCCCGGTAGCTTGACGGAGTCGAGGCGGCGGGCGCTTGTTGAGCTTGGCCATGAGGTGGAGTGCTTGGACCAGAGCCCGTTCATGGACTGGCGCTGGCAGTGGCTGAGTAAAGTGCATCGGCACTTACTGGTAGGGCCTGGAATTGTCGCGTACAATCAAACGCTTCTCCAAAGAGCCGAGGCCTTCCGGCCGGATCTCACATACGTTGACAGCGCACTCTATTTGTGGCCGAAGACGGTGGAGCGGCTTCAGTCCGTTGCCGGCCGACTGGTCCACTACACCTCGGAACACTTCGGTCATAGGAAATATACTTACCGCTACTTCCTAAAAACGATTCCCTCCTACGACGTTCACGTTCACTCCTACTCATTCAGCAAACGTTGGCTTGAGGAGCGAGGCGCGCGTCGAGTTGTCTTAACCGAGTTTGGGTACGATCCCGACATCCATTACCCGCCGTCCGTAAGCGATGAAGAGCGCCGAGAACTTCAGTCCGACGTTTTGTTCATTGGTCACTACGAGCCCACTACGGAAGCGATGATTCTGGCTTTGCTCGCTGCCGGAATCTCCGTAAGAGTATACGGCTCTGGCTGGCGGCACCGCGCTCGACGCCTTCCGAACAGGGATCAGATCCATCCCGCGCCAGTTGAGCAGTACGCGAAACTATTGGCGAGCGCCAAGATTTGTCTTTGTTTTCTGTCGAAATGGAACAACAACACACTACACTCTGCTGGGCGTACCTTCGAGATTCCGGCGGTAGGATCTTTTCTTCTTGCTGAAAGAACGCCCGATCATCTCTCCTATTTTCAAGAAGGAAGGGAAGCAGAGTTCTTCTCGTCTGACCGAGAGCTCGTGGAGAAAGTGACACATTATTTATCACAGCCGGAGAAAAGAGCTGCCGTAGCCAAGGCAGGCTATCAACGTTGTATCAGCTCGCGCTACACACAGAAGGATCGCATGCTGAAGTTGATGGAATCGATTGCGTAGGCGAATTGCGAGGGCACATCAATTAGAGCTTTGACGCTTAAAGCTCGAAGTGGAGTTATCGTTGCTCCTCAGGAATTGCCGGATTGCGGAATGCAGGCCATCTGCCAGCAGTCAGGACGATACCACTGAGGCGGCCGCTCGAACGCCGCGAACAGCGTGGCGAAGACGCGAAGGATCGAATCATCCGCATCACGCCAAATCGCGATTCCCTCTCTGAAACGTTCCCATTGCCGGTGTCGTATCGAGTACAACAGTGTTTGGATGAAGTACTTTCGCCGGGTCCGAGAGAAAAGTCGCTGGTAATGTTCGCACGCATCGGGAAGCTTGGGACGGAACACTTCTAGGTATTTCAGATAAATCGCGAATGCCCAAAAAGCACTGCGCCAAAGTCCGTGTCGAAATGGATGGTCGCCCGGTCTCTCTCCGAGAGTTATCAAGGGTTCCGACACATACGCGATATCGAAATGTGATGCCAGGCGTAACCACATCTCGACATCCGCAATAAACCCGAAACGCTCATCAAACAGCCCCAGTTGTTGATATGCAGATGCCCGAGCCATCACGGTTCCCCAAACACATGATGTAACGGTCCGAAAATAGTAAAGGGCAATCTCCGTACCGGGAATGACCGGACCGAATGGAGCCCGGTAGATGCGCTCCTTCCCATCGTGGGAGACGACCCGGTAATCATTGAATGCAAAAGCGGCAGTCCCGCAATCATCAAGTGCGGTCTTCCATTTTTCGATCAGATCGAAGCGAAAGATGTCTCCATCATGGAGATTTGCGATGTATTGGCCTCGAGCTCTTCTGATCGCCGCATTGAGGTTACCAGGCATGTTCAGATTGATGGCGTTGCGGAAGTAGCGAATCCGTGAATCTCGCCTCTCGTACTCTCGGCAGAGCTGCTCGGTCCCATCATGCGAGCAGTCGTCGCTGATGATCAGCTCGAAATCTTCAAACGACTGCCGAAGAAGACTATTGATCGTCTGAGGTAGAGCCTTCGCCCGATTCCAGGTCGTAAGGCAGATGCTCACGGGAACCATCAAGTATTTCCCGGACTAGGCACCGGTCCAAAGAAGCGTCCGGTATGGTTGAGCCCAGCTGCAACGCTCCCGGTGCCACTGAGCAGCTCCCATCCAATTTCCTCAATCGCTTGTACCGAAAGCCCATAGGTTTTTCTCAGGTACTCCTGATCTCCCACCACTGAAGAGAATCCGCTTCGAAGACCAATCATCTTCAGAATAGCGCGCGGTTGCGGTATCGAAGCGAGAATTTCGGCTACTGCACCGCCCAGACCACCGATCACGCTGTGCTCTTCCACGGTCACAATCGCTCGGAATCGCTGGGCTAACGTTTCCAACAGCTCGCGGTCAATAGGCTTGACGGTGGGAATGCTGTAGAGGGCAGCCTGCCTACCCCGCGTCTTCAACAGCTGGCAAGCTTGAAACACATTGCTCAAGATGCCGCCGGTTGCCAAATAGACTATTTCATTGCCATCCAACAACTTGATGGCGCGGCCAAGAGTGAAGTCCACCTCCTTGGGGTGAACAGCCGCCTCGCCGCCCCTTCCGAGCCGTAGGTAGCAAGGACCCCGCGCTTGATAGATCGCCCGGGTCGCGGCACGTACTTCCACTGGATCGCCGGGCGCTACCACCGTCATTTGCGGCATCGAGCGCATCACCGCCAAGTCCTCCGTGGCGTGATGACTGAATCCTAAGGCGCCGTATGCAAATCCGCCCCCAATTGCGACAATCTTAACATTTGCCTCGTGGTAACAGGCATCATTCCGAATCTGTTCGAGACATCGAAGAGTCGGGAAGTTTGCGATTGAGTACGTGAATACTGTCTTCCCTTCCAATGCGAGTCCAACCGCTACTCCCGTCATGTTCTGCTCGGCGACGCCGGCGTTGAAGTACTGCCCGGGAAGCTCATCGGCAAAGTGATCCAGCACGCCGAAACCAAGATCGCCAGTGATCAAGAACAGATTCGGGTCGTGTCGCGCAAGTTGAGTCAAGGTACGAATAAACTCGTCTCTCACGTATCGGCCCTCAACTCGCTTAGCGCACGCTCATATTCCTCACCTTGAGGGCTGCGGTAGTGCCAGAGGACGCTGTTTTCCATGAAGGAGACTCCCTTACCCTTGATAGTATGAGCGATGATACATGTCGGTTGGGGATAAGCTGCCAGATCCACCGAGAGGGCGTTGAGAAGTGCATCGTGATCGTGACCGTCGATTTCAACGACATGCCATCCAAATACTCGCCACTTCTCAGCAAGGGGCTCCAACTGAATCGTTTCTTCAACCGACCCCAGGCTCTGAAGCTTGTTGTAGTCGACGATCGCGACCAAATTAGACAGCCGATGGTGGGCGGCGAACAGGATGGCTTCCCAATTTGAGCCTTCATCGCACTCCCCGTCGCTCATCAGAACAAACACCCGGTGACTTCCACCATCGTGTTTTGCGGCCAGCGCCATTCCGGCAGCGACTGACAACCCGTGTCCCAAGGAGCCCGTGGAGAGCTCCACTCCCGGAATACCTAAGTGAGACAGATGTCCAGAAAGCAGGCTGCCATTCTTGTAGTGAGTCCGCAGTTGATCCAGTGAGAAGTAGCCTGTTTCTGCCAGGGCAGCATAGATTCCTGCTCCCGCATGCCCCTTGCTTAGGATGAAGCGATCGCGATTCGCCCACTTTGGATCATCGGGGCGCTTCGCCATCACTTGCCCATAGAGCACTGCGAGAATGTCGGCGATCGACAATACGGCACCCACGTGGGAGCTGTTGCCAGAATGCGTCATCTCAATGGCGTGGCGTCGAATCCGAAGTGCCAGAGCTCTGGTATTCATCGTCCTTGGCTCCCTCCTTTCTTGCCAACAAAGCAATTCGTCGGCATGCTTCGTTCAATGAGCAAACTGCTTGATCAAAAGCCTGGCGCCGCATTGGAAGGAGGTTTCCGAACTCACGAAGAGCAGCTGGTGGGAAGTCGCCTTCAGGCTGTTTTTGAACGGTCGCCAGATTCTTGGGAAAAGAAGATCGAAAGCTTTCCAAAGTATATCAAACGCCAAAACCTCACGAGACTCTTGGCTCAATATGAGATCTTCAAGCGCGTCCTCCGGGTCAAGGGGTCGGTCGTTGAATGCGGAGTATTTCGTGGAGGAGGTTTGATGGCGTGGGCACACATCAGCGCCATCCTTGAGCCGGTGAACCTCATCCGACGCATATATGGCTTCGATACTTTTGAGGGTTTTCCAAAGCTATCGCAAAAGGACTCGAACCCCCTCTCAACTCTCAAGGAGGGAGACCTGTACTCGGATTCTCAGGAAGAGCTATTGGAGCTGCTCAAAATCTACGACTCGTATCGGTTCCTGGGCCACATCCCCAAAGTGGAGCTGATCAAAGGAGACGCAACCCACACCATTCCCGAGTTCTTGAATTCGCACCAGCATCTGGTTGTCAGCTTGCTGTTCCTCGACTTTGACCTTTACGAGCCTACCCGGACCGCGATCCAGCACTTTTTTCCACGCATGCCCAAAGGAGCGGTGATCGCCTTTGACGAGTTGGACAATCCGCTTTGGCCAGGCGAAACCTCCGCCTTGATCGACGAGCTTGGAATCGGAAGTCTGAAAGTAGAACGTTTGGAATTCGATCCCTACATCGCGTTTGCGGTGATCGACTAGCTCGGACTTGCAAGCGATGCCGAGCGCGAAGCGCTCTCTTACTTCCGGGCGTCAGCGGTTAATGATCGCTCCCAAAACGTGTAGACATGGTCCGGATCTCCGCACAGGCCATAAATTCGGCGATTGCTGTGAACCGGGGTGCGCAAATCCCTCCTAAGTTTATAACCAATTTCGAGAAACCTCTGTTCCCACCAAGAGAGTGGCTTAAGCGTCATGTGATCAGGTGTTCGAGCGATGTGATTAATCATGTGAACCATCCATGGCACTTTCAGTCGGCGCATCTCCCCCATCATCCTGGACATCTGCCTTATTTGGACATGCTCCAAGACATCGGTGCTCATCAGAATCTCGAAACTGTCTGCGGACGAGAACGGAATGTCGGTCATACTCCCCCGGCGAACAAAGGCTTTGACCCCCGGGAGGACGATCCGCTCGAGGTCATCCGAAAATTCAAATCCCCAAGCTTCGATCCCCAGACGCCGGAAAGCTAACACCGCCATCCCTGACGAACATCCACCGATGAGAACCTTTCGGGCTGGCAAGACGGCGAGGATCGCTTTGGCGTGCTGCGCCTTCAGTACTTCGTCCGACTCCCAGTCGGCGGTGGGGGCGATGCCACCGTAGTTTGCGCCCTGATGGTATCGGGCTCGGTAGATCTCTTTGATCTGCTCATCGGTCAGGCGATTTTGCCGCCAGGTATGCAACTCGCGGGCTGCCCTTTGGACTGGCGCCAGCAGATGAATGGCCTTTAGGACCGAGTGCGCGGCAGCTCTGATGTTAGGTGGCTTCATCTTGGATTCCCGGTCTCGATCGGGCCAACAAAAACCCTAGGAAGAAGCAGGCTCAATGCACGGTGAGTAGCCGATCGGCCCAGAGCGACGCGAAGAGCGGGGTAAGCGAGCACAAAGCTAGCGATCCCGAACAGCCCAACTGACCACCACCCCTTTAGCCAAAGCGAAGAAATCAACATCAGCGCCGTTGCAGGCACCAAGGCCAGCCAGGCCCAACCAATCTGACAATAAATCTGCCCAACTTTGACCTTGACAAATCTGGCCGAAAGTACGGGAAGCGCAACGCCCGCACACAGAACGTTTCCCGTCAATGTTCCGACGGCCGCGCCGAAAACTCCTAAACGAGGAAGGAGGATCGCGGCAATACCGAGCGCGATTGCCGAATTCAGCAGCGACCATTTTGCAACCGACCGATGGTGATTGGTGGCGAGCATCATCCATGCGGCGCTGATTCCACCCGCCGCGATCATAGCGTCGACCAGTAACGTAGCTAACAGTCCTGAGCTAATCCGCAACTGCTTATCGGTCCAAGCGGGATAAACCACGGGCGCGGCAATCCATACCGCGAGCGCCAGGACGCCAGTCAACAGCACTGCCACGCGTATGGAAAGTCGCGCTGTTCGGAACATCCTCTCGAGCTGACCGCCGCCCCACATTGCGCTCAACTCAGGAAGAATCGGAGCCTGTAACAACCCTCCGACGTAACTGGGAATGTTGGAAAGAGTTCGGTGGGTAGAATAGAGAACTACTCCCTCAGGCCCGGTGGTCGCCGCAACGACCAGAACGATCGCTTGTTGCCCGAGTGCCTGAGCGATCGAGATCTTCCAGAATTGAAACGCACCCCCCCGGAGCTCCCGCCAACCAGCCTTCGCATTCTCCCAGTGAATCTGGAGACTACGGCACTGCGGAATGCAGCGTCGCGTATCGAGAACGAGTGTGGTGGTGCCAACGATGCCGATTCCCAGAATTACGAGCGCCAACACCGTTGGAGAAACTCTGAGAAAAAGAGCTGCCCCCATTGCAACCAGGCCGACCAATCGAGTCACATTTGCAACCATTGTGCCCCTGGCAAACAGTCCGGTTGCTCGATAGGCGGTAATGTAAATGCCTCCGGGCAATGAGAGAACCAGGAAATTGGCGGCCAACGCTCCGATCACCAAAACTTCCCAGTGCTCCAGCGAGCGGTGAAGCCCTGGTAACGGGACTCGAAGCGCCACGCCGAGCACGATTAACAGCGCGGCGAACGCGGCAAGGCCAAGTACGAGGAAGAGAGACACCCCCTGAGAGAGTCTCCGCACGAAGACGGGTCGTTCGCTGCGAGCATGGGCAATGGCAAGGAGATTGCCAACGTACGTCTGCCCGCCTAAGTCGAACAAGCTCAGATAGGAAATCATCGCGGTCAGTGCCAGCCACCGCCCATATGTCTCAGAGCCCCACCCCCGCAAAAAGAACGGTACCAACCCGAAAGATTGGAGAGCCCCAATTCCATGTGACATTGCGGACGACCCGATGCCCAAGCTCAATCGCTTTAGCAGGGCCGTCGCAGCGTTCTCCCCTTCCACTTTCAAGGTGTCTTTCACCACCCCCGTACCGCCCGCCGGAGGAATGATTTCGCTCCTCTCGCCAGCAGTACCGAACGTTCGAGTCCCCCTCGTTTATCGGCCGCCAACTTGAGCAATGCCTCTACCCAGCCATTGCGCTCAAAAATCGAGGCGTACGTTGCCAGCACATCGCTGCGGCTGAACTTCCGCACCGGCGCAAATCCTCGCGGGCTGCTCTGCACTTTCGCGATCATTAGTTTTAGCCTTGCCTCAAGGGTATGTTGCTCGATAACCAGCGCATGGCCTGTCCGGGCGATTCGCTGTCTTGCGCTCTCATCCCTCAGAAAATGTTCTACCTTTTCGAAGAGCTCAGCCTCCCCAGCAAAGCCGGCGTAGTTAACTCCGTCCTGAAACAGAACCTCTTGCCCGTTGTTCTCACGAGTGGTCAGAAGCAGAGCCCCACAAGACATCGCTTCGAATACTCTACAATTCAAATCGTGCCCAATCGGCAAGTTGATCACGATTTTCGCCCGAGAATAGATTTCAGGAATTTCCTTCTGAAGGTAATAGCGTTGCTTGTTGAGCTTGAACTTCCCTTTCAGTTTCTCGACTACTCGGCTCCGCTCGCTACAGGCTCCGAAGAGTTGGCCGACGAATGCAACGTCCAAGTCGCGAGTGGATCCTAGGTCTCGAAAAATTTCCGAGTCACAGGCCCAGGGAAGCCAGTGCACCGCTGCTTTGGGGTGCTCGTAGAACTCTTCAAGGTAGTTGCGTTGATACAGGAAGACATGGTCGAACAGCCGTGAAAGGGTCTGCCGAGATCTCAAATTTCGATGTACATCGGAGATGACGCAGACTGTCGGCACTGGGGAATGCTCGAGCCCCAGGGGGATGAGGCCCAGAGGTTCCACATAGAGGAACAGGTCCGCGCCCCCGACGTGGGACAAGAGGCGGTCGAAGGTCACTCCAGGCGAAAATCCAATCACCTTGCGCTCGGGATCGATCGAGCTGCGTGACTCTGCCGACGTATTGACCGTCACAACCTCGTGGCCCAAGCGCTCCAGCACCCGGGCGTAGTGAACCCCTTCTCCTTTGTCGTTTTCGGTCGGATAACTAAGAACAATCTTCAAGTAGCTTTCCTGGAGGTCTGCGGTTCGCCGTCACGCCTGCTCGTGTCAGTCGGCCTCTTCCGACGTGGCTCGCGGACATTGATCGCGCGGTTCCAGGTCCTCAGGCAATGCTAATGGAATCATCGCAAGCGACGAACTCCCCCGATGTTCAGACGAATATCGACGGCTATGAAGGCGCTTCGTCAGTTTTACGGCTGTAATAATAACCGTGCCGATTGTAGTAGTAGTACCCGTAGTGCCGATTCTCCAGGTCGAGATCGTTGAGCACCGCGCCAAAGATGCGCGCCTTCACGTTCCGAAGCGCCCAAAGGGCGCGCCGTGCATGGTCGCTCGACGTCTTTCCAGCCTTCAAGACCAAGAGCGTTCCATCTACGAGAGTGGAGATGACCGCTGCATCCGCAAACGCCCCCACCGGGGGAGAATCGATGACGATCTTATCGTATTGTTTTCCCAGATCGCTGAGAAGGGAGGAGAATGCCCCCGTCTGAAGCAAGTCGGTTGGATTTGGTGGTACCGGGCCACAAACAAGGACCGACAGGCCAGGAACGGCGGTGCTCTTGATCACGTCTTCCAGCTTGGCGGCGCCAACGATCAGTGAGCTCAGACCCACCTCGTTAGAAACGCCAAGGACTCTGTGAGTCCGGGGCCGTCGCATGTCCGCGTCAAGCAGGAGAACCCGACTCCCGCCCTCCGCCATCGTCACTGCCAGGCTGACTGAGGCGGTGGTCTTCCCATCCCCCGGTCCACTCGAAGTGAGAAGTATTGACTTAAAAGGCTTATCCGGAGACATGAACATCAGATTGGTGCGAATCGACCGACAACACTCAGCAACGGCGGAGCGCGGTTGGGCGTGTATTGCCAATTCCTGAGGCCCAAGCCCCTTTGTCATAGCTATTTTGGGAATGATTCCGAGGAAAGGCACCCGCAGTCGCTCCTCAACCTGTTCCTGCGTGGTGATGCTGGTATCCAGGTACTCAAGCACAACCGCCAGGCCCAATCCGGCCACGAGTCCAAACAGGACTGCAAACGCAAGGTTCAACAGAGGCTTGGGGCGAAGTGGCCCGTCCGCTGGTTTGGCTCGGTCGAGAACTCGTACGTTGCTCATTTGCATCCGGCCGGAGAGCCCTGCATCCTTGAGTCGTTTGAGCACAACCTCGTAGAGGCGCTCATTGTTGTCCAGTGTTCTCTTCAGCTGCTGATACTCCTCCTCGAATTGATTTACTCTAAATGCCTCGTCTTTGGCTTCATTGTAAAGCGTCAGCAAATTCCTTTCGGATTGAGCAACTTCCCGGTACTCCTTATCCAGCGCCGAGAGGTTAACCTCAATTTCATGTATCAGATTCGATTTGACCAAGGACAATCGTTCAAGACACGACCTCAACTTCGGATGATCGCCGAGGTAGCGGCTCTTGAGGTCTGCGCACTCATTGGTGAGCTCTAGTTGCTTCAGCTTCATCTGCTGAACGACATAGGCGCTAATCAACTGGTTAAACGCGTCACCCGATCTTAGAAGCTCTTCCGGATTGTTCCTTAACGCGCGAATCGATTCGGCGCGGCCCTGCAGCTGCGCCTTCTGGATCCGGGCCTTGGTCAGCGCATCATTGAACGCGACCAGCCGCTGGCTGACCATACTTTGTTTGTTTTCAAATGAAGTTGAGACGATGTCCTTCTCTTTCTTGAATTTGTAGAGCTCACGCATGCTCTTGTCGACCTTGGCCTCAAGGTCCACGAGTTGACTTTCCAACCATTCAGATGCGCTATTGGTGGTGGAAAGACGGACCGACAGATTCTCGGCAATGTATTCCTCGGCAAACGCATTAGCCAGGGCGGCGGCCTGAATCGGCTCTGGATATTCGATTCGGACCAGAACCATCCGAGACTCTTTAACCGGCTCAACCCGGAGGATCGATTGTGCAATCGCGATGGGATCTATGCTTTGTCGCTTTTTTTCGCGAGCGACCGGGTCTTCGATCTTATCGAGCTGTAGGAACCGCAAGTCGGTGGCGAGATGCAGCTTAGCAACTACCCGACTGGCGACGGCTCGGCTGGCAATGACCTTGTATTGGGTCTCATAGTATTCGCGGCTAAACCAATAGCTGCCGGATCCTGAGTCCACCACCTCCCCAACCTGATTGTTATCCAAGACCTTTGGCGCGGCGAGGTCGATGATCAGCGTTGCGGTGGCAGCGTAGATCTTCTGTTGGCGGAGGGTGACGAGCATCACCGCCGCGATGACTACCAAAAGCGCCGAAATGAGCACCCAGCGGCGACGCAGGATGATGCGCCACATTGAACCGAGATCAATCGGCGCACGTCCGTAGTCAGAAGGCACCTCTTCGGACTCGTTCTTCGGGGAATCAGAGAGCATCAGTTTTGGCGAAGCTCACGGGAGGGACGAGAATCTATTGAAGCGTTGCAATCTAATTGAGGGAGAACCGTCTAAAAAGGCGGTTGGTGCAGGTGTTTGTCTCACTTGGATCGGAATCAGATCCCGATGCCAATTCGTCTCAGGATGGCTTAGGGCCTCCGGCACTTCAAAGAACATTGGTTGGTAGCGTTCCCGGCGACACGAAGGACGACGGGCCTGAAACTTCGGCAGTCTGTGCTTGGCCGGCGAGCCGAAACCCCGCCTTAGTCCCGTCGTCGTAAAACATCCGAACGGTTTCCAATGAGTACTCGTCGAGGTCTTTTCCCACTAGGGTGAGCTTCTTAAGTACGTCGTTGGTTACGGTAATGATGTGACACCCGATGGAATCCGCCTGAAAGATGTTCAGTAACTCTCTTGGGCTGGCCCAGATCAGCTCCAGGTTCTTGTATGGGCGCAGCAGCTCAACCGATGCAGCCATCAGCGGAAGCGGATCTCTGCCAGTATCCGCGACGCGGCCCGCGAAGACTGATACACAGGCCGCGGGCCCCTCCGCCAGACAGGTGGACACCTCACGTACCTGCTGCAAGGTCATCAGGGCGGTAACGTTCACTTTTACGCCTGCTCGCGCCAGGCGCCGCAGTAGGCCATGTGACGGTTCCCGTCGGGTATTGGTGATCGGTATTTTCACGTAAACATTGCTTCCCCACTTGCTGATTTCCAGTGCCTGCCGCTCCATCTCGACGAACTCGTCCGCAAACACCTCAAAGGAGATGGGCCGATCCGGAATTGCCTCCACAATCTCTTTGGCGAAGGACCGGTAATCGCTAATCCCCGCTTTGCGCATCAGGGTGGGATTGGTGGTGAATCCCCGGATCATTGGATTTCGGTACATCTCCAGCATCCCGGCCTTTTCCGCCCCGTCTGCAAAAACTTTGACCGTCAACTTAGAGACGTCCTTCATCGTTCCTTCCCTTCTCGGTTGGCTTCCTTCAAAATCCAATCGACCGCCTCTGGCAGCGAGAGAACGCGCCAATCAGGCGAGCTACGCAACGATTCCCGGTAGGCGTAATCGATGAATATTGTTCTGCAGCCGGCGGCCCGCCCGGCATCGATGTCACGCCAGCGGTCCCCCACCATGAAGCTTTCGTACAGGTCCAGTTTCCAATCCCTAGCGGCTTCCAGCAATAGCCCCGGGCGTGGCTTTCGGCAGTCACAGCGATCCGGGCCGTCGTGAAAGCAAATGCGGATATCATCCAGGGGTACCAATTCCCTCAGCTTCTGGTGCATCTGTTCCACCTGCTCACGGCTCAGTACCCCCCTTGCTACATCCGGCTGGTTCGTGACCACGATCAGCACCAGCCCCTGTTCCCGCAGTCTTGAGCAAGCTTGTGAAACTCCTGGCAACAGCTCGAACTGCTCGAGTGACGTCGGTGCAAACGGTCTTCCCTCTCGAACGACCGGCCGGTTCAGCACTCCGTCCCGGTCCAGAAAAACACCGCGCTGCATAGAATCAGCGCAGCGATTCCCACTTCGTGGGTGAAGCACGGAGCGCCGGGTGCGAGACCATCAAGTGCCATACCACCGCCTGAAACCCTTCAGTATGCGGTGTAATCATTTCCTTATTGACGGTTGGAATTACGACGCAAGCATTGGCAACCTGCGCAGTGTAACCTCCGTTCCGACCGACAATCCCGCAGATTACGGCACCAACTTGCTTGGCATGCTCCAGTGCCCGAACCAGATTCGGACTGATGTTGCGTTCCAAGTCACCGCCACCGACCGAAAACACCAACACCAAATCGCGATTCCCCAGACGACTTACCTTGAGCCAGTTAACGAATGAGGTCTCCCACCCGTCGTCATTCACTCGGGCCGTGAGCTCCGAGACATTGTCAGTGGGTGTATATGCCTCGATGCCTGCGATCTTCCTGAAGTCATTCACCGCATGCGATGCATGTGCAGCCCCACCACCCACGCCCAGTATGAACAACCTGCCGCGCCGGGATCGCAGCGAAGCCAGCTCCCCTACCATCCTCTCTACTGCGTCACAGTCCAACTGATCCAATACCGATCGTGCCTGCGCCAAATATGTTTGCGAATAGGAACTCATTGCTCAGAGCTTGCCAGAGAGAAGGGCCCTGGTTTCTTCGAGCCCTCTCGATGAACCGATTTCGTAAAATCGTTCGAACACTTCGAAGCCCGCCATTTGGTTCTTTGCAATTAACCGTTGAAAGACTACTGCCAAGTCGCACGGCTGATCGTCTGGGATGTCTGCCAATGCTGCTGCCCGAAGCATACTGAGCCCGTAATCGATGTGCTCACAGCTCGACGGCGGGTTGCGCTTATCATAGCTGACCACGCGCTTATCGATGTAGAGAACATTGCTGCCGTCCCATTTTCCACGATTTCGATACACCGACATCATCCCTAACTTCTCACATCGCTCGAAGGCTGCTTCCATCGCGCGATAGTCAACGGGTAGGTACGAGTCGCCGTAAAGGACGTAGAAAGCGTTACCCAGGAGCGGCACTGCCTGTTTCAACGCGCCACCAGTGCCTCGCGCAAAGCCACCATCGAAGATGTATTGAATTTCCACTCCTAGCGAATGGCCGTTGCCGATCGCATCCTGAATCATCTCTCCAAGATGCCCGACGCAGAGAACGACGCGCGTCAATCCCTGGCGCCGGAGCAGCTCGAGTTGGTGCACGATGAATGGTTTCCCCGCCACCTCAATCAGCGATTTCGGTATCCTGTCACTGAGTGGGCGCAGGCGCGTGGCCAGTCCACCGGCTAGAATCGCAACTGGCGGGCTCACTGCACGATGACCTTGGTTCCCTCGAAATCGAAGCGAAATCGCACCTCGCGCATCCCCGCCTCCACCAACGCATGTCGCAGCCTGGTGCGATCTTCCGTATAGAACATCAGGAAGCCTCCTCCCCCGGCACCGATTAGCTTGCCGCCCAGGGCGCCGTGGCGCTTTGCCAGTTCGTACCAGGCGTCGATCTTGGGATTGCTCATCCCATCCGAGCGCTGCTTTTTGTATTGCCAGTGCACGTTCATAAGCTCGGCAAATGAACGCAAATCGCCGGCCTCGAGCGCCTGCTGGCTCTTGAAGCCGAGCTCCTTGATGAAGTGCAAATTCTCTACCATCTCCTGGTCTTTCAGCCTGCTCTTGTCGTCCTGCTCTTTGAGAATGGCGGACGCAGAGCGAGAGTAGCCGGTGAAGAAGAGCAACAGATTGTCTTCCAAGTTGTAGAGAGTCTCTTGCGAGATTTTCAGTGGCCAGGCTTCGACGCGGTCATCTTTGAGAAAGCGGAAGCAGGTCACCCCACCATACGCGGCGATGTATTGGTCCTGCTTCCCGACAGGTTCTCCGAGTCGGTCTATCTCGATATGGCACGCCTGAGCAGCGAGCTCATGGGGATGGACGAGATTCTTTCGGTAGGCGTGGAGCGCCTTAATCAGCGAAGTGGTAAAGCTTCCCGAAGAGCCGAGCCCGGTTCCGGCCGGAATGTCCGCCATGCTGGTGAGCTCGACGTTCAGCTCTCTGATCTCCAGTAGCTTTAGTGCCTCGCGAATGATTGGATGTTGGATTTTGTCGCGAGACGTAGCGTGCTCGAGCTTCGAGTATTTGATGATCAGCTCATCAACAAATGTCTGATGAATCGTAATGTAAACGTATTTGTCAATTGCGGCGGCGACGAGAAATCCCTCGTGCTGACGATAGTACGATGGTAGGTCGGTACCGCCACCTCCGAGAGAGATCCGCAACGGGCTACGAGCAATGATCATGAATCTTTGCCTCGGTATAGGTGGTGGACAACCTCTAAGGCGGCGCGGGCATCCCGCAGGCCTGTGGCAGGCTTTTTCCGCAGGCGGGCGGCTTCGGAGAAGGCTTGAAACTCACACTGCCATGAAAAGTCTTCACCTGGGTATTCCCAGATCGTGGTTTCGGGCGGACCGAGCCGCGGCAACATTTGATAGAAGGTCAGCCGCTCAATGCCGTAACTGCCTCCCAAGCCGCAGATTTCCAACTTGGCGAGTTTGGTGCAAATTTCGAATGAGAAGAGGTTCTTCCACTCGGTCCAACTGACATGCAGCTGCGCTACTTGGTTCTGCGCAGTGCGAAGCAGCAGAAATGCGTTGTCCTCGACTTCCATGTTCCAGAAGTAGGTGTGGACCGAACCGGTGACGTGTTCAAAATCACCGAGGAACCAACGAGCTAGGTCAATCAAATGGATACCTTGATCCAGAAGCTCCCCGCCGCCGGAAACCTTTCGGTCTGCGCGCCATTCGCGCTCGTAACCGAGCCGCCCCCCGTGTCCGTATCGGGCACGGACGAAGAGCAGCGGTCCCAAATGTCCGCCGTCTACGAGCTCCCGTGCTTTGACAATGCCGGGGTGGTAGCGATGGTTGAATCCCACTTGAACACAGAGTCCCTTGGACTCTGCGATGGCAATCACCGGGTCCAGCTCCTCCGGCGTACGGGCGGCCGGTTTCTCAACTAGAACGTGCTTTCCGGCTCGAACCGCCTCAAGCGTAATCGGTGCAAGCCAGTTGTTGGTGGTCGAAACGATAACTGCTTCAACGTCCGAACGACAGATCACCTGCTCCCACTCGCGGGTGACCAAGGCTTCGGGGTGTCGCTGGGCCAGTGCTCGCGCACGCTCAAGTACGGTATCCGCCGCCGCCACCAGTCGATGCTCGCTTCCGAGCGCCTGGAGCCGTTTCTGACCGATCAGGCCGCAGCCGATGATCGCGACGTTCATCGCTTATCCCAATCCAAGCCACGGTCCTTGGGCACAATCCGGCGCAGTGTGTACACATCGCTCCGTTGGAGTGCGGTTCGCCGATCGGAAAGCGTTTCCCATGGGTCCCAAACAGCGCTCAAGAGGCGACCGCTGATTCCATCGCTTTGTTCGGAAAGGAGGAAGACGCAGAGCGCCGCTCCCTTTTCGGGAGGAGTTCCGCCCTTTCCCTTTTGCTCCATTGCCCGCTCGTAGAATTCCTTTCCCACTTGCTGCGACCCCGCAGAAAGCACTTGATCGAGCAGCCGGGTATTCAAGGCGCCCGGGGCTATCGCGTTTACGTCGATCCCCGTGCCCAAGGTCTCGTGAGCGAGCGTCTCGGTGAATCGCACCACCGCCGCTTTGGAAGCACTGTAGGCGCTGAAACGGGGAAGCGGAGCGGTGGCTCCACCGCCGGAGACGTTCACGATCTTGCCGCGCCCTTGTTTCCGAAAGAGTGGGAGAATTTCGCGGCAAGGAGCGACGGTACCCATCAGGTTGGTCTGAATGGCTTGCACCCAATCTTCCCAGGCCACGTCCTCAACGAGACCGATCGGTCCATAGACACCCGCGTTGTTTACCAATCCATCGATCCGCCCCAACCTTCGCAGTGCCTCGGCGATCAACTGCTCGACTTCTTCCCGTCGGCAGACATCCGCGGCAAGTGAGAGGACCTTCTGTCCAGGTTTTGCCTGACGGCCCAGCTCCTCGCGCGTTCGTTCCAGTGATTCCTTTCCCCGAGCGCAAAGAAGAATGTGAGCGCCATTGGCAATGCAGGCTGCGGCGATTGCTCTGCCAAACCCCAGGCTCGCTCCGGTAATCACCACTGCTTTCCCGTGAAGTTTCATTCCCCTCTCGCTTGTAAGCCGACGGCCGCGTATCGAATGCGCCGGTCGCTGGCCAGGCACGATCCCAGGAAGCGCGAGCCGTCGATGACAATCGGCGTCCGCATTTGAGCCAGGATGTCGGCCACGGCGATTTCCCGAAACTGCTTCCACTCAGTTGCAACAATCATTGCATCAGCGCGCTGGAGCGCTTCCGCTACGCTGGGGCGAAGCTGGATTATCTCCGCCAAGCCCGCGGGAAGATGCTTCACCACAGGATCATAGGCCTGGATGGTCGCCCCACCTTGACTCGCCCAGCGACAAAATTCGATTGCCTCGGACCGTCGAAGCGTGTCGGTCTCCGGTTTGTAGGTCAAACCGAGGACCGCCATGGTACGCCCCGCCAACCCGCCTAGCAGCTCGGTGACTTTGTGTCGCAACCAGGATTTGTGCTCGTCGTTGCTCTGACGAACCCCGCGGATCAGCGGAATCGAAAGCTTCTTTGAGTCTCCTAACTGAACCAACAAGCCTACGTCTCGGCCGAGCGTTCCTCCCGCGAAAGGACCTCCCGGGCCCAGATACGCACGGGAGCCCACCCGGACGTCACTCTTGAGACCTCGTTCAACTTCTTTGCCGTCGGCACCGACCTTCTCGCATAGAGACGCAATCTCATTCGCGAACGCAACCGAGGTGGCCAAGAAGGAATTCAGAGCGTGCTTCGTCATCTCAGCGGATTCAACCGACATCCACTCCAGCTGCTCGCAAAATGGCGCGAACAGGCGCGACAGAGTCGAACGGTCCGCTGTTCTGCGGATTCCAAGCACCACTCGGCCAGGATGCCGGAATGCTTCCATCGCGCGCCCGAGCCGAAGGTTCTCTGGCGAGCAGGCAAAACCCACGTCGATCCTCGGGTACAAAGAGCGGAATGCCTGTTCAATTCGCGCGGTGAATCCAACCGGGACCTGGGATGAAACCAGCACCACGGTGCCATCCGTCAGGTGGGGAAAGAGTCTCGTGACCTCTCGCGCTACGTAGTCGGTGTCGGCCACGTCCCGATCGTCAACTGGTGTATCGTAGGTAACCCAGACAACGTCTGCACCCTGGATCGACTCGACAAGGTCCTCACTGAAACGCAGTTTCTGCGCTGTCAAACATCGCTGGATTTGTTCAGAGAGGCCCGGCTCGAAGATCGGAGCCTTCCCTTTCGTCAACTCGGCCACCCTCTGCCGGTCGGGATCGTACCCGCTGGTCGGGAAGTGCTCGGCCACACAAGCGGCTGTCACGCATCCCAAGTGCCAGAGGCCTTGCACGCTAACACGCATCTTCAGTGGACCTTCAACAGCCAGGGCTGCGCCTGTAGGTAGCGCAGCGTGCGAACCACGCCTTCTTGAATGCTCAGGCGGGGAGCCCAGCCCAGCGCGCGAATCCGTTGGGTGTCTAGGAAAATGAAAGGGCTGTCGCCTATCCATCCCCGATCACCGCCAGAGAACTCGAGCGTGGGGTTCACCTTCAGCTCGGTGCTGATCCAGCGGATGGAATCGGTCACTTTGCAGAATGCATCGGTGCCAAGATTGAAGATGTTGACCCTGGCGCTGGCTTTGGTGATCGCCAACAGGACCGCATCGAGGCAATCCTGCACATACAGATAGGACTTACGCTGCTCGCCGTTGCCCAGCACCTTGAGGACGCTTGGGTTGTTGCGCAGCGACTTGTAGAAATCGAAGACGTGTCCGTGCGTGTAGCGCTCGCCCAGAATGGAGACGAACCGAAAAATCCACGAGCGAAACTCAAATCCTTCGCAGTACGCCTGAATCAAACCCTCACAAGCCAGCTTCGACGCCCCATAGAACGAGGTTTGAATTGGAAACGGCGAGTTCTCGGGAGTCGGGAACACCTCGGGCTCGCCATAGATCGATCCAGTGGATGCGAATGCGATTCGCTTTACGCCTGCAAGGCGCATTGCCTCCAGCAGGTTGAAGGTAGCGATGGTGTTCTGCTCGAGATCCTTTCGTGGATGCTCGGTACCGAAGCGGACGTCTGCATTCGCGGCAAGATGGAAAACAAAGTCCGACTCCCTCACCGCCTGGTTGAGCCGCTCCCCGTCCAGTAAGTCACCAGGCACCATCTTGAACGCCGGGTGTGGATAGGCCCTTTCCAGGAATTCTTCGCGACCGGTGGAGAAGTTGTCGTACGCGACTACTTGATGGCCTTCGGTCAGCAACCGATCCACCAGATTGCTGCCAATGAAACCCGCTCCGCCCGTGACAAAGCACTTCATCAGGGCGCTCGGTCTTGCTCCAAAAATTGCGTCTCCCTGAGCCGCTCTCGCATCCACGTCCTGGCGCGCCCGTACCCGACCCGACGAAGGAAGTCGTGAAATGAGCTCGGTGAGACAGCGGCCGGCTCACCCCGCCAGCTTCGCCGTACAATCGCCTCCCAATCACCAGCAATCAGCTCGTACTCGGCGAGAGGTCGGGCCCAGGCCGGACCGGCGGAGGCCATCTGCCGGCGGAGGTTGTCGTCTTGAAGCAACGTAACCATTGCGTCTGCAAGCTTGGCGGAGTCTGGGCGGTCGACAAGCAATCCGGTCTTGCCATTCGCGACGACTTCCGTCAGAGACCCGGCGGCAGCGCCGACAACAGGGATCCCGGCAACTTGGGCCTCCACCGCCGCACGGCAGTACGTTTCAGTCGAGCCTCGCCAATTGCAGTTGACAACGGCGATCGTCGCCCCCCGTAGGTCTCGATAGACGTCGCCAAGAGAGCGCGCTCCCATCAGGTCGATTCCCACGCTCTGATGCGACCCAGGGGGATCCCCAAACCACTCGGGGAACTCCGCTTCCAGATCCGGGTCGAGCACGCCGGTTTTTCCTCCAACCCCGTTCGGGACATGCATCGACACCGAGCCACATACCCGCAGGCGAGCGGTTGGACACACCCGGCGCACCCGGCTCCATGCGCGCAGCACATGATGAAAGCCTTTGGAGCGCCGTGGGACCGACGTGAAGAGGGCGGTGGGCTCTCGGAACACAGTCGGCGTTCCGCCCCGCATCAAATCCGTATCCACCCCGGAGTACGAAGCTTCGATTCTCTCAAAGCCCGGATAGACCCGATACTGCTCCCGGTGCCACCGACTGACGCAGACCGCACGATCCAATTCCCCGCAAGCTAGGCTGCGCAGCCATCGTGAGTTGAGATGGTTGCCCACCCAGGCGATCACCCGATTCGAAGGGCTCTTCAGTCTCAAGATCTGTCCCCACCGGACCGCCGGCGGGAGATTGTTCAAGATCAGAGCGGTTCCAGCGGCGGGAGCGCTCAACACCTCTGCGAGTCCCGGGTCTCCTTTGAGCGCCTGAACGCCCTTCCACTCCCCTTCCTGAACATTTCCCACCAATGTGACTCGGTGGCCCCGGTCCGCAAGTGAAAACAAGAGTCGTAGCCTTGCGACCGAGCCGCCATAGCGAGCGTCTCCCGCATGGAGCTGTTCGAGGCTGAAAGGGGGAAACGGTTCGTGGTGATAGAACGCAAAATGCAGTACGCCAGCTTGAGTAAAGGCGGACTGCTCGGAATTTTCAGACGACGCTGACCGGGAAGATTGCGGCAACGGTCAAAATCTATTCCCAAACAGCAAATCGACAAAATGGTTTGTAATGAAGGGCCTTGTATGCCGAATACATACTAAGCCCCATAAATCATGCCGCGTGAACATGGACACAAACGACTCTTGGTTGTTTGCGCGATCGAGACGAGGGCAATAAGTTCAGGTCGGTTGTCAGCGAAGCTGTTGCGATGAATTCTTCCGCGCTCGTCAGGAAGCCCGAATCCTTGGATGCGGCGAGCGCCCGGCTCGCACTCCTCTATTACGCTCAGGGAAGTGGCGGCACCGCCTACGAGCGGCAGCTGTTTCTTTGTCTCAAAGACGCTTTGCCCATCCAAGAGCACGCCATCCGAGGTCCTTCCAACTGGCCTCGCTGGCTGAGGACGCCGGCCGCGGTGCTAGATCTGCACCGTTCGGTACGAGCGACTTCATCAGGCTACGACCTGGTGATCGACACGCTCAACGCCGCCTTACTCCGCCGCGGGGGTACCGCCAAGAACCTGGTGATCGTTCATCACCTGGACTTCTCGACAAGCCGACACGCGCGACTCTATTCCTTTCTTGGCGGGTATATTCTGCAGTGCCTCAGGCGAGCCGGCCAAGTCGTCGTCGTCTCTGAATTCTGGAAACGCTATCTCGAAAATCGTGGTGTCGAGAAAGTCGAGCTGATTTACAACCCCTTCCCGCTAGAAGAGTTTCGCTTTCCCGAAGACGAATTGAACGCGTTCAAGCACCGCCTCGGTTTGCTTGGCAAGCCGATCATCTATCTGGGAAACCGAACGGAAGGAAAAGGAGTCGACGAAGCGTACCGAACCCTTAAGGGCATTGACGCACACTTCATTGCCACCGGAAAGGATGCCAGGCTTCTGAGTTGCCCAAGAACAGAATGCCTATCGGCCCGCGACTATCAGCTACTGCTCAAAGCAAGTTCCCTGGCAGTGACGATGTCGACCTTTGACGAGGGCTGGTGCCGCAACGCCCACGAAGCAATGCTTTGCAAAACGCCTGTGGTGGGCTCGGGTCGGGGTGGAATGGGCGAGCTACTAACCAAGGGTAAGCAAGTTCTTTGCAGGCGGTTCGAACAATTGGCCGCAGAGGTTTCCGGGCTGCTCGCCGATCCCGTTCGTCGGCGGGCCCAAGGAGAGGAGGGGTTCGCTTTCGCTAGCCGATTCACACTGGACCGCTTCCGCTCAGCGTGGCTGCGGGTATTGGAACAGTCAGCAGCTTTGCGGTCATGACCGGTCGAGTGGGTGTTAGCGTCTTCCGGACGCAGTGCTGTTCCCGGTTCAAATGGGTCATCTGCGCCCCATACCCTTGTACTTCGCAGCAGGAGCGCAGCGTACTGCGGCTGTGAACCTCCTCCATTCCTTGCCAACGGGTGCCTTGCTTTGTCATGTTAGTTTCCTCGAAAGGAGTCGAGTGAGTCGCTACTCCAGTCCAGATCTACGCAGATGAGAGTGTTGGTGACAGGAGGATGTGGGTTCATCGGGTCCAACCTGGTCAAGTACCTGCGGCGGACGCGCCCAGACTGGACAATCGTCAACCTCGACAAGCTCACGTACGCCGGCAACCTCGAGACATTAGCTGACCTCGAGCAGGACCCGCGCCACATCTTCGTCCGCGGGGATATCGCCGATAGGCCCTTGGTGGAGCAGCTGATCAACAAACACCGCATTGAAGCGGTAATGCACCTCGCCGCCGAAAGTCATGTCGATCGTTCGATTCTGGGTCCGGAGATTTTCACGCAGACCAATGTGCTCGGCACCCAGGTACTCCTCGATGCGTCGTGCCGAGCCAAGATATCGCGGTTCTTGATGGTCTCGACCGACGAAGTCTACGGTTCGCTCGGTCCGACCGGCTCGTTCAGCGAGTCATCACCCCTCGTACCCTCGAGCCCATACTCGGCGTCGAAAGCGGGCGCGGATTTATTTGCCCTTGCCTACCATCACACCTTTGGGCTGGACGTGGTCGTCACTCGTTGTTCCAACAACTATGGCCGTTATCAATTTCCCGAAAAGCTGATTCCGTTGATGATCGTCAATGCGTTACGAAACCAGCCACTGCCGGTTTACGGCGACGGGCTGAACGTGCGCGATTGGCTCAATGTGGATGACCACTGCCAGGCCCTGGCCCTGGCCCTGGAAAAGGGCCACGCCGGAACTGTCTACAACATCGGCGGAGAGGCCGAGCGGCGTAACATCGACATCGTCAAGGGGATCTTGAAGCTCTTAGGCAAGTCGGAGTCATTGATCCGCTTCGTCGCCGACCGGCCCGGTCACGACCGCCGCTACGCGATGAATGCGCAGAAGATTCGCGAGGAATTGGGCTGGGTGCCAGCCCATACGTTCGAGCGAGGCCTGGAGGAAACCGTTCAATGGTACGTCGAGAATAGGACTTGGTGGGAGCGGGTAATGAGCGGCGCGTATCGTGAGTACTACGAAGAACAGTACCGAACGCGCCTCCAGGCCCTGAGCTGATTGAATGCGCGTCGTTGTCACCGGTGCAAATGGACTCCTTGGAAGCAGGCTCGCTCTGTTGCTCGCTCAACGCGGTCACAACCTGACGGGGTGTTCACGCGGGCCATGGCGAGGATCGGTCCAGGCCATCCAGAGCTTCGAGTACCGCAGCTGCGATCTGTCGAAAGAGCACGAAGTGCGTGAGCTGTTCGCAATCGCGCAACCGGAAGTCGTCATTCATTGCGCATCGATGACGGACGTCGATGCCTGCGAACGAGATCCACTCGCCGCCCACGCTTGCAATGTGGAGTCGGCCACTCACATCGCGATCAACGCTCGGCAATTCCGGGCCCACTTCATTTGCGTATCCACCGATTACGTCTTTGATGGCGCCGACGGTCCCTACTCAGAAGACGACCTACCCAATCCGCGCGGTGTGTATTCGAGAACTAAACACATAGCTGAACAAGTGGTGCAGACGCTGGCGCAGTCGTGGGCCATAGCCAGGACCGCCGTCGTATATGGATGGCCGCCGTCGGCCCGACCGAACTTCGGAAGTTGGTTAGTCAGCACGCTCGCTCAAAAGCAGCAAGTCAGGCTGTTCGAGGATCAGTTCGTTTCGCCTAGTTTGGCAGCCAACGTCGCTGAAATGCTCGCCGAACTGGCAGAGCGGAAGCTAACAGGGGTTTGGAACCTCTCTGGAGCGACGGTCACGAACCGGGTCGAATTCGGAGAACTACTCTGCAAGATTTTCGGCTTTGAGAGAGGACTGCTGATCCCGACGCGACTGCGTGATGCCAAGCTGCTGGCGCCGCGTCCCCCACATTCCGGCCTCAGAACGGACAAGGCGCAACAAGAACTGGCTCACCAGCCGCTACAGCTACAAGCTGCTGTTCATAAATTCCATGCAGAGTGGCTCAAAGACAACAAAACGACTTCAAAGCATGCTTGAGATATCGACCGCCCGCTCGCTAGGCGACGGAATGCACAACGAGGAATCAGGATGAAGGGAATCGTGCTCGCAGGAGGTAGTGGAACTCGTCTCCACCCACTGACGCGGGTAGTGAGCAAACAGCTACTCCCGATCTACGACAAACCCATGGTGTATTATCCGATCACCACCCTGATGCTTGGCGGAATTCGAGAGATCCTGATCATCTCGACGCCGAGCGATACTCCGCGATTCGAGGAACTGCTCGGGAATGGGGAGCAGTGGGGGCTAAAACTTGCATACGCAAAACAGCCCCGGCCCGAGGGCCTCGCTCAAGCCTTTATTATCGGCCGAGACTTCGTTGGATCTGACAGCGTGGCCCTGATTCTTGGCGACAATATCTTCTATGGCCACGCCCTCCCGGAAAAGGTCGAGCGGGGTGCCGCCCAGAAATCCGGGGCCACCATCTTTGCCTACTACGTCAAGGACCCGGAGCGATACGGCGTCTTGGAGTTGGATAGCCAGAACACGCCTTTGCGGATTGTGGAAAAACCAAAGCAACCACAATCGCACTACGCCGTGACTGGGCTCTATCTGTACGACAATCGCGTCTTGGACATAGCAAAAGATCTCAAGCCATCCGCGAGAGGAGAGTTGGAGATCTCCGATGTGAACAACTGGTACTTAAAGAGCAGGGAGCTTCGAGTTGAGTATCTGGGTCGCGGGTATGCGTGGCTGGATACAGGTACCCATGAGTCGTTGATGCAAGCCTCTCAATTCATTGAGACTCTCGAACAACGGCAGGGGCTAAAAGTTGCCTGCCCCGAGGAAATCGCGTTTAGGAAGGGCTACATCGACCGAACCCAACTAGCCCGGCTCGCAGAAAAGATGCGACAGAACGCCTACGGACAATATCTGATGCAGGTTCTCGATGGTGGAGAAGTGCCCTGATGAATGTCATCAAGACAGCCCTTCCCGGCGTGCTAATCCTCGAGCCGAGAGTCATCTCAGACAGCCGTGGATTGTTCATGGAAATTTTTCACGCCAAGCGATACGCGGAGGCAGGGATTTCCTATCCTTTTGTGCAGGACAATTACTCGAAATCCCTCCAGGACACTCTCCGAGGCCTCCATTTTCAGGAGCCAGCCGCGCAGGGAAAGCTGGTTCAAGTTCTCGCCGGTACAATCTACGACGTCGTTGTGGACATTCGGCGGGGGTCGCCGACATTCCGGATGTGGCGTGGAGTCGAGCTCTCCTCCGAGAACCGAAAGCAGCTCTGGGTTCCGCCGGGGTACGCACACGGCTTTTTGGTCCGGTCGGAGAGTGCCGAAGTCCTCTACAAATGCACTGAGTTCTATCGACCCGATGCGGAGTACAGCATCGCCTGGAATGATCCCGAGATAGCAATCCGCTGGCCAGTCCAACATCCGCTACTTTCCAAAAAGGACACGGAGGCGCCCAGTCTTTCAAAAGTGGCCGTCCTTCCCGAATACGTTATTGCCAATCGGTAACCGCCCTGAAAATCCACGTTCTGGAGCGATCCAACCCTCGTGCTCCACAGGGTGAAACCGCTGGTGAACGTTAGGCGCGGCGCTGCAAACAATGATAAGAGAATGGTCCGTCAATGAAGAAGATCGAAGCGATTATTAAGCCCTTCAAGCTGGACGACGTGAAGGAAGCGTTGAGCGAGGTCGGGGTTCAGGGCCTGACCGCCGTCGAGGTCAAGGGTTTCGGCCGACAGCGAGGCCATACCGAGCTGTACAAGGGGGCCGAGTACGTTGTCGACTTCCTGCCCAAGGTGAAAGTTGAAGTGGTGGTCGAGGACGCGCAAGTGGCTCGGGTCGTTGAGGCGATCGAGCGCGCCGCCAAATCCGGCAAAGTAGGCGACGGCAAAATCTTCGTCTTGCCGGTTGACGAGGCGATTCGGATCCGCACCGGCGAACGAGGCCCGAGCGCGCTCTAGCTGAACGCTCTCATGAGGGGCGGCGTAGCCCGAGTTTGCTCATCCGATAGATGACCGTTCTACGGGGCAGGCCGAGCCTCTTGGCCGCCTGGGTCACATTCCAGTGGGTGTAGGTGAGCGTCTTCAGCAACACCTCTTTTTCGGTCGCGCGCAACGTCAGGCGCAATCCTCCCGGTGGTCGAGCCAGCAGGTCCTTTCCTGCAGCGCCGGGCCTCATGATCCGAGGAGGAATGGCCTCTGAGGTAATCTCCTCCGCTGCTGAAGCGACCGCTGCCCTCTCGACCACATTCTTCATCTCACGCAGATTGCCCGGCCAACTGTACTCGGCGAATGCAGTGCGCACCTGCTGACTCAATCCGAGCTGCGGCCTCGCTAGAACCCTTCGAGCACGGGCCAGGAAAAAATCGGCCAACGGCAAAATCTCCGAGGGTCGATCCCGCAGCGACGGTACCGGAACCACCCACTGGAAATTGCTCTCGGTCAGACTCTCATCCTGCGTCGCCATGCATCGGACATCGAGCGAGGAATTCCTCTCCTTGAGAGCGCGCGACAGTCTGACCTGCACCGGCGCGGGCAGCGCTTCAATTTGGTTGAGCAACAGCGTTCCAGTGGATGCGGCCAACAGGGCTCCTGGATCGGCTGTCGCTCCTACCGCCAGCGAGCTCGGGCTCCCAAAAAGCTGCGCCTCGACCACGCCATCCGAGAGCGCGAAGCACGACAATCGAATGAAAGGGCCGTTCTTGCGACGGCTATGGTAGTGAAGCGCCCGACCGAGCGCGCTCTTTCCGACGCCGGGCTCGCCTTGGAACAGGACCGGCACTTCAGCCTTGGCGATCCGTTCCAAAAGGCTGGAGAGCCGCACCATTGCCGGATCCAGAAACAGCAATTCGTCGGGTATCGGGAGCTGGCGCGGGTCCCTTCCCCACAGCCTCGCCAGAGCACTCTGCGCCAGCGCATCCGCGTTGCAACCATCATCGGGAAAGCACGCATGTCCGATCGCGAAGCGCTCGCCGATCAAACCCAGCGCCGCACAAAGGCGCGCTCTCAGCGAGTCACACTCGCGGGCGGAAACCTCCGGGCAAAGCAGCTCGATGTGCTCGGGACCCAATTCCCCAAACACCGCTATCTCGCTGACCTGCGGTGCCAGGGACGCCAAGAGCTTCTCGCGTTCGTACATTCTTCGCGCGGGGAGCTTCAACAAGATCAGCGAGAACGCGCGCCGAAGAAGCCGCGCGCGTCGCGATTCGGCAATGAGCACATCCTCGAATTGAAACCTCGAAAGCAGCTTTGTACCCGGGCGTGGTGCCGCAACGGTCGCTGCCAGAAGCAGCAGGATGCTCCTGCCAAGGCTGATTTGGTCGCCCACCCGCACCCGGGAAGGGCCTGAAAGCTGAACGTCGTTGATCAGCGTGCCGAAGGAACCGTCCAGACCCTCGACCTCCAGCTGCTGATTGGGCAGCAGTCGCAACCGTAGGTGAATTGGCGCAACTTTAGAATCGCGAAGCGAAAGCTCCGCGCGCGGGCCGCGGCCCACCACCACCTCACCCGTTGTCGGAAGTGGAAACGAGAAACTTCGATCGTGGTCCAGGACGAGCAGCCGCAGAGAGGTCGCCGGTGATCCGCTTGGATTTCTCATCGCGCCTTTTGCGGATCGTATAGTAAATGAATTGCAGGCCGGATTCCTTGGGGAGATTATCACTTGATATTCAAGATTGGCA
This sequence comes from Myxococcaceae bacterium, assembly GCA_036781205.1. Classification (GTDB taxonomy): domain Bacteria; phylum Myxococcota; class Myxococcia; order Myxococcales; family Myxococcaceae; genus DAIQBK01. The sequence continues at coordinate 221,338 of DAIQBK010000002.1, forward strand.
CCCTCGCACTACTGACCCTTTTGCTCGGAGCCACCGCGTGGGCGGATTCGGCCGAGGAAATCTGGAAGGAAAAGGGAAAGTGCAGGACCTGCCATGGCGACGATGGCCGTGGGAAAACGAAAATCGGAAAAAAGGAAAAAATTCCGGATCTAACTTCCGCGCGATGGCAGTCGAGGCACACCGATCAACAAATCAAGGACACGATCACCAACGGCTCTGAAGACAATCCCAAGATGAAGCCGTTCAAGGACAAGCTCACCGCCGAGGAGATCGACTCGATGGTGAAGTTCGTCCGGGGCCTCAAGGTCCCCGCGAGAGACGTTGACCGGTAAGGCTAAGGCTTTTATGTAGCCGAAGCCTCTCCATGTCCGTTTCGACGTCTTCCCTACACCCAGAGCTCACTCGACCCACGACCGACCTGGTCGGTGGCAAGAGTGCACTCCTGCGCTTGCTGGAAGCCCTGAAAAGCGAGCGTCGGGCGTTGACCCAAGGTCTGAGAGGCGCTGCCCGGGGCTATGTGTTGTCGAGAGTTTCCGAACAGCTTGCCGCTCCACTGATCTGCGTCGCAGCGGACGAGGATCAGGCCGACCATCTGGCCGCCGACTTGGCGTTTTTTCTGGGAGGTGCTGGCTCCCTACTCAAGCCGCAAGTGCTGCGACTACCGAGCGACGAGGTCCTGCCCTACGACGACCTTTCGCCTGAACCCACCGTCACGACCGAACGGCTGGGGGCCCTCTTTCATCTGCGCCAAGGTTCCGGGTTTTCGGCCTTGGTCTTGTCTCTGCGAGCGCTCCACCGGAAGGTGTTGCCACCGGCTCTGCTCAACCAGATGTCGGAGCTTCTCGGAGTCGGTCAGGAATTCGATCGCGACAACCTGGTCCGAAAGCTCTCCGAGATGGGGTACCAATCGTCGCCGCTCGTTGAAGACGTCGGAACCTTCTCGATTCGAGGTGGAATTCTCGATGTCTTCTCTCCGCTCTATCCCAGGCCGGCGCGGATCGAATTCTTCGGCGATGCAATCGAATCGATTCGGGCCTTTGATCCCGACACGCAGCGAACGGTGGAACCGCTCCAGGAGCTTTATCTCATCCCGATCCGGGAGCTGCTCTTCAATGAAGCTACTCAGCGGGCCGCGGAAGCTGCGGTGCGCGCCGCAGCGGAAAGAGTCACTACACCGACCTCCAGGGTCCGCGAGCGACTGGATCAAATCCGTCAAGGCATTCCCGCCTTTGGAATGGAACCGTTGCTTCCAGGCTTCTTCGAAGGAGGGCTCAGCACCGTTTTCGACTACCTGCCGTTCTGGTCCAAGGAGCCGATCGTTTATTGGGACGATCCGGTCGCGCTGGAGCGAGCCGGAGGGGAGCTGTGGACGGAGCTGGCGCGAACCTTCGAGGGCGCGGAGGCGAGGGGAGATCTGACCTTACCGCCGACGCAGCACTACCTGTCCCTTGAGGAGGTGCGCGAGCACCTTCAGCGCTACCGTACAATTCAGGGCGGCGGGCTCACCTTAGCGGACGCCAGCCGCGCGCCGGTGCACTTCAGCTTCGGGGGGACCCAGGATCTGCGGCAGGCGATTCTCGCCCATCACGGAGAAGAGGGGGCTCTCTCTCCGCTGGTAAACCGCCTCTCGCAGTGGCGCGATGAACGAGTGGGAGCGGCGATCGCCTGCGGTTCGATGGGTCAGGTGGATCGGCTCAAGCGGCTTCTGCTCGACCGAAATGTGATGGTGCGGGTGCACCCTGAGCCGTTGAAGGATCCGCAAGCACTGTACGATCCCTCCATCTACGCTCACCTGTTCTCCGGGGAAGTCTCCCAGGGGTTCGTGGACGCAGCGGACGGATTCGCGGTCGTCTCCGACGAGGAAATCTTCGGGGTAAGGGCCCGGCGCCGAGCTCGCCAAAAACGCGCCGATCTTCCCTTCGCCGCCACCTTCCGCGAACTGAAAGAAGGGGATCTGATCGTCCACACCGATTTCGGGATCGGTCGCTATGCCGGCTTGACCAAGATGCAGGTTCAAGGCGTGGCCGGAGACTTCCTGGTCCTCGAGTACGCCGGACGCGACAAAGTCTATCTGCCGGTCAGCCGGATGAGGCTGATCCAGAAGTTCACCGGCGGAGATCCGAGTCAGGTGACGCTCGACAAGCTCGGCTCCGGCTCCTGGGAAAAAACCAAGAAGCGGGTTAAGGAAAACCTGCTCAAGCTGGCCGCTGAGCTTCTTCAAATCTACGCGGCTCGGAAGGCCCATCCTGGCTACAGCTTCAAGCCCCCAGATGAATACTTCCATCAGTTCGAAGCTGACTTCGAGTTCGAGGAAACGCCGGATCAAGCCAAGGCGATCGAGGAGGTCCTTGACGACATGGCGAAACCGGAACCGATGGACCGATTGGTTTGCGGCGACGTCGGCTACGGGAAGACAGAAGTGGCGATGCGTGCGGCCTTCAAAGCTACGCTCGACCATAAGCAAGTGGCAGTACTGGTGCCGACCACGGTCCTGGCTCAGCAGCACTTCCACACCTTTCGAAATCGTTTCGCTGACTATCCAGTGAGTATCGAGGTCGTTTCGCGAATGCGAAAACCGCAGGAGATGCGAGATGCCCTGCGCCGAACCCGCGAAGGCAAGGTCGATATCCTGATTGGCACCCATAAGCTCCTAGGCGCCGACGTCTCCTTCAAGGACCTTGGGCTTTTGGTGGTCGACGAAGAGCAGCGCTTCGGCGTGAAGCACAAGGAAAAACTGAAAAAGCTTCGTACCCAGGTAGATGTTCTCACGCTCACCGCGACCCCGATTCCGCGGACCCTCAACATGTCGATGTCCGGGTTGCGCGACATGAGCATCATGGCGACCCCGCCGCAGGACCGCCGCGCAATCCGAACCTTCGTGATCAAGTTCGACCCACCGCAAATCCGCGAAGCGATCCTCCGCGAAGTCCAACGCGGCGGGCAGATTTTCTTTGTCCACAACCGGGTTCAGTCGATTCGCTCGATGGAGCGATTCTTACGCGAGCTGGTGCCCGAAGCGAGCATCGGGGTGGCCCACGGCCAGATGGGGGAGAGGCAGCTGGAAAAGGTGATGGCCGAGTTCGTCGATAAGAAATTCCAGATGCTGTTGTGCACGTCGATCATCGAGAGCGGAATCGACATTCCTTCGGCGAACACAATGATCGTCAACCGCGCCGATGCATTTGGGCTCGCTCAGCTTTACCAGCTTCGGGGGCGGGTCGGCCGCTCCCGAGAGCGAGCCTACGCGTACCTGCTCGTACCCGCGGGCCGCGCCGTCACCCGAGAGGCGCAGCGGCGCCTGGAAGTGCTCCAGACCTTCAATGAGCTAGGCGCGGGATTCTTGATCGCGTCGCACGATCTGGAGATTCGCGGCGCGGGCAATCTCCTCGGCCCGGATCAATCGGGCTCGATCGCGGCGATTGGGTTCGACCTCTACAGCCAGCTTTTGGATGAGGCGGTGCGGGAGATGCGCGGCGAGCCGCCCCGTACCGAGATAGATCCGGACGTCCAGCTTCCGCTGAACGCTCTAATTCCGGATGACTACGTGCCCGATGTGCATCAGCGGCTGATGTTCTACAAGCGCTTCTCCCAAATAGCGAACCCCGATGAGCTCGCCGATTTGCGCGCGGAGCTGGCCGATCGCTACGGCGAGCTTCCGGACGAAGTGGATAACCTCTCCGAGCTAATGCTCCTCAAGGCGGAGATGCGCGAGCTGCAGCTGCGGGCGATCGAGGCCGGCCCCGGGCGCCTGGTGGTTTCGCTTGGCCAGGATCCGCGGCTTGAGCCCGCGAAGCTCGCTACCCTGCTGCAGCGATCCAAGGGCACCTACCGCCTGACGCCCGATATGAGGCTGGTTGCCAAGGTGCCCGAAGGCCTTAAAGGGCTCAATCTGCTCCACGAAGCAAAGAAAATCCTGCGGGACCTTGGCAAAGCCGCGGAGCACGCGTCCTAGACTTCAGGGGTCTGATCCGCTGCGTCGACAAAAGTAGTTGATTGCCTTTTCGAGGACTTCCTCACAGCGGACCAACTCGGGAACCGGGACGAATTCACCGCTCTGATGAGCCTGCCGGATGTCGCCAGGTCCGAACACGACCGCCTGCGAGCCCATCTGACTGAGCTGGCGGGCCTCGGTCCCAAATGCAACCGTCGCGGGAGGGTTTCCGGTCTGCTCGGCGACGAAACGAACAAGCTCCGAATCGGGTGAGATTTGCCAGCCCGCATCCGACCGCAACATCCGAATCTGCGCCTGAAAACCGGGCTCCTCTTCCTCGAATTGTCTCTTTAGCCTCTCGAGCAGCTGCAATCCCCGGTCCGGACTTTGTCCAGGGATCGGTCGCCACTCCACCGAGAAGCGGCAACTGCCGGGAATGATGTTCCGCGCCTTCCCGCCGGAGATCAGCCCCACGTTGAGAGTAGAGAACGGTGGCTGGAAGCTCGGATCCACCTCCTGGCGAAGCTCGCCCAGAGCGGCTTTCTCCAGTTGAATGAGAAAGCGCCCGGCGCGGAAAATTGCCGACCTGCCAGTGTCCGGATACGCGCTATGGCCTTCCTTGCCCAGCACCTCAACTTCAGCGAGGCAATACCCCTTGTTTCCCCGGATTGCGGTGAGCGACGTGGGCTCACCCACAATCGCAAAGTGCGCACCCGGAAGTTTCCTTTCCACGAGGTGCTTCGCGCCCACGCAACCCACCTCTTCATCGGCGGTAAAGATCAGCATCAGCGGTGCTTCGAGAGTTGAGGCATGCGCGGCGTTTGCAGCCACCAGCGCCGCCGAAATGAACGCCTTGGTGTCGCAGGCTCCGCGACCGTAAAAACGATCATTCTTCTCGGTGAGTTTCAGGGCTTCCTTCCAATCGGGGTCGAACGGCACGCAGTCCGTGTGAGCTACCAGCGCCAGCTCAGCGCGAGCAGACCGGGGACCCCCGGCCACGCCAACCAGGTTCACCTTCTCGACGCCGGCTTCGTCGACATAAGCCAAGCGTTGGGAGGTAAACCCCATCGAGCTCAAACGAGAATCCAGGTAATCAATAATCTCTGCGTTTGACCGCGCGGAAGTTGAGTCGATCCCGACCAGGTCGGTCAGCGTGGATCGAAGAGCAGCAAGCGAACTCACGCCTTGAAGCTTACGACCGAGCTACCTGAATTGCTCGAATCCCATCACCCAATTGAAACCCGGGCGACACCGATTGTTTGCAGAGAGTTCACCTCGGCATTCGGCGCGGAAAGCTAATCAGAGCCGGCTTGGCCCTGAGGGGCTGGGCAAGAATCATCAAAATGAACGCCGCTGCTGCCCTGACTTGGATAAGCCTTCTTGCGGCGAGCCCGACCCTTGACGGCAAGGCTTCAACGGCGGCAGAGCCACTCTCCTTTAAAGAGTTCTTCCAGGCTTCTCCCCGCGAGCTCAGGCCATCCGAAAAACTTCTCAGCCTCAACGGCAAACGGGTTCACATGGTCGGCTACATGGCCAGACTGGAGCGACCCATATATGGCGCCTTCTACCTGGTTCCTCATCCGGTCGTCTGCGATGAAGAAGGCGGTGGAACCTCGGACCTCCCGGTGGGGAACGTGCTGGTTCTGGTGCGTTCAGCCAAGGACAGGGAGATCGCGTTCATACCGAGGCCTTTGGAAGTAACCGGGATTCTCGAAGTCGGGAATCGGGAAGAGAGCGACGGTCGGGTCTCTGCGATTCGATTGACCCTCGACGGTCCACCCGCGCCAGGCAGGGCCGCCAAAACAGTCCCGAAAACAGCCATCACCCAGAGGGGGGAAAAATGAGGTGCTCCAGCGCTGTGAAGGTGTTTGCAAGTTCTCTTCTGGTGCTTGAGTTGGCCGGAATCGCGGTCGCCGATCCAACCAACGTGTCGATCGCTCCGCCGGATGGTGCCCGTTTGCTAGCCGGTCAGAAGTTCGACTTGCGGGTCCAGGGCAGGGGCGAGGGACCCTTTTATGCCACGATCGCGATTGATGGCGTCCCCCTGGAGTTCACCTCCGGCGCGCAAGGAACGACCACCACCGATGGCATTAGTGCGGCGGGCTACGGCGGATTCAACCTGCGGGGATACTCGAACGGCTCGCCGGGACGTCACACCATTACCGCCTCTTTCACCGACTCGACGGGAACGGTGAACACTGCGGCCGCGTTCGAGATCGTCAACCTCACGGGACATCATCGAGCGATCAAAAACATCATCATTTTACTGGGCGATGGGATGGGCGTGGCCCACCGCACCGCCGCTCGCCTGGTGAAGTACGGAGTGACGAAGGGCAATCCCAACGGCTACCTGGCCATGGATCAGCTGCCTGGAACGGGGTTGGTCACCACCCATTCTCTCAACAGCATCGTTACCGATTCTGCGCCCGGGATGGCGTGTTACGCATCCGGGAGCCATACCAATAACGGTCAGGAGGGCGTGTACCCGGGAAATCTCATTAATGCCTTTTATGCTCCGCGAATCGAGTACATGGCCGAGTACCTTCACCGGACGCACGGCACTTCGCTCGGGCTGGTCACCACCGCGGATATTGAAGACGCAACCCCGGCAGCGAACGCGATCCACACCGCCGACCGCAATGCGGGCACCGGGGTGTGCGATCAATACCTGGATGAAAGCGATCCGGATAACAGCCGACTGTATGGAACCGGCCTAACCGTGCTGATGGGGGGTGGCCGCCGCTGGTTCCTTCCCGCCGGTCAATTCGGCTCCAGCCGCAGTGCAGCAACCGATTACGGTCCGTTGCCTGACGACCTGGTCGCCACCTGGAACTTGCCGGTTGCCGGCTCCATTGATCCCGGTCGCGATCTGATCACTGATTTCGAAAACGCCGGCTTTGCCTATGCAGACTCGGCAACCACGCTAACCGACACTCTATCCCGTGGCACGCCGAACAAATTGCTAGGTCTTTTCGGATACGGAAACATGAATGTGACCCTCGACCGGATCGCGAAGCGACGCGGCGTACCGATCCCTGGCTACAATGGTTTCGCGGTCGATGATTACCACGCGCCCGACCAGCCGATGCTCGATGAAATGACCGACGCCGCGCTTCAGGTTCTCAGCCGGAATCGGAATGGGTTTGTCTTGATGGTCGAGGGAGCCCACATCGACAAGCAGTCACACTTGATGGATGCCGAGCGAGTCATCGACGAGACGATCGAGTTCGACGACGCGGTTGCGGTCGCTCGCCACTTCGCGGATCAAGTTCGGGACACGCTCGTGATCGTCCTCGCCGATCATGAGTGCTCCGGCTTCAGCTTGATTGGCGCGCTCACCGGCGGAATTGAGCACCTGCGAAACCTCCCGCCGGACAACATGGTGTTTGACCCGAGTCAGGTGCCTGAACGCCAACGAGTCGTCGGAACCTACGATGCAGCGGGTTTCCCGCGCTACAACATCCTGGCTGACGGCTACCCTGAGACCTTCGACATCGATGGGAAGCTGATGATCGGCTACGGCGCCAATGCCGATCGTTACGAAGGATGGCTGGTAAAGCCCTTGCCAGTCATCGACAGCTTGCTGCCCAATGACATTAAGGCAGAGCTACGAACACGGGGCTACCCAGACCTGCCCTGGCAGCGCGCGGAAAGAAATTTCGGCTACTTCATCCGCGGCCAAGCCGATGGAGCCGCCGGAGGACAGGCGGTCCACACTGCCTCGGACATTCCTGTTTCGGCGTTCAGCAGCGGTAGCCGCGCTTATCAGCAGTTCACGGGCGTGCAGACCAACATCGATGTCTTTTTCAAAATCATGCGCGCAGCCCTGGGCGGGTTTCAGTCAGAGGACGACTAAGGCATTTGCGTGCTCAGCCGGCGGCTGAGCTTGGCGAATTCGACGGTACTGCGCTCCGCGAGGGGGTGCCCTCCCTCGCGGACGATCAGCTCGCCGTTCACCGCCACATCGCGAATTGCGCCCTTTTCGGCAGCGAAAACGATGAACGACAAGAGGTTTGTGGGCACGGCTCCGGCCATCGATGGATGAGATAGATCCACGGTAAAGAAGTCCGCCGGTGTCCCCATCCGAAGCTCTCCCGTTGGAAGGCCAAGCGCCTGAGCTCCATGAAGGGTTGCCGTCATGAACAGTTGCCGGGCGAGCCCATCCGGTCGTCCTGTGCCAGGATCCAGCACCGCGCGCCGGCCTCGAAGCAGCCGTAAGTGCCCCTCGAGATCGCGCGCTTCGGCGAGCAGGTCCACCTGGGCTTGGCTGTCGGACCCAACGCACAGGGGTATCTCAGCCGCGGCCAGCAGATCCGCCTGAACCACGCCGTCTCCCAGGTTCCTTTCGGTCGTCGGGCAAACACAGACGCTTGCGCCCGAGAGCCCCAGCTCAGCAATTTCGTCTCGGTTCAGGTGTACCGCATGGACGGCGGTGAAGTCGGGCCCGAGCAAACCGATGTCATCGAGCAACTCCACTGGGCGTTTCTGATGTTCTTCCAAACATGCCTTCACTTCCCGCAGCTGTTCAGCGACGTGCATGTGGATCACGCCCTTCCACTGGCGCTGGATTTCTTCTAGCCATTCTTTGGAAACAGCTCGGATGCTGTGCGGAGCGACGCCGACGGAAACCGCCGATTCACCGCGCAGATCATCGCGAAGCGCATCGACGGCGGAAAGGAAGGCGCCCGGGTTTGGATCCACGAATCGTCTTTGCACCGGGTTGGGTGACGTTCGATAGGCGCCGCGCTCGTAGGCCACCCGCAGCAATGCAATTCGAAGCCCAACGTCTCGCGCAGCGCGAATGACCTGTTTTGCAAGCTCATTGGGATCCGCGTAGGCCGCCCCGGTTGGGTCGCGATGAAGGTAGTGGAACTCGCCCACCGAGGTAATTCCCGCCAGCGCCATCTCGAGAAAGGCGTGACGCGAAGCCACATACAGCTGCTCAGGATCCAACACCGCTGCGGCCTGGTACATCAGCTCGCGCCAACTCCAGAAGTCGTCGGATCCCTGGCCGGGTTGAAGAAATTCGGTGCGGCCGCGAAGCAACCGCTGAAACGCATGCGAATGGGCATTCACCAGCCCGGGCAAGAGAACGCAGTTCCGAAAATGGGTCGCCGACGGCGGCGACCCCGGTTGAGCGCTGGAGACATGCCCATCCTCGGAAACCTCGAGGCCCCAGCCCTCGCGCAGCTCACCTTCGAACAGCAACCAGTCCGCCGCGTACCATCGCGTTGACATGCTGCTACCGCTTCGCACCTTCCTGCCGAAGCGGCAACACGTTCGCGCTGCCTTAGGCGGCTTCTGGGTGCAAAAACTGTATGATTTTGACCCCCAATTCCCCCCAGAACCGACGATTCTGCGCCCACAAGCCTTTCGCGCCCTTGGATCCATCGGATCCTGGCGAAACCGGTCGTGGGCCTTTGGGTTGCTACCTCCAGTAGGATTTCACAAACCCCTTGCCGGAGACTCACCCAATGAAGGCCACGGTCCTCAAAATCAGTGCCGCTGCGCTCGGTCTGTTGATATCCGTCCCCACTCTAGCGGCCGAGGTCGACCGCCGTGCCGAGCGCCAACAGGAGCGGATCGCAGAAGGCGTCGAGAATGGTTCGCTCACCCCGCGCGAAACGGCAAACCTCGAGCGCCGCGAAGCAAAAATCAATCGGGAAATCAGGCGTGACCGCGCCGCAAACGGCGGTACCTTGACCCCCGCAGAGCGCGCGAAGATCAACCGAGAACAGAACCGCGTCAGCCGCGCCATTTACCGAAAAAAGCACAACGACGTTCATCGTTAACAAAGCGATCGAAGCAACCGGCACGGCCTGAAACAGACCGCGTCGGTAACATTTGATCCCGGGTGTCGCTCGATGCACATTCAGTGCATGAGCAACGTCCGGGAGCGTCTAGCCAAGCATCGAGCGCACCCCGCTCCCGAAGAGCTTCTGGAAAAAGTTTGGCCACCGATGCTGGCCGTCCTTGCACAGCCGCCACTGAAAGAGGACGACTACTGGCTCGAGGTAAAATACGACGGCTATCGCGGCATTGCCGCGCTCTCTGCTGGCCGCTTGGCATTCCAGTCCCGAAACAAGCTGGACCTGTCGCCGCGATTTCCCGATGCAGCTCGCGCGATCGCACAGCTCCGAATGGCCGAAGCGGTGATCGATGGGGAAGTCGTCGCGTTCGATGCCAAGGGAGCAACGCGCTTTCAGGAGCTGATGACCCCCGGGGTGGAGCACCACTACATGGCTTTTGACCTGCTCTGGCTCGACGGAGAGGACGTCCGAGGGCGGCCGATCGAGGAACGCAGAGATCTGTTGGAAAGCGTGCTCGCGAGGATCCCCCGCCCGATTCATCTTTCGGAGCGCCTGAATGAAAGCCTCGAGGGCGCGCTTGCTGAAGCCAAGCGCCGCGGTCTCGAGGGAGTCGTCGCCAAGCGCCGCGGTTCGGTTTACAGGGGCGGCAGATCGAGCGACTGGCTGAAGATCAAGGTATTCCAAGCACAGGAAGTCGTGATCGTCGGATACACGCCGATCTCCACCGGAAGCAACGAAATCGGAGCTCTGCTGGTCGGCGTTCGCGACGGCAATCAGTACCGCTTTGCGGGCAAGGTGGGCACCGGGTTTACCCAAGCGATGCGACGGCAACTGAGGGCTAAGCTCGAAGCCGATCGGATTCAGGAGCCACCAGTGGTGGATCCGCCGCGAGAACGCGACGCAATCTGGGTCAAGCCCCGGTATGTGGCGCAGGTTGAGTTTAGCGAATGGACCCGAGATGGAAAGCTTCGGCAACCCTCCTTTCAAGGCTTGAGAGAGGACAAGAAGCCTGAAGACGTCAGCCGCGAGATGCCGCAGCCCGTTAGCGAATCGAAGCGTGTCGAGCCCAAGAAGCCAAAAGCCTCCAAGGTGGCAACCGATACGCCGAAGGTCGAGCTCACCCATCCGGACAAAATCATCTATCCAAAATCAGGGCTGACCAAGCGGGATGTCTTTAACTATTTCAGCGAAATCGCCCCATTCATCCTCCCCGCGCTTGAGGAGCGGGCTCTCGCGTTCGAGCAGTGGCCCCAGGGAATCTCCAAGCCCGGCATTTTCCGGCAACACGCCAAGGGCGTTCCTCCGTGGGCGACTACGGCTTCCGTGCCACACGAGCGCGGACAAGTCAGTCATCTGATTGTGGACCGGCCAGAGATGCTGCTGTGGCTAGCGAATCAATCAGCGCTGACGCTGCACATCCCCTCGAGTCGAATTTCTCGGCTCACCGAGCCGGATTGGGTGGTCTTCGACCTTGACCCGCCCGAGGGCCGATGGAACGACCTGATCGAGATTGCGAATGCGCTTCGAAAATTTCTTCAGCAACTCGGGATTGACAGCGTTCCCAAGACCTCTGGAAAGCGGGGCCTTCACGTCCTGGTTCCCGTCGCGCGCGGGCACACCCACCAAGACGCTCTGGAGTTCGCGGTAGCGATCACCCAAACGCTCGAAAGAGGTTTGCCTAGGCTCGCTACGACCGAGCGGACGATCGCAAAGCGACAGGGTCGGGTGTACCTGGATGCCATGCAGAATGGCTATGGTAAGACAATGGTCGCGCCCTATTCGCTACGAGCCATCGAAGGGGCCCCGGCCTCGACCCCACTCCGTTGGTCGGAAGTCACCCCCAAGCTGGACCCATCGAAGTTCAACCTGAAAACGATCCCGGCTCGACTGAAGGACGTGGGAAACCTGTTCTCGCCTGTGCTTGAGGGTCGTCAGCACCTACCGCGCCTGCGTTAGATACCGGACGTCTTGCCGTAGCAACCGGAGTCCTCCCAGGACAATGCTTGCGTGCGCACGTTGAAAGCCTACTGCACTCACGCCACCTGAGGAGGTGTCTAAGATGGAGCCGTATATTCCTGAAACGATGAAGGTAGCAGCGATTGACCGTTACGGAGGTCCGGAGGTCCTGAAGCTGCACGAGCTGCCCGTTCCGCGGCCAGGGAGCAAAAAGGTTCTCATCCGGCTCGAGGCCGCCGGCGTTGGCGTCTGGGACGCAGATGTTCGCTCGGGAGAGTTCGAATTCGGCAAGAGCGGGTTTCCGAAGGTCCTCGGCAACGATGGCAGCGGAACGGTGATTGCCGTCGGAAGTGGAGTGAACCGCGCCAAAGTGGGCGATCGCGTCTACGCTTATTCTTTCGAGGGCGGCTTCTATGCCCAATACGTGGTGGTCAAACAGGACGAAGCCGCTCTTGCGCCACCCAATCTTCCGACTGAAGAGGCAGGCGCCCTGGGCGTTGACGGTGTCACTGCCCTCATCGGCCTGGAGGACAAGCTGAAGCTTCGCAAGGGCGAAAATCTACTCATTTTTGGAGCCAGCGGCGGCATCGGGCATTTGGCTGTGCAGCTTGCGAAGCGAATCGGCGCACGCGTCCTGGCGGTTGCGTCCGGCAAAGATGGCGTCGAGCTGGTGAGCAGTCTTGGCGCGGACGTGGCAGTCAACGGCCGGGAGAACCACGTGGGGACGGCGGTTCAGGAGTTTGCTCCGAAAGGCCTCGACGCAGCGCTCGTCCTCACGAGTGGGAAGACGCTCCAACAAGCACTGGCGGGAATGAAGAAGGGTGGAAGGATTGCCTATCCAAACGGAGTCGAGCCCGCACCAAAAGGCAAGGCTGGAATCAAAGCCATTCCTTATGACGGTGTTCCCAGTCCGGACGTCTTCGAACGGCTCAATACGTTGATTGCCATGGGGCCCTTTCACGTAGAGCTAGGACGAACCTACGAGCTCGAAGACGCGGCGCGCGCGCATCAAGAGCTGAACCGGCACCACCTGGGCAAGCTGGCCTTGCGAATCCACGCTCACTAACCGCAGCTCGATTGCCAGCCAAAATGGTATAGCGGCGCGGATGGAACCGCCGCGCCAGATCGTTGTCGCTTCGCACCGAGCCTTCTACGTTTTCAACGCGATCCTCTCCGGGGCAGCTCTCGCCTTCCTCGCGTATATCTTGTTAATCCACCGAGGCACCCCGGGCAGTGGGCTCAATCTGCGGTTTCTGCCAGCGGTCAATGCCAGCCTAAACGCCACCTCCGCTGTTCTGCTCACTGCGGGATACGTGTTCATTCGACGTCGGGCGGTGAGGTTGCATCAATACTGCATGGTTTCCGCCTTTGTCGCCTCGAGCCTATTCCTCGTCTGTTACCTGCTCTACCACTACACGCATGGCGACACGACGTTCCAGGGCAGCGGGGTGATTCGGTCGGTCTACCGGATGGTGTTGGCGAGCCACATTCTGTTGTCGATGACGATCGTGCCCCTCGCCGTCAGCTCGCTCTACTTTGCCTTCAAGCGCGCCTGGGTTCAGCACAAGCGGATTGCGCACTGGACGCTTCCGATCTGGCTCTACGTTTCCGTCACCGGAGTGGTGATCTTCTGGATGCTGCGAGGAAGCACCCCGGCTGTTCCATGAGCCAGCGGAGGGGATTCTGGCGCGCTGCGAAGCCGGGCGTGGTGATGCTCGAGCTGCTGGTGGGAACAGGAATCGCGATCGCGCAGGGGAAAGATGAGCGCCCACTGGAGGCGACAGTGCAAGCCGAGAGCCGACTTCCAGAGAGCCCAATCTCGGCCGGTGACTTTCCGGGCAACGTTCAGGTGCTTACGCGTGATGACATCGCTCGTTCACGATCCGTCACGATGCAGGAGGTCCTCCAGCAGTTGCCGGGCGTGAATTTGAACGACGAACAAGGCAATTCGCTCCAGCCCGACATCAGTATCCGCGGAATGACTGGAACTCCCGTGACCGGCCTGTCGCAAGGAATCGGGGTCTTCGTAGACGGAGTTCGGGTCAATGAGCCCGACGTCGAGGAGATCAACTTCGATCTGATACCTCTGGATGAGGTGGAGCGAATCGAGGTCATTCGAGGGCCGAGCGCAGCGTTCGGTCGAAACAGCCTTGGGGGAACGATCAACATTGTCACCCGACGCGGGCGTGGGCCGCTCTCGGCAGAGGCAGACGTTTCGGCAGGAAGTTTCGATCGCGAGAAATACCGGGTTCACTTGGAAGGCGCTGGTGCGCCTTTCGATTACTACTTCTCGGCAAGCCAATTCTCGGAGCGCGGGTTTCGCGCGCAGTCCGACGCCAAGACGGCACAGGTATTCGGCAAGTTGGGTTATCAGGCGGAAGAGACCGATGTCGCGCTCTCCTATCAGTATCACAACGATCGGATCCGAGAGGCCGGTTCGCTGCCGCTGAGCGTGCTCGCGGTTGACCGGAGGGCTAATCTGACGACCGGGGACTTCTTTGCGCCACAGCTTCATCAACTGACGCTCAACGCCAGCCGCCGATTGGCTTCTGGGTTGTCGCTGACGGTGAACGGATTTTTTCGCGCGCTCGAGGCGGAGCAGTTCAATGCCAGCCTGCTGGCTGAGGATACGCGGCTGTTCAACCGAACCCGCTCGGCGGGAGGGATTGCACAGCTCTCGTACCGCGCACGCCTGGGGCCATTTCGAAATCACTTGCTCCTCGGTGCGGAGTACACCCACGACCAGGTACGGGTTCGAGTGTACGCGGAGCAGAACGAGCGGACATTCCCCAGCTGCAGGGGTTCTTCCCAGGACTGTCCGTTCAGCCGATTCGTGGCCGACCTCGCCGACAGCTCCAATCCCTTCGCCGTGTATCTCTTCGACACCCTTCGGCTGGGCTCGGGGATCTTGGCAGCGTCCGATTCCATCACTCTGTCGGTGGGCGCACGGTTCGATCGAGCCAGCCATCGGATCGTGGATGCCAGCCCCGATCGGCCCGGACGCGCCAGCGGAAATGCCGTCTTCCACCGGTGGGTACCCACCGCAGGGCTGAGCTACAGCCTGTCAGAACAGTATGGAGCTTACGTCGCGTACAAGGAGGGGTTGCGAGCGCCGGCATTTCTCGAGTTGACCTGCGCCGATGCCAACTCGCCATGCGTAGGTCTGCAGGCTGGAGTCGCGCCGGATGCAACCTTCGGCTCGCTTCGACCGGTTAAGGCGCGCAGTTACGAGGCCGGGGTGCGCGCCAGCCCTCGAGGATGGTTGGACGCGAATCTCGCTTTGTTCAGGACGGATTTGATCGACGACATCTACTCGGTTTCCCCAACCCCGACCGCGGTCTTTTTCCAGAACGTTGGCAAGACTCGGCGCCAGGGCGTCGAGCTCTCGCTGGCGATCTCGTTTCGTCGTTGGAACGGCTTCGTCAATTACACGTACACGCGTGCGACCTTCGAGAGCAACTTCTCAATCGCGTCCCCGAGAACTCCAGGTGAAGACGAGGAGGTTCGAATCGGCGATCAGTTGCCGTTAGTCCCGAATCATCGTCTCAATGCCGGAGTGCGGCTTTCTCCCGTCGACTGGGTCACTGTGTCAGTTGGTGGCGCGTACGTCAGCCCTCAGTACTTTCGCGGGGACGAGCACAACACCCAGCCCAGGCTGAACGCCTATTTCATCGCGAGCGCGAGCGTTACGTTGCGCTGGAGGGCGCTTAGCGGCTTTGTCCAGGTTACCAACCTGTTCAACAGCCAGTACGAGACGTTCGGCACGTATGCGAACAGCAGTGCGGGAATCGAACGGTTTCTGACGCCCGGCGCCCCCTTGCGCTTTCTCGTCGGAGGCGCGCTTCGACTCTGACCTGAGGTGCAAGCCTTCCAGGAATTTGCCGCTCCAGTTGAACCATGGTTAAAGCCGGAGAGGTAAACTCGCCCGAGCTCGAAGATGCCCAACCGCAGATTTCTATTGCAGTGGACGGCGCTGGCGCTTCTCTGTGCGGGATGTGGAGCCGGCACAAACGTGTGCGACCGCTTCACCCTGGTCAACCTCAGCCTGCTGGACAAGGCGCGAGCCTGCAACAATGTTTCCTTCACGCTGATGTCCAAAGCAACCTGCGAACAGTCAATCAAAAGCTGCAACGCGAACGACCAGCAACTGATTTTGTCGCATCTGGATTGCTTGGAACGGTCGGTCGGTACCTGCGTGCCCGGACAGGAGAATATCTACTTCGGCTCGATTGCCTTGTGCGACGGGCTGCTGGCAGGCATGTCGAACACCTGCAAGACCGCGGGCTTCGGTCCGCGCTGACCAGCCCCTCAGGACGCGGTAGCTGCTGGCACGAGCTGGTCGCCTTCAATCACGTCGGTTTGCTCCGGAATGCCATCCACATAGGAGACCACGTTGCCGAGGACCGCCGGAACGCGCGGCCCAGGTGTCACCACCCCGGTAAGGTTGAGCGGATCCACGGCAGAGATCGCAATCCGGTGTCGGGTGGGCGGGGCGCGTCTCACCGCGCGCGCGATTTCCACCGCGTCGGGCAAGGCGAACTGCTCGCCGGCGAAGCCGCTCAAGAAGCGCCCCCCACGAATCTCGCCGCGAGCCTCCAAGCGACGGTAGACATAAAGCAATTCCCGCCACGATGGGGACAGAGGCTCTCGCACCACCAGGTCTCTCCACACGATGCCGTATCGCTGGAGGAACAGCCATGCGAGGTGCTCGTGAACTTCGCTAGTCGGACGGGGCTCGCTCGGATGCAAAAGGCTCCAGCGCCCCGGTCCTCCACGCCGCAGAGCTTTTTGGCGCTTTCGCATTTTGGGTGACTGAAGGACACGAAGGTTGTCGACCGCGTCGGAAGTAACCACGCCTCTGGCCAGCAGCTCCCAAAGCGCGTCTTCGACCTCGCTGGGAAGCCGGCGCGTGGCCGAAATCAAATCTGCAAAGAACAGCGCGCCACGGCGGCCGAGCACTTCCGCGATTTGCTGAGCCACCTTCGAAAGATCTCTCGCCCCGTCGCTCCCGGGCCGAGAGGCGCAGAGCAGCCAATCCAGCTCCTCTCGGCGAACGAACGTGATACTTGCATTTCGACCCGGAGTAGGACGCCTGCCTTTTTGCGAGGACACATCCTCCGCCGAAGCCACCCATCCGCGTCTTGGACCCCGAACCGCCGGCTGCTGATCTCGTTGTGTCAACCTTCCCCAGGCCACCTCGCCGTCCCAGCACGCCTTGTCCAAAGCTTCCGGCAAGTACTGGTGCATTCGGATCGGAAGCAACACCTGCTCCCAAGCGGCGGCGGGGGCCTCAAAGCCTTGAAGTAGCGCCACCGCCTTGAGCAAACCGCCCTTACCCCGCAAAGCATCTGCGCGTTCGAGGTGGTGCCAGCGGAACAAAAACCGCATGAAGTCCTGAGCGGACAGCGGCTCAATTTCGCGCCGCAGTCGGCCGACAGTGAGGCGGTGGATCCGCTGCAAGAGCCGCCGGTCACAGCATTCCAGTGCCGAAGCAGAGTCGTCCTGGCGGGCAGCGCGAAAGTGCCCGCGCAATACCTGCCCATCGGATTCCAGCCGCAGCAGGGCTCGCGACACTTCTGGCTCGGGAAGCTTCAGCTTCCCCGCAAGCTCGCCGGCTTGAGTCGGACCACAAATCTCCATCCAGCCCCGCGTTAGCGCAACGGCGGCGTCCTCGGGATCTACGGCTGGGTCCCCTGGTAGCCGTTCCAAAGGCGGCTCGAGAGGACTTCCGGGAAACAACGCTTGAGCGTACGCGACGCGTTCTGCGGCCACCACAAAGCGAAAGCCGTCCCCACTCAACTGCGCCGCCCGTCGCTCACCAGTCAAGCTGGCCAGCTTGTCAGGATCCAGATCTGCCGCCGGCAACAGAACCTGCTGCAACAGGGCATCGTGGAGCTCTTCGGCGTCGCGGATTAGCGGCTGAGCATCGGAAATGACTTGGGCAATCGCATCGGGATCCAGCGCACCAAAAGCCGCCGCATCCTCCGGAGGCAGAGTCCGGCGAACGCTGATCGCGCGCGCCCGTCGCTCCTCGAGCGGCGCATCATCGAGATACGTGTACGGCTGCGAATTGAGCAGTTGGTGCGCGAAAACCGATGGTTCGGGGAGATCGACGGCCAGCGTCCGAATCCGGCCGTCGCGAATTCCCTCCAGCACCGCTTTCAATCCGTCGACGTCCATTGCCTCATGAAGGCAGTTGTCCAAGGTTTCTTTGACCAACGGATGGTCGGGCGGCTCAATGTCCAGCGCGCCGACGTTGTCCTGGCACGCCAGCTGGTCAGGAAATACGGCGGCAATCAGATCATCGGAGCGGGCGCGCTGAATTTGCGGCGGCACTCGTCTGCCACCGTTGTAGCGAAGCATCGCCAGGGCGCGGGTCGCATTCCAGCGGAAGCGAGTACCAAACAACGGCGTCTGGAGAATCGCCTGAACCAAAGCCTCTTCCACGTTCTGCGGAGAGACAAATTCAAAGATGTCCGAGAGGGGAAAGCTGTGCTGCTCCCCGAGTGAAAGCAGAATTCCGTCATCCGTCGCCGCTGCCTGCAATTCGAAGTTGAAAGTTCGACAAAAGCGCTTGCGCAGCGCCAGTCCCCATGCGCGGTTAATCCGGCCGCCAAACGGTGCATGCAGGATGACCTGCATGCCTCCTGCTTCATCGAAGAAGCGCTCGGCGATGACCGCCTGAAAACTGGGCACCGCTCCCAGAGCCGCTGCGCCCGCGCGCAAATACCGCAAGAGGAATTCGGCAGTCGCGGGCACCAGCCCAAGTTCGCTCTCCAGGAATTCGAGCGGGGCCGGCATCGTCAGCAGGTCCTGGCGCAATCGGCTGACTTGAGACGACAGCTCGCTGGTTCGCGACGGAGCTTCGCCCCGCCAAAATGGCACGGTCGGCGCTTGACCCTTGGCGTCTTCGACCCGAACCGTCCCAGCAGTTACCCGTTGAATTCGCCAAGCGGTGGAACCGAGTAGAAAAACATCGCCAGCCATGCTTTCGACCGCAAAATCCTCGTCGAGCGTGCCGACCACTTTTTCCTCAGGCTCGGCGATCACCGGATAGGTGAAGGTGTCCGGAATGGCCCCGCCACCGGTAAGAGCGGCGATCCGCGCGCCTTTCCGCGCTCGGAGCTTTCCGTTCACTCGGTCTCGATGGACGTGCACACGTGAGCGGCCACGGCGGGTCGAGACACCCTCCGAGAGCATTTTGAGTACGTCCTCGAACTCGTTCCATCTGAGATCCCGGTAGGGGTACGCCCGTTGGAAAAGTTCGAAGAGCTTCTTCTCGTCCCAGTCCTCGCAGGCGCAGGCAGCGACGATCTGCTGGGCTAGGATGTCAAGCGGCTTGGCCGGTATCTGAACCGCGTCGAGGTCGCCCTCGCGCACCGCGCGCAAAAGCGCCGTGCATTCCACCAGCTCGTCCCGGGTCATCGCGAAGAGGATTCCCTTGGCGATTCCGCCCTTGTGGTGGCCAGCTCGACCGATCCGCTGGAGAAAAACGGCGATCGATCGGGGTGAACCGAGCTGCACCACCATGTCCACCGAGCCGATGTCGATCCCCAGCTCCAAAGAGGCGGTGGCGACCATCACCTGAAGCTGGCCGGACTTGAGCCGCTCCTCAGCGCGTAACCGAAGCTCGCGCGCCATGCTGCCGTGATGGGCTGCTACCTTGTCTTGCCCTAACCGCTCGCCCAGATCATGCGCGACGCGCTCGGAGAGGCGCCGCGTGTTGGCGAACACCAGCATCGTTCGATGATCAGCCGCCAGGGAACAAATCCGGTCATATACCTGCCCCCACATCTCGTGAGTGGCCACCGCGGAAAGCTCCTGGTCCGGCGTCTCCACCGAAATCTCCCAAGGACGAAGGTGCCCGACTTCCACCACCTCGGTCGGCCGCGGAGCGTCGGCGCCGGTGAGGAACATCGAAATCTGATCCAGCGGCTTCTGGGTCGCCGACAAGCCGACGAGTTGCGGACGCTGGTCGACCAAGGCCTGGAGGCGCTGCATCGAAAGCGCGAAATGGCTGCCTCGTTTGTCTCGGGCAAGAGCGTGAATCTCATCCACGATCACCGTCCTCACCCGTCGCAGCGTTTCGCGAGACCGACGAGCGGTCAGGTAGAGATAGAAGGACTCGGGCGTGGTGATCAGGATGTGGGGTGGCCTTTTGACCATGCCCGCCCGTTCGGACGGACTGGTATCGCCGGTGCGCACCAGGACTCGAATCGGCTGAGGCGTCAGGCCCGCTTGACTCGCTCGCTGGAAGATCTCCTGCAAGGGCTGAAGCAGATTCTTTTGTACGTCGTTTCCCAGCGCCTTGAGTGGCGATACGTAGAGAACCTCGGTCTCGTCGGTGAGCGTTCCAGCCAAGGCGCGCCGAAGCAGCTTGTCAATGCAGCTCAGAAAAGCCGACAGAGTCTTACCGGAACCGGTAGGCGCAGCGATCAGGACATCACGGCCGTCGCGAATCAGAGGCCAGCCGCGCCGCTGGGGGGCGGATGGCTCGCCCAGCCGCTCGGCGAACCAGCTCTGAATGAGCGGATGAAAGCTCGCCAGGTCGGGGTCGGCAGCGGTACCGCCGGTGGGCGAAACCTCTTCCGGCCTGTGGGCAGTAACAGACATATTCAAGACTGAACACAAGTGCAGGGATGCGTCAATCGGGACGTAAATCCGCCAGTCGGATTAAGCTCATTTTCGAAAGGTTCATGCCAGGTGCTCGGAGTGACTCGTGGCCAAGCGTGACAAGCCTTTTCATAACCCATTCGCCTCCCTGAGGCCTGTTGTATCGGCGGCAAAGCCGGCACGCCCGAAGGCGCAGGTGCCGCCGGAAGAGCCCGACGAGTCTGTGATATTTCGAGAGGCCGTCGGCGAGGTCATGCCGGTGCGAGGCAAAGGGCGTGTACCGCCTCCTCCGCCCAAGGTTGACTTGACGCGGGTACCCAACGGGGACTCGGAAGCATTGGCCGAGCTCTACGCGCTCGTAGAGAGCGATGGACCGATCGAGCTCAGCGATTCCGACGAGTACATCGAAGGAGCAATTCCAAGCTTCGACCGTAAGACCTTGAGGAAATTGCGCGCCGGAGACTTCGCGGTGCAGGCGCACGTGGATCTGCATGGCTACACTCGCGAAGAGGCGAAAAATCTGCTCTTTCGGTTTCTCGAGGAGTCGCGTCGCACCGGAAAACGGCTGGTTCTGGTGGTGCACGGCAGAGGCCTTCACTCCAAGGACCAAGTACCGGTGCTGAAGGAAAGCCTCCGGGCTTGGCTCTCTCAGGGGCGAATCGGAAGGCAGGTGCTGGCCTATGCCACTGCCCGCCCTCATGATGGCGGCGCCGGAGCGGTCTACCTATTACTTAGGCGCTAGTCCAAAGCGGCTGCACGGAGGGAGCTCGCAGATGGCGATCTCGGAGTTCGATCGCGTTTTCACACAGCTCGAAACCACTCCTCGGCTGCTGAAGAGTGTCTTTTCCGAATTGCCAGCGGAGTCGGTAGGGGCGCGTGGCTCCAAAGGGGGATTCTCTGCCGTCGAGCACGCTTGGCACATGGCCGATCTCGAGTCCGAAGGATACGGCCTGAGAATCTCTCGCTTACTTTCTGAAACCGAGCCGCATTTGCCTGATTTTGAAGGAGACCGCATCGCCCGAGAGCGTCGCTATCACGAGAAGAGTCTCCTCGAGGGGTTAAACCGATTCGCATCGGCGCGATCACAAAATCTCGCGCAACTGCGCAGGGTGACCGAGCCGCAGTGGCGACGCTTCGGGGTGCAAGAGGGCGTTGGAAGACTGGCGCTGTCCGATCTGCCGAAGATGATGCTCGAGCATGATCGATCTCACCTGCGCGAGCTGGTCGAGTTGCTCGACGAAATCCTCCCAGAGGCATCCGCGCTGGCTCGGTTAGAAGCAGCACTCTCCGCCTGAGCCGCTACTCCAATTCGAGAAGGTCGGCGTCTAGGTCGGCATCCGCGGTCGCGGCGCTGCCGTGTGCCGCTGCAGCCATCCGGCGGGCTCGTCGGATCTGTGCGTCCCGAAGCTGCATGTGGAACTTGGCAAAGAAGACGGCCATCTTTGCCCGTTGTTGTGCACTAAGGCCCTGGCTGAGGGTAGCAAACAACTCCTTGTTCAACTCAGCCAACTGGGCGCGCGCCGCGTACATCTGCTGCAGAGCTGCGTCTACGCGGGCAAGCGCATCCGGCTCGCCGTCTGCTGCCCGCTTGATGATTCGTGCGGCTTCCGCGACTTGCTCTTGGAGCGGTCGCCGTCGCTCCTGGACGCTTCGGATTACTTGAGCCATCCGAAGCGCATCCGCTTCGCTCAGCTCCAAGGCCTCCGCCAGACCAATTACCTGCTTCATCCGAATCTGCCGTGCGAAAGCACCCGGCACGGGTGGGCTCGCATGCTCGGAGTCCCGGTTCGCTGCGAGCACAACCGCAGCGAGAAAAAAAGCCACCAGCGCTAACCACCGCATACTTCCTCCATCAGTCCGCCCCACCACGACGACAGCCGCTAGACTCAGTCGTCGAGGGCGTCCATCCCCCCTAGGATGCTATCCGCCAAAGGACCTGCCAGCGGGTCTTCCGCGCCCCAGCTCTCCAGCGCCGCCAATGTCGGGTCCTCCATCTGACTGACATGGGTCCTGGGTCGTTCCTTGCGGACGAGGCTGGGCATTATCGCTACCGTCGCCAAAGCCGCGGCTGTCGTCAGCCCGAATGCGGCTCGTCGAATTAACCTTCGACCTCGTTCTGCGCGGTACCAAGCGGCGAGCGCCGACAAGGCCAGCGCCTGAAGGGACATCCTCTCCGGAACGGACAGCGGTGGCAGCTTGGCCAACGAAAGCGTTTGCGCAAAGGCCTCTGCTTCGGCAGCGCACCTGGCACATCCTGCGAGGTGCTTCTCCAGCAACACCGAATCCTCTGGCGTCAAGATTTGGGATGCACGTTGCAGCAGCAGCGGCTCAAAATCTACGCAGGCACTCATGACGTCTCGTCCTTTTCGAGGTGAGCAGCCAAGATAAGTCGCAGTCGCTTGATCGCGTAATGAAAGTGGACCTTCGCGCTGTTCTCGCTCATCCCCAAGACTGACCCGACTTCTCCAAAGGATAGCTCACCGTCCACTCGCAGGGTGAAGACCTCGCGCTGCCGCCGTGGGAGGTGGAGCACGGCAGCGCGCACCAGCTTGGAGCCTTCCGCCCAAACCAGCGCGTCCAGTGCGGATCCTTCCGGCCGACGGTTGGCCTCCAAATCTGCGAGGGGCGCTTTCTTCCAGCGCTTCTCCTGACGGGCGTGGTTTTTGCCCAAGTTCACCGCGATTCGAAACACCCAGGCCTGAAATGCAATCGAATGGCTAGGGCCAAAGCGGGACAGCGCCCGCCGTGCCGCCTGAAATGCTTTGAGAAATGCGCGCTGCGTCAGATCGCGCGCGTCTTCGGGCTCAGGCGCATAGCGCCGCACCAGCCCGTAGACACGGCTCTGATGTCGTCGTACCAGCTCTCCAAAGGCAGCCTCTTCCCCTTCTAAAAAGGCGCGGCACAGCTCGTCATCATCGAGCGGCTGCTCAGCCACGATCTCCACAACTCGCAAAGGCAGACCGCATTTCGAGCTCGCGGAACCGTCTATCATGGCCTTGGGTGCCATACGCCAGAAGACCCGCTAATCCTTGAAAAGTTAAGACATCGTTACGACAGCGCCGGCTTCAATACGCCGAATAACAATAATTGAGTAATTGTTGGAGCCGGCGAGTAGCGTTTCAGGCAACCGCAAGTGGGTTGCCTCGTCGCGGGCCGAAGGAAGATTTCGCAGATGGGCTCAGTGCTTAGGTTTTTTACGTTCTTCGCGATCGTGGGCTTCTTGGCCGCGGCCATCCATTTCTACCTCTACCGAAGGTTGATCCGCGATACGACCCAAAGCCGCCGAGTGCGACAGTGGGGCTTGGCAATCGTCGCTGGACTGTTCGGAATGTTCATCGCAACCCGGGTGCTCCAACGGATTATCTCGCCGAATTCACAGCTCCTTCCACTTTTTTCCGCGACCTGGTTTTGGATGGGTTTAGCGACTTACCTGTCTTTCGCGCTGTGGAGCTTGGGGTTGGTGCGGTGGCTGGCACGAACCACCGGCCGACTCCGGGATGCGCTGGCCAACCGACCTTCGGAACCCATATCGCCCGAGCGGCGCCTGTTTCTGTCCCGAGCGGTCGCGGGAGGCGCGGTTTTAGCAGCAGGGGGCCTGACCACGTTCGGCGCTTGGCGAGCTTACGCACCTGCGCTCGTGAGCGAGGTCCCGGTGCGTCTTCCACGGCTCTCGCCCAAAATGGACGGATTTACGATCGTTCAGCTGAGCGATCTGCACCTCAGCAACTTGATTGGACGGCGGTTTGTTGACGACATAGTGCGCCGTTCGAATGCCCTAAACCCGGACTTGGTCGTGATTACCGGGGACCTGGTAGATGGCTCGGTGCAGCAGCTTGGAGACACCGCCGCGGGTCTGATGAATCTGCGCAGCAAGTACGGCACGTTCTTCGTGACCGGCAACCACGACTATTATTCTGGAGACCGCGTTTGGTGCGAAGCCCTGACCAGGATGGGCGTAAACGTGCTTCGAAACCGATTCACCACCATTGGCGCCGAGGATTCAGGCTTCGACCTGGTCGGAGTCGATGACTGGGGTGCGGCAGGACGGTACCGGAAGACGGGATATAATCTCGACAATGCTCTTCGGGGCCGCGACCCCGATCGACCGGCGGTGCTGCTCGCGCACCAACCGGCAAATTTCACCGTCGCCGCGGAACGGGGAATGGGTCTGCAGCTTTCTGGACACACCCACGGGGGCCAATTCTTTCCAGTCACTGCCCTCGTTTCTTTGCGCTATCCAAGGTATGCGGGCCGATACACGCACGGCGAAGGAACCTTGTACGTCTCGAGGGGCACGGGCTTCTGGGGTCCGCCCTTGCGCTTGGGCAGCCCTCCGGAGATTGTCAAGATTACCCTTGTATCCTGAAACGGTGGGAGGCGGCGTCCATGCAAAGGATCGACAAGCGCCGCGATAAACTCCTTCCGGTTTCCCGCTGGCCAACGCGCGAGGAAGCCGTCGCCTCCGGCCTGTTCTCACCGATACGCTTGGGCCCAATCGAGCTCAACGAAAGGACCTGGGTGCCCGCGATGGTGCCCTGGCGCGCCACCGAAGACGGGTTCGTCACCCCGGAAGTCCTCCAGTGGTACCAGCGCTTCGCGCAAGGTCAGCCGGGCGCTCTGGTGGTCGAAGCGACCGGGATTCGCGATATTCCCAGCGGACCCCTGCTGCGAGTGGGTCACGATCGGTACATCGGCGGGCTGCGCAAGCTCGTCGAGACAGTGCGCGAGGCGAGCGGAGGCAGGACCAAACTGTTCATTCAGATCATCGACTTTCTCGCGATTCGCCGCCGCCCGACCAAGGAAAACTTTTTCGGACGCTATCTCGAGCTCGACGTCGCTTACCGCCGGCGGCTCGGTGAGCTTCTGCAAGACTCGACCTGGGAGTGTGCAGAGGATCAGGCGATACGAGAACGGATGCTCTCACTCTCGGAGGAGCAAATCGCACAACTTCTTCGCCCCAGAGATCTCGAAGGCTACCGCTTCGGCTATCGCGAGCGGGTTACCGACCTCGATAGGCCCCATATTCGAGATCTGCCCGCAGCGCTTCCAGGGTTGTTCGCCGATGCCGCGCAGCGGTGCGCGGAAGCAGGCTTCGACGGCGTCGAGCTTCACTTTGCCCACGCTTACACGATGGCGAGCTTCCTCTCGGCGCTCAACACGCGCCAGGACGGATACGGCGGTCCTCGCGAGAATCGAGTTAGACTTCCACTGGAAGTCTACGCGGCCGTGCGCCAAAAACTTCCGAGCTCCCTGGTCCTTGGGTGCCGCTTCTTAGGTGACGAAGTCATCGGAGGAGGAAATCGGATCGAGGACGCGGTTTATTTCGGGGTCGCCTTCGCAAAAGCCGGCTTTGACTATTTGAGCATCTCCAAAGGCGGCAAGTTCGAGGATGCCAAGCAACCCAAGGTAGGCGCGGCCGCCTATCCGTATACCGGTCCGAGCGGTCACGAGTGCATGCCGACCACGCATATTGGACCGCCGGGTCCGTTCGGCCGCAATGTTCCGCTCGCTGCGGCCATTCGCCGAGCGGTACGCGAAGGGGGTTTCTCGAGCTTGGTGGTCACATCTGGCGGGATTTCGAGCTTCTGGCAGGCGGAGGAAATCCTCGGCCGTGGCGAGGCCGATCTGATCGGCGCCGCCAGACAGTCGTTGGCAGACCCCGAGTGGTTCAAGAAAATCCGGCTTGGGATGGGAGATCAGGTGCGCCGCTGCTTGTTCACGAATTACTGCGAGGGGCTCGATCAAGCGCACAAGCCCGTGACGTGTCAGCTGTGGGATCGGCTTCAACTCCCAGACGACGGTGAGGTCGCGCGCACCGCGGATGGTCGCCGGTGGACCGCGCCCGCCTGGCGTTCCAATCTGGCGAATTCATGAGCTTTTCAGCAGCCTACGCGCTCTTTCCCAGCTGCTCGTGGGACGAGGTCCTGGCGCGAATGAGAGGAAGGCCTCGTTCCCGAAACGATGGGTGGCGTTGCGGCTCTGAGAATGAACAGGATCGAGGGCGCACCTTCTAACGACGGCTGTCAAATGGATCGATCTCTTTCGCCGCCCATGGTAGTTACCGCGCGTCCGGGGCTGCTTCCTGGAAACGAGGCCGTGCTGAAGCGTCGGCGGGGGTCTTTCTCCCATTGCTGGCGGCCAACCCCTCGAAAAACCCAAGGGGAATTCGAGATGATGACAGACATGACGTTTGCTCCACGCCAGTGGAGCCGAGTCCTCCCCAAGGTTCGGTGGGGGCAAGTGGCTTTGATACTCGGGTTGTTCACTTCGCTCAGCGCCCGGGCCGACGAAGCGAATCTGGTGCTCCCGGATCTCTCCCAGGTCTCGGTCATGGGAGGAATCAATGGCCGTAGCATTTTGGTGTGGGGACTGGTGATTTGTGTCTTCGGGCTGATCTTCGGGCTTTGGCAGTACATGCAGCTCAAGAATCTGCCGGTGCATCGAGCGATGCTCGAAATTTCCGAGCTGATTTACGCCACGTGCAAGACCTATTTGGTGACTCAGGGCAAGTTCATCCTGCTCCTCGAAGTTTTCATTGGCATCATCATGGTGGTGTACTTCGGCGTGCTGAGGAGCATGCCCGCAGGGACAGTAGCGGTCATCTTGCTTTTCAGCTTGATCGGGATCGGCGGCAGCTACGGGGTCGCTTGGTTCGGAATCCGGGTCAACACCTTCGCCAACTCGCGAACGGCCTTCGCCAGCCTGCGAGGCAAGCCGTTCCCCACCTACGAAATTCCGCTCCGCGCAGGCATGAGCATCGGAATGCTGCTGATCAGCGTCGAGCTGTTCATGATGCTCTGCATTCTGTTGTTCATTCCCCGGGAGTTGGCCGGTCCCTGCTTCATCGGATTTGCCATCGGGGAATCGCTCGGCGCGGCGGCCCTGAGAATCGCGGGCGGAATCTTCACCAAAATTGCCGATATCGGATCCGATCTAATGAAGATCGTCTTCAAGATCAAGGAGGACGATGCCCGCAATCCTGGCGTGATCGCCGACTGTACCGGGGACAATGCCGGGGACTCGGTGGGTCCAAGCGCGGACGGGTTCGAAACCTATGGGGTCACCGGGGTTGCCCTGATCGTTTTCATCACCCTCGCAGTCAAGGACCCAGCTGTTCAGGCCCTGTTGTTGGTTTGGATCTTCGTGATGCGCCTGATGATGGTCATCTCCAGCTTCATTTCCTATACGGTGAACGAAGCGTTCCAGAAGGCGCGTTTCGGCAAAGCTGACAAGATGAACTTCGAGACGCCCCTCACCAACCTGGTCTGGATCACATCGATCGTCTCGGTGGTGATGACCTTTGTGGTCTCCTACGCATTGGTGCCCTCTCTGGGTGACGGCTCGCTTTGGTGGAAACTTGCAGCAATCATCACCTGCGGCACCTTGGCTGGAGCGATCATCCCCGAGGTGACCAAGGTTTTCACCTCCACCGAGTCCGCTCACGTTCGTGAAGTAGTTACTGCGTCGAGGGAGGGTGGCGCGTCCTTGAACGTCATCTCCGGTTTGGTCGCTGGAAATTTCAGCGCCTATTGGATGGGACTGGTGATCGTTTTCCTGATGGGAGTCGCCTACCTGATCAGCACCACCGGTTTGGGCTCCTTGATGATTGCTCCCGCAGTATTCGCGTTCGGCCTGGTGGCGTTCGGCTTTCTCGGGATGGGGCCAGTGACCATCGCGGTGGACTCCTACGGACCGGTGACCGACAACGCTCAATCAGTTTACGAGCTGTCGCTGATTGAGAACGTGCCCAACGTCCATTCGGAGGTAAAGAGGGATTTCGGATTCGATCCCGATTTCGAGAAGGGAAAAGCATTCCTCGAGGAAAACGACGGTGCCGGCAATACCTTCAAGGCGACCGCGAAACCAGTGCTGATCGGAACCGCGGTGGTGGGGGCAACCACGATGATTTTCTCGATCATGGTGCTGCTCACCCATGGATTCACCTCCTCAGTCGAAAAGCTATCCCTGACTTACGCGCCATTCTTGCTCGGCCTGGTCACCGGCGGCGCGATCATCTACTGGTTCACGGGAGCTTCGATGCAAGCGGTTTCCACCGGTGCGTATCGAGCGGTGGAATTCATCAAGGCCAACATCCGACTCGAGGGAGTAGAGAAAGCCTCTGTGGAGGACAGCAAACGAGTGGTGGAAATTTGCACCCAGTATGCGCAGAAAGGGATGTTCAACATCTTCCTCACCGTGTTCTTCAGCACGCTGGCGTTTGCTTGCCTCCAACCGTTCTTCTTCATCGGGTATCTCATCTCGATCGCCATCTTCGGCCTCTACCAGGCCATTTTCATGGCCAACGCTGGCGGCGCCTGGGACAATGCCAAGAAAGTCGTCGAGGTAGAGCTCAAAGAGAAGGGATCTGCGCTGCACGCGGCAACCGTCGTTGGCGACACCGTGGGCGATCCGTTCAAGGACACTTCCTCCGTCGCAATGAACCCGATCATCAAGTTCACCACCCTGTTTGGCCTTCTGGCGGTGGAGCTGGCAATTGAGCTTGAGCGCAACTTGCGGGTGAGCCTGGCCGTGGTGTTCTTCGTGATCGGAGTTTTCTTTGCCTGGCGTTCCTTCTATGCGATGCGGATCAAGAGCGGGATGAAATCCGTCGAGCCCAAGGTCGCTGCGAAGGCCGCTTAGTTCCATCCGCTTGCGAACGGCCCAGGTTGAGTACAGGTTGAGACATGAGCGCAGGCGGAATGTCCATCATCAGGGTTACCTTTTTGGGCACTTCCGCCGCCCAACCTACGATTCACCGCAATCTGTCTGGAATTGCGGTGAAGGCAGACACCGAGTCGCTGCTCTTTGATTGTGGAGAGGGCTCACAGCGGCAGATGATCCGGTACGGCACCGGCTTTGCGGTGGACGCGGTCTTCTTCACCCACTTTCATGCCGATCACTACCTCGGAATCATCGGGTTTCTTCGCACGCTAGGGATGACGGGCCGCGAGCAGCCTCTACAGCTTTTGGGTCCTCCACCGGCGAAGCGCCTCCTGCATCAAGCGGTGCATCTGGGGGTCGATCAGTTGCCCTTTCCTCTGGAGATTACCGAGTTGCGCGGCGGCGATTCGGTGCGACGGACGAACTACAGCATCGGAGTTGTTCAAGTGGATCACAAGGTGGCAGCGCTCGGCTATGTGTTACGGGAGGATCCTCGACCCGGCCGATTCAACGTCGAGGCGGCGCGAGCATTACGCGTTCCGGAGGGGCCGAGTTTTGGAAAGCTGCAGCGCGGGGAGTCGGTACAAACTCGCGACGGACGCACGATCGGGCCGGCGGAAGTTCTCGGCCCGCCGCGGCGAGGGCGTCAGCTCGCGCTCTCGGGGGATACGCGCCCTTGCGCGCCGCTGGTGAACGCCGCGATGGAGTCGGACCTGCTGATCCATGAATCCACGTTTTCCGATGACGAGCAGGAAAGGGCCGTCGAGACGCGTCACTCCACCGCCCGAGAGGCGGGGCGGGTGGCCCGAGAAGCGCGCGTCAAACGGCTGATTTTGACCCACCTCTCGTCCAGGCACGACGTGGATCCCTCGCGCCTGCTCGCGCAGGCTCGCGAGGAGTTTTCAGGGCCCGTGGAGGTCGCGACGGACGGCATGACGCTGGAGCTGCCGTTACCGGACTAGGTCGGGCCGCTCATGCCCGAGCCACGGCGAGCTCCGCCGCTTTGAGGAGGGCGTGGATCATCGGCTCTGCCGAAGCCTGCCCACGCCCGGCGAGGCGGTACGCAACGCCGTGGTCTGGCGAAGTACGCGGAATCGGAAGGCCAAGCGTGACGTTAACGGTTCTCTCGAAGTCCAGTGCCTTGGTCACGACCAACCCCTGATCGTGAAACATCGCCAGCACCACGTCGTAGGGCATCTTGCGCGAGAGGGAGAAGAGGCCATCCGCAGCAAAAGGACCTTCGCAACGTACCCCAGTGGCCCGCGCCCGGCGAATCGCCGGACCGATCACCCTAACTTCCTCTTTACCCAACAAGCCGCCCTCACCGGCGTGAGGGTTGACCCCGCAGACCGCGATGCGCGGCGGACGCCTCAACACCCGACGAAGGCTACGCGCGAGAAGCTTGAGCTGTGCCACCAGCCTCCGCGTGCCGAGCGCACCCGGTACTTCCGAAAGCGGCAGATGGTTGGTGGCCAGCGCCACCCGAAGCTTCGGCCCATCCATCAGCATCAGCACCTCGCACCCAAACGCGGAGGCCAGCAACTCGGTATGGCCCATGAAAGGCGTACCCGCTCGGGTGATCTGCTCCTTGGAAACGGGGGCCGTACAAATTGCCTCCACCCATCCTCGCTGAGCGGCGTCAATCGCGGCACGAATGTAAGCCAGCTGCGCCTTTCCGCCTGCAATCGACGGTCTTCCCGGCCTGCGGTCTCCAGGGTTGAGAGAAGAGATCGCGCAATATGTCGGTTCCTGGGGCTCGGCCGGGAGCGACCCCAAGTAGAGGCGGAACCGGCGAAAAATCGGAAAAGCCTCAATCGAGCCATGGTCGCCGAAAACCACCGGAGTCAGTGCGGTGCGAACGTTTGGTTTCCGGAGAGCGGCGGCGACGATCTCGGGACCAATCCCGGAGGGATCTCCGATCGAGATGCCCACCCGCGGCTTGTGCAGACGCTTCAAATCTTCACGTCCACCACCGCAGCCTGCCGAAGCTCCTGCACATAAGCCTGGGTCGCCTTGTCCAGTTGGTTTCGGGAGAGTTGCTCCCTGATCGTCTCCTTCACTTCCTCGTATTTCTTGATCGTCGCTCCCCGAATCTCATCAACCTTGATCACGTGCCATCCGAATTGGGTTCGGACCGGATCGGAAATCTCGCCTTCTTTGAGCCGAAACGCGACGCGCTCGAACTCGGGCAGCATCACTCCGCGCTTGAAATGGCCAAGATCGCCACCCTCGGGAGCCGAACTGCCTTCGCTCTTTCTCTTCGCGAGGGCCGCAAAATCGACACCGCGCTGGCGCGCTTCCTGGGCAATCGCCAACGCCTTTTGCCGGGCCTGCTCCACCTGCTGGGGAGTGGCATCCGCGGACACCTGCACCGCGATGTGACGCGCGTGAATCTCGGGATCGTCTTGTTGGAGTCTTAGGTACTTCTCATACTCCGATTTGAGATCCTGCTCGGTGACCTTCACCCGGCTTCGCACCTTTTGCTGAATCAGCTTGAGCCGCGCTACTTGCGCGCGCACCACTTCCCGGTATTTCAGCATGGTCATACCTTCGCCGCGAACTGCATCCTCCAGTTTTTGCTGATCGAGATTGTGCGTCTTCTTCACTTCCTCGATCGCGGTGTCCACGTCCTGATCGCTCACATCGAGATTGAGGTCCTTGACTGCGGCGTCCATCAGCTTTTCGCCAATCATCAGGTCCAAGACCTGACGGAGAACCTCATTTCGCTTGGTGGCTCGGCGGCTGAGATCCCTTTCGCCGGCGGCCTGGGCCAACTCCGGAGCGGCCCGCTTTTCCAGTTCGGAGAGCGCGATGATGTCCTTGTTGACCACCGCAGCGACCCGATCTACCAGCTCGCCTCGGGCGTTTGATGCCAGGCAGAGCAGCCCGAGCGTCGTCCGCCAACCCGGATTGATGTTCCTCACTCGCAATGTCTCCATCATGGCTCCACGTTCTGAGAGCTTGGCGGCGGCACCTTGGCAACAACCAACTTCAGACTCTGTTCATTTACCTGGACATTGGCCTTCGTGCGCAAGCTCTTCAGGTATTCCGCCTGTGCTTCCTGGCGCTTTTCGGTTAGCAGCTTCTCGTGAATCTTCGCATGGACCTCGGCCAACTGAAGCTTGCGGGCGGAACGCTTCTCCAGGACCTTGAACAGGTGAAAGCCATACTCGGTTTCCACAATGTCCGAAACTTGGCCCACCCCGAGCTTGAACGCCACGTCATCGAATTGATGAGGCATCACCCCTCGATGAAAAAAGCCCAGATCTCCTCCAACTTTCGCATCGGGTGACAATGAGTACTTCCGGGCCAAGTCCGAGAACCTCTTGCCCGACTGAAGCTGCTGCTGGATTCGCCTCGCCTCGTCGTAACCCTTGACGACTATCTGAGCGGCATGAACTTGCTCGGGTTCCTTAAACTCGTCCGGATGCTCATCGAAATAATTACGGATCTCCGCTTCGGTGACGGCGACCCGGGGATACAGATGCTCGTGGAATAGTTTCTCGATGGTGAGCTGCTCGGCGGTGTGCTGCCTGAGTTCCGCCATCGATTGCTGCCCCTCCGCCAGCACCTGATTGAAGCTGTCCGTCGGATAGTCGGCCCCCATTCGGAGCACTCCGCGATCTATCTCTTCCGCAGAAAGGTTCACGCCCGCTGCCTTCGCAGCTTGCAACAGCAGGCGCCGATCGATCAAATCGCGCAGAACTGCCTGCTTGAACGAGTCGAGTTGCTCGGCACCCTGGGCATCAATTCCGGCCGCCTGGACCTCTTGATCAAGCTGCCGCTGAAAGTCGCCACGAAGGATCACTTCCCGATTCACCGTCACGATCAAATTGGGGTCCTCCTGGGGCTTTTTCTGCTCCCGGCAGGCAGCCAGAGCGACCAGCGCGCCCAAGAGGACCCGGGCTTTCACAACCCAGCTTGCTAGTTGCCTGCCGGCTTGCCGGCAGGCCCAGGCGGTGGCACTGGAACGACCGGTCGCGCGGTCGGCCTACCGCCTGCAACCGGAGAGGGCATGAATCCGGGCTCTGGGCCTTTGCGCTCGGAGCTGGGCGCTTTCAGGTCCACCTCCACTTTCGCCAAAGCCTCATCGTTCAGCTTGTAGCCATTCTTGCTTTTCAGCGTATCCACGAACTTGTTGAAGTTCTGCGTTCGACGCTCGTGCTTGATCCGATTCTCAATCTGCGCCTTCACTTGATCCATGCCCAGGTTGAGCGCTGCCTGCCGGGACTGAAACCGAATGATGTAGAAGCCGGTTGGGGTCTCGATCACGTTCGAGAGCTCTCCGGCCCGCTTCATGTTGACCGCAGCGGTGGCAACTTCCTTTCCAAACAGCGAGGTCAGGTCCGCTTCGGAAAGGAAGCGACTGTCCCCATCCATCGGCTTGGTTTTGGCGTCCTCGCTGTTCTCCCGGACCAGAGTGATGAACGCCGTAGTGTCGGCAGGGTTGATTCCCTTGGCCTTGGAGAGCACCTCTTCCGCCTTGGCCTTCTTCTTCTTGCGTGCGGCGGCGTCCTCTTTCGGAGCAGCGAAGAAGATATCCGTGATCCGAACCAGTTCCGGCTTCACGTAATCGTTCTTATGCGCCTCGTAGTAGTCCTTGACTTCCTGCTCGGGGACAGGGCCCTGCTTCTCGTCAAATTCCTTTTGTATCAGCTTTTGCACCATCACCTTCTTGGCGGTTTCGATCACCTCCGGATCATTCTGCAGTCCACGTCGGTGAGCCTCTTGCGCCAACAGCTCGAAACGAGCCAGACCATCCACATAGTCCCTCCGTTGCTCCACGGTTGCGTAGCGCGACCTTAGAAACGGGCTCATTTCAGAGAATCGCTGTTTCAGCTCCTCGACGGTGATCGAGTCCCCGTTGAAACTGGCGACCGGCGTTCCTTTGCCGTCCTTGTTGTGGCGGAAATTGAGGGTATCCCCCTGATCGCGCTTACACCCGGCGACGCACGTCAGCAAGCTGACGCAGAGGGCGGTGAGAGAAACGTTGAATTTCATGTCAAGGATTCCTGTTAAAGGGAGAAGGGCGCAGAGCTAGCACGGTCGCGGCCCCTTCAACAAGAGACCAAATACAACTTAGGCGATCCTGAAAACCTGACCCCCCGCCTGCCTGAGATACACTGCCCGGAGGCGATGGGGTGGACAGTTTACATGCTTCGTTGCCGGGATGGCTCCGTGTACACGGGTGCGACCAACGACTTGGCTCGCCGACTCGAGCGACACCGGGCGGGGCGAGCCTCGGCCTACACCCGCACCCGCCTCCCGGTGCAGTTGGTGTTCAGCGAGCCGGCTCGCGGACGCAGCGCTGCCTTGCGCCGGGAGTGGGCCCTCAAACGACTTACCCGGGCTGAGAAGCTTGCCCTACTGAGGCGGCGAGGCGGAAGGCGATCCCACCGGCGGGTGTCGGGCCCGGGAACGCCCGAGCAAGATTCCGATGATCAAAAGCAGCACCGCGCCCGCCAGGGCCCCGATCAGCTGGAAGCGGATGAAATGTGACGAAGTGGTTCGCACGGTGATCACGCAGTTGCACATCGCCCCTGGGTCACCGGGCGTTTCGTACCAGACGAGCATCGCCGGAGACACAATCATCGCGACGATGTCGCCGACCAACACGCCAGAGAGTAGGAAAAGCAGCAGTCGCTTAGTGGTACCCATTTGCTACCTGCCTCGAAAGGTTTGCTAAGACAAAGGACATGCTTTTCACGATCCTGGGCTTGGTTTGTATTTTGCTCAGCGCGACCTGCTTCGTGTTCATCCTGGTCCACGCCTTTCGGCGCAGCGTGGGAACTGGGGTTATCGTCCTCTGCATCCCGTTCTACAATCTTTATTACGGCTTCATGCAGTTCGAGCACCGATATAAGAGTTTGATCATCCCTGGTTGGCTGGGCGGTTTCGGAATTGGTGCCGCGCTGCTGACTTTGGGCGCACCCGCGCCACCGCCTTTTCAGCTACCGGCGTTCTGAAGTCTAGACGCCGCGGGCGTCCGGGTCCCAGATGTGCTTGTGAGCCTGAAGCTGAAAACGAACGGGCAGGCGATCCTCGATGATCCACTCGGCCAGCTGCCGTTCGGCGAGGCATCCAAACACGGTTGAAAACAGCAGCGAGAAGGGCCGCTGGGAAAGCGTACGAGCGTTGATCAGGTTTCGACTCCATTCGTAGTCAGCGCGCGAGCCAATCACGAACTTCAGCTCGTCAACCCCACTCATCGAGTCCAACACCCGGTAGTCATTTCGGTCGCTCTCGCCCGATGATGGGGTTTTGAGGTCGACGATTTTGTGGACCCCCGCAGGGACCAGGCGAACATCGATCGATCCTGACGTTTCCAGCAGAACCTTGAACCCCTCGGCCAGAAGCGTCTCCATCAGCGGATAAACGCCAGGCTGAAGAAGCGGCTCGCCACCGGTAATTTCCACCATCGATGCACCCAACTGCCGGACCTGAGCGACGACCTCGGCGTTTTGCCAACGGCGGCCACCATAGAACGCGAACGCGCTGTCGCAGTAAGTGCAGCGAAGGTGGCAGCCGGTAAGGCGCACGAAGCTGCACAGCAACCCAGCATGGGAAGACTCGCCCTGGAGGGAAAGATAGATTTCCTTCACCATCACCGACTGGTCGCCGTCCCGGCGCTTCGGCTCGATATGAGGTCGGCCTGCGAGCATTGCCTCAGGTTTTCAACTTGTAACCCGCCCGAAGGGCGACAAATGTCAGCGCCGTCGTCGCTACCGCCAGCGCAGAGAGGATCGCCCCACCAAAGCTGAGAGGAAGCTCGCTCGTTCCGAGCATTCCGTAGCGCAGTCCTTCCACCATGTAGACCATCGGATTGAAGAGGCTAATCGACCGCCACGGCTCGGCCAGGGTGGTTACCGAGTAGAAAACTCCACCCAAAAAGGTCAGCGGCAGCATCACGAAAGTAGGGAAAAAGTTGATCTGCTCAAATTTCTCGGCCCAAAGCGCCGCCAGCAGGCCGAGCATCGAAAACACGTACGAAACGAGCAGCAAAAAACTGGCGGTAGGCAGCGCGTGCGCCAGCTGGAATCCGGTGAACAAGGCCGCAACCACCCAGGTCAACAAGCCGACCAGAAGCCCTCGCACCATCCCGCCGGCGGCAAAAGCGACCAAAAGCTCGCCCGGCTTCAACGGCGCGACCAGCAGGTCTACCACCGTGCCCTGAATCTTGGTGATGAAGATCGAGGAACTCGTGTTGAGAAATGAGTTGTTGGCGATTCCTAAAAACACCAAGCCCGGAACAATGAACACGGTATAGGGCACCCCGTCGACCTCGCGAAGCCGTCCCCCCAGCGAGTAGCCGAAGACGACGAAATAAAGCGCGGTGCTGATCAGCGGCGACAGTACAGTCTGCCCGGGTACGCGCAAAAACCGGCGCACTTCTTTCACCAGCAACGTTCGCAGACCGATCAGGTTCATCGCTCTGCGTTTTAGAACCGTCTAGTCTTCTCGGGAAGGGCCCGCCAGCGTGTAACGGATCTGGAAATCGGAAATGGATTCCTCGTTTCCGTGAGACAGCCGCCGCAGGGCCTGGATCGTCAAGCGGATCCGCTCGGCTCCTTGGCTGGCCTCCTCCAGGGCTTGAATGATCTCGCGACTCCGAGGAGACGAGATCCGCGAGACTTCACCAGCCGCGAAGGACAGATTCGACACCACGCAGGCAAGTGGGTTGTTGACCTCGTGCGCGATGCAGGAGGCAAGCCGCCCCACCAGGGTCAGCCGATCGGCGGCAAACACCTCGGCTTGTACCTTCTTGATTTCGGCGATGTTATGGGACAGTTCCTGCAACCCTTGGCACAGCTCCAATTGACTGGACGCCTGCCGGGCGAGGGCTTGCAACGCCTCGGCCTGAGCGGATGTCAGCTCCCGTTGCTTGTTGTCCATTACCCCGAATGTGCCGAGCACTCGGCCAGATGAGCCGCGCACTGCCACACCTGCGTAAAAACGGACTTTGTGTTTGGCTACCGCTGCAGCAAGCGTTCCTTGGGTAAAACGATCATCCACCAGCGCGTCCGGAACGACAAAGACCTCGGAGCTGCTACGCATCACGTAGTCACCAAACGGATCCTGATCGTGGGTGCTCCAGCCCGTCTTGGAGACGACCCGGCAAACCCCGCCAACGCTGAGCGAGATCAGAGCGAACTGAGCCTCACACGCGCGGGCGGCCAGGACGGTAAGGTCGCCTAAGCAGGCCAACGCGCCGGCGTCGAGCCCTCGATGCTCGGACTTAGCGAGCGCTCTCGCTTCGCTGCTGTTTCGGAGTGACGACGCCTGCTTGTCCATCGTTGAGACCTGCTTCCAACTCTCTATGCAAGAACGAAGTCCTCCCACCCTTCCAGATATCCAGGAACGGGACTGCGGCTAACTACCTGTTCCGGCAATGCAAAAAAGTCAGGCGGCACCGGAATTCGGGCGACCGACGTCCACTTTCTGGGGCTCGGGGGACCCTGGCGCGGGGTGTACTGTCGGCGCCGACCCATCCTTGGCCTTACCCCTGAGGACGAGCAGCAGAATATCCTCCAGGCTCGAGTTTCGGGTGACCACTTCGGCGAGCGGAAGACCGGCGTCATAGAGCACTCTCAAAACCTCCACCAGGGATGGCCGACCCTGGCGCTCGACATAAACCAAGGCCGTTCCCAGCTCGCCGAGGGCCGCGCCCGCTCGAATTAAAGCCTCGGGCAGGACCACGGGACGAGAGAAGCGCACCTCGAGGCTCCGCTCTCCAAAACGCCGAATTAGGGATGCCTTGTCTTCGACCAGCAGCAGCCGACCCTGGTTGATGATTCCAACTCGATCTGCGAGCTCCTCGGCTTCATCAAGGTTGTGAGTGGTGAGGACGATTGTGGTCCCCTCGGACTTGAGCCTTTGGACGTAGGACCAGAGATCGCGGCGTAATTCTACATCCACACCCGCGGTGGGTTCGTCGAGAAAAACGAACCGCGGTCGGTGGACAAGTGCTTTGGCAATCAAAAGTCGCCGCTTCATCCCGCCGGAGAGGGCACGCGTGGGGGCTGTCGCCTTCTCCTGCAAATTTAGCGCAGTCAACAGCTCAGCAACCCGCGCGGGATCGGAGCGCTTCCCGTAGTATCCAAGCTGAATCTGCAGCGACTCTTCGACCGTGAAGAAAGGATCAAAATTGATCTCCTGCGGTACCAGCCCGAGCTGAAAGCGGGGAGTCACCGGATCCTCGTCCAGATCGATGCCGAAGAGCTTGACCGACCCAGAGGTCTTCTTGACCAAGCCGCAGACGGCGCCGATCAGCGTCGTTTTCCCAGCGCCGTTGGGGCCGAGCAGTCCGAAAATCTCACCTGGCTGGATATCGAGCGATACGCTGTCGAGCGCAGTCAAAGAGCCGAACTTTTTCACCAGATTTCGAATTTCAAGGACCGCCGGCATCCGACTGAGATAGCCGAAAGCTTGGGGAGCTGCTCGGGTTTCGTTTAGATAGAAGGCATGGCTGAAAATTTCATTTTCACAATGCAGGACCTTCGCGTGGTCCGCAGCGGACGGGAGATCCTCAAGGGGATTTACCTTTCGTTTTTCCCGGGGGCAAAGATCGGGGTGATCGGTCCCAACGGGTCCGGCAAATCCACTCTGCTGCGGATCATGGCTGGAGTGGAAAAGGAGTTCTTTGGGCACGCGAGGCCCGACCCCTCGGCGCGGATCGGTTTCCTGCCGCAAGAGCCGAAGCTCGACAATACGCTGAACGTGAGGGGAAACGTGGAGCTTGGCGTCAAGCCAATCCGCGGGCTCCTCGATCGGTTCAACGCGGTGTCGGCCAAGTTCTCCGAACCGATGTCCGACGTGGAAATGGAAAAGTTGCTGGCGGAGCAAGCGAAGCTTCAGGACGCGATCGACGCAGCGAATGGTTGGGAGCTGGATCGCACGCTTGAGGTGGCGATGGACGCGCTCCGACTGCCTCCGGGCGAGGCGGAGGTGGCCAATCTCTCCGGTGGCGAGAAGCGCCGCGTGGCGCTCTGCCGGGTCCTGCTGGAAAAGCCGGACCTGCTTTTGTTGGATGAGCCGACCAACCACCTCGATGCCGAATCGGTGGAGTGGCTGGAGCAACACCTCAAGGAGTTTGCCGGTACGGTGGTGGCGATTACCCATGACCGCTATTTCCTCGACAACGTCGCTCAGTGGATCCTCGAGCTGGATCGCGGCCAAGGAGTGCCCTGGAAAGGAAACTACTCCTCCTGGCTGGACCAAAAACAGAAACGTTTGGAAGTCGAGGAGAAGGCTGAGTCGGCCCGCCAGAAACAGCTCCAGCACGAATTGGAATGGATTCGAATGTCTCCGCGGGCCCGCCAAGCAAAAGGCAAAGCGCGCCTGACCGCCTACGAGCAGTTGTTGGCATCGGCGCCTGAACACCGCCAGGGCCCGGGAGAAATCTACATTCCTCCTGGCCCCAAGTTAGGCGGCTTGGTGGTGGAGTCGAAACAAGTTCGAAAAGGCTATGGCGATCGCCTGCTGATCGAGGATCTCACCTTCAAGCTACCGCCCGGCGGCATCGTGGGGGTGATCGGGCCCAACGGCGCCGGCAAGACCACCCTGTTTCGGATGATTGCCAAACAGGAAAAGCCCGACGCGGGAGAGCTGCGAGTCGGAGAAACGGTGAAGCTCGCGTACGTGGATCAGAGTCGGGAATCGCTTCAGGGTGAGAAGACGGTGTTTGAGGAGGTCAGCGGCGGATTGGATCAGGTCAACTTGGGCCAACGAACGATGAATGCGCGCGCGTACCTCGCGAACTTCAATTTCAAAGGGCCCGATCAGCAAAAGCGGGTGAAGGACCTTTCTGGTGGCGAAAGAAACCGTGTGCACCTTGCCAAGGTGCTCAAGCAGGGCGCGAACGTGATCCTCTTGGACGAGCCCACCAACGATTTGGACGTCGAGACGCTGCGCTCGCTCGAGGATGCTCTGCTCGAATTCGCCGGCTGCGCGGTCTTGATCAGCCACGATCGTTGGTTTCTGGATCGGGTAGCGACCCACATTCTGGCGTTTGAAGGCGACAGCAAGGTTTTCTTCTTCGAAGGGAATTACCAGGACTACGAAGGGGACAAGAAGAAGCGCTTGGGCGCTGAGGCGCTGGTGCCAAGGCGAATCCGGTACAAGCCGCTCACCCGCGGATAGCGGTTGGCGGCTCCGCTACCGGGAGATCTTACGTCCTTCCGCGTACTTGCGTCCTGATCGGATGGGCGTAGAGTGCGGGGCGGCTGGGCGGTCCAAAGCCGGCTGAAAAGGCGACAGACCGCTACAGCGCTGTAGTCTGTACCGGGAGGTCTGCAAACGTTGGGTGACGAGCGTCCGGATGCACTGCTGAAGAGTGCTCTCGAGAAGATTGTTTACTTCGAAGCTCGCTCGCAGCAGCTGCAAAACGACCTGGCCGCTGCCCGCGCAGAGGCTGAACGGCTGAAGCAGGAGTTGGCGGGAGCAGCGCAACGCGAAATTCAGCTTCGCCGGCAGGTCGCCGAGCTGGAGGTGCGGGCAACCCGGTCTCATCAGGAGTGCCAAGAGCTGGGACGCGTCAATGAAGCGCTGCGGACGGAGCGCACCGCGTTGCTTGGAAAGGTGATCGAAGCTGCTCGCATTCACGACGCGGATAGCACCGAGGAGGGAGCGGACTCGCGGATCGATTTGGCGCGTTTCATTTCCGAGCTTCGAGGCGAAGTCCTCAGCCGAACCGCCACCGAGGCGAAGAAGCCGGCGGCTCCGGCTCCACCGCCTGCCCCAGAACCAGCTCCCGCGAAGACTCCTTCACCGGTGACCAGCCACGCGACGCGGCTGCAGGCGGAGGGTCGGCTCAGCGTTTCCAAAGACGAGACGCTCGAGCTCTCTGCCCAACATCACTTTGCGGGGCGCACGGAAGAAACTCTCTTCGGGTTCTCCGTCCGCGAGCTGTCCGCTCCGGATCCTACCGCTCGCCAACGTGCGGCCGAGCGGTTGAAGGCTCTCGGAAGTTCCGCGGCGGCGGCACCCTTGGCAACAGCGCTCCATGGCGAGTCCGATCCCAACGTTCAAGTGACTCTGCTGAGCGCGTTCGCCTGCCTGGCCCGTGCGGAGGGCATTTCGGTAGTCCAGCCTCTCCTCGCGTCCCCTGCGCCTGATGTTCGAATCGCCGCACTCAAGGCGGTGATTGCCTTGGACCCCTCCCAGACCGGGCCCCAGGTTGCAGCAGCGATGGAGGATCCCGACGTCTCGGTCAGGCGACGCGCCGCGCTGCTCGCGCTGGGACTCAGGGGAAGCTCTGCCCTGGACCTAGGAGAAAAGACGATCTCCGACCGGGACTCGGAGGTGCGTCGCCTCGCGGCGCTGGTGCTCGGGGCCAGCCATGGGGATCGGGCACGCTCGCTCTTGCTGGAAGCCTTGCGGGATACCGACTTGAAAGTGCGCCAGGCGGCGGCTCAAAGCCTATCGCGTAGCCTGGGGCGCGATTTATCCAGTTTGGTCGAGCTGGACCAGGCACAGCTGCGCCGCGAGGTTCGCCGTCTGGCCTCGCTTCCCGCGCAGCCTCAACCATCCGGAACACACTCGGTTGCTGCAGCCACGACCGGAGGACGGCGTGGGACACCGAGCAAAGCGCCGCCTTCGTCACCGGAACGTTTGCCAGCCTCAGCTCTGGCCTCCGTTCCAGACCCTGGTCCGGAGTCCCTATGCGGAATGATGATTTCAGAAATTCGCTGCTCGATTCGAGGGCGCTCCGTCCCGGAGCTCGCGTCAGTGAGCCAAGTTCCGCAAGAGGTGGTTGAGCAAAGTTGCCAGCTTCTGGTAGCGCGAGGTCAAGCGGTGCGCAGGGGCAGCAAGTACTTTGCGGCTTAGACGTGCGTAGGAGAGAACGATGGAAGCCCCGACTTACAGCGCCAAGCAGCTTTCCCAGATCCTAGGCGTACCTGGGACGGCGATCTCGACGCGCAAAAACGAGCGCTTCACGTCCGAGGACCTGTGGAGACTGCGCGCGAAGCTGTCTCGGATACCAAAGCCGATTGGAGGGCGAAAGCAGCTGTTCCTCAACTTCAAGGGCGGTACCGGGAAAACGTCGCTGTCCACGTCCTACGCATATCGGTTGGCGGAAATGGGGCATCGGGTCTTGCTAGTCGATTTGGATTCCCAGGGACATGCCACCAAGTGCCTAGGCTACGAGGGCGAGGATTTTCCAAAAACCCTCTTGGACGTCTTGATTCGAAAGGCGCCGATGGAAGAGGTCATCCATAAAACGCCGCTTCCGAACTTGAGCTTCATCCCCTCAAACCTCGGGATGAGCACGATCGACCTTTCCCTGATGCCGCTGGCCGGGCGCGAGTTCAAACTGAAGAATGCTCTTCGAGAAGTGCAGGGGGGCTACGATTTAATCGTCTTCGACGCGCCACCTTCGTTCGGACTGCTCAACCTCAATGCGCTAATGGCGGCAAACGATCTCTTCGTCCCGGTGCTTGCCGACTTTCTCTCCTTCCATGGCCTGAAGCTCTTGTTCGAGACCATCCAGAGCCTCGAAGAGGACCTCGGACATATCCTCGACCACGTCTTCATCGTGGTGAATGCATTCAATGCGAGCTTCAAGCTGGCGAAGGAAGCGCTGGAGGCCCTGCGCGAGCACTACCCGGAGTATCTGCTGTCGCAGCTGGTGCGCCAGTGCACCAAGTTTGCTCAAGCTTCGAGCGAAGGGGTGCCGGTTTTCATCAGCGACCGCGAATGCAAGGGCGCCAAGGACATTCAAGGAATGATCAACGAAGTATTTACCCGGCTGGCGTCTCAAAAGTCGGCGAAACGAGCCGGCTAGGGTGAGGGCAACCGATGAAAAAAGCGTTTGACCAAAATGTATCCCGCGCGAAGCCGCGCCTAAGGTTGGGCGGAGTCGGGGACAACGTGGACGCATCGATTGGGCCCGAAGGCGGCGCCGAGATGGAGATCGCGCATGAGCCGGGGCTTGGGGCTGAACTCAGAGCGCGCATTGAGCCGGTTGCCATTACTCAAGCGAACTCCGAACCGAAGCCTGCGGGTCGGGAACCGTCGCGAGCGGCGGGCGCATCCGCAAACGGATTGGATCCGCGGGCGCGCCGGGAGCGCCTGAAGGCACGGCTCAAAGCCGCAAGAGAGGATCCCCGTCCTGAGCCACTGCCCCCGACGGTGGCCGAAGCAGGAGTATTGGCGGTGGAGCGAATTTCAACCCTCCAAACCGAGTTGGCCAAGATGAAGGCGCTCAACCTCACCCTGACTCAGGATCTGGAGGGAGCGCGAAGGCAAGCGGAAAAAGCAACCGAGGAGGCAAGGCTTCGGATGGACGAGGCCCGTCGGCTGGCGAGTGAGATGGACGCCCGGGTGGCGTTGCTCTCGGAGATGGAGAAGGAGTTGGCTTCCTTGGAAGCCGAGCGGGACGAGGCACTGCTGGCTTTACAAGAGGCGCGGCAAACGATCGAGACGGCGAGCCACGAACGGGAGGAGCTGAAGGGAGAGATTGCCAAACGCGAGCAAGCGCTCTCGGACAGCTTGGCCGAAGAGGAACGAATCGCAGACGAGTTGGAAAATGCCCGCAGTGACGCCTCTGGTCTGCGACGCTCGATGGACGCAATGACGACCGAGCGTGATACTCTCGCGCGCCAGGTTTCAGAGCTGACTGCCGAGAGAACCGAGTTGCTCGAAGCGCGAAAAGCGCTCGAAGCAGTCCATCGCGCGCTGAGCCAAGCGGCCGCGCGCTAAGTCGTGGAAATCGAGGAGTACCAGCGCAACTACCAGCTGGAGCAGACGTACTGGTGGTTCGTCGGAGTGCGCGCGATGGTCGAGCGCTTGCTGAGGCTAAGTGGCAAGGACGGCTCGCTGGGCAAGGTCCTGGACATCGGCTGCGGAACCGGCGCCTTGCTCGAGCAGCTCAAAGGACGGAGCCGTGAGGTCTGGGGGCTCGACAACTCCCAAGAAGCGCTGCAGTTTTGTCGAAAACGGGGGCTTACCAACCTGGTGCTCGCCGATGCGACGAAGCTGCCATTCGATTCGGACTACTTCGATCTGGTCAGCGCGATCGGGATCATTGAGCACCTGCAGGACGACCAGGCTCTGCTCGCTGAGATCTGGCGGGTCCTCAAGCCCCGAGGTGTGGTGATCCTCCTGACTTCGTCTTTCCCCTACCTATGGAGCATGCACGACATCGCCAACAATCATCAGCGCCGCTACTACTTGCGTCCTCTGAGAAGCCGGATCGAGCAGGTCGGTTTCGAAACGCTGAGGTTCTCCCACCTCAATTTCTTCCTCTTTCCTCTGCTTGCTCCTGCGCTGATTGGACATCGGCTCCTTTTCGGCACTCGCTCGGCCCACCCGCGTCGGATCATGCCTACTCCGCCGCGGCTGGTGAACGCATGGCTTACTTCCGTCCTCTGCCTCGAGGCGCGCTTGATCCGCCACCTGGCTTTCCCTTGGGGGGTATCGATGATCGGCGCTTTTCGGAAGACGCTTCCATCCGCTCCAGGCGCTCCTTGAGAGATTTGGTCTCCTCCTTCAGGCGATCGACCTCCTCGTGAAGTCCGGCGAGCTGCTTGGCTTTCGGTTCTTCTTCGCGCAACGCGCGGATCGCTTCGCGCGATGCGCGCTGGGCTCTCCCGTCGAGGAAGGGCGTGGATTCCAGGGCGGGAATGATCCGTCGATCACCCAACTCTCGTGCCGCGTCGATCGCCGCATATTGAATCCGAAACAGCGGATCTCGAAACAGCTCGGCAAGGAGTTCGACCGCCTCGGTCTTCTTCTGCGCGGGTTCCGCCAATTTGGCGAGGGCGATCACCGCCGCGCGCCTGAGAAAGACCGGCTGACCATACCGAGTGAGGGGTTCGACGATCTCGTACGCTTTGGGGGCAAGACTCTCGGCCATCCCGTCGACCGCCCCAACGGCCACGACCTCCATAAACGAACGACGTGAGAGCATCTTTTGCAAAACCGGTAAACTCCCGTCGACCCGAAGCTTGCCCAGCGAACGTCCCGCCTCGCCCTCCACGAAG
The DNA here is from genome assembly GCA_036781205.1 of Myxococcaceae bacterium. Taxonomy (GTDB): domain Bacteria; phylum Myxococcota; class Myxococcia; order Myxococcales; family Myxococcaceae; genus DAIQBK01. Next base: position 266,292 of record DAIQBK010000002.1, read on the forward strand.
TAACTCCGGTCTCCCTTCTCGCAAATTCGCTGCAGTGCCGGCGCCACCTCACGGTCGCGTTTGAATTCACCCAGCGCCGCAACCACGGCGCGGCGCGCTTTCGGATGGGGCAAGTGGCTTGCACCGAGCAATGCCTTCTTTGCCCGCGGGGTGCGCGCCTGCCCCAAGGCGCGGGCGGATGCAGCCTGAGTCCCCCAAAAGGCGTCGTTCATCAGCGCGGACTCGAGCGCTTCGACCGCCCGAGCGGAGCCGATCTTTCCCAACGCGACAGCGGCCTCCGAGCGCGTCCGAGCTTCGGGGGCCGTTTTCAACTCGCGCAGCCAATAATCCACGGGCTTGTCTACTTCCAGGGTGCCCAATATCTCCCGGCGTGGGTCGAGCGAAACCTGCTCGGGCTCCTTCTCGCTCGAGATGAAATAGACATGCTCGGCGTCGGACAGCTCGAGTATTTGCTCCCGCGATTCTCGATCGGCGACGACCCGCACCTTGAGGGGAAGGTGAAAGATGGGAAATCCGTCGGGCGGCGAGGCCTTCTGTTTCTGTTGCACCTTAATCCGTACCCGCCGTTCCTCAGCTTCGTAGCGCACCTCGGCCTTGAGCTCAGGGTGCCCAGCGGAAAACACGTACTGGTTGAAGAGCCGATCCAGGTTGTGCCCGGTCGCTTCCTCGATTGCGCGAGCCAGATCCACGGTTTCGACGCTTTGAGCGCGATTCGTTTTCACATAGTGACGGATGGCGCGAAAAAACAACTCGTCTCCAAGCCGGCGACGAAGCTCGTGAAGGACCAACGCGCCTTTCTGGTAGAGGTGGCGATCGAAGAGATCCACCGGCAGGTGGAATTTCCGGGTGACGATTGGCCTGGCGTAGTGTTCGCGCACTTCTTGGAGGTACACTTCCAAGAGTGTTCCGCGATAGAGGTCCACCTCGTCGACTCCCTCGGAGCGCTCCTTCCAAAGAACTTCGCCATAGGTGGCAAAGCCTTCGTTGAGCCACCCATGCGGCCACTCCCGGCAAGTCAGCAGATCTCCGAACCATTGATGCGTGAGCTCGTGCGCAATCAGGGGTTCCGCGCTGTAATCCTGGTGGGCGCGCGCATCGTGAAGCACTGAGTCGGTGAGCGTAGTCGCCGAGGTGTTCTCCATCCCTCCGAAGATGAAATCGGTAACGAACACCTGCGAGTAGCTGCCGTACGGGTATTTCTCGCCGGTCACTTCCTCCAGCAGCTCAATCATCTCGGGCGTTCGACCCACACAGCGCATCGCATCCGCCTTGCGCCCCTTGGGAAAGAGGTAGCGAAGCTGCGTGTCGCCCGTGCGGGCCCGTTCTTCCTCGAATTCGCCCACTGCCAGTGTCACCAGGTAGGCAGGGTGCGGAAAATCAAAGCGGTAGTGCGTCGTGCGTCGGCCAGCCTTCACCTGATCCGAAACCAGCGCCCCGTTGGAAAGCGCGGTCATCTTGGCCGGGAAGGTGGCCAGGACTTCGGTCGTGGCCCTTTGCGCCGGCGCGTCTAGGCACGGAAACCAAGCGCGCGAATCCTCGTCCTGTCCCTGCGTCCATGCCTGCACGGGCCGGTCCGGGTAGCCTTCGTCCGGTCCCCAGAAATACAATCCACGGCTCGGTTTGCACCGATATCGGATGGCTGCCTCGGCCCGCCCGTCCTGAGCAAGCGGCAGAGTCAGCTGGATGTGGATTTGTCGTCCCGAATTGGAATAGGCAGCGCGCTTGCCATTCACGGTTACGCTCTCCACATCCATGTCCACCGCGTCGAAGGTGAGTGCGCGAACTTCGCGGACCGGGTGAAGCGTGGTGGTACACGTGCCCGCAACTTCCTTCGCTTCGAAGTCGAGCTCTACCTCGATACGCACGTGCTCGGTGCGGACCGGCCGATCGGGCGCGTAATGCTCGGTCGCGCCCGGCAAGACAAAAGTGTGAAGATCGTCCGACCCGGAATCATCTTCGCGGAGCGCTCTGATCATTCCCTCAGCTCACGCTGCTCGGACCAGCTCAACCTCGGTGATTTCGGGAGAAGGACCGACTCGCATTGGCGGACCCCAATAGCCCGTCCCGCGGCTCGTGTACACCCAGATTCCAAACAACTTGCGTAAGCCGCTGACTACCGGCTGTTGAAGGCGGACAAAGAACATGAACGGGAAAATCTGTCCGCCATGGGTGTGTCCGGACAACTGCAGGTCCACGTGATGAGTGGCTGCATCCGCCGCACTCCGAGGTTGGTGCGCCAGCAGAACTCGCGGAACTCCCAGGGGCGCTCCGGCGAAAGCCAGGTCTGGGCGCGACTGATGGGTGGGATGAAAGTACCCTCCGTGGAAATCGGTGATGCCCGCCACAACGAGCGCGTCGGTCCCTCGAGCAATCACCCGATGCTCATTGTGAAGCACGATGATACCCAAGCGCCGGAGCTCCGCTTCCCAAGCCGGTGCACCATGGTAGTACTCGTGGTTACCGGTGACGAAGAACACGCCCTCGGTCGCGCGCAGGTTGGCGAAACGCGCGACGCGGGAGCGCAGCTCGGCGACATCCCCATCGATCAGATCCCCCGTAATCGCCACCACGTCTGGCTTGAGGGCGTTTACCCGTTCGACGAGTCGATCCAGAGCAGCCTCTCTCGTGCTTTCGGTTACGTGAAGGTCGCTCAATTGGACGATTCGGAATCCCTCGAAGGCTGCTCCGAGGGTTGAGATTGGAAACCGGAGCCTCTCCAGCTTCGCGGGCCCGCTCGCAGTTCGGTAGCCCAGAGCAATGGCTGGACACACCAGAGCGAGCACCACAGCTGCCTGTGTCGACCCGGAAAGTGGAAGGAACATTCGAGCCACATCGGTTAGAACCACCGCAGTGAGCAACAGCCCGAAACTGCCAACCCAGAAGTTGGCGACCGCTCGCAGGCCTCGTGCGAGCGGACCGAGAAACAGGCGAGAGGCAAGGAATCCGAGGGGAACAGAGGCTAACAAAAGCCAGAGCGCGAGCCATGCTGCCCACCACTCGGCCCCATGAAGTCCGGCTCGGCCGATCAGGCGCGTGCCAACGTAGTAATGAAGACTTCCAATCAGAAGCAGCGCAATCGGCATCCGGCTTAGCACCCGCCTTACAAAGCGAGAGCGCGAAGCGGTTGTGGGTCGACGCGCGCGATGGCGGCGAACTGATTCGCTGTCGCTAGACTCGAGGCTCAAACTTGGATCGGAGGGTGGATTGTAGGACATGCAATCGTCTGAGATGTCAGTTGTGTAATCGCAACGTCCAATGATCGCATGGCGTTTGCTGCCACCCGCGAGACCTCAACCACGCCAGGGGACTATGTCATCCGCTAGCCGGGGTCGCCTGGGTCCTCTTTCACCTTGAGTTCATTCTCAGAAATACAGCGCAAGCGTACCCCGAACGTTCAGCGGTGGACCTGGAGTGAAGTGGATGTCCGTCACCGGTGCCGACTCTTGATAAGGCGGCAGGCGAAGCTGAGATTCATCCGCAAACTGCGCCTCCCGCCACTTCGCATCGAAGAGGTTTTCGATCACCAAGCCCACCTCCCAGAAACTGCGCCGATACCCCAAGAAGAGATCAATCAACGTGTAGCCCTGGGCAGTCAACGAGCGATCTCGCGTCGCCGGACGATCGCCGACGTGACGCAGGCCGATTCGGCCCCTCAGCCCATCGGGGTGAAGCAGGCTAATCCCAAGGGTCGCAGTTCGCGTCGGGGCCAGCGCCACAGCATTTCCATTGCCACGATCGTTCGTATAGTGCGCACGGGCGAGACTCAAATCGCCATCCGCCCAAAGCCAAGGGAAGATGGCGTAACGGACCTCGAGGTCAACGCCGTAACGCTGGGTTGGATCCGAGGGTATGGTCGAGGCGTTGTCTGCACTGAATACCTGCTCGGATTGCAAGTGCAGCTGCCACAGGGCCGCCGCGAGATCGAGCTTGTCGAATAGATGGAGCCGGGTGCCTATCTCGGAGCCCCACGCACGCGGCAACGCGCCCGAGCCCCGCGCTGCAATGACTCCTCGGGCATCGTTGGAGTGAAATCCACCTCCCCCATCGAGATAGATGTCCCACTGCGGCGTGGGTCGCAGGACAACCTGGAGCTTCGGGTTGACGATCGATCGTTGCACGACGCCTGTCGTCGGACCCTCCGGCGTGGCGGCTGAGGGCTTGAGATCGTCGACATTGAGCTCGAATAGATCCGCCCGAGCTCCGACCACCACCCGTATCCAGGGCGCAATCCGTAAATCCTCCTCGACGTAAGCGCCCACGCTGCTCTGTGAAATCTGCGCGTCACTGCATGGATTAGCGCCCTGGTCGAAGCACAATGGCAAACGGTCTCGCTTTGCAACGTGCCAAAGCTGCGCGTGGATATTGTCGTATCGCACTTGCGCTCCGAGCGTGGTGACCCATGTCATGCCGGCTAGCCGCCTGGCAGCTCGAAAGCGAGCGTTGATTCCGGTGTAGAAACGGCCATCGTCCTGTTCGATCTCGTCGAAGTTTTGAGGATCACGCAGTTGAAAGGTGAAGTCTGAAAACAACCGCAGCTGATAACGAACTGCGTAAGCGGTAAGTTGGACCAGATCCTGAGAGCCAGTCCTCTGCTCGAGGCTGGCTACGACCATCTGCCGCTGCGTTTGTCCGCCCTCAGTTGGGTCGATCGATCCAAACCGTGACAATCGACCGGCCTCAACGGCGCGCAACGGAATCTGTCCACTGGCGCTCCATCCCGAGCCGTAAGCCGATGCGAGAAAAGAAAACACCGTGCTGGCATTGAGAGCCAGCGTCTCTTTGCCAAAAACGTTGTAGCGCTGAAGACCCTCCGGCGAATCGAATGGACCCTGCGTTCCCGCGACTTCAGCCGCAAACCAAGGCAAACCCTCGTTGAAAGTTGGACTGGCAATTCCGAGTAGCCGATAGGTGCTGAAGCTTCCGTAGCTCGCTGAAATGAAGCTCTGCCCAAACGATCGACGAGTTCGGAGATTGATGGCTCCGGCGGTATCAAAGTCTCCATACTCGGCGAAGTAGGGACCTTTGGTGACATCGATCCGATCGATGATTTCCGGAATCAGGAAGTGAAGGTCCGCAAAGCCCTGGCCGTGCCCATGACTCGGCATGTTGATCGGAACCCCGTCGATGAAGAGTGCGACGTCGGTCCCGTGATCGGCGTCGAAACCCCGGAGAAACAGTTGGTCTGCTTTTCCTCCCCCCTGATGCTGGGCGATCACCAAGCCAGGAACGACGCGCAAGATGTCTTCGGGTGTAGCGGGCTGACGAAGGATCAGGTCGCGTTCGCGCACCGTCTCAGCCGACGCCGCCGAAGTCGGCGCCTCCGCCTCGACTCGAGTCTCGAGGAGGTGATGGTCGCCGCTGGGAGCTTTGAGGTCGCCGTTATCGGGCGGCTCCAATTGACCGTGGACCGCGGTACCGAGGAAGACGGCGCAAAATACCGAGCTTCGATGCGCCAGCTTACTGAATGTCATGAAAGACTTTGTCACAATAGGGTGGCAAGCTCAGTCCGGTTCTGTGGCCGAAAAAACTTCTCCCGCAGCAACAATGAAAGAGCTTCCTTCGGTACACACCAAAGCTGCAACATGTCGTCCCACTCGCCGAGCAGTGCGACGGCTCGCGCGCGAGGGTCCTCCTGGAAGAGGCGATTCAGCTCATTCACCAGGTCCGAGAGCGCGCTCACTTTCCACTCCCAGGTGCGACCACGGTACGTGATGATCAACTCTGGAACGACCGAATCCAGCGAGTCGAGCACGCGCACCTCACGTGCGGAGCCTTCGATCAGGGAGACCAGCGGGCCAATCAGCTCGTCCGGGCGGACATCCGCATCCACCGAGATAGCTCCAACCAGAGCCTCCGCCGCACAGAGCCGGAACAGCAGAGTGCCCTCGTCCCGAGTGATTAAGGCTTTCAGCCCGGGTTCAATCGCGCGGACCAAGTTCAGCTGCTGCAGCTTTGTGAGAGCGCGCTGGCCATCGTTAGTGGGGTGTCTGGAGGGCATTCGCGCAAGCACTTGAGACGGCGGCACTGCTGAACTGACAGGCGGCCAATCTCGCAAGAAATTGTGGCTCTTGTCCGGCCACGCAGGTTGGTGCGTTCAGTAGACAGTCCAGTTGCGCGGAGAGTGCGCGCTGATCGTTGTCGGAGCACCGCGACAACCCAGCACGGCAAGCCGACTTGCCGAACACGGACTGGGCGACAGCCGCACTGACGTTCGCACACCCCTGCGCCTTCATATTCAGGCTCGCAACGACCCCGTCGATTCGATCGCATAAGCCAACGCCGCCGCACCCGATGAGAAGCCAGACCCACGTCGCTGCGAACATCGCCAGTTTCGCGCGGCGCCCTCCCACCCTGGAGCGTGGCCGAAGCAACATACAGAAGGCCGAATCCTAGATCACGAAAGAATGGTCTACACGTTGAATCGAAAGTGGATGCAATCGCCGTCTTGGACGACATAATCCTTACCTTCAATCCGCAGAAGTCCTTTCTCGCGAACGAGGGCTTCGGAGCCAAAGGCCAGCAGATCGGTCCAACTCATTACCTCGGCCTTGATGAAACCCCGTTCAAAATCGGTGTGAATCGCGCCCGCGGCTTGCACCGCCCGCCAACCCCGGTGAATCGTCCAAGCGCGGCATTCGTCCTCGCCAATCGTGAAGAACGTCAGGAGGCCGAGCAAGTGGTAGCCAGTCCGAACCACCTTGTGGAGTCCTGGCTCGTCGAGCCCGATGCTCTCGAGAAACCCAGGGCGCTCAGCAGGCGGCAGCTGCTGGATTTCTGCCTCGATGCGGGCCGCCAGCACGACTGCCTCGGAATTCTCAGCGGCCGCCAGCTCGCGTACTACTCGCACTGCTGGATCATCCTGATTGCCCAGCTGCGACTCATCGATATTGGCCACGTAGAGCACCGGCTTTTCGGTGAGCAGAAATAGCTCGCGCAGCCGTAGGCGATCCTCAGCGGATAGTGTCATCGCTCGTACCGGCACGGCCTTGTCCAGTTCGCTGCGAACGCGGTCCAGGATTGCGAGTTCGAGCCGGGCTTCGTCCCCTGCCTTGCCGGCCGCTTTGGCGGCTTTCAAGGTGCGCTCCCTCCGCCTTTCGACGGTTTCGAGATCCTTGAGGCAAAGCTCGGTGTCGACCACCTCCTTATCACGCCTCGGATCGATCTGGCCCTCCACATGAACGACGTTGGGGTCCTCGAAGCAGCGCAGCACGTGTAGCAGCGCATCGACCTCCCGGATGTTCGCCAAGAATTGATTACCCAGCCCCTCCCCCTTGGAAGCTCCACGAACGAGCCCGGCGATGTCTACGAATTCGAGAGTAGTAGGGGTCTTCTTTTTCGGCTTAATCAGGTCCGCAATCCGATCCAGCCGGTCGTCGGGAACCGGAACGATCCCCACGTTGGGTTCGATCGTGCAGAAGGGGTAGTTCGCCGCTTCGGCGCCTGCGGCGGCCAAAGCATTGAACAAGGTGGACTTGCCCACGTTCGGCAGTCCAACAATACCAATCGAAAGACCCACACACCTCTATAAAGTTGGGCGGCCCCTGCCGTCAGCCTGGGGCAGCTGCTCGATAAACTCCTGGGCCAGTGCCCTCTGTTTGGCATCGTCAAGTCGCTCGTCGATCAACTTAGCGGCGATCTCGATCGCCAGATCCACTACAACTGCCCTTACCTCAGCAATCGCTCGAGCCTTCTCTTCCTGAATGACTTTCTGAGCATCCGCTTTGAGTTGCTCTGCTTCCTGCCGGCTTTTGGCCATCAACTCTTCGCGGAAGCGCTCCACGTCCGCTTGGTTGCGACGCATCATCTCGGCGGCCACGTGCCGGGCCTCCGCAACTGCCGCCTTTTGCTCAGCCAATAGCCTTTCCGCTTCGGCGCGCTCGTGCTGGGCTGTCTCGATTGCCTTCTTGATCTGATTCTCGCGCTCAGCCACCAGATCCAGGATCGGCTTCCAGGCCTTCGCGCGCAGAACCAAAGCCACCAGAATGAATGTCACGAGGGTCCAAAAAATGAGGCCGGGTCGAACCTCGGTGAACCCGCTGGCCGCAAAGATTAGGAAGCTGGTCATTTTCTACGCCTTGGTTCGATGTTTGAGGCAGAGATCGGTGCGGCGGAGCCCAGCCGCACCGACTCCATACTGCCCAAACTCACTTCACTGCAAGAATGATACAGACCACGATTGCAAACAGCGTCGCTCCTTCAATCAATGCCGCAGCAATAATCATTGTGGTTCGAATGTCACCCGTAGCGGCAGGTTGGCGGGCGGTCCCATCCATCGCCGCCGCCGCGAGTCGACCGATGCCGATTCCTGCGCCGAGAACCGCCAATCCAGCGCCGAATCCGGCGGAAAGAAACGCGAGAGCGAAATTAGTCATGACGAACTCGATTACCCCTTTCAAGACCCACTTCTCGGGGGGGTCGTTTGCTCCCATCGAACTACCTCTGGCGGCTGCTCGCTCGCCAGGTCTCCCGCAGTTGTGCGCGACGAAGCGCTCACGAGCCTACCACGTGGGCAACGGCGTGATCATGGCTCTCGCCGCCCTCGAGCGCATGGCCATGCTCGTCGTGATGGCCGGTCGCGACCGCCATGCCGATGAAAAGCGAGGAAAGCATGGTGAAGACGTAGGCCTGGACCAGGCCTACGAACATCTCCAAAAAATAGATACCCATCGCGAACAGCACGGACATTGGAGCGATCGCCACGGTTCCCAGAAGGAAGATCAGCGCAATGAGGAAAAAAATCACGATGTGCCCAGCCAGCATGTTCGCAAACAGTCGGACGGTCAGAGCAAACGGTTTGGTGAAAAGTCCCAGGATCTCGACAGGGATCATGATAACCCACAAGCTCCAGTGGACCCCTCCGGTAAGGTGCTTCAGGTAGCCACCGAGGCCGGCCGATCGAATTCCGGCCACTTGGGTCAGGATGAACGTGCACAGGGCTAGGCCGAGCGTGATCGCGAGGTTGGACGTCGCCGTGGACATCCAGGGAAACAGCCCGAGCAGGTTCATGAAGAGGATGAAAAAGAAAACGCTGAGCAGATAAGGCGTGTAACGCGGCCCCTCTTCCGGACCAATGTTCTTGATTGCAAGCTCGTCGCGAACAAACAAAACCGCCATTTCCCACAGGTTGGCGATGGTTCCGTGGGAAACCAGGTTCCGCTTGTCGCGATTCGAACCAAGCAAAACACCCAACAGCAGCAACGCTCCGGCCAGCCACATCATTACCGTGTGCTTGGTAATCGAGAGATCTAGACAACCCGCGGCGAGGGAGGCCTTCTTGTTCCGATCGGCCGGGCAGGCTCCTTCCTTGAGCGGAACTCGAATGACGGGAAGGTGAATGACAGGGTTCTTTCCTTGGCTCAGAGGAATTTCGAACTCCAACTCATTGGAGTCTGAGACGTGGTGGAAAATGTAATCGGCGACACTTTCCTCATGGTCTTCCTTTAGTTGGTCCGGACTTTCGGCGTTCGCTGCGTCCGAGGTAGGCCGGTGGGATTCGTCTTCGGAGAACGCCGACGCAGGAAAACCGACCACCGCCAGACTGAGCAGCAACCACTTAACCATTCGTACCTCGTAACGGATCCGGCCCACGCTTAGCCGCGCTGGAGACATAGCCGATTTCGAGCCACTGGAGCACGAAGTAAACGGCGAAGAACCCGAAGACAAACGCAACGCTATTCGCGCCGCTGAATGTGAGAAATGCAATCCCTAATGCCACCAGTACTAGACGAATTCCAAACATCACCCCAACCACCATCAGGGCGGTCTTGAGCGAGCGCCGCAATGCCCAGCGCTTCAGGAACAAGCTCAAGAAGCCCGATGCAGTTGCGGCCCCAATACCGATCCAAGCGGATTGCTGATCGATTGGAGTCTTGGCCAGCAGCGCTCCTCCGGCGAGAGCAACCAGCCCTATCGCAGCGATCATTCCGAAAAGCGCCCGGCCGCCGAGCACCAGACCGCTCATCGTTTTCTCATCCGCGACATCGCATGCAGGAAGCCATAAAAACCCACTGCGATGCCCACGGTCGACAGCGCGACCAGAATCCAAGGAGTCGTTCCCAGCCAGCGGTCCAGAAAATAGCCCCCCAACACACCAACCCCTGCGCCCCCGACCAGCTTCCAGACGGCGGAAAGGTAAGGCTCGGCGGCCTGCAATTGCTGCGCGGTCTTTCCCAGCCCCGGTGGCTCGCGATTCGGCACCCTGATCGGCCTCTCAAACGGGTCCGGGCTTAACACCAGCCAATGGTTTTTCTCAAATTATTGCAGCGTCGCGTGGCACGTTTCGTCGCTCGATCCGCTCGATCTGTGGGATCGGCGCTTCCTTGGGTAGGCGAACCGCAAACGTCGTCCCTTTATCCTTGGAAGAAGTCACTTCGATCGCGCCCCCATGAGCCAGGACGATCTGCTGAACGATGTACAAGCCTAGGCCAATGCTGTGGTCTGTTTTGTCGACTTTTCCCGGCACGCCCTTCACCGGTTTGAACAAATGCGGCAACAGTTCCGGGGGAATAGGCTCGCCCTGATTGTGTACCGAGATCAGGATCGATTCATTTTCGCCTCGTGTTTCTACTCGGATCGGTGCCTCCGGCGCGCCATACTTGAGCGCGTTTTGGGTCAGGTTCTCGATCATCTGCTGTACTCGATTGGGGTCGTAATTTCCGAGCCCATCTCCGGATTGAAAAAACTCAATTCGGCCCGCGGGCTGCCCGGCAGTAAGGTCCTCGATCAACTCTTTGGTCAGGAAGTGAATGTCGACGTGGCTGCGCCGGATTGGGATCCCACCGGCTCTGCGCGCCTGGGTGAAATCCAACAGATCTCGAATCAACTGATTTGCTCGTTCGGTCGCAGCGCGAATTCGCCCGGCCGATCTCTTCGAGCGGTCATCGATGCTGCTCGACCGCTCGATCGCGGCCGCTGCCATCGCAATGACGGAGAGCGGGTTGCGCAAGTCGTGGCTCACGATCCCGATCAGCTGCTGTTCGAAGTCGCTCCGCTTACGCTCCGCCTCGTAGAGCCTTGCGTTTTCGATCGCTAAAGCGGCGCGTGACGCCAGGTCTTCGGCCAACACCAAATCCGCTTCCTCATACGGGCTCGCTGGATCGGACCTCACCAGGGTGATCAGGCCGATCAGATTTTCGCGCGCCGAGAGGGGAGCGATGATACAAGACGCGATTCCCAGTTCCCTGAGAATGCTCAACTGCGCTGGATTTTGAGCAAACGCACCCAGGTGGGCCTCAGTCACTTCAGCCACCCGCACCGCTTTGCGGTGCCGGAGCACCGATGTGAATTCTGGTGAATTATCGAACGGCGGGGCGAAATGCTTCTGGTATTCGTCCGTGAGCGGCTGCTTCCGCGGATCTTGATGAACGATCGCGACGCGGCGCATCGACTTGTCTTCCTCGATCAGGGTCACCGTGCACCAATTGGCAATGGTTGGGACCGCAAGGTTGGCAATTTTCGCCAGCGTGGCGTGATAGTCGAGGGATTCGGAAAGGGCGGAGCTTGCTCGAGCGAGGAACGAGGAACGCTGCTCGGCGACCAGCGCCTCTTTGCGAGCGCGGTGCAGGTCCAGGCAGAAACGGGCCTTGGCCCTCAAGATATCGGGGTCGACCGGCTTTAACAGATAATCCACGGCGCCCGATCCGTAGCCCTTGCGAACGAGACCGTCTCCATCTGCGAGCGCAGTCAGGAACAAGATTGGAATGAACCGCGTTCGTTCCTCCTGTTTGAGTAACCGAGCAACCTCGAAGCCATCCACTTCCGGAAGCATCACGTCGAGAATTATGAACGCGATCTCGTCGTCAAGAACGCTCCGCAGTGCAGCTTGGCTCGAGGTCGCTCTAATGACCTGATGACCAAGCGGCTGTAGGACGGCCTCGAGCGCGATCAGGTCCTGGAGATGGTCATCGACCACCAAAATCTTGGCCGTCGAATTGAGAGACACGCGGTATCCCCCCGGAGAGGAGTGAGCCTCACATATCGCTTGTTTAGACCCCACGCAACGGAGGTGAATTCTCCGCTACGCTGCGCAAAGTTGTTGACAAATCCGATACATCTTCGGATCCGGGGCATCCGTTGGGTTCCCAGAGGATGTTCGGGGTGGGTCAGCAGCGTAGGGCGCGTAACCCGGTGCTCTGCCGAGTGTTTACTCCTCCGATGGCATCCAACACTACACGAGCCACGCATCGGCTGGTGATTACCGCTCTTGCCGTTTGCTTCGGTTGCGCCTCGAATCCGCGAATTCGAACCACCGGAAGCCCATCGGTACCGCCACGAGCGGTGGTTGCAATTCCAGCGAGCAACTGGGGCACGAAAAAACAAGCGGTCCACGTCCTGAACAGACTTGCATTTGGGCCTTCGCCAGAAGATCTCGCGAACATTCAGCGGCTCGGCGTTGAGACGTGGATAAATCAGCAACTTCACCCGATGCAGATTCCAGACGAATTGGTTGCCGATAAGCTGCGGGCCTTTCCAACCCTCGACAAGTCGATTGCCGAGCTTGAAGAAGAGTATGCCCCTCCCGAGGAGCGGGCCCGGATGCTCGGACTGACTCCTGGAAGCTTAGAGGCGAAACGGGCGATCGAAACGATTCCACGGGAAGAGCTGCCGCAGCAGATCCAGGTGGAACTGGTTGGCGCAAAGCTGGTACGGGCCACTCAGAGCCAACGACAACTTCAGGAAGTGTTGGTGGACTTCTGGTTCAACCACTTCAACGTCTCCGCCGATAAGGGCCTTGTGCGATGGATGGCGACCTCGTACGAGCGCGACGCGATTCGCCCTTTCATCTTCGGCTATTTTCGCACCCTGCTGGGAGCGACCGCCCATCACCCGGCGATGCTCTTCTACCTAGACAACTGGCTGAGCGTTCGAGAGGTCGATCCAACTCGAAAAAACCCGATCACCCCGGGGCCTGGATTGAATGAGAACTACGCGCGCGAGCTCTTGGAGCTTCATACCGTCGGAGTGAACGGCGGCTATACACAAAAAGATGTCCCCGAAACTGCCCGCTGTTTTACAGGATGGTCGATCGACCAACCCAATCGAAAAGCGACCTTCCTCTTCAAAGAGCGCGCCCACGATCCAGGCGCCAAGCAGCTGATGGGCCTTTCCGTTGCACCTGGCGGGGGAGCAAGCGATGGCGAGAAAGTGCTGGACTATCTCGCCATGCACCCGTCCACGGCTCGATTGATCGCGTCCAAACTTTGCCGCAAGTTCGTCTCGGACGATCCGCCAGTCCAACTGGTGAACCGGGTTTCCAAGGTTTTTGTTGAAACGGGAGGCTATCTGCCTGCGGTCTACGCTTCGATTTTCTCTTCCCCGGAATTTTGGTCGGAGCAGGCTTTCGAGGCGAAAACAAAGACTCCATTCGAGTTTGCAATTTCCGCAATTCGCGCTCTCGGCGGGCTAACGAACGGTGATTTTCAGCTGCACCAGCAACTCGATCGGTTGGGAGAACCGCTCTATCGAGCGCAGGCGCCAACGGGATATCTCGACAGGTCGGACGCGTGGGTGAACGCGGGGGCCTTGGTGAATCGGATCAACTTCGGGCTCGCGCTCGCGTCGAATCGGATTCACGGCACCACCACCGACGTACGGGGATATGCGTGGCGCCATGTCGGCAGGAATGATTTGAGTGACGTAGCCGAGTCACTGGCAGCGTTGATTCTCCACCACCCGCTAACTGCGAGTGCGCGCAAAACAATTTATCGTGCACTCGGAGAGCAAGAAGAGGAACGGCACGCAGACGGTGCTTCGCGCCCGATCGACGCTCCAATGTTGCGGGCTTGCTGTTGGGCTCACCCGACTTTCAGAAGAGGTGACAATGCAATTTAGCCGTCGGTTTTTTCTGAAATCCTCCGGGTTGACGTTCGTCGGCCTGGGATTTGTGCCGCAATTCCTGGAGCGTGCATTGGCCCAATCGTCAAACGCGCGCGGCAAAATCTTGGTCGTGATTTTTCAGCGCGGCGCTGCCGACAGCCTCTCGATGGTGCCCCCTTTCGGCGATCCCCAGTACTATGCGGTGCGGCCAACCACCGCGTTGAGCCCGCCTGGCCGGGGCGCGGATTCGGCCATTCGACTGAACGACACTTTTGGCCTTCACCCCGCGCTCTCTGCGCTCCAGCGCTTTTGGGATAACGGAAACTTGGCGATCGTTCAGGGGGTAGGTTCACCAAAGTCGAGCCGCTCTCATTTCGACGCGCAGGACTTTGTTGAAGCAGGAATTCCTGGGCAACGAACGAACGACGGGTGGCTGAACCGCGCACTTTTGGCAAGCCCCGAACCCAACATCTCCGGCTTTCGGGCAGTAGCGATTCAGCCAAATCTGCCGCGATCGCTACTGGGTCCTGCGCCGGCCATGGCGATCAGCTCGCTTGCAAACTTTCGGCTCCAGACGGGACGGTTTTCCGGCCCGGCCGAAGAGGGTTTCGAGGCGATGTATGCAGCGGCGGTAGACACCTCGCTTCGGCAAAGCGGGGGGGAGGCATTCCGCGCACTGCGTGAGGTACAGACCGCTAAGCTCGAGCAGATGCCAGCGCGAAACGGTGCCCAATATCCCAACTCACCGCTCGGAAAGAGGCTCGCGGACCTCGCTCGGCTTATTCATGCGGATCTTGGCCTGGAAGTCGGGGCCACCGATTGCGACGGTTGGGATACCCACGTCAATCAGGGGAACGCACAAGGGCAGTTGGCCGGACGATTGAAGGACCTGGGCGATTCGATTGCAGCGTTTGCATGTGATCTCGGCGAAAAGATGGCAGACGTCTGTCTCGTGACAATGACCGAATTCGGACGAACGGTGCGCGAGAACGGAAACCGCGGCACCGATCATGGCACCGGATCGGCGATGTTTGTTCTAGGAGGCAACGTAAAGGGTAGGCAGATTTACGGCCGCTGGATGGAGCTGACGCCGTCGAATCTCTTCGAAGGCCGCGACCTCCCGGTGACGACCGATTATCGGACGGTGCTTGCGCAGGCGGTTCAAGCTCAATTGCAGGTACGAGCCGTAGATAAGGTTTTCCCTGGGCTGGATCTGCGATCGCTACCGCCGCTTGGCATCTTTAGCTGATCGGGGTTGACAGCAAGTCCCCGCGTGGCTACAAGCTAGTTGAAAACTGAATATCCGTGGTGATTTGCGGCGTATTGCTGCCACGTAAAAGAAGACGCTAAAAGGCCTCGTGTCCCGCGTGCTTTTTGCGCCGGGACTTTTTTGTTGCCCGGCGGCAAATTCTCGCGGGTTCCACGGGGCGAAGGAGTGCCCCGTGTCGACGAACGAATTGAGAGTCGGGTTAATTGGACTGGGAACCGTAGGATCGGCCTTCCTTGAAGTCCTACGCTCTCGAACCGATGCCATCCGCCATCGGACCGGAATTGGTCTCAATGTTGTGTCAATCGCGGTGGCTCGTCCGCACATTCCGCGACCCCTGGCGGGCGACGTTCCGGTGCACGGCAGCGGCGCGGCGATCGCGCTGGATCCGGACATACCCCTGGTGGTCGAGGCCAGCGGTGCGCAGGAAGCCAGCCAGTGGATAGCAAGTGTGCTTTCCCGCGGCGGCGTCGTGATCACCGCGAACAAGCAGGCCTTGGTGAAGAATCCGCTGTTGCTCCAAGCTCTCGCCGACCATCACCCAAATCTCCATTGCGAGGCCGCCGTAGCCGGTGCTTTGCCGATCATTCGTACGCTCCGAGATTCGCTCAGCTGCGACCGCGTTCAGCTGTTGAGGGGAATCCTGAATGGAACAACCAATTTTCTCCTCTCCAGCCTGGAGCGCACAGGGTCGTTCGACGAGGTGCTTCGACAGGCGCAACTTGCTGGCTACGCGGAAGCAGATCCCACCGCGGATCTCAGCGGCGCGGACGCTGCCGCCAAGCTGGCGATCTTGACGACGATCGCTTGGCGTGAGCCGGTTCCAATCTCCTGCATTGAAGTGCAGGGCATTGACTCGACCGTGACGCAGCAGGTGAAAGAGGCCTGTGCGGCAGGGCGACGGGTGCGATTGGTCGCGAAGGCGTGGCGCAACGGCCACATCGCGGCGTCCGTGAGACTGGAAGCCTTGCCGCAACACGATCCATTGGCTAGCGCAACCGGAGTAGAAAACATCGTCCAGCTGGAAACGGAGCTGGCCGGCAAGCTCAGCTGGCGCGGGTTGGGAGCCGGAGGAGTTCCCACCGCATCCGCTTTGCTCTCCGATGTGCTGGCGGCAGTCCAGACCTTCACCCGCCCTGTTCGGAGGAACGCTCATGCCTAGCGACACGCCGTCTCTCGGAGTTCTTCCGCTTGTCTGTCGTCTGTGCGGCGAAAAGCGTAGTCCGGCTGCAACTGCGATTTGCAGCAACTGCCTGGGTCCACTGGAGGCCGATTATGAGGGGACGAACCAACGACCGACGCGAGCGACGATTGAGGCGAGGCCGCGATCGCTATGGCGATACCGCGAGTTCCTACCGATCCTGGGTGATCCCCTTGTTTCCCTCGATACCGGATTCACTCCGTTGTTCGAGTCGCCACGGCTCGCCAAAACCTTGAGCGTCAAGCGGCTTTGGGTAAAGAACGACGCGGTTTCGCATCCCTCTCTCTCGTTCAAAGACCGAGTGGTCGCAACGGCGCTCAATGCTGCCGTCGCGCTCGGAATCCGCACCGTTGGCTGTGCATCAACCGGGAACCTGGCGAATGCAGTGGCCGCCCAGGCGGCGCGAGCAGGTCTCGAATCCTGGATCTTCATCCCGCATGATCTGGAACTCGGCAAAATCGTCGGGACATCCGTTTACTCCCCGCGGTTGGTCCGGGTTCAAGGCACGTACGATGACGTAAACCGCCTCTGCGTGCAGCTGGCCGACGAGTACAACTGGGGATTGGTGAACGTAAACCTGCGCTCTTATTACGGCGAGGGTTCCAAGACGATGGCTCACGAGATCGCCGAGCAGTTGGGTTGGCGTCTTCCGACCGCCGTCCTAGCTCCCATGGCTGGTGGCTCTCTAATCACTAAGCTCAAGAAGGGCTTCGAGGAGTTCCTTCGAGCCGGCTTGGTAGAAGGCGAAGTGCCGAGGCTCTACGGCGCACAGGCGCAAGGATGTTCACCGATCGTTGATCTGCTGGAGAGAGGCGACGATGAGATCCAGCCAGTCGTGCCGAAAACGATTGCCCGCTCAATTGCGATCGGCAATCCCGCAGATGGTCTCTTCGCAGCAGCCGCTATTCGTGAGACAGGCGGTTGGGCAGTGGGGGTTACGGACGCGGAACTGGTGGCGGGGATCAAGCTGCTCGCTCAAAGCACTGGTGTTTTCACCGAGACTGCTGGCGGAGTAACGCTGGCCGCAGCAGCCTCACTCGCACGGGCCGGCCGGCTCGGACCGGATGATGAGGTTGTGCTGTGTATTACCGGCAACGGACTGAAGACGGTCGAGGCATTGGATGGAGCGCTCACAAATTCACCGCTGATAGCGGCCCGTTTGAGAGAAGTGTCCCCGCTGGTTGCGCAAGCCCAACAAACCGTGACCGCCACCGCATGACCTCTTAGCCAACGCTTCTAGCATTCGTTCTGCTACACCTGCGCTGAGGAACATCGCGCCTTCCACAGGCATAGGAGGTTCTTAAATGCCACGCGTCTCTCGTCGAGCATTCCTTGCTTCGATGGCGGCTGGTGCCGCAGGGTTGCACCGGGCGCGGAAAGCTGAAGCCAGTAATCAAGCAGATGCCCCGCCGAAGGCGGGCTCGAACCTGCCGGTCGCGGTTGCGAGCGCAAACGGGTTACGCGCCGTTGCTCGAGCGGTTGAGCGGATGCGTGCTGGAGCAGACCCATTGGACGCGGCAATCGAGGGAGTCAACATCATCGAGGATGATCCGAACGATATGAGCGTCGGATATGGAGGCGTTCCCAACGAGGAGGGAGTGGTTCAACTTGATGCCTGCGTGATGCACGGTCCGACAGCCAAGGCTGGCGCCGTTGCTGCACTGGAGGGGGTAAAGAATCCGACCAAGGTAGCCAAGCTGATCATGGAGACTACGGACCACGTATTGTTGGTCGGGCCTGGAGCCCGTCGTTTTGCGGACGTCAATGGATTTCCCCATGAGAATCTGCTGACCGAAAAGGCGCGAAAAGTTTGGCTGTACTGGAGACAAAATCTTTCGCCGCTCGATAAGTGGTTGGAACCAGATCCGGACAAACTGGATCCCGATGTCCGCAGTTTCATCAAGGAGTACGGCTCGGATATGTTTCGCGATCCGCGCAGCCATGGCACGGTTCACGTGTCCGCGGTCAATGGCAAAGGCGACCTGGGGGGCTGCACCTCCACCAGCGGATTGTTCTTCAAAATGCCTGGACGCGTCGGAGACTCGCCCTTGATTGGCGCGGGCTGCTTCACCGACAACGCTGTTGGCAGCGCGGGGTCAACTGGACGAGGCGAAGCAAACATTCTCGTCGCGGGCGGACACACCGTCGTGGAAATGATGCGACAGGGAAAACAGCCGAGGGAAGCATGCATGGAGGCTTTGCGGCGAATTGCTGCGACCACGCGTGAGCCCCGCTTGCTCGACCGCAAGGGACGTCCGAATTTTCCAATCAGATTCTATGCGGTGAACAAGCGCGGTGAGTACGGGTCAGCCTCGATGTGGTCTTCGAGCGGTCCCGGAAAGGTTGCAAAGTTTGCGGTCGCCGACCACAAGGGCGCGAGGCTGGAGGACTGCGCGGCGCTCTTTGAGGGTACCCCCGGCGCATGACGAAGAATTTTCGTTTCGTTTACCCGCTCGACTGGGAACTGCGATAAGCTGCCTCCGCTTCGAAACACCAGGGGGGATTCCAATGAGAAAATTGTGTCTGATCGTCGCGTCCCTTATCTCACTCGCGCTTTCTGGCAGTGCATTCGCTGATCCGGTCGACAACCCAGGGCCGTTTAACCTCTTCTTCGACGCGGGAAGCCTGACCATCGGAACGCTTGCCCCATTTGTCATCACTTCATTAAGCGTGGGCCCCGGAGTGATTTCGGACACCAGCGGCTCGCTCTCGGTCCCGGCGGGCAATATTGTGCTGCCCGACAGCGTTATCCCGGCGCCGATCATCGGGGACGTAACTGTCCACTTCGAGCCGCTCCAGGACGCCACGGGGACCCTCAATGCCCTCACCGGCGACATGACCTCAACGCTCGCGTTCCGTGTGCACTTGATCAATCCGTTCCTACCTACGGAGTGCGGTGTTTCTCCCGATCCGCTCAACCTCACTTCGGGGACTGACGGCGCACTCACTGGCATCCCCTATAGCTCGGACGATGGCACCGTGACCTTGGTCAACAACTCCTTCGGGGTGCCTCGCTCCACCGGTTGTGGCCTCTTTGCCGGAGCAATCGACAACGCCATCGGGTTGCCGTCTCCTCCCGGCAATAATTCTCTCGATCAGCTCCACGGTACTTTCGATACCATTTTTGTTGGAAGCTGAGGTCCAGGTCCGCCGGAGAGACCTTCAGCCGAGATCTCGGACGTCGACGTAATCAATTCGTTCAGCGAATCCGACCCACTGCTCATTGGCACGCTGCCTGCTTTGGAAGTGGAGGGTACTTGGCCCATCGCAGAACGGGCGTCGAGGAGGTCTCAGGTGGATCGACACAGGATTGGTTTGGCTATCGTTGCGCTGAGCGTTCTGCTGGTTGCAATACCGGCTGAAGCCGGCAGCAAAAAAGCGAAGTCGAAAACCAGCGAGGTGGTGAAGACCGCTCAACCGTTTTCAGGAGGAAGCAAGCCTAAAGCCACACCGCGCACTCGGGGAACGCGAAAGGCAGGCACACCTAGATCCTCCAAACTCAGCCTTCCAGCGGGACTGCGCCCCCGCGTCTCGATCGGAGCTGGAAACGCAAGGCTCACTCTGGGCACCGGTAGTAACGGAGGTTCTGGCCGCTATAGGCACAGGCGCTATTGATGGTCTTCGTTCTCAGTTACGGATTGGGCCTGCTGAACCAGGCATCCAAAAGCGGTGGATCGACCGTGCCAATCCTGCTGCGAATCCGCTCGCCCGAAGGTGCGTAGAGAAAGCTCGCGGGAAGGGATCCGGTCCATTTCGTGTCGGTTTGCCGGATCATCGCGTCGAGATCGCCGATTGCAATCAGAACCGCGTCGAAGCGTGCTCCCCGCTGATCCAGTTCCTTTCGAACCAGGCTCAGATTGTCGGGGTCGTCCGCGGAAATGCTGATGAAGTGAATCCCGCGTGATCGCCAGGCCTGGGCGGCGCGAACAATCACGGGAAGCTCTTCCTTGCAGGGCTCACACCAGGTCGCCCAGAAGTTCACGAAGAGAAGATGACCTCGATGACGCGCCCGTTCTGCAGCAAACTGCTGGGCATCCACCAGCCGGATTTGCTGTGTGGCAGGAAGCTCTGAAGCCGGACTCTTGCGAGCAGCGCAAGAGACCAACGCCAGAATGCAAAGACCTAGGGACGCTTGATGGAGCAACCGAATGCCCTGGTGTCCGCTTTCTGCACCGGTTTGCCGCTCAGTACGGCATCCAGGGCGGGCGCAATCTCATCGAGGTTGCCGTGATAGGCGAGCACTCCCGCGCTGCTAATCACGTACGCCTCGGGCGTGTGCGAGGCACCGAAGTATGTCGCCAGTGAGCCTTCTTTCCCATCCATCAACACCGGGTATGGGACTGAACGCTCGCCGCGGGTCTGTTGTACCTCGTCGGCCGGCTCGTTGTAGTTGGAATCAATCGCCACAAAGGTGACTCCCTTGGGCGTGTAGTCAGTCGCCAATCTTTTGAGGGTCGGTTCGTATTTTTTGCTGACCGGACAGCGGGTGGACCAGAAGTCAATCACTACCGCCTTTGAGCTCTTCAACAGGTCCGAAAGTTTCATCGGTTTTCCGGACGAATCATTCCGCTCGAATTCTCTGACTTGCGCGCCGATCTTCGCGGCATCTCCTTGGGCAGACGCGGAAGCGGCTACCGCTGATCCGAGAACAGCAATCAGGGAGAGGACCATCCGCAATCGAGAGTTGTTGGTGGCAAACTTCGTTGAAATCACGAGCACCTCCAGGGTCTTGGTGTGCGCGACCTATATCGTTCGCCCTCGTCAGGTGCCAGCCTAACCACCGGCCTCAAGCAGGCTTTAACCGAGCGAAAGTCAGATCGTCAGCCGGCACTGGAAGCAAGAGCGTGGCCTCAAGTAGAGTCCGCCTTCGTGTTTTTAGCCGCGATTGGGATCAGCTTCGAAGGGAGCGGGTAGCTCATGCGCAACCCCGCACGCGCTGGATCCGAGGCGGGACTCCCGGCAGGAACCGAGAGCTCACTGCTCGGCCGTACGCTCGGCGAATTCCTGGTTCGCGAGAAGCTGGGTCAGGGCGGCGCGGGCCTGGTCTTTCGGGCGGAGCAGCCATTGCTGGCGAGAGAGGCGGTCATCAAGGTCCTCCACGCGTCGACCCGGCCGAACGACGATATGGTTCACCGCTTTCTGCGCGAGGCGCGGCTCGCATCGCGTCTCGACCATCCGTATGCAGCGCATATCTACGCCTTCGGCGCTGAACCGGATGGACTGTTGTGGATTGCAATGGAGTTCGTTCACGGAACCCCTCTGGACAAGCTTTTGAAAGCACACGGGCCTCTGCCGCTTGCACGATTTGTCCCGCTGTTTGATCGGATCTGCGAAGTGGTTCAGACCGCCCATGATCAAGGCATCATCCACCGCGATCTCAAACCGGCAAACGTGATGGTGCTCTCGCGTGCGGGGCGTTTGCTGCCCAAGCTTCTGGATTTTGGAATTGCAAAGGTACTCGAGGACGTGGCGGAGTTCGATGACTCGACGGCGCGAGAAGTCCTTGGGCGCACCGAGGGCATCGTTGCCCTGGACGACCGAGTCGTGCGGGCCGGCCTCACCCAGCGTGGGCTCTACATCGGCACCCCGCACTATATGGCCCCTGAGCAATGGGTGAACGCTGCGGCGGTGGACAATAGAACGGACATCTACGCGTTGGCGGTACTCAGCTTCGAAGCATTGACTGGTCGACGCCCCTTCGAGGGCACGACACCCTTAGAACTCGCTCGCGAGCACGCGAGCACGCCGGTTCCCGAGCTTGGAGGGGAGCTGCCCGAAAGCCTCCACTCAGTGCTGTCCCGGGCCCTGGCCAAGCGCGGCAAGGACCGCTTTGCGAACGTTCTGGAATTTGCAGGTGCCTTCCGCAGCGCGGCGGGATTGGGCGAGGAACCGGGCCAACTGCCTCAAGTGGATGATGCGATTCGAGAAAGGACAATCGCCGAAGCACCGCAGCCCATCGCGGAGGCACTGACGGCGCTGGAAGCCAGTCGATCGCTGGCCAGCGCAATCGAGTCCGTAGCCGGAGCATTTCGGGCGATCGTGCATTACCTCGGCATTCTTGCGCTGGCGAGCCGCAGCCGCATCGGTTCCGGCAGCAGTGGCGATAGTGCAACCGTCGTGGATTTGCTGCGCAAGCTTCGGCAACAATCCTTAGACGAACCGGAGTGGATTGTCCTCGCTCGCGAGCTGTGCCGCCCCTTTGTTCGCTGCCGCGAGGCCTATCCGATTCCTGAGTTGGTCTCCTTCTTCTTCGAGCGGGATGGCGGGAGGGAGACACATTGGGCGAAAGAATTGGAAAGCTACTCGCGGCCAGAGACGGGCTCTGCTCGATTGCCCGACGCACAAAAACGGGAGCTTTTGAGCCAGCGCGTGGCTCGGCTCACGCAACTGCTGCGGGCGGTCAATTTCATCTTCGACTATCCACTCATTCTCTCGCGAGAGGAGCAGGGGGAGTCCTGGGTAGGAATTCGACGCAGCCACCGACCCACGCATCGCCTTCTGGGCGTCTTCCCCGAGAACAACCTTGTCCTGATCGATCTCGAGGGAAACCCGGTCTTGTCACTCTGGCCCCTGATGCAAGCCTTGGTCCCAACGCCCGGGGCACCACCCGAGCTGTTCATGCTCGAGGGACACGGACGCCATGGCGCGAAGTTGGTGTCCTTGCCACTCGGCTTCGAGCGACAGGATGAAAACCTCTGGGATTGGTTTTCAGACCACATTGCTGGGCGACCGGATGCCGAGGTTTCTGCAGAGAGTTTAGAAGCCGCTCCCTATCTTGGACTCGCAGCGTTTACCCCCAGCGACGCGAAGAATTTTTTTGGACGTGAGAAGCAGGCCGAGGCGTTCGCGAACCGACTGCGAATTCAGCACCTTTTGGGAGTTGTCGGTCCCTCTGGATCGGGAAAGAGTTCGTTCATCCAGGCAGGTGTCATCCCGCTCTTGCCGAGTGATTGGCGGGCGGTGACCATGCGCCCCGGAGCAACCCCGCTATCCGCATTGGCCGCACGCCTTGCACATGAAGGCAGACCAATCGAAATCGCACGCGAAGGCTGGCGGAAGCAGGAGTTGCTTGGCAATCACCTACGGGCCTGGGCAGGGGAGCGAGGTGCTCCGATCTTACTGGTCGTTGATCAGTTCGAAGAACTGCTGACCCTCTGCCAAGACGCAGACGAACGGTCCCTGTTTGCCCAAGCACTGGCCGAAGCGGCTCGAGCCTCGGAAGACGTGCGGGTGGTGCTTACTCTGCGGGATGACTTTCTGATCCGCGCCCAGCAGCTTCCAGCGTTGCGAGAGGCACTGGGGGTTGGGCTACAGCTATTGGGCACACCAGCGCCCGAGGATCTGATTCGGATCGTCACCTGCCCGGCGCAGCGAGCTGGATACGACTTCGACGACCCCGACCTTCCGGCAAGGATGGTCAAAGAAGTTGCGGATCAGCCCGGAGCGCTCGCGCTTCTTTCATTTACCGCGAGCAGGCTTTGGGAGTTGCGCGATCGGCACTTTCATCGCCTGGGCCGACGGGCCTACGAGTCGTTGGGCGGCGTGGGAGGTGCTTTGGCGCAACACGCTGAAGCCACGCTTGCCGCAATGTCCTCAGCGGAGCAGGAACTGGTGCGGGAGGCATTTCGCCATCTGATCACTGCGGAGAGAACTCGCGCGGTGCTGAGTCGCAAAGAGATAAGCCAAGTCCTGGGAGGAGGCCCAGCGGCAGAACGCGCGCTCGAACGATTGATTCAAGCCCGCCTGCTCACCGCGGCGGAGGCAGAGGTGGGAGAAGATCGGATCGAAGTGATCCATGAGGCCCTTCTGAGCTCCTGGCCCAGGCTGGTTCGCTGGCAGCAGGAGGACGCCGAGAGCGCACGGATGCGACATCAGGTACGCGCGGCGGCCCGTCAGTGGGAAGACCGCGGTCGCGGCAAAGGGCTCCTTTGGCGCAAAGAGGCGCTGATGGAATACCGAGTCTGGCGGTCTCGCTATTCGGGCCGATTGACCGATTCGGAAGAGGCATTTGCAGCGGCGAGCCTGCGCGAAGAGACCCGTGGCCGGCGCACCCGACGCCTCTTACTCGTCGGTGCTTTTTTCATGCTGGCTATCGGCCTTGTCGCAGTGATTCGCGCCAATCGAATTGCCCGTAACCGCTTGCTCGCAAGTTACGAGGAACAAGGAAGACAGTTGCTCCTCGCCGGCGATCCGTTACGAGGGATCGTCTATCTCGAGCAAGCGTTTCGGGAGGGAGCGGACAGCCCTGCACTGCGTTTTCTCCTTTCGAGAGCCACCCGCGCACTCGACGCTCAGGTGGCGTCTTTGCGGCACGCGGATCAGGTCGTAGACGCCCACTTCAGCCCGGATGGAACCCGCGTTGTCACCGCCAGTTTGGACAAGACGGCCAAGCTATGGGACAGCAACAAAGGAAAACCACTCGCGACCCTGGTTGGCCACAAGGAGGCCGTCCATTCCGCTCGCTTCAGTCCCGATGGATTCCGAATCGTCACTTCCAGCTCGGATGGAACAGCGAAAATATGGGATGGGGTGCGAGGAGAGTTACTCGCGACGCTCGACGCGGGTTCCCCGATCCAAGCGCCCACACTCGCCGAATTCAGCCCGAACGGACGACTGATCGTCACGGCGATCGGCCCCACCGCCAAGGTATGGGACGCGAATGACTTTTTACTGTTGGCCACCTTGGAAGGACACCGGCAGCGCATCAAGGCATTCAAGATTGATCCTCGCACAAGTGATATCTTCACTTACGGTCAGGACGGAGTGCTCAGCCGATGGAGCGATAACGGCAAGCTTCTCTTTTCCGTTCCTGCTCATCAGCCCGACAGCTACAACCAGTACTTGAGACCACTCGCGCTCGCATCAGACGGGGAAACTATTCTCACCGCAAGCGGCGACAAAACGGCCAAGGTTTGGCAGGCCAAAACAGGAAGGCTGCTGCTATCCGTCGACTCAGGAGATGGTTTCGTCTTTTCCACTGCGATCAGTCCAGATGGACAGCAGTTCGTAACCTCGAACGACGGACCCGTCGTACGAATATGGAGCACCAAGACCGGAGCAATAAGGCGACTGCTCCACGGCCATTCAGCCGCTGTTTGGTTTGTATCCTTTAGCCCAGACGGGACCTATCTTATTACTTCGAGCAGCGACGGCACCGCAAGACTTTGGGGCGCGTGGGGAGCACCTCTATTGGCAATGGTCGGCCACGTTAACACCGTGGTGTCAGCAGAGCCGTCACCTGACGGAAATCGCGTCGTTACTGCGAGCCTCGATGGTACCGCCAAAATTTGGGACAAACGCCAAAGCCCTCTTTTGTTTGATAGTGCGTACGAGAGTCCAACGCTCAGTCAGCACTTTCGATACGCTGGGCTCAGCCAAGACAGCAGGCACGTCCTCACCGTCACAAATACGGGCACAGTTAAGCTTCGCGAACTGAGTGCGCAGCGGCCGGTTTATCAATTCGAAATTCCAGAGAGGTGCTGTACCTCCGTGGAATGGAGCCAAGACGGAACTCAGCTTGCGGTCGCCCGCGAGCAGACGGCCGCCGTGTTAGAGCTGCCCAGCGGCAAAATCAGATTCATTGCTGAAAATCCCACCCGAATTTCGGCAATGCGCTTCAGCCCTGACGGTGCCCAGCTCGCGATTGCATCGACCACTTCATGCGCACGGATCTGGGATACTAAAACTGGAACATTGGTCCGTGTGCTAAATAGCAGCTGCGGAGAAACACTTGCCCTGGCCTTTAGTTCGGACGGCCGCCATCTCTTAACCGGTGGAGATAGCAAACGGCTTTCACTCTGGGACTTGGACAACGGCAGCCAAAAACTCGAAATTGTCGATTTCAGGGGAAGCATTCGCTCCGCAGCATTCTCTCCTCGTAACACGAGTTTTGTCACCGCAAGCCGCGACAAGCGTGTAGTCATTTGGGATGCCGAGAGCGGCGCTCCCCTAGTGAACTTCCGGGAGGCAGATTCGGCAAATGTGAATACGGCCGAATTCAATCAGAAAGGGAATCTGGTGCTGACTTCTGACGTCTCTGGCTCCGCTGCAGTTTGGGATTCCGCGACCGGGCGACTTCTGGCTCGTTATTCTCGGGGAACAGTCCCGTTGGTCCGAGCGCACTTCAGTCGCGACGGCGCGCAAGCATTAAGCTCGAGTCCAGGTGAAGTGATGATCTGGGATACAGCATCTGATTTGCGAACGGTTGAGCAAGTATCAGCATACGTCCGCTGCCAAGTGCCTTTTCGGCTCGAGTCGGAAAATCTCATACAGACAGAGATCGATTCGGCGAATTGCGGGCACTAATTCGCTGCGGGTGCCAGCGAAACCGCACCTTCTCCCACTACGCAAAAAGTAGTGCCTAGGTGCGCGGGATGGTGCGCTTAAGGTGCGCCAGCGTTCCTACACAATCACGCAGCTCATTGATTCTTCTACACCGAACTTCCGGCACCCTCATTGCACCATATGTGCCCGGGCAGTCATGCGCAACCAACTGGGCTACGTCGCCAATTGACAAAGAGCAGGACGATGAAGTTCACGAAAAAGAAATTAAAGTTTTCGAAAGAGATGCTGAGGACACTCAATTCCCTGCAAATGACCCAGGTGTACAGTGGCCTCGTGAGTGCGAACACTGTTATCAGTGTTCCAGCTATGCCCGGTTCTATTGATACCTGCGATCTTAATCTTGTCTAGTAACCGGCCGTACCAAGCCTAAGATCCATCCTGTTATTTCACCTTAACGCTAGATTCCGGCGTGCTCTCTTACGTATCTCGCACTGCCTTTTCGGCGCTTTGAGTAGGCGTTCCATTACGGCCTACAGTTGGCGCAGCAGGCGACCCTAACTGAGCTGACGAGCGCGCTTACTGCGCAATTCGCTGAGCAGACATTCCCCGCAATCGCCTGAAATTCTGGGCGGTTTGGCTAGGCATTTGGGTTGCAGAAGAGATATCCCATGAGAACTCGAAAACTCAGACTCCTTAAAGATGTATTGAAGATACTCACGCCGGCTGAGCTGGGGGGCGTCGTTGGCGGCACCGCCACATCACCTCAAGCGACATGCGGCCAGCCCGGCAGTATCATGACCTGCGACACCTCGAAGTAAATCGCGAGCTCAGCGTCTCAGTTGACGGCTGACTTGACCGTCCTCCGCGCGGACGATATCGAACGCCGCCCGAGCCGCTTCCGACGTTCGTGCAACCTCCACGGGCCCATGCGCTAGCGAGACGAATGAGGCCTCGAACTGAGAGGGGGGCAAGTACACACCTCGATCCAACATCGCGTGGAAAAATCGCGCGAACTTCGAGGTGTCTGACTTCTTCGCGGATCCGTAGTCCTGCACCGGCTGTGCGGTAAAGAACACGGTCCACATGCTTCCCACTCGGTTGAGTATCACTGGCACGCTCGCAGCTTTGGCAGCAGCGGAGATCCCTTCCGTAGTCGCACTCGAGACCTTCTCGAGCCTTTCGAAAACACCTGGACGAGCGAGTTCCTTGAGGCAGGCAACGCCCGCGGCGACAGCAAGAGGATTTCCCGAGAGTGTTCCCGCCTGGTAGACCGGGCCCTCGGGCGCAATTTTCGACATCAAATCTTTCCGTCCGCCAAACGCACCCACTGGCAGCCCACCGCCGATCACCTTGCCGAAGGTGGTGAGGTCAGGATGGAGCTGATACAGCTCCTGCGCGCCTCCCCGCGCCAACCGAAAGCCAGTCATCACTTCGTCACAGATGAGCAGGGCTCCATGCTTGCTGCACAGTGCGGCGAGCCCGTGCAGAAACTCGCGTCGGGGAATCAGAACGCCCATGTTGCCGACGACGGGCTCGACGATCGCGCAGGCCAATTGTTCGCCGTGGTTCGCAAAAATCTGCTCCGTTGCGGCCAAATCATTGAATGGCGCAGTTAGCGTGAGCTCGGCGACACACTTCGGAACTCCAGGAGAGTCCGGCAGTCCGAGCGTCGCTACGCCGGAGCCGGCCTGGACTAAGAACGAGTCCACCGCACCGTGATAACAGCCTTCAAATTTGAGAATATGCTCTCGTCCGGTGGCGCCGCGCGCCAAACGAACTGCGGCTGAGGTGGCCTCGGATCCACTGGACACCAGGCGCACCTTTTCAACGCTCGGTACCGACGCGCAGATCAGCTCCGCCAGCTCGATCTCCGCTGCATGGGGCGCGCCATAGGAAGTCCCGCGGCGAACCGCCTGGGTAACTGCGTCGACCACAGTTGGGTGCGCATGCCCAAGCAGAAGCGCCCCCCAGGAGCCGACGTAGTCAATGTACGTGTTCCCATCAACGTCCGTTAGATAAGCCCCTTCGCCCCACTGAAAAAAGACGGGATTGCCCCCGACTCCCTTGAAGGCACGAACGGGCGAATTCACGCCTCCGGGTAAGAGCTGTCGGGCCTTCTCGAACAGTTCTCGGCTGCGGGCGTGATTCATTTTTTCAATCACTCGGGGATTCCCCGATCGGTTCCGGGCGCGACTCCAGAACACTCTGAGAGGAAGGAGTCCTTCGCTGAGCTGAGGCCCGAGTTCTTTGCCGATCGAACGCCGAGAGATGGTCGCCGATCCGAAGGGGGGTCATGTTCTCAATTCGCTTACGGGCGCGCAGGATAGCTGATTGCACTACCGCCGGATCCGGATGGCGTCTGAGGGCTTCCACCCAACACTCGATCGCCTTTTCTGGTTCACCCATTTCGTCATGCAGCTTGCCCAATTCAAATAGCGCGTGAGGCTGGAGCTCGGAGTCGGGAAACCTCTCGATCAAAGTCTCGAGTACTCGCGTCGCATCAGCGCGTTTGTTGTCCATCATCGACAGGGCCTGCGCTTTGAGCAACAAAGCGTCATCCGCAAAGGCGGAGTTCCCGTGCCGCTCCACCACCCGATCCGCCTCAAGAACGCATTGCGGATAATTGGCCAGCTGAAAATACATCTTCGCTATCCGGTAGCTCAGCTCCGAGCTTTGAGCCGCATGATGGGCAACTGCAGCATTTAGCTCACCGATTGCGCCGCGCAGGTCGTGATAATGGTTCTTGAGGATGTCGGCGAGGTAGATATGCCCTTCGATGCTCTCCGGCGCTTCTGGACAGACTTGAAGAAGCTCGCGATAGGCCTCGACTGCCCGCGGGATGTCGCGCAACTCGAGGTAGTAGATGTCCGCGGCTCCTCGAAGGGCGCGAGCACGCACCGCCTGCGCTCCGGTCGTATCGAGCCGATCCACGGCATCCAAAGCAAGACGGTATTCGCGTAGAGCCCGTTGTGGATCCTTGCGGTAGGCGGCTTCATGCGCCCGCTGCAGATATTCATCGGCCGACTTGCGACAGCCATTCAAGGCAAGGAACAGAAGGAGCAACGCACAGCAAGGCGCCTCAACGAGCGTTTGGCGTGCGGTTTTCAGGGGGCGGTTCATGGGCAGGGCACCGGGGCGATCTGCACACAGTGATTGTTGTCGCATCGCACACAGTCCTGAATCGGCGTCTGGTTGTTGAGGCACGCGATCACGTTAGAGCGCCGAGGACAATCCCGCGCCTCCAGGCATTGGAACAGCCCGCCGTCCACGATCAGATCAGTTCGATTCTCTCCGCACACGCGGTACTGATTACATCCCAAAAGGAAACAGCAGGCGAGAAGGATCCACCAACCCGTCTTCACGGTGCGCTGTTGTAGCCTCAAAAGCTCCAACAATCAGCATCGAATCGCGAACAGGCGCTGGGCGGACCTATTTCGCGGCGAATCCTCAGTCGGCAGTAAGACTACCGCCCATGCCGGCGTGGGATCGCGAGAACTTCGCGGTCGCAAGGTGACGGTGGCTGGCGCGCTGCTTTTCGTCCTGATGTACGAAGTGCTTGACCATGCCTTCGAGGTGGCGTCCCGCATTCTCGCAGGCCACCACAGACACCTGCTCGTGGCGGCGGCCAATTTCCTGCCACATGTGAACTGCTGCTTGAGCGCCAAGAAGGCGATCTTCAAGTTGGTACAGCTGGCGCTCCAACTCGATTTCGCTCTTCTTTGTCTCCGCAAGCCGCTGTGCGGATTCAGGAGGCGCCTTCACACATCCGGACGCCGCCACCAGCCCTAGAACGCAACACCCAACGCCCACCCGAAATCCCCGCCGCTCCATGCCGTTCGTCCTGACCCTTGGCCTCGCAAACCAGTCGGCTGCACCAAGGATGGAGGTGAAGGTAGGGACCGGCCGAGTCGCAGTCAACTCGCGCCAATTCCTGGCGTGGGTCATCTCGGACCACCAGCTGCGTGGTCAGTTCTTTTTCGGGATCGCCTTTAGGACCGCTTTCCCGTCTAAAATCGACACCTTGAACTCGACCGACGTTGCATTGTGCTTCTGCAGCAGGCTGGGTACTTGCTTGCGCAATGACGAAGCCACGCTGTCAAATGTGAGCTTGGAGACGTCCTCCCGGCACTGCTTCTTCGCCGCTACGAATGAATCGTAGATCGAGCGAAGGCTGGCCTCGGTCAAAGGATTCGTCGGCTTCGGTGCGGAAACGGGTGTAGGTTCCGGTCGCTGTTGCTGCTCTTCACGCTGCTTGGCATGCAGCCGCGCTTTGAAGACGTCTCGACGGTACGTTCCGTTCTCGATCTCCTGGCAGGTTCGCGCCCAAAGCCGCTCATAGGTCTGCAGCTTTTGATGGATGTTCTGGATTTTGACTTTTACGACCGCGGTTCTAGCAATCGAGGGCTTAAGAGTATCTACTTTCTGTCGCAGCGCGCGGTGCGCGATCGATGGAGGTTTTCGCTCGAGCCCCAGGAAATATTGTTCATAGCGCGCCTTGAGCGCTGCCAGCTCTCCATCCAAAATCTCGCATTCCTTTAGAAGTTGACCCGAGTCGGTCAGTTTCTTTTCCGCGTCGGCGCCGGCCATCGGATCCCAAGATGATCCCGTAGGCGGCCCGATGGATCAAACCCACTTCCAGAACCGATCGGGGCAGAGCTAGGCAGAGGTGGGCGCGGGTTGCGGCTGCTGAAAGAAAACTTCTCGACCTCGACGGTAGAGGATGGCGAGTCCCAGGCCGAACATACAAAGCGAGATGAACTGGCTAATGGAGATGTTGTACCAGGCCTCGAGCGGAACTCTTTCGGCGAGCGAGGTAAGTCCGAGCGAACCGAGAAGACCGTTCAGGGTTCCTCGCTCGACATCTCCTCGGAAGAGTTCCACTGTGCTGCGCAATATCGCGTAGCAGATCAACCAGATCGCAAAGATCTCCCCGTGGAATCTACGAAAGCGACGACTTACGACCAGGGCTAGGAACAAACAGAACTGTCCAACCGACTCGTAAAGCTGGGTGGGATGAACAGGTAGGGTATGCCCGTGCTGGGCCACCCAATCCGAGATCCGCACCGCACCCGGGACTGCATGGTGGAGCACTTGACCGGTGGACTCGACCACCCAGCGGGTGTCCGTTGCCTGGGTGGCATAGGCAGATGCGGAAGTCCCGGTCACTTGTCCGAACAGAGTCTTCGCGGCCTGCGCGCCCGGGAAATGAACCCCGAGAGGAAATCCCTTCGCCGTCACGTCCCCCCAGCAGCAACCGGCGGAAAAACAACCCAGTCTCCCGATCGATTGTCCGAGCGAGATCGTCGGCATTGCCACATCAGCAAGCCGCAGAAACTCAATCCGGTTTCGATGAGCGTAGACCAAAGACGCTAGAATCGCGCCGATTAGGCCGCCGTAGAAAACGAGGCCACCGCCAAGGTCGAATATCCTCCTAGGATCCGCGGCATAGTCTTTCCAATTGACGATGATGAATAGAAGGCGCGAGCCGACCAGCGCGGAGAGCAGCACCCAGAACGAGAGATCCAACACCTGCTCGCGCTTTCGCTCCCCCTCCGATCCGGGCCACTCACGTTCCGCCAGCTTTGCGGAAAGCGAGACCGCAGCGACGAATCCACCGGCTAGAAGCAGACCATAGGTGTGAAGCGGAATGCCTTCGCCTCTTTTTCCCAAGAGAGCAGTGGAGGGGAGCACATAGTAAAGGCCAAACAGCGCAATCGCGATTCCGATGGCCGTAAAAAGCAGCGCACGGTTGAGTTGATCTTTGCGATGGGGCGGATTGAACTCACCGGTCTTCGGATTGAGGGGGCCATGCGCCCCACGCCACCCTGACCATGCCGCGAACAGCACAACCGCCAAGGCCAAAATGTAGACGATCGCCTGCTTGAGCGGCGTGTCTGGATCCAACTTGTAGAGAACAGGAATCATTGTAGTTGCGAAACAGCCTGATTCTATGAACCAACGGTCGCGGGAGAATCTTTCTTCTCGCGCCGGACAAAGGCATCCAGAACGAGCAGCCCGATTCCAATGCAGATCGCCGAATCCGCCAAGTTGAAGACGGGCCAAGCCGCCCGGTCGTACCAATGGGCTTCAAGAAAATCGACCACAAAGCCACGGGCCAGCCGGTCGATATAGTTGCCAACCGCCCCACCCAATACCAAAGGCAGGCCCCAAAGTGCCCACTTCTCCCCTGGATCGAGACCAGACAGTTTGCGGAAGTAGTAGATAATTAGAAAGACTGCCCCGAGCGACACGACGTGAAAGAGCGGGCCGCGAATGGACTCAGGTAGGTTTCGAAAGAGGCCCCATGCAGCACCTGGGTTTTCTGCGTAGCGAATTCGAAAAAAATGAGGCGAGAGGACAATCATCCGCTTGCCGTGCAAATGATTTCCGTCCAGGCCCTCGGGCGGAAAAGAGGAGTACATGGCTTCCAGCTGTGCGCTCAGGCTGGAGGAACCATTCATCAAGGTAGTGAGCTCGCGCACAACGACGAACTTGCTCCATTGATCGGCGAGAGCAACGGCGGCGGCCACTGTAAAAAGGATCACGTATTTGCGGGACATCATCATTGTTATAGTGGAAACCGTTGACCGAAACACATCGGTTTCGTGAGCAAGCTAACGAGTTAGGACGATTCTTCGAACTAACTAAGAGCGGCCTGGCACTTGGCGCAAACTTCACTGTCCCTGCCGACTTCCTCAGCATAGGTCCAACACCGCGGACACTTCTTGCCCAAGGCACGAACGACCGCGGCACAAAGCTCGCTCGTGCCGGAAGGCGTCGAGACCTTGAGTGGTTGCATCGCTGAGCTCGGCGAGTCAACCAGTTCCACTTGGCTGACGATCAACAGGGTCGGCAGCTCCGCGGCTGCTCGGAGCAGCAATTCACGCTCGGCACCGGTTGCAGCCAAAATGACCCTCGCTTCCAGTGACGAACCGATCAGTTTGTCGCGACGTGCCGCCTCGAGAAGCTTCTGTACCTCTGAGCGGATCGCAAACAGGTGCTCATAAAGCGCCACCAGATCGGGGTCCACTGAGATCTCGACGCTCGAGGGCATTCCCGCGAGAAAAACCGATTCCTCGCGATGACCAGGCAGAAGTTGCCAGGCCTCTTCTGCGGTAAAGCTCATCACCGGCGCCAGCAGTCTCAAGAGGCTGGTCACAATCTCGTGCAGGACGGTTTGCGCGCTCCGCCGTGCCTCTCCGGTTGTCTTGAACGTGTAGAGTCGGTCTTTGATGATGTCGAAATAAAGCGCTGACAGGTCCATCGCACAGAAGTCCACCACTGAGTGGTAGACCATGTGGAATTCGTACTCCCCGTACGCTCGAGCGACCTTCTGAATCAGTCCGGAAAGGCGGCTCCTCGCCCAACGGTCTAGCGGCAATAGGTTTTCTGGGGCAATGCGATCACGACTCGGATCGAAGTCATACAGATTGGAAAGGGCGAACCGCACCGTGTTTCGGATCTTACGGTAGCCTTCGACCAGGCTCTTTAGGATCTGCTCGGACAGACGGACGTCATCGCGGTAATCCGAAGATGAAACCCAAAGCCGAAGGATTTCCGCCCCGTACTGTTTGATCAGTTTTTCAGGAGCGACTGTATTCCCCTGGCTCTTCGACATCTTTTTGCCTTCGCCATCAACTACAAAGCCATGAGTCAAGCAGCCGCGGTATGGCGATTTATCGCGGGTACCGACTCCGACCAGAATCGTCGAATGAAACCACCCGCGGTGTTGGTCCGACCCCTCCAGGTAGAGATCAATCGGAAGGCCAAGCCCAGAACGATTCTGCGGATAGATGGTGAACGAGCAGGCAGAATCGAACCAGACGTCGAGAATGTCCGTCTCTCGATGGAATTCGGCGGTGTGGCATTGAGGGCAGACGAAACCCGCGGGCAGGAACTTCTCCAAAGGAGTTCGGTACCACACGCCCGTCCCTTGTTCCTCGACCGCCTTCGCCACTGAATCCATCAGCTCGGGCGAAATGATCGGCTCGCCACAGCCATCGCAGTAGACCATTGGAATCGGAACGCCCCATTGCCGCTGGCGACTGATGCACCAGTCCGGGCGGTTCTCGATCATTCCGTAGATTCGATCCCGGCCCCAGCGTGGAATCCACTCCACCTGATCAATCTCCGCCAACACCTTGCGCCGCAACTCATTCGCTTCGAGCGAAATGAACCACTGGTGGGTTGCTCGAATGATTATCGGTTGGTGACATCTCCAGCAGTGGGGATAGCTGTGGCGGACTTGATCGGTCTTCGCGTTGAGAAGGGACCCTTTCTCGGCGAGAAGATCGATGATGATCGGATTGGCCTCGAACACCTTCTTTCCCGCAAGGAGCGGACCCACCGTATCGTCAAACCTTCCGTCGTTTTTGACGGGGTTGTAGATGTCGAGGCCATATTTGAGGCCAACCTCGTAGTCATCCTGTCCATGGCCGGGGGCGGTGTGAACCAGACCCGTGCCCTGCTCGAGTGTCACGTGCTCCCCGAGGACGATCTTGCTCTTGCGCGGATAGAATGGATGCCGGTAAATGATCCCTTCCAGCTCAGCTCCGGACGCGTATGCGAGAATGCGGCTGGGATCCAAGAGTGCAGCGGTCGGCGCAGTGGACCCGTCCGGTAAGGATACCGTCTTCAGGGCCAACTGATCCTGCGCCAAATTTGATAGCACCGACGGGAGCAGGTCCTTCGCGATGCAGAGCGTTCGCGGGCCGAGGTCGTAGAACAAATAGTCGAGCTTGGGGTGAACCGCGATCGCCAGATTCGCAGGAAGTGTCCAGGGCGTAGTCGTCCAGACCGCAAAGGCCACACGGTGCCCGGCGAGCGCCCGCCAACGACGGGAAAGGTCCTCTGCCGCGTCGAATGCTACATACACCGAGGGGCTGGTGCGGTCCTGGTATTCGACCTCGGCTTCGGCAAGGGCTGTCTGGTCATGAAGACACCAGTAGACCGGCTTCTTGCGGCGATAGAGCGAACCCCTCCTGGCGAAGGTCGCCAGCTCTCGGATCTCCTGCGCTTCGTAGCGGAAATCGAGCGTCCGGTACGGTTGGCCCCAACGGCCGAACACGCCCATCCGCTTGAACTGCTCGCGCTGAATGTCGATGTACTCCAGTGCGTAGGAGCGGCATCTTTCAAGGAACTCATCGCGAGAGAGCGACTTTCGATCGACCTTCTGTTCCTTCAGCCGCTTCTCCACTGCCTGCTCGATCGGCAGCCCGTGGCAATCCCACCCGGGTATGTACTCCGCGTACCGACCGGCGAGATTGCGGTATTTCACCACGAAATCTTTGAGAATCTTGTTGAGAGCATGCCCCGCGTGCAGGTCGCCGTTCGCGTAAGGCGGGCCGTCGTGCAAGACGAAAACCGGGCATTGCGCGTTGTGAGTCAAAATCTTCTGGTAAATGTCGCGCTCCTCCCACCACTGGAGTAATCGCGGCTCGAGTTGGGCCAGATTTCCCTTCATGGGAAAGTCGCTTCTCGGAAGGTTCAGCGTGTCTTTCCACTCTCGGCGCGGTGGAGTACTGGCGGAATCGATCATCTCGCTCGAGTTAACCTATCAATGGACTTGGTTCAGCATCAATTGATCTGCTCCAATCCGGTGAGTTCGCACGTCCTGAAATGGTAGCGTTCGTGATTCGATGACAGTCAAGCGTCAAAAACGCAAGCGGAGCGGATCGGGCGCGAAACCAGCCCGAATGCCGGCTGAACGTAAGTTGGTGGCCATCCTTTCGCGAAAACGCTCTCTGTACTCGACCCGCCGCCTGGTTCAGGCGATCCAGGAACGCGGTCATCGTCCCATCGTTCTCGACGCCCTCCGCTGCAACCTGTTACTTGGAACAGACGGCGCGCGAATGCTGTACCGAGGTGTGGAAGTGAGGGGAATTGCGGTGGCGATCCCTCGGATTGGCGCTTCGATTACCGAATACGGGCTGGCAGTAGTCAATCACCTCGACATGATGGGAATTCCGCTGCTGAACAATTCGGTTCCGATCGCGCGCAGTCGCGACAAATTTCGATGCTTGCAACTGCTGTCGAAGTCTGGTGTGGCCGTGCCGCGAACGGTTGTCGCAGGAGACCGTAGCAAAGTTTTAGAGCTGGTGGAGGAGGTAGGGGGATTGCCGGCTGTGTTGAAGCTGATCCGTGGGACGCAAGGCGTAGGGGTGATGCTCGCCTCAAGTATTGTTGAGCTTCAAGGCATTCTCAGCACTTTCGGAACGCTGGGGGAACGTATCGTGCTTCAGGAGTTCGTACGGGAGGCAGAAGGGAAGGACATCCGGGCGCTGGTGGTGGGAAACCAGGTGGTTGGTGCAATGCAGCGCCGCGCCAAGCGAGGAGATTTCCGCTCGAACATTCACCGCGGCGGACGCGGAGTCGCCCTCGAGTTGCCTAGAGAATACGCGAACGCAGCGATTCGAGCTTCGCAGCTGATCGGCCTGGACGTGGCTGGGGTGGACATGCTCGAATCCGCCCAGGGCCCCAAGGTTCTGGAAGTGAATTCCAGTCCGGGCTTCAAGGGTCTCGAGCGGGCAACCGGAAGAGACATCGCGGGTGAAATTATCGACCACGCGCTGCAGTTGCGGATAAGCCAGCCGGCGGAAACCACCTGCGCCCAGAAGCTCTAACGCCGGGCCGCCAGCCCGGCATATTGCACTCAAGCGTGCGCTCGCTCGTCTCAACGTGCTGATCTTGTTTGCCGAATTTTCGGGTGCGCTCCTAAGCTGGGACTGCCGATGGTTATCAACCCTGTAGCGATCACCGTATACCAGGATGTTCTCTGCGCTTGGGGCTATCTCGCCGAACTTCGACTCGAGCCGCTCGAGGCCGAGCTTGGCACCAACGTTCGATGGAACTTCCGTCCTTTCCCGCTGCGCGCGCGCTCAATGTCGATGACCTGTAGGGACAAGCAGGAATGGATCGATGAAATCAATCGTGCGCGATTGGAGAATGACGGAGGCCAATTGAAATCGGACCTCTGGCTCCAGAACGATTGCCCGACATCCAGCTTGCGGCCACTGTTGGCGGTGGAGGCAGCGGGCCTTCAGGGAGAGCGATCGCGCCGACGAATGGCTCGTGCGCTCCAACGCGCAGCTTTGGAGCAAGGAATCAATGTAACGCGGATGGATGTGATCCTTGTGCTTGCGAGCGCGTTGGGACTGGACGTGGACGGCTTCTCGATGGCCTGGGTATCAACCCGGTTGCGAAGGATGATCCTAGCCGAGGGCGACCGCGCGCGTGAACGGGGGGTAACTGGAGTCCCCACGCTGGTCGTCGCGGGTCGGTGGATGATCTGCGGACTTCGCGAGACGCTGGAATATCGCCGCTACATCTTGATGTGCCTCAAGAAAGACACCGAGCGCCGAGCTGCCTTCGAGCGCGTGGTCCACTGAAGCACCTCGATTTGCGACTCTTCGCGATCGGCGACACTCATTTGCCGTCCACCCGCAACAAGGACATGTACCGATTCGGCTGGCAGGATCATCCAGTGCCGCTGCAACGTGCCTGGGACGCGCTGGTTCGTCCCGATGATGTGGTGATCGTCGCCGGCGACATTTCGTGGGCAACCCGACCATCGGAAGTCCTTGGCGATCTCGCGTGGCTTGATCAACGACCCGGGCAAAAGGTGCTGCTACGCGGCAATCATGACTATTGGTGGGGCAACTCCACGACCAAGCTACGAAGGCTCTTTGAGCCCTACCGTACCTTCGCCGGTTTCCTGCAGAATTCCGCGGTCGCGGTCGGACCCTGGCTGATTGCTGGGAGCCGGCTGTGGACAGCGCCGGAGGCCCCACCGCTTCCAGGAGGTGAGCTGGGAAGCGAATCGACCAACAAACAATACGTGCAACGCGAGTCCCTACGCCTGCAGATGTCGATCGATGACGCGATCGCGAAAGAGCAGCACGCCACAGGATTGACCCGAATCGTTGCCGTTCACTTTCCGCCTTTGTACGTCAACGAGGTACCCACTGCATTCAGTCCAATGATTGAAAACTTCGCACCTCGAGTCTGCGTGTATGGGCACCTGCATGGTCCGGGGATTTCGGCCGGCTTTGTCGGCGAGCGAAACGGAGTGCGCTACGTCCTCGCATCGTGCGATGCGGCTGGGTTTACACCCGTGCTGCTCCTCGAGCATGAAGGCTAAGCTCGATCTGTAGCGAGCGGTTAAAGTACCCTCGATGTGCACGCTCATTGCAGCCGTCCAGACATTGCCCGAATCGCCCCTTGTGATCGCCGCCAATCGGGACGAGCGGCTGGATCGCCCTGCTTTAGGACCCCGATTGTGGCCGGGCTCACCTGCGTTCGTTGCCCCCCTCGATGAAGCCGCAGGCGGTACGTGGCTCGGGCTCAATGCGGCAGCACTGTTCGTCGGTGTGACCAACCGATTCGGCGTGGAAAGAGACGAGACTCGGGAGTCGCGCGGACGGCTGGTTGTTGAGGCACTGAGTTTTCGGTCCGCACGCGCTTTGCACACTGCGCTCGAGAGCCTGTCCGCCAAGCGCTTCAACGCGT
Source organism: Myxococcaceae bacterium (assembly GCA_036781205.1). GTDB lineage: Bacteria > Myxococcota > Myxococcia > Myxococcales > Myxococcaceae > DAIQBK01. The sequence continues at coordinate 305,366 of DAIQBK010000002.1, forward strand.
TTCATCTTTTTTATGGCGACGCGAACGCAGCCTTTGTGACCTGGTCGACAGGAGATCGAATCAAACAAGAGTCGCTCATACCAGGGGTTCACGTCATCACGGAGCGTAGCTTGGGTGGCGATGACCGCGCCCGCACAGAACTGATCCGATCCTACTGGCCCGCCGTGGAAAGGGGGACTGGGCGCCTCACCGACCGCCTCGCAGACTTGCTCCGCCTGCACCGCGATCCCCCCGGCGCAGGCGTCTGCATTCATGCTCCGGAGCTCAACTATGGCACACGCTCCTCCCTGGTTCTCCTGCTCCAACAGCAGATCCCTAAAAGTGAGTTTCTTTGGGCAAACGGACCGCCCTGTGTCACGAACTACGAGGACCGGGGTGACTTGCTCCGACAGCTTGCTCTAGCAGATTGAGCACGTGGTCGTTCCAGGCTAGGAGCTGATCGCAAATTCGACTATGGGAACAGCATGAGTCCAATCTTCACCAGCTTGCTGCTCGCTGCGGGGCTGATCTTCTTTGCAGTCACGATGACCAGGCGTTTGCTTCTGCTGGCTGCACTGAAGAAGGAGGATCGCGGGGATCACCCATCCGTACGCGTCAAGCGCTTGCTGTTGTTTGGGTTGGGGCAGAAACGAATGGTGGACCCCGAGGAGCGCGGGCCAGGGGTGATGCACGTCCTGATCTTTGCAGCTTTCATGGTGCTCGCCCTGCGCACAATCATGCTGTTCGTGATGGGTTTCTCGGAATCATCCGTGGATGTCTTTTCGACTCCCACTAGCCTGTTCTGGACCGAACACCCCACATGGGGACCAGTCTTCGGCGTCTATTTACTTGCAAAGGATCTGTTAGCGGCAGGTGCGTTCATCGGGGCCGCCTATTTCTGGTACCTGCGCTGGTTAGTCAAACCCGATCGGATGACGCCCTCCTGGGAGGGGTATCTGATTCTCGCCTTCATCATGGGTTTGATGGCTACTGAGTTCGTCTTCGGGGCCTCACACATCGTGGCTCAGCATCGCGGGTTGGTCGCTTTCGAGCCGGTCACTTCCCTCGTTGCACGGGGTTTTGACAGCCTAGATTCGAACCTCGTTCGCACTTTGGGCATAGTGGCTTTCTGGCTCCACCTTTCGATCATTGTCACGTTCTTGAATTTCCTTCCTTACGGAAAGCACTTCCATGTGATCACTGCTTTGCCGAACGTCTACTTCCAGCGACTTACGCCGAGCGGCAAACTGCCCACCCCCAACCTGGAGAAAGAGGAGTTCGGCGTGCGGACAGTGAAGGATCTGACCTGGAAGCAAGGTTTGGATCTTTACTCCTGCACCGAGTGCGGCCGGTGCCAAACTCACTGCCCTACTTATTTGACGGGCAAGCCTCTCACGCACAAAGAAGTCAACCAGACCCTTAAACATTGGGTCTGGGGGCATCAAAGTCTGATCGTTGATGGCAAGGACGGGAACGGCCAGCCGAAAGAGCTGCCGCCGATCGTCGGCAACATTCTTCAGGCAGAGACGGTATGGGCCTGCACCTCCTGTGGTTGGTGCGAAACCGCCTGCCCTGTGTTCATCGAAAACATCCCGCGGCTGATCGACATGCGGCGGTACAAGGTTCAAGTTGAGGCTGAGTTTCCGTCGGAGATTCAGCGGGTCTTTGAAGGGATGGAGCGACAAGGTAACCCTTGGGGGTTGGGACAGGATCGTCGCGACCAATGGGCAGAGGATTTGCAAATTCCCCAATGGGGGGATGGCGGCCAGTACGAATACCTTTTCTTCGTGGGATGTGCTGGTAGCTACGACGACCGGCAAAAAAAAGTCAGTCGCGCGCTGGTCAAGATCCTTCGCCAAGCGAATATTTCTTTCGCAATTCTCGGCAAAGCCGAGATTTGTAATGGTGACAGCGCTCGGCGACTGGGCAACGAGTATCTGTTCCAGACGCTGGCAAAAGGGAACGTCGAGGCGTGGAATGCCTCACAGGTGAAGGCGATCATCACCCAGTGTCCTCACTGCTTCAATACGATCAAAAACGAATATCCGGAGCTGGGAGGCAGCTACCAGGTGATCAGCCACGTGGAGTTGATCAGCCAGCTGTTGCGGGACAAACGAATCAAACTCTCGCAGGTGAAAGGCGAGCGGCTCACCTACCATGACCCCTGTTACCTCGGCCGCCATAACGGCGTCTACGACGCTCCAAGGGAAGCCCTGACGGCAATTCCGGGTGTCGAGTTGGTGGAGATGCAACGAAACCAGCGGCAGAGTTTCTGCTGCGGCGCAGGGGGCGGGCGAATGTGGATGGAGGAGAAAATTGGCCAACGAATCAATCAAAACCGCGTTAATGAAGCGGCTCTGACGTTGGCTCATGCTGCCGATCCGTCAATTCCGCTTCCGTCTGCTACCGATCTGCATAAACCTGGAGCGGTCGGGCACTACCAGGGACAAGCCAGCGGAACGATCGCGGTAGCGTGTCCCTTTTGCATGACGATGATTAAGGACGGCGCCAACGAAACCGGCCGGGATCAAATCAAAGTTAAGGATGTCAGCGAGCTGGTGGCCGACGCACTCGAGCCAAGTGCCGCTCAATAGGGCGCGTAGAAGGGCTCGCTCGCCGATGGTACTTTCAAAACGCCAGTGCCGTCCATGGCGCTAGAAGCAACCACGTACACTTGATCATTTCCGCCGTAATCGGATGAATAGCCGACCTGACTCATTCCCACCCAGGTGGGGAACGTTTCGTTCGTCGGTGCAGCGCCATAAGAGACCAGCCGGTGAAAACCGCCGCCCGTCAGATTGCCCCCGTACAGCCTGCTTGCACCATTGGAGAGTGCGTCCAAGGCAACCTGATTACCGTCCGGGGATACCTGCGCGCGGTTGGCGAGTCCGGAGAGCCCATTCGGAAGTGGCGTGCGCATGGAAACACTTCCAGCGAGGCTAACTTGCTCAAGAGCGTCAAAGTTTGCGGCTGTCGTTCCAGAGGCAGCCAATAACTGGGTGCCGCCGGGGAAAAAACTCGGGGAGGTGTAGGAGCGCAAAGGGCCACCGATGATCGGTTGAATGCCTCCGCCGCCAGTTGCATTCACCCTGCCCAGAAATGATGAGCCGCCACTGAGATAAGCAAAGACGATGTAGCTGCCATCCGGCGAAAAAACGGGGTTGCGGAAGTCGCTATGGTTCGCGTCGGAAGTCACCAGCGTCGTTGGAGCGATACCGGACGCGGCGTTCACCGCAATGGTGTCGATCTCCGCGTTCGCTCCAGTGCCACGTACAAAGACGATCTTGCTCGCATCTCTTGACAGGGCAGGCGTGCGGTACCCGCCACCGGTGGTCATCGCAATGGGTATTGTAGGAGCACCGTCATCCGCCAGGTACACGTTGCGGTCATCTCGACGAACGTAGACAAAGCCGCTACGAAAGGTGGTTCCGCCACCGCCGCCCAAATCTACCGAGCAGCCAACGAGCTGAAGGGACAGAATCACCGTCACCGTACCAAGCCCGAATTTTATCAAATGATTGCTCCCTAGCGACTGAGCTTGGCCAGCTCGTTGCGGCAAACATTACACAGATTCAGGTTCTTCCGATCAATGTCCGCCAACGTCGCTGAAAGGTACATGATACATTTGGGCTCCTCGCAGAACGAGAGGCCAATCAGGTGCCCGGACAACCGCAGGGTCTCCAGCTGCAGCCTGCGTTTCAGGAGATCACTCTCCCCTCCTTCCCGTAGGCGATGGGCGGATACGACGGCCACTTTTGACTCACGATCCGCCTCACCAAACACGAACGGTGAATCCGGAACGAAGAGGTCGACGTCAGTTACGCCGAGCAAGAGGTTCTGCCCGGATCGCAACGGAACCAACCGCCGCATGATCGCATCGCAGTAATACTGCTTTCGGTCCTTATTGAACGCGTACGCAGGAGTCGATTGCTGCGCCTTGCCATAAACAACGGTCAGACCAAGCTGCGCCTGCAGGGGCTCCTCCAGTGCCTTCAGCAACAGCGATTGCACCGCGCCCGTAGGAACCAGCTGTAGCGTTCGGGTCAGCATTGGCCGCTACCTTTCTGGGCACTCTACGCTGCAACTGGCCGCAAACCCACTGCAAACTGGGGCGCAAGGATTCGAACCTTGATAATCAGATCCAAAGTCTGATGTCCTGCCATTAGACGACGCCCCAAAGTCCCTCCGACCTCAACACGAGATTCGGTCAAATGTCGAGGTTTTGAACGTCGAGCGCGTTGCGTTCGATGAACTCCCGGCGCGGCTCAACCGCCTCTCCCATGAGCAGACTGAAAATTTCGTCTGCCTCAACACCATCATCGACTTTCACCTGCAGGAGCGTACGCGTGCTCGGATTCATCGTTGTGTCCCAGAGCTGCTCGGCAGACATTTCTCCCAAGCCCTTGTACCGCTGGATCACGATGCCAGTGCTCGCGCTCTTTCGAACTGCCGCAAGCAGTTCCTGGATGGTAAGCGCGAGGATCTCTCCACTCTCCAAATGCAGCCGGTATGGAGGTCGGCCGAGCTCGTCGAAAGAATCCCTAAGCGACAAAAGCTCGCGATACTCCGGGCTGGAGAGAAAAGCATAATCCAGTACCGTTTCCTTGGGTGCGCCGTTGGTAGAAGTACGCAGCACCAGCTTCTTCGCCTGATGTTCCGGATCGTCTTTACGGAATACCTTGAGCTGCGACAGGACGTCGGGGGCATGCGTTTGGAGGTAGGAATGCATCTTCTCCACCTCGGCATTGAGCCGATCCAAGTCGAGCAGGGTGTTTTCGTCCAAGCGCGCAGCTTGGACTAGCGCGTCTACTACTCGAGGATCGCGCCGAGCCGCGAGTTTACCCAGGCGCTCCTGATAGGTGATCACCTTCTTGAGCATTTCCTTGAGCTTCTCGCCGGTAAGCTCGCCACTCGGCACGGCGACTCGGGCATGGTCGCAGGCAATCCGAAGCAGATATTCGTCGAGCGCTCCGTTGTCCTTAAGATACGTGTCCCTCTTCTGCCGAGTAACTTTGTAGAGGGGTGGCTGCGCAATGTAGAGAAATCCGTTGGCGATCAGCTCGGGCATCTGCCGGTAAAAAAACGTGAGCAGAAGCGTGCGAATGTGACTGCCGTCCACGTCGGCGTCGGTCATCAAAATGATTCGATGGTAGCGGACCTTCGTCGCATCGTAGTCTTCGCGGCCAATCCCAGTACCCAACGCAGTGATCAGCGTCACGATTTCAGCGCTGGTGAGCATTTTCTCGAAGCGCGCCTTCTCGACATTCAAAATTTTGCCGCGCAGCGGCAGGATTGCCTGATTCTTACGGTCTCGCCCCTGCTTCGCGGAGCCGCCGGCCGAGTCGCCCTCCACGATATACAACTCAGACTGAGCCGGGTCCTTGGTTTGGCAATCTGCAAGCTTCCCGGGTAGCGAGGCACCGTCGAGGGCGCCTTTGCGCCGAACCGTTTCCCGCGCCTTGCGCGCCGCGATCCGGGCCCGGGTCGCGTCCCCGATCTTGGCGACGATTTTGCGCGCGGCGTTGGGATTTTCCTCGAGAAAGTTGCCCAGCTGCTCGTAGACCATTTGTTCAACGAGCCCCTTCACCTCCGAGTTTCCCAACTTGGTCTTGGTCTGCCCCTCGAACTGCGGATTCGGCAGTTTGACCGAGATAACCGCCGCCAGTCCTTCACGTGCGTCCTCGCCAGTTGGAGTTTCCTTGAGATCCTTCCAAACCCCGGTCTTTTCAGCGTAGCTGTTCAGGGAGCGAGTCAGTGCACTCTTGAAACCGGATAGGTGCGAGCCACCCTCGAGGGTATTGATGCTGTTGGCGAAAGCAAAAATGCGCTCGTCGTACCCGTCATTCCACTGAAGCGCGATCTCCAATTGCACGCCATCTCTTTCGGTTTTGAAAAAAATCGGCGGCTCATTCAGGGCTTGCTTCGCCCGGTTGATGAATTGCACGAAGGAAACGATTCCACCGTCAAACTTGAATTCATGGCTCTTCGAGGTCCGTTCGTCCGTGATTTGAATTCGCAGTCCCGCATTCAAAAAAGCCAATTCCCTGAGCCGCTGCGAAAGTGTGTCGAAATTGAACTCGGTCACCTCGAAAATTGCCGGGTCGGGCTTGAACGATACCGTCGTGCCGCGCTGGGTGGTAACGCCGATTTCGGTGACTTGCTGTTGGGGCACACCCCGTGCGTACTTCTGCTCGTAGACCTTTCCCTCTCGTTGAATTTCAAGCGTTAGCCATTCTGCAAGGGCATTGACGCAAGAAACGCCCACGCCATGAAGTCCGCCCGAAACTTTGTAAGCTGAGTTCTCGAATTTCCCGCCCGCGTGGAGCTTGGTCATCACCACATCGACGGTGTCCATCCCGCTTACCGTGGGATGAGGGCCGACCGGAATGCCTCGGCCGTTGTCCTTAACGGTAATCGAGTTGTCGACGTGGACGACTACTTCAATCTCTGTGCAAACCCCGGCCAACGCTTCATCGACGGAATTGTCGACCACCTCGTAGACCAGATGGTGCAGTCCATACGCGGCGGTATCGCCGATGTACATCCCGGGCCGCTTGCGAACAGCCTCTAGGCCCTCTAGGACGGTAATCGAGGACGCACTGTATTCCCCTGGATAGGCGTCCCCTTTGTCCTGGCTAACCGCTATTTTCTGCATAGAAGGAGGGGCGGGCTTTTGGCAGCCGAAACCCCTCTGTTTTTTAACACGCGCGGCCGTGTGGGTAAAGTTAGAATTCGCACGCAAGCTTGCGAAACTGTTGGGAAAATTGAGCTATTTGGCAGGCGACGAAATGAGCGCTTGAGGGGGGGCAGGAGCAAGGTTCACCGAACCTCCCTCAACCTCGTACCAGACCGTATCGGGACCCGTCGCACGCACCACCAAGGCGGGGTCGGTTGTAGTCAGAAAGACCTGCGCTCCTGTGCCAGCAAGGTAGTTCATCAGGTAGTCGTTCCGCGCGCGGTCGAGCTCGCTCGAGACGTCATCGAGTAAGAGCAGCGGCAGCAATCCGTTGGCATCGCGGAGATTCTCGATTTCCGCAATTTTCCAGGCCAACACCAAAGCCCGCTGTTGCCCTTGGGACCCAAAGGAACGGGCGGGGTATTCCCCGAACGAGAACTCCAAATCATCGGTGTGCGGGCCAATCGACGTGAAGCCCCGTTCGGTATCTTTGGGCAAACGGATACGAAGTCCCTGCTTAAGGGCTTCCGCGAGCTCAGCTTCGGTGCTGCCTTCATCGCCTGAAAGTCCGGTCCGCACGTAGCTGCACCGAAGCGGCGAGCTGATACGCGCGATTGCGCCAAAAGCCTGCTCAGTGCGAGGCGCCATCTCCCGCAGCAGCTTTTCCCGCCGGCACCAGATTCGTGCGCCGCTCGTCGCCAGCGCTTCGTCGTAAACGTCCAGATAAGAGAGGTCCGCCCCTTCTCTGAGAAGTCGATTCCTGCTTTTGAGCGCGATGGTGTAGTTGCGGCTCTCCTTCAGGAAAACCGGATAGCGGTTGAATACCGCCCGATCAAGAAACCGCCGACGCTGATCGGGGCCTCCTTTGACTACCGCCAAATCATCCGGTGTGAAGGAGACCACAGAGACGCTTCCGAAGTATTCGTCTAGGTTCTGCGTCCGCTTGCCATCCACAAAAGCCTGTCGAAGCCCCGGCTGCAGTCGGACGCTAATTTCCCGTGATGTTCCCTCGATCGCAAAACGACCCAGCACTTGGGCTTGGTCAACTCCGAAGCGGATTAGCTCGACAAGCTTGGACGATCGAAGTGGTTTGAGCGTCGCCAGAAAATACACCGCTTCCAACAGGTTGGTCTTGCCCTGACCATTGTGGCCAAAGGCAACAGTGGTGTGCGCGGAGGGGCGGAGCTGGACCTGTTCAAGATTACGGAAATCCGAAAGGACTAAGCTGAGCAGTTGCACGCCGCGCCGATTCAAGCGCCCTAGACGCGCATCGGCATCACGACCGCAGTGTAAGTGCGGTCCTGCGGCGCGTGGAGAACACCAGGGCTATGCTCGTCTCCCAGCTCGAACGCAACCTCGTCACTGTCCAGCACAGACAGGACGTCGATCAGATAGCGAGCATTGAACCCTACCGTCATTTCAGCTCCGTGATAGTTGACTTCGAGCTCGTCCTTCGCCTCGCCCAGGTCCGGATTACTGGAGGTAACGCGCAGTACATTTTCAGCTAGACTAATTTTCACCGCATTTGACTTGTCGGCGGACAACAACGCGATTCGCTTCAGCGCCTCGAGAAACCGAGACTTCGGAATGGTGGCAACACGTTCGCTTTGCTCGGGAATGACGCGCTGGTACTCTGGAAATTGGCCATCGATCAAGCGCATCACCATCGTCAAACCGGACTTCTTGAACAGCACGGAGTTTTGCGCAAAGCCTAACTGGCATTCTGCATCAGGCGCCTCGTCCAGCAGTCTTTTGAGCTCGTAGAGGCCCTTGCGAGGAACGATCACTCCGCTCTTCAGCTTGAAGTCACCATCCATCGGACGCTCCACCAGCGCTAGTCGGTGACCATCCGTCGCGACCATACGAGTAGAAGCACCATCCTTAGCCTCGAAGAGAACGCCATTTAAGATGTACCGCGTTTCATCGGTGGAGATCGCGAACGAAGTCTTTTTGATCATTTCCAACAGCACGCTTCCGCTGACTTTCACCAGCGGGACGCTCTCTTCCTTGGGCAGCTTGGGATACTCCTCAGCAGCCATTCCGACGATTTTAAACTGCGCGGTCCCGCTGGTGATCTCGGCGTAGTTGTTCGGCAGTTTTTTCAAACCCAACTGCGGTTCTGGCAGGCTCTGCACAATGTCGAAAAGATACTTCGCTGAAAGAGTTACGGCCCCGCCCTTGAGGACCTCCGCCGAATGCTCACTGACGATCCCATTGTCCAGATCAAATGCGGTTACCTGCACCCCAGACTTACCCGCAGTGATCAATACATTTGCCAAAATCGGCATCGTCGCCTTCCGTTCGACGATCCCTTGTGCACGGTAGAGCGCCTTCTTAAGTTCGTCCGTGGCAATCCTGAATTCCATAAGCCTTCCTCGCGCAGGAGATCTTTCGGCTCGCGGCGGTGTAGCCCGCTCAGCGAGTTCAGTCAACGCGGGTACGCTCGCCCAAACTCAGCGCCGTCAATCACGGCTCTTGTCCAAGCGGCAATCAAAGTATTGACGACCGGGTGTCGCGATTCGTAGACCAGGTACATGTGGATCGTCTTGGCGTGCCTCGGTGCTGCGGCTCTCGTCAGTTTGGCTCTTTGGGCAATCCAGCGCGGGGAGGGCGCGAGCGTTGTTGGCTCTGGGAACGCCTTCAATGCGTACTACGGGAAAAACCGATTCTCCCCAGGTCAAACGCCCCCTTGCTCGAAATGCGCCTGGAAGGGCTGCATCGGGGCCGGTGAATGCCGGTGCAAGTGCCACAGAGCTCAGAAGACTAAGCAATAGTCACTGCGTCGTGAGTCTTGGTCCAATGGCAAACGATCTGCGCATTTGCCCTTGACCTTGTTGATTTTGCGATTCATTATCAACTTCTCTGGACATCCCGCAGGAAGGGGAGGATGGAAAAAGCGGCGCGCATGCTTTGTTTGCTCTCGGTCACCGTTTCTTCGACCGTGGTCGCCGACGAGCGACACTTCACTTTCACCTATGAAAGTGCCGTTCTCCCCCGATTGGAGAACGAGATTGAGCTTTGGATCACACCGCGCGCTGGCAGGAGGGACTATTTTCTGGGGTTCGACTATCGGCTGGAGTTCGAGCGCGGCATCGCCGATCGTTTGGTGACTGCGCTCTACTTCAATTTTAGTCATCAAACCGCAGGCGCGGCCCACAACACCAGCACCGACTGGAGCTTCTCCAACGAATGGAAGTACAAGGTGCTGGACCCTGTGGGTGATCCGGTCGGCCTGGCTTTGTATGGGGAGATCACCGGTGGGCCCCACCAGCTTGACTTGGAGACCAAGTTAATCCTCGATAAGTACTTTGCGGGATTCATTGCGGCTCTCAATCTAGTCACCGAGTACGGATGGGAGTTTCGTGACGGGAAGACGACGAGAGATCTTCGGCTGGAGGCAGATTCCGGTGTCGTCTACTCGCTTGGCGCTGGGTTCTTTTTAGGCCTCGAAGGAAGAAACGAGACCATTATTTCCAGCGATGGAGGCTTCGAGTCTTCCGCATTTTTTGCAGGCCCGGTGTTTAGCTACGCAGCTTCGGCCTGGTGGGGCACTGCGACTCTTCTGCCTCAACTAGGCGCGATCCAGTCCACGGATCTCGCCGCCGCGTCTAACAGCCACCTGGACTTAGTCCAACATGAACGCTTCGTGGCGCGTCTTCTAGTTGGCATCCACTTATGAATACCCGGATTCGTGCGGTACTCGTCGCAGGCTTGATTGCTGCAAGTTGCGCCGCACTACCGCATCCCGGGCCGGCCGACGCACAGCGTGCGCAGGCCAAATTTCCTGGTACAACGGTCGACTCGCTTGAGGCAGGCCGGACCGCTTATGTCCGCCGATGCTCCGGTTGCCATAATCTGCGTCTGCCGGAGAGCCAATCGTCGGACAATTGGCCGCGCATAATCGACGAAATGGGGCAGAAAGCCCATCTCGTTCCCGGAGAAAAGGAACTCATCACCGCATTCTTGGTCACTGTCAGCCTTCGGTCCTCCGGTCGGCAGGAGCGGTTGCACTAGGGGCTGTCCCTGATTAGCGGAGCCATACGAGCATCGAGGCCACGTGTAGGACAGCGAGGTAACTGGCCGCTGTCTTGTCGTACCGGGTTGCGACCGCGCGGTAGCGCTTGAGGTCATGGAAGAAGCATTCAATTCGGTACCGAATTCGGTAGAGGCGGCGATTAAGGCGCGGAGGCTTCTTGCGACAAGGATGTGGATGAAACACCGGCGTCATTCCGAGCGTCCGAGCCGCTCGGCGAATCCGGTCACCGTCGTAACCACTATCACCGACGACTGCCTTGCCCTCTGCGTGGACGAGCAATTCCTCAGCTGCCGTCGCCTCGTGCTGTTGTCCTGGCGTGACTTCGAGGTGCAGCGGCTTACCGCGCGTCGTTGTGACGGCGTGAGTTTTTGTTGAAAAACCTCCTCGAGAACGCCCCAAAGCATTTCTTCGGATCCCCCTTTTCCACCCGCGGCGTCTTGGTGGGCCCGAACCACAGAAGCGTTGACGAGCGACCCGACATCGTCGACGTCCAGCCGGAGCGCCTTGAAAATCGATTCCCAACGGCCAGTTCTCGCCCACCGGTGGAAGCGGTTGTGGACCGTTTTCCAGCTCCCGTAGCGGTCGGCCAAGTCGCGCCACTGGACACCCGTTTTGACCCGCCAGATAACGGGCATTGACGAAATCACGGTCACCACGTCGCGAACGCGGACCGGATCGTCGGCCGAGGAGCGGCCGAATACGTTCCCACTCTGAATCGGTTAATTCATGTCGGCGCATTGGCAGCGTTGATCACATTGAGGCGATCCAGGCAATTTTTTACCCGGCGGACATGGGCCGTGTCCCTTAAGTGATCGATTTTACTGCTGCAAGTTCTGGCTGACTGGTGAGAGATCAGGGACAGCCCCTAGTCCTCCGCCAAGTCCGTCACTTTCAAGTAAGTGCCTGCCCCGGTCTCTACGATCTCCGGGCAAGCTCGGAGCAAACCGCGAGCGGTCTCATCTAGTCGGATGAGTTGGCCCCCGGGACGATCGGCTGCGAGGTCGGCAAAAAGAGCGTCCACCGCCTCACGAGTGAGCAACGTAGAAGCCCGATCGATTGTTCCTTCGTTTACGCTTCCGCTGGCGCGGCCGGCCACCAAGGCCATCGGTGCGTTGCTGACCCGCGCTCGCAGTTTCCTCGCCAATTGCACCAAACTTTCGATTCTGGCCCCCGAAACTGGCGGACCCATCTCCAACTTGACGACTCTCGCAATCTCGCCAACTCGCTCCATCCGAGCGCCATGGCTCTCCGCTAGGGACGCAAGCAGCGTATCAATCGAAGGGCCCTGGCTTTCCGCTTTCGAGGCGGAGCCAATCAGAATCAAAAACTGATACGAATCGGGATCTTGTTTCTTTGGATCCTGCGCGGCACCGTTGGCCCCAGGTAATACCACCGTCGCCGCCGTGTGAAATTGAGGAGCGCTGGGCCAGCGCTTAGGACTGGCATTCTCGAGCAACCCGCTCAGTTCACCCGCCACCGCTGCGGCGCTGCGCGGGCGCATCGCAGGATCTTTCGCGAGCATTCTCCGAACCAGGTCTTCGAGCTCGACTGAAACTTCGCTGTTCAGTTCACGCAGCCCCAGCGGGTCACCCATCAAAACCTTGATTCGAATCGCCAACGGATCGCCTACAAAGGGCGGTCGCCCCGTGAGGCACTGATAAAGAATGCAACCAATCGAGAAAATGTCCGCCCGCGGATCCAACATCCTTTCGCCGCGAGCCTGCTCTGGCGCCATGTACCCGGGCGAGCCGATCACCATTCCGGTCTTGGTCAAATCGACATTCTCGCCATGCCGCGCAATTCCGAAATCGACGACCTTGATACGATCGCTACCCTGCTCCTCAAACATCAAATTACGAGGGGTGATGTCGCGGTGAACGATGCCGTGTTGGTGGACAGCGGCTAGAGCATCGGCTACCAGGCCGAGCGTCCTGACGCTCTCGCGGATGGTCAGGCCCCGCGTTGCGAGACGTTCGGCAAGCGTTCCTCCGCTCAACCACTCCATGGCCAGATAGTGCTCTTCGTCCCCGGTGACGCCATGGGCGAGATAGTGCACGATGCCCGGGTGGGAGATTCGGGCGAGCAGAGTCGCTTCACGAGAAAAGCGCGAGGCATCGCTCGCGCTGGCTAAACGCAGGACTTTGAGCGCTACGGGCAGCCCACTCTCTAAGTCCCGGGCGCGATAAACGACTCCCATCCCGCCGGAGCCAACCTCGGATTCAGTCTCAAATCGACCGGCAATCAACGCGGATGGCCGCACGAAGCCAGAATAACGACCCCATTGCTTCGCGCATAGTGCTGCCGAAGGGGAACCGCAACCCGGCAAGTAACGTGGCTGGAGTCCTTAAAAGGTGCTTGGGAACTTCCCCCCAAGAGGCTGCTAGGCCCGAATGAGCCGCGCCGAGTATGGCGTTTTAAGCCCGCGCCTATTGGTGCGGACGAAGGTGGGGGCTCGGGAACAGAAATGGATACTTGTGAGATACGGCAGGTGTGCTCAGCGACCCGGATCCATTTGAGAAGTGCGGATGGTGCGTCGGAACACCGCCAACGACAGCCTGAAGCTGTTCAGCGCTCAGTGTTTCGATGATTCGTTTGGTTTTCATTTTCTTTCGGCCCTCTAGGGAATCTGCACCCTATAGAGCAAACACCCTGCCAAGCGTATCCCCTCAGAATGACAGGGCTATTCCCTAGGAGCTTCCACCATGGAGTTGACTCCAGGAGCAGCTGCCTGCGCTAGTTGCGCAGCTCGCTTTCTCTGTTTGGACGAGCCAACCCGGCTTTTCGCGGTGGTCGTGCGCTGGGCCTCCGAAGACTCCAGACCACGGTTCTTGTGAAGCCTCTGTGCCCGGAGCGACGAGCAGGTTGAAACGCCGCCCTACTTCCTGCGTAGGATGGATCACATTGCCCACACGTCTGCGCCCCTTCCATCAGGCCCCAATAGCCATCGGCAACCTCAAACAACTGTGGAGTCCCACGCGACTCGAAGATCACCGGACACCGCTAGGTTTGCCACCTTCTCTCAGCATTGATCGCCAGCAACGTTAGCCTTCAGCGTTGGATCTTGGATCCCGACACGTAATGAGAAGTAGCGCAATCAAAGAAGCAACTGTGCGTGTCCGCAACTTGTAGTTGCTCAAGGAAGTACGCCCCCAAACCGTATTTTCTACTTTAAGTAGAGAAGTATAGAAATTTGTAGAAGAGGTAGTCGGTCGAACAAACTTGGTGAGAACTTCTCAGGTCCCTGAAAGAACTACGCAATGAAGGTAGCCGGGGTTGTGTCTTTCAATCGGGGTTAACGCCCGTAATTCACAGGAGATGCCGGACCCTTCGGTTGCCCACAGGAAAGCGGTTGAAGTCTCTACTGCCAATTCACATCGGTTCCACAGATAGATGGGACAAAGTAGGACGTCCGCCGTAAGGCGAAGGAACCGCGTAACGTCTGCGGCAGATTCTAGCTCTCTGGAGAGGGTGGGACTCCAATTTTGGATTCCAGCTCAGCGAGCTCTCTTCCGACCACTGCTTCCGTCTCACGCTGCTTTTCTACTTTGCGCACCGCAGAGATGACCGTGGAATGATCCTTGTTGAACCGAACGCCAATCTCCGGAAAAGAGCTCTTGGTCAGCTTTCGACAAAGGTACATGGCCACTTGCCGGGCATGAGCGACGTGCTTCGTACGCCGATCTTGCCGCAGATCCTCAACCGCCAACTTATAGAAGCGGGCCGTCTCGCGCTGAATCGATTCAATGTCGATCGGTCGGTTGGTAGGAAGAATGTCCTTCAACACTTGAGCGGCAAATTCTTCGGTGATCGCCTGTCCTGTAAGGCTATGAACGGCGGAGATCTTGATCAGTGCTCCTTCCAGCTCTCGAACGTTCTTCTGGATGTGGCGGGCAATGAACACACACACGCGATCAGGAAGGCAGAAGCCTTCGGCCTCCGCCTTTTTTTTGAGAATTGCCACCCGAGTCTCGAAATTCGGTTCCTGGATGTCGGTGATTAGACCCATGGTGAAGCGCGATCGGAGTCGCTCTTCCAGACCGGGAATCTCGGCGGGCACTGCATCCGAAGTAAGCACGATCGCTTTGGACATCTCGTGCAGGGTATTGAACGTATAGAAGAACTCTTTTTGAGTTTCCTCTCGCTTGCCGAGAAACTGAATGTCATCAATCAACAGCACATCGCATTCGTCTCGGAACTTGCGACGAAACTCGGGCATCTTGTGGTCGCGGACACTCTCGACAAACTCGTTGGTGAATTCTTCTGAGGAAAGGTACACCACCCTCGCCTCGGGAGTATTCTGACAGACGCGACTCCCCACCGCGTGGAGCAAATGTGTTTTGCCTAGTCCAGTGCCGCCATAAATGAAGAGCGGGTTGTAACAGCGGCCGGGATTCTCGGCGACTGCCAAGGCGGCAGCTGCCGGCAGTTGATTGGAGTCAGCGACTACGTACGTGGCGAAGGTGAATCTCGCATTAAGCCGGTGGGGCCGGGCTGACTGCGAGTTGACTGTTGGTACGGGGGTGGTGCTCGTGGCGCTGGTCGATTCCTCGATCAGCTCGTAGGCGATTTGAATCGGTGAGCCCACGAGCGCGGAGAGCATTTCTTCCAGGAGCGAACGATAGTGGTCGTCGACCCAATCGCGAAAGAAGCGGTCGGGCACGCCGAGCGTCAAGAGCCCCTCTTGCAATTGGAGTGGGCGCATACGCACGAGCCAGCTAAGCGCGTAGGTCTTCCCGTCGAGGCGAATCGTCTCGAGCACTTTTTCCCAGAGAGTATAGGCGCTTACTTCAGGGGCAGCCGTCTCAGCGAAAGCTTGCAAAGTCCGCCTCGCAAAAGCAGGAATTTTTTCAAAGCTCGGCTCGGTAACAAACGTCACACAGGCGATCAAGCATCTTTCGCAAACGTCCGGAACCGAAAAAGGATTCAGCGAGGACCTTCGATCGCAAAGCGTCGGCGGTCGATGTCGATTGTGGCCTTGCCCTCGCTACCCCCTAACTCTTGTACGATCCCGATCACGCCTTTTGACTGAATGTCTTTGAACTTACAATCGCTTTTCGCGGCCGAGTACCACCACTGCAGCAGCGCGGCGCGTTGACTTGAACGGACGAACGCGCTATGCGCGGCGCCCCAGTTCCTGGCAGGAGCACACTGGTGCCGAAACGAACTTATCAGCCATCCAAAGTGAGGCGGAACCGAAAGCACGGGTTTCGTCATCGAAACTCGACCCAGGCGGGGCGGGCAGTGCTGAAGAGGCGAAGGGACAAGGGCCGAAAACGTTTGGCCGTATCTGCTCCAAAGAAGTAGGAGTTATGACCGGTGGCGCGATGGCCTGCGCGCCCAAGAATGAGCGCTTTCCGAAGTCGCTGCGTCTGGCCAAGCGATCACAGTTTCTGCGAATCCAACAACATGGACTTAAAGTCTGGAGTCATCCATTTGTGGTGCTGGTGCTGAGGAACTCAGCCGGTGTCACCCGCATGGGGATTACCGCCTCAAAGAGAGTGGGAAATGCCGTCCAGCGCAGCCGACTGCGCCGCCGCTCCCGCGAGCTCTTTCGAAAAAAGCGGCATCTTTTTCCGAATGGACTAGATCTCCTCTTGATTGCTCAGCCCGCGATGAAAGAAGCGGACTGGGCGTTTCTGAGCCGTGCGTTCGATCAGCTGGGCCAGAAACTAAAAAGGTCCTTCGAATGAGATTTCTTGCGTACCTCTTGGCGGCTCCGGTCCATTTGTACCGGCTCGTTCTTTCGCCGCTGCTGGGGCCGCACTGCCGCTTTTACCCGTCCTGTTCCAGCTACGCGTTGCAAGCGCTTCGGGCGCACGGCCCTTTTCGTGGACTGCTGCTTACGCTCAGACGGTTGCTGCGATGTCATCCGTGGTCTCCGGGGGGCCTTGATCCCGTACCGCCGTTACCGCTGAGGGCTCTCCAGTAATGGATAGCCAAAAGCGGCAGCTCCTAGCGGTCGGCCTTGTGCTGGTCCTCACGGCCATCTACTGGACGTTTTTTATGCCTACAGCCCCGCGCCAACCTCCGGCACCGATCGCTCCTGTGGCACCGGACGCTGGAACGGGAATCGTCAGTCCGTTGCCGCCGCCGGTCGCGGCGCCGACCAAAGTTGATGCGGAAGACAACGTACCGGCGCAAGAGGTTGAGCGCGTACGCCCTCAGATCGACTACGTCTTTTCAACGCGCGGTGCTGGGCTTGTGCAGGCGAAGTTGCTCGGCAAGAAAATGCGCGAGCAACTTCAATTGAGTCTTTCAGAGGGTCTTCGGCTTTTAGTAGGCGACAAGATTCCGCCTCCGCCGCAGATGGACATGGCTCGTCCTGTTCGCGACCAGCCGCTACCGCTGAGCATTTCGGTCGAAGGCTCTCAGCCGCTTTCGCCTACGGCTGCTTACTCTCCAGCCGCAGGAGCCCCCGGCGATCCCCAAGTGACGTTTACCACTCAGCGCGGTGGCTGGGAGGTGGTGAAGAAGTTCGAGTTTGTCGACGATGGCCTGGAAGGCACCTACACGATTTCTCTGAAGAATACCTCCTCCCAGGCTGCGAACGGACAGTTGGTAATCAACTACAGTCGCGATGTCGACCCGCGATCCGAAGAGAAGCCAAGCATGTTTGGCGGCGTGGGCAACCTCTCGAGCGCGGCATGCAGCGTTGGCGAGGATTTGCACAAGCTCGAGCCGGACAGTAAGCCGACCGTGGAGTTTCAGGGCTCGCTCAACTTTATTGGAATCGACCAGCAATATTTTTTGGCTGCGCTGTTCCCACTTCGAGGTCCACAGAATGGTCGCTGCGTTTTGACGGTTAGCGCGGGTAGTCGCAGCGTCAGCGCTTACTTGCCTCTTCAAGTTGGCCCGGGCGAGACCTTCACACAGACCTTTGGGTTTTTCATGGGCCCAAAGGATTTCGAGAGACTAAGCACCGTCTCCACCCGATTGGCTAGCGGGACGGCGTCGCCCAGTGCCTACTCACCACAGCTGGAAAAGACGGTGGCCTTCGGCATCTGGGCTTTCATCTGCAAAATCCTGCTCTGGATTTTGAAATTCGCCCATAGCGTGTTTGGCAATTGGGGCGTTGCGATCATTGTCCTCACCGTCGTCGTCAAAATGGTGCTCTTGCCACTTACTCACAAGTCGATGGTCAGTGGCGAAGCGATGAAGAAGCTTCAACCGAAGGTCGAGGAAATTCGAAAAAAGCACGCCGCAGACAAGGAGCGCCAAAATCAGGAAATGATGAAGCTGTATCAGGAGGCGAAGGTAAACCCGCTCGGTGGATGCCTACCGCTGCTGCTTCAGATGCCAGTGTGGTTCGCGCTCTACACGACTCTGCGCAATACCTACGAAATCTATGGAGAACCTTTCATCCCTCCAATCTGGATGGACCTGACGTACAAAGATCCTACCTACTTGCTACCCGCTGCCCTTGGGGTGACGATGATCATCACCCAGCGACTGCAGCCACAGGTTATGGACGCGGCGCAGGCCCGGATCATGACTTACGTGATGCCAATCTTCTTCACCGCGATCATGCTGAACTATCCGGCAGGCTTAACTCTGTACATTTTCACAAACAATCTGCTTTCTATTGGCCAGCAGTATGGTCTGCGTAAGTACCTTGAGAAGAAGGGAAGCTCGAATTCACCGGAGAAGAAAAAATGAGCGACACCGATCCCTCGGCTTCTGCAGAAACGTTCTCTCTGGACGAAAAGCGCGACAAAGCAGTGCAAGTGATTGGCGAAATCCTAAAGCACATGGACCTTCCGGCCGTCTTGGACGCCAAAATCTCCGCGGATGGAGGCATCTCGGTTTCCCTAGAGTTGGTGGGTGAACCACCGGGGGCGACTCCTGGCCGGAGAACTCATGTCACCGATGCGCTGCAGTTTCTCGCGAACAAGATTGTCAATCGGCCGGGAACTGAACGCCGATGGATTTCGTTGGGGATTGGGGGACACCCTGAGCCCAAGCAACGTCAGGAACGCAAGCGGCCGCCAACAAGCACGCCAATCTCGCCCCCCAGCGCACCGAGCCCAGTCTCTCGAAAAGCCGGGGGTGGCAATGGAACGACAGCGGCTCCAATCAGGCGAGAGCCAGAGGACGTAGAGCTGCAGGTTCCCGAGGACGTTCCGCTGACGCAAGCCGCTCGCGAACTCGCCCATCGGTCCAATGTGCTGGGCAGGTTCTACGCGATTACCGGGATGAGCCGCGAGGATCGGGCTCGCGTCCTTCACGCCCTGCGGGGTACACCCGGAATCAGGGTGGCAGTCGAAGGGGAAGGGCGGCAGCGCCGCGTTGTGTTCGTTCCCGAAAAGCCAGCGCCCTTGCCGAAAAGGACCCTGCCCGCAGTTGATGATGAGGAGTGATCCTTTCCATGGCGAAAGGAAAGTCGACAAAAGAAAAACTCTTTGGGGCGGCCGTGCTCAAGATGAGCTTTCGTCTGCGCGGCGACGAGGAGTCTCCAGCTTTTCAGTTTGTTTACCCAGGGGTCCTGAGGGACCTCGAGTTGAACGATGCAGCAGTGGAGAAATACATTGAAGAGAACCGGGATGCCGTTGAGCGAGCAGCCCGCGGCAAGGCCTCGGACTCCGAATGAACGGGAGACCCCACCGGAATCGGGTACGAGCCCAGTAACCTTTACGATTGTGGCTGCTGCTACCGCTCCAGTGCGAGGGGGCGTTGGGATCCTGCGATTGTCAGGACCGGCCTCGCTGCCGGTTTCACGTGCTTTGGCGCTCGACGTGCCGCACACGCCGGCACCTCGTCACGCATATCTCACAAACTTGTCTGACCGGACCGGCGCCCCTTTGGACCAGGGTTTGTTCATCTACTTCCAAGAGCCGCAGTCGTACACCGGCGAGGACGTGGTCGAGCTGCAGACCCATGGAAGCCCTCGGCTGCTGGAAGTGCTTCAACGCGAGTTGCTTTTGGATGCGCGTGTCAGGCTGGCTGATCCGGGCGAGTTTACCAAGCGTGCCTTTCTCAACGGTCGCTTGGATCTCGCTCAAGCCGAGGCGGTAGCGGACCTTGTGGCGGCAGAATCAGAAGCTGCGCTACGAGCCGCAGCGCAGCAGGTAAGTGGTGAGCTTTCGCGACGACTGGTGCAAATCCGCGAACCGCTCATTGTGCTCCGGGCAGAGATCGAAGGATTGTTGAATTTCCCCGCCGAGACCGAGGATGAGGAGGTGGATCTCGAATCGACGCTGCGCGATTCATTGGAGAGAGCAAAGTCCTTGCTCGCCGACGCAGATCGGGGGCGCCTGGTCCGAAGAGGCTCACGAGTCGCACTCGTAGGGCCCGTTAACGCGGGCAAGTCCACTCTGTTCAATCGATTGCTCGGCGAAAACCGAGCCCTCGTGGACGCCGACCCCGGCACCACACGGGATATCGTCGAGAGTCGTTTTGAGCTGCAAGGTCTGGCAGTAACGCTTCTGGACACGGCAGGACTTCGACATCAGCCCGGCCGATTGGAGGCGCTGGGAATCGAGCGAACGCGTGAGGCCGCAAGCTCTTCCGATTTGGTCATCCTGGTGATCCCACCGGAGGCCAGCCAACCCGATGTGTTGAAGTGGAGTCATGAGCTGGGCGTTACTTCACCATTGCGGGTGCACAGCAAAAGTGATCTGTCCCAGGACCGAAGCGCAAAAGAAAGGTACGTAAGCGGGTTGACCGGAGAAGGAGTTGACGAACTTCGACGGACGCTCGTTTCCACGCTGATGGGAAGCAGCGTGCCCGGCGCGGTACTTCTGACCAGCGAACGGCATGTAGAGGCCCTCCATCGTTTCGCGGCGCACCTCGAGCGAGCTCTCTCCGCAGTTCATGCCAGCACTTTGGAGGTGGTTTCTGGGGAGCTGGCGATCGCGCTCGACACGTTAGGAGAAGTACTTGGCGAGAACGCCTCTCAAGACGTCCTCGATGCGATTTTTCGGCGCTTCTGCATTGGGAAATGAGAGTGATACGTGGCGAAAGCACGCATCGTGAACTCCACCGTTTTGGATCGCTTACACCTCGGCAGGTCGAGGGCGCTTTTGGGAATCAGCCTTGAACGAACCGAAGCGCGTCGGCTCACTGCGATTTCTGAAAGGACGCATCGCTCGGCAATACGCGTAAAGCAATACGGCTGCTCCCACGAGCGAAGTAGCGATCTGAGTCGAATCGCCCGGGCTGGAGTACCACTCGAAGCCCCACGCCAGCTGGCCGGCAATCACTGCACCGGTCATTCCGATTATCAGTCGAGAGAGTACCAACAGGAAGGCAGTTTTCGTGGGCACAGCCATCATCCTGCGCGGCTTGATGTACGTTCCAACTGCTACGCCGGTCGCCAACATCACCGCAAAGTGCATTGCGGTGCCCAGTACCTGCTCGCCCTCGCCCATTCCCTCCGCCCTCGGTCGCGACCACTTTGGCCGAATGTACGAGAACATTGTTCATCAACACGCGTTAGGTCAATTGCGCGCGCAAGCGGCCGTTCCCAGTGGGTTTTAGACCAGCAAGTACGGTTTTGCGGCTCTCGGGAATAGGGTACAGGACTCTCTGTGGACCAGTTCTCAAGCAGCTACGACACAGTGGTAGTGGGCCTAGGCCATGCGGGCTGTGAGGCGGCGCTTGCCTGCACTCGGATGGGCCTCGCAACGCTTGGCGTGACGCTTCGTAAGGATCGCATTGCCGTCATGAGCTGCAACCCCGCAATCGGCGGGACGGCCAAGGGGCACCTCGTGCGAGAGCTTGATGCGCTCGGTGGCGAAATGGGTCGCGTAGCCGACCTGACTGGCATCCACTTCAAAACGCTCAACGAGTCGCGCGGGCCCGCAGTTCGCGCCTCACGCGTGCTTTGTGAACGTGACGCATATGCGGCAGAGATGCATCGTTCTCTCGTGGATCAGTCTGGGCTTTCGATCTGCGAGGCTGAGGTCGTTGAGATTGTTACCGAGGCTGACGCCGTGCATGGCGTGGTGCTGAAGGGAAAAGGCTTTGTCCCTGCAAGGACCGTCATTTTGACGACCGGCACGTTCCTTCAGGCGCTCATGCATGTTGGTGAGAAAAAGGAGATCGGGGGTCGGCTCGGAGATTCAGCCGCGACTGGATTGTCTAAGTGCCTTAAATTACTTGGCTTTGAGCTCGGAAGATTCAAAACCGGTACTCCGCCGCGATTACGTCGCGACTCCATCGATTACGCTCGTTGCGAGCCTCAGCCGGGTGATGAACGGCCAAAGCCGCTGTCCTCACGAACGCTCCAGGCAATCGAAGCCGGGGAACCGTTTCCACGCAAAGCTCAACTTGTTTGCCACATCACGTACACGTCTCCGAAGGCTCACCAAATTATCCGCGACAACCTGCATCGTTCGCCCCTCTATCAAGGTGAGATCGTTGGGCGAGGCCCGAGGTACTGCCCATCCTTCGAGGACAAGGTGGTTCGTTTCTCGAACCGCGATCGCCACCAAGTCTTCCTAGAGCCAGAAGGCGTCGAGAGCGAACTGGTCTATCCAGCAGGGCTCTCAACGAGCATGCCAGCGGATGTGCAACTTGCGGTGTTGCGGTCCATTGACGGACTCGAGGACGTTGAGGTGGTTCGCTACGGGTATGCCGTCGAGTACGACTTTGCGCCGCCAACGCAGCTTCGGCCAACGCTGGAGACTCGCCGAATCGCCGGCCTCTATTTTGCCGGCCAGCTGAATGGCACATCTGGCTATGAAGAAGCGGCCTTCCAGGGCCTACTTGCCGGGATTAACGCCGGGCTCAAAGTGCGCGGGGAGCCCGAGTTAATACTTAAGAGGAACGAAGCGCATGGTGGAGTTTTGATCGACGAACTGGTCACACGAGGGGTTGACGAACCGTTCCGAATGTTCACGTCTCGCTCCGAGCATCGTTTGCGCCTTCGGGAGGGCAATGCCGATTTGCGGCTCACGCATCATGGGCACCGCGTCGGGCTCGTTTCGGGTCGGGCGCTGCTCGCCGCGAGCAGGCGTCGTGAGCTCATCCACCAAGAGATTCAGCGTCTCGAGCAAGCCGGCCTGGCAGCAACACTCCGGCGTCCAGAGAACACGTACTCCAAATCAGCTCCACTCGATCGAGCACGCCCGTGTTTGCCCGACGATGTGACCGACGAGGTTGAAATCGAGATCAAATACGCGGGCTATATCGCGCAGCAAGATCGCGCCGAGGCCCGCCACAAGGACGCTTGGGACGAGTGCCGACTTCCAGAGGCTTTCCCTTTTCATTCGATTCGTGGACTGTCGCGCGAAGTACTTGAAAAGTTGGAGAAGCATCGGCCCTTGACCATCGGGCAAGCCCGGCAAGTTCCGGGCATCACACCCGCGGCTATTTCTTTGCTGCTGATTCACTTGCGGCGCTGGCGGGAGTCACGAGAGGGCGCAAGCCGTCCTCAGAACCTGTCTTGTGGATAAGATGTTGGGAAGCCACAAGCCGTCGCTCGCTACAATAAATTTGACAGTTTAGGTGTTGGCTTCGAGAAGGCGCTGTGGATAAGGCTAAGTCTCTGCAGCTGCTACTTGAGGGCGCGCGCGCAGTCGGAGTGTCACTGTCGCAAGATGCAGCGACCAAACTGCATCTGTTCCGCGAAGAGCTGACGCGTTGGAATCGGAAGGTCAATCTCACCGCGATAACCGGCCCTGCGGAGATTTTGGAAAAACACTTCGTCGATTCGCTCGCAGTCGTTCCCCAGGTTACCGGAGCCACAACCTTGCTCGACATAGGAAGCGGCGGTGGCTTTCCAGGGATTCCGATCAAACTGGCGCTGCCAGATCTGGATGTGACGTTGCTTGAGAGATCGGGCCGTAAGGTTGCCTTTTTGAAGCACGCGTTAGCGACTCTTGAAATGAGCGACAGAATCCGAGCCGTGGAGGGCCGCGCAGAAGGGCAACCGCGAGCTGAGAAGGTTGCGACGGCTGAGGTCGTAATCTCTCGTGCCGTACAAGCGCCGGATGACTGGGTAGCGCTTGGACGGACGTACGTTGCGGAGGGCGGGTGTTTGATCGCGATGCTGGGGTCGAAGGGGGGACCGCCGGAAATGGAAACCATCGCACGCCACTATGGCGGAAAGGTCCAGCTATTCCCGTATCGCTTGCCGTTTTCTGGTGCTCGCCGCGCCTTCGCGGTATTCCGCTTCTGAAATGTTCCACGTGGAACGCTGAGGTCCGGTCACAGGTCAAAGAACTTGGCCACGGAATCGTTGGGTGCGCAGGTATTTGTTGAATCGCCGACCACGGGTGTGGTACCACGCGCCTCCCTTTCGGAAGGCGCACCTTTGCTGAAAGAGACAGTTGTGTCTCGGGTCATTTGCGTTTCGAATCAGAAGGGAGGCGTGGGAAAAACCACCACCGCCATTAACTTGGCGGCGAGCCTCGCGGCATCTGAACGAAAGACCCTGCTCATCGACTTGGATCCTCAAGGCAACGCAGGTAGCGGCGTCGGCCTGACGCCGGATAAGATGCGCGGGACAGTTTACGAGGCCTTGGCCGCAACCAAGTCCTTGCGCGAGCTTATTCACTCGACTGAGCTTCGCTATCTCGATGTAGTTCCGTCGACCGCGGCTCTCATTGGAGCAGAGATTGAGCTGGTGACTGTAGAGCGCCGCGAATACCGGTTGCGGCAAGCGCTTGGTGCTGTCACGGATCTGTACGACTACATTCTTATCGACTGCCCGCCGTCGCTTGGGTTGCTGACGCTCAATGCACTCACCGCAGCCGACTCAGTGATCATTCCGCTCCAATGCGAGTACTACGCCCTTGAAGGCCTCTCGCAGCTTCTTCGTACCATCGAGCTTGTAAAGCAGGGCCTTAATCCTGCGCTGGCGACCGAAGGAATTCTCCTGACCATGTTCGATGGAAGAGCAAACATCGCGCACCAGGTTGCCAAGGAGGTAAGGGAGCACTTTCCCAACTTGGTTTTTGGCGCGGTCATCCCGCGTAATGTGAGATTGTCGGAGTCGCCTAGCTTTGGAAGGCCCGTGCTTCTTTACGACATCAAGTCCAAAGGGTGTGAAAGCTACCTTGCGCTGGGCAATGAGATTATTCGACGCGAGCAGAAGCGCCTGCAGACACAGACATCTGTTGCCTGAGAGGTCACGAACCCGGGCTAACGATGACCATGGATGTCTATGATCAGTAACGAAAAGTCGCAGAAACCTGCCCTTGGACGAGGACTGGCCGCGCTCATCCCTCAAGCAGCTGGGGTGCCGGTTTCGGGGGAGCTGACAGACCGGTCGATCTTACGATTGCCAATTGACGCAATTCACCAGGACTCGAATCAGCCCCGAAAAGTCTTTAAGGAAGAAGCAATTCGAGAGCTGGCTGACTCGATCCGCGTCCAGGGGCTCATTCAGCCCGTATTGGTTCGAAGGGACGTCGAAGGCTATCGGTTGATCGCCGGAGAACGTCGATGGCGTGCTGCCCAGCTTGCCGGACTTCCCGAGGTGCCCGCGATTGTTCGGGACGTTTCGGATAGCCAGGCTTTTGAAATGGCGCTCGTGGAAAACCTTCAGCGAGCCGACCTAAACCCGATCGAGGAAGCAGAAGGTTATCGGCGCCTGATTGCAGATTACGCATTCACTCAAGAGCAGGTCAGCCAGCGGGTAGGGAAAGATCGATCCTCCGTTGCAAACTCGCTGCGCTTGCTCACACTACCGGAAGAAATCAAAAGTATGCTTGCCGATGAAGCGCTTTCAATGGGGCACGCGCGCGCTCTACTCGGTCTTGGTGATCAGGACCAGATGATCCAGCTTGGGCACAAGATTGTTGCGCAAAACCTGTCGGTGAGAGAGACCGAACAGCTCGTCAAAAAAAAGAAATCGCCCACCCCTGAACCAAGCTCCGAGAAAAAGGCAGCAGTCAATCCGCACGCGCGGCAAGTGGAGGAAGAGCTTCAGCGGGTTCTCGGTACCAGGGTCCGTTTGCTCGACCGATCGGGCAAAGGGGTTTTGGAAATACACTTTTTTTCGTACGAAGATCTGGATCGGCTTGTGAATCAACTACGAAGATAGAGATGGGGCGATGGCGCTTCTGGGAAGAAGAGAGGATCGACCTGGCATGCCTTTACTGAATCGGGAGGACGATGTGGTTGCACGGAGCGGCGAACTCAATGCGCTGTTGGGAAAAGGTAGCGAGTTCGAAGGAAAGCTGACCTTCGAGGGACAAGTCCGAGTTGAGGGAAAATTCAGCGGCCAGATTATGACTAAGGATACGCTGATAATCGGAGAGGGCGCGCGCGTTTCCGCCGAGATCATTGCCGGAACGGTAATCGTGAATGGCTGGCTCGAGGGGAACATCAAGGCTTCACAGCTGATCGAGTTGCATCAGCCTGGGCGGATCAAGGGCAACTTGGAAACGCCTGCTCTGGCCATCGACAAAGGCGTGGTGTTCGAAGGTTCGTGCAAAATGGAGAACATCACGAAGGGCGCCGCAGCGGTGCCGGCCGAGTTGCCTAGAAAATAGAAGCCTGTCTTATGCACCCGCCAGCGATTATGAGCGGGTGCGCGTGTACGAAGTCGGAGTGCGTACCGGCGCGCCGTGCGAATCAGCTAAAACCCTTCGCCACTTTCAACGCAGAGTGCCGGTCGTCACTGACCAAATGAAACAAAGACACCTGCGTCTCAAACTCCAATCGCAAGCGTCTGCGATTAGCAATTGAAGTGCTCGGCAAACCCTGTTCACCGCGCGCTCAACGATCTGTTTGGTCAAATTCGTTTGGCAGGAAAATCTGAGATTACTGTGATCAGCGGCGATGGTCTGTTCATGCAAGCAATCTAAGTTTTGATCATTTGCATTTTACTTATCTGTTAGACAAGAAGTCATGGTCTGGTAACTTATCTAAAAAGGAGCTAATTCAGACTATGTCCGTCGATCAGGCATTTCGAAAAATGATTCGTCGCGAAGTGGAAACGCAACTGCGACCACTCCAGCACGCTGTCACCGAGCTCGGCGTTCTCCGTGCTTTGGCCGAGCGCTTACAACCCATCGCAAACTTCCTCGGTGGTGCTCCTTTTGGTGCTTCACTTGCGCTGCGGCGCAGGCCCGGCCGCCCTCCAGGGTCCGTGAAAGCGAAGGGTCGTCGTGGTCGCAGACCCACCGGTGCGAACGATCGTCCCTGTGCGATCATTGGTTGCGGGCGCTCGAGCCGCACCAAGGGATATTGCGCCGCTCACTATCAGAAATTGCGGATGCTGATTCGAACCAAGCGCCGCCCTGCGGCCTGGTCTGACTACGCTCCTGCCGATAGTGTCAAGGATGTCGTTTTGCCTCGGGGCCGAGCAGCGGTGAAGGCGCTAAGAGCGGCGCGGCAGCGACGGCGAAAGAGGTAGTCCGCCGGCCTAACCAAATCAGCGGCAAGGTGCTAAGGGTCGATTGAAGCGTGCCCGGCGTTGCTGAACGGCCATGAACAAAAGAGAATTTGAGCAGTCAATTCACGTTGATTCGACGGGTATTACCTACGCCGATTACCTGAGGCTCGACCGACTTCTTTCAGCGCAAGAGCCGAGATCGCGGCCAGCACACCACGACGAGCTTCTCTTCATCATCCAGCATCAGACGTCCGAGCTGTGGATGAAGCTAATGATTCACGAGCTGCAATCCGTCCGCGAGCATATCAAAGGCGATCGTCTGGAGCCCTCGTTCAAGATCCTCGCCCGCGTTGGTCAAATTCAGAGAATTCTTTTTGAGCAGTGGAGTGTGTTGGAGACACTTACGCCGAGCGAGTACCTCGCATTTCGTGGCGTGCTTGGCCATGCGAGTGGATTGCAATCTTATCAGTATCGAGCGCTCGAGTTCTTGCTTGGAAATAAGGACGCGCAAATGCTCGGTCTGCATCGACAGGACCCCAAACTTTACGACTGGCTTCGCTCAGTGCTCGAGGCCCCATCAGTCTATGACGAGTTCCTGCGCTACCTCCAGCGCCAAGGTCACGATATCCCGCCGGAGGTCGCTGAGCGCGACTGGTCCCAACCCTACGAGCGCCACCCCGCAGTGGTAAAGGTTTTCAGCCGGATTTACGAGAATACCGATCGCTATTGGGATGAGTATGAGATGTGTGAAAAGCTGGTGGACGTGGAAGAGCGATTTCAACTGTGGCGCTTCAGGCACATGAAGACGGTCCAGCGAATCATTGGGTACAAACAGGGTACCGGCGGAAGCTCCGGAGTGGAGTTTCTTCGAAAGGCTGTCGATCTGACGTTTTTTCCCGAGTTGTGGGACGTTCGAACTGCACTCGGTACTTAGGATGTCATCGCCTCTTGTATTTCGGAAGGCGAGTATCTTCTGTTATCGGATTTTCGATATTGCCGACGAGATCGAGCTGGAAAGCGCTCAAAAGATCCTCTCTGCGGATGCGCGCCGGCTTAGGCTCTCACGCGAGGGCTCCCAGTATCTGGAACTGCCCAACCCTCCTTTGGCAATCGAGTTGGGAAAGAAGAATTTATCGCTGCGGGACGGGCCCTGCGCTGTGGACGCGGTCGCGCGGGTCTTTGACCACGGCGGTGCCTCGGTCATTCTCAAGGTTCCGGTTGCTCCCGGAATCGAAATCGAGCCGCTGATCGCGCTTGCCGACGAGCTCTATGACAGCAAAGCGGTGGACAAGTTGTGCCTGGAATTACTGGAACCCCTGAGACGGGTGCTTGCGCCTGCGATACAGGGCGCACACCTTTGGGATCAAAGCGAGAGCTATACGGTCATTTTCGTCGAGCGAATCGACGGTGATCCGCCCGCCAAAGAGATCGAGGATCGCGTCGAACTGGCGCGTCTTCTACTGGGAGAGGTGGAAAGTCAACCGCTTTCCGAGTACGAGCGCAAGCAAGTCACTCAGCATCGCTTCAGCTACCGTGAAACCGACTTGGTGATAGTCGATTGGAACAGTGCATTCGTCTACGAGCCTTCCGGCAGTTCGGATATTCCCGACATCCTCGAAATCTGCAACGCGCAATTGTTGGAATTCAGATTTTACGACAATTTACTGGATACGAATATTCGGCGGATTTACGCGGAGGTTCAGCGCAAACGTCGTAGCTGGTACTCGATCTTACGAAGTCCTTACAGCCTGCTTGCCCGCCGGGTGCTGGCGATGAACCTGGAGATGTCGGAATTCGTTGAGCGGGTCGAAAACTCGCTCAAGATTATTGCAGATTTCTACCTCGCCAAGGTCTACGAGGCCTCCCTCCGACGGTTGAGAATTCCGGCCTGGCAGGCAAGTGTCACCCGCAAACAGCAGATGCTTGCCCAAGTTTATCAACTCCTCAAGGGTGACGTGGATATCAATCGCTCACTGACTCTGGAATTTACGATTGTCGTTCTTATTGTCACCGAGCTGGTGCTTGGTGTCGTATCCATTTTGTCTCGCTAATCCTGAAAACAGGATAAAGTCCACCGTCAGCCAAACGCCTGCGGAGGTACTCGATGGAATATCGCGGGTATAGTGAAGATGAGCTTGTCTGCAACCGTGCTGCCCTGCTGCTTTACGGCGGAGACGAGATCGATCGGCGCGCCTGGGCGCTGGAGGCGGCTGGCAGCTTTGCCAGCGAGGGACCCTTGGTGGAGGCTCACAGCCTCCCCGAGCTGGAAGCCGCGCTGCAAAGAAACAACGGCGTGGTGTTCGTGCCTGCAGTCTTGGGCGCGGGCTTCGAGGGTCAGTCGCACATTTTGCGCTGCATGCATGAGCGTGAGGAGCGTCCCAAGCTGATTCTTGGCCTCTCTATGAATCCGGACGACGCGCTTTCACAAGGGATCTTGCGGGACGACCTTGCGTATCGACTGAAGCCCGCACGGGTGAACCTGGATGATCCGAGCGTGTTTAGTGCGATCCGGGCACGACGACAGCGGGCAGAGGAAGCGCTCGCGGCGGCCAAAACGCTGGTGCCCTCGGGCTTGCGCCAGACACAGCTGGCGGCGCGGATGAAAAGAAAGCCTGCCCCCAAGCGGGTGTCTCGCGCGAAGCGCGCTGCGAGAAAGAAAAGCTCGAGCAAGGCAAGAAGGAAGACGAAAAAAAAGCGTTAGCAGGCGCTATTCGCCGCGGCTGGCCAGCAACCCGGCATCCCGCAGCAGCAAGTCGACTGAATCGTCTTGCGATGGGTCGTAATAGCCACGGATTCGCATCTTTGCGTCAATCAACACAAAGTGGCTGCCATGCCCGATTGACATCAGATCGTCCGCCGGGGCGGGCTGTTTTCCCATGTAGATTTTCAGGCCCTCATTCAGCGTGCTCTTCAGCTTCTCGGGATCTCCGGTAAGAAAGCTCCACATCCGCGGGCTCACCTTGTTTTGTTTGGCATAGTCCAGCAGCTTGTCTGGCGTATCGTTCTCGGGATCGACTGAAAAAGAGACAATATGAAACCAGGGTCCTAGCCCACGGGCACGGTGCTGAACTTGAAACATTCGCCGGGTGGAGACCGGACAGATTGTCGGACAGCGGGTGAAAATCGCATTCGCAACCCAGACTTTGCCGTCCAGCTCCTTGCTTCCGAAAGATTGTCCGTTTTGGTCTGTGAATTCGAAGACAGGAACTTGGGACAACACTGGAAGGGGCCGCGGAAGGCTCAGTCGAACGGAGCGTGCGATCGGAATTGCAAGCCCCAATCCAATGAAGAGCACCCAGAACAGCGGACGCGCAACCAGCCGTGAGAGCCAGCCCTGCATTGCGCCTGGCAGCGTCGATGCGTGAGTGGCTTCACGAGACATCCGCGACTTGCTAACGGATACCGTCTCCTACGTCAACTCAGGGCGGCTCCATCTTAACCGTCAAACGCGCGAACCCTTTGGAAAAGCTCTTGCTGCGTGGCCGAACGGCATGTTACGGCTAACCCGCTTTTTGCGCCCTACCGTGAGGCAGGATACCGACCAACCATGAGTGCGATCGCGACTGCGACTCTCGAGCCCAGCAGTCATCCCGTAGCCCACCCGCTTCCACGCGATGAGTACTTTGGTGATGCCACACCAGGGAAGATCGGGATGTGGATCTTCCTTCTTTCCGATGCGTTTTCGTTCGGAGGCTTGCTATTGGCGTACGGGATCCTCCGCGGTGGATCCGAGGTTTGGCACCACCCGGGCGAGCCGACGCTTGGAATTCCGTTCACCGCGTTTCTGACGTTCCTTTTGATTTGCTCGAGCGTTACGATGGTGTTGGCGGTGGCCGCTGCCAATGAGGGAAACCGTAAGCAGACCATCCTGTTTCTCGCCCTAACCGCCCTGGGTGGGATCGGTTTCCTCACCGGCCAATTTCACGAATACTTTGGCCTCACCCCGGGTCACGGGCTGGTTCACGAGGGGTTGATTTTCGGTCGAAGCGCGTACGCGAGTACGTTCTACGTCACCACCAGCTTCCACGGCGCACACGTTCTAACCGGGACCATCTACATTCTTGTCACTCTCGCACGCACCGCTGCGGGCAAGACCAACGCAAACGACATCGAGATCCTCGGCTTATTCTGGCACTTCGTCGATTTGATCTGGATCTTGGTCTTCACCTTCATCTATCTCCTGTAAGAGGAGGCCATGACGCAGGGCCACACCAGCCGCAAAACTTATTGGATGGTCTTCGCCGCACTTGCGGTGCTCACCGTTCTCGAAATCATCGTCGCCACTCCCTCGATGGGCGTTCCGAAGAAGCCGATGGTGCTCGCGCTGATCACCATGGCTGTGTCCAAAGCATCCTTGGTGGGCTTGTTTTTCATGCACCTGAAGACCGAGCAACGGGCTCTCAAGCTTACCGTCGCACTTCCCTTCTTCTTCCCGGCGCTGTACGCCGTGATCCTCATTGCAGAAGCTGGATGGAGACTGATCCGATGAGCGTCAGTGCTCAGCTCGCCAAGGTCGGAACCTGGCCATTGACGGCCGGCCTCGCCTGCCTCCCAAGGATCGCACTTGCCTGCCCGGCCTGTGCGGGTCGCGGCGGCTTCAACATCCACACTGCATTGGTGCTCGCGTCGATGATCTCGGTGCCGTTCCTGATTGCAGGTGCGGTGGTGCAGATCGTTCGCCGCATTGAATCAGAAACCAGGCGCTGAACCGCCGATGGCGCTTTCCCTTCAGGAGAGATTACCGCTATGCAAGCTCTGAAGTTCAACTCTTTCATCTGTTTGCGCTGGAGCTCGCAGCGGCTCACCTCACCGATCCCGGTTCGGCTTGTTGCGCTGGCTCTGGTCAGTCAGGCTTTACCGGCGGCTGCAGCGGTGAAGCCGGAGTCGGGCTTCGGTTTGCCGCACGACGTATCGCAGAACGGGCACCTGATCGACTGGCTGATGAACATCACCCACGTGTTCAACATCATCCTGTTCGTAATCATGTGCGCGTGGATGGCGATTGCTGTCGTGAAGCACAATCGAAACTATCCCGCGCATTACGATCACGGCAGCTCCAAGCACTCAGTGACGGTCGCGTTGGCGATCTCGGCGGTGATCTTCTTCATCGTGGATGGAAACCTGTTCGTCAACGCGATCAGCGATCTCGACAAGGAATTCTGGAACTTTGACAAAGTGGCTGCCGATCCGAAAACCGTTCGACTGGAAATCAACGCGCATCAGTGGGCTTGGGACGCGCGTTACGCGGGTCCGGATGGTAAGTTCAACACCGAGGATGACATCGTGACTTGGAACGACATCAAGGTTCCCCTCGGCACGCCGATTTACGTTCAGCTCACCGCCACCGACGTCATTCACAGCTTCTATCTGCCAAATCTGCGGGTGAAGATGGACGCGGTGCCTGGGCAAATAAACCGAATGTGGTTTCAAGCGAAAGAGCTCGGGGAATACGACATTGGGTGTGCCCAGCATTGCGGTACCCATCACTACAAAATGAAAGCGCAGCTCACCGTTCTGCCGGTTGATCAGTACAACCAATGGCAGCAGCTGATGTCGAAGAATGCTCAGCGCGGCTACGACCCGGATGACAAGACTGCCCACTGGGGCTGGGAGTGGAAGGAGGTGTATTAAAGATGGATCACGCTGCGCATCCGGTGGATGTTCATCCTGAGCCCACCACCTTTATTCGCAAGTACATCTTTTCGACAGACCATAAGGTCATCGCCAAGCAATTCCTCTTTGCCGGGCTGGTATTCCTCGCGGTCGGTGGAGCCCTGGCGATGATGATTCGCTGGCAATGGGCCTATCCTGGAACTCGGGTGCCTGTTTTCGGAATGTTCTTGCACCGGTCCGGGGGAATCATCACGCCTGCCACCTACCAGAGCATCTTCACGATGCATGGGCTGATCATGATCTTCTTCGCGATCACGCCCATCCTGATCGGCTGCTTCGGAAACTTCACCATCCCGCTGATGATCGGCGCGCAGGACATGGCGTTCCCAAAGCTCAACATGCTGTCGTTCTGGACCTTTGTGCTCTCGCTCATTTTGATCACCGCGTCCTTTTTTGTGCAGCTGGGAACGGCGGCCGCGGGATGGACGACGTACGCGCCGCTCTCGACAAACATTGGTACTCCTGGTTTAGGTCAGACGCTGGTGGTCGCCGCCATCTTTGTCACCGGTGCTGCGACGATCATGGGCGCCATCAATTACGTAACTACGGTCATTCGACTGCGGGCTCCCGGGATGACCTACATGCGGATGCCGCTCACGGTTTGGGGGCTTTGGCTCACTGCCATACTCAACGTTCTGTTTGTTCCCGTACTTGGTGCTGCCGCTCTTCTCCTGACCTTGGATCGCGCTTTTGGCACCCAATTTTTTATTGCGGGTGCGGCTGCGGTGAAAGGGGGCGGAGATCCGATTCTCTTTCAACACCTTTTTTGGATTTTCGGACATCCCGAGGTTTACATCCTGATTCTTCCCGCATGGGGAATCATCAGCGATGTCATTCCGTTCTTCGCGCGCAAGCCGGCCTATTGGTACAAAGGTTCGGTCCTCGCGATGGTGGCGATCACTATTCTGTCCGCCGTAGTGTACGGCCACCACATGTTTGTCACCGGGATGAATCCACTGCTGGGAAAAGGCTTCATGGTCCTGACGCTGATCATTTCGGTTCCTGCGGAGATCCTCTTTCTCAACTGGCTCCACACGATTTGGAAAGGCTCCAATCGATTGACGAGCCCGATGCTCTTCGCACTGGGCACGGTTTTCGTCTTTGGCTTGGGCGGTTTGACAGGGCTGTACCTGGGCACCATTGCCACTGATTTGTACTTGCATGACACCATGTGGGTGGTGGGCCATTTCCACCTCACCATGGCAGCCGCGGCCTTCCTCGGCAGCTTTTGCGGCATCTACTTTTGGTTTCCCAAAATGTTTGGCCGACAAATGCATGAAGGGCTCGCGAAGGCGCACTTCTGGACCTCGGCGATCTTCATCACCCTCGTTTTCTGCGGCCAGCTGCTTGCTGGATTTGCTGGTCAACAGCGTCGCCTCTACGATCCCT
Organism: Myxococcaceae bacterium; assembly: GCA_036781205.1. GTDB lineage: Bacteria > Myxococcota > Myxococcia > Myxococcales > Myxococcaceae > DAIQBK01. The sequence goes on from DAIQBK010000002.1 coordinate 339,404, forward strand.
ACCAGTACACCTTCCTGAAGCACCTGCTGCCGCTAAACCAGTGGACCAGCTACTTCGCTTTTGCGCTCGGTTTCAGCCAATTTCTCTTCGTAATTAACTTCATCCGCAGCTTGGCGGTTGGCGAGAAGGCTGAGCGCAACCCGTGGCAGATCGGAACTTTGGAATGGACGCTCTGCCCGTCGCCACCGGAGCACTACAACTACTCACCCATCCCAACCGTTTATCGGGGGCCTCACGAGTTCAACAATCCTGAGCTCAATAAGGCTCTAGGTCGCGACTGGGTTGGTCAAGCTGAGCAGTTGCCTCCCGCGATGGCACCGGCGAGCGCGAAGCCAGCTGCAGGCGGAGCAAAGAGCTAGCGATGCACGCCATGGGCGAGGTTCTGCGGTATCGCCCTCCGAGGGCGCACGACGAGACCACGGCCTACTTGGGAATGGTCATCTTCTTGGCGTCGTGGGCAATGATGTTTGCTGCCCTGTTCTTTGCCTACGGCTACGTTCGCAGCCGCGCGTTGGTCTGGCCACCAGCTGATTTGCCGCTGCTGCCAATTGCCCTTCCGTTGGCCAACACGCTGGTGCTTGGAGTCAGCAGTGCGGTGCTCCAGTTTGGCAATTGGTCGATTGCGAAGGGAAGCAGTCGCCGGCTCGTTTGGGCATTGGGTTTGACCGTAGCTCTGGGGATTGTGTTTCTGGCACTCCAGCTGGTGCTCTGGTCTCAACTCTATCGTGAGGGTCTGCGTCCTTCGAGCGGAGGTCCTTACGGCTCGGTGTTCTATGGGCTGACCTGCTTTCACGCGGTGCACGTCGCCGTTGGGCTCGGCGGTCTAGGCTGGCTTTGGCGCAAAGCAAGACTCGGAACGCTGAGCGCCGCGCGCCATCTTCCGTTGCGATTGTGGACGATGTACTGGCACTTCGTGGGTGTGGTCTGGGCGCTGATGCTGGTGTCAATCTTTTTGGTCTGAGGAGGAAGGCATGGCCGCGCTGCGGTCTCGGGCAAAGTGGATAGTGGTTGCGCTCGCAGCGGTCGGCTGTTCGCAGAACAAGTTCAAGGAACCCTACAAGCTTGCTAGCGGGCAGACGATCGACGTGAAAACCCTGAATGACGGGCACGACACATTCATGCTCTACTGCTACGGTTGCCACGGGCAAAAGGGGGAAGGGGACGGCCCCTCGTCGGCGACGATGCGACCTCCTCCGCGAAATTTCTCGCGCGGCCTGTTCAAGTTCGCTGGCGTGGAGGCCGGAAAGCTGCCCACCGATGACGCTCTGGAGCGCACCGTTCGTCGCGGCCTCCACGGGACACCAATGCTCCCGTGGGACATTCCGGACGTCGAGCGCAAAGCGATTGTTGCGTATTTGAAGACCCTGTCGCCGCGCTGGCAGAGCGCAGACGAGTATGGGACCCCGATCGAGATTTCGCTGGATCCGTGGAAGGGGAAGGATTCACAAGCAATCCAGCGCGGCAAGGAGGTCTATCATGTGGCGGTGGGCGGAGCCGGTTGCTCGGGCTGCCACGCAGCGTACGCGACCCGCCAGGAAATTTCCGAGATGACCAAGAAAGCGACGGGCGAACCCCTCACCGAGTTCCCGCCCGACATGTACGCGCCCAGCCTCAGAGAGAGCGAGTACCCGCTGGCGGTCGACGACAAAGGTGAAATCACCCAAGCCTACAAGATTCTGCCTCCGGACTTTCTGGTTCAGAAAGTGAAGACTGCCTATCCAGTCGGTACCATGGTTGATGGCCAACCCTACACCGCGGAAGCTCAGCGTCAGGATCTCTATCGCACCATTGGTGCCGGAATTGGCGGTGCGGCGATGCCGCAGTGGAAGGGCGCGCTACCGGAGGATAGCCTTTGGGCGCTCGTCTACTACGTACAGTCGCTCGCGGCGATGCGGGATACCCCGGCTGCAGAGGCCCTGCGCCGCAAGCTCGATGGACAACCTGTTTGGGTGCCGCCACCTATCAAGCAATAGTCGGACAAGTTGTCAGCGCAGCCGGCTTTGGTTAAGTACCCCCCGGGATGGAGATGGACTACGAGAGGAATGCGTCGGGTCGGATGTTCGAAAGCCCGTTTCTTGAAGCGTGCTCGAAGATTCATCCGGCCGTTCCCTTTATCTTCTACATCCCGATCATTTCTGGACTGATGGTCCATGCGCTGTGGTCTCATCGCACCAGCGCATTGCAAGCGATATTGTTCGTGCCGCTTGGTTGGGTGACATGGGATTTGATGGAGTACGCAATCCACCGAGGGTTTTTTCACTGGGAAGGAGCCGGTCCCTTCACCCGCAAGGTTCATGAAATCATACACGGCTATCACCACCGGTACCCGGACGATCGAAAGCGATTGGTGATGCCACTCGGAGCGAGCATACCTTTGGGGTTGATCGTTGCCGGCCTGCTGGCGCTGATCGGGGAGCCGGCGATCACCGTGCCCTATTTTTGCGGAATTGTCGCTGGCTACCTGTTCTACGACTTCGTGCATTGGTCAAGCCACTACCGGAATCCGTTGACTGGCTGGGGTCGGGCGATTCGCGCTCATCACATGGCTCACCACTTCGCCTGTCACGATAAGAACTTTGGAATCAGCCACCGTTGGATCGATGCCGTCGTCGGGACACTCAAACAACGAGACTAAACACCTGTCTGGGATGTCTACCAGACGCGGCACCGAGTTCTGGGCGCCATCGGCTGATTCGGCTTGCAGGAGAACGCTTGTTCGAACTCGGGCATGTTCACCACGATCCCGTTGACGCGGTATTTGGCAGGCGAATGAGGATCGGTGATCGCTCTCAGGCGCAGGTTTTCGGGGCGATCGTTCTCACAAGCCCATTGGGCAAAGCCGACGAAAAATCGCTGTTCGGGTATTAACCCGTCAATCGGCTGGAGCGTCTGGGATGCGGTCGCCGCTTTCCATGCCATCCATGCCAGGATGGTACCGCCGATGTCAGCGATATCCTCTCCGAGCGTAAGTTTGGAATTGATATGGATGTCATCGATCACCAGGTACTTGCCGTATTGCTCTGAAATGCACGCCGCGCGCTTGCGAAATTCTTCAGCGTCGCGTTTGGTCCACCAGTCGCGCAGGTTGCCTTTCGTGTCAAACTGCCTCCCCTCGTCATCGAAGCCGTGGGTAAGCTCGTGACCGATCGTGGAACCGGTATCTCCATAATTGGGCGCATCGTCGAGCTTCGGGTCGTACAGCGGTGGCTGGAGAACGCCGGCCGGGAAGTTGATGTCGTTCAGTTGCGGATCGTAGTAAGCGTTGACTGTCGGAGGAGTCATCTCCCACTCACCCCGATCGACCGGCTTGCCGATCTTTCCGAGGCGGCGCTTCTTCTCAAATTTGATCGCGCGCGTCAGGTTGCCCATGAAATCGCCACGCAGAATCTCGACTGAGCTGTAGTCGCGCCAGCGATCCGGATATCCAACCTTATTCGCGATCGCATGCAGTTTTTCCAGCGCCTGGCGCTTGGTGTTCGAACCCATCCAGCTAAGCTGAGTAATATCTTCTTCCATCGCCTTTTCGACCTGCTGCACCATTTCGTTTGTGCGCTGTTTCATCTCCGGCGAAAAAGTACGCTCGACGAATTCTTGGCCCAGCGCCTCGCCGAGCAAATGATCCACAACTGAAACGCAACGCTTCCAGCGCGGGCGGATTCGCTGCACTCCCCGGAGCGTCTGGCTGTAAAACTCGAAGTCCGCTTGCACGAAGTCCGCGGAGAGATACGGCGCCTCGGCACGCGTGACCTGCCAGCGAAGGTAGCTCCTTAAATTGTCGAGGCTCTCCTTGCGCAACTCACGCTGCCACTGCTTGAAGAACTTTGGCTGCGTGACGTTGAGAGTGTCGGCGTCCGGACGTCCGATGCGTTCGAAATACTGATTCCAGTCGAATGAAGGCATCAGGCTTTGAAGTTCAGCTCGGCGCATCTTGTGATACACTTTGTATGGATCGCGCCGTTCGACCCGAGTCAGTGAGGCCTTGGCCAACGCGGTCTCAATCCGAAAGACGGCATCGGCGTTGCGCTTTGCCAAAGCGGCCGACTTGCCCAACAGCGCAAAAATGTGCTGCAAGTGGGCCAGGTATTTCGCCCGGATCTCTTGCGACTTCAAATCTTGTTTCAAGTAGTAGTCGCGGTCGGGAAGCCCTAAGCCGCCAGCGTAAGCGATCGCAATCACCTGCGAGGAGTCTGCAAAGTCTTGCCCGGAGTCGATGCCAAACATCGTCGACCAACCGGGGGTCTCGATCGCAATGTGGAGGCCAGCCAGGAGCGGCGCGAGCTCCTTGCTCGACTTCAAATTCGCGATTGCATCCAAAAAGGGCTTCAGAGGAGCTGCTCCCAACTTGTCAGCGGCGGCCTCGTCCATGCAGGACGCGAACAAGTCGCCAATCTTTTGCTGATTCGGCATCCGATGGGTGGATGGCTGCCCCACCTGCTCGAGGATGCCCCAGAGAAACCGAAGGTTTTCGTTGGTCAGCTTGCCGTAGACGCTCCAGGCGGGCTGGTCGGGTGGAATGGGATTTTTCTTCATCCAGCCCCCGCATGAGTAGGCGTAGAAATCGACGCAAGGGTCCGCTGACCGATCCATTGCGCTCTCATCGAGACTTGGAGTGTAGGGAAGCGAGAAGAGCGGACGATCTGAGTCAAGCTCTGGAGAGGTCTGCTGTGCGATGGCGATTCCGCCGGGCATCAGCAGAAAAGGAAGGGCAGCAAGAGCTCGAATTTGCGTCGGCATCGAAGATTCGAAAGTTAAGAATCGGGCGGGGCCTACGCTTTGGTCGCTTCGAAGGTCTCGTTGAACTCGGTGAGCGCTTTGTTCAGCTCTGCGCGCGTCTGGGGGGTGAGTTCTCGCTTCGCTTCGATGTCCTTCTCAATCTGGGGATAGTGTCCTGCCACGAACTCGATAAACTCTTTTGCCCAGCGTGTCACGTCGGTCACCGGGACATCTCGCAGCCACCCGCGCTTGTTTGGATCGTCGCGGTTAGTGCCGGCGTAGATTTGGATGACTTGTCGGGCAACCGGCATGGGGTCATATTGCCCCTGCTTCAGCAGCTCCACCAACCGCGCTCCACGGGCCAGGGTTTCTTGAGTGGCCTTGTCGAGATCGGAGCCAAACTGCGCAAATGCGGCCAACTCGCGATATTGAGCCAGCTCGAGCTTCAGCGAGCCGGCGACTTGCTTCATCGCCTTGATCTGCGCCGCCGAACCAACCCGAGAAACCGACAGGCCTACGTTAATCGCTGGCCGGACACCTGAGTAAAAGAGATCGGTCTCCAAGAAGATTTGTCCATCGGTAATCGAGATGACGTTGGTCGGAATGTACGCCGCGACGTCTCCGGCTTGGGTCTCAATGATCGGAAGCGCGGTGAGGGAGCCGGCGCCCTCCGCATCCGATAACTTGGCTGCCCGTTCGAGCAGCCGTGAGTGGATATAAAATACATCGCCTGGATAGGCCTCGCGACCCGGCGGTCGCCTAAGCAGCAGGGAAAGTTGTCGATATGCCACTGCCTGTTTGGATAGATCGTCATAGACGATCAGCGCATGCATCTTGTTGTCTCGGTAATATTCGCCCATCGTGACGCCAGCGTACGGAGCGAAGAATTGCATTGGCGCAGGGTCCGAAGCGGTTGCACTCACGACCGTGGTGTAGTCCATTGCTCCGAAGCGCTTGAGCTTGTCTACTACCTGGGCCACGGTCGACTGTTTTTGACCGATCGCGACGTAAAAACAATAAACATCCCCGCCTCGCTGGTTGATGATCGTATCGATCGCAACCGCGGTTTTGCCCGTCTGTCGGTCGCCGATAATCAACTCCCGCTGCCCCCGCCCGATTGGGACCAGGGCATCCAATGCCTTGAGCCCGGTCTGTAGCGGTTGATGAACCGACTTCCGCTTAACAATCCCGGGCGCTTTGATTTCGAGTTTTCGGAACTCCGTAGCTTCGATTGGCCCTTTGCCATCAATCGGTGCGCCGAGTGCGTTCACCACGCGACCGAGAAGCTGCCTACCTACTGGAACCGAGGCGATTTGCCCAGTGCGCTTGACGGTGTCACCCTCGCGGATTTCTTGGTATTCGCCCATCACCGCAACTCCGACATTGTCTTCTTCTAGGTTGAGCACCAATCCCTTGACGCCGTTCGCGAACTCGACCAATTCGCCTGACTCGGCGGCATCCAAACCGTAGATGCGGGTGATGCCGTCTCCCACCGACAGTACCGTCCCGGTCTCCGCCACGGACAGCCGCTTGCCGTAGTCCTTGATCTGCTCGCGAATGATTTTGCTGATTTCGTCAGCGCGAATTTCCATCGAATTCCCTCTACCTAACGAGGCGCGCTCTCCTAACATGCAGAGCGGATGCGAGCAACGATTGCCCGCTGGCTAAGCGCGCTTCATTGCTTGCCGCATTTGCTCGAGATTGCTCTTCAGAGAGCCGTCGTAGACTAGGGTGCCTACTTGCGCCAGCGCGCCGCCCAGAATCGATGGGTCGACCCTGGTTTCGAGCACAACTTTGCGGCCGGTCAGCCGATTGAGCCTTGCCTCGAGTTTCTCCACGAGATCTTGATCCAAGGGCACCGCCGTGACGAGTTGCCCTTGTACTCGCCCCGAAAGCATGTCCACTTGGTCGCGGAAGAGTCTGGAAATATCGGAGAGGTAATTGAGACGATGACGATCGACCAGAAGCCGCATCAGGTTCGCGATCATTGGGTCGATCGGTCCGGCTGACCCGAGCACCGCGTTCACGATTGCCATCTTCTCGGTACGGCTGTAGCTCGGGTCAAGAGCTATTTCTTTCAGTTCGCGAACTGTTTCGAAAAGTTGCGCCAGTGCCTGGAGTTGCTCGCGGAGCATGTCCAGGCTGGCTTTTGTGTCCGAGCTGGCGGCGATGAGCGCGCGAGCGTAGCGGCGTGGGATGGAAACGTTCAACATTTCGCGAGCCGTTTAGCACGGCCTAATCTTTGGGGGCAATGAAAGGGTTCTCACGGATCGCCCTTCGCAAATCGTCGTTTTTGAGCCGAATCCAGAATCTTGGATCAGGATGCTCGTGGTCAAGTTTGCGGAAATACGCTCAAAAATTGCAGACGACCTTGGCATGGCCTTGGCAGCGTCGAAGGAGACCATGCATGCCAATCAAGCTTGCTACGCGACAATCGTGGCTCTGGTGGGCGCAGTCGCCTGCAGTGGCAATCACCTTCTTCAAAATGAAGATATCCAACGACAGGCCGCACTCCTGAGCTTTAACAACTGCGATGAGTTGGAGGGATACATCAAGGATGTTGCGGTGAAGTACATGCGATCGCAGCTCGAACAATCAAAAGCAGGGGTGGGAGCGATAGCGGGCGCGGCCGCCGGACCCCGTGCAGCGGAGGCCAGCCCGTCCGCTGGCGCCGGTCCGAGCGCCTACACGCAAACGAATACCCAGGTCGCAGGCGTAGATGAGGCGGACATCGTTAAGAGCGATGGGACGCGAATTTTTGTCCTCGCAGGCGGTACCGCCCTCTACATCGTACGCAGTTGGCCAGCCAGCCAACTCAGTCGCTCGGCGAAAGTGCCAATTGAAGGCTTTGCGCGCGACTTGTTTCTTGTGACGGACGCAAACCATCCTTCGGCGCTTGCCCCCACGGCAGTGGTCTTTTCACAGCTCTATGCTCCCTATTCGGTTGCTCAGGGAGGGGCGACTGTTCCGTGTCCGCTTAACCCCTGGCTCAGAGCGTGCGGGTTTCCATCTGCGTTCAAGGTCACGGTGCTGGACATCAGCGATGAGGCTCATCCCCGTACGATGGGAGAATATTACTTGCCCGGTTCGTACGACACCTCGCGACGAATTGGCTCGTCTATTCGGATCGTTTCCAACGACTTCTTACGCTATCCGGAGACGGTCAAATGGTACCCAGACGTAACACCTGAAATCTATCTCGACCGAGCGAAACTGTCCGCCGCCTTCGATAAGCGGATCAGAGACAACGAGGTGGCAATTCGAAGCGCTTCGCTGGATCAGTACTTGCCGGAATCCCGCCACATCCTGCCGGATGGCAGCATCAAAAGCCTTCCTTATCAGTGCACAGAGTTCAGCCGAACAAACGGCCCCACTGAACCTGGATTCGTCACCGTGTCAACGATTGACACGTCGGCTGGAACGCTCACGCGTAGCAGCATCGTCTCGAATGCCAGCGTGGTCTATGCATCCGCCAAAGCGCTCTACGTTGCCGCGGGGCATTACTGGTGGTGGCCTCAACCAGGCCAAAAGAGCTTCACCTATCTGCACAAGTTCGATCTGACGCAACCAACCCGGGCAGTGTATCTGGGCTCGGGTGGCGTCGAGGGCCTGGTAGGGAACCAGTTTTCAATGGACGAGGACGCTGGCGGAAATCTCCGCGTCGCCACGAGCATTTTCAATCGTGTCGCGGATCCTCAGAGCCCCTGGGGGCACTTCGAAATAACCAACCGGCTTTCTGTTCTTTCGCCGCAAGGAACTAACCTCGCATTGATTGGCCAGAGTGAGGACTTTTTCCCCGGCGAGCAGATCTATGGAGTCAGATTCGTTGGCGAAAAGGGTTATGTAGTGACTTTCCGTCGCGTCGATCCGCTTTCGGTCTTCGATTTGCACGATCCCGCCCGGCCTCGAAAAGTAGGAGAGCTGGAGGTGCCAGGATTCTCAACCTATCTGCAGCCGCTTGATGAAAACCACCTGTTGGCGATTGGCGAATATCTACCGCCGAACAACAATTGGACCGGCCGTTCGGTCCAGCTATCGCTGTTTGATGTCAGCGATGCCAGTCATCCAATCCGTAGCTTCAATCAATTGGTGGGTTCCAGCTCCGCATATTCGGAGGCTCAGTATGACCACAAGGCGTTCACGTGGTTTGCGGAGAAGGGCCTCTTGGCGATCCCTTTCTTCGACTGGAACGTGTCTGCCATCGGTCCACAGTACTGGAGAGATTTTGTGAGCGGCATTCGAGTATTTGGCGTCGACGTGGCGCAAGGCATCTCGGACAAAGGGATGCTCAATATGCGCGACGTCTATCAAACGCTGAACTATCGCACCTGGTCGTGGGCCTGGGCTCCGATGGCGCGACGCGGTTTGATGGCCAGCAATGACACCGACGTATTCGTTTACGCGGTCTCGGATGCCGGAATCCGTTCGGCCAACCTCCTTCAGCTAGACACGCCCCTTGCCACCGTCCTATTCGACGCTCCGACCTTCTAGCGAGCGAATGCTCAGGGTGACAAATCGTCCGACGGTGTAACGTCGCGAGTGGAGGTTGCCTCCAAGAGCTTGTAAAGCGTTTTCCGATCGACTTCGAGCAGGCGGGCAGCCTCTGACTTATTGCCTAGAGTGAACTGCAACACATGCGCTGCATACCGGCGGGAAAGTTCGGCAAGGCTGGGCATGTCACCAGCGAGACCCGAGAGCTTCTTCGGGGCATCACCAATCGGCTCGGGGAAATCTTGAGGTCCCACTACCCCGGTGGTGTTCAACGCGAGCGCTCGGGCGACCACGTTTTCCAGCTGTCGGACGTTTCCTGGCCAATCGTACTGCTGCAACCGGGTAATTGCCTCGGGGGCGAAGACTGGGCGTACACCACCGCGCGCGTGGATCGAGCCGAAATGCTCGACCAGGGCTGGAATGTCTTCCTTCCGCTCACGCAGGGGCGGCAGGTGAAGATGCACGACGTCGAGCCGATAAAGGAGATCTTCGCGGAACTTTCCCTCCTTGACCAGCGAAGCGAGATGTTTGTTGGTGGCAGTCACGATTCGAACATCGACTTGGATCGACGTGCTTTCACCGACTCGACGGATCTGCCCTTCCTGGAGAGCCCGCAAGAGCTGCGACTGAATGCGCGGACCGACATCCCCGATCTCGTCCAGAAACAGCGTGCCTCCGCTCGCTTCTTCAAACAACCCTCTGCGCAGACCAGATGCTCCAGTAAACGCACCCTTGGCATGGCCGAACAGCTCGCTTTCCATCAGCGATTCGGCAATCGCGGCACAGTCGACGGGGATGAAGGCTCCGTCCGCGCGCATCGAGCGTTGGTGGATCGCTCGCGCTACCTGTTCTTTGCCGGTGCCCGTTTCGCCAGTGATCAGGATGGGCACATTGGTGGATGCGGCGCGAGCTACCTGCTTGTAGACTTCTAGTAGTGCGGGACTGCGTCCCACCAGCGCGCGGTTCTTGACTTGCCGCCGCAAGCTCTGGTTTTCCTCTAACAATCGTCTTTGCTCGAGCGCGCGTCTTGCTACGCGCGTCAGAGCGTCCACGTCGAATGGCTTCGCCAGGTAGTCGTAAGCGCCTTGCTGGATGGTGTCCAACGCACCTTCGATATTGCCAAATGCGGTCAGGACGATGACTGCCGTATCCGGCCAATGCTCGCGGGTGGCATGGAGCACCCGAAGCCCATCGGCGGCGTCGGGCATCGCCATATCGGTGACCACCAAATCTACTGGTTCTCCCTTGCCGAGAACTGTGACCGCGGTGTTGGCGTCTGCAGCTTCCGAAATTCGGCCCATCGAACCGAGAACTCGCCGAAGAAGATCCCGCGCGTGGTTGTCGTCATCCACGAGCAGAATATGAGGCGTTTTCATTGCGAACCTGCAGAGACGGCGGTCTTCTGAACGCCTCGAATGCGGGTCTCCTGTCGCGTTGGCTGGGGGGGCGCGAGCGGGAATCGAATCGTAAAATGTGCGCCGCTACCAAGCTTTGACTGGACGGTGATCGAACCACCGTGTGCCTCGACCAAACGCTTGGTAGTCGCCAAACCCAGTCCATGTCCGGGGATGGCATGGACATCCGGTGCGCGGAAGAACGGCCGGAACAAGCCCCGTAACGACTCTTCGCACATCCCTCGGCCATTGTCTTCGATATCCAACACGGCCTCGCGTCCCTGCCGTGCGACGCGAACGATCACTTTTGCATCCGGCCGTCCTGCCGTGTACTTGACGGCGTTGGACAGAATGTTCTGCGCGATCGATTGCAAAAGCTGCAGCGGACACGCTACTGCCACCCCCCGCTCCAGATGTCGCTCCAGAGCCACTTTCTCCTTTGCAGCCACCTGATCGAGCTCGAGCAAGATGGTGCTAACCGCGGTATCGAGCTCTGATGGGGTTGGCTCCCCTGGGGTGGCGGCGCGACAAAAGCGCAGCAGTGCTTCGATCATTTCCACCATTCTCGCGGCGCTTCCCTCAGCCAGTAGAAGCATCTCGCGTACTTCGAGATCGCTTATCCCGTTCGATCGGCGGATCAGTGTCAGGTAACCCTTGAGAGGAGAGAGGGGGCTAATGAGATCGTGCGCGACACGGCTTGCGAACGAATCCAACTCCTTGTTTCGGCGGTTCAGCTCGGCCAGCTGCTGTCGGATCGTGGCCTGCTGACGCCGAAGAAGCCCGGTCACCTTCCAAGCAACGAGTAGCGAGATGACGATCGCTAGTCCGGCTACCAAGGCCCCGGCGTACATGTTGCGAAGCCGGAGATCCTGCAGCTTGCGCAAAAGACGCGTGGTTTCCTCCGCGTTTCCCTGGGACAGTTTTTCGGCCAATCCGTCGAGCGCGGCGCTGATCGGCTGCACTTTGCTAACCAAGAGCTTTCGGGCCCGTTCGGCTTCCTTTCGGTTCGAATAATTGACGGCCTTGGTGGCTTGAGCGGCGAGCGCGTGGCTGGTGCTCATGAAGTCACTCCACGTCTCGGTCTCACTGATCGGCATTCCCTGTGTGTACTCCTCGGAAGCGAGACGGATATCCGCGAGAATCGACTCCATCCGTTCGTCCGCCTCTGAACGCTCCTGGTCGTTGCTCGCCTGGATGTGGCCGGCTACCGCCGACTCAAGTTTGAGCGCGTCTACCCGGATCTGGCTCATCAGGGCATCGCGATCCAGCGCCCTTGCGACCAGCGCGTCCATTTCGCGTTTGGTCCTGAGTTCGCCCGAAAGCGTGTACCCAGCCACTCCGGCCAAAAGAGCCACTACGAACAAGAAGCTGGCGAGAAATCCGCCAATGGAGATGCGCGAGTTCAATTACAGGCACCCTGTAGCACAGAGAAGCTGCGACTGTGGCTTCTTTGCCTCGCATAAACCACGCAATCTGAGGAATAACTCCCCACCACTTTTCCGAGGATGCGGATCTCCTCCACACCGAGGTGGGCTTTGTCACTCTGAACCGGTCTTGGCACGCGGGCTGCTACATTGGCGCCGAACGGCCGCATTTGAGCGCGCCGTACTAACCGAATGGAGTGTGTATGAAGCGTATTCTTGCGATGTTCTTGCTGGCGTTCTCGCTGAGTGCTTTTGCGGGCGAAGAGAAGGCTCCGGCCGGAGAAAAGGCTGCTGCAGGTGAGAAGAGCGACAAGTCCAAGAAGCACGGAAAGAAGGTGGAGAAGAAGGGCGCCGAGGGCGAGAAGAAGGCGGACGCCGAGAAGAAACCTTAAGTATCCGAATTTACTTCAATTCTTTACTACCCAACCGCCCCCCGAGGACTTCCTCAGGGGGCGTTTGATTTTCTGGAAATTCCGGTTGCTGTCCCGGGACCTTTGGCCTCAATCCCCAGGTCACCTTCGCAAGTGCGAGCGGCCGCGCGAAAAACTCTCGTACGACATCCAAGGGATGGTTTTTGGCCAGCGGCTGGGCAGCAATCCCATAGGCATCTATCCCTAGCGAATTTGCGATGAACAGTGCGCGTGGCAAGTGGAAGGCCTGTGTTACGAGAATCGCCTTTCGTACCCCGAAGAGTTGCTTGGCGCGGTAGCAGCTGTCGTAAGTGGAAATTCCGGCGACGTCACGGAGCAAGGCTTTGGGTGCCAGCCCTTGATCCACCGCGTAGCGGCCCATGGCGCGGGTCTCGTCATGGTAGCGCTCAGAGTTGTCGCCACTGAGCAAAAGCTTGTCGACCTTTCCCGCCCGATAAAGCTGGATGGCCGTGTTGACGCGCTCCGCGAGCATTTTGGATGGCTCCCCCCCGGACGCGAGCCCTGCGCCGAACACCAAAGCGATTGGTGCGTGGGGCACATCTGCGATCGTGCGAATCCGAGCGGAAAACCGCTGTTCTACGTAAACCGAGGCGACTGCGGCGAGCGCCAAAGCGCCGACCAGGCTTCCGAATAGCCAGCGATGCAGGCGTCGAAAAGACACAATTGACCCGCGCGGTGGCGGACAGTACGTTGCGCCGCGCCCGAACCCGGTGCAGGGACTTTAATCGCAATGGCTTCTCTTCGCGACATCCGCAAGCGAATTCGCTCGGTACGAAATACCCAGCAAATCACCAAAGCCATGAAAATGGTTGCCGCGGCCAAGCTGCGCAGAGCGCAGGAGGCGATCCTGGCGGCGAGGCCCTATGCCCAGATGGTGGACCGGATTATCGGCGACATCGCGAGCCGCTCGGAACTACTGGCGCACCCCTTTCTTTTGCCGCGCGAGCCGAAGCGTGCGGAGTTGGTGGTGCTGACCTCCGATCGGGGACTCGCGGGCGGCTTTAATTCCAACGTTCTTCGGCGCGCCAGCCGGTTTTTGTATGAGAATGAACGCACCTATCAGACAATTCAGGTCTCGACGATCGGGCGCAAGGGCCATGATTTCTTCAGGCGTCGAAACGTGACCCTCACCAACGATTTTTCGGGCCTCTATTCGCGGGTGAGCTACCAGGAAGCTGCCGAAATCGCGCGCAAACTCGCCACCGACTTTCTCTCCGGCTCGGTCGACGCGGTATTCCTCGTCTACAATGAATTTCTCTCGGCGATAAACCAGCGCGTGGTAGTGACGCAGTTGCTCCCGATGCAGGCGGCCGCTTCCAGTGAACACGCCGGCCCCCGCCAACTGGTGGACTTTCTTTACGAGCCCGAGAAGGAGGCCGTTCTCTCGCGATTGGTCCCCCAAGCCTTGATCATGAAGTTTTATCGAGCGCTGCTGGAAAGCATTGCCAGCGAGCATGGCGCTCGAATGAGCGCGATGGAAAACGCCACCTCGAACGCGGCGGAGATGATTGATCGGTTGACCCTGTTCTACAACCGTACTCGTCAGGCGGTCATCACCAAGGAGCTGATGGAAATCGTCTCCGGAGCAGAGGCGCTGAAATAAGGAGGATGTCGAGGGAAATGGCAGCGAGCGCGCAACAGGTTGGCAGAGTGACGCAGGTTCTGGGCCCGGTGGTAGACGTGGAGTTTCCTCCCGGTGGACTTCCGGAAGTGTACACCGCTCTCAAACTCAACAATCCCGCGATCTCGAGCGAACCCGAGAATCTGACGATCGAGGTGGCGCAGCTCTTGGGAGAGAATACCGTCCGGTGCATTGCGATGGATTCTACCGAGGGCCTCGCGCGGGGTATCGCGGTAAAAAATACGGGTGAGCCGATCCAGGTCCCGGTTGGCAAGGAGACTTTGGGACGGATCATGAACGTCATTGGCCAGCCGGTCGACGAAAGGGGACCGATCCAGGCCCACAAGTTCCTTCCCATCCACCGTCCCCCTCCTCGGTTTGTCGATCAGGACGTGCGCGTGCAGGCGTTCGAGACCGGGATCAAGGTCATCGATTTGTTGGCCCCCTACACGCGCGGCGGGAAGATCGGCTTGTTCGGGGGAGCGGGCGTTGGAAAAACGGTGCTGCTGCTGGAGCTGATTCGCAACGTCGCCAAGGAGCAAGGTGGATTCTCGGTATTTGCGGGGGTCGGCGAGCGAACCCGCGAAGGAAACGATCTCTACAGGGAGATGCAAGAGGGAGGGGTGATCAAGCTGGATAAATTGGACGAGAGTCTGTGCGTTCTCGTCTACGGCCAAATGAACGAGCCACCCGGCGCTCGTGCCCGCGTTGCGCTGTCGGCCCTGTCGGTTGCGGAATATTTCCGCGACGAGGAGGGGCGCGACGTGCTGTTGTTCATTGACAACATCTTTCGATTCACCCAGGCGGGCTCTGAAGTGTCAGCACTGTTGGGCCGAATACCGGCGGCAGTTGGCTATCAGCCCACTCTTTCCACGGAAATGGGAGAATTGCAGGAGCGAATCACCTCGACCACGAAGGGCTCGATTACTTCGGTGCAGGCGATCTTCGTTCCCGCAGACGATCTGACCGATCCCGCGCCGGCTACCACCTTTGCTCATTTGGATGCGACCACGGTGCTCTCCCGGCAGATAGCCGAGTTGGGCATTTACCCTGCGGTGGATCCGCTTGACTCGACCTCGCGAATCCTCGACCCCCAGGTGGTCGGCGCGGAGCATTATGACGTTGCGCGCCGGGTTCAGCGGATCCTCCAGCGCTACAAGGAATTACAAGACATTATTGCGATCTTGGGAATGGATGAGCTTTCCGAGGAGGACAAGCTCGCCGTCGCCCGGGCACGGAAGATTCAACGCTTTCTCTCGCAGCCGTTCTTCGTGGCCGAGGTCTTCACTGGCAAGCAGGGACGGTACGTCAAGCTTGCAGATACGATTCGGGGATTCAAGGAGATCGCAGAGGGTAAGCACGACGAGCTTCCAGAGTCCGCGTTTTATATGGTGGGCGGTATCGACGAGGCGGTGGAAAACGCAAAGCGAATGGCAGCCGAGTGACGCCGGAGGGTCTTCGAGGTGAGCGGCGGATCTTTGATTGCCTTTCTTTGGGTAGTGCCTGTTTTTGCCGCTGACCCAAAAACGAGCAAGTCGCAAACATCGGCGACTGGCGTCTACAGCATCAGACTGGTCGAGCTGGAGAAAGGCCACTGCCGGGTGGAGGTAATGGAGGAGACCAAGCTGGCCTGGCAGGTCGACAAATGCGTCGGTACCACCGATGACTTCTACTTCGTTGCCAACAATGGCCAGCGTTTTTGGATCGTTCGCGCCTTTCCGGAAAAGCCTCAGCCAACGAAGGGAAACCCCAACTCCTGGCTGTCGGTGGTGGTAGCGGTGCTTTATGACCGCGAAGGAAAGGTGGTCAGGCGGGCGACCGCCAGGGAGCTGGTTCCGGTGCTGGCGCGACATCGAGTGCGACAACTGGGTAAGCACTTTCTTTGGCTGAAAGGGGTTGGTGGCGTGCCTGGTGAAATGCCTCGTGTCAATGACCACAACGAAGTCGAACTGGAACCGGTGGAGTCCAGGCCGGTCCATTTGAGGTTCCAGCCACGGGGAGCGAGCAATGGCTGAATTGACGCTGGAAGTGGTGACGCCCGAAAAGCGCCTACTCTCGGAGACGGCTGACGAAGTCATCGTTCCCGGATTTCATGGTTTGTTCGGGGTTCGGCCTGGGCACGCGCCGCTGCTCTCATTGATGGAAGCTGGCGTTCTGACCTTTCGGCGCAGCGGAACGACCCAGAATTACTTTGTGTCAGGCGGCTTTGTTTGGGTCGCCGAGAACAAAGTGTTGGTGCTGGCGGACCAAGCCGAGGAAGTATCCGAGATTGACGTGGCGGCCGCCCAAAAGAGACGGGAACAGGCTGAGCAGAGACTCAAGGGAATGAGCGCCGACGACGTTCAATTTGAGAGGGAAAGTGCCACGGTGCGAACCGAGGCGGCCCGGATGGCAGCAGCGACTCGGCGGTAAAGGCTGTGTTCGCATTTGAGCTTTTTCATCAAATTTCGGATCCGGAATCGGCGCGGTTGCGCCGCTACATCTCCGAGCACGATTTGCTCGAGCACGTTCGTTTTCGAAACCTGGTCTACCCAGAGGTGCAGCGCGACTTCGCGGCCCATGGTGGCCAGGCCCTGCCGGCGCTTTGGGACGGAGAGCTGCTGTTTCAAGGTGCAGAAGCAGCCATTGCGCGACTGGAGGCGTTCATGGACGTCGGGCGGTCGTGACCGCAGCTGGCCAAGTTCACGGTTGAGCAGCTGTGGCTTGCACGACGCTCGAGGCAGCGCCTGCTCGAACGTGGGAATGGAAGGGTGCCCCCTCATCTGCCTACCGAACACCTCTACAGTGTTTGAGGTTGAACACTAAGCTGGGGTAAATTGCCGTTCGTTTGGTAATCGCCCTCGCGCTATCCGCACTGATCCTCGGCGCCGCTGTTGAGCTCCCGCCTGCTGACGCGCCGACTATCGCCTCGCCCCAACCACCGGACGTAGCGGTACCCTTCGGCTGTGGGCGCGCCTACCCGGTCTCTCAGGGGCATCGGACCGGTAGCCACCTGCAAAACGACTCTTGGGCGTGGGATTTTCGGATGCCCGAAGGAGTGCCGATCGTAGCCGCGCTGGAGGGCGTCGTGCGAGCCTCTCGAGGCGACAGCAACATCGGCGGCTGCGATCCGCGATTCGCGGCTGAATCCAACTATGTCGTCATCTCGCATGAGAATGGTTGGGAGACACAGTACCTCCACTTTTCGAAGGTCGTCGTCCTAGCGGGCCAGCGGGTCAAAGCGGGAGATCTGATCGGCTACTCGGGGAAGACCGGGTGGGCGTGCGGTTCCCACCTTCATTTCAAGGTTGCACGCTCGGAAGGTCAAGGATGGAACAATCCATCTGTGCCCGCGAGGATTCTGGGCTACGGCGACCCAGTTGTAGATACTCTCGTGCAGGCTCCAGCCTGCGTCGATCGAGCTCCACTGATAGCATCGCAACCATCGGGCGCAAGCACAGCTTCTATCGCACACGGCGCCAGCGATGCGCCGAAAAATCCATCTGTGAAGGAATCTACCCCACATCAGCCAGTACCTCAGCGGGCGACAACTCCAGTCGAGCCCCCCGTGAGCACAGAAGATCCGAAGCTCGCAGGAAAATCGCCGAAGGATAAAGCCTAGTCGTCCGGGGGGAAGTCCAAGCGAGCGTGCTCCGTGTCCGTACCCAAGCGGGCAAGGTAGTGAAAAAACCGCCGACCCTGGCGACGGCTGTCGCCACTTTGTGGAACCTACTCACCCACTTTCTGCAGGGTCTCCCCCGCACTTTTTTCCGGTCGCTAACGCGCTCGAAGCCGCTGGACCCACGTCGCACCCGTCTTTTTTCCGGTCGAGGCGGCGTCAAATAGAAAGCCGCTCTTCCATCAAATCCCGAGGAGAATCGGCTCGTTGGAGGCCGCTCCGTGCCTTGCGGGGCCGAGGAGCGCACGGTAGAGTTGAGCCCTCTGAGCACCCCTAATCGCGTGTGGCCGAGCTTGTGCAACGGCGTCCAATGCGATGGTTCGTCCGCGGACCTAGGGAACCGCGTTCACTGGAGGCAAACGCAAAATGAATCTCGTGTCTTTGAGTCAGCTCAGCGTCTTCGCGGCAGCCGAAGCAGCCGGCAAGCACGACAGCTCGTTTTTTGACGACGTCGCTCGCCGCTGGACTGCTGGTGACTGGGGCATGTACCCAATTGCTGTCTGCGCTGTTGTCGCTGCTGCGATCATCTTCGAGCGGGTGATCGTTCTGTTCTTTTCTGCAGCGATCAACAAAGAGGGCTTCCTCAGGGGCTTAAAGAAGTACATCTACGCAGGCGACCTGGATAAGGCGATCAACTACGTCGCCGGCCAGAAGGCGACGCCTCTTACGAACGTCGTGAAGGCTGGCTTGATGAATGTGCCCAAGGGCGAAGAAGAAGTGCAAGCCGCGCTCGACGAGGCGTCTTTGCGCGAGACGCCGCGACTCGAGGCGCGCACTGGTTACCTGGCGATGCTCGGAAATGCCGCAATGCTTGCCGGGCTGTTGGGTACGGTCGCCGGACTGATTCGCTGCTTCGAAGCAGTCGCCACCGTCAACCCAGCGGACAAGGCGACCATCTTGGCCGAGGGCATTTCAGAAGCAATGAACTGTACCGGCTTCGGTTTGTTTACCGCGATCCCCTCGTTGATCGCGTTCTCGGTGCTGATGGGCCGAACTCAGCACTTAATCAATGACATCAATGAGACGTCGGTCTCGGTCCTCAACCTGATCGTCTCCAATCGAGACAAGTTCAAGAACGTTAGTGTTGCCGCTACGTCGCGAAGCGACGACGACTAGCCGACTGAAAGGAGTGCGCAATGGCCGGCGGAATGGGCGGCGCAGACCTGGGCCCGGCCAGCTCGGGTAAGAAGAAGCCGCTAGACACGACCATCAACCTCGTTCCGTTCATCGATTTGATGGCGGTGACGATCAGCTTTTTGATCATGACCGCCGTTTGGACCCAGATCGGCCGCCTCCAAGTATCCGGCGCCGGCGGGCCCTCCGATAACGCAGACGAAATGGAGAAGACCGTTCCTTTGACGCTGTTGATCACCGACAAGGAACTGAAACTGACCGCGGGCACCAGCTCGTTTGATCCGATTCCCATCCTCCGCGATGTGAAGGGCCGGATCGACCTCAGTAAGCTGCAAATGCGGATTAAGGAGGTCCGCGGCAATCTCCCGGATCAAGCGGCGATCACGCTCCAACCGGAGGAC
This sequence comes from Myxococcaceae bacterium, assembly GCA_036781205.1. Taxonomy (GTDB): domain Bacteria; phylum Myxococcota; class Myxococcia; order Myxococcales; family Myxococcaceae; genus DAIQBK01. The sequence continues at coordinate 358,671 of DAIQBK010000002.1, forward strand.
AACGTTCGTTACGAGGACTTGATCCGAATCATTGACGAGTGCATCGGCGACGGCCTCCCCAATGTCTCGGTGGCGGCCGCGATAGGTTAGTCTGGAGGATGGATGGCAATTCAGGTTCCGGGTAAACGGTTCGGCAAGCGCCTCCAGCGATCGAGGGTCTTCGGCAAGGGCAAGATCGGCGGGAAGCGGTTGATGGTCGCCGATCTGCTGATTACCCCGATGGTCGACATGTTCGTGATCATCGTGCTCTTTCTGATTGCGAACTTTTCTGCCACCGGCGAAGTGCTGATGATGACCAAGGAGATCCGCCTGCCCGAGGCAGTCAACGTCAAGGAAATCGAAATGGTCCCGGTAGTGATGGTTTCCAATGAGCAGGTGTTGGTGAGCGGAACGGTGATCGGCCGGGTGGAGGATCTGTCCCGCGAGGACTATCTGAACATTCCAGCTCTCGAGGAGAAGCTGCGAGAGATGAAGAAGCAGTACGAGGACTTGCATGCCTTGGCGAAGGACGAATCCGGCAAGTTCAAGGGGGACGTGAACATTCAAGCGGACAAAGACGTCCACTACAAGATCATGAAGCGCGTGATGTACAGCTGCCTCACCGCTGGATACAACAACATCAACTTCGCAACCCAAACTGCGGCCAGCAGCAAAGGTGAACAGCAAGCGTCGACCCGCGGCCTTTAGGCCCGGAGCCACTTGCGGGCGCGTGGTCCGACCAGAGCCATTGCGCCGCCTACCAGGAAGAATCGAGTCAGCCGACCTAGGCTGGCCGCGATCAGAAACCGGGGAAGCGGCACCGACACCAGGCCGCTGCCAATTGCCACCACTTTGAAGGGCGTCGGCAGGATTGAACAGAGCAGGGCCAGGATCCAGAAGTTGTCGCCCAGTAACTGGCCCACCGTCGAGTGAATGCCAAAGCGGTCTACCCGCGCGTTCAAATCGATGTTGAAAGCAGTTGCGACTCCGGAGTGGATCAGCGTTCCCAGAAAGTAGCCGATCAGGCCTCCAACCAAGCTCGCCGCAGTGCCCAACAAGGCAAGGCTCCACCACCGCCTCGGCTGCGCCAGGACCATCGGCACCATCAAAGCGAACGGCGGGATCGGAAAAACTGAGCCATCGATTACCGACACAATTACAAAGGCAGCGAGCGCGTAGGGTGTCGCGGCCATCGCCTCCACCCGCCGATAGAGGCGCCGGTACCAGGAGTCGCTCATTTTGATGGTTGGGGCGTCCGGTGCGAGTTGCGACATCCGCGCACCATACCGGCTCTGTCGTTGCCGTCCAGCCCAGGCTCGAGCGCAACCAGTTTCCCGGTCTTGGCCGGGCAAAATTGCCGCGCGTCGCCCATACAGTTAGGGTTAGGAGAGAATGCGCCTGGTGAAAATAGCTTTAGCCAACGTCAACACCACGGTTGGCGCATTTGTGCACAACGTGGATCGAGCCTTGAAGCTTGCCCACCAGATGGCTGAGGAGCACGTCAGCCTGGGGCTGTTTCAAGAGCAGTTGGTTGGCGGATACCCACCCGAGGATCTGATTCAGTGGCAGGGATTCGTTGAACACCAATGGAAGGAGTTGCTTCGGTTCGCGAGTGGGACTGCCAAGCTGCCAACGGTCTTTGCGCTTGGCGTCACCGTTTCTTTCCAAGGACTTCGCTTCAACTGCGCAGCGCTCGTTGCGGGCGGGCGGGTTCTCGGGCTGGTACCGAAAGAGAAACTTCCCACCTACAACGTCTTCTACGAGGGCAGAACCTTCTCCCAGGGAGTAGCGCTCCAGTCGGAGCGATACCGGGATGTTCCATTTGGAGACTATCTATTCAAGTTCGACTTCGGCGTTGTCGCAGCGGAAGTCTGCGAGGATATCTGGAGCGCCGAAGGTCCGATGCGGCGCCGGACCTACTCCGGTGCCGAGCTGGTAGTGAACCTATCTGCCTCGCCCTTCCGAATCGGAGCGGTGGAAACACGCCGAGAGTTGATCGCCACCCGGGCGGCCGATCATCAGTGCACGGTCGCCTTTGCGAACGCGGTGGGATCCAACGATGGCTTGATCTTCGACGGCGGCGGGTACGTGAACCAAAATGGCAAATGGGTACTCGAAGCCCCTCGTTTCCGGGAAGGGTTCGCGGCCGCGGTGGTGGACCTTGATCGCACCGCGCGGCTGCGCTCGGAGAACACGACTTGGCGCCTCGACCGCGAGCGATACATCGCCGGCAATCGAGCGGTACCGATCGTGGAAATCCCTCCGGCTCAGTTTTCCACGCGCAGGGAAGACCTCAAATACCCCGTGCCCACGCAGCGCAATTTCTTTCTGCCGCGGCCGGAACCTGCGCGCACGGCGAGGGAATCCTGGTGCGAGGACATTCTCGATGCTCTGGCATTGGGGGTGGGCGATTACTTCGAAAAGACCCGAGCCTTCAAGACGATCGGCGTCGCGCTGTCCGGCGGGCGCGACTCGCTGCTCACTCTGCTCATCGCCCACCGTTACGCAAAGAAAGTCAACCCCGAGCACCCGGAATCTTTGCTCCAAGCGTTCTACATGCCTTCGCGCTACTCTTCGTCTCAGACGCGCGAGGCCGCGGAGACGATCTGTTCCGAGCTCGGGATTCCGCTAAAAGTCATTTCGATCGACGATGCCTTTGCCCGTGAGCTAAGCGCGGCGCGTCAGATGTTGGCGGAGGGCAAGGCGATCAATCCCCTCGCCGAGCAAAACACTCAATCCCGTCTTCGGGCGCAAAGGATGTGGAACTGGGCGAACTCTTCGGATGGACTGATTCTGCAAACCAGCAACATGAGCGAGAAGGCGGTCGGCTACACCACGGTCGGCGGTGACTTGCTGGGTGGGCTGGCGGTGATTGCCAACGTGCCGAAGACCGTGGTCATTTACCTGTTGGAGTACTTGCAGGAGAAGACCGGACTTCAGGGCATCAAGAAAGTGGTTGCGCAACCCTCCGGCCCAGAGCTGGCTCCAAATCAAGTCGGCGAGCGGGAGCTAATGCCGTTCCCGGTACTCGACGCTTGTTTCCACCTTTTCGCCGACGAAAAGCTCCTTCCCTCAGAAGTCCTCCAGGTCGTCCAGACGATGTTCCCGGAGATGCCGATCGAGCAGTTGCGCGGCGATGTCGAAAAGTTTGTCCGGCTCTTCTTGCAGTCCATCTACAAATGGGTCCAGTCGCCGATCTCGCTTCATATCGGCAACCTCGATCTCGAGCGCGAGCGCGCCCTTCAACTGCCGGTAGTCACCGCTTCTGAATGGTTGCGGGACTAGATACCAGGGTTGGGGCAAACGTCTGCTATCGGTGAACAACTTGATCCCGGCCGCCCTGCTTGGCCTTACGGCACGCCGCGTCTACTGCGTCAAGCAAGTTCCCCCACGGTTCATTGGCTCGCAAACAGGCCACTCCCATCGAAACGCTGAGCCGATACTCTCCTGACTGCGAAGCGTGCCGGGTATCGTGAATGCGGCTGCGAATGCGTTCCGCGACCGCCAACGCCCGTGGGAGCGTGAACTGCGGCAAGAAGGTGGCGAATGTTCCGCCCGTGATCCGGGCGATCGGCCCGCGCCCATTCAACACCTGGGACATTCGGATCGCGACCCAGCCGAGCGAGTCGTTCAGCGTGCTGGCCCCATGGAGGTCGTTGTGCTCCTGGAGATCGTCCAAGTCGAGCTGAATGATTGAAAGCGCCTGCCTAGCTCGATGGGAGTCGGAAACCGCGCGTGCGAGCTGCTGCTCGAAATACTCCCGTTTCCAAGCCCCGGTCAGAAGATCAAGTTGTGGCGCCACGTCCGTCACTCCTAAGATTTTAGGCTACGCTGAACCGGGAACACCAGTGGCTGATCCAGGCAATTCCGATTTCCCACCCTGTCCAGTGACCGTCGAAGATGGGCAGGGTTATCCGCAGTTTGGTACCTACCGCGGGTCATTGCCCGAGGTTGATTTGACCCGCTTGCGTGGACCCTACGAGCTCCCGCCGCCGCGCCGATGGTTCAAGCACAAGCGTTGGCAGTACGGAATGGTTTCCACCCCCAATGTATTGGCCGTTTTTTCAGTGGCCGACTTGACCTACATAGCCAATGCATTTGCGTGCGCAGTGGACCTCACCGCCAAAAAACTCCTGTTCGACCGAGGGTGGATGGGAGTTCCCGGGCCGTGGATCTCGGTGGGCAATCGACCTGGTCTTAACGCGAGGGCGCGATTTCTGATGCCTGGCGTGCGATTTGCTTTCGGCCCAATCGAGCAAGCGCGCCAGTATCGAGTAGAGGTGGAATCCTACGGCAAGCCCTGGGCCAAGCCCGTCTTTGCTCTAAAAGTACAGTTGGTCAGTCCGCCGGAACCTTCTCCGCTGACGGTGATCGCGCCCGTTCTGGGAGACGGGATCGTCAATGTCACCGAAAAGTGGGCTGGATTGCCCGCTTCGGGCCGAGTCACCGCGGACGCCCAGACCTTCAGCATGGAGGGCGCGGTGTTGGGCTTCGACTACACGCAGGGCTATCTCGCCCGGCGCACCGTCTGGCGGTGGGCGTTTGCGAATGGTCGGCTCAGCGATGGACGGACCATCGGCTTCAACATTGCGAAGGGAATCAACGAAGGAGCCGAGCAAAACGAGAACGCAGTGTGGATTGGTTCGAGACTGATTCCGCTGGGTCCGGCTCAATTTACGTTCAATCCGAGCAATCCCATGGATGAGTGGAGGGTCGAAACCAAACAGCTTAGGCTGCGCTTCCAACCCATTCACGCGCATCGTGAAGAGCGCGATTACAAACTGGTGAAGAGCCACTTCGTTCAGCCACTCGGTCTGTTCGAGGGAGATCTTCGGCTGGCGGACGAAGTGATCCAAATCGAGAGGCTGGCCGGGGTTACCGAGGATCAGAACATCCTCTGGTAGCTAACCGGGATTGCAGACCTGCCTCAGGATGTCGAGGGATTCGAGGGCCTTGCCCGCTCCAATGACCACCGCAGACAAGGGATCCTCCGCCAAGAAGACGGGCAGTCCGGTCTCTTCCCGCAACAGGGTATCCAAATTCTTGAGCAGCGCGCCGCCTCCGGCCAAGACAATCCCGCGGTCCGCGATATCGCCCGCAAGTTCCGGCGGTGTGCGCTCCAGCGTCATTTTGATCGCGTCGACAATTCCGTTGATTGGCTCAGAGAGCGCCTCGCGCACCTCGTCCGAGGTGACGGTCAGCGTGCGCGGCACGCCCGCCACCAAATCGCGCCCCTTGATTTCCATCGTCATCACTTCGTCAGTCGGGTAGGCGGTCCCTATCCCAATCTTGATCTGCTCTGCCGTTCGTTCTCCGATCAGCAGGTTGTACTTGCGCTTGATGTACTGAATGATCGCTTCATCCAATTTGTCGCCGCCGATCCTCACGCTCTTGGCGAATACGATTCCCGCCAGGGAAATCACAGCCACGTCCGATGTGCCGCCTCCGATGTCGACGATCATGTTGCCCGAGGGCTCTGTAACCGGGAGGCCAGCGCCGATCGCAGCGGCCATTGGCTGCTCGATCAAGTAAACCTCCCGTGCACGCGCGTTCTCAGCAGCCTCCCTGACCGCCCGCCGTTCCACCTCGGTGATTCCGGATGGAATCCCGATGATGATTCTGGGTCGAACCCGAAAGCGGCTGTTGCTCGCATTGTCGATGAAGTACCGGAGCATCCTCGCCGTGATCTCAAAGTCAGCGATCACCCCGTCCTTCATCGGTCGGATCGCAACGATGTTGCCCGGCGTTCTGCCGAGCATCTCCTTTGCTTCCTTGCCGACCGCCAGCACCTTTTTTCCACCGCGCGCGTCTTGCTGCACCGCCACGACCGAGGGCTCGTTGGAAACGATCCCGATGCCGCGGATGTAGATCAACGTATTTGCGGTACCTAAGTCGATCGCCAGATCGCGGGAAAAAAGAGAGTGAAACCAATCGAACATCAAAGTTTGGCGGGGCTGGAGCAGCCTTCCGAGGCGGTTGAAAGTACCATCCGGTGCTGGAACGGGAAAGAAATTTCCAAGTCAAATTGACAGCTTACACGAACTACTCAGACTTAATTCTATACTTCAGGATGGCATACATGGCTCGCAGGCCATCCTTCCAACCGATCTTCTTTCCCTCCGCGTAGGTCCTCCCATAGTAGCTGATCGGCACCTCGTAAATTCGGTAGCGACCTTTGGCGACCTTGGCCGTGAGCTCGGGCTCCACCCCGAAGCGGTCTTCCTCCAGTCGAATGGCCTGTAGCACCTCGCGGCGAAAGGCTTTGTAGCAGGTTTCGATGTCGGTGAGGTTGAGCCCGGTGCTGATGTTGGAGGCGGTGGTAAGAACGGCGTTTAGCACGGTGTGCCAGTAGTAGAGCACCCGCCGCGGCGTGCCCGTAAAGCGACTGCCGAAAACAACGTCTGCGTCGCCATGGATGATGGGTTGAATGACGTGGGGGATGTCGTTGGGATCGTATTCCAAGTCTGCATCTTGGATGATCACGATATCACCAGTTGCGGCTTTGAAACCGGCCCTGAGGGCAGCTCCCTTTCCTTGATTGACCGGTTGGAAAATGACTTGAACGGACTGGGTAGTGCTGGACGCTGCTGGATCGATCGCGGAAAGTCCCTCCTCGCTTACCCGCTTGAGGAACTCGCGGCTGCCATCGGTCGAGTAATCATCCACGATGATGATTTCCTTTTGAAAGCCTACTCGAGCCAGGCGCCGAAGAATTTCCTCGAGCGTGCGAACCTCGTTGTAGACGGGCATCACCACTGAAACCAGCACCGGCAGCGCATAGCGAATTCCAACTGGAAGGGCAACCAAGCGCCAAGGGTCAAATCGATTTGCTTGGGCAGCGTTGGCGGGAGTAAACCCGCTGCGATCGATGGTCGAGCTTAGCCAAAAAGTAACGGCCGCCTACGCAGACCGGGAGCTGCTCAAGAAGCTGGACTACGTCGAAGCGGTTCGTACCACGATTGCGATGCTCGATTCCGGCAAGTTGAGGGTCGCCGAGAAGACTGCGCAAGGATGGCAGGTCAATGCGTGGATCAAGGAGGCCATTCTCCTGTACTTCGCGATTAGCGAAATGCGGGTGATGGAGGCCGGGCCGTTCGAGTTTTATGACAAGCTGCCGCTCAAGAAGGGGCTCGAGGAAGCAGGTGTCAGGGTCGTGCCACCGGGCGCAATCCGCTATGGCGCGTTCGTCGAAAAAGGCGCGGTAATCATGCCCGGCTACGTCAATATCGGAGCGCGTGTAGGTAGCGGCAGCATGGTGGATACGTGGGCCACGGTGGGCTCTTGCGCCCAGGTAGGCAGAAACGTCCATCTCTCGGGCGGCGTCGGCCTCGGCGGCGTGCTCGAGCCCCCTTCTTCGTCGCCGGTGATCGTGGAGGACGGAGCTTTCGTCGGCTCTCGCTGCATCATTGTGGAAGGAGTCGTGGTGGAGGAGGAAGCGGTGCTCGGCGCCAACGTAGTGCTCACCTCCTCCACACCGATCGTCGATGTCACTGGATCGGAGGAGCGGGTTTACCGGGGGCGCGTGCCGACTCGTTGCGTGGTGATCCCGGGAACGCGCGAAAAGAAATTTCCCGCCGGCACCTACTCCATTTCCTGTGCGCTGATCGTTGGCCGTCGGACCGAGAGTACCGATAAGAAAACATCGCTCAATGCGGCTCTGCGCGATTTTGGAGTGCAGGCCTGAACCGATGCGAAATGCGTCAGCTTCGCTGACCAGCTCGCGGTGGATGGGTGGCGCTCTACTGTCCCTTTCGCTGGCAGCGGGCACCGGAATCCGAGCGTGGCTTTCACTGCATGACGACGGGATTTACTGGCCGGACGAGATCTACCAGAGCCTTGAGCCCGCACATCGACTGGCCTTTGGCTACGGTATGATTGCCTGGGAATTCGTCGAAGGCGCTCGAAGCTGGTTGCTCCCCGGTGCGTTGGCTGGCTTGCTCAAGGTCAGCGCTCAGCTCGGTTTGGACTCGCCTCGAGAATATCTGTGGCTGGTCCGACTTCTGTTTTCAGCGCTGAGCCTGCTTGCGGCCTTTGGAAGCTATCGGCTGGCCAGCGCGTACCGAGCACCTTTTTTGCCGGCGACCCTTGCGGCCAGTTTGTGCGCCCTTGCGGCGCCGCTCATCTACTTCGCGCCGCGGGCGATGAGTGAAAACGCTTCGGCTGCCGCGGTGGTCTGGGGCCTTGCGCTCGTGCTCCACCCTGACTCGCGTCATACGGGGAGAATCTCTGGAAGCTCACTGTTGGCTCTGGCAGTCTTGCTCCGACTTCAGAACGTCGTCTTCTGCGTGGGTGCTCTAGGTATCCTCGCAGCTCGCCGGAATTGGAGGGTGGCCGGTGAGGTGCTGGGCGTTCTGGTTGCCTGGGCTTTTTTGGGAGGGCTTCTCGACAAGCTGACCTGGGGCGGTTGGTTTCATTCCTCCCTCGTCTATTTGAAATTCAACCTCGTCGAAGGGCGGGCGGCACAGTGGGGTGTTTCTGAGTTCGCCTACTACTTCCGGGTGCTGTGGACCTCGATGCCGGCCATAACACTTGTGCTCGCTTTTCTCGTTCCACTGGCCTTGATTCGTGCCCCCGGGCTTGAGCTCACCTGTCTCGCCTTTCTGCTTCTGCATTCCTGGATTCCCCACAAGGAGATGCGTTTCCTGCTCCCCGCCCTGCCGGTGATATTCGCCTTGGCGGGGATTGGAGCATCGGTTTTCTGGGAGCGCCTTGCGTCGGGTGGTGTGGTTTTGATCACTTCTGCGATTGCTGCTGCGGCCGGATTGTCCGCGGTGCGATTTCACGCCCTCACTTTTGGAGAGCTTGGGCAGTACGAGCAAACCAAGCCTGATGCCAGTGCCTACGATGATCAAGGCGACATCAATCGATTGCTACTGGCCGCGCATGAGCTGCCTGATCTCTGCGGCTTGAAGGTCGAGGCGGTACACCTAGCGTGGACCGGCGGGTTCACCTATTTGCATCGCAATGTCCCGCTCTATCCCCATACCGGGCCTCCGCGGCAATCGATGTTCTACAACTATGTGTTGACGTCGGCGGACTGGGACGGCGGAGAGGTTGCAAAGTCTGCGGGGCGGTTTGTGCTGCGGCGTTTGCCGTGGCCGGTGTGCGCGGTCGACTCAAACTACTCGTGGCGTTTACCCTGACTCTCTACCCACCGATTTCATTCACGAGTGGCGAACTGCGCAGCGACGCTCAATTTGCTAGAGTTTCCATCCGAGCTTCGAATGGTCGACTGTTTGTTTTGCAAAATCCGAGACGGACAGATCCCAGCGAAGGTGGTCTACCGGGACGAACACTGCCTCGCGTTCGAGGACATCCATCCCCAAGCTCCTACCCATTTGCTGTTTATCCCGCTAGAGCACATTGAGACCATCAATCACGTCACTGCCGCCGATGCGGCGCGCATGGGTCATCTTTTCGTCGCAGCGGCGAAAGTGGCGCGGGAACGCGGTCACGCTGAGAGCGGGTACCGGTTGGTAGTCAACTGCAACCGGGATGCTGGGCAGCTCGTCTTCCACGTGCACCTTCATATGCTGGCCGGAAGGCGCATGACTTGGCCACCAGGTTAGACGTCTGGTTCGCAGGCATCCGACGGAGCCCTGGGTGCATTGCGCTTGGCGATACCTAAGGTTGTGGCAGCCCGAGAAAAGGAGAAGACGATGAAAAGTTGGCTGTGGAACTTAGCTACACTTGGCGCGCTCGCCTTGGGAGCGCTGGCGATTTCCAATTGTTCGAACAGGACCGGGGATCGCGATACCACCACCAGTCGGACCGATCAAACCACTCCTGGATATGGGGGTGCGGGAACTCAGACTGGCTCCGATTCCAAGAGCCCCGCAGCTTACCCGTCCCAAACGCCAAGCACTTCTGATCAGACACCGAGTAGCACCGACCCCAACCAGACCCCCCGCACGCCGGATTCAATGGGTAGCTCTAGTTCGACAACCGGAACGCCACCGAGGACCGATCTCCCACCTTCAACGCCTCCGACGGACACCACTGGCTCAAGCTCGAACCCGGACACTTCGAACCGCCCCGACAGATCGAAAGGACCGTAGTCGGGTAGCCGCGGGAGGTGTCCGCGAATCAATGCATCAGCGAGGAGGCAATCAGCCCCGCAGTCTTCTCGCTGTCTAGCGGTCGCGAGAAGAGGTAGCCCTGGGCGAGGTCGCAGCCCAGGGCTTTCAATTGCGCAAGTTGCTGCTCCGTTTCGACACCTTCTGCGATTGCTCCCATTCCCAACTGGTGCGCGAGGAGCACCATCGCGCGCACGATCACCAGGCTCTTGTCACGGGTGCTCATCGTCGAAACGAATGAGCGGTCGATCTTCAGCGCCTCGAAAGGAAATCGCTGGAGATAGCTCAAGGAGGAATAACCGGTACCGAAGTCGTCGATGTGGAGCTTGACTCCGAGATCGACGAGCCCGTTGAACGTGGCGCTGACCGGCTCTGCGCGCTCCATAATCGCAGTTTCCGTGACCTCCAGTTTGAGGCTGGACGGGTCGAGCCCGGTGCGGTCCATCACTCGGCGAATCCGTTCAATCAAGTCCGCGCGAGTGAAGTGCCGGCTGGACAAATTCACGCTCACCGAGAGCGGGTAGTCACCCGGGATTCGCTCTTGCCAGACTTTCAGTTGACGGCAAGCTTCTTCGAGGACCCATTCATCGATCGCGATGATCATCCCGGTTTCTTCAGCAATTGGGATGAACTCGACCGGGTTGAGGATTCCGCGTTGCGGGTGTTGCCAGCGGACGAGAGCCTCGAGTCCGGAAATTCGGCCGCTCGCCAGCGAGATGATCGGCTGGTAATAAATTCGGAATTCCTGTCGCTCGATTGCCTTGCGCAGATCGGTCTCAGTCTGGGAGAGGGCGAGTGCGCGGTCGCGCATCGCGTTGTCGAAGACTTCGTGGCGTCCCTTGCCTAGACCTTTGGCGCGATACATCGCAGTGTCGGCATCGCGAAGAAGGTCTTCCCCGCGTTCGTTACCGTTGCTGCTCATCGCGATCCCAATGCTGCCGGAGATGAACAGTTCGAGTCCCTTCAAGTTGAAGGCCGACTTGAGCTCTTTTTGAATTCGGTCCGCCACCGCCGTAACGACCGAAAGATCGATCACCCGATCCAACAAGATTGCGAACTCGTCGCCTCCGAATCGGGCGACGGTGTCGCCGGGGCGAACGCAGGCCTCGAGCCTCTCGCCGACCGCAATCAACAACTGGTCTCCCACCCAGTGTCCGTAGCTGTCGTTGATGCTCTTGAACCGGTCGATGTCCAAAAACAGCACGGCGTAGAGATGCTGGTGACTGCGCGCCGCACGCCGAACGATGTAATTGAGCCGGTCCACGAAAAGAGCGCGGTTGGGTAGCCCGGTGAGCCCATCATAGGACCGGCGGTCCATCACGTCGGTCTGCGAGCCGGCCATTCGCTCGGCCTTCCCGTCGGCCCCGCGGACTGCAACTCCGCGGCTGAGCATCCACCGATAGCTGCCGTCACGAGTGAGCATTCGGTGCTCGTCCTCGAGCTGCGGCAGCGCCCCTTCCACGTGCGCTGCGATCTTTGAACGAAGCCTTGCGATGTCCTCCGGATGGACGCGGCTGAGCCATTCATCGGCGCTGTGGCGAATCTGGTCCTCCTCGTAACCGAGCATCGCCTTCCATCGAGGGGAGTAGTAGACCTCCTGAGAATTCAGGTCCCAATCCCAGATCCCATCGTTTGCGCCCCGGATCGCGAGCGAGTAACGCTCTTCGCTTTCTCGCAGTTTCTCCTCTGCCCGTTTGCGCTGAATGAATTGGGCAATCTGGCTCGTCATGTCCGCCATTGCTTCGAGCAGCTCGTTATCCGCCGGCCGATGCGAGCGGCTAAAAAACTCCAAAACTCCGAGCACTCGATCCTCATCGAGGATTGGAAAGCCGCATCCGGCGCGAATGCCTGCCTTCAGGGCCAGCTCTGCGCGGCCGAGCATTCCATCCCGTGCGAGATCCGGCACCCAAGAAGGTTCGCCGGTTTTCCAGACGGTCCCCGGGAGGCCTTCTCCTGGCGAGAACTCGAGTCGCCGGCACGACGCAGCGAAGGCTTCGGTGTCGTGCGACGAAAGATGGCGGACGCTGAGGCTGCGCAGGCGATTGACCGCCGGATCTACCCACCAGAAATTCCCTAGCTCCCAATCCAGACCTTCGCACATCACGCGCAGCAGAAGCGGTGCCGCCACGGCGAGCGAGACGGACTCGGCGAGTACCCGGGTGACGCCGTACTGCGCGGATGCCCGGCGTTGAGCGCGCTCGCGATCGGTGATGTCTTCGCAACTGGTGACCACCGCGACTGGATTTCCGGCGGTATCGCTGATCACGTCGGAAAGGAGTTGAACCGGAAATGAGCTGCCATCGCGCTTCAGATTGATGCTCTTGCGCTTCCACCTTCGAAGGCTTCGCAGCTCCTCGAGGGACAACGGCTTCCAGCGCGCCGCAGGAGCGAATTGGCGAACGTCCTTGCCGATCAACTCCTCCACTTTGTATCCATGCATCTCTGCGTCGGAGCGATTGACGTATAGAACCTGCCCTTGCGGGCTGGTGATGGTCACCCCGATCTGCATCGTCTCCAACGCTTTGGGAAGCCATTGGGCCATCGACTCGAGCCGACTGCGCTCCGCAAAATCGAGGATCCGTTGCTCGGCCACGCCGACCCGTGCCTCGAAGAGATTGGGTTCGAGCGGATGGTAGAGGTAGTCATCCGCTCCGGCTTCCAGCACTCGCTGAGCGTCGATCGTCTGATTGCCGGAGAGGACTGCCAGGATCACGCTCCGCTCTCCCATCGGACGTTGGCGGACTTGACGGCAAAGAAGCAGCGCATCGCTCTCGGGTTGCACCCCATCCACCACCATCAAACAGGGGCCGGTTCGCTGATGCGCCGCAAGCGCGTCCGCTGCGGTCAGGCACAGCTTCACCTCATGCCCTCGAGCGGCCAGGATCCGCGCCAATAGCTGTTGCGTGGAGATCTGGTTGGCGACGATCAGGGCATGCACGGGTACCGGCGCCTCTTTTTCCTCGAAAGCCTCATGCCGCCCTGCTGCAGAACTTGTCGATCATGTCCAGAAGCTCTTTGAGGAGGAGTGGTTTTTTTAAATAGGCGGAGGCGGACACCTGAGACGCCATTTCCTTCACATTTCCTTGGGCAGAGAAAATGACGACTGGGATTTCCGAGAGCAGCGGATCTCTCTGCTGCTCCGCGCGGAATGCCCATCCGTCCATCACCGGCATCATCATGTCCAACAAAATCACCGCGGGGGGTGCCTCCGAAGTCCGAAGTACTTCGAGTGCCTCCATGCCGTTCGAAGCGGCCGCGGCGCGGTAGCCTTCTTCTTCGAGGATCTCCACCAGGGTGTTGCGCAGGGCTGCATCATCGTCAACCACGAGGATGTTGCGGCCGGAAGCGTTTCGGTTCACGCAGTCTTACCTTTCCGGGCTCTGAAATCCGGCGGCACCTCCCGCCGCAGTTTGAAAACTATCTTACGCGAGCGCCGATTCGGTTTCTGCAGCCACACCTGCGCCTGGGTGGTTCTGGCTGTGAGGGAGTCGGTGGCGCGTTCGCACCAGAGACGCGCGCCCGAGGTCCGCCGGGACCCAGGCCCCAGGTCAACAGCTTTCGAAACGCGAGCGGGTCTCAGGCATCGCGTTTGGCGTTTGTCATCGCGGGAGGTCCGAGGACCTGCTTGATCCGCGCCACGATCTGCGACAGCGAATCACTCTTGGACATCACCTCGTTAGCTCCGGCTGGACCACGAAGTCTCTCCAGCTCCTGCCGCGGAGCGGCGGAGAGTACGATGATTCGAAGATCCAACTCACCGCCGAGATTTCTCACCCGCTTGAGAAATCCACGTCCATCCAGACCAGGCATTCGGATGTCGAGCAGGACCACATCCAGCTCGAACAGCTGGTCGATCAGCTTTTGCAACGCCTCCTCACCGGTCGCCGCTCTCTCGACCGCCATCCCCGCCGCTCGCAGGCCATCGGCGAGCGCCTCCCTGAAGTCGTCGTCATCATCGACGACCAGCACCCGTGGAGGTTTGCGCTCGTATTCGGCGATCAGCTGCGCGACGCGGGCGCGCAGCTCGGAATCCGAGCGGACGAAGGCCAGATTGACGCCGGGCGGATAGGTTTGCCCAGCCGCCTGAGACACGCTCACCACGTGGACCACTTCCGCCTCGGTCACCAGTCGCTCACCGCTAGGCAATCGCAAAGAAAGATCGATCCGAGTTCCGATCGGCGGCGGGGTGAAAGTCTTTACGAACACCCCACCCTCTCCGATATTGGTGGTGTGCTCGACCGGCAAGTCGGGCAGGTTCTCGAATGCCGCATCCAGCCTCACCAGATATCGCTCGTGCTTTCTCTTGCCACCTTGGTGTCGTGAGCGACGGCCCTGGCGCTTAGTGGCAGCTCGTCGGCGAAAGAACTCTTTGAATGCCGGCGATGGTATGGCCTTGGCCTGAAATCCACTGCGTTCTTCGGCGAGCTCAATCCATAGTACCTGGCCAATCAGAGCAGGAGGCCGAACGTCCCCGGCCGTAAACTGCAGTCGGACTTCCGAGCCAATCGTAGGGGGCATCTTCGACGCTATGAACAATTGCCCTTCCGCGAGAATCTGCGAATAGATCCGCCACAGGGCTCCTTCGGAACTGAGCTCGGTCGTGACCTGAGGAATGTCGGTGCGCCGCACCAACCCCATTTGCTCGCAGAAGGTCTCAGCTGAATCACTGGGATCTCGATCTCCATTCACGCGAACCGGAAAGGCGGCCAGCCATTGGCTATAAAAGCTCTGCCGGTCGTTGGGGGACATCCGTGAGGGATCTACCCGCCTACCCTTGAGGCGGTTGGCCGCGAACTGGATTCTCGAGCGCAACAGCGACGTGCCCTCGCAACCGAAGTGGAGCATCATCACCGTCTCACCGCTGCCGGGATCACCCAAAAGCTCGGTTCCCTTCAGTGTCTCTGGATATTCTTGGCCCAATTCGACGAGCAACTCCGTCAGCGCTCCCGGGCCGCAGACCGAATCAAGAACGATCGCGAAATCCGCGTACGTAGTCTTACCGGTGTCCACAGTGTGATGAAAGGGAGGAAGTTCCCGAACTTCCCCGCTGCTTCTAAGCTTACCTCCAAACGGGTCGGCGAGAACAGCGGGAAGCGGTTGCATCAAACGCCCGGGGGAGCCTCCGGTGCAGCTTGACTACAAGGTGGTGCTCAACGCTTTCGCGGACGCGATGGTCGTCGCGGAAAACGATGGGCTGATCAGCTACGCCAATCCCGCAGTCGAGAATCTGCTCGGATGGGGCCCGGCTGAAATCATCGGCCAGCCGCTCACGATCATCGTTCCTCCTGCCGAGCGGCGGGCCTTTGTGCGCGATGCGACTTCGAGCTCATCGACAATCAATGGTCGTGCCGTTCGCCGTACTCTATTGCACCGAGATGGCTCGGAGATCGAGGTCGAGCTGTCATTGGCCACGGTCTTCGCCGGCTCACGCCCTTTGTGGATCGCGGGGCTGCGCGATCTGCGGGACCGGCTCGAGTTGGAAGCAAATGCCCAGCTGTACCAGGAAGCCCAAGAGGCGGTGCGAGCGCGCGATGAATTTCTCTCGGTGGCATCGCACGAGCTCAAGACCCCACTCTGCGCGCTCGCGTTATCGCTGCAGACGTTGGTAATGCGGGCTCATTCAGCCCCCTCCGAAGCTCCCTCTCTGCAAGAGCTGGCGTCAAAGGCAGAGTCGGCCAACCAGGTCGTCCAACGGATCTTGCGTTTGATGGACGAGATGCTGGAAGTCTCGCGAATCACTGGCGGTCGAATGAACCTGGACTTGGAAGAGTTGGAGCTCGCCGGGATCGTCGAGGAGCTGCTGCAGCGCTCCCGCGATGAACTGCAGCGCGCCGGGTGCACCCTTCATTTCCACGCTGAGGATCGCCTGTTGGGGAAGTGGGATCGATTGCGGATCGAACAAATCGTCAACAACCTGCTGTCCAACGCGATGAAGTATGGTCGGGGCAAGCCGATCGAAGTCGGCCTCAGCGGCAGCCCCCAGGCGGCATCGCTCACAGTTCGAGATTGGGGCATCGGCATTCCGGTGGAGGAGCAAGCGCGCATCTTCGAACGCTTCGAACGCGCCGTCACCGCTCGGATCTACACCGGGTTTGGGCTAGGTCTCTGGATCGTCCGCCAGATTGTCGAGGCGCTAGGGGGTTCGATCCACGTCCAAAGCCAGCCGGGAAGGGGCGCCCTCTTCACGGTAAACATTCCACGCGATCCAATCTCCGCCGCCCAGTCGCACTTTCAATCACCCAACCGAACGGGAACTTTATAGCTCGATCAGCCGCATGCGCCGCCATCGCAGCGGCCGCCATCGCAGCTGATCGCGCAGCCGCCACAGTTGTTCGGGTCGCTCCTTGTGTTTACGCACGCGGCCGGGCCTCCGTCGACAGGACAGCGGGTAGAGGTATTGAGCACGCACGCCGTTCTGCACACGCCCTGCTCACATACCTGGTCCGGCGCGCAGACCATGCCTCCATCCCCGGCGCACCCTCCACAATTGAACGGGTCGGACGTCGGGACGCGACAGTAGCCGCTGCAAAGGATCGAGCCAGGTAGGCAGGCGCAGCCGCCGTCGAAGCAGTCTTGCCCAATTTGGCAAGCGACGCCGCACCCGCCGCAGTTGGTTCGGTCGGTCCGAATGTCCGGGCAAAGCAGACCGCAGGTGGTGAGGTTCGAGGGGCAACTATGCCCGGTGTCGAAACACGAGCCGATTGCCAACATCAGGGCAGCGGCTGCGAGTGCGATGACAACTGGCGCCCAAAGATGGTTTTTGCCGCCCTTCATTGTCCGTGCTCTCCTTCATCGTAAAAGGGCCCTCTTAATTCGATTTTGGCCGGTAGGGTACCCAAGGCAGCTCAAGCAGTTGAGGCGCGCTGTTGGGCTTTGCCCCATCCGCGCCGGGGCGCTCAAAAGGCCAAGCGGACCGCAAACGCGAGTTGGTAGAGCACGATCAGCCCGTAAACCGACGCACACAACGCCAACCCAAAGCGAGCGAGAGGATGGGAACGCTGGGAGAAGAGCACCGCCATCCCAAGCTGGACCGCACCCAATTTGCCGACGATGAACCACGCGGGAGCGAGTTGGTACGCATGCCGCATGAAGGGGTTGAGCTCATCGGCCATTCCGAGCTGGAGGAAGCGTAGAGTCAGCAAGGCATCCAAGAAATTGAAGAATAGAAGGACAAGAGCCAGCCAAAGCCACCCATAAGGCTCTGCAGGGCGCGCCAGCGCTTTGCCAGTCTGGACCAACGGTTCCATCGCTGCCTTCCCTCTCCCAAAATTTTCGGGAATGTAGACAAGCAGCAGACAAATAACTACCCCCGCTGATCACTATTCGGATTCCGTGGCTTTCTTGATTGGTAAAAGGTCCGCAAAAACAAAGCCATCGCGTTCAGTGGTTTGGCCTACGCAGACCGGTATCGATTCGCGGAACATCGGGCCAGAGCATGCAAACGTATGAAACTCGCCGTTTTCGCCGCAGGGATCGACGTCGCGAGGAAGTTGTTCAAGGAATTGCAGGTCAAAGCACCTCCCGACGAACGAGCCGTCCAACTTCGCGGGGTCCACACAGGTCAGGAATGCCGATAGTTGCTTGCGGACCATCTCCCGCGCCAGCAATGCCGTGTCTTCTTTCCAAACTGGAAAGACTCCCTCGAGGCCAAGGGGGGCAAGTTGGGCTTCCCGGTAGGCGCGGATATCCTCGAGGAAAAGGTCGCCGAAGACAACGTGAGTCACCCCCTGCGCCCTCGCCCGTTCCAATGCTTCCGATATCCGTTGCTCATAGACCGCGTTTGGACAGGGAAACGGAATCAAAACCTTGTGACATGGCAGTCCCAGAGCTCTGGCTTGTGCATCCAGCAGGCTCTCGCGAACGCCGTGCATTGATACGCGGCCAAACTCAGCGGTGAGGGTGGTCAGGATTCCGACGACTTCCAGCTGCCCCTGCTCCCGCACGCGCTGAAGCGCGAATG
The DNA here is from genome assembly GCA_036781205.1 of Myxococcaceae bacterium. Taxonomy (GTDB): domain Bacteria; phylum Myxococcota; class Myxococcia; order Myxococcales; family Myxococcaceae; genus DAIQBK01. The sequence continues at coordinate 376,686 of DAIQBK010000002.1, forward strand.
CGCTGTCCTTGCCGGTGCTCCAGGATACGATCGCTTTCGGTTTCATCGCGCCATCGACACCCCCCGCGGGACTTGGCATCTCGATGATGGACCGTCAGCGCGAATTTTCACAGCGAATCCGCAGATCCACCTGTGGCACGCGTGCTGCTCTTCAGCCCGCTGCCTGGCTTATTGGCCAGAGCGCCGCGCCAATTTAGGCGAGGAGGATGGAAGGAGTCGCTGTGTTAACCGCAGGCAAGAAATTGGCCGTTTTCTCGATTCGCACCGACAAGGGCGGAAGCGTGTGGGTACGAGCCGGCAGCGCGTGGGTAAACAAGGATGGCTCGATGAACGTGCTGCTCGACGTTCTGCCGCTGGATGGCAAACTCCACGTCAGAGAGGCGGGTGAAAAGAATTCATCGGCCGCAATTCCGAGCAGGGACGTTGCCCCACAAATTGCCGCTCAGCCCATCGCGCCAGGAGGTCAATCGTGATTTCACGAGCATTGGCGCTGGGAGGACTGAGCTTGAGCCTGCTTTTGCTGCCGCGCGCCGCACAGGCTGCCAAGAAACCCACCACCAGCGTGAGCGGGGTGGTGAATCTGAACCACGCAACTCCGGAGCAGCTGAAGATGCTGCCTGGCATGAAGGAAGCGGGAGTGAATGAGATCGTTGCCCATCGTCAGAAAAAGCCATTTGCCCGAATTGAGGAACTGGTGCAGCTCAAAGGGTTCAGCAAGAAGCAATTCGAGAAGTGGCGACCTCACTTGGCTGTGAGCGGGGAGACGACCCTCAAGGTAGACAAAGCGCATCACCCCAAGGCGCGAAAAAAGGCCCAGAATCGCTAGTACTATCGGCCAGAAGGAGAATCGGCCAGACGCCAGCTCCTCTGGGCGCAGAGGGCTTGCGTCTTTGAGGGGGGAATGAGGAAATAGCCTGGTCCGCTCTCGGGTTGAGCGCGTACGAGCCCGTGAATTCCGAGTCCCCAGTTCCCTCCCAGCAGGAACCGCCACCGGAGACACGGGCCCTCGGGCCACCGCCGCCTTTGCGCCACAGCGGCTACCTAGGTCTGCTGCATGCGGTACGCGCGCGTCAGCACCGCCAGATGCGAATCGCCGGGGCCTTATTGGGTCTCGCGTTCTTTGTCGCGTTGATTGCACTTTCTGGATTCGTCGCTCCGCTTTCAGTCAAGCTCGCTCGAGCGTGCCTGATTCTGGCGCCGATCGGATTTTTGGCGTTTTGGCTATGGCGTGGGTTTTACCTGCCTTGGCGTTGGCACTCGGACGAACGGGATGCCGCGCGCCTGGTCGGGTCGAGAATCCCAGAGTTGTCCTTCGATCTGCTGGCGGCGGTTGAGCTCCGGCGGGAGTTGGACCGCGTGCCGGACTTTTCCCCTGAGCTGGCTCGCGCCTTTTTGCGCCAAGCGGACGCTCGGGCCGAGCAGTTCGATCCCGAACGCGCAGTGGATCCGCGGCGTGCTCGCCCAGCCTGGATCGTACTGGCGTGTGTTGCGACCGCGGCCGCGACGCTGTTGCTGGCCCGGCCAGCGGCCTGGTGGGCAGGGGTCGGTCATGCACTTTGGGAACCGGCCGGAGCTCCCCGTCCGACTCAGCGCGAACCGATTACCGGCGACATTGAGTTGACCTACCGATATCCCGCGTACACCGGACTTCAGGCCCGAACGATCGCAGGCACGAACGGGGAAATCTCGGCCCTCGCGGGAACCGAAGTCACGCTCAAAACACGCGCCGATCGTCCGGTCCATCGGGCTGAACTGGCGATCGATCAAACGCGCGTCCCGCTTCAGGTGACTGCGGATCGAGAGCTGAGCGGAAGCTTTGTGCTCTCGAAGTCCGGCACCTACCGCTTTGTTTTTCTGAGCTCCTCGGGGCGGCAAGTTGCGGAGGGTCCCGAGCTGCCGATCCAGGTCGAGCCGGACGAGCCTCCCAAAGTGACGCTGCTCTCTCCGGCGGAGGAGGTGGAGATCGATCCGGGCCAAAGAGTGGTTCTGAAGTACTCGGCCTCTGATGATTTTGGCCTCACCTCCCTCGAGCTCGTCTATCGCTCGCCGCGGATGAGCGAAGAGAAACGCGTTCGTTTGCGGCTGAGCGAGGAGCGCCGGTTCAACGGGGAGTATCGCTGGGATTTGGCCGAGCTCAAATTGGTGCCTGGGGAGCGCGTCTCCTACTATCTGGCCGCCCACGACAACGATGAAGTATCCGGGAAGAAACTGGGTGTTTCCCGAACCCAGTACATCAAGATCTACAGCGCCGCGGAGCATCGGCGCGATGCGTTGCTCAAGGCCGAGGCGCTTTGGGAGCGCCTGGTGGGACACCTTGGCACTCGCTTGGAGGGTCCCGACCGCGGTGCCGACAAGCAGGGCGACAAGGTCGCCGAACAGCAGTCGGTGGATGCCGCCGGTAATGAGCTGTGCGAGGAGATGGCCTCGGCCGGACATGAGCTCTCGCGCCAACGAGATGCTCCAGAGGAGTTGTGGACGGCGCTGATCAACATCGGTGACAATCTTCAGCGGAAAGTGGGTACCACGGCCTCTGTGCGTCGGCTCTTCGTCCGCTCCTTTGCGCAGCGCAGCGATCTGGATGCCAGCCGGAGATTGGCGAGAGCGACCGAGGATGAGATCCAAGAGAGTGAAAAGGACGTTCTCTACCTCGAAGCCCTCCTCGACCGGCAGAAACTTCAGGAAATCCGGGATTTGGCCAAGCAAATGTCACAGGACCGCCGGGAATTGGCTTCCCTGATCGAGCGATACAAGCAGACCAAGGACTCGAGCCTTCGAGAAAACATGCTCAAGCAGGCGGAAGCGCTGCGCTCGCGGATCGAGGAGTTGATGAGGCGAATGGCAGAGTTGGCAAAGGGGATCCGAGATGAGCATCTCAATTACGAAGCGCTCAAGGATCTCGCTCAGCAGAAGAACCTCGGCGAAGAGTTGGCGGAGGTGCAGCGCCTACTCCAAGAAGACAAAGCGGATGAGGCGCTTACTAGGCTTCAGCAAATGGCGATGCAAATGGAGGAAATGCTCAGGCAGCTTGATGATTCGCAGGAACACTTCGGCGCCGAGCAAAACCCCGAGCTCTCGGCCAAGTTCCAGAAGTTCGTGGACGATCTGCAGGACACCACCCATCAGCAAAAGCGGCTCGCCGACCAGACCAAGGAAGTTCGCGAGCGCTACCGCAAACAGATGCGCGAGCGGCTGATCCAAAAGGGGCAAGCCCTCAAAGATCATCTGATGAAGCTCGCCGAGGAGGTATCGAGGGACTACCGCCAGATTGCACCCGAGCAGCTGAACTACCGCGCCGATCGGCAGCTGGACGAAGTGCAAGCGGAGCTGGAGAACGTTCAGAATGCCCTGAAGATCGACGATTTTGATCTTGCCGCCGAGTCCGCGTCACGGGCGGAGCGCGCGGCCGAGGAAATCTCCGCGCATGCTCAGCAAAAGCCCTACTTGGAACGAGCCTACCGCAGTCCTCCGCAAATTGTCGCCGAGGCGGAGGAGCTTGCCCACCGCACCGCCAAGGACAGTCAGGTGGTGCGGGACATTGCTCAGAAGCTTCAGCAGCTTTTCCCTCGGCCGGATTCGATGCTCAGCGAGCCGGATAAATCCGCCCTCAAGCAGCTCGGAGCCGAACAGCGACAGCTTGGGAAGAAGGCGCAAGGGTTGCGGCAACAAATGGACGAGCTGGCGCAGCTCGCTCCCATTTTCGGGCAGGAGGCCAATGATCAGATGGACCGAGTCGGGGAGAGGATGGGAGAAGCGTCCCAGCGGCTCGAAGGTCAGGATCCGGCCCGCGGTTACGGGGAGCAGAAAGCGGCGCTCGAGCAGTTGCAGCGCTTTCAGCAGCTGATGCGGGAATCTCAGGGCAAGGGAAAGGGCCGTGGCTTGCCGATGCCGATGTTCGCTGGCTCGCGGCGGATGGGATGGGGCAACAATCGCCCCCAGGAACCGGTGCAGATTCCGGATCCGGACCAAAGCCCGAACGAATTTCGTAAGGATCTGTTGGACGCGATGAAACAACCAGCCCCGGACAAATACAAAGATCAGGTGAAGCGCTATTACGAGGAGCTGGTGAAGTGAACGTTCGGCTCTGGCCGCTGCTGCTTGCGCTTGGGTTTTCGTTTCGCGGCTTTTCAGAGGATCTCAAACCGGAGATCAAGGCCGAGCTGCAACTGATCGAACAGGCAATCAACGATTGGGACATCAGCGGCGCGAAAAAGGGGCTGAGCGCGCTAGAATTGGTTGCCCCACCCGACGTCGAACCGATCCAATATTACAAGGGCCGCATCGCCTTCGAGGAGGGCAGATACGACGAGGCCGTCTCCGCCCTGAGCGCTGCTGGCATTCCCGACAAGCCCGGCTCCTACCTGCGATTGGCCAAGGACACTCGAAAAGTGATGGAGCATCATCGCCGGGTCGAAAGCGAGCATTTCATTTTCTTCTACCCGGAGGGAAAAGACGAAATCCTCGCCCCGTATGCGATCGAGACGTTGGAGGCGATTCGGGAAGCGCTCGGGACCGATCTTGGCTATCGACCGACCGGAAAAACCCGGGTCGAGGTTGTCAACGACGCCAGGGAGCTGGCCAAAGTATCCACCCTCACCTATCAGCAGATTGCCACCACCGGCACGATCGCGATTTGCAAGTTCAGCAAGCTGATCATTACCAGCCCGAAGGCGGTGGTCCGCGGTTACGACTGGCAGGACACGTTGGCGCACGAGTTCACCCATCTGGTGGTTACTCAGAAGAGTCGGAATACGGTTCCGATCTGGCTGCACGAAGGGATTGCCAAGTATCTCGAATCGCGCTGGCGCGGGGGGCCCGGGGCCTCGATCTCTCCATCGACCTTGGCGCTGCTCGGCGAGCGCGTCAAAAAAGGAAAGCTCATCTCGTTCGAGAAGATGCATCCTTCGATTGCCCTATTGCCGTCGGCGGAGGATGCGGCGACTGCCTTTGCCGAAGTTTTTTTCGCGATCGATCTGGTCTACCGCGAAAAGGGCACCGCCGGCCTGCGGGCAATCATCGAGAACCTTGCGGCAGGCGCGGAGGAAAAGAAGGCGGTAGAGGCCGCGACCGAGCGCTCGTTTGCGGCATTCGAGAAGGCCTGGATGGCCCACATGAAGAAGCAGCCCTTTCCGAAGGAATTCATTCCACTCTCTGACCAGAAGGTGGTCCTCAAGGAGCAGTCTCCGGTGAGCAAAAAAGAGTCCCCTCGGAAGGGAAAGGAGATCAATTTTTCGGATTTCGCCGAGGTGGACGAGTCGGGAGCGCGCAAGATGGCTCACTTGGGGGAATTGATGCGCGAACGGGGCCGCGCTTTGGCCGCATCGGAAGAATACGGAAAGGCTCACTTATTGGTCGGCGATAAGTACGAGTCGATCTCCAACAAGTATGCCTTGGCGCTGCTCGAGTTGCGCAGGGTCGATGAGGCGGAACAGGTACTGCAGGGCGCGCTTCGATTGCACCCCGGCTCGCCGACCACCAACGTTCACCTCGGCCGGATTTACCTTTTCAAAAAGCAATTCGAGCGGGCGCGCGCGGCTTACCGCAGCGCCTTGGCCTCGGATCCGTTCGATGAGGAGATTCATTTGTCTTTGGTGCGAATCGAAACGGCGCTTGGCGCCAAGGACTTGGCCCAGCGTGCCCGCACCGCGGCCATCGTACTGACTGGCCTGCCGGCCGAAATGGTGGACCGGGTGGTGAGCTCGCTAGGAAAAAACGACCGAGAATTGTCCGATGCCAACCTTCCAGGACGTTCCGAGGACCGCGAAGCGACTGAGCGAGATGAGGGCCCGGATGGTGGAAACCTGTAGAGCTTTGAGTCGGGTGCGAGCAAGCGAGCCGCAATCCGGGGAATCTGTGACTGAGTCTCTTCGTTTTGCTTCCATCGCGGTGTTCCGTTGGCAGGTCTGGAAGGGTGAGCAAACGCGCAAGGGCTCGAAATGGACTATGTTTTGAGGGTGGACAGCGGAGCAATGGTAGCCAGGTCGGGGGAACCCGACATGTCGGAAGACGATTTGAGGGTAGTGGAAGAGCTCGCTTCCGCTCGCCGCCAAATCCTCGATCAGATCGAGAAGCGGGTTGTCGGGCAGCGGGAGGTGATCGACCATCTGCTGATCTCGTTGTTCTCACGCGGCCATTGCCTGTTCGTGGGGGTTCCAGGATTGGCGAAGACGTTGCTGATCTCGACCCTGGCCGAGGTTTTGAACCTCACTTTCAATCGAGTTCAATTCACGCCGGATCTGATGCCTTCCGACATCACCGGAACGGATATTCTGGAGGAAGACCGAACCACCGGCCGCCGTAAGCTGCGTTTCATGCGTGGGCCGATCTTCGCCAACATCATTCTAGCGGACGAGGTCAATCGCACTCCCCCCAAGACCCAGGCCGCGTTGCTGCAGGCGATGCAGGAGTACCGGGTCACCGCGGGAGGGGAGACGTATCCACTCGACCTGCCGTTTCTGGTCTTCGCCACCCAAAATCCGATCGAGCAGGAGGGCACTTATCCGTTGCCGGAGGCGCAGCTGGATCGTTTCATGTTTCTCGTCGATGTCGGTTACCCCACCGAAGAAGAGGAGGTAGAGATCGTCCGCAGCACCACCGGCGCGCGCCAGGTGTCGCCCGAGAAGATTCTCTCCCCCGAGAAGGTTCTGGCACTGCAGGACTTGGTTCGCCGCGTGCCGGTGCCAGACCACGTGGTTCGCTACGCGGTGAGCCTGGTTCGCCACACCCGGCCCAAGGAACCCGATGTACCCGAATTCATCCAAAAGAGCGTCGCCTGGGGAGCGGGCCCGCGGGCCAGTCAATACCTGGTGATCGCTGCGAAAGCGCGGGCGGTGCTGAACGGCCGCTATGTCGCCTCGGTCGAGGACGTACGCGCGCTCGCGCGTCCCGTTCTTTGCCACCGGGTACTTCCCAGTTTCCATGCCGAATCCGAGGGGATCACCGCGCCGAAGTTGATTGATCAGTTGCTGGCGATCGTGAAGTCGTGATTGTTTTGCGAGCGGTCCTCGAATCGTGGATTTGCTGAACGCCGAAACGCTGGTGCGACTGTCCAGCGTCAAGTTGCGTGCGCGCGCGGTGGTGGACGGCGTGCTCACCGGGTTGCACAAGAGCCCTCATCAGGGCCAAAGCGTCGAGTTTGCCGAGCATAAGGAATATGCGCCGGGAGACGAAATCCGGCACCTTGACTGGAAGGCCTACGGCAAGTTCGACAAGTATTACGTCAAACGCTTTGAACACGAGACCAATCTTCGTGGCTTGATCGTGATCGACAGCTCGGGGTCGATGGGCTACCGGAGCATCGCGATGTCAAAGCTGGAGGTGGCCTGCACCTTGGCGGGGGCCTTGGCCTACCTACTGGTTCGACAGCAGGACGCCGCCGGCCTGGTGGTTTCGCATGGCGAGGTGGTTACCGATCTTCCATCTCGGGCCACCGCCGGACATTTGCCGGTGGTGCTGGACGCGCTCGATCGCCTCACGCCCGGGGGATACACGGATTTGGTGCGGACCGCCGATCAGCTCGCCGAAATCGCATCCCGACGCTCGCTGATCATGATCTTCTCCGATCTTTTCGATGATCGGGCCGAGGCGCTCAAACGACTGCTGCAGCTGCGCGCTAGAAAGAATGACGTCGCGGTCTTCCACTTGCTCGATCCGGCGGAGCTCACTTTTCCGTTCGATGACTTGACTTTGTTTCTCTCGATGGAAGACGAGCGTAAGCTCGAGGTGAACCCACGCGAGATCAAGCGCAGCTACCTGACCGAGTTGCAGGCGTTTTTGTCCCAGGTGCGCGGCAGTTGCGCTGAGGCCGACGTCGATTACGAGTTGGTGCGGACCGACGAGCGGCTGGATTCGGTGCTGTTGCGCTTTTTGGCACGGCGGCAGGGCAGACAGCGATGACTTTCGCCAACCCCTGGATGCTTCTCGGCGCGTTCGCCGCTCTAATTCCCGTGTTGGTGCATCTTTTTGATCGCCGACGGCCACGTCCCCACCCGTTCGGTGCGATTAGCTTCGTGCTGAGAAGCCAGAGGCGAACCGCCTCTCGCCTCAAGCTCAAGCGGCTGCTGCTCTACACCCTCCGGACGCTGATTCTCCTCGGTCTTCCGATCGCGCTGGCCAGGCCGCAGCTGGTTCGTGACGCCCAGGCGGCGACCGCTTCGCGGGGAGCTGCGGCGACCGCGATCGTCCTGGACGCATCGATGTCGATGCAATTTGCAGATCGGGAGAGGCTGTTCGAGCGAGGTCGAGAGCAGGCGCGCCAGGCATTGGCGGATCTGTTGCCAGATGAGCCCGCGACCTTGCTCCTTTGCAACGCAGAGGCCCAACCGCCACCGGTTCCGGATTTCAACCGGGGTCGCTTGCGTGCTGCGATTGACGGCGCCAAGCCCAGCTTCGGAATCTCGGAGATGAGCCGGTGCATGAACTTCGCCGCCCGAGCGCTCGAAGACAGTCCGCTACCTGGCAAGCGCCTGGTTGTTATTTCCGATCTGGCGGCGCACGCCTTTCGGTTGGATTTGCCCCCGCCCACGATCCAGGGTCCCAAGGGGGAGCGGATTCGCCCCGAGGTGATCGTCCGGGATGCGGCGAATGGTGCAGCTTCGCTGCCCAACCGCGCAGTGGTCGACTTGAAAATTGATCCCTCGCCCGGCGGCGGCCCAAGGGCCTTTCAGTTCACGTTTACCGTCCGGAATTTCTCCGAACAGCCGGTCAAGGACCTGGAAGCCGCGTTGAAGATCTCCGATCAAGTCGTCGCGAAAGGATTCCTGGACATCCCCGCGCACGGAGCGGCGAAGAAAACCTTGATCCACACCTTCAGCTCGGGCGGTGCGTATCCGGGAGAAGTTTCAATTTCTCCCGATTATCTCCCGGCCGACGATCGCCGCGCGTTCGTGGTCCACCTCCCCAGGCAGCTGCAGGCCCTGGTCGTGAACGGCGAGCCCAGCCCAATTCGCTACCGCGACGAGGCGTTTTTCGTCGACGCTGCGCTGACCGCGGCAGGGTCTCCGGTGCAGGAGCTGATCCGCGATCCGGAATCTGCTTTTCGTGAACCATTCGACCGCTACGATCTGCTTTTTTTTCTGAATGTGAGTGCGCCCCCGCCGGATGTCGCGCGGCGAGTGATTGAATTCGTTCAACGAGGAGGAGGGTTGCTGATCTCGATGGGGGACCGCGTCGAACCAGAGGCGTACAATAAGCTTCTCGGGGCGATACTTCCCAGAGGACTGCGAATGGTAAAGACCGCGGTCCCTACCGAGGCGTCCGAACCAGAGGCAAGCGCAGCCAAAATCAAAGAAGTCGCCTTCGACCACGTTCTTTTTCTGCCGTTCAGCGGGAAGGCGAGAGAAGGTCTGACCAGCGCACGATTTTTCAAGTACATGCTGCTCGAGCCGGCGCAAACATCGGTCGGCTCAGCTGCCAGCTCCGAGGTATTGGCTACCTTCGATGATGGCGCTCCCGCGCTCGCCTTTGCCCGGCGCGGGCAAGGAAGGGTGTTGCTATACACCTCCACCGTGGACCGAGATTGGACCGACCTCCCACTTCGAACCAGCTTTTTGCCACTCATCCAGCGATTTGGTTCTTTTCTCTCTGGCTCGCTCGAAGAGCGCGATGAGGCCAAGGCTCGCGTCGGCGCGATGGTGCCTTTGACCGCTTCTGCGCCTCAGGCCATCTCCTTAGTCCGAAGCCCATCCGGAGCGCCGGTGCCCCTTCAAAAGCGGGACGATGGCACCGCCGTGGTGGGTCCGATTGCGGAACCGGGATTGCATCAGGTGTTCAATACTTCCGGCGAACCGATTCCCGAGCTTTCATTCGCAGCTGGGCTGGAGGCCTCGGAAAGCGATTTGACTCGGCTGAAACCAGAGGAGCTCTCTGCCTACTTCGGGGAAGAAACGATGCGGGCAAGCGTGGCCGATGCGCAGCCGCAACACGTTCCATTTTGGACCTGGCTGATCGTTGGCGCGGCAATTGCCTTTTTTCTGGAAGGAGTGCTGCTGAGAAAATGAGCACCTCCCGCGAGCTTGCGCGAGATTGCGCCCGGATGTTCATGGTTGGATTTCCGGGGCGCGAGCCCGGTGCAGATTTCGCGGCCTTGGTCGGCGCAGGTGTTTTTGGAGCAGTGCTGTTTCAAAACAACCTGGGCGAGCCCCCTCGAATCGCCGAGCTTTGTCACTCGCTCAAAAGCAGTGCGGGCCGGCCCTTGGCGTTGGCGATTGACCAGGAAGGGGGGCGGGTCGCCAGATTGCGGGGTCCGCCGTTCACGACCCTGCCCCCGATGCGGCAAATCGGGATCCGAGAGGACGAAAATCTCGCCCATCGGGTGGGCAGGCTGCTCGCCTTTGAGCTTGGTGCGATCGGAATTGACTGGGACTTTGCGCCGGTGCTGGACGTGGATACCAATCCAGCGAACCCGGTGATTGGAGATCGCTCCCTTCACCGGGATCCGCAAGTGGTGGCGCGGCTTGGCCTAGCGCTGGCGCGAGGATTGGAGGAGGGGGGTGTGGCCTCCTGCGGCAAACATTTTCCGGGGCACGGGGACACGCTTCAAGACTCGCATCTGGCTTTGCCGCGCTTGACCCATAATCTGGACCGTCTGCGACGTGTCGAGCTGGTGCCTTTTCAGGCATATGCGCGGGGCCACTTGGCGGCGGTAATGACCGCTCACGTCGTATTCGAGGCGATCGATCCCGCGGTTCCTGCGACCATGAGTCGCGAGGTGTTGGAGGGTATTTTGCGAATCGAGCTAGGGTTTGCAGGCGTGTTGGTAAGCGATGATTTGGAGATGAAGGCGATCGCTGATCACTACGGGATTTCCGAGGCGGTCAGCCGCGGCGCGGTCGCCGGGGTCGACCTGTTTCTCGTTTGCCATCAGGCCAAACTTCAGTTCGAAGCGATTGAGTCGCTCATCCGAGCCGTCGAATCCGGAGCTGTGCCGCGCGCACGAATTGACGAGGCGAACCGCCGCCTCGACGCGTTGCAGAAGCAGTTTGTGCGGCCAGCGGAGAACCGGTTCGCGCAGCTTGGGGGGCGCGAGCAACTTGCTCTCGCTCAAGGACTGAGCGTTAGTTGACTCGATCCAAGAAGGTCAGGGCGATCAAAGAGTAGAGGAACGAGTAGACCCGCATCTCCGGCTGCCTCGAGAGCGCCACCAGATCTGCGACGTTGCGCGTGCCATCGACCTTGGACAGAAGTTGGGCTTCCCAGTCTTCCAGCTCGATCTCATCGAGCTGGTATGCCGGCTGGCCTGACGGAACGAGTCGGGCCTGGGCCCGCAACAGCGCGCGAAGCCGCTCTGCTTTGTACAGCTTGTCGATCCCGCGTCTGATCAGGATGGCCGGATGGATATCCAACTTGATCGGTTCTGTGGAAGCACGGCCCGAACGGTTGAGCACGTATCTGCCATCTTCCCAGCCGAACAGGGTATAGATGATCGCTTTGACTTGTTGGCCCACGTAGTACATCCGCTCAGTCGGTTGTAGCAGTCCCTTTTCGATCAGGATCTCTCCCGTTCTCTTCTTTTGGGCCGCTGCCAGGGAGATGGCCTGATGAAGTTGCTCGGCCTTGATTTTGCCGACCCGAACGAGAAATTGGCCAAAGCGATCCGACACCAGGTTGGAAATTGCGTACACCGGCTGACCCTTCTCGAAGTAGATCAGTTTTTTTACTTTCCCGCGCTGCACGCCGAGCGCGCCAGTGTCCTTGGCGATGTAGAACGCGGTGATCAGCGCCGGCAGATTGTCTTTCAGCTCTCCGCTTCGGTGCTTGAGGCTAAAGCTGCGCAGTGGGAGGGCTAGGCCCGAAGGTGTATCGCTCGGCGATCGGATCGGACCCACCCCTGCCTCGCTGATCGGACGTGCGGTGAGATCGCGTCCGGCGATTTCGGTAGTCCGATGGTCTTGACCGGTAACCTTGATTCGGCCCGTGAGTTCGAGCGGGTCCGAGGCGGCCCCATCCTGGTAGTCGACGTCCAATTCTACGTCGAACGGATCTTCGTCCACCGCCGTCTGCGGAGCTTTCTCTGGTGGGATGACCCTGGCCACCGTCTCCAGTAGCTTTTGCGAGTCAAACGGCTTCTCGAAATAACCGAGCACGGCGTACTTTTGGCGAGCCTCGAGCGCATGTCGACCCGCCTTGAACACGCCGGTAATGAAGATCAGTGGAAGATTCGGCTGTCGACGTCGAAGCTGATCCGCAAGTCCGTGGCCAGTCATGTCGGGCAGGAGGATGTCCAGAACCGCCAACCCAGGCGGCTGAGCCCGAGCGAGTTCTTCCGCTTGCTTTCCCCTCTGCGCGGAGACGACCGGATAACCCGCGTTTTCGAACAACTGAACCAGCAGCCTGAGCAATTCCTGGTTGTCGTCGACCAACAGGATCGGGGGCGGCATCGCGGCGGCCAAATAGTAGAACGAACGGCAGCGAATGTCGTCCGAATCAAAATTAGCTCAGTCGTCGAAACGAATGCGTCTTGACAACCACAAAAACCCGGACGCCGGGTGTGACGCCCAGCTGTTGAGCAGCGACTCGAGTGAGCTTGCTCAACCACTCAAAGCCATCGACGTCGATTCGCAAGACCACATCGGGCCCGATTTCGTGAATCGCTACCACCTCACCGGGCAATGCGTTGCGCGCGGAGAGATCCTCCGGCGCGCGAAGCGACACCAGGACGTCCTCGGGACGTACGGTGAACACAGCCCGCTCCCCAGCCGACTGCGAAGCGGGAACCCACACCTTCATCCCGCTGCCCACCCTGAGAGCGGAACCCTCCAACCTGCCGTCGAGCAGATTCTCCAACGAGCCGCCTGAATCCAATAGTGAGCGAATTGCCGGACCTAGCACTTGGGCCGCGCCTCCGTGCTGGATCACGCGTCCGTGTTCGATCAGGACCACCTCGTCAGCCAGCGCTTTGGCCTCCTCGAGATGATGGGTGACGTAGACCATTGGAATATTCCAGGCCTCTCGTACTCGCAGCAGGTAAGGCAAGACGCGCTCTTTGAGCTCGTGGTCCATCGCGGCGAGTGGCTCATCGAGCAGGAGCAAGCGCGGCGAAGTGGCGAGCGCTCGGCCCAGGGCGACCCGCTGCTTTTCTCCTCCGGAGAGGCTTGCTGGATACCGGCGTAACAGTGCCCCAATCGCCAAAATCTGCGTGATCTCCTCGAGACGTTGCTTGGCTCCATCGCCGGAGGCGGCGCCGAAGCGCAGATTCTGTTCCACGTCGAGGTGGGGAAACAGCAGCCCTTCCTGCGGAACGTAGCCAATCCGCCGGCGCTCCGGAGCCAGGAATCGCCCCGTCTCGGTGTCCTGAAGAACGTCTCCATCGAGGCAAATCCGCCCCTTTGCGGTTCGCCGGAGTCCGGCAATCAGTTCCAGCAGCGAGGTTTTGCCGGCGCCCGAATGGCCCAACAGGGCAATCGTGCTTCCCTCCATCTGCAACTCGAGCTGCAGCACAAACGACTGCAGCGGGAGCTCGGCGTGGACGGAGATCATGTCAATAACCGCTTGGCGCGCTGGCGCGAGACCCCCTCGGTAATCCAGATCGCTACGAAGGCAAGCGCAGTCGATATTGCGACCAACCGCAGCGCTGCCGGGTCCTTGCCGAGTTGATAGCGGTGAAAGATTGCCAGGGAAAGCGTCTGGGTGTGGCCGGGAATGTTCCCGGCGATCAGAATCGTGGCCCCAAACTCGCCCAGTGCCCTCGAAAAGGCCAGCAGTGTGCCCGCGAGGACACCTCGCCAGGCCAACGGGAGCGCAACCCCCCAAAAGACCTGCAGCCGGGTTTTTCCTAGCGTCCGGGCAACGTCCAGCAGGCGCGGGTTCACCTCTTCGAACGCGGTTCGCGCCGAGCGCACTAAAAATGGAAAAGACATCGTCGCGGCAGCGATCACCACCGCCTTCCAGGTGAAAACCAGCTGGATGCCAAGGCGATTCAGAACGCTGCCGAGGAGGCCCTGGGGGGAAAGAAGCGCCAAGAGCAGCACGCCAACGGCGGTGGGGGGAAGCACGAGTGGTAGCGAGATCGCGGTCTCCAGCAGGTCCCGCAAATGGCTGGCGCGTGAGCGAGCAAGCCCCCACGCCAACGCGACGCCCGGGACAAGGATCAGGGCGGTGGCGGTGAGCGCAGCGGCCACGGTCAGTCCCAGAATGGAGAGATCCTCCATGCCCAAGACTGCTATCTCAATCCATACCACCTGGATAGGGTTTTGCCGGGCGAGCCGGGATTGCTTTCCAGCTTCCGCCGTCGTACGTCACCTCTCCTTTTCCAATCAGAGGAAACGACGGATGGCAGAGAAGCTCGCGCGGCGCGATCAGGGATTTTCGGAATGGTACGTCGACGTGATTCTCAAAGCGAAGCTCGCGGACTATTCCGACGTCAAGGGCTGCATGGTGATCCGGCCCAACGGCTATGCGATTTGGGAGAACATGCAGCGGATTCTGGACAAGATGTTCAAGGACACTGGACACCAGAATGCCTATTTCCCTTTGCTGATCCCCGAGAGCTTTCTACGCAAGGAAGCGGAGCATGTGGAAGGCTTCGCTCCCCAATTGGCAGTGGTGACCCACGCGGGTGGAAAGAAGCTCGAGGAGCCGTACGTGATTCGGCCGACCTCGGAGACAATCATCAACTCGATGTTCGCCCGTTGGATTCAGAGTTACCGGGACTTGCCCCTGCTGATCAATCAATGGTGCAACGTGATGCGCTGGGAAATGCGCACCCGATTGTTCTTACGAACGAGCGAATTCCTTTGGCAGGAGGGCCACACCTGCCACGAAACCGAGGAGGAGGCGGAGGGCGAGACGCTTCGGATGCTCGAAGTCTATCGAACCTTCGCCGAAGACTACATGGCGATGCCGGTCCTGGCTGGGCGCAAATCCGAATCGGAGAAATTCGCCGGAGCGGTTCGCACCTACAGCATTGAAGCAATGATGCAGGACAAGAAGGCGCTTCAGGCAGGCACTTCGCATAACCTCGGGCAGAATTTCGCCAAGGCCTTCAACACCACTTTCCAGGGCCGGGATGGAAGGCAAAACTTCGTCTGGCAGACCTCTTGGGGGGCTTCCACTCGGTTGGTGGGGGGCTTGGTGCTCACGCACTCCGACGACAGCGGCTTGGTGGTCCCTCCTCGTTTGGCGGCCCGACACGTGGTGATTATCGTGATTGGCAAGACACTCGAGGAGCGTTCGCAAGTGTTGGCGCGGGCTGAGGCATTGGCCGCGGATCTCAACCGTAGCGGTCTTCAAGTCCGGGTGGACAACGACGAGACCAAGGGGCCAGGCTTCAAATATTACGAATACGAGTTGATCGGGGTGTGCATTCGGATCGAGCTTGGCCCTAAGGACCTCGCTGGTTCGCAATGCGTGATGGTGCGGCGGGACAATCGGCAAAAACAGATCGTCCCGCTCTCCGAAGCGGTGTCGAACGTCCACAAGCTGTTGGAATTGATGCAGGCCGATCTTTTCCAGAAGGCGAAGAAGTTTCGCGACGACCACACGTTCGAAGTGAATTCCTACGCGGAGCTGAAGCTGAAAGCGGATGATGGTTTTCTTCTTGCCCACTGGTGCGAGAGCCCGGCCTGCGAAGCGAGAATCAAGGAGGAGCTCTCGCTCACCGTGCGCTGCCGCCCGTTCAGCCTTCCACAGGAGAAGGGGCGTTGCGTCGTCTGCGAAAACGAATCGCCGGGTCGAGTCGTTTTTGCCAAAGCTTATTGACCCTTCGCGCTTACGGCCTGTGGATGCGATTGTTTATTGCGGTCGAGCTTGGGGAGGAAGTTCGCGGTCGGATTGCGGTTGAGCTCAACTCCTTGCAACGAATGGCTCCGGACGCCAAGTGGGTTCGGGTTGAGTCGATGCATGTGACGCTGGCGTTTCTGGGCCACCTGCCGGAGGACAAGGTACCCGCGATTCGGGCCGCAATCGAAAAGGTGGCTGCGACGCGTCACCCTCTTTCCTTGCAAGCCAGGGGACTCGGAAGCTTCGGCTCGTCGCGTCGGCCGCGGGTTCTTTGGGTGGGATTGCACGGAGAGGTGGAGTTGTTGGCGCAATCGCAGCACCGTCTGGAGGACGAGCTCGTCCCTCTCGGCTATCAGCCGGAGCGGCGTGCGTTTAACCCCCATCTCACACTCGCAAGAGCTCGTAATCCAAGCGGCGATGCCAAGTTGCTTCGCTGCGTAGAGTATGGCCGGGACCTGGACTTTGGCCGTGCGCAAATAGACCGGATCGTGCTCTTTCGCAGCGATCTATCCCCCAAAGGTGCGCGCTACACCGCCCTCCACGAGTCTAGATTCCCAAACGACCAATGAGATAAAAGTTTTGTTCTATGCCGATGCTCGCTTGCACTCACCACGTCAGTTGGGTCGTTCCGGTCGACGGCGGAAAGCACCAATGCCTTTACTGCCGCGAAATCGTCACCAAGAAAGACATCTACCCAAAATTCGAGGATCTCGGGGCTGACTACCAAGCTCGCTGGGACCAGCACGAAAAGGGCGACAACGCGAGCGGGACGACGCCCGCGGCATGACTCGTCAGCTGGTCTGAATCTTGATCCGCCGCGGTTTGGCGGATGCCGCCTTAGGCAGGGTGAGCGTCAGCACGCCGTCTTTGTACTGAGCAGTGATTTTGGATTGGTCAATCTGCTGTCCAAGCCGGAACTGACGCATGTAGTTGCCGATCTCATACTCCTGATGAAGGGGCTTCCAACGAGAATCCACCGGTTTCACCCGCGCGCTGATGGTGAGCAGGTTTTCCTTGAGGTCGGTCTGGATGTCATCCGGGTATACACCCGGCAGATCCGCCTGCACGGTAATCGCATCTTCCGTCTCGTAGATGTCCACGGAGGGCTCGAAATATGGACCCTCGTGGGTTCCGGGTTCGCGAGTAACCGGTTGTTTTTCGCGAACGGGTAATTCCTCTTGGCCTTTCTGGGGTTGGGTTTCCATCACGGGCTCCTTGTCATTCCTTATTGGATCGGGATTTGCCGGGGCAGAGACTCCGCAGCTCGGGGCAACAGGACTTCCAAGACGCCATTTTGATAGGTGGCGCGGATTTTTTCGGCGTCCACCGGGTAAGGCAGAGTCACTACGCGGCGGAACTGCCCCTCCTCACGCTCTCGCCGGTGATAGTTAGCGTTGGCCCCTGGGGTGGTGATCCTCCGTTCCCCGCGAATCGTGAGCTGGTCTGCCTGGCTGGTAACTTCCAAGGTCTTGCGGTTCGCGCCGGGGATTTCCGCGCGAACCATCAGGGTTGTGCCATCGTCGTAGAAGTTGAGGGGCGGAAATACTCCAGCGCTGCGCGCAGTCGGCCGCGCCCCGAAATAGTTCGACAACCCCCGCAAGAGATCGTCGTTGTATCGCCAGCGTTCATCCAAAAAAGGCCATGCTGCGAACGCCATCGGAGGCCTCCTTTCAATCAAGGTGCTGCCGCACCTGGGAGCAAGTTAAGAGTGGGTGCTGAACTGTCAACTCGGAGAGCCCGCTTGCTGCTTGGGGTGCCTATTCGCCCAGGTAGGCTTTACGGACCTCGGGACTGGCCAGCAGGGCGCGGCCGGGTCCGGCCATTACTACCTCCCCAGTTTCCAGGACGTAGCCGTAGTGCGCCAAGGAGAGCGCCAAGTGTGCGTTCTGCTCCACCAGCAGGATGGAAACCCCTCGCTGGTTCACTTCCCGCAAAATCCGGAAGATCGTTTCTACTACCTGCGGAGCCAGCCCGAGCGATGGTTCATCGAGCAACAGCAGCTGGGGACGGCTCATCAAGGCGCGAGAAATCGCGAGCATCTGCTGCTCCCCGCCTGAGAGCGTCGCTGCGGTTCGCTTTTGCCGCTCCCGGAGTAGTGGAAACAACTTGAAGCAATACTCCATATCCTCGGAGATCTCCGGCGCGTCCCTTCGAAGGTAGGCTCCTAGCTCCAGGTTCTCCTCGACCGTCAAGTTCAGAAAAATCCCTCGTCCTTCGGGCGCGTGAGCGATCCCCCTGGAGACCAACTGATTGGACTTGACCCCGGTGATGTCGGCGCCCGCCAGGTGCACCTTGCCAGCAAGGGGCTTCAGCATTCCGCTCACCGCGCGAAGCGTGCTGGTCTTGCCAGCTCCATTGGCCCCGATTAGGGCGACCACCTCGCCCTTTCCGACTCCAAGCGTGATGCCCCGCAGCGCCTGGATCGCTCCGTAGGAAACATGCAGAGCGTCCACCTGTAGCAATGCTTTGCGTTCCTCGCGCGAACCGAGAACCTTCGGAGCCACCGAGCCGCCATCGAGAGCGCCGCGCGTTGGTGAGGCGCTTCTCATTTGCGACCGCCCTGTGCCGCATCCGGCTGGGAGTCCAGGTACGAATCGCCCAGGTAGGCTTCAATCACTCGGCGATCGCTACGAACTTTTTCCGGTGGCCCGCAAGCGATCGTCTCGCCGTAGTCGAGAACCGTGATTTCTTCGCAGATGCCCATGATCAGACGGACGTCGTGCTCGATCACCAGGATGCCAAGTGAAAACTGATCCCGCAGTTGCCGAATCAGCACCATCAACTCCGATTTCTCCCGAGCGTTCATTCCGGCCGCGGGCTCATCGAGGAGCAATACCTTGGGCCTCGTCCCCAGCGCGCGGGCGATCTCAAGACGCCGCTGCTCGCCATAAGGCAGATTGCGAGCCTCCTCGTTGCGACGGTGAGAAAGCCCCATCACCTCGAGCAGCTCCTCCGCCCGGCGGGTCAGGCGCTCTTCTTCCCTTTGGAAGCCTGGGGTCAGCACCAATGCCCTCCACCAGTCGTAGTAATCGTTGGCCGAGTCCAGCAGAGTCGCGAACCTGCCGAGCACTCCACCTTTGCGGCGAATTGCATCGAGCCGCTCGGCCGACACCAGGGGCGCGGCCTCGGTGAGACAGGCCACCCGGACGTTGTCGATTGCTGTAAGCGCTCGAAAGAGTCTGATATTTTGGAAGGTGCGCGCCAGCCCCAATCGATTGATTTGATGGGGCTTGGCCCCGTTCACCCACTGGCCCAAAACAAAAATGTTGCCGGAGGTCGGGCGGTACACGCCGGTCAGGATGTTGAAGGCGGTGGTCTTGCCCGCTCCGTTGGGTCCGATCAGCCCTTTGAGATCTCCCCGTCGTATTTCCAGGTTGAAATCCGAGAGCGCTTTAAGCCCGCCGAAGCGAATAGTCGCATGTTCGACTCGCAGCAGCGGTTCGTTCATGCCGGTCCTCTCCGGTGGCGGGGAAACCAGCGTGGCAGCACATCCCACAACTCGCGGGTCCCGAACAGTCCTTGAGGCCTAACCAGCATCAGGATGACGAGCAGCAGTCCGTAGATCGGCATCCGGATTTGGTCCACCCGTTGTGCGATTTCGGCATTGCCGCTGATCGCCGTGAAAGCAGAGCGCAGCCCTTCCGGCAAGAGGGTCAGCAACACGGACGCAATGATTGCCCCGGTGGTTGAGCCGAGCCCTCCGGCGACCACCATCACCACCACCTCGATCGACTTCACGAACGTGAAGGAGCCGGGATTGATGATCGGCACGAAGTGGGCGAACAGGCCGCCCGCGATGCCGGCAAAAAAAGCCGAAATCACGAACGCCCGAACCTTGTAGGCGGTTGTGTTTACGCCCATCGCCTCCGCCGCAACCTCGTCCTCTCGGATTGCCCACAGCGAGCGCCCATGGGAAGAGCCGGCAATCCGCCTGGCGGCCAGAACGGTGATGAAGGCCCACAGCCAGACCATGAACATCGACGACCATTGGGGGATGCCGGCCAATCCAAGCGAGCGGCCAAACGCCTCCGTGTTTTGCAGAATTACCCGGATGATTTCGCCAAAACCCAGGGTGACGATCGCAAGATAGTCACCACGCAGCCGAAGCGAGGGCAGCCCGACGATGAATCCGCAGATCGCCGCCGCCGAGCCGCCGATCAGCAGCGCCACCACCAAGAGAACTTGATCCGACATCGTGGTGGGCAAATGCGAAATCACCAGATCCTTGCTTTCCAGCGAGAACTTTCCCGCGGTATACGCGCCCACCGCCATGAATCCTGCGTGGCCGATCGAGAATTGGCCGGTCATCCCGTTCACGATGTTGAGCGAGACCGCGAGAATCACGTTCACGCCAACAATCGAGGAGATGTAAACAATGAAGGGCATGTCCCCGACCAGCCATTGCGCCAGGCCGATGACTGGAATCGCGAGGAGCAGAGGAAAAATGCCCCGGACTCGGTAAGGCAGCCGCGGGCCTCGCGTTGCCGGCGGTTCCCCTGAGCGCATCAAACCTTCTCCGCTGTCACTCGCCCAAACAGTCCCTCGGGCCTCAGCAGCAGGATCAGGATCAAAAATCCAAACGCTACGGCGTCGCGCCAACTGGAGCTGGTGTAGCCGACGACGAACTCCTCCACCAGACCCAGAAGCAGGCCCCCCACCATTGCGCCCGGCACGTGGCCGATTCCCCCAATGACCGCTGCCACGAAGGCTTTGAGACCGACATACAAACCCATCAGCGGTTGGACCACGGTGTCCTTGATCGCATAGAGGATGCCTGCTCCCGCGGCCAGGGCCGATCCCAGCATGAAGGTAATCGCAATGATCCGGTCGGTGGGAATGCCCATCAGGGCTGCGATCCGATGATCAAAGGAGACGGCCCGCATTGCCCTTCCGAAGCGCGTTCGAAAAACCAGGTACTGAAGCAGCACCATCAGTGCCACCGCGATCGCCAATGAAAGGACTTGCCAATTCCAGAGAACCACGTCGCGGTCGCCGATCACCAACCACTCGGTCGGAATGATGATCTCGGGAAAGGCCCTTGGAGCCGCCCCCGGCAGGAACAAAAAGTTGAGCTGAAAGCCGTACTCAAGCGTGAACGAGATTCCGATCGCGGTGATCAGCGCAGTCAGCCGCGGTTTCTCCCGCAGCGGACGGTAGGCGAGCCGCTCGATCGCGAATCCCAAAGCCGCGCAGGAGGCCATCGAAAGAAGAAAAACCAACGTCGCGCCCAAAAATGAACCGCGACCTGCTGGACCCATCCGCAGCGCGGTCCCGTAGCCCACGTACGCGCCGACCATCATCACATCGCCGTGCGCGAAGTTGATCAGCTTGAGCACTCCGTACACCATCGTGTACCCCAGAGCGACCAACGCATAGATTGTCCCGGCGGCGATTCCGTTGATGAAGTGCTGGATGAAATCTGCCATTACGGCGAGATGGTAGCGATGTACTTGTTCTTTCCGCTGCCCACCTGGAGCACCACGGCCGGCTTCACTGGATTCCGGTTCTCATCCAGGGTGATTGTCCCGGCGACGCCTGGAAAGTCTTTTGTTTGTGCGATCGCGGCGCGAATCGAAGGTCCCGACAAATCGGGCGCCTGTTGCATCGCATGAATGGCGACGTTTGCCGCATCATAACCGAGCGCCGCCAACGAGTCGGGAATGCCGCCGTAAGCGGCCTTGTACTTGGTGAGGAAGCTCTGCACGCGAGGCGAGGGATCGTCTGGCGAGTAGTGATTCGAGAAGTAGCTGCCCACAATCGCGCTTCCACCGAGCTCCCACAGCTTCTCGGAGTCCCACCCATCTCCGCCAAGCAAGGGAGCCTTGATCCCAATCTCTCGCGCCTGCCGAGCGACGATTCCTACGTCGGTGTAGTAGCCAGGGACGTAAATCGCATCGGGCTTGTGACCCTTGATCGCAGTCAGCTGAGCGCGAAAGTCGCTGTCCCCCTTGGAGTAAGCTTCGGTCGCTACGATCTTTCCGCCCATCTCCGTGAACTTCCGGGTGAATACCTCGGTCAGGCCGAGCGAATAAGCGCTCTTGAGGTCCTTGAGCACCGCGGCGCGGGTGAACTTTAGATTTTCCTTTGCGAATTTTGCCATCACGAAACCCTGGAAAGGGTCGATGAAGCACACCCGAAAGATGTAGTCCCCCACTGCGGTCACCTTCGGATTGGTGGAGGAGGGGGTGATCATCGGGACTTGCCCGCTCTGGCACTTTGGCGCCATCGCCAGTGAATTGCTGGAAGCCACTTCGCCCAAGATCAGCTTGACCCGGTCTTGGCTGATCAGCCGGGTCACCGCGTTCGCCGCTTCTTCAGGCTTGCCTTGATCGTCGTAGACGCGCACCGCGACTTTTTTTCCCTTCACCCCGCCCGCTTGGTTCGCTTCCTTGAGCGCCAGCTCAATGCCGTCGCGGGTGGAAATACCGAACGTCGCCTCGGATCCGGTGAGAGAGCCGACTTCACCGAGCAGAATCACGTCGCTGTCAGAAACGGCGGCTCCGCCCGAAGGGCTGCCCGGGACCTTGGTGTCGGCCGGCGTGGGGCTGGATGCGCTGGTTCCTGGCGGAGGCGTTGGAGTACCGCCGCTCGCGCCGGCGGATGGTCCGGGCTCGCTTCTTTTTTCACAACCGAGGGGTAAAGAACCCAGCGTCAAAATCAGCGCTACCGAGTAGCCGCGCATAGATCAGACCTCCAGTGAGTGGGGTCTTCTATGTGGGGACCGCAGAGGGGGTCAAGAACTCGATCTCAGCGGCGTTTCTCAAGTTCAGAAAGCTGGGGCTCGAGCTCCCTCTCTTCCCGTCCAACGTCAAATCCCTGCTCGCGCGCGCCGTCCAGAATGGCGATGCACATCATCAGAAGCCGGATCGCATCGCGACTCGGCGGCTGTTCGCGGTGCCCGTACAGCTGGTGCTTGAATCGGTCCAGGAGCGTATGGAAGTCGCGAAAGCAAACCGCTTGCGGTAGCTCGGAAAGGGGGCCCGTGTTCCGAAAATCCGGAGCGAATGCAATCCCCACTCCGGCGAGCGCCAGCTGTCGGGAGTCACCGTAAAACAGGCGCAGGTAAGGTTGGCCCGTTTCTTTGTCGATCTGCTCTTCGACTTGGACCAGATTCTGTGGATCGAGGGGAAGCGTCTTCGCGGAGTACACGTCCATCAAAGCGGCGTTCTGTTCGTCGAACATTATTGCCGAGCCCCTCGCGGCGCAGAATGACCGGATCATCGACAGCTGTGCTGCGCGCGAGCTCTTCTCCGCGATTGCCATGGTCGTTCCGACCCAGTCTCATTGCACCTTCGGAGTTCAGGCGCACTTGAGAGCGGTTCAGCCAAACCTCATGTGCCCGCATTACACTACCACTGAAGAAATACAGCGCCAGCGACGCGTTTGGGTTAGCCGGTCTTTTGACTTTCCAGGTAAATCTTGTCGGCAATGCGGTACGCCGACCCTTCGAGGCGCTGAATCGCTTCCTTGAGTTTTTGAGGATCAGCGCTGCCAAGTACCGATTTGAGGCCATCCAGGTCCTGCCGGATTTCTTCGCGATCCTTCTCGGTCAGAAGCTGAGCGTACTCCTCCAGCGATTTCTCGGTCGTATAGATGAGCCCATCCGCACTGTTGATCAGTTCCGCCATCGACTTTTTCTTCTTGTCGTCCGACAGATGGGTCTGAGCATCGGCGACCATCTTTTGAATTTCCTTTTCGGACAGGCCAGAGTTGCTCACCACGCGGACCTGCTGCTGTTTGCCGGTGCCCAGGTCGGTAGCCGACACGTGGACGATGCCGTTCGAATCGATGTCGAAGGACACCTCGATCTGCGGCACTCCGCGAGGAGCGGGCGGGATTCCCACCAACTCGAACCGGGCGAGCGTTTTGCTGTCCGCGGCCATTTCCCGCTCGCCCTGGAGCACGTGAATGCTCACCAGCGGCTGGTTGTCCACCGCAGTCGAGAAGACTTGCGCCTTCTTGCACGGGATGGTGGTGTTCTTCTCGATGATCTTCGTGAACACCCCTCCGGCGGTCTCAACACCGAGTGAAAGCGGCGTGACGTCGAGCAACAGGACGTTCTTCACCTCGCCCTTCAGGACGCCGCCTTGAATCGCCGCTCCCACCGCGACCACCTCGTCGGGGTTGATACCCTTGTGTGGCTCCTTCTTGAAGAATTCCTTTACCTTGTTCTGGACGCAGGGCATTCGAGTCATTCCGCCGACCAACAGGACCTGGTTGATTTGCTCAGCGGTCACGCCCGCGTCCTGCATCGCGACGCGGCACGGCTCGATCGTTCGCTCGACCAGGTCCGCTACCAATTCCTCCAGCTTTGAGCGGGTCAACGTTTCCGTCAGATGCTTCGGTCCGGTCGCGTCCGCGGTGATGAAAGGAAGGTTGATTTCCGTCTCGGTCGCGGAGGACAGCTCGTGCTTGGCGCGCTCTGCCGCTTCCTTGAGCCGTTGGAGGGCGCTGCGGTCCTTTCGAAGATCCAGATGGTTCGTGTCGTGGAACCGATTGGCGAGGTACTCGACGAGCCGCTGGTCGAAGTCCTCTCCGCCGAGGAAGGTGTCGCCATTGGTGGATTTGACCTCGAACACTCCGGAATTGAGCTCGAGGATCGAGATGTCGAAGGTACCACCGCCGAGATCGTATACGGCAACCTTCTCCGCGGTTCCCTGTTTCTGCTTTTCGAGACCATAGGCCAACGCTGCCGCAGTCGGCTCGTTGATGATCCGAAGCACGTTGAGCCCGGCGATCCGGCCCGCATCCTTGGTCGCCTGGCGTTGGGTATCGCTGAAGTAGGCCGGGACGGTGATCACCGCGTCGGAAACCGGCTCTCCCAGGTAGTCCTCAGCGGTCTGCTTCATCTTCATCAAAATCATCGCCGAGACTTCCGGAGGGCTTTGGGCCTTGCCCCTGATCTCGACCCACGCGTCGCCATTCGTCGCGGGCTTGATTTTGAAAGCGCTCAGCGCCTCGGCGCGTTTCACTTCCTCCGAGGCGAACTTTCTGCCAATCAGGCGCTTCACCGCATAGACGGTATTTTCCGAGTTGGTCACCGCTTGGCGCTTGGCGATTTGCCCCACCAGCCGCTCGCCATTTTCGACGAATCCCACCATCGAAGGCGTGGTCCGGCTCCCCTCGCTGTTGGGAATTACCACCGGCTCGCCACCCTCCATCACTGCAACGCAGGAGTTGGTGGTTCCTAAGTCTATCCCGATTACCTTTGCCATTCTCCGTTCCTAGCTCGGCTCGGTTTTTTGGTGAGTGGTGCGAACGCCCTTTTGGGCTTGCTCTGCTTCGACGGGGGTTGCGTCCGGCGGCTCGCTTTCGTCGCTCGCCTCGGTGACGCCCTTGGACACGATCACCAGCGCGGGTCGGGCCAATCGGTCATGCAGCAGATAGCCCTTGACCACTTCCGAAACGACATGGTTCGGCGCCTGTTCGCGACTGGGCACCTGTTGCAGCGCTTCATGAAGCCTTGGGTCGAAGGGTCGCCCAACCGAGATGAAGCTTCGCACTCCGTGGCGCGCCAAGCTGTCCTCAAAGAGCTTACGTGTCATCCCGATGCCCTGTCGCAAGCTGTCGAAGTCGTCGCCGTTCTTTGCGTGATCCAAAGCACGCTCCAGATTGTCCTGAATCGGCAGAAAATCCTTGAGCAGCTTTTCGATTCCGTATCGCTGGATCTCTTCTTTTTCCTTCACCCACCGCTTGCGGAAATTCTCCAGGTCGGCGGCGGCGCGAAGCAGCCGCTCATGAGATTCCTTGAGCTTCTCGCTAAGCTCTTTCACCTTCTCTTCGCCGGCGCCGACTTTCTCCTTCAGCGCTTCGATTTCCGGGACTTTCGACTCGCCCTCCGGAATGAGAATCTCTACTCCTTCAGAAGCCTCTGCGCTGACCGCTGGGGAGGATGAGGTCTCCGCGTCTAGGCCGAGCGAAGGATCACCGGCGTCCGGTTTGTTGTCCTCAATGCTCACCGCCCCTAACTATCTCACGGCCTGTATGGACGACCAACGCGTGGTCCGGATTGACTGTGGATTAGGTGCGCCCAGGGCGCTTGGACCGGCGGGTGCTGCCTGCGCGGCGCTTGGGGGTTCGCTTGTGGGAGGGGGTACGACGTGCTGCGCGTTGTGGCGAGCTTATCGCCGCGGAAGACTGCTTCACTTTTTCCGCTGCCTGGTTGATTGCTGCTTCCGCTTTCTTGAGCGCGGATTCCATAAGCGACGTGGCTTCCTCTGCGGTCTGCTTCGCCCAGCTACTAAACTCGTTGAGGCTCTCCCTCATCCTCTGTTGGTTCTGCGGATCCCGGATTTCGGTGAGTATCTTCTCCGTCTCTCCGCGAATCTGCTCACCGGTTTTTTTCAAAAAGCCGAGAATCTGCTGATCCCAGTGCTTGTCGGTCATGCTCCCTTGCCTCCGTGGTCTGATGGTAGCTCGCCAGTGCTTCTGCCCACACCTGTTTGATAGGCACTTTCTCCTTCTGAGCAATGCGCCTGCAATCTTCGAACTCGGGTTGGGCGTTGAGCACCGTGCCGCCGCGATGTCCGAGCTTGATCCGAACCGGACCGAACCGGGTTGAAACCTCCTCAACAGAGCGCTCGAGCACCATCCGCTCCACCCGGTAATAGCGAACTCCCAGGGTGGTCGACTCGCGCAACAACGCATCGCATACCGCTTGCCGGCGCGAGCCAGAAACCACCACTCCAACCAAATGGCCCGGTCGACTCTTCTTCATCGTGGCAGGAAGTACGAAGGCATCCATCGCGCCAAGCTCGAGCATCGTTTCCAGTAGGCTTCCCAACAGCTGCGGATTGCAATCATCCAGGTTGGCCTCGACCACCCAGGTGGAGTCGGCCTCTTCGCCGACCAATCGCCCAAGCGACGCCCGCAACACGTTCGGCCGGTCCCGCAGTTGCTGGGTGCCGACGCCATAGCCGACCTTCTCCAAAATGAACTCAGGCGGAGGTTCTACTTTGCAAAACGCCCTCACCAACGCGGCGCCCGTGGGCGTGGTCAGCTCGCCGATTCCCTCGAAACGGACCGGCCGATCCTTGAGCAATTCCAATGTTGCTGGCGTGGGCACCGGCATGTTTCCGTGGGCCGTTTCAACCGAGCCGCTGCCCAAGGGCGGGGCAGAGGCGTAGACTTCGGGCTCTCCGAGAAGCTCCAGCGCTAACGAGGCGCCGCAGATGTCCACGATCGAGTCGACCGCTCCCACTTCGTGAAAGTGGATCTTTTCGATCGGGACTTCGTGGATCTTCGCTTCAGCTTGGCCGATCAGATCGAAAATCTCGAGGGCCCGCTCCCGCACTCGAGCCGAAAGTCCGTTCGCCGATCGGATGATTTCTCGGATTTCAACCAGGCTGCGCTCGCCCGCTGGCGAATCGGCGATCAGCTGCACATCGAGGTGGGTACCGGTAATCGAATGGCGTGCGGCGCGGGAGGTGGACAACCGCCACCCTGGTAGCCTGAGGGTATCCAGCCCGGCACGCAGGTCCGCCTCGGGAACGCCGAGATCGATCGCGGCGGCGAGGAACATATCGCCCGCCACGCCGCCCACCGGCTCCAGATAGAGAATTTTCTTCATCGGCGCGTTCGCTGGGTCATGCGAGAAACCAACGCCGCGTAGTAACCGGCCCCAAAGCCGTTATCGATATTGGTCACTGCCACGTTGGGAGCGCACGAATTCAACATCGCCAATAGTGCCGACAAGCCTCTGAAGTTGGCCCCGTAGCCTACCGAGGTCGGAACCGCAACCACCGGGATCCCTACCAGTCCTCCCACCGCGGACGCGAGCGCGCCTTCCATCCCAGCCACCACCACCGCCACTTGCGCGCTCTGGATTTCAATCCTACGCCGCAACAGCCGATGGATTCCGGCGACTCCAACGTCGTAAATGCGCGCGACGGTGGCACCCAGCGCCTCGGCGGTCACCGCGGCCTCTTCAGCAACCGGTACATCTGAAGTCCCGGCGGTCACGACGGCGACCTTGCCCGCTCGCGCGCGGCCAGATCGGATTTCGAAGATTCGCGCCTCCGGATAGTAGCGCCCGCGGGGATACTGCCGCGACAAGGCTTCTCCCTTCTCCGGGCTGAGGCGCGTGACGAGGACCGGTTGCTTTCGCCGCTGCAACGCTTCGATCAGACCGACCAGCTGATCCATCGTCTTGCGCTCTCCGAAAATGACCTCCGGAAAACCGAGCCGAAGATGCCGGTGGGTGTCCAGCGTCGCGTAGCCAAGCTCGGCAAAAGGAAGGTCCTTCAAGCGCTCGAGCGCGGCGCTCACTGGAACTTTCTTCGACCTCACCTGTCCGAGCAAACGCCGAAGCTCGTCCTCGTCCATGCCTCTCTAGAGCCCCAATTTGCTCAGCAGCGTAGCGAGGCTTCGGCGTTCCGGCATTAGAATCAGCTGCCCGCGGACGTAGGGACTCTTCGCGGTAAAGAAGTGAATCTGCATCACCACCATCGGACTCGAGCTGTCCGCCAGCTCCGGCGCCGCCCCGTGCAGGACTTCGGTTTCATGGCCGTAGCAAAGCGAAGGAGCAGAGGGAAGGATCTTCAGCCCGGTCAGCGTGCCCACCGCAGCCAAGCAGGCGGACGCAACGATGTTGCCAGCTTCGCAGAGCGCGCTCCGTTCCGCCTCGTTGAGCTCACCGGAGTGTGCGTCGTTGAGCAATAACTGGCAAAGGGCATGCGCATCCGGCTCGGTGAGCAGAAGAAGCATTCGGCCGGATAGCTCTTCCAGAATCTGAAACGAGATGGCAACCAGCTGGGAGTCGCCATCCACCAGCTCCGCGAGCTCCGAAACCTCGAAGCTCACCCGAGGAACTTCGATTTTGACCGTCCGGCCTCCCACCAACTTTGAAAAGGCGGTGGCAGCGTGGCCGCCACCGATGTTGGCCACTTCTCGAAGAGCATCGAGCTGCTGTGCGCTAGGAACCTGCAGGTCCATATTCCAGAAGCCTCGCGACATCGAGGATGAAAATGGGCTTTCCGCTTCCCAGGATTGAAACCCCAGACAACCCGGGAATCAGATGCAATGGGGATGGGAGGACTTTAAGCACCACCTCTTCTTGACCCAAAAGCTTGTCCACTGCGAGCGCTACTTTTCCAGATTCGCCTTCGCTGACGATATAGGGCCGGATTCCGCCCGGGGGTGCGGCGGGCCAGCGCAGCAGCGAGGCCAGCTCGTACACCGGCAGAAGCCCACCCTCATGCGCAAGATAGGCGCTGTCCCGGCTGCTCGAGAGCTTCCCGGAGTCTACCGCCGTTGCCCCGAGCACCTTGGCGATCGGCAGCCCGACGACTTCCTCCGACACCTTGGCGAGCATCAGATTGATCACTGAAACCGTCAGCGGCAGATCCAAGGTAAATCGGGTGCCGCGGCCGCGGCGCGAATCGATTTCGAATTTTCCTCCGAGGTTCTCCACCGCTCGTTTCACCGCATCCAACCCGACTCCCCGGCCGGAGATTTCGCTGACTTCTTTGGCGGTCGAGATTCCCGGGAGGCAAGCCAGCAGAAAGGCCTCCTTATCGCTCATTCGGGCGGCCACTTCCGCAGTGATCAGTCCCCGCTCCTTGGCGAGTGATTTGAGTTTCTCGGCGTCCATCCCCCGCCCATCGTCCTCCAGCTCAATCACCACCCGATCCTGGGTGCGGCGAACTCCGAGGAGAACTCGTCCCCGCGGACCTTTCTTGGCGGTTTCCCGTTCTTTCGGCTCCTCGATTCCGTGGTCAACGCAGTTTCGCAAAAGGTGTAGCAGTGGATCGGACACGCAATCGATGATCGCTCGGTCCAGCTCGACGTCTGCTCCGGTCACCACCAGGTCCACTTCCTTTCCTCGTCGACGCGCCAAATCCCTCGTCGCCCGAGGCAGTCGGTCGGTGATGGTCGACAGCGGTGTCATCCGGGAGCTCATCACCTTCCCGTGGAGGTCCTTCACCAAAAGTTGGAGCCGGTCCACTCCCTCGTTGAACTGAGCCCGGATCTGCCCGGGAAGACCCTTGCCCCATTCCCGCATGTTGGCCCCGGCCAACAGCAGCTCTCCCGCGTTCTCGAGGAGGTAGTCGAGCAGCTCGGTCCGGATTCGAACCGTTCGCATTGGATCCTGGGCGCCGCTTCGCGCGCCGTCGGGTGCGGGCTCCGGTTTGGCCGGCGCTGCGGCGGGGGAGCTTTGAACCGCTTCAACTGAAAGCAGCTCCACTTCCGCGATGTTCTTCACCAGCGCTCGGATTTCGCTCTCGGACGCTTCGGTTTGCAACTCCATCGAGATCAACCCGTCTGGTATTCGACCCGACCGAAGGCTCTCGATTGGAGGGCGAAGCTCGAAAATGCGACCGGCGTTGGAGAGCCGCTTGTAAACGAGAAAGGCGCGGACGCCCGGCACCTGGCAAGTGGGGGCGACGCTGAGCCGGATGCTCCAGCGGCCTTGAAAATTCGAGCTCAACGCGGCGGTGGACGGCGCTTCCGCTTGGATTGGTTGGGCGGCGGTTGGCGCGGGAAGGGTTGCCGCGGCTTTGGCCTCTTGCTTCGCCACCTCCATCACCCGGGTCGGCGGCGGGGAGCGCTGGGTCAGTGCAGTGAATTTCGCGGTGAGGCGAGCGAGAATTGTCTGTGGCTCGGGAGCCTCCCGGTTCTCGGCCGCGGCCCGAACCTGCTCGCTGAGAGCGTCGGTGCCAGCAAGAAGCAAATCCACCAGCTCGGGGTTGAGCTGCGAGCGATCGGCGCGCACCACTTGGGCCAGGTCCTCGATCCGATGAGCCACGACCGCGGTCGCCTCGTATCCCATCGCCGCCGCCATTCCTTTGATCGAGTGAGCGTGTCGAAACATCGAGTCGACCACCTCATCGCTCTTGTTCTTCTCCAACTCGACCAGTTCTCGGCCCAGGGCTTCCAGATGCTCGGTCGCCTCGGTAATGTAGATTCCGAGGTACTTGGACATCTCGATCGGCATTGGCACCCACGCGGGAGGTAGGCTCGCCCGTCCGGAGGGACAGGCCGATCTACTCTTCCCCGAGAACCTTTTTCACGACCGCGAGGACGTCGTCTGAGCGGAACGGTTTGACGATGAAGTCCGACGCGCCGGCCTCAATCGCCTCCATCACCAGTGATTCCTGACCGAGGGCGGAGCACATCACCACCACCGCTTTATCGTTTTCCTTGATGATTTCCCGGGTTGCCTCAATCCCGCTCTTGAAGGGCATCACAATGTCCATGGTGGTCAAGTCTGGCTTGAGCTCCTTGTACTTTTCGACTGCTTCGAGTCCGTTTGAGGCCTCGCCGACGACTTCCAGACCTCCGGACATAAAAATGTCCTTGATCATGTTCCGCATGAAAATTGCATCGTCGACGACCAGGACTCGTTTTGGCATGGACCCCTGCCTGATTAAGTGATGATCAAAGGACAGACTAACACACCCTGAACTCCCACCATCCGCTACCCGGTAATCCGCTTGGGAAACAGCGCGGTCACCGCACCGTTGATCCCTTCAATATCCAGAATTGTGATTGCCGACCGCCGCAGGCGAGCGACGCCCCGAACTGCCGGCGTTGTGCGACCTGGGGATGGGCTGATCTTCTCCAGCGACTCGATGCCCTCCACCTCGGAGACCAGAAGTCCGAGGTCTCGCCGACCCTGATCCAACAAGATGATCTTCTCACTTTTGGTCGCTCCATCTGGAAGGCCCAGCAGCATTCTCAAATCCACCACCGTCACCACCCGGCCGCGCAGGTTGATCACCCCCCGAATCGGAGGCGGCGCGGCGGGTACGCGGCTGAAAACAGTGGGAGGTGAGAATACCTCGCGTACCGCCTCCAACGGCAGCCCGTATCGTTCATTTTCAACCTGAAAGATCACGTGCCTCATTCGTTCCTCTCCAGTAGGAGAGGTCACGGAACCAACCTGAAGCGACTGACCACGTTCTGCAATTCGAGGCTTAAGCTGGTGAGCTCCTGGGCGGCGGAGGTCATCCGCGAAACCGCGCCTGTTTGCTCGACAATCACCTCGTGAATCGCCTCGGTGGAGCTGGCGTTCTCCTTCGCGACCTGGCTGATCTGCCGGATTGCGCTGACCATCTCCTGAGAACCCTTCAACTGATCGCGTGCGCTATCAGAAATGAGGTGAACTTTGTCCGCGCCCTTTCGGGCGGTGTCGGTGATCGAGCCCATCGACCGAACGATCGTGGTGAGGTCCTCGCGGCCCTCGACCAGCTCGTTGATCCCTTCTTTCATGGCCGAGACGACCGCGGTGGATTGCCCGGAAATGTCGCGAGCCAGCTTGCTGATCTGCTCGGCGCTACGGCCGGCGCTCTCGGCCAGCTTGCGAACCTCGTCGGCTACTACCGCGAATCCGCGTCCGTACTCGCCCGCGCGCGCCGCTTCAATCGTCGCGTTGAGCGCCAACAGGTTCGTCTGTTGCGCCACCAGGGTGATCACATCGACGATTTTCGAGATCTCCAGAGTCTTCTCGCCGAAAGCGAAGACTTGCTGGCTGGCGCTTTCGATGCGGGAGAACACTTTTCTGACTCGCTCGCCCGCGAGTCGGGCGGCATTGGATCCTTCTTCGGCGGCGCCGGACGTTTCTCCCGCCGTTCTGGCGGCGTCCTCTGCCGAAACCGCGGTGTGCTGAATCGAATCCGCCATCTCAGTAATCACCTGGGACGCTTGACTGACCAGGTTGGACTGGGTCTCCGCTCCCTTCGCGATCTTCTCCATCGACGAACCGACTTCTTCGGTCGATGCATTCACTCCCTCTGCGGAACGCTGCAGGTCATTGGCCGAATCCGAAACCGATTGAGCGGTGTGCTGGATATGGCGGACCAGTTCGCGCAAGTTCTGCTGCATGTTGCTGATCGCGGTGGTCAGCTCATCAATCTCGTCGCGGCCGAAGCCGCTTCCGGTGACCACCGGCTTCGAGAGGTCTCCTCGTGAGATTTCCAGAGCGGAGCGGGAGAGCACTTTCACTCGGGTCAGCCGCGCAAGCAACGAGGGCAGCAGCACCGCCAAGACCAGGGTGATCACGGCCGCGGCACTGACCTTCGTCACCCACGGCGCGTTCTCGGTTAGGTGCATTGCGCTAAACAGCGCGGCGCCGAGCAGCAAGTAGCCGGCCAGGATTTTGAGATGCAGCGAGAGATTGGGCGTGCGGTGCTGCTCGTCTCCCAGGACCACCACCCGCCGCAGCAAATCGCGCCGGGGACCAACAGAGATTGGCAATTCGTCGCGAAGGGGACGGCGCAAATCGTTTCTCGTGTGGTTAGTCCGCGGTGGCGGCAGCACGCGGCGTGAGAAACACCGCGGCCAGGCAGTCTACCTGAAATGGTCGAACCCGCGGGGAGCGGAAATCGTTTTCCCACCCTCGCGCAGGTATACCCCCGCTCCCCTGGTTAATTGGCCAACGCGTGTGACGCGCTCCCCTTTTTCGGCACATGCGCGCTCGAAGCCGACACTGCGAGCGGCGGGCACCGCTAGAATGAGTTCGTAATCCTCGCCGCCGGCCAAAGCGAATTCGAGCTGCTTGCGGCGCGGAAGCGTCCTGGCCAGCGAGGGCGCAATTGGCAAGCAATCCACTTCCACTTCGGCGGCAAGCGAAGAGGCGAAGCAAAGATGGGACAGATCCTGCGCGAATCCGTCCGAGACGTCGATCGCCGCTCGAGCGTAAGCAGACGCCAAGATTCCCAGGCCGACTCGGGGAGTAGGGCGCAACTGCCGAAGCGCCGCGCCGGTCCGCTTGCCCTTCCGCAGCAACTCCAGCCCCAAGCGTGCTTCACCCAAGGTGCCAGAAACGTACAACCAGTCACCGGCGCGACCGCCACCACGCGTCAGGGCGCGGGCTCCAAGAGTGCCGGCCGCGGTGATCGAAACCGATACCTCGCTCGCAGCGCTGAAATTCCCACCGATCAAACGAATTCGATGCTGCCGTGCAACCACACTCATTCCGGCCGCGAGCTGCGTCACTTCCCCGCGCCCAAAAGCTCGTGGAACAGCCAGAGAGCAGACAAACCAGTCAGGCCGGGCTCCCATCGCGGCGAGGTCGGACAGGTTTACGGCCAATGCCTTATGTCCGACGTCCTGAAGGCGAGCGTGGGAGAGGAGAAAGTGCACGCCTTCGATCACCGAGTCGGTGGTGACGCAGAACCTGCCGCGGCGGCCTTGAACTATCGCTGCGTCATCGCCGGGTCCGAACGGCGAGGGCAAAGGGTGGAAAGGCGCGACAAAGGTGCGAATCCACAGAAACTCGCGTGAGTTTGCCAGCGGATCGCGGCTGGTAGGGTTGGAACTCAAGATATGATGCCTAGGCTGAGTGGCACCATCATTGAAGGGGATGGTCTGTCAAGGCAGCCGGTGGTCAAGTTCCAAGCCTTGGGCTCAATTGAATGTTCGCGGGCGTGGAAGGAATGGTGCGAAGCGGTTAGGATTGCCGAAGGATAGTGAAAGATGAAGCAGGTTGACCAACCGCACGACAAAAGCCTTCCTCCGGTACTCGACGTGACCGCTCTGCCCAACGACTTGGCCGGGGCGATCAAGTTTTCCCCGGTCAGCGCCCAGGAGATGCCGCTCGTTGCCGCTCTGCGCGCGGGTTCCGATCCATGGAGAGGGCGGGGGGAGAACCCGGAGCAAAGCCTGCAAGCGCTCGCTCAGCTGCAGCCCTATGTGCAGGTCTCAAGGCTACAGAACCACGTAGTTGGCTACGTCACCGTGGAAAGAGATGGTCCGGTGGCGGGTGCGGCCTACATGCGCAACATCGTCGTGAAAACCGAGCTTCGGCGCAAAGGCATCGGCACATTGCTCCTCAACCATGCGATCAAGGTCGCCAAGGACCTGCACCGCAAGACCCTGGCGCTTCGAGTCGACCCGGCCAATTCAGCGGCGGTGAGCTTCTACCGCAAGGCCGGCTTCACCACGGTTGCGACGGTGGTGTCGAAAAAGTCGGGCAAGCTTCGGCTTTTGATGTCGCGGGAGCTTTAGGCCGGGCGCGCGGCGTTCCCCTCGCGAACGAACCAGTTTTCTAGTGAGGACAGCTCGCCGAACCTGGGCACCGGGGGCAGACTGTCGAGAAACACCGTCCCATAGGGGCGGGTGCGAATTCGGTGGTCGAGAATCGCTACTACGCCGCGATCCTGCTGAGTTCGAATCAAGCGGCCAAACCCCTGACGTAGAGCAATTGCCGCTTGCGGCAGCTGGTAAGCGGAGAACGGGTCCTCGCCTTGCTTTCGCAGTTGCTCGATTCGAGCGGCCACCAATGGATCCCCGGGTGACGCGAACGGCAACCGATCGATGATCACCAGCGAGAGGGCGTTGCCGGGGACGTCGACGCCCTCCCAGAAGCTTTGGGCGGCAAATAAGACCGAGGGCCCTTGCCGAAAGAGCTCCAGAAGGGCGCTCTTGGGCCGCTCACCTTGTAGTAGCACCGTGAAGGGCACGCGCGGTTTCACCAGCTGGTGGACCGCAGCCATGTTTCGCAGGGAAGTAAAGAGCGCGAAGGCACGTCCGCCGGTGATCTGAACCAGTCGGACGATCTCGTCGGCTACCGCCCGCGGAAACTCTGGTGAGTTCGGGTCGGGCAAGCGCGCGGGAACATACAACGCAGCCTGGCGTCGAAAGTCGAACGGCGAATCCACCGAGATCCTCGCCAGCGGACTCAGGGGCGGCTGATCTTCGGACAAGCCAATTCGCCGAGAAAAATAGTCGAAACGGCCTGACACGGTGAGCGTGGCGGAGGTGAAGACGAGCGTGTCCACGGAGGGGTAGAGGCGCCGCCGAAGCTCGCCGCCAATATCGATCGGCGCGGCGCGAAGAAACACGCCTCGCCCGCGCCGCTCAACCCAGTAAACGTGGTCCATCGCGCGAGCTTTCCAAATGAATTCCAGATCCGCGGCGAGCTCCACCGCCCGGCGAGAGACGGCGATCAGCTCCGGCTGATCGCTCGAGCTCCCGAGAGCACCGGCTGCGGTCAGGCTCTGGAGCAACGCGTCGAAATGGCCATCGAGCGGCTCGAGGTTTTTGGCTTCGAGCCGATAGCTCCCGTCCCCGGACGGAAGCGACAGCGCGTGGGGTAGCGCGTGAAAGAGAGCCTCGGACTGCTCTCGGATTCGGTTGGCCACCGCGGAGAGTGCTCCCACTCTATGCTCGCCCGATCCGTCGGCACGAATCGCATCGGACGCCAGGTCCTCCATCCGTCGGTTTGAAATCTGCCGGCCAAAATAATCGGTGGCGACTTCCTCGAGCGCATGAGCCTCGTCGAAAACGACCGCATCGTAGTGTGGCAACACGCCTTCACCCCGAGTCCCCTGACTCGAGCGAATGGCCAGATCGGCGAAAAAGAGGTGATGGTTGACGACCACCAGGTCTGCTTGTTCCGCCCAGCGACGGCTTCGAGTCACAAAGCAGGGCTCGTACTGTGGGCATACCGTTCCCAGGCAGGTCTCTGGCGTGGTGGACAGCTCTCGCCACGCAGAAAAACTGTCGGGCAGATCCAGCTCCGCGCGGTCGCCTACCTCGGTGCGGGCGGCCCACTGTTGAATGCGCGGCCAGTACTTCGCTTCCTCCCGAATCGCGAACTCCGGCTGCTGCAACATCTCTTCGAATCGATGGAGGCAAAGGTAATTGTTTCGCCCCTTGAGGTAAGCCGCCTCGAACTGCAGCCCCACCTGCTGCTTGAGGATGGGAATGTCCTTGAGGAAGATCTGCTCTTGCAGCGTTTTGGTGGCGGTGGAGATCACCACCTTGCGGCCCGAGAGCACCGCCGGGACCAGATATGCGAACGTCTTCCCGGTCCCCGTCCCTGCTTCGGCGAGCAGGTAACCGTGCTCGGCAAAGCATTTCTCAACCGCCTGAGCCATGGCCAGTTGCTGAGGTCGGCTCTCGTAGCCGGGGAGCACTTCGGAGAGCACTCCGGCCGGGCCCAAGAGCCCCTCGACCATCAGCCTGTCTTTCACGGGAGCCGCTGCGCAACCTGCCGAAACAACACCACCGCCACGGTGATGCACAGCAGGATGAACATGCCCAGCGCGACGTGCTGCCATCGAACTGCGCGTTGCACTTCCGCGGGCTCTTTGCTGAATAGTGGAGAACCGATCGTCGCCAAGCGCACGACTTCATCCCTCCCTCGCTGGGCAATCACATCGCCCGGCGCGATCGCGAGCCGCAACCGATAAAGTCGGCCGGCTGACACCAACTCTCCCAGTGCCGTCATTGACTTCAGAAATTGTTCGTGTTTTTGCGAATCGCCCCAGTGGGCGAGCAGCTGACGCCACTGCTCTGCCACTTCCTCGCGCGGATAGAACTCGGCTGGCTGGGCGTTGGCGAACACCAGCCCACATTGGGGACATGATTCCGTAGCCTCGGATTTGAGGCCGAGACACTTGGGGCAATAGCCAGCCGGCGCATCAAACGACTCCTGCTCGATGCTCGGACTCTCAGGTGCGAGGGCCAGCCGGGGCGGGCTCGGATGAAACGTGGAGCTTGGAACGGGTCGTGGCTCAGGGTGACTGGAAGTCTCGACTCCGCAGCGGGCACACCGCACCACCAGTGCGTCTGCTTCGATTCGGTAGCTCGCCAGTTCGAGCAGTCGATCGCATGCCGGGCAGAGGAATTTCACGGCACCGATATTATGGCGATTGGGACGGGCATGACACAGAGAATCAGCGCCGCTACGCTGATCGCCACGGTCCACTTGCGCGCAGGAGAGAGAGGGCTGTCGCTCTCGAGCGGAGGCGGGTGGCCGAATCCGATCAGTTTCCCGGCAACCACCAGCCATAGAAGCCACCCGATGCTGTAGAACAAGGACAAACCAAACATCAGCAGTGCGATCACTTTTCCGAGCCTGCTGGCCGCCGCCCCCAGTACCGCATAGCTGAGGTGACCGCCGTCGAGCTGGCCGATCGGAATCAGATTGAGCATCGTGACGAGCAGGCCAAACCAACCCGCGGTGAACATCGGGCCGACCAGCAGAGTCTTGCCTACCGGCAGGGCGCCCCAGATCAGCCGCTGAAGCAGCAAGGTGAGAAGGTTGTCGCCAAAGGAGAACGTGGACGCGCCAGTCACGGGGGCCTCGCCGCTGTCTCGCGCGACGCCCACCAGGTAGTGCCATAGATGCTCAGCCAGGTTCCAGAGGGAGCCCTCGCCGAGAAACAAGGTGAACGAGGGTTCGTCGACCACCTTCGCTCGAATGATCCCCACGATCAAAACCGGAATCGCTACCAACAGCCCGGCGATCGGGCCCGCTGCCCCGATATCCACCAGCGCATTGCGGTTGGGAATGCGCCCCCGGATCCGGATTACCGCTCCCAGCGTCCCGACTCCAAGCAAGGGCAACGGGATGAAGTAGGGCAGCGAAGTATCCACCCGATGCCAACGAGCCAAAACGTAATGGCCCATCTCGTGGGAGCCGAGGATCAAAATCAGCGAGATGCTGAACAGCAGCGATTCGCGAATTGCATGCGCGACGGGCTCGGACCGCGCGAATCCGAGCAGATAGGCGCTGAAGGTCGTGAATAGAGTGATGACCAGCAGAGCGAGATTGAGCAGCGGCCGGTCGTTGGGCCGAAAGAAGTTTGACTGCATGGGCGGACCCGTCTCTACCTCAAAACCCCCGAGAGCACCTCGGCGGTGAACTTCACCAGCGGAATGATTCGCTGGTAGTTCATCCTCGTCGGTCCAATCACACCCACGGTTCCCAGTATCTGATCCGCAGATCCATACGGGCTCGCGATCACCGTAACGTCGCCCGCCGAAGAAAATTCGCTCTCCGCGCCAATATAAATTTGCATCTCGCGGGCGCGCTGTACCCGGTCCAACAGCTCGAGCAGCTTGTTCTTCTCGTCCAGGGCGCGAAACAGGGCCTTCATCTTCTCCACGTCCGCGAACTCCGGCGTTTCCAGCAAAGAGCCTGCGCCTTCAATCAACACCCGGTCTGGCCGAGGAATGTCTGCAGCGGCAAACCCAAGCTTGAGCGCCTTGGCGGACATGGCATCGTAGAGCGCTCGCTCTTGATCGAGCTCCGACTGAAGCCTCGCGCGCAAATCCTCGAGCGGCACCTCGCGAAGCAGCTCGTTGAGGTAATTCGCGGCGTGGACAAGCTCTTCATTGGTCATTGAAAAATCGAGGGTCAACAGCTTGTTCTGCACGTGTCCATCGCGGCTGACCAGAATCGCGAGCACCCGGTTTTCGCGCAGGCGAACGAATTCGATTCGGTGGAAGACCACTGCGGACGCGCGCGGCGTCTGGACCACGCCGGCGTGGCGGGTCATGAAGTGCAGGACTTTCGAGGCTTCCTGGAATGCGTCTTCCACCGGAGCCTCGCGTGCGATGCCCTGCTGGATCATCTCTCGTTCTTCGCGAGCCGGCTCGCCAAGCTGCAGAAGGGTATCGATATAGAAGCGATAACCGAGGTCAGTGGGGACTCGCCCCGCAGAGGTATGGGGCTTCTCCAGAAAACCCAGCTCCTCCAGGTCGGCCATCACGTTGCGCAAGGTGGCTGAGGAAACGTCGAACTCCGGTCGCCGCACCAGGTAAGCGCTGCCCACCGGGTCACCCTTCGAGATGTACTCCAGGATGATCGCCCGAAGCACTTCTCGCTGTCGTTCACCCAGTTCTCCGGTCATGCCGTTCAGACTCGCTTCCGCCCGGTCGATCTCAAAATGTTAGACGCCTATGTGGCTTGGATTCAACTGGGGCTTCCCTTCTTGCCCCAAGGGAGTCTACTGTTCGCGCCGTTTTGCCCCCATTGGGGCATCAGGAGAAAGAAGAGAAATGGTCAAGACACCTAAGGAAGCCCTGGCATTGGCCAAAGAACGCGGCGCCACGATGGTGGATTTGAAGTTCATGGACTTTGTTGGCCTTTGGCAGCACTTCACCACCCCAATCCAGGAAATCAAGGAAGAGATTTTCGAGGAAGGTCTGGGGTTCGATGGCTCCTCGATTCGCGGATGGGCCGAGATTCACAATTCAGACATGCTGGTGTTTCCGGATGCCACCACCGCGGTGATGGATCCGTTCATGAAAGAGCCGACGCTCTCATTGATCTGCAACATCTATGACCCAATCACCAAGGAAGCGTACGCCCGCGATCCGAGGAACATCGCCCAGAAAGCGGAAAAGTATTTGAAGAGCACCGGGATCGCGGACACGGCGTACTTCGGACCCGAGGCCGAGTTCTTTATCTTCGACACCGTCCGCTACGACTCGAGCCCAAACCAAAGCTTCTACATCATCGATTCGGTCGAGGGTCAGTGGAACACTGGGCGCGACGAGGAGGGCGGCAACCGAGGTTACAAACCGCGCTACAAGGAAGGCTACTTCCCGGTTGCTCCTACCGACAGCCTGCAGGACATCCGCACCGAGATGTGCCGCGTGATGGCCGAAGTGGGGATCGAAGTCGAACGGCAGCACCATGAGGTGGCCACCGCCGGTCAGGCCGAGATCGACTTCCGGTACAACACGTTGGTCAGAACCGCAGACGATTTGATGTGGTTCAAGTACATCACCAAGAACGTGGCCTGGAGGCACGGGAAAACAGTTACCTTCATGCCCAAGCCGCTTTTTGGGGACAACGGCAGTGGAATGCACACGCACCAGTCGCTCTGGAAGGCTGGCAAGCCGCTGTTCGCCGGGGACGGCTATGCCGGGCTCTCCGAAATGTGCCTGTATTACATCGGCGGCGTCCTCAAGCACGCTCGCGCGCTGGCGGCGATCTGCAATCCGACCACCAACAGCTACAAGCGGCTGGTTCCCGGCTTCGAAGCGCCGGTCAACCTCGCGTACTCGAGCCGAAACCGATCGGCAGGGATCCGGATCCCGATGTACTCGCCGTCCCCGAAAGCAAAGCGGATCGAGTTTCGTTCCCCCGATCCCTCATGCAACGGTTACCTGGCTTTCGCCGCACAGCTGATGGCCGGCCTGGATGGAATCGAAAACAAGATCGACCCTGGTGATCCCCTGGACAAGGACATCTACGGCCTCTCGCCTGAAGAGTTGAAGGACGTGCCAAAGATGCCGGGGTCGTTGGAGGAAGCGTTGGACTGCCTGCGCAAGGACCACCGTTTCCTGCTCAAAGGCGACGTCTTCACCGAGGACGTGATTCACACCTGGATCGACTACAAGACCCAAAAGGAAGTGAATCCGGTTCGCCTGCGCCCGCACCCGATGGAATTCGCCCTGTACTTCGACATCTAGCTCGTTTTGCCGCAGGCTGTACTGTAGACCGCAGGCACCCTCGAGCAGTCGCTCGTCTTCCGCCCGAGCGGCTCCGGAAGTGTTCAGTGCCGGAGCCGAAGCTTGCCGAGTGTCCCCACCCGCTCCCAGATTGCTTCCGCACTTCAGCAGAGCAAAGGAGGAAGCATGAAGCGCAGTGCATGGGCGGTTTCCTTGCTGGGGCTGGTCGGCTTTGCCGCGCCAGCGTTCGCCGAGGAGAGCAGTAAGACGACGAAGAAGACGGAGCAGTACGAGTCCTCGCCCACCAAGGAGAAGAGCAAGGTGGAGCGGTCGACAACGATGGACACCGGTAGCGGGACCGCCAAGAGCGACACCTCGGTCACCTCGGAGACCAAGCAGAACGCGGATGGGACGACCGAGATGCAGACCAAGACCACCAAGAAGAACAAGCCGGCGGGCAGCCTGAAGTCCGACAAGACGGAGACCAAAGAGCGCACGCTCAAGGACTCCGACGGCACGGTGATCGAGCACGAGAAGAAGACGAAGTAAGCTCAGAAGTTGAGGTAGATGTCCTCTCGAGGAAGCCCGCGTTGCGTGAGCGCGCGGGTAACTTCCTCGACCATAGCTGGTTGCCCGGAGAGGAATGCGACCGCGTTGTCGACGTTCAGTTCGCTCAGATGTGACTGAATGTAGCCGGTCAATCCTTTCCACCTCGATTCGCCGGGCCGGCTGACGATGCGAAAGACTTGAATGCCCTCCCTCTCCCAAGTCTCGAGCTCCCGCTGGTAGGCAAAGGCGGTCGGTGTCCGTGCGCCGAAGTAGAGGGAGATCTGGCCGTAGTCACTCCGGTTCTGCAGGACGGACTGAATCACCGATCGAATCGCGCTGATTCCCGAGCCGGTTGCGAACAGCAATAGATTCTTCCCCTCGGCTCTCGCGATCGGAAATCCCTTACCGGCGGGTAGCGAAACCCTAACCTTGGAGCCAGGCCGCAACTGCCGAAGCGCTTCGGCGAGCGGCGATCCTCCTTTGATCAAAAATTCAAACCTGGCGTCCGCGTGTGGGGCCGATGCGATCGCGAACAGACCTACCCCCACCCCTTCGAGCGCAAGGCTGACGTACTGGCCAGGCTGTCGATGGGTTCCGGCGAGCGGTGTGCCTCGCAGGTCCAATTCGAGCGAGGTGAGTCCTTCTGCGGCTGGGTGAACCGCGGTAACCTTCGCTTCGGACCATTTAGACATGGGCGCTTCTGCATATTCTAACTGGCCGCCGCGATCTTGAGATTCCTCTCGATCGCAGTTAGAGCTTGGATTGGCCTTCCATGAGAGCTCATGCCAGACGACACCTCCGATAAGCCGCCTGCGCCGCCCGACTTCCAAGGGGGCGGCACGTTGCTACCGATCACCATCGAAGACGAGATGCGGCGCTCGTATCTCGACTACTCGATGTCCGTCATCATCGGTCGGGCGCTGCCGGACGTTCGCGACGGGCTGAAGCCAGTTCACCGGCGGGTGCTCTACGCGATGCACGAGCTCGGAAACCTTCACAACCGCCCGTACAAGAAATCCGCCCGCGTCGTCGGCGACGTGATCGGCAAGTACCATCCGCATGGGGATGCGGCGGTCTACGAGGCGATGGTCCGCCTGGCCCAGACTTGGTCGTTGCGCTACCTGCTCGTTGACGGTCAGGGGAATTTTGGATCGGTTGACGGGGACGCCCCGGCGGCGATGCGCTACACCGAGGTGCGAATGTCGCGCCTCGCAGAAGAGCTTTTGGCGGACATCGAAAAGGACACCGTCGACTTCGGCCCCAACTACAACGACGAGCTTCAAGAGCCGCTGGTCCTTCCTTCCAAATTCCCCAACCTGTTGGTGAACGGCGCCACCGGGATCGCGGTGGGGATGGCGACAAACATTCCGCCCCACAACTTGGCCGAGGTGGTGGATGCGACCATTCATTTGGTTGAGAACCCGCGGGCCACGGTCGCCGATCTGATGAAGCACATCCCTGGGCCGGACTTTCCGACCGGCGCGTTCCTCACCGGCCGCGAGGGAATCGAGAGGGCCTACCAGACCGGTCGCGGGCAGCTGGTGATGCGAGCCCGAACGGAAATCGAGGTGCAGAAAAAGACCGAACGAGAGTCGATCATTGTCACCGAGATTCCCTACCAGGTGAACAAAGCTCGTTTGATCGAGCGGATCGCCGAGCTGGTTCGGGACAAAAAGCTGGATGGAATTAGCGACATCCGAGACGAATCGGATCGGCACGGGATGCGGATCGTGATCGAGGTCAAGCGCGATGCGCTCTCGTCGGTGGTGCTCAACAATCTGTTTGCGCTCACTCCGATGCAGTCCACCTTTGGAGTGGTGTTGCTGTCGATCGATGGCGGTCAGCCGCGAACCCTCAACCTGAAGGAGATGCTCGAGCGATTCATCTCCCATCGTCGCGAGGTGGTGACCCGCCGCACCCGCTTCGAGCTGCGCAAGGCCGAGACTCGACTGCATATCGTCGAGGGTTTGCTGGTGGCTCAGGACTTGATCGACCAGGTGATCACGATCATTCGAAAATCGAAGGACGCGGAGGAGGCCCGTTGGGGACTCACCCACATCCTTTCGGCGGCGATTGCGGAGCACCCGACTTTTCGGGTCCTGCCGAAGATGGATCCGGCAAAGGCGATCGCCCAAATGGATGCGCTGGTCGCCAGAGTAAGAGCCGAGGAGTCCTCCTACCCTGGGCTGACTCACCAGTACCAGAACGGGGGCTTCTCCGAAGAGCAGGCGAAAAACATCCTCGAGATGAGATTGCAGCGGTTGACTGGGATGCAGCGCGAGGAGCTGTTCAAGGAGTTGATCACCCTGGTCCGAGATATTGCCCGCTTCAAGGACATCTTGGGCAACGAAGCCACCCTGATGGGCGTGATCAAAGCGGAGCTAAAGGAGATTCGCGAGCGCTACGGGGATGAGCGACGAACGGAGATCCTCGATCAAGTCAGCGAGCTGACGAATGAGGATCTGATCGCCGAAGAGGACATGGTGGTCACCCGCTCACACGCTGGTTACGTAAAGCGAAGCGCGCTCAACGAGTACCGCGCGCAGCGCCGCGGTGGGCGCGGAAAGACCGGCGCGGCGACGAAAGAGGACGATTTTGTCACCGACCTTTTCGTCGCTTCTACCCACTCCTACCTGATGCCGATCACCACTCGCGGCAGACTGTTCTGGCTCAAGGTGCACGAGGTTCCGTTGGCCAGCCGTACCGCGCGCGGAAAGGCGATCGTCAATCTGGTTCCACCTCTTCAAGACCAAAAGCTGGCGGCGGTATTGGTGGCGCGTGAGTTTGTTCAGAACAACTTCGTATTCTTTGTCACCAAGAAGGGCGTGGTGAAAAAGACGGACTTGACCGCATTTTCCAACGTGCGGCAGTCGGGGCTCATCGCGTTGTCGGTCGAAGATGGCGACAGTCTGGTGGCGGTGAAGATTACCGATGGCAGCAAGGACATCCTGCTTTCGACTGCCCAGGGGATGAGCATTCGTTTCTCCGAGACCGAAGTACGCTCAATGGGTCGAGCGGCTTATGGGGTAAAGGGGATCACCCTCGAGCCGGGAGACGAAGTGGTAGGCGCCGACGTGGTGGAGAAGGGCACCACCATTCTCACCGTCACCGAGAATGGATATGGCAAGCGCACCGCGGAAAGCGAGTATCGGGTCCAGGGGCGAGGCGGCAAAGGTGTGATCGACATCAAGACGACCGACCGCAATGGAAAGGTGATCGGGCTGGTTCAGGTCCGTGACGAGGACGAAGTGATGTTGGTGACCAGCCAAGGCATGCTGATCCGGATGCGGGTGAAGGAAATCTCGGTGATCGGCCGCAATACCCAAGGCGTTCGGCTCATCTCGCTTGAAAGTCCCCAGGAAAAGGTCACCGGGGTCTCCAAGCTTCCCGAAGCTACCCAG
The DNA here is from genome assembly GCA_036781205.1 of Myxococcaceae bacterium. GTDB lineage: Bacteria > Myxococcota > Myxococcia > Myxococcales > Myxococcaceae > DAIQBK01. The sequence continues at coordinate 421,484 of DAIQBK010000002.1, forward strand.
GACGTTGAAGAACCCGGCGGCTCCGGCACTCTCCCGGAGACTTCTGAGCCGCAAGCGCCAGAAGCTTCGGAACCGACACCTACCGAATAGAGCGGTTTCCTATGGAAGCCGCTTCGCTACGCTGCTAGTCCTTTGCTGAATGGAGGGGCCCATGCGATCGGTTGGATTCCTGGTTGGCTTTTGCGCTTTGACCTGCCTGCAGTCCTGCAGGCACGATGAACCCGTACACACCGAAGCGCTACCAGCACCTCCTTTCGGCTATGCCGAGGACATGACTCCCCGGGATTCGTCGGTGACGACCACGGCCTTTGATGTACCTTCCGGTCCGCCGCCAGCCAAACCGGCGCCGAAGGTCGACCTCCCGCCAGCTCCCCCAATTCCGCCGACCCCGGCGTTTTTGCCGGACATTCAAGACCCGAGTGACAACCCGACCACGCCGGAGAAGGTGACTTTGGGCTACCTCCTCTTTTTCGACAAGCGGATATCCAAGGACGGCACGATGGCGTGCGAGGGTTGCCACCACACCGACAAGGGATGGACCGAGGGCCAGGCGGTCAGCGCAAAAGTCGGTGGCGCAATGAACACCCGCAACGCACCCACGATGCTGAACGTGGGCTACTTCACCAGCTTCTATTGGGACGGACGGATGCCCACGTTGGAAGCCGTTTGCAATGCCGCGTGGACCGGACAGCTGGGAGCCAAACCGGAAGCGATCGCCGAGAAGTTGAATGCCGTCCCACCCTACCGCGCGTACTTCCTTCGGGCGTTCGACTCGGACGCCACGGCCAAGAACATCCCGATGGCGCTCGCCTCGTTCCTGCGTGCGCTGAAGTCAGGTGACGCGCCGTGGGACAAGTTCGAGCAAGGGGACAAGAGCGCGGTCAGCAAGCAAGCGCAGCGCGGATTTGAGGTGTTCCGAGCGGCGGGTTGCGCGCTTTGCCACGTGCCGCCGCTGTATATGGACTCGCAGTTCCACAACGCAGGCATCGGATTCGACAAGCCGGAGGACAAGCGCGATCACGGACGGATGGCCTTCACCAAGGATCCGAAAGACGATGGCGCCTTCAAGACGCCGACGCTTAGAGACATCGCGCTCACCGCCCCGTATTTCCACGACGGCAGCGTTGCGACGCTGGACGAAGCAATCAACATCATGGCCGCCGGCGGAATCAAAAATCCGAACCTCGACGATAAATTCAAGAACCTGAAGAAACTGAAGCCGAAGGACAAAGCAGCGATCAAGGCATTCCTGATTAGCTTGACGGGATCGCACACCTTCGACACTCCGCCGGGCACGCTTCCCGAGTGATGGCGTCGCCGCTAGGCCGCCGATCGTCCCAACTCACTTGGCTCATCGCCGGCCTGCTGTTATTCGAGGGAGCCTGCATGAAGCACGTTTCTCCCCCACAACCGGGGGGCCGAGCTACGGTCTACGTAGCCAAGCGCATTCGAACACTCGATCCGAACCGGCCGCTGGTGGAAGCGCTGGGCGTTCGCAGCGAAAAAATCGCCGTGAGCGGCACTCGTGAAGAAGTGCTCAGTCAGCTTTCTGGTGCTGACGTCATTGAGCTGTCATCGGCCGTAATCGTCCCCGGAATTCAAGATGCCCACGCGCACCTGGCCAACTTGGGCACGAACCTGACCGTCCTCAACCTCGCTGGAACCAGTTCGAAAGAGCAGATTCTCGAGCTGGCGAAGAATGCCCCTGCGTCGAGCTACCAGGGCGATTGGTTGATCGGTCGGGGTTGGGATCAGACCAGTTGGGCGCACGGTCGCGGCGAGTTTCCCGGCCGCGAAGAACTGGACCGGCTGTTCCCCAACACCCCCGTGTTCTTGACTCGAATCGACGGCCATGCGGTGTGGGTCAACGGCGAGGCACTTCGGCGCGCGGGAATCAGCGCGGGCACGCCGGACCCCAAGGGCGGCCGAATTCTTCGAAGCGCAAATGGCGAGCCCACCGGCGTTTTGGTGGACAACGCTGTCCAGTTGGTCGACTCCAAATTGCCGCCGCTACAACCTGAACAGTTGCGGGCCAGATTGCGTGCCGCGTTGGCGAAATGCGCCGAGGTGGGGTTGACCGGGATGCACGATGCCGGAACCAACTTGGCCACGCTTTCGATCCTCAAAGAGTGGGACGATCAGGGCGCTCTGCCTCTGCGCATCTACGCGATGGCGAATGGGCAGGGAGGCGAGTACCCCGCCTACCTTCAGCAACGGCCGTTCGAAGGCAAAAGGCTGACGATGAGGGCGGTCAAATTCTGGCTCGATGGAGCGCTGGGCTCGCGGGGGGCGGCTCTCGATGCTCCCTACAGCGACGAACCTTCTCAGCAGGGTTTGCTGCTGCTTGAGCCGGACGAGCTCGAACAACGGGCCGAGCGTTTCATGCAAAGAGGTTTTCAAGTCGGGGTGCACGCCATCGGCGACCGTGCAAATCGTCTGGCGCTGCTTGCGATTTCGAAGGCCGCCACCGCGACAAAGACGACCGCCGGCCGGCATCGCATCGAGCACGCACAGGTGATTCGCCTCGAGGACATTCCGCGCTTTTCGCAGCTGAGCATCATTGCCAGCATGCAGCCCACCCATGCCACCAGCGACATGCGATGGGCCGAGGCGCGCGTCGGATCGGCGCGAATCCGGGGCGCGTACGCCTGGAAGACCATTCTGAATACCGGCGCGCCGCTGGCGTTTGGCAGCGACTTTCCGGTGGAGGATCCAAATCCTTTGCTCGGTATCTACGCGGCACGAACCCGCCAGGATTTGCAGGGTCAGCCGACCGGAGGATGGAGGCCGGAGGAGCGACTCGATGGAGAGCAGGCGTTGCGTGCATTTACCGTCGGAGCGGCGTACGCATCGTTCGCGGAAGATCGTCGTGGAACGTTGGCGGTCGGACGCGACGCAGATTTCAGCGCCTTTTCGGTGGACCCCGTCGAGTCTCCTGCCGAGGAGCTACCCAGGGCAAAGGTGCTTCTGACCGTAGTGGGTGGCACCGTGGTGTACCGAGCCAGGCCGTAGCGCCTCACCTCTAGCCGCTTGGCGCGATCAGGCGTTCGCGCGGACAAACGCCTCGATCTTCTGAGCAACCTCGAGGGGGGAGTCCAGTTGTACGTGGTGACCGCCGGGTATCGCGATCGGTACGGGGGATCCGATTTTTGCAAGACGCGCCTTCATCAGCGCGTCGTCGAAGGTAAATCCGGAAGTGCCGTGGAGGATCTGAACCTTGCACCGTACCGCCTCGAGGATTGCCAGTGTCTGGTCCTCATCAAAAGAGAAGCCGAACCGCTTTCGCTGTGCCGGATCGAACGTGAATTGCACGCCGCCGGCTACTGGGCGAGTGCCGAATCGCGCCATGTGGAGTGCGGCGCTGGCACTGTAGCTGGAATTGTTTTCCTGAATCCGCGCGGCGGCCGCTTCGATGCTCTCGTAGGTTCGCTTGAGGGGAGGCTTGGGAAGATCCGCTAGGAACTGGCGCATCCGGGACACCGCGTTGCTGGGTGGCCCCCCCGCGCTACCGATGCTCTCGATCGCGGTGAGAGACTTGACGCGCTCCGGCCGGGCAGCAGCGTAAGCCAACGCGACTCCACCTCCCATCGAGTGTCCAATCAAATGAACCGGAGACAGCCGCAGCTCGTCCAAGGTTGCCTCGACATCGGCCAGATAGTCGGTGAAGTTGTACAGGGCTCCCGCGGAAAGATGGCCGCTGAATCCGTGACCCCGGAAATCGAGAGAAACCAGATGCCACACGCGGGGCAACGCCTCGCAAACCCAATCGAACACATGCGCGTGGTCCAGCCATCCATGGAGGAAGAGCAAGTGCGGAGCTGTCGAAGGGCCTCTCTCCAAGACGTGAAGCGGCAGGCCTCCTGCAGAGATCTGTCTAGAGAGATAGGGGATTTCGGTGACCGGGATGGGCGTGCCTCGCGACTCTCGTAAAGCGCTCGCTCCTCGACGTCAAGCTTGACGGATAGCTTGACGACTCCAACACAGGCGCGCATACGTGCGGGCTCAGCGCGCCGGGGAGGACCCATGAAGCGCCTAGCCACTCTCCTTCTAACGCTTTGCATCTCGGGCTGCGGGGGCGGAGGACTCACCATTACCGCCGCGACCGAGGGTAATCAGACCACTCTGTTTGCCGGCCTCTCGATCAGAATTTCGGCGGATGTACGTCACGCAGGCGGAAACCCGGCGGTCAGCTGGAGCTTGTCCGGCTGCGCGAGCAACTGCGGCAGCCTGAGCGGCACCACTGGGAACCGAGTGACCTACACGGCGCCGCTGATGGTGAGCGCGAGTTTCAACGTGACGGTGGTCGCCACCGCGGCAGCGGATTCCGCTAAGACGGCGTCAGTAACTCTGACCATACAGCCGCTGGTGTGCTCTTCCGGCAACGAGGCCGCGCTGATGGGCCAATACGCCTTTGTCTTTCAAGGCGGCAACAGCAACTTCGGTGTTTTTGGGCTCGCTGGCTCTTTCACCGCCGATGGCACTGGAAGAATCGCCGCGGGCCTGGCGGATTTTACCTCATCCCCAATGTCGATGTTGACCATTCAAGCTAACGGCAGTTCCTACACATTGGGCTCCGACAATCGTGGGTGCTTGACGCTTGCAACCTCTGATGCAGCGATCAGGAGGTTCCGTTTTGCCGTTGGTGGCATCACCGCGGGGATCGCAACCAAGGGACGCATCATCGAATTCGATGATGTTTCCGGCAACGGAACACGGGCTGAGGGTCTCCTGAAGAGGCAAGATCCCACTTCCTTTACGACCAACAGCATCCAGGGAAATTACGTCTTCGGCTCGGTGGGTACAGACTCATCTGCACGCATTGCCGACCTGGGAGTGTTCACCGCAATGGCCGGCTTGGTCTCAGCGGGTCAGCTGGACGTAAATAGCGGGGGCACCGTGAGTCCTCCAGTGGGCATCCGAGGCGGTATCATTAGTGTCGCTGCGAATGGCCGTGGAACCATTGGCTTCACTGCTTCGGCCAGTTGCGGCGTCTGCCAGGGGGACGGGTTCGGCGTCGTCCTCTACATGGTTTCTTCCCAGGAGATGGTGTTCCTATCGACTCCTGGCACGTTCCCGATTCTGACCGGGCAAATGTTCAAACAGGCGTTGAACAACTTTGACAACAGCGCGTTGAATGCAACTTCCGTTGTGCAGGTCAGCGGTTTCAGTGCTGTAAATCTGGGCCCGGATGCCTCGGTTGGGGTCGCGATATCTGACGGGATTAGAGCGATTACGGTCGTCCTCGATACAAACAGCGCTGGTACTTTTACGCCGCTTCTGTCCGCGAACGGAACCTACGTGGTGAGCCCAAATGGCCGTGTGACAACGTCCAGCCTCGGGAGCGGATTCGCGATTCTGTATCTGATCGACTCAAATCGCGGTCTGGTACTCGGCACCGGCGAATCAGCTGCGTTTGGTTCTTTCGATCCGCAGATTGGCGCTCCTTTCATGGATGCGTCGCTCTCCGGTCCGTTCTTCTTCGGCATGGAGGGTGCGCAACCCATCAGCCGAGTGATCGGAGTGGGCTCAATCAACTTTGACGGCCGAGCTCTCTACTCGGGTATGGAGGACGACTCGACACCGACCGGGCTCAGCCCCAATCAGAGCTTTACCGGCATCCCTTATTCATTCTTTCCGTATGCTGCCCAACCTGGCAGAGGAACGCTCGACAGCAGCGGCAACACGACCGGCTACATCGTCTCTGGGACAAAGCTGGTTTATATAAATACGATGGCAGCGAGGCCGCGAGTAGTGGTGGTTGAAAAGTAAAGGGAGCCAACGTATGGCTAGACACATTCTCGTTGATCGCGAAGGACCAATTGCCCTGGTGACGATGAATCGTCCCGAGCGGCGAAATGCTCTCTCGCTGGAGCACATGCAGGAGCTCACGCAGGCATTTCGCGAGATCAGCCACAGTGGAGAGAGCGCGGTCGCAATTCTGCGAGCAAACGGACCCGCATTCTGCGCTGGGCACGATCTCAGTGAGATGGTGAATCGCGATCCGGTTTTTTATCGGGAGCTGTTCGACGCATGTATCGAGCTCATGTCGACGATACAGTCGATTCCGCAACCGGTGATTGCGCAGGTGCATGGAATCGCCACTGCCGCAGGCTGCCAACTGGTGGCGACCTGCGACTTGGCGGTCGCCAGCACCGAAGCCCGCTTCGCGACGCCTGGAGTGAAGATTGGGCTCTTCTGCTCGACGCCGATGGTCGCGCTCAGTCGCGCGGTAGGTAGGAAAAAGGCAATGGAGATGTTGCTGACCGGCGAGGCGATTTCCGCGAACCAGGCGCAAGCGGCTGGTCTCGTCAATCGAGTGGTGGCCCCCGCCGAGCTCGCGGCGCAGACTCACGCCCTGGCGGAGCGAATCATCGCCTCGAGCGCGTACGTGGTGGGTATCGGCAAGCGGGCTTTCTATCAACAGATCGAGCTGCCCCAGCCGATGGCCTACGCGTACACCAAGGACGTGATGTCCGCGAATGCGGCAGCGGCGGACGCCCAGGAGGGGATGAGCGCATTCCTGGAGAAGCGGTCGCCAAAGTGGTGCGGGCGGTAGCTTTCCGTTGATTTTCCGTGGAATGGAGCTTAGCACGGGGCGAGCACGCACGGGGGGCTCGATGAAATTGATCATCTCTTGCATCGCGTGCCTGATGGCGAGCGCCGCAGTCCTCGACGTGGGCGCGCCATCCGCGGCCGAGATCAAGGTCTTTAGCAGCCTGGCGTTCTCAGATGCGTGGCGCCAGCTCAAACCACAATTCGAGGCCCGCGGTCACCAGCTCACGCTGGTGGTCGGGACGAGCGGGATGATCTCAAAGCGGGTTGGCGAGGGTGAGGTGGGCGACGTGATCCTCACCACCACGAGCAGCATCGATGCTCTGATCAAAGACGGCAGGATTGTGGCCGGCTCGAGCAGACCGATCGCAGGCTCCGGCGTCGGCATCTCAGTGCGCAAGGGCGCGCCGAAGCCTGACATCTCGACACCCGAGCGACTTAAGCAGGCACTGCTCTCCGCGAAGGCGGTGGCCTACTCGGATCCTGTTGGGGGCGGCGCAAGTGGCGTCTATTTCGCGAAGGTTCTTCAGCAGCTCGGCATCGCCGATCAGGTTAATGCCAAGGCCAAGCTCGGACGGGGCGTACCCAACGGAGACGCGGTGGTCAGGGGCGAGGCTGACATTGCGGTTCAGCAGATTCCCGAGCTGATCTCCGTCGCCGGAACCGATCTGGTTGGCCCACTGCCGCGCGAGCTCCAGAGCATCACCAACTTCTCGGCGGCCGTGCTTAGCACTTGCAAGGATCGAAAGGCGGCCAGCTCTCTCATCGAATTCCTGGCCTCGCCACAAACAGCAGCGATGCTCAAGGCGGGCGGGTTTGAGGTGACGCTTCGCTGACGTCTTTCCAGTTCCGCAACCAAGGTAGCGAGGCAGAAAGGCCGAGTACTCACCGGTGAGTACTCTAACTCGTTGATTTTCCGTGGAATGGAGCTCCCGAAGGGCGATCTGTGACACGGAGTGTCGTCGACAGAACTTGGATCCCTGAGGTTGCGGATACCGAATCGATCGTACGAGGGCGGCCCTCAACTGAGCTCAGCTCGCGTAGCACCAAAAATCCAGAGCCCAGATTTCGGCGCGATATAAGTCCGCACGAGTGCACCGACTGCTCATCTTGGTTCTCCTTGTCTGCTCCTGCGCACGCAATCTGCCAGGGTCAGTGCGCTGTCCTGCCAGTGGCGGTCCTGAGTGGCGTGAATACCGCAGCCAGCATTTCGCCCTGGATACCGACCTCGAGCCGGCGGAAGCCGAGTCAATGGTGCGCGAGCTCGAGACGCTGCAAGCAATGGAGATTCGCGCGCTGGTGCCAGAGGACACAGACGTCCCAGGCTACGTGCGAGTAATCGTGCCGGCAAGGGAGAGCGTGTTTGAGGCGCTCGCGCCATACGCGTCAATCGGATATTTCGGGGTGGGGCCGCTTGAAGAGCCTACTGCGGTCATCCATCCCGCTGCCCTGCGCAAGGATCCCGAGGTGATAGCCCACGAATTGGCGCACCACCTCGTATGGTACTTCTTTCCGCGCCATCCACGGTGGTTCAGCGAGGGACTTGCCAGCTTCGTTCAGACCGTCGCCAACCCGAAGTTCCGCGGGACCGTTGGACTGGTTCCCGTGGACCGGGCTTCGCGACTGCGCTCGATCAGGCAGATGCGCGTCTCCGCGCTACTTTCGTGGAAAGGCGGATACAGCGTCATGGAACCCGACCTCGAGGAGTTGTGGAGCTGGGTTCTGTATCATTGGCTCTGGAATGAACGCCCGCGCGCATTCGGCGAGTACCAGGCTCGCCTCGCAAGGGCTGAAGATCCATCCCGGGCTTGGCTAGCCGCGTTTCCCGAGTTCGACCCAGCGAATGCGCGCGCCATGGAAAAGCTCGAGGACGCGCTCAATCGACACCGCAGGCATGGAGAGTTCACTTTCTACAAAGTGGAGGTAAATCCGGCCACGGCTTTCACCCAGGAGACGATCAGCTCCGCCCGCGTGCATCTCCTCCTGCTCGGTATCCGTCGGCGATTTGATGACATCTGGCGTACCTTCAGTTGGCCGAAAGACCCGTCAATCACGGCGCACTTTGAGGTCGAAGAGGCCCTGCGCGAAGATCCTTTGGAGCCGGGCGCGATCTGGCTCTCCGACCGCGTCAGCGGCGAAGCAAAGGTGAATGCACTTCGAAACGCCGTGGCGGCAAAGCCCACGGACTGGCGAGCCTGGTATTTGCTTTCCAAGGTGCTCGAGGGGCCCGCGCGCGCCACCGAGAGGGAAGCCGCGCTTCGTCAAGCGGTGTCGCTTAATCCCGACAGCGCAGCAGCGCAGAATCTGCTAGCAGCGCAGTTACTGGCCTCAGGGCAACCCGAGGAAGCATTCCCGTTTGCTCGACGGGCCGTAGAGCTTGCCCCTTCCCACTACGAAAATCTCGCCACTCTCGGCGCGGTCGCCGCTGCGGTGGGCGCCTGTCCGGAGGCGTTCGCACTCGAACGGCGGGCGATGGATGTCGCTTCTGAGGACGGGAAGGCAAAGAAGCCGCGTCAGCGCCTTCGCGAGGTCGAGCAACGCTGCGAACGCTAAAAAAGCCGCACACTCAGCCGGGTACAAACTGCGGCAGTCAGTTCCCGTCCGGAGGCTGCCTGCACCGATCATCGCTGCGAGGAAGCTTGGCACGAACGTGGAAGGACCACTTGTTCAGGCAACGTGCCCAACGCGCAGTGGAAAGGCTGGCCGGCCACCCTCATTCATGCGTTCTTCGGCCTTGACGGGGTACCAGGCCACGCGGCATACGTTCGCGAGCCAATGGGTCTTGGCTGGTGGTTCGATCGAGAAGTTGAAGGAGATCATGGGGCACATCAGCGTGATCGTTACCGAGCAGTATGCCCATCTGCATCCGCTACGCAGTGGTTACGCACACTGAATCGATCGTACGAACGCAGCCCGCAACTGTTTGAAAATTTTGGATAAGCCCAGGTAGCTCAGTCGGTAGAGCAGAGGACTGAAAATCCTCGTGTCGGTGGTTCGATTCCGCCCCTGGGCACTCTTCTCAAAGACTTACCGCTTCCAACGAGTCCAGTAAGTCCACCAAATCCTGCCGAATCCATGGGCGTAGTGTCGTTGTGCTCAATCACTCCTGCCGCACGACTGGCGCTCGTCGGGATAGGTACCGTTGTGGTTCTGCCGCCTGTTACACGTAGATGCCCAGCATACCCTGGATGTTCACCGAGAACGATTCGTACTGCTGCGAGTCGTCGAAGATCGTGAGCAGGTAGGCCGGATCGAACATGAGGGTAAGAGACCTATGTGCGTCAATTTCGAAACGGGCAACCGGAAGACCAAGAACCCGATGCAGGCGGTAGCATCGCGCTCGACGTGCTCCTGGCTCGCATTTCGCGGGCCCGTTTTGGAAGAAAAGACCAGACTTGACCCGCATGAAAGCGGACTCGTACTCTCCGACCCCTGTTCAAACCGCAACGTGGAATGAGTTGAGTCGCGCTCGAAGGGGGCTCAGATGAAAACAACCTTTGGAACAGTAGTGACTATTTTGGCTTATGCAGCTTCGGCAGGGGCCCAAACGTCGTGCCCACCGGGAATTCCGTCGGGGTCGACCTGCTACGCCGATCAGGACGAGACCGGCGCGTATTACCTCATTGCCCAACCGCCGGATTACAACGGCCAACTCGTGCTTTGGAATCACGGCTACAGTTTGAGCTCGCCGGCGCCCTTGGGAGCTGGCGACCTTGGTCCCGCATACTTGCTTCTATTTCAGGGATTTGCTGCGGCTGCCTCCAGCTATCGTCCGGACGCGTTGGGCCTGGGAGGCTGGGCGGTCGCCGATGCGGCGGCGGACACCGAAAGCGTCCGCCACCGGTTCGTCAGCATTTTTGGTTCTCCGAGTAAAACGTACGTAGTTGGTGCGTCCGAGGGAGGGTTGGTGACGGCAAAGGTTGCCGAGGTGTACGGCGTAGGTCCTGACGGCACGTTGAATTACGACGGCTCGATGCCCATGTGCGGACCTCTCGCCGGCGGGCGGAGGAATTGGTACGGCGGCTTCGACTTGCGAGTCGTTTATCAGTACTACTGCCAAAATCTTCCGCGGCCTGAAGAGCCGCAGTATCCGCTCTACCTGGGCCTCGCACCGCCTCCGAACCCACCGATTACGCAGGAGGAGGTAATCGCCCGAATCAACGAGTGCACCGGGATCTTGGTTCCACCGGAACAGCGCACTGAAACCCAGGCTCAGAATCTGGCAAACATCTTAGGCGTCACCAAGATCCCCGAGAGTTTCCTCATTACCGACATGCTATTTGCCACCTTCGCACTCCAGGAACTGGTGCTGGTTCGAATCGGAGGGCTCAGCCCGGTAACGAACCTGGGCGTTACCTATACCGGTTCCTCGGACGATGAGGCGCTCAACAAAGGGGTGTTCCGCGCGGGATCTAATCCGACGGCGGTGGACTACATGGCTTCGGCTTACGATCCCACCGGAAATGTGCCAATGCCGACGATTACAATTCACACCAAGGGCGATGGCCTGGTGATTGTAGAAAACGAGCGCGCCTATCTCGAGACGCTGCAGGCCGCCGGAACCGACGGCAACTTGGTGCAGACATATACAAATGCGAATGGTCACTGCGAATTCGGCCCGAGCGAATTCGGCGGCGCATTTTTCAGTTTGGTGAATTGGGTGCACACCGGGACGCCGCCGACGCCGGAGCAAGTGGTTGCCAACTGTGAGGACTTGGGCGGTCCGTGCAACTTTGACACTGATTTCTCACCTCAGCCGTTTGAAACCCGCATCCTTCCGCGAAACCCGTGATTTTCGACGGTCAGCTGGATCGACGCCCTCTAGCCCTTTGATTCGCGACTCGGTCATGAGCAACACTTAAGGGCAGCGGGCTAACGCCAACTTCGCCGCGTGGCCATTGACGTCCACGTCCTCGGTCAAGTCTGGGGAGAACGCGGGCGGACCCACGGTAAGCTCGGTTGCCAGCGTTTCGCGTGAGATCAGCTCGGAACGCTCATGGATGACCCGCCGGATCCGATCGGTTCCATCGATTGCGAGGATGATTCGCTCTTCGTAACCGAGCGCGAGCTGCCTCCGGGCGGCCTGGATGTGGGCCAATAATTCGCGAACGAGACCCTCGTCAATCAGCTCCTCGGTGAGCTCCGTTTTCAGGATTACCACGCCCACAGAAGAGCTAGCGGCCGCGAAGCCGCTCGGCGCTTCCGCGAAAACCTCCACTTCCTCTCTGCCGAAGACATGCTCCTTTCCGTCCACCTGCAGGACGACACGTTGCTCTTCCTCCAGCTGTCGAACGAGCGAGCGGGCGTCAGCCGAGGCAAGTGCTTCGCGAACTCGAGGCAACATCGGCCCTAGGCGTCGCCCAACCAGGGGTAGATTCAAACGGATGCGGTATCCGAGTCCTTCGTATCCCGACGAATGGAAATGCACTTCCGCAACGTTCAGCTCATCGGCGATCAGATTGCGGTATCCACTGACTCGCTGGGTGAGATCTTGCCGCGCGAGGATGATCTCCGCGCTCTTGAGCGGTTGTCTTACCTTGAGCTTGGCATCGGTGCGAACTCGAAGCCCAAGGGAGGCCAGCTCGCGGACCAGCTGCATCTCGAGCGAAAGCGCCTCGTCGATGAGGCGCTGTTTCGGCTCCGGATATGGACACAGATGGATGCTCTCTGGCTGCGACGCTCCCCACGCTCGGCAGACCAGGTTCTGATACACATGCTCGGCGAAGAAGGGGATGAACGGAGCCGCTAGGCCGACGATCGAGAGCAGCGCTTCGTAAAGCGTAAAGTAGCCATCCACCTTGTCTTGTTCGAGGCCGGGTGCCCAGAACCTGCTCCGACTACGGCGCAGGTACCAGTTGGAGAGCGCATCCACGACCGCCACCAGTGCCTGCGCCGCCTCGTACACTTGAAACGAATCGAGCGCTTTGGCGACCGCGCGAGCAACCAGCTGCACCTCGGAAAGAATCCAACGATCCAAAAGGCTGCGGCTTCGAACCTCGGTGTACCCACGGCTGCGCTCAATCGCTTTCCACACCGGCTTAGCCGAGCTCTCGTTCCCTGTGGCGGGGGAGAAGCCGTCGATGTTCGCGTAGATGGTCAGGAACGAGTAGATGTTGCGCAGCTTGATCTGAAATTCCTTCTGCAGAAGGCGCACGTTTCCGAGCGAGTGACGAACGTTGGACCAGCTTGGGCTGGACGCGAAAAAGAACCACCTGAACGCATCCGCACCTGGGGCGGACACCGACCGATCCTCGATCACGATGCGCTCGGCCGCGGGAAGGCGCTGCACCTCCGACGGCAACACGTCGCCGGCCTTCGACGACGGCCGCGCGCCGATCGCGTTGCGGTCAACCGGATGGAGGAGAGCCACTCGCCTTCGCAGCTTGCGATTGCCGCGGAGAATGAGCTCCCGGCCGAGATCAGGCTTGTCCGGGCAATAGACCCAAATGCGAGCACCGTCGCTGACGTCCAAGCCCTCGAGATCTTCGAACGCGATCAGCGCCTCGCCTACCTCGATGGAAGCGCGACCGTCCTCGCCTGAAGCAACGGCGAAATCCATCTGAACGCGATCGAGGACAATCTCCGGCGGAGTGTAATTGCCTTTGGACTTGGACTCTTTCTTGCCCGTCTTGTCGCAGACATGGCCGAGCACGAGGCAGGTCTTGTATGGAACCGGTGGCTTTCGAGGTTTGAGGCCGAATCGCGTCAGGGTCTCCGGGTCAAAGACCATGGTGTTGACCATGAGCAATGAATAGAACCACCCGCGCGTTTGATCGATCGCTTCGCTGATAAAGTCTGCCGGAAAGCTGCGGTCGAAGGGCTCCTTGGACCCGGGTAGATGGGGGAACCCCCATTGCGCAAATGGCATCGATCCGGAGTCGAACCAGGCGTCGATCACCTCCGGCACTCGATTGAACTCGCCTGCCGAGCCGGGCTTGGAGTACCGCACTTTATCGATCCAGGGTCGGTGGACGATGAGGTGATGCGCGGCTCGCGCTCCCATCTCCTGGTGGTGCGATGAGACGAATCGAGCCAACTCTTCCTCGACGTCGGCCAGGTTGTTATCGGGCTTCTTGCGTAGCTCTTCAAGTGAGGAGATGGCTTCAACCTCACCGCTCACCGAGCTCACCCAAAGCGGAAGCGGCGTCCCCCAAAACCTCTCGCGCGACAAGGCCCAGTCGACATTGTTCTCGAGGAAATTGCCGAAACGACCATCCCGGATGTGCTCAGGCACCCAATGAATAGCCTTGTTGTGAGCGATCGCCTCAGCCACGCGCGAGGTGGTGCGGATGTACCAGGCCGGCCGCGCGAATTGAATGAGAGGGTCCTCATCAGCGCGCCAGCAAAAGGGATACTCGTGCCGGTACGTCTCTGCGTGCACGAGCAGCCCGCGATCCTTCAGATCCTTCAGGATGGGACGATCGGCCGCCTTCACGAACATCGATGAGAGGGCGGGAATATCAGTTGAAAACGTGCCGTCGGGGTTGACCGCGCACAACAGTTGGAGCGACTCGGGATGGGCCAGCCGCTGGGCTTCCCTCCGAAAAACCTCGTAGTCCTCTTCGCCGAAGGCCGGCGCGACGTGGACAAGACCCGTGCCGTCCGAGAGCGTCACGAAGCTGCTCGCGACCACTCGCCAGTAGGCATACTCTTCGCCGTCCCCTGCGACAGCGACCTTGGTCTCTCCTAGGCGCTTCTCGTAGACGTCGAACGGCGGGCGATAGCGGAGACCCACCAGTTGCGCTCCGGAACAGGTTGCGATTACGGGAAGCGGACGTCCGAGAGTTTTTTCGACCGCCGCCTTGCGCGCTGCGGCCACTATCAGCTTCCGGTCCCCTGGGTCGACGGTGACATATTCAACGGTCGGGTTGACCGCCACGTACATGTTGGAGGGAAGCGTCCAGGGCGTGGTCGTCCAGATGAGAAGGGCATGATCCGGGCGATCCCTCAAAGGGAAAGCCACGAATGCGCTGGGATCATCGACTGTCTTGTACCCCATCCCGACTTCGGCGGAGCTCAGCGCGGTTCCGCCCTGGGCCCACCACCAGACGACCTTGTGTCCCTGATACAGCAGACGCTTGCGAAACAGCTCCGCGAGTGCCCACCACACGCTCTCAATGTAGCTGCGGTGGTAGGTTACGTAGGCACCGTCCAAGTCGACCCAGAATCCGATTCGTTCCGTTAGCCTCTTCCACTCGGAAATGTAGCGAAACACGGATTCAATGCATCGGCTGATGAATGGTTCGATCCCGAACCTCTCGATCGCTGCCTTGCCGTGAATGCGGAGCTCTTTTTCGACCTCCACCTCGACGGCCAAGCCGTGCGTGTCCCATCCCGCTTTGCGCGGCACTTGGTATCCCCGCATCGTCATGTAGCGGGGAAAGAGATCTTTGATCACGCGCGTGAGGACGTGACCGTTGTGGGGTAGGCCGTTGGCGGTGGGTGGTCCTTCGTAAAACGACCAAATCGGCGCATCGCGGCGTGCTTGGAGCGTTTTCTCAAAGATTCCCTTCTCCTTCCAGAAGGCGAGCATGCGCCGCTCGTTCTCGGGGAAGTCTATTGCCGTCGACACCGTGTCGAAGAGGGGAGGCCTTAACATCGGGGTCGAAGACGCATACCAGCGGCCAAACGGGCTACTGGCGGCGGCCGCTACTCGGAATCGTGGGAACAGGCCTCGATGTTATTGCCGTCTGGGTCGAGCACAAAAGCGCCATAGTAGTTCGGATGGTACTCCTTACGCGTCCCCGGCTTGCCGTTATCCTTCGCACCCGCTGCCATTGCGGCTTCGTAGAATGCCCGCACCGCTTTGCGGTCGGGCGCGCGGAAGGCGATGTGCAAAGGCTGTTCGTGCGGACGCTTTTCGAACTTTGCGATCCAGAGGTCCGCCTTCCCCCCCGCGCCCAGGCCTGCGAAGCCCTCGAACTCCATCATGACGGTGTAGCCGAGCGGGGCGAGCGCCTTGGCGAAAAATCCCTTGCTCCGTTCGTAATCGCGGACACGGACAGTGAGGTGGTCGATCATGTGCGCAGAGCCTAGCGCCGACGTAGAGAACTCACCAGCTTGTTCGCCATTTCGCGGTGCGGCTCAGTGCGAGCGAGCTTGAAAGCCCTCAAAGCAGTCAAAACTAGAGGCCCAATCCTTTAGCCAGAATCTGGCCAACAGCTCCGAGGGTATTCATTTGCGCTCGATGCTTGGGTTTTCCTATATGGACTGTGTTGGGTGATCTGTGAGTCTTCTCCAACGGTGGTCCTCGAGGAACAGGTCAAACGGCATGAAATAAGGAGGGATGCGTGCGTGGATCTTTGCGAGCGATTACCGGAGCAATAGTTCTCGGCACGTTGGTAGTGAGCGCGCGGCAAGCGGGGGCGCAATCCGCAGTGTCTCGGCCAGCGCAGCTCGACAGTGGAACGCCGCGCGAGTCCCAGATCCGGCTTCTTCGCGAAGTGTACAAGGAGTTGATCAACATCAACACCACTGACTCGGTAGGCGACAACACTCGAGCGGCCAAGGCAGTTGCGGCCCGGTTGCGTGCGGCGGGCTATCGCGCTGCCGACGTCCAGGTGCTTGTTCCGCCCGGCGCTCCCAAGAAAGGGAACGTGGTTGCTCGGCTGCGAGGCAACGGTGACCGAAAGCCACTGCTCCTGCTCGGCCATCTCGACGTGGTGGAGGCCAAGCGCGAAGACTGGGAACGCGATCCGTTCAAGCTCGTCGAGGAGAACGGTACCTTCTATGCCCGCGGTGCTGTCGATGACAAGGCGATGGTTTCTGCGCTCGTCACCAACATGATCCTATACAAGAAGGAAGGATTTGTTCCGGGCCGCGACCTGATCCTCGCCCTCACCGCGGATGAGGAGAAGATTCCGTCCGATCACAATGGTGTCGAGTGGCTTCTCAAAACCCACCGCAACCTGATCGACGCCGAATACGCGTTGAATGAAGGGGGAGGCGGGACAATTGGCAAAAACGGCAAATACCTGAGTAACAGCATTCTAATCGGTGAAAAGGTGTTTCAGACGTATCGCTTGGAGGTCACCAACCCGGGCGGGCACAGCGCGCGGCCCAGCAAGGACAACGCCATCTACCATCTCGCGGAGGGCTTATCTCGGCTCGGCAAGTTTGAGTTCCCGTTCAAGCCTTCGGAGGTGACGCGCCGATACTTTCAGCGGATGTCCGAGATCGAGAGTGGACAACTGGCTGCCGACATGAAAGCGATATTGCAGGATCCGCCCGATCCGCAGGCGGCGGCGCGAATGACCGCCATCCCGAAGTACGTGGGAATGCTACGAACGACGTGCGTGGCAACGATGCTCGATGGAGGTCACGCGACAAACGCTCTGCCGCAAAAAGCCGGCGCGATCGTCAATTGTCGAATTCTGCCGGAGGACTCGGTGGACAACACGCAGAAAACCCTCGTCCAGATCTTGGCCGATGAGAAGATCAAAATTACCCCGATCGGCAAGGCGGTGTTGAGCCCGCCTCCGCCGCTCAACCCGGATTTGTTGCAGGTTGCGCAGGAGGTGACCTCGTCGATGTGGCCCGGCGTTCCATTGCTGCCATACCTGGGAGTCGCTACGTACGACGGTCGCTTCCTCAACAACGCCGGCATTCCAACATATGGTCTCACCGGCATGTTTCTGGATGACAATCCCGGATACCACGGGTTGAATGAACACATCAGTGTGAAATCGCTCTACGACGGCCAGGAGTTCCTCTATCGCGTCGTAAAAGGGATTTCGACGTCCAGCAGGATCGGGATGAGTCGACAGTAAAGGAGGCGATTCGCGTCATGAAAAGCATCACAGGCGTTGTGTTGCTCGCTCTGTCACTGATAACTGCTGCCCAGACTTCGGCCAAGGAGGCCAATCCGAAAATGCCTAAGGCGGTCCACACGGACGGTGCCCCGCCGGCAAAGGGGCCGTACTCGCAGGGCGTCGATGTCCAGGGGTCAAGAATATTGTTCCTATCCGGGCAGACTGCGCGCGATCCGAAGTCGGGCGAGCTGGTCAGCGGAGATATCGCGGCGCAAACGGAACGTGTAATGGAGAACTTGAAAGCGGTACTCCTCGCCGCCGGACTCGATTTCTCGAATGTGGTGCGCTGCACAGTATTTCTGACTGACATGGCGGAGTTCGCCAAGATGAACGAAGTCTACGGTCGTTATTTCACCGCCAATCCTCCGGCGCGAACAACCGTTCAGATTTCAGCGACGCCAACCAAGGGTGCCAAGGTGGAGATCGACGCGATCGCGGTTCGTTAACGGCTGGCTTTGAATCGGGTGTTATTGGCTCTTATGAAACGGCTCGGATTCTCACCGCGTGGCTGGCCAACCCTGGCGTTGATCTTCGCCGCTCTTCCTCAGGGCGCATCCACTCCAGTCGGTGCGTGTCCGACGCTGCTCTATGTCGCCACGGTCGGGGATGACAACTGGTCGGGCACGCTCGATTCGCCGAATGAAACTCAGACAGACGGTCCCTTCCGAACCGTGGCGCGCGCACGCGATGCGATTCGGCAGCTCAAGGCGGACGGGGGTGGGACCCTCGTCGATCCAGCCATCGTCTACATTCGCGATGGGGACTACTATCTGGATCTGCCGCTCGTGTTCGATCCTCAGGACTCTGGGACGCCCGACAATCCCATTACCTATGCCGCTTACCCTGGTGAATCGCCGAGGCTCAGCGGTGGCCGGGTGATCGACGGCTGGTCGCAGAGGCCAGATGGGCTGTGGTCGGTCACCCTGCCGGATGTGGCCGAGGGGCGCTGGTACTTCCGGTCGCTGCGAGTCGGGTCAAGCCTCGCCATTCGTGCGCGTTATCCGAACCAAGATGACATTGATCCGCGCACGCGCGGGTGGTTGTTCGTTCCACCCGATGCGCCCATCGGACGCGATCGCATCCAGGTAGCGGCAACCGCGTGGCCCGACTTCGGCAACTGGGAGGGAGCTGAGGTTTTCGTGTTTCCCTATTTCGGCTGGGTCAACGCTCTGCTGCCGGTTCAGGGAGTGGACCCGGTGGGTCACGCGCTCCTCGTCAGCTCCGGGCAGGACATCCGGCCCGGCAACCGCTTCTTCATCTCAAACGTGCGCGAGGCGCTCGATGCGCCGAGGGAGTGGTATTTGGACCGGGCGAGCGGTGAGCTTCTGTATCAGGCTCGCGAACCAGAGTTTCCCGACGTGCCGGTGGTGGCGCCCGCGATGGATCGTCTGATCGTGTTGCAGGGCGATGCCGCGACAGATCAGTGGGTCGAGAACATCCGGTTCGAGGGCCTGACTTTCTTGGACACGGACTACACCGTGGGAGGCTACTATTCACAGGCCGACGCGGCGATTTGGATGTCGGGCGTGCGCAACTGCGCGATCACTCGCTGCACGTTCGGACCGCTGGGTGGCTACGCAGTGCGGATGGTAAACCAGACGCATGATGTTTCGGTCACCCGCTGCACGATGCAAGAGCTGGGCGGGGGTGGGGTAGTCATGCTCGGCAATAACGCCAGCCAACCCCACGACAATCTGATTGCCGCCAACGACATCCGGGACATCGGTCGAGTCTACGCTCACGTTGCCGGCGTGTACGTCACCACCGGCAGCGGCAACCGCATCGTCCACAACCGAATCCAGCGCACGACTCGCTACGGAGTCTCGCTCAAGAGCGGCGATGGCGCCAACGCCTCGCACAACAACGTCATCGAGTACAACGAGCTCATCGATACCAATCTCGAGACCAACGACACGGGCGCGATCGAAACGCTGGGACGGGACCAGCAACCTTCCGGCAACGTGATTCGCTTCAATCTGATTCGCAACGTCGTGGGACTCGGCACCGACGCGTCGGGCACAATCCTTACGCCTTACTTTACCTGGGGCATCTATCTCGATGACTTCAGTGGTGGAACCACGGTGCAAGGCAACATCGTGTCCGGTACCGTGCGAGGTGGTCTCGATTTGCACGGCGGCTCTGGCAACTCGGTTATCAACAATGTGTTCGTGAATGGGTTTCAGGAGAACCTGTTCTTCCAACCGATTGACGCGTCGATGCAGGGCAACGTGTATTACAACAACATCATTGTTTACGAGGAGCCGACTGCCCGCTGCTGGGCAGCCCCTGGTTGGCGCCGCTCGGCTCTCGAATCTGCCGACTACAATTTGTACTGGCACACGGGAGGCCTCGATTTCTTCAGGAGCCCTCTCTTTTCTCCAGAAGGAACCTTTCCGCAGTGGCAGGCAGCTGGGTTTGATCAGAATTCTCTGGTGGCTGATCCGCTCTTCGTCGATCCCTCTAATGGTGATTATCGACTCATGGACGGCTCGCCTGCCTACAGTTTGGGTTTCCAGGACATACCTGTGGAGCTCATCGGCCCCGACGGATATTGCGAATAGCATCAGCCGGGTTGCTGATAGAGGCCGACGACGTTTCCACCCGGATCGCGGAAGCGTGCGGTGATCTCAGGCGCGTCCGCGCCGATAGACTGGACGATCTCACCCCCGTTGGCGACGATCAAATCAACGGTGGCAGCCACACTATCGACCATCACGTACACAAGAAGTCCGGGTGCCAAGGCGGGTGGGCGTCCGAGGATCCAAGTGCCGCTCACTTCGCCGGTGGTGTCGTCAAAGGCGATGTGGCCATCGCCGCGTTTCCGGATTTTCCAGCCGAAGACGCGTTTGTAAAACTCGGCCGAGCGCGCAATATCGGTAGCAGGCATCTCGATGTAACAGATCTTGCCGTTTGCAAGCGTAGGAGGCATGTGGTGCTCCTTCGAGCGCAGGATTTAGCGCTGTTTTCTTCCAGAGTGGATGGTTTTCTTTCGGGCCGCGTCCTGCCAGCCCGGCCGCTGCGAAACGCATAGCGGTGCTGAGTTTCCACTTTTCTTTGGCGATCGATGACTTCGGCGGCATCGCGGAGTCTATGGGTCAAAAAGGAGAAGCAACATGTCCGATCGCAAGCTGGTTCCCGGAAAGTTCGTTTGGTTCGAGCTCGTGTCCAGGGACGCCAAGAAGGCCCAGGCGTTCTACGGCGAGGTGCTCGGGTGGAAGGTCAAGCCGTTTCCGATGGGCGACCTCCCCTATGAGATGATCTGTGTCGGCGACTCGATCGATACGATGATCGGTGGTTATGCGAGGCCCAAGAGCGACCGCCAGCCGTCGCACTGGATCTCATACGTCTCGGTCGAGGACGTCGACGCGACGGCGAAGGCGGCCACATCGAACGGCGGCAAGGTGGTTGAGGCACCCTTCGATCTACCGGGCGTTGGCCGGACGGCGCGGATCGCGGACCCGCAGGGGGCCGACTTGTGCCTGTTCAGGAACGCCACGGGCGATCCACCCGATGCTCTGCCGACGCTCGGCCAGTGGGTTTGGAACGAGCTGCACACCAGCGACCCGACGAAGGCGCTTCCGTTTTACGAGAAGGTTCTCGGATTCTCCCACCGCTCGATGGACGCAGGCCCGGGTGGCACCTACCATATCCTGTCCAAGGGCGGCGTCGACCGCGGTGGCGTGACGAGCTACCTGCCCAGCGGTGTGCCACCCCACTGGCTGCCCTACGTTTTGGTCGACGACGTCGATGCGACGATCACCCGCGCCAGGAGGCTCGCCGCGACGATCCCGGTGCACCCCGAGGACATCCCGGGCATCGGTCGCTTCGCGGTGCTGAAGGATCCGACCGGTGCGGTGCTCGCGATCATGAAGCCGCTACCGAGGGAGCAGCAGCGCTAGCCAGCGCTCTGGATCTGCGGCGCCATCCGTTTCGAATGTGAGATCGACTGGGCCCAGGATACGAGCAAGTGCAATTGCCCGATCTGCACAAAGACAAGGTTCTCCGGCTCCCCATTCGGTTTGGGAGCGGCTAAATACTTTGAAGCGATAACTGGTTTATCGCGAAGTCGGTAGTTGAAATAGGAGCAGCCGTCAAACTGATTACCAGCGATGTGATATTGGGCCCATCGAGATCTTTCACTCCGATGAAAATCGCTGAATTGTCGCCTCTCGGAGTGCTGTTCCCATCCTCTGTCACGAAACCTAACGAGATATCACCGCTGAAGGCCTCGATCAGTGCCGTGAAAGGCCCAAAGTCATCAGCTTGAATCTGCGCTCCGGCCCCCACAATGGGGGTAGAGAAACTTAGCGTCAACGGACCCGCCAGACCACGACTTGCGGCTCTGGTCTCACCTGCCGTTGAGTCAGTGCGATCGGAACCCTAATGGGTCTCCGTAGTCACTCGTGTCTCACCGTCAATTTTCTCGAGGCGGATGCGCTTTGCCCCGGACATCTTCTGAACAAGGCCCGCCAGTCCGTCTGAATGCGTGGTGACGAGGAGCTGAGTGCGCTCTGCTGCGCTCACAAGCAGCTGCGCAACAGGCTCGAGGAGATCTGGGTGAAGGCTTGTCTCGGGTTCGTTCAGGGCGAGCAGCGCCGGAGGGCGCGGGCTCAACAACACCGCGACCAGGCAAAGGTAGCGGAGGGTCCCATCGGAGAGCTCCCTCGCATCGAGGTGGCGCGCGATTCCCGGCATCTGCATGGACAGGCTGAACCTACCCTGGGGCGCTTCGACTTGGATGGACGAACCAGGAAATGCGAGCTCTACGCCGCGCTGCAGTGCTCGCCCATCTCCGATCTCGATGATCGTCTGCAGCGCAGCGGCAAGATCGCGGCCGTCGTGGCTCAACACCGGAGTTCGAATTCCGATCTGCGGTTGCCGCAGGGGAGCCTCCAGATCCGTTCGGAACTGATGATAGAAGCGCCAGCTCAAGAACTCCGACTTGAATTGTGACAACACAGGAAAACGATGAGGTTCCTGAAGCTGCGCGAGGACCGATTCCGCGGCCCAAAGGCTTGCAGGAAATGTGACTCGATCGCCGTTCGCCTCGCGGAGGAATGCGGAACGATCCTTGCGCTCGAGCAGCACCAGGCGCCGGCGCTTCTCAATCGCCCAGACGTGCTCTTCCTTCACTTCGGGATCCAGCAAAAAATGCCTGCTTTCTCCTGGAACCGGAGGAACGAGACCGCAGCTGATCTCGTAAGCGTGCTCTTCGAAATCAATGCCGATGGACATGCGCAACGGACCTCTACCTCGCGGTCCAGCCCAGAGGACGGAAGGCATTCCGCCTTCATCGGCCAAAGTTCGCGACAGGTTGCCGTTGGCTGCGGCAGCGACGAGGAGCATCGACCGATATAGATTCGTTTTGCCGCAACCGTTGGGACCGACGATGACAGTGAGCCGCCCTAGCTCGAGATGGAGATCTCGGATGGAACGATATCCAGAAACGTGGACTTGCTCGACGGCCATTGCCATCACCGTATCACCACGGCGATTGCCACCGTCCCTGGATCGCAAGCTCGATTGATCCAGCTAGTAGTGGTCGTCGGGCTTGGCGGGACCGAACGCCGGCAACAGCTCCGACTTCTCGCCGTTGATGGTGGTGCCGCCGGCATGGACCATGGCAACCATCTTCAGGATCCCGGCCGGGAAGTTGAGCGTGGGCGTGGTCAGCGTGTCGAGCGTGGCCGACTGCTCGGCGCTGAGCGTGATGTCGAGCGCCTTGAGGTTGTCGTCCAGCTGCGCCAGCGTGCGCGCGCCGAGGATCGTCGATGTCACCCCCGGCCGGCCCTGCACCCAGGCCAACGCCACGCGAGCGACGGTCGTGTCGAGCTGCCCGGCGATACGCTGCAGCTCGTCAATGACGGCGTAGGCCTTGTCGTGAAGGAAGCTCGCGGCCCACATGCGGCGGTCGGGCTTCACGCTGCCCGCGTTCTGACGCGTGTACTTGCCGCTCAGGATGCCGCTCTTGAGTGGCGACCACGGCGTCACCCCGAGGCCGAGTTCCCTAGCCATCGGCATCAGCTCACCTTCGACGGTGCGTTCAAGCAGCGAATACTCGATTTGAAGTCCGATGAAGGGCGCCCAGCCGCGGAACTGGGCGATCAGCTGCGCCTGGGTCACCTTCCACGCCGGCGTGTCGGAGACGCCGAGGTAGCGCACCTTGCCGGCGTGCACGAGATCATCGAGCGCCGCCATCGTCTCTTCGATGGGCGTGAGCTGGTCCCAGTTGTGCAGCCAATAGAGATCGATGTAATCGGTCTGCAGCCGGCGCAGCGACTGCTCGCACTGGGCGACGATCGACTTGCGGCTGGAGCCGCCCCCATTGGGATCGCCGATGTAGAGGTTGCCGCTGAACTTGGTCGCGATCACCAGGCGGTCTCGGTTGTTGCGGTGACGTCCGACGTGATCGCCGATGATCTTCTCCGAGTGTCCCTTGGTGTAGAGATTGGCGGTATCGATGAAGTTGCCGCCGAGCCCGAGGTACCGGTCGATGATCGACTCGGACTCCTTGACGCTGCTTCCCCAGCCGAGATCCTCGCCGAAGGTCATGGCGCCGAGGCAGAACGGGCTTACGCGCAGGCCAGAACGGCCCAGGGTGACATAGTGGTCGAGAGGCATTGCTTTCTCCTTGCACCGCGCATCGGCAGCGACCGTAGGGTGCGTCGTGGTAGCGTCGTTCCGTGGATGTGTTGTTCCGCGTGAGAATAGTTCTATGTGGAACTAGTTTAACGTGGAACGGTCCTCCGTCAAGGAGATCGAAGCCGAAATGCGCAAGATTTCGCCGTGGGCGCTGTGGACGCTCAACTTTCAGGTCACGAGATCACTGCTGGCCGACGTCGCGCCGCGCATCCGGGCGCTGCGCCTGGAGATCAAGGAGTTCCTGCTCCTCAGCGAGCTCGACGCGCATCCCAACCCGGCCGATCTTGCGCGCGCGCTCGTCACGCCCAAGCCGTCGGTGACCTTCATGGTCAAGCGAATGGAGGCGGTGGGCTACGTGCGCCGCGAGCTGCAGCGCGACGATCTGCGCCGCTTTCGCTTGACGTTGACGCCGTCGGGACGGAGCGCGATGGAGAGCGCCCGCCAGATCTTTGATCAGGAGTTCGGCCGGCGGCTGTCGCGGCTGACCCAGGCACAGCGACTCGAGTTGATGCGCATCTTGGAGCGCATGGCCTGAGCGCAGGCCCAAACCCAATTTGTCCGCCTAGTGGGCAAACTTACCTGCCATTCCCGTTTCCATTACCTCCTTCAACCGATGCAGGTTTGAAGAGACTTCTTCGGCCGGGAATTTTCCAACCAACGCAAGTGCCGCGCGCCCCAGTCTCCCGAGAGGTACTTTCATCAGTTCGCGAACTTCCGTCTCACCAGCCCCGGGTCCCGCGGCGAAATGGATTTCCCAGTACGTTCTCAGCCCGGGTGATGTGACCGTCTCGTAGCGGATCAACTCGTTGGCGCGCTCGTCTGTTACTTTTATCGTCCAGTTCACCCGAATGCCCAAAGGACCTTGTATCGTCCAACGAGAAGTGACCGGACCGATCGGCTCGATGGCGATAACGTCCCCCAGGAAGGTAGGCAGATTCCTAAAGTTCCGATAGAAGCTGAAGACGTCCTCTACTGCGCGCTGGATCGTTACACTGGCCTCGATCGTGTTTTCGTCCCGAGGTGGGAATGAGGTTCGCACATTCATCAGCCCTTCCTCAGTCGCGACAGCGCGCTGGCCACAGCCGATGGGCCTTTCAGCCCCGCGTGTGCGAGCCAGGTGATGACTTTCGGGCACCCCGCGATGACGACGCGGAACCGCCCGCGCATGGTCAGCTTGATGAGGCCGCTGTGAACCTTCACCAGGATCTTCTGCTCCGGTTCGTTCGCGAAAATGTGCCGGAGGAACAAGACGCCCAAGTCACCCACTTCTGCCGGGGCTTTCCCGCAGATGTCGTGCACTGCGCCCGGGGGGAGCGTCAGCTCGAAATCGGGCTCCTCCGCCTTGCCCGGCCCGAATCGCGGCTTTCCGTCGACAGCGTGGAAGCGAAAATCCCCTGGTACATCCGTAAACCGCACCCCCACGGCGGCAGCGTTGCTCAGCGAGCTCGCGGCCTTGCGGCTTGCCTCGCTCGTTTCGAAGAGCTGGCGGAACATCTCTGCGCAGCTCTGAGCAGGCGTCGATACTGGCTGCTTGGCTATCACACGGCCTCTATATAAGTTGCCGACCCTGCCAGGCAACACCGATACGATCGTGTTTATCGGAGAACTTCATATAGGAAGGAGAGTGAACGAATGAAATTGATTACCCCAGGAATCGTCGCACTTGCCCTCTCTGTCGGCTGTGCTAGTGCGCGCCCGGACGCCAAGGACGAATCCGTCAAGGACGCCAAGGACACAGTCGACCTTTTCAAGAAGACTGACCCCGGCCTCGACAACTTCTTTGCACGCGCGGCGGGCTACGCGGTTTTCCCGACCGTGGGAAAAGGCGGCCTAGGTCTTGGTGGCGCATACGGATCAGGCGTCGTGTTCGATCGGGGTAGGGCCGTTGGGAAAACGAGCCTCACGCAGGCGACCATCGGCTTTCAGCTCGGCGGGCAAGCTTACTCCGAGATCATCTTCCTTCAGACCGAGAACAACCTCGCCGACTTCAAAAGAGGTACGTTCGCTCTCGCGGCTCAGGCGAGCGCCGTGGCTTTGTCTTCCGGGGCCTCGGCTAACGCCAAATACCAGCAGGGCGTCGCAGTCTTTACCTCCACCAAGGGCGGCCTCATGTACGAGGCGAGCGTGGGCGGCCAGAAGTTTAGCTACGAGCCGTTCGGGGAGAGGAAAGCCCAGAAGTGAGCGTCGGACCACGACCGCAGGCATGGTCCTGCTCCTGGCCCTGATTGCCCGCAACCATCGACGCCTCCTGGCATCAAAAGCTGTTGCAACTGAGGCGCACGAAGGAGAAGTACCTAGCGGGCAACACTCGATCGTTGAGGAAGGACCAAGACATGGAAGTGACTAGTGGTCGGCAAATCGTCCTCGCTGCTCGACCGAGCGGCAAGCCGCGATTGACCGACTTCCGTCTCGAGGAAGTCAGGATCCCACCGCCGAGGTCCGGACAGGTTCTGCTCGGCGTGCAGTACCTTTCGCTGGATCCCTATATGCGCGGCCGGATGGATGACCGCGAGTCCTATGCGAAACCACTTCAGGTCGGCGATGTAATGGTCGGTGAGGCGGTCGCGCGAGTGATTGCATCCGACAATCCCGATTACTCCGAAGGGGACCTCGTCCTCGCTCACACGGGATGGCGAACGCACATGCTTTCCAATGGCGCGGGTCTCCGCAAACTGGATCCATCGCGGGCGCCGGTCACGACGCGCCTCGGCGTGCTCGGGATGCCGGGATTCACGGCGTATTCCGGTCTGCGCGTGCTCGGCAAACCCCAGCCCGGCGAAACCGTAGTGGTTGCCGCGGCGAGCGGCCCGGTCGGGTCGTTGGTCGGACAACTCGCGAAGATAGCAGGCGCAAGAGCGGTCGGCATCGCAGGTGGCCCGCGGAAGTGTGCCTATGTGAAGGACGAGCTCGGCTTCGACGCAGTGATCGATCACCACAAGTCCAGCCTCGTGGCAGAACTCGCGGCGGCCTGCCCAAACGGCATTGACGTCTATTTCGAGAATGTCGGTGGGGCGATCTGGCAGGCGGTACTTCCGCGACTGAACAAGTTCGCGCGCGTGCCGGTCTCTGGACTGATTGCCCAGTACAGCGAGTTAACACCTGGCGACGGCACCGACCGGCTGCCCGCGACCATGCGCCAGATCCTTTCGAAGAGCGTAACGATGCGCGGATTCATTCACAGCGAATTTGTCGAGCAGTACTACGCCGAATTCCTGCGCGACGTTGGAGCGTGGATCGCGGAGGGTCGCATCCGCTATCTCGAGGACATCGTAGACCATTTGGAGAAAGCGCCTGAAGTTTTCATCGGAATGCTCGAAGGACATAATTTCGGCAAGTCCATTGTTCGAGTGGCTCCTTAATTTTTTCCGAAAGATCAGGATTCCTGATAGCTCAGCGAATTCTCGCGCCGTCCTTGCGGCGTAAACGGGGGGAGTATGAACGACGGAAAGGCAAAAGCGGAACGGGGAAATTTGAGCAAGCGATTGAGCGTCGTCGCCTCACTTGTTCTCTTGTCGAGTGCAAACTTGGTGAGAGCACAGACAACGCCGCAGGCGATCTCCGCGCGATTTGCAGACGTTGATGGCATCAAGCTGCACTACCTAGCTGCTGGCCATGGCCCGACGGTAATTCTTCTACACGGTTATGCGGAGACGTCTCGGATGTGGAGACCTATCATTCCGCGCCTGGCCCGGACGTTTACAGTGATTGCGCCCGACCTGCCGGGCATCGGCGACTCGGGGATCCCAAAGGACGGTCTGGACATGAAGACCGCCGCCATCCGCATCCACGCACTCGCCAAGTCGCTGGGTGTCGAGAAGGCGAGAGTGGTGGGGCACGACATCGGGTTGATGGTCGCGTACGCGTACGCCGCGCAATATCCAACCGAAACGGAGAAGCTTGCAGTGATGGACG
Source organism: Myxococcaceae bacterium (assembly GCA_036781205.1). Classification (GTDB taxonomy): domain Bacteria; phylum Myxococcota; class Myxococcia; order Myxococcales; family Myxococcaceae; genus DAIQBK01. The sequence goes on from DAIQBK010000002.1 coordinate 449,401, forward strand.
CGTTCCTACCAGGCGTCGAGGGATGGGAGTCAGTCTACAACAATCCAAATATCTGGCATTTCCGCTTCCACGGCCCGACGCCGGAAGCCCTGGTAAGCGGACGCGAGCGAACCTATTTCGCATACTTCTGGAACGACTTCGCTGCAGACAAGACGCGGTCGCTGCCAGCTGCGGACCGCGAAGCCTATGTTGCCGCTTACTCCCGTCCTGGGCGTATGCGGGCAGGATGGGCGTACTTTGCTGCTTTCCAGCAGACGGCGAAGGACTTCGCGCAGCTCGCTCAAACAAAGCTGGCGTTTCCGGTGCTGGCGATCGGCGGCGAAAAATCCTTGGGTGAAGTGCTCGGCCACCAAATGAGGCTGGTCGCGACCGACGTAACCGTTGTCGTCCTGAAGGACTCTGGACACTGGGTGATGGAAGAACGTCCTAACGAGACGACCGACGCCTTGATAAAGTTTCTGTAACGAATCACAGACACATCAAACCACTGTGCGGGTTTCGGGCGGCGATATGAGGATCGCGCATCCCTAACAAGAACAGTTGGCTCGTCTGTATAATGTTGCTCCGCTAATCGTTCTTGCGGCAGGCCAGCAGCCTGGAGGAACCCATGAAAAGAATGATTTGGATGGCGCTTCTGACAGTGTTGTTTGGTTGTGGAGGTGGTGTCAACGTTCAGCCCTTCGTCGGGAATTGGAATTCAGTGGGCAACCAGATCGAGACCTGCAACTCAGTGCAGCACACTACTTCGCTGAACGGGATGCTAACCATTACTCAAGGATCATCGTCCGGCGACGTGGTGACGAATCCGCCCAATGGCTGCAACATAACCTGGAGCGTCAACGGCAACACCGCGACTCTCAAGGGCTCGCAGACCTGCACGGTTCCTGGATCGGCTGGGGGAACTTGGACAGCCACGGTGACGAGTGGTTCTCTTAGCTTGAGCGGTAACACCATCAGCTATAGCGACCAAGGTACCGGCGTGCTGTATACGGGCCAGACCACTCAATGCACGTTCACACAGTCCGGAACTTTCACTAAGATTTAGCTCCTGCTGCGACGGCAGGCTCGTGCGAAGCACTTCATCCAGGAGGACGAGCCGGTGCGCGTCGCCGCCGAGATTCGCTCGTTCCTCGGCGGGCCGCGCGCGTCAGTCCAGTGACTGGGGCTCCGCCGAGCGACGATGCGCCCTGAAGACTTCCCCAATGAGAAACAAATCGGTGAGCAGCGCGCGCAGATGGATCGATGCGTTCAGGTTGTCGATCAACTGAGAGCTGATCGACGGTTGCGCCAAAACCATCTCGATCGCAGCGAGCGAGTCGCGGGCGTCGCGGTCGACCACCTCGAGAAACCCTTGATAGCGTTCGGGCTGCTCAAGTCCTTCCATCTTCACCGCGATCGCGAAGCTTTCCGCCAGCGCCGGCAGTGCTGTGGCCGCGCGAATCAGGAATTCACGAAGGCGTCCCCCCGATTGACTGTCTTGGTGAGTGGGGAGCCCCTGCGCGGCATAGGCCAGCATGAACTCGTAGCACTCTTCGATCGCATTACTGCGCTCTTCGACCTCGGTCATCATCGGCTAAACTTAGGCCTCCGGTCGCTTGCCAAGTGAGGATGAATTCGGGGTCTCGATCCGCCATCGCTCCGGATCGTAGTGCTTCAAATAAAAAGTGCTGTCCATCCAACCGAAGATCATCGATTTGGTGATCGCTCGCTTCTCAGGTCGAATGGCGAAGTAGACGTGCACAATCACCAACGCGATCAGGCCAACGCCAGCCAGCCCGTGTAACACGTAGACGAAACCCCAGGCCGAGTCGGTGAAGAAATATGGGTTTCGAGGGAAGAAGATCGTGCGAACGCGGGACATCATCAACACGCCCGTGGCGATCGCAGTGAGTCCGGTGATGATGATTGCGCCGTGATACAGCTTGTTCTCCAGCGGGTATTTGGGAAATCTCCGGGGTGGCGGCACTTGTCGACCGAGAAAGCGCAGGAACCTTCTCCATGCATCCAGCAGATCGGCTCGGTCGGGCCAGATCGACCAGAAGTCCTGCCAAAAGGTGGCGAAGATGATGTGATACACCACGGCGACGGTTAGCACTGCGCCGGCGATCCAATGGATTGGCACCCAGTCAAATTCCACGCCGAGCTTCGGAAGGAATGCGCTGAACAGCAGCGTGAGCATCGAGGCGGCCATGATCCAGTGATACAGCCGCGAGGCCACCGAGTGCCTGGGCACATGCGGAGGGGTCCGCGCCACGAGCTCGGGCGGCACAGCGACGTCCGGTACTTTTGGGGCGAAATATCTGAGGTAGATCACGTGAACAATCAGGAACAGCAAGCCAGCGATTGCGGCGACTTGGATCAAAAACCAGGCAATGTGAATGGGGACATTCTGTCCCCATGGATCTACGGCTCTCTGTACGAAGTCCACGTAGCCTCCTGCACTCCCCCAATCGCGCGTTTCACGAGGTTTCTCATGAGCGGAATCTTGTAAGCATTGAACTGCAACGGGATCGCTCCCTGCACGGCCAGTTGCCCTGCCCTCTCACCGGTTGCGACGCTCCGTGGCTTCCCGCGTACGTCGTCTTCGACAGCCTTCAAACGCAGTGGACGAGCCGCCGCGCCGTTCACGGCGATCCGGATTCGTTCAATCCTGTCGCCCGATAACGCCATCGCCGAAGCCACGTTCAGGAGCGGAAAGTCCCACACGTTCCGGTCGCGCACCTTCTCGAAATAAAACTGCGTGCGGGCCCAGGTCGACGGAATTCGAATCGTCGTCAGCAAGTCGCCGGGTTGCAGGATGTGCAAGCGGGTGATGTCGATGTCTGGACCGATGAAGTAGTCCTCGGCGTCGATCACACGCTCGCCTTTGCTCGTCCGGATCACGAATTTGGCGTCCAGTGCAATCAGAGCCGGTGCTGTGTCGGACACATTCACGGCTACGCAGCGCTGAGCGTGAAGGATTGCGTGCTCGCGGTTGCGGCCTTCCGGCGTATCCGCGTAGCAGATGTTGCCGCCAGCGCGGTAGCACGGCCAGCCGCCGCGGTAGTACCAGCAGCGGCAGTCTTGCGACACGTTCCCGCCAATCGTGCCCTGGTTGCGAATCTGGGGCGACGCCACCAGTTCAGCCGCCTGCGGCAGCAGATCATAGCTCTGCCTGAGGATCGGGTTGTTTACGATTTCGGTGAGGGTGGTCATCGCTCCGATCTCGATGCCGTTGTCGGTGGTACGAATTCCCCTCAGCTCATCGATCCCGCTCAAGTCCACCAACACCTTCGGTTTCTTGATTCGGTCCTTCAGCCAATCGAAGCTATCGAGCCCTCCCGCCATGATCCATGCGTCCGCTCCGTACTGCTTGAGAAGCTTATGAGCGTCGGCAATGGAACTGGGTTGAAACAATTCAAAAGCTGGCATCACATCTCGTATTACGGCCACGGCTCTCTCCTCAAATATGTGCCGTCAGCGGATGCTGCACCGGATGCCCCGCTTCCAGCGATGCCAGAATGGTGTCCGCATTCACCGGCGCGCGTTGGAAAACCTGATCACCCAGCGCATCCGAGAGAGCGTTCAGGATTGAAGCGCAGCCTCCGCCAACCGGCGGCTCTCCGATGCCACGGGCGCCGACCGGCGTCTCCGGATCGGGAATGTCGAGCGCTCCCCATTGCATGTTGGCGGGGATATCCAGAATCGTGGGCGGCTTGTTGTGATGAAACCGCTTGGAAACCATGATTCCGTAGTGAGGATCGAAGACCCACTTCTGCCCAATTGCATGGCCGATCCCAAGGATCGACCGACCGAGAACCTGGCCGCCGAACGCCTGCGGATGGATGATCGTGCCGGAGTCGGCGTAGGCGAGGAAATCCAAGATGTAGTACTTGCCGGTTTCGACATCGACTTCGACCTCAGCAAAGCTGGCCACGTACGAATGCGTACTGCCGTCGCGCGGGTAGTTGTCTCGAGCGACCGCCACCAATCCCTGGCCTGCGATGGCGGCGACTGACGCCTTGGTGACCGGATTGACGTCAGCTGGCGCCTGGTGGCCATCGTAGATACCGCCCAGTTCAATCGCGCGCTGAGCTGCCTGCGCCAGAGTCATGGCCGGGCCCCCACCCTTTCGAAAGACGCGCTCGTCGCCGACCTCGTAATCCGCTGCACTGCCGCCGAGAGTCTTCGCCGCGATTTCCTGAAGCTTCCTCTTGCCATCCATAGCGGCTGCGTATGCCGCGCGGGTCATCGCATGGGTCGTTTGGCTGCCTCCCGACACGCAAGTGTACGGAAAGTGTTTCGAGGTATCGCCCCAGACCACTTCGCACTTCTCCCAGGGCACGCCAAGAATTTCTGCGCCGACTCGGTGGACATCGATCACCGACTCCGTTCCCAGGTTGCCGATTCCAGAGTGGAAGCGGATCTGTCCGCCGGGCGTAATCACAAACAGCCCATCAAACCCAATCGTGCCGCCGACGTAACAGCTCAGCGATACGCCGACACCGCGTACCTTGGAACCGATCCTTTTCGGGCGTCGCGCGACCCGGTCCTTCCATTTGAATTGCTCCGCGCCGCGATCGAGCGCTTCCTTGATGAATGCGCTGGTTGCGTGCTGCAGCTTGCCCCCCACTGGAGGTCCGAAGGGAGCTTTACCCTCTGGGCAATTGATGCGGCGAATCGCCACCTGGTCGAGATCGAGCTTTCGCGCAGCCTTAGCGATGATCGGTTCGATGATCACGATTCCCTGGAGGCCTCCCGGCGAGCTCTGCGCACTGCGCGGCGGGGTGTTGGTCAGCGCCGTCACCCCGCGCCAGCGCATCGCTTGCGGCTGATACAAGAGCGACACCATGTGGCCCGACGTCGGAGAGTCGCCCTGGGCATCGTAGGGACCGTTGTCCGAAATGACGAACATGTCGAGTGCGGTAATCCGACCCTCTTTGGAGAAGCCGACCTTCATCCGGCCCTGAAAGCCAGGCCGCGCGCGTCCGAGGAAAGTTTCTTCCTCGCGGGAGAGGCGCATCATGACCGGGGCGTTGACTTTCTTCGATAGCAGCGCGGGAATCATCAGCGAGATGCCGCCGGTAATTTTGCTGCCGAACCCGCCCCCCGTGTATTCGCTGATGAAGACCACCTTGTCCGGATCGATGTGCATCCATCGCGCAATCGCCAACTGAGTTCGGTTGGTGCTCTGGGTACCGGTGTGAACGTAGACCTTGCCGTTCTGCCAATACGCCATCGTCGTGCGTGGTTCGAGGGTCTGATGGCTGGTGTCCGGAGTGACGAAGGTCTCGTCGAGCACGAGCGCGGCGTTCTGGAAACCCGCCTCGAGATTCCCGTACGACCAGTCGTCGGACGTCTTGCCCATCGGAAGACGTCCCGCTTTGAACTCGGCGAAGTCCGCCTCCGTCCACTTGAGCTCGGCGACGACCGGCGATGGCGGACTGGATTGTGGCGCCCCGGGTGTCGCACGCTGGACCCAGACGTTGCCGTCCGTTCTCGCGTTCGGCCCATCCGGCCGAAGGGTGTCGAGCGGATCGATCACGAAGGGAAGCAGCTCGAGATCAATTCGAATTTTCTCGACCGCTTCGGCCGCGGTGAGCTCGTCGACGGCGGCCACCGCGAGAATCGGCTCGCCCTGATACAGCGGCTCCATCGTGAGCGCCCGCTCGGCCCACTTGCTGGCTTTGATCACCGTGCCGTTGTCGGTGAGCGAATCGGCAGGCGGCGGAAGATCATCCGCGGTCAGAATTGCTTTCACCCCGGGCATCGCCAACGCTTCCGCTGCATCGATACGTCTGACCCGAGCGTGTGGCATCGGGCTGAGCAGGAGCTTGCAGAAGAGCATTCCTTCGGCGCGAAAGTCTTCGGCGTACTTCGCCTTCCCGGTGACCTTCGCATGGAGGTCGGCGGTCGTGTAGTTCTTGCCGATCAGTTTGTATTGCCGCCCGAACTGAGGCTCGGGTTTGTCGCGCTCAGCCACCCTTCAACCTCCTCATGTTCTCCGCTCCGTGCATCATCGCGGTGAGAATCTTGTCGTAATCCTGGCAACGGCAGAGGTTCCCCGAGATGCCGTGCGCCAATTGTTGTCGGGTGGGGCTTGGGTTCGTTTTCAGAAATCCCACCGTGGCCATGATGAAGCCGGACATACAGAAGGCGCACTGGAAACCTTGTTGGTCGAGGACAGCCTGCTGCACGGGATGGAGCGTGCCGTTCGCGGTCGCTAGGCCTTCAATGGTCTGAACTTTCTTGGCGCGCACGGTGTGCGTGAGCACCGAGCATGAATAGTGGGGGACATCGTCAATCAGAACGGTGCAAGCGCCGCACTCGGCGCGGTCACACCCTAGCTTGGTTCCAGTGAGCCCGAGCTTGTAGCGCAGCGTCCACGCCAACGTCTCTTGCTTCATCACGTCGACGCGACGGGGCCGGCCATTGACATTTATCGTGATCAGCCGCTCGCTCGCGCCAGCCAATATCGGAGCTTGAGCGAGCGAGGTGGAGGCGCGGAAGAGATAGCTCGCTGAGGAGACCGCCACCCCGCCAGCGACCACTCCCTTGATGAAGTTGCGTCTGGAGATTGCCTTCGGCGAGTCCCAGAGGCACTTCGTCCCTGCAGCGTCCGCCATTCCCAGCTACCTCCTGCGAATCTGTCTCGCCGCGTCCGGCTGCGTTACACCCTATCCGCTCCAGGGGCGAGCTCGAGCGCGCGCTCATACGCAGCGCGGGTATGCACTGGCTCGCCGTGCGAGACGATCACGCGCTCGGGACCCAATCTCGTGGAAAGCCCACGCCGCAGAAAGCACACCTGCGCCGCAGGTCAGCTCGTCGCATCTAGACGCGCACAGCGAGGTCCCGAATTCGCTTGAAGGAGTACATCGGGGGGCTCGTGGGCTCAGCCCATATGAAACTCATCGCCCCGCGTCGGGTTTATCCTGCAGCGCGGAAGTAGAAAAGTTGTCCGAAGTGGTCTCTCGCTGGAGGTATGAAATGTCTATTCGATTTGCTTTGTTGAGCCTCGTCGCCGGCGCAGTTGGGTGCGGAGGAGGCTCGGGACAGATAAAGCTCTCCTTGACGGATGCGCCTGCCGACCTTGTCAACGTCAGTCAAGTCAACATCACGCTCGATGAGATCCGGGTTCATGATGATGCGTCTTCGAGCGTTCCCGACGGCGGCCCGAACGCGGCGCAAGACGGCGTCAATGGCCCGGGGTGGATCGTGCTCTGCACAGATACGCAGACGGTGGATCTGATGCAACTCACCAACGGGCGCTTCACTCCGCTCTGCACGCAAGCCGCGGCCGATGGCGGTATGGAGTCTCGGCCAATCGATGTGCCGGCTGGGCGAATCTCTCAGCTCAGGCTACATCTGGTGAGTGCGCAGCTTGTCTTTAATGACGGGACACCGCCAGCCTCTCTCACCGTTCCAAGCGGGTCCACCAGCGGCCTGAAAATCAACGTAGACCGCGACGTGCCGAAGGGCGGAGTCCTGGACTTGAAGCTCGACTTCAATGCCGCTTCGTCGATTAACAAACAAGGGAACGGCACCTACACATTGACTCCGGTTCTTAGCGTTCTGCCGTGACATCCGGATCCAATTCGAACGTCTTCACCCTCTAAACGGCCGGATCCTTGCTGGCGGATTATTGCGCAGCTCATCTCCAGGAGAACCTCGATGAAACTTCTCAGTATACTTTTCACGCTAATCCTGCTGGCCGGGTGTGGCGGTGGGAAGAGCGAATGCAAGCTCGGCGACCCATCCAGCTGCTCCTCCGGCCAGGTCTGCGAGATGGTGCAGAACCAACAAAAGCCTGCTTGCTTCGCTCCGGTGGAGCTGCAGGGCCGCGTTTTTGATCTCTCGACGACGGTCGGGATCGGGAGCGCGACCGTGAGTGCGCTGGACGAGAATGGAGCACCCGCCGGCTCGGTCGCGGTCACCGGTGCAGACGGAAGCTACGTCCTCCCGATTCCATCGGTTCGCGCGGACGCGAGCGGGACGCCGATGGCTCGCAAGGTGAGCCTGAGAGCCTCGGCCCGAAACTATCTGACGTTTCCGTCTGGCGTACGGATCTCGCTGCCGATTGATACCTCAGGCGCCACGCGGACGGACTCGAGCAAGCCATATCTCCTCTCAGGAGGACAAGCCGACATCGGCCTCAGCTCGTTGCCCAACGCTCAGCAAGGGAACCCGACGATCTCGGGCACAGTGCAGGTCTCGCCGAGTCAGACAGGAGTGTTGGTGGTTGTCGAGACGGGTGGCGCAGCGATCAGCACGATCGCGGATGTGAACGGAACGTTCACCCTGTTCAACGTGCCGGCCGGAGCCGCCCAGATCCAGGCTTACAGCCGTGGGACCAACTACACGGCGGTGGCTCTCAACGTTCAGTCGGGCGTAGACCAGTCCGGAGTGCAGCTCACAAAGTCCACCAGCGGTACCGCAACCCTGAACGGCTCGGTGAACCTGGTCGCCGGAACGCCGGGGCCGACCAGCGTCGTCCTGGTGATCGAGAGCACGTTCAACGCCACCCTAATCCGCGGCGAGGTGCCGCCGGGCCTCCGCGCGCCAAATCCCGGGATCGCTCCCAACGTGAGCGGAGCGTGGTCGATCGATGGCGTTCCAGACGGCAAGTATGTAGTGCTCGCGGCTTTCGAGAATGACGGGGACGTTCGCGACCCAGATCCGAACATCGCCGGCACGCAGATCCCGCACATCACCGTGTCCGGTGGCGCGGTGGTTAACGGCGTGCAGCCGTCATTCAAGGTCACCAGCGCGGTCCAGATGGTCTCTCCCGGAGCGGGAGACGCAATGGACGCAGTCGCTAGCCCACCGGTGTTGACCTGGCAGGCGTACCCGAGCACACACACCTACGACGTCGTGCTGTTCGATGCGCTCGGGAATCAGGTCTGGTCGAAGACGGGCCTTATTGCGGTGACCGGCTCGAACAACACTGTGACCTATGACGGAGCGACCCCGCTTCCCTCGGGCAAGATCTACCAGTGGCGCACCACCGCTCGCGGGAATGCAGGCAATCCCATCAGCCAGACCGAGGAGCTGAGGGGCATCTTCCGGATACAGTGAACGAGCGGAAGCCTCCGAAGCGCAGGCGACCAAGAAGAAGAATCCAATTGATCGTCGCAAAAGGTCAGGGACCGGGGTGCGGAGCCCGGTCCGCTAACCTAAAACCTAATTAGGTTCTAGGGGATCGCCGCGGTGAAAATGTCCTCGTTGGTACCGGTAACGTCTCGGACCGTGACGACCCGACGCATATCCGTCCACACTGGGTGCGCTCCGCCATTCGCGTCGACGGCGAGGCCTGTGTAATCGCCGAGGAAGATAGTCTTTCCGCCGGTCGCACTCGAGAACCAGCGAGCGTGATTTGGATCCGAAAGCTCCGTGTCGACCCGCTGTAAGCGTAGATGACCCCCTTGTTGACGCGCGAGCGTGATCCCGTATTTCACGTTGGGGGGATCGTAGCTTCGATCCATGAATGAGACATTCAGCGTCCCGTCGGGCGCGACCGCACCCCAGGGATAAAACTGGTCGTTCGGAGCGACGCTTATGGCTCGCGGTGGTGACCAGTTGATGCCATTTCGTGAGCTCACCATGAACACATCCGTGTTGGTGTTCGAACTCGTCCCATTGCGATTGTCGGACCAAACAATGAACAGCGCGCCGCTGCGCTGATCAATGCAAAGGTTGCCAGCGGAGTTGACGCGAAATTGCGAATTGGACAGCGTCTGTCTTCCAACCACGTTGATCGGGTAGTCATTGACGCCATCGTGGATCAAATCGCTTGCGCGCACTGGCGCGGTCCAGGTTTCCCCGCCATCCGACGAGCTGACCACCAGATACTGATCTCTGAAGTTCCCGTCGTTCACCGCCTGGTCGTTTACGAACGCGACGAAGATCGTCCCATCCGGTGCAACGACCGGAGACGAGAACTGATCCTCACGGCAGCGGCCATCGTAGGGCAACGGTGTGAGAGCAAAGGTGCACAGGTCCGGATTGCGGCCGCTGATCTCTCTCGGCGCCGACCAGGTGTGCCCGCCATCTCTAGAGGCAGAGAAGAAGATCGGCGACTCCAGGTAGTTGTCGCGTGAATCGAATGCGAAACGTGTCCAGGTGACGTACACACTGTTTACGAAGCGGCTGGTCAAGTTCGTGTCGACGACGAGATATGGCTTGTCTTCCTCAATGCCGTCCGAGGTTGATACCTCGACTGTAACCGGGACCGCGAATGTGCGGGCTCCATCGCCGGAGGTTGCTACTTGGATGGCGCCGCCCAGCGCCCGTCCGCCGAGTCCCAGATCAAACGAAACCATCACGTACGCCGCATTCCCGTTGAGATCAAAACCGACTGCGGGGTCGCTAGTCTGGGCAAACCCTGCGCCATTGATTACCCCATTCAGCCAGGTCCGGCCGCCGTCGAAGCTGGTGTAGTACCCCATTGCCGAGCGGGCGCTGCCGCTGATGAGCTGTGTATCATTCGATCCGGCGAGCAGGTGCGAAGGATCATTCGGATCGGCAATGACCGCGGTTTCGTTATGAGGGAGCACGACGCTGTCGCAGTTCTCCATCACGTTCGAGCCGAATGAGGCCGATGAGATGCACGTTGAATGGAAAGTCCCGCCGACCGACTCGCCTTGCAAAGCTGCCGCTCGATCTCGTCCACTCGACAGGTGGATTTGATCCGCGAATGCAGGCATCGATACTCCGATCGATGCCAAGAACACCAAACTGAAAATACCTCGAATGCCAACGTTCATGATGTACCCCCGCGAAAAGGGCGCACGCTAAGCAATGGGTTGATGCCTGTCAACGCATAGGAGTGCAGCTGTCAATTTCCTTGCTTTGCTGTCGGCTGGCCGGGTGTGGCACACGGCGCGAATGCTGATGCCGCGCATCAACATTCTCTGCAACACGTAACAATGGCTCTGAATGATGTATCAACACGACAGCGATTGACGTGAACAACGGAATCGGTCCCGAGAGCGGCGAGAACCATACGTCACTGCCGCAGCGGAAGTGCGAGCTGTAGTTGTGGAACGCACTTTGAAACTTCACGACGCATCGGCTTCTCCAGAAACCTCCGTCTCGTGCCGGTGTTCAAGCCGATTGGGAGGAGTGTTGCAGGAGAAACTCAAATGGCCAGTCGAACTTGGGCAAGTCGCGTGACGCTTCTCTTCTCGTTATTCCTTATCGCGTTTCTCGAAGGGTGTGGCGGTGGCGGAGGAGGCAACGGCCCTCTTCCGATTTTGTCCTCGGCTGCCCCGAGCACGGGTACCGTCGGAACCATCGTTGTGATCCAAGGGTCGGGTTTCCTGCAGTCCGGATCGGGAGCGAGCGCTGTGAATCCGACCGTCACCTTCACGCCGGTCGCGGGTGGAGCGGGGATTTCTGCAGTGGTGACGTCGTTTAGCTCTACCGGCCTGGAGGTGGCGGTAACTTCCGCGCCAGCGAGCCTGAGCGCCGCTGGAACGGTGTTCGACATCACGGTCGCGAACCCAGGGGGAGGATTCGCGACGCTTAAGAACGCGTTCACGATGGCAGCGCCGATCCTCACCGACATCAACGGAGGACTGGCGGGCAGCGGTACCGTCGGCAGCCTGTTCATTATCGATGGGAATAACTTCGGCGATCTCTCGGCATTGCCGGCTTCGGGATACTCGGCGGACTTCCGAGACGCATCGACGAACAACCTGCTAGCTTCGGCCGCGGTCAACTTCGCGATCGGCGACTGGCAGAACATCCTCATCGTGGGGAGCGTCCCCGGGACGCTTGCTTCCTCCACCACGTACACGGTGACGGTGACCACACCGAGCGGGACCAGCGCTCCGCTGAATTTCCGCGTCGTGGGCAGCGTCAGCTTTAGCCCTAGCACGATCTCCTGGACAGCCACCGCCAGTCTTCCCACGGCGCAGCAGGGGTTCCCGACGGTCATTGTGCCGATCACCGGGGCCAGTGGCGGGACGAGCACGAGCTACATCTACGCACTGGGAGGTAACACCGCCTCGAGCGTGACCAGCAACGGCAAAGCCTCGAACATCGCCACCGTATCCTTCAACCAGATGAGCAACTCGACGGGTGGGGCGCTCGCCAACGCTTCGTGGGCATCCACGACACCCCTGCCGGACGTGCGAGGCTTTGCCGCAGCAGTGAGCGCCAACGGCTTCAACTCCCTGATCAGCGGAAACGGTAACATCTACGTCCTCGGCGGCCTCGACGGCGTTGGTAACGCCACCAACACCGTCTACTACGCGTCACTGAACGCCGACGGCACCATCCCTGTGGTGGCGACGACCGGCACGTGGGCCACGACCACGCCGCTCCCGCAGGCCCTGTTCGCCGAGGGCGCGGCGATCTTTCATGGGCGGATCTACGTTGCAGGCGGCAACGACTCGACTGGCGCACCGGTCGCCAAAGTCTACTCTGCTAAGATCAACGCCGACGGCACGCTAGGCCTGTGGCTGACGCAGCCCGATCTACCGGCAGCGCTGGCGTATCACCAACTCGTGACTTCCGCTGGTTATCTGTACGTCCTGGGCGGAGACACCGCCGCGGTCGATCCCATTTCCAACCTGCAGGCCGCCTCGAGCCAGGGCGCAATCTATTACCAGGCGATCAACATCCGAAACGGCAACCTCGCGAATGCTACTTGGACGACCAACGCAAACAGCATGGGCAAGAACCGGGAGAAGTTCAGCGCGGTGGTCGTAGGGGCCTATATCCTTGTGAGCGGAGGTCTGTACAACGGCGCGTCAACCGGGTCGAGCGAGCAGTCGTACGCACAGATCAACACAGACGGCTCCCTTGGTAGCTTTAATGGCGCCACCGGCAGCCGTACAATCTCGGGATCGCCGAATGGCTACAACTTCCTCAACCACTCGTCGACCTACTTCGTCGACGGCAGTGGCAACCCACACGTGCTGATCCTCGGCGGAGAAGACGTGAACACCGGAGCGCCGCATACCGGGGTCTGGTACCAACACTAGGTCGGAGCCATGAACAAACTGACGCTGGTTTTTTTTGTTTCCCTGGCCGCATTGTGTACCTTCGCAGGCTGCAGCTGCAGCCCCAATTCGGGGAAAATCACGTACTCCGGTAGCGGCACCGGGAACAATGACGGAGGCCCTGGCAGCATCTGCCTGACCTCCGGCAGCAACTGTAGCCCGAGCAGCGGCGGCGTGTGCTGCTCGGGCGTATGCAGTAGCGGGAGCTGCTCCACCCCGACCTTTTGCACCGCTCCTTCCACCAGTTGCGCGGTGAACACGGAGTGCTGCTCGAACCATTGCCTAAACGGCTCGTGCTCCTCTCAGCAGTGTCTCGATGTCGGCGCGAGCTGCCGTAGCAACGCCGATTGTTGCACCGCGACCTGCACCAACGGCACCTGCGCCACCATCCCAGGCCAGACGTGCGGGGTGATCGGCCAGGCTTGCACCTCTGGAGCAAACTGCTGCTCTACCAATTGCCAGGGCGGCGTCTGCGTCCGCGCGTACAGTTGCCAGGCCAACGGAGATATCTGCCTGCGAAACAGCGATTGCTGCGGCAACGTCTGCTCGGCGAATGACGGCGGCGCCGGCCTTTGCCAGGCGATCAGCGGCGGCGGAGGAGGCGGATGCACCCAGGATGGCAATCCGTGCTCCAATGGAACCAACTGCTGCTCGCGCGTCTGCGTGGATCCCGGTTCCGGTGCCACGGTCTGTCAGCCGGTCGATGGCTGCCGTCTGACTGGAGACTTCTGTCTTTCGACGAACGCCTGTTGCGGAGGCGGGGTCAACCCGAACGGTACGGTGCAGTGCCGACCCGACGCGGTAGGATCCGGCCGATGCGACAACGGCCAGGCCTGCAATGGCGTGGGAAATATCTGCGGGGCGCCGCACCTGGTCGATGGCGGCCCGGCGACCTATCCGGATGGCGGCATCATCCAAGTCAATGCCCCGCAGGACTGCTGTAACGGACACCAGCAGGTGTGCAGGCTGGATTCGAGCGGGGTTCCGCGGTGCTTCGGAGGCGGCTCAGTCAGCTGCCTAGCGGGTTATACCGGACTGGCGCCGTGTTGCATCCAGACGAATCAGCTCTGCCAGTTTAGCGATCAGTGCTGCAGCAGCGCCAAGTGCCTGCCGGGAGACGGAGGATTTTACTGCACGCTTCCCAACTGTGCTGGTCTGGGCACCACGTGTACGCCCGCGCCGGGCGCCAATAGTTGCTGCAACGGCACTTACTGCCTGCAGACCAGTATCCCGTCGGGCGGGTACGCTTGCCAGCTCAGCAGTGGGCCCGATGGAGGCGGCACCTGCGCTGCGAACGGAAGCGCTTGCGATGCGGGAGTGGGATGCTGCTCGCAGATCTGCACCTCGGGATCATGCCAGGCTCCCGCCGCGTGTCAGCCGTTGAGCGGCGCCTGCACATCCACTTCGGACTGCTGCGCGGGTCTGGGTTGCAGCATTCCAGGCGGCAGCACGACCGGAACCTGTCAGCAAGGCAGCTGTCCCGGAAGTGGCCAGGCCTGCTCGGCGACTGGCCCTTGCTGCTCCGGCTTGGTCTGCCTGAACGCGAGCTCCACGACCTGCACGGCCGGAGATCCTGCCTGCACCTGCGTTGTTCGGCTGAACTAGCGCAGAGGGAACGCGGCCCCAATAAATGCCCTCGAGGTGCTAACAGGGCGCGGCGGAGCAAGCGCTCTGCGCGTTCTCTCGGATGAGGCCGCTCGATGCCGAGTGCCGCTGCTCTACATCGGGGCACGCGAGACCGCCTCATCTCTCGAAAATCGGAGGCCGCCCTGCGCTACGGCCGGACCTGAAGACTTTATTTATCGAAGCTCCACACCTTGTCCTTCAGGCACGTCCCAACGAAGCGACTCGATGCATCCTTGAGTTCCTTGGCCACGTGGCGCAGCGGTCGGTTGGGACGTAGTAACGCGCGCTTACTACGTCCTGCGCTGGCGATACGATCAATGCCGATGACAAAAAACTGCGTAGGCGGCCGATCCCCCATTTGATACCGGTTTCATCTGGGTGTTTCGAAAGTATTGAAACTGCATCACTGGATCTCCCACGCCGATTTCCCCCTTTCGGCTCAACTTCTGGTATTTCTGCTACAGCATCGACTGCACTTGGTAGGCTCAGCGAGGGGGAAATCCGTGACATCTATCCGAAGCCTCGAGCTTGTGCTTTGCATCTTGCTGTCTACGGCTGTCCCGGCACGCGCTCAATCGTGGCAGCCACTTACCAACCAACCTGCATTCGACGCCAGCAATGCTCTGTTGCTCACCGATGGCACGGTCATGGTTCAGCAGGTAGAGGCCGCCGAGTGGTACCTTCTGACTCCCGACATTTTCGGGAGCTACGTCAACGGAACTTGGTCGCAGCTTGCCTCGTTCTCAGCGGACTACGGTCCTCTCTACTACGCGTCAGCCGTGCTCGCCGATGGGCGGGTAATCGTAGTGGGCGGAGAGTACATTTTGAGCGGCCCCCCTGTGTGGAGCAACCGGGGCTTCGTCTATAATCCACTCGCGGACGCGTGGACGGAGCTATCGCCGCCCAACGGCTGGACGAACATCGGCGATGCGCAATCCACCGTTCTCGCGGATGGAACGTTTCTGCTCGCCAATCCGTTCGACACCCGAATCGCCCGGTTGGATCCAGCCACCCTCACGTATACGAACCTCAACCCACCCAAGGACGACCGGAATGACGAGGAGGGATGGACCCTGTTGCCGGACGGATCGGTTCTCACCGTCGATGTGCTCGCTGCGACTCTAAGCCAAAGATACATTCCGTCGTCGAATCAGTGGGTAACTGCCGGCAGCACCGTTGTGAGGCTGGTAGATCGTGGTTCCCAAGAAGTTGGCCCGGCCGTGTTGAGGCCTGACGGCACGGTCTTCGCCACCGGAGCGACCGGGCACAATGCGATCTACGACGCGATCTCTGACACCTGGGCAGTGGGCCCGGACTTCCCGTTCGTTCCGGGCGAGGGACAATACGATATCGCCGACGGTCCCGCGTCGCTGTTACCCAATGGCAATGTGCTGTGCGCTGCCAGCCCGGGGATTTTTCAAAGACCGACGCACTTCTTCGAGTTCGATGGGAAAAACCTGACTCGGGTCGCAGACATACCCCGCGGGCCCTCGATCTCGTCATACTACGGACGCATGCTTCTGCTTCCAACAGGTCAAGTCCTCTTCACTGACTACTCGCGAGATGTCGAGGTCTACACTTCATCTGGAAGCTTCAACCCCGCTTGGGCCCCTACGATTGTTTCGGCTCCAACCAGCGTGCAACCGGGTCTGACTTACGCCATCTCAGGCATCCAGTTTAACGGCCTTTCGCAGGGGGCAGCCTACGGTGATGATGCTCAATCTGCCACCAACTACCCCCTGGTCCGGATCACCAACTCTGTTACGGGGCACGTCTTCTATGCTCGGACGCACGATCACAGCAGCATGGGGGTGGCGACAGGCGACGCTGTGGTCTCCACCTCGTTCGACGTTCCCGCCGCCGTGGAGCTGGGGGACAGCGACCTCGAGGTCATCGCCAACGGCATTCCCTCTGAGCCTGTCATCATCAGCATCTCTCCTTAGTTTCCCGCAAAGGAATGGTTGTTGCGTGACGCGCCCGTTCGTGTTTTGGAGGATCCATTCCAGGAGGTAAATCGCGATGCATTGCCACACGCAGAACTCAATCAGGTTCGTGGTCTCGCTGGCTGGCTTGGCGCTCGCTTTCGGATCGCCGCTGGTGCTCGCACAGGACAAGCCGGACGCGAAGAAATTATCGGCCGGAGCAGCGATGAAACCGCCAGCTGAGCTGGCGCAGATGAACACGATGGTCGGCACTTGGAAATGCTCGAGCAAGATGCACTTGCCCCCCGAGCTGGGCGGCGAGCAAACCGGTTCGACCACGATGACGATCAAGAAGGACCTAGGCGGGTACTGGCTCGTCGGACAGTGGAAGACGGGGAAAACGAAGGCGATGCCGGAGATGAAGGGGACCATCCACTGGGGTTACGACCCGGCCGACAAGAAGTTCGTCGAACTCGGCGTTGACAGCACCGGAAGCTACATGCACGGAACTTCGGACGGGCCGCAGGGCGGTACGTGGGTGTGGAACGAGGATGGGATGATGATGGGGAAGAAGATGAAGTCGCGTACCACCGTCACCCAGAAGACGCCCGACACCACGCAGGTCAAATTCGAAAGCGAAATGGAGCCCGGGAAGTGGGTTCCGATGGGCGAGGACGATTGCAAGAAGCAGCCCGGAGGTCGTGCCTAGCTCCGATTCCGTTTCAGGCGATGGACAGCCTTGTCGTGAAATAGGTAGTAGGGCACAAGATTGTAGAATCGAGCTCGAGCTGGCTCCACCGTCGGCTGGGCGAACCGATTGATGGTTCGCTTTAATCGCGCCGCTCAAGCCCAAATGAGTAGTCGCGAGGCTTGCTTGGCGTGAGCTTGAGACGCTAAGGCGCCAGACCGGAGGCGCTGCGCGATCGCGGGCCTGTATGGCCGCTGAGTAGAGAGGGCGTCTACGCGAAGCTACGAAAATGTCGCCGAGCCGAGGCGCTGGTGACGCAAACGTAGGATCATCAGGGTACCCTTCCTCGGACTCCGGTGCCAATCCACGAGGGAAGCGCTTCGTGAACTGCCCATGCAGGCGCTTGGCGCACACCTTGCTTTCCCCTACGGCGAGAGGTGGTTTCCTACGTGCGTACCCAGCGCGCCGCCGGTCTCCTGACTGTCCTGGCCAGCCTGCTGGTCGGGGCCTTCGTCGGGACGGGCGGATTCACGTTTACCGCAGCAAAGGGCGCTTCCTACCTCTCAGACGATCCAGCGGCCTGCGTGAACTGTCACATCATGCGCGACCACTACGACGGTTGGCGGCAAGGTTCCCACCACGCTCATGCCACCTGCAACGATTGTCATTTGCCCCAGGAGAACGTCCTCCACAAGTTCTACGTAAAGGCCAGTAACGGCTATCGGCACTCCAAGGCTTTCACCCTGCAGAACTTCGCGGAGCCCATCCGCATCGTGCCTTCGAATTCCAAGGTGCTCGAGGGCAATTGCCTTCGCTGCCACGCCGAGATGACTGATGCGATCACCGCCCATGGAACGCTGGGAGTCGCGATGACTCCGGCCGGGAGCGTGGATTTGCACGGCTGCGTGCGATGTCACGTGGACGTCGGACACGGGCCTCGCCGATGAACGATCTCGGTTTGAGAATTCCCACTGGTTGTTCGTTTGAGCCTGGAGGAGGTTGCCGATGATCGAGAAACCCAGCCCTTTCAAATCTCGCCCCGCCTTATGGGCTGGGATCATCGCTGGCGGCGCGGCGCTCGCTACGGCCTTGGTGATGGCTCTCTACGCGAACATCTCCGAGCGCAAGGCGGAAGCCCGTCAGATTAGCTTCAAAGTCGTCGATCTAGACGAGAGAAGCATCGAGCCAGCCCTGTGGGCGAAGAACTTCCCGCGCCAGTTCGATGCATTCCAACGTACCGCTGAGCTCACCTTCACCAAGTACGCAGGAGCTGGCCCCAATCCCAAGCCGATCAGCAAGCTGGAGGAGGATCCTCGCCTGGTGACCATCTTCAGCGGCTACGCCTTCGCGATCGATTACAATCGGCGCCGCGGCCACGCCCACATGTTGACCGACCAGCGGGTGACCGGGCGGGTCACCAAAGTGAAGCAGACGGGTAGTTGCCTTCACTGCCACGCCTCCAACGTGCTGGCCTTTCGAGAGGTCGGTCTGAAGAGGGGTGCCCCCGGGTCTTTGGACGAGTCTCTCACCAGTGCCCACGGCCAAGCCCAGCTCCTCGAGGGATTAGAGGGCATCAGCAAGATGCCCTATGACGAGGCTAACAAGCTCGTCGATCACGCCGTCGCCTGCCTTGACTGCCACGATCCAAAGAATATGGCACTGCGAGTCACCAAGCCGGCCTTCATCAGCGGGATCGCAGCCCTCGCCAGCGGCGACGCTCCGGTGCCTCACTTGCCCTCGATCGAGAAGTGGCGGAAGGGAGACCGCTCCCGGCCCTACGATCCGAACCAGGATGCCTCCCGACAGGAGATGCGCTCGATGGCCTGCGGTCAGTGTCACGTCGAGTACTACTGCGGCCCCAAGGCAACGCTTTTCTTCCCCTGGAACAAAGGCCTGAAGGTGGAGCAAATCGAGGCGTATTACGATCAATACAAATTCTCCGATGGCCACCGCTTTTTCGATTGGAAGCACCCGAAGACTGGCGCTGAGGTCCTGAAGGCACAACACCCCGAATTCGAGACCTGGAGCCAGAGCCTCCACGCCCGTTCCGGCGTCTCCTGCGCCGATTGCCACATGCCTTACATCCGCGAAGGCGCGATCAAGGTATCCGACCACCACGTCCGAAGTCCCCTGCTCAACATCTCGCGCTCGTGCCAGACCTGCCACCGGTTTCCCGAGGAGCAGCTAAAGGCGACCGTCTTGGGCATTCAGGATCGGCACCACGCCCTCATGGAGCGCGCGGAAGAGGCGCTGGTGCAACTGATCTCCGCTGTGGAGAAAGCCCGCAAGTCGGGCCTCGACGAGGCAGCGCTGGCCGAGGTCTTCGAGTTCCAGCGCAAGGCCCAGTGGCGAGTGGACTTCATCAACGCCGAGAATTCGATGGGCTTCCATGCACCGCAGGAAGCGGCCCGTGTCCTCGGCGAGAGCATTGACTACAGCCGGCAGGGACACGTCGCCCTGAACAACTTGCACCAGCTCGCAAGTCGATCGCCTATACCCTCGAGCCCGTCGACGTCTGCACCCTCGGGGACGCGCGCGTCTCTCTCGCGTGTCCCGAGCAGATAGCTTCGCCGGTACTGAACTTCACCGTCGCGTGGCAACGGTTGGTAAGCTTCTCGGATGGTCACCATCCTCGGAGCAGGCGGCGCGATCGGTGACGAGCTAGTCAAACGGCTGGCTGCACGCCATCAACCAATCCGGTTGGTCAGCCGTAATCCGAAGCTGGTGCCCGGTGCCACCGAGGCAGTCGCCGCCGATCTCAGCAGGCTCGACGACGCAGTGCGGGCGGTCGCCGGTGCCACAATTGCCTTCCTGGTGGTCGGTTTAAAATACGATCTCAAAGTTTGGCGGGAGCTGTGGCCTCGGATCATGCGCAACACGATCGAAGCCGCGAAGCGCGCCCGAGCCCGATTGATCTTCTTCGGCAACGTCTACATGTACGGAAAAGTTGACGGCCCGATGACCGAAGGAACGCCGTTCCGGCCGTGCAGCCGCAAGGGCGAAATCCGAGCCCAGATTGCGCGCGTGCTTCTCGATGAGATCAAGGCGGGTAATCTCACCGCGCTAATCGCGCGCGCGGCCGACTTCTACGGCCCGCGGGTGCGAACCGGGCTGCCGAACGTTCTGGTGTTCGACAGATTCGCTAAGGGGGCGAAGGCGATGTGGCTCGCCAACGATGCCGTGAAGCACTCATTCACGTTCACGCCCGATGCCGCGCACGGCTTGGTGATATTGGCGGAGGCCGAAAGGGCCTGGAATCAAACCTGGCACCTTCCGACCGCTCCGGATCCGCCGACTGGAAGAGGCTTTATTGAGCTGGCCGCCAAGGAGTTCGCCATCCAACCCAGGTATCGCGTTCTGAAGCGGCCGCTGATCAAAATAGCAGGATGGTTCGATACAACGATCCGCGAGTTGTACGAGATGCTGTACCAGTACGAATTCGACTACATCTTCGATTCAACAAAATTC
>DAIQBK010000003.1:0-28276 GCA_036781205.1 Myxococcaceae bacterium
AATCGTCCCGACGTTCACGTGCGGCTTCGTTCTCTCGAATTTTTCCTTGCTCATGGCACTCCTTCAAATGGAGCCCTCATCCAGGATTGAACTGGAGACCTCATCCTTACCAAGGATGCGCTCTACCAACTGAGCTATGAGGGCCTGATCATGAAACCTTCGAAACTACCCAACCCCTAATGTAAGTGGCTGAAATCCCGGTGCATTTAAATCGCAAACTGGGCCGGCTGCCTTATACCAAAACACGACGTCCACGCAACCTCGACCGCCCTGAGACCGAGTCGACAAAATTTGAGCGGGAAACGGGATTCGAACCCGCGACATTCAGCTTGGAAGGCTGACGCTCTACCATCTGAGCTATTCCCGCGTGACTGGTGGAGGGGGTTGGATTCGAACCAACGAAGGCGTAGAGCCGGCAGATTTACAGTCTGCTCCCTTTGGCCGCTTGGGTACCCCTCCGTCTCCTCTGTTCTAGCTACCTCCTGCAAGTTCGCCTTTTCTTTGGCCGGCGGCGGGATTTGAACCCGCGACCTACTGATTACAAATCAGTTGCTCTACCAACTGAGCTACACCGGCAAGCTCCACGGGGGGGTCGGCCGCCCTGGTGCAGCCGGCATCGGTCTCCCAAATCCCTTTAGAGAGCCATCCATCTCAAGTCAAGCCGGCTGCTAGCGACAGCCGGCTGCTAGCGACAGCCGGCGGCTCGGGGCGCACTCGCGCGCTGACGGGCAACCTCGTAGAGCACAATCGCCGCTGCAACCGAAGCATTGAGCGAGCCCACCTTTCCAGCCATTGGGATTGAAACGCGGTAATCGCAGTGGCTCAGAACACCTTCGCGAATTCCCCCTCCTTCCGAGCCGATCACCACCGCCAACGGCCCCTGCAGGTTTTGCTCGGGCAAAGAGAGCTCGGAGTTCGGGTCGGCGGCGATGATCCACAGCCCCGCCTTCTTGAGCTCCTCGAGTGCGCGCGAAATGTTCGTCACCCGCGCGATCGGCACGTGTTCGACAGCGCCTGCTGAAGCCTTGGCCACCGTGCCGGTCACCGGGGCCGCGCGATCTTTGGCCACGATCACTCCATCGGCCCCCAACGCATGCGCCGACCGAACGATCGCCCCGAAATTGTGCGGATCCTGAACCTCGTCCAGGACGACCAAGAGCGGAGGCTTTTGGGAATCGGAAGCCTGGTCCAGCAGCTCTTCGAGGCTGGCGTATTCAAACTCCCGAACTTCGGCCACCACCCCCTGGTGAACTCCGCCCTCGGCAAAAGCAGCCAGCCGCTCTCGCACGACTTTCTGCACTCGGATGCCGGCCTTGCGAGCTCGCGAAAGGATTTCCGCCGCAGGCCGTGCCGGCAAGTTGCCTTGGGAGACGTACAGCATCTCGATCTGGTCCGACCGGGTGCGCAAGGCCTCCAACACCGGGTTGATCCCATAGACGTATCGCCGTCCCTGCGGCGTCGGGGTTAGTTCCTGGACCACGTCAACTTTCCGTCATTCCACCAGAACAGGAACCTGGACAGATCTCTGCTGACGCATGCAGAGCTTCTCGGTGCAGATGAAGAATGTGAGCTTGAGGTCGACCTTCCCCTTGCCCGGCGCGGTGGCGGAAAAGGGAATTTCAAATTTCGGATCGGGATAGCGGCGCATCCCAGCAGACGCTCGGGTCACCGAGTCAGCGTAGCTCAACAGATTCTTGGTCACCTTGACACGATCTCCGGACGCCTCGAGCTTGAGCGGGGTTTCATCAGAGACATGGGCGCCGTTCTTGGCCCGGATCCACAACACCGCCACTCCGTTCTCTCCGGCCTTTACCTTCTGGGTGCTGCCCTCGGTGCTCAAGTCATAGAGGGTCTTGGGATCCGGCTCGTCTTCCGCCATCACCGGTTGAATAGCGCCAAACAGGCAAAAAAGCCCCAGCGTTCCCTGGGCAAGCTTCATCGGTTCCTCCAGATACGGCGTTTCCTTAACACGGTGCCAATTATCGCCGCCCGACGGAAATCTTCTCAGGCGGCTTGGGGACCGCAGCGCGCACACTTTGAGAAAACAGCTCTTCCGCGCGCCGGATGATGACCGACGCCAAATCCATCCCGGTGGCCTGCTCCATTTCCGTCAAGGCGGGCGAGCTGTTGACCTCGAATACCTTGGGCGCGTCCTTCACATCCAAGAGGTCGATTGCGGCGACCTCCAAACCAATCAGCCTGGCGGCTTCGATCGCAATCCGACGCTGGCGCTCGGTCAGCTCGATTCTCTCCAGTCGAGCACCTCGGATCAGCGTGTTCGAGAGCTTGCCCACTGCTGCGCGGCGGCGCACCGCGGCGACCGCCTCGGTTCCGACGACGAGGACGCGGATGTCCTGCCCGGTCTTGCGGATGTACTGTTGAACGATCAGGTTGTGCCCCAGCCCGAGGACCGCCTGGAGAGCCGCTTCGAGCGACTGGAGGGTCTCGCAGACCATCACTCCATGGCGCTCTTGTCCCTGCAAAAGCTTGATCAAGACTGGAACGCCTCCAACCAGATTGACCATCGCTTTGAGGTCCGCCGCTTGCCGCGCCATCACCGTCGCGGGAATGTCAATTCCGGCGGAAGAAAGAAGTTGAAGCGAGCGCATCTTGTTGCGCGCCTGGGCGATCGCCTGGGGAGTATTGAGCAGGGGGACATCCGCCAGGGCAAACTGGTTCAGCACCGCCAACCCATAGGTGGATACCGACTGCGCGATCCTGGGAATCACCACGTCGCCCCGGGCCAGCCGCTTTCGCCGGTAGAACATCTTGGCGCTGGTGCCGTCCAGGTACATCTCAACCTTTACCGGGTTGAGCACCCGAGCTTTGTGGCCCCGCAGGTGAGCGGCCTCCACCAGGCGACGAGTGGAAGGAATCAAGCCGGAGCGAGAGAGAATGGTGATCTTCATCGGTGAGCACAGACCGTGGTTGCTAAGGACCACCACGCTACGCAGCCAAGGGTCGAAGGTAAAGCCCGGACTAGAGGGAGATGATCCGAGCGCCTTCGGTAAGTCGCCAGATCGATGCCAGGCCCATCACCTCGCTGATTTTGTCGGTCACCTCCACCGACGTGAAGCCGCAGATTTTGAGGGTGGTATCACAGACCACCACCTTGGCGCCGAGGGCTTTCGCCTCTTCCAGCATTTTTCTCGGCGGGGGCATTCCCAGCCCTTCGGCCCGGGTGCTTTCGACGATCTCTGCCTCGCTTTGCGGCTCGCCGAAGTCGCCGCGGATCCACTCGCGGAGCGCATCGAAGGCGAGCACGAAATAGACCTCGTCGCCCATCGCCGCGGCCGTAATCCCAAGCGTGGTCGCCTGATAGGCCGGCTCGTAGCTCCCATGTTGCAGAAAGACGATCACCCGGCCGGCCATCGCGTTACTCCTACGATGGATGCAGTCCGCAACGCAAAGCGCTTTCGGTTGGGGTAGGTTTAGAAACCGGTGAGCCGACCCACGGTGCTGCTTTTCGACGTCGATGGAACGCTGGTTACGACTGGCGGGGCTGGGCGACGTGCGTTGGAGCGCATCTTTGAGGTGGTCTATGGTCGCAACGACGCTTGTTCTTTTCCGCTCGATGGAATGACCGACCGGGCGATCGTCCGCGCCGCCTTGCGCAACATCGGACGGGACGCCGGAGAGCCCGAAATTGACGCGATCCTGGTCCGCTACCTCGAGATTTTGGCGGAGGAGGTGGCCGGCGTCGACTCGGATAAGTACCGGATCCACCGTGGGATCGAGCCCGCGCTGGAAGCGGCCGCAGCCTTTTCCCACGTGGCGCTCGGCCTTGGCACCGGAAATATCCGGGAGGGCGCGAGGGTGAAGTTGACCCGAGTCGGGATCTACGAGCGCTTCGCCTTTGGCGGCTTTGGTTGCGATCACGAAGATCGGACAGAGCTTTTGCGGGTGGGCGCGCGCCGAGGCGCGGAACGACTCGGCATGCTTCCGGAGAACTGCCGGGTGGTGATCGTGGGCGATACTCCCAAAGACGTGGCCGCCGCCACCAACCTCGGTGCCGAATCACTGGGAGTGGCCACCGGCCGATTCAGTACGAGCGATCTCAAGGCGGCCGGAGCAACCTTTGCGTTTGCAGATCTGAGCGAGCCGGGAGCGCTGGACGCCTTGCTCAATTAAGGAACCAGCATGGCTTCGAGGCCTGCGTTGTCCGAGCCAGGAATGCCCCCCGCTCTGCCGATTGATCCTCTGCTTCCGGAGATCGTCTCCGTTCTGAAGCGATCCCAAAGCCTGGTGATCATCGCCCCTCCTGGAGCAGGGAAGACGACGCGGGTACCGCCCGCGCTGCTTCGGGCGCAACTTGCCGGCTCGAAGGAGATCGCGATCCTGCAGCCGCGCCGATTGCCAACGCGGCTTGCAGCCCGGCGGGTGGCTGAGGAGATGGGAGAGCCCCTCGGGGGTCTGGTGGGTTACCAGGTACGCTTCGAGGAAGTCACCGGCCCCCGCACGCGCTTGCGCTTCGTCACCGAAGGCGTGCTGGAACGGAAGCTGTTTTCCAATCCTCGCATTCCGGAGATCGGACTCGTGGTCCTGGACGAGTTCCACGAGCGTCACCTGTCCGGCGACCTGTGCTTGGCGCTGCTTCGGGACCTCCAGCAGCGCGAGAGACCGGATCTCAAACTGGTGGTGATGTCCGCCACGCTCGATGCCGAGCCGATCGCCGCTTACCTGGGGAATTGTCAGATCCTTCGTTCAGAAGGCAGGCAATTCGAAATCGATCTGCAGCACCTGCCGGCGCCGGACCCGCGGTCGATCGAAGAGCAGGTGCTCGCCTCGCTCAAGCGGCTGGGCGCCCAAAACGAGGGGGATGCGCTGGTTTTTCTGCCGGGGGCAGCGGAGATTCGCCGCACCCGAGAGGCGTGTCTGGACTTTGCCAAACGGCACCACCTCGAGCTCCACGCGCTTCATGGAGACTTGCCGGCCGAGGAGCAGGATCGAGCGGTTCGCCCCTCTACCCGACGAAAGTTGATCCTCTCGACCAACGTCGCGGAGACATCGGTCACGATCGAAGGAATCACCGCGGTGATCGACAGCGGGCTGGCGCGGATTTCATCCCACTCGCCCTGGTCCGGACTGCCCATGCTCAAACTGTCGAAGGTAAGCAAAGCATCCGCCATCCAGCGGGCGGGACGGGCAGGCCGAACCAGACCGGGAATGTGCCTCCGCCTGTACACCCGACAGGACTTCGAGACGCGTCCAGATCATGAGACCCCAGAGATCCAGCGGCTGGACCTCGCGAGTGCCGTTTTGGGACTTCACTCCCTCGGAGTTCGAGATCTTAGACAGTTTCCATTCTTCGAGGCTCCGCCCGATGCGGCCGTGGAGGCGGCGCAGGCGCTTTTGCAGCGCTTAGGCGCAGCGAGCCCCGCGGGCGAGCTGACCCCACTGGGGCGGCGCTTACTTGAGCTTCCGCTCCATCCGCGGCTGGGAATTTTGATTTTGGATGGGGAGCGCCGTGGGATTTCCTCCGAAGCGATTTTGGTCGCAGCGCTGCTCGGAGAGCGTGACATTCGCCAGTCCTCCCGTGCGCGAATCGCGACGAGCCATTCCCAGCACGCAGCGGCGGCGAGCAGCCCTTCAGACCTGCTGGAGTTACTGGAAAGCTTCCAGGAAGCAGAGCGACAAAGATTCGATCCGCGCAGGCTGCGAGACCTCGGGCTGGATCCAAATGTCGTCCGCTCGGTCGATCGGGTGCGCAAGCAACTTGGGCGCAATCTGTCATCGAAGGCCGCCTCGAGCTCCGACAAGGTCGAAGAGGCGCTGCTGCGCTGCGCGCTCGCGGCCTTTCCCGATCGGGTGGCGAAACGGCGGTCCGCCACATCAAACGAGCTGCTCCTTGGCGAAGGTGGAACGGCTTTCCTCGATCCCGCGAGCGCGGTGACTGACGAGCTTTTGGTGGCGGTCGACGCCGAGGAACGGATGAGCAGCCAAGGAGCGCGCACGTGGGTTCGCCTCGCCAGCAAAGTGGAACCCGAATGGCTGCTCGATCTTCCGCACAATGAAATTCAAGAGTCGGATCGACTCGAGTGGAATCCGGCGACCGAACGGGTGGAGACGGTTGCGCGCATGGCATACGGAAAAATCATCCTCGAGGAAACCCGTCGAATTGCTCCACCGAGCGCGCAATCTGCCGAGCTGTTGTACAAGATGGCCAGCGCCGAACAGGGGAAGCTTTTTGACCTTGAAACGATCGCGGAATGGAAAGAGCGACTTGCGCTGCTGTCGAGCGCGTTTCCGAGCGCTGGCTTTCCGCCTCCCGGTCGGGATCGGTGGGACGGTGCGCTCAGGGAGCTATGTCGTCAGGCTTCGAGCTATGACGAGCTGCGAACGGTCAACCCGGTCGCCGCGCTTGGCTCGCTACTTACCCCGGAACAGTCTCGGCTGATGGCGACGCACGCGCCAGAGCGAATTGCGCTGCCGGGCGGGCGCCAGCTCAAGGTTCATTACGAGGCGGGAAAACCGCCGTGGGTCGAATCCCGACTCCAGGATTTCTTTGGGCTGAAGGAGGGACCTCGGATCGGGGGCGGGCGGCTCCCCCTTGTCCTGCACCTGCTGGCGCCGAATCATCGGCCGGTTCAGGTCACCAGTGATCTCTCCGGTTTTTGGGAGCGCCATTACCCTTCCATTCGCCGGGAGCTGGCTCGCAAGTATCCGCGCCATGCTTGGCCGGAGAATCCGCTTCAAGCCTTGCCTCCCGGTCCGAGGGCGCGAAGATAGCGATGTCCCTGAAGGTGCTGTTGGCATCAATGAATGTCGGCGGCGGACATGCGGCGCTGCGCGACTCCCTACATGCTTCGTTGCGCCAGGCCGATCCCTTGTGCCGGCGCTTCCAACCGATTGCCTGGGACAGCGCCGACCAATCGATTCATCGTTTCTACCGCACGGTGGTCTACGGGATGCCGCCCTTCCAGGGCGTCCTCTTCCATCTCAGCGAGCAGGACTGGATCGCTCGTGTGGTCGCAGCGACCAATCCGGTCATCTTGTCCGAAGTCAAAACGCTTCTGCGCGACACCTCGCCCGACGTCATGGTCTCCACCCACTTTGTTCTGAGCTTGATGTTGGCGAAGGCGAGGCATGAAATGCGGCTGCGCGTTCCGATCGTCACCGCAATCCCAGACTATGGGATTCCCCCGCGTGGCTTCTTGCCGAAGGATCCAACCCTCCGGGCGGACGCGGTGATCGTGATGGACCCCCAGGCCCGCGATCACTTGCTCAAGCGGGCTGAGCTAACCAGCTCGCAAATTCACTGTTCCGGATTTTTGACCCGAGCGCCCTTCACCGACTTAGGAAACGCGATGGACGAGCCAGGGAGACTGAGCGACTCGCGGCGCGCGCAGCTGCTGCACGAGCTGCATCAAGAGTTTCCTCTGATGAAGGCGATTCGACCCGAGCGCCCGACGTTCCTCTTTCTCGGCGGCTCCGCTTGGACCCGCAGAACCAGCCGCGTGATCAGGCGGATTCTTTCCCAGCCGCAGTTGGCTTCGAGCCTCAACCTAATTATCGCGTCCGGAAAGGACCGCAGCTTTTACAAGCTGCTCACCTGGCGCTTCGGTCGGCGAGCGAACGTCAACATTTTCAACTTCGTTTCGCCCAAGACGATCGCAACGCTGATGGCGATCGCGGACTATCCGGTGCTCGGCAGCTTGGCGCCGGCGACCCTGCACGAGTTGCTCGAGGTTCGCTGCGGTCCTCTGTTTCTGTTTCGATTCATTCCTGGCACCGAGCTGCCTCACGTCGCCTTCATCGAGGAAAATCGGCTGGGGATTTACGAGCCCAGCGCGGAGCGGATGGTGGCGTCGCTCGCAGAGGTGGCCGGTCTGGCCGCTCCTTCCCAGAAAATCCTTGACCTCAAGCAGGGATTTTATCGCCAGGCGCTTCAGATCCGAACTGAAAGCAAAAGGCGCGCGATGCTCTTTCCTCAATTCGTCGAGTCGATCCGCAAAGCCCTCTAAAGCTTCTTGTGCATCTCCAGGTGCGGCATTCCCGATTCGTGGAACACCGCTCCAATCGGCTGGTAACCGTGTCGACGGTAGAATTCGAGCGCCGCGAGCTGAGCGCGCAAGATGATCCCAACGGCTTCGTTTCGCCGCGCCTGCGCCTCGAGCTCCGCGAGGAGCTTGGTTCCAATTCCGAAGCGGCGGTACGCCTGAAGAACCGCCATGCGACCGACCTCCGCCCAACGGCCGTTCTCTCCCGAGGGCGGCTCCGCAAGCATCACCAGCCTGCCCGTTCCGATTGCGTGTCCGCCTTCGAGGGCCAGCACGTGGTAGGCCCGGGCGTCTTCATCGTCGCGCTCGATCCCCGCCGGCACATGTTGCTCCTCGATAAATACCACCTCTCGAATCGCGAGCGCTTGCAGTAGCTCCCCTTCGGCGCGGACCGGAACAATCGTGACATTTTTCCCTTCAGGACTGGCCATTGGCGCGGACCCTATACAGTAAAAACTGCTTCGCCGACAGGCCCAAAAAAAGACGCCTGTGCTAAAGCGCGCGCGATGGCATCACTGGTTTTCGCCGGGATCTTGCTGGTGGCGCTCTTTCTAGTTCTGGCGTTGTTCGCGCGTGGAGGACCGACCGAAACGATCGCCGCTAAAGGCTTGCCACCAGAGTTGTCCGGGGTCGCCAAGCTGTCGCTACACGAGCTGGGAAGTGTTGCGAATCGACTCTTCAACGAGCTTGGCTTTCAGACCGTTTCGCAAAACGTGTTTTCGGATCGCTACGACTTGATCGTGGAAGATCCCACCCCAATCACCGGGCAGCGGATTTACATCCGCTGCGTGCTGACTCCCGAAGCCGGGGCGGTGCAGAGCGCCGAGGTGCAGGCGGCGCTGGACACCGCCCGCGGAGAAAATCTTGCCAAGGCCGAGGTGATCACCACCGGCACCTTCTCCAACGAGGCTAAGCTGGTCTCGCAGCAGACCGCGGTGGAGCTCATCGACGGGGCCACGCTCGCCGGGCTGATTCGCAAGCATCTTCCCGACGTGGCGAATCGGCTCGGGCTGCCGCGCTAGCGCTTGGTGAATTTGGGCGGACGCTTCTCCAGGAACGCCAGGACGCCCTCCTTCAAATCCTCGCTGGGGAGAATCTCGGTCATCCCGTCCTGCTCGAGCTCGAGCGAGTCGCGCAGCGACATATCCTGACCCCGGTCGATGATTCGCTTGGCCCACGAGATCGCCAACGGCGCCGAGTGAACGAGCTCGGTCGCGACCGCGAGCGCTCGCGACTTCGCCTGGCCGGGCAGAGTGATCTCGTTCAGCAAACCAAGCTGAAACGCGCGTTCGGCGGAATACTGCCGGCCGGTGAAAATCCATTCCTTGGCCACGGTGGCGCCCACCAGTCGAGGAAAACGGCTGATCCCGCCGAGATCCGGAAACATTCCGATTCGCGCCTCGGGAAAACCAAATTTGGCTTCGCTGGATGCAACGCGCAAATCGCAACCGAGGGCCAGCTCAAAGCCACCTCCCACGCAAGCGCCTTCGATCGCGGCAATCGTTGGCTTCTCTAGCTCTTCGAGTCGGCAGATCAGATTCTGCAATCGGCGTTGAGTGAGCCGAATCTTCTCGCCGGTCGGATTTGACGAGAGATGCTCGAATAGCAGTCCGATATCGATGCCGGCGCTGAAGCTCTTTTCGCCAGCTCCGGTCAGAATGACGGCGCGCAACTCGCCGTCCTCAAGAGCGTGCTCCAGCGCCCGCTCGAGCAGCTCGAGTAAGTCGGTGGAAAGCGCGTTGCGTTTCTCCGGTCGATTGAGTGTCAGGACCAGGATCTGGTCCTGCCGTTCAGTGAGCAAGGCCGGCATCGCGGCGCTCACTATTTCGCCGGCGGATTGGGATCGAAGAGCGCCCGTTTGTCCTGCTTCTCCTTGTACTCTTCAGCTTGGGGCAACGGCTCCTTCTTCTCGGCGATGTTCGGCCACTTGGTAGCGAACTCCGCGTTGATGGTTATGTATTCCTTCCATTTCTCCGGGAGATCCGTTTCAGGGAAGATCGCTTTGGTCGGGCACACCGGTTCACACGCGCCACAGTCGATGCATTCGTCCGGGTGGATGACCAGAAAATTCGCGCCCTCATAAAAACAGTTCACCGGACAGACTTCGACGCAGTCGGTGTACTTGCAGTTGATGCAGGGCTCGGCAACGATGTACGTCATTTTCCAGGCTCCTTCCGCTTACGCTGGGAACTCTAGACGAGCGGGTAAAGTTCCCGAATCTTTTTTTCTATTTCCCGATTAGCCCGACGGTATTCAAGAGCTCAGCCACCAGGACCGCTCCTTTCGCCGCGCCCAGCTTGGTGTTGTGAGACACCAACACGTATTTCACACCGTTGGGCAGCACCCCATCCTCGCGGAGTCGGCCCACGGTAGTGGCCATTCCTCCGTGCGTCTCCCGGTCCAGCCGAGGCTGAGGTCGAAATGGATCTTCCAGCACTTCAATCCAGCGAGGCGGCGCTGAAGGCAACCTGCGCGTGGTTTCATCCCCTTTCCACTCTCGCCAGCACGATGCGATGTCGGACAAGGTCGCCTTCGCCTTCAGTGAAACGAAAACCGCTTCAGTGTGCCCGTCGAGAACGGAAACCCGGGTGCAGGTGCAGGAAACCTTCATCGGATGCGGCGCAACCTGATTGCCGCGCAGCGTGCCGAGAATTTTTCGGGTCTCGACCTCAACCTTTCCCTCCTCCTTCGGAATGTAGGGGATGACGTTATCGAGGATGTCCATCCCAATCACCCCTGGTGATCGGCCGGCGCCGGACATCGCCTGCATCGAGGTCATCACCACTGCGTCCACTCCGAACGCTGCATCCAGGGGAGCGAGCGTCACCGCCAGACCCGTGGTAGTGCAATTTGGAATCGGCACAATGAAACCGCGCGAACCTCGACGCTTGCGCTGCTCTTGCACCAGCGAAGCGTGCTCGGCGTTGATCGGTGGAATCAGAAGTGGGACGTCCTCGTCATAGCGAAATGCGCTGGCGGTGGAGATGACTGGGATTTCGCGTGCCAGCGCCGGCTCGAGCTCCCGTGCCACGTCGGCTTCGACCGCGGAGAACGCCAGATCATAGTCCGCCGGGGAAAGCTTCGCGGCATCCTGCACGACTTGCCTGGCGACCGTCTTCGGCAGCGGCTCGGCAACCAACCATCCCAGCATTCCGCTGGACGTCTTCAGCGCCTCTACGTATGGCTTCCCGGCGGAACGCGCGGAAGCCGCGAGGCCGGCGATCTCGATCGAGGGATGATCCGCGAGCGCGGCGATAAACTGCTGGCCCGCGAGCCCAGTGGCGCCAACGACAACGGAACGAAACTTACGAGTCAAATCGTGCCTCCAATTGCTGGGGACGTGCGCTAGATACCTTAATCTCCACTCTACTTTGAAGCTGCTCTTGACTTCCCAGCCAAACCAGCTCCGTATAAGTTTGAATCACGGCGCCATCGCCAAGCTGGTAAGGCAAGGGTCTGCAAAACCCTCATTCCCCGGTTCGAGTCCGGGTGGCGCCTCTTCATTGCTCACATCGGTTTGGGTCGAACCGAAGCCAGCAAAAGGCGATCCCACAGTGGCTCGACCGAAGAGGAGGCGGCCAGCAGCGACAATGCCACGCCGGTGGCGCCCATCAGGAACTCGCGGTCGCTGTGCCATTGCACCACCGGATCGGCATTCGGCACATAAGCGGCAAAACCCGCCACGCCCTGCCCGCTCCGACGCATTTCGAGCGCTCGGTCGAACCAAAAGATGGAGACATCGGCAAACTCGCGCTGGCGAGTGGCTTGGAACAGTCGGTTGTAGACGTGCGCCAATCCGGTGGCGCCGTGGCAGAGCCCAGCATCCGTTACCCCGCATTGAGCGGGATCTCGCCGGCTCGCGTTGATGCCGATCTCGATTGCTTGCCGCTCCCAATCCGCGGACTTGGTACTTTGAGCCGCGGACAACAGCGCGACCGCAATCCCCGGGTCTCCGTAGCACCAAGCTGCCCGAGAGGGACGCGGCTCATAGTTCCCTCCGGTGGCGTGCGCAAAACGCGAGCCCATCTCCTTCGGCAGCTGCTGCTTCATTAGCCACGACACGGCTCCCGCGAGCATCGGTTCGATCTTTGCGCCGAAGTCAGTCGCCATTCTGGCCTGGGCCAGAAACCCGATCACGCCAGGCACCCCATGCGAGACGCCAAGGTTGTAATGACCCGTCTCCTGAGGATCGCGATTGAGCCTGGCCACCAACTCTGGCGGGGTCCACCACGTCACGTCCCCCTCGGAGCTGCTCGCCAAGCCCGCCAGGTGGTCCAATACGCGTTCGAGGCAAGCGACAGCGGAGGGGCGCGGCATGCGCTCCAAGGCGTAGACGCCGAAGCCGACGAGGCCGGCCATCAAGTCAAAGGTCTCTTTCCAGCTGGGCGAGCCGAGATAGCTAAGCAGAGCCGCATCAATGTCGGAGTTCGGATCCTCCGACTCTGGGGTCGCCTCCCCGCCGGCGGCAAACGGTGGATGCTGAAGATGCTCGACGATCCAGGCGATCCCGGTGAACCCGCCATGCAGAGCCGGTCGAATCGGCGCCTCCGCCAGGCGCTCGATTGAAGCATCGAGAAAGCGCGTGACTGCCTGTTCGTGCTCATCATCGCCTGTCACCACGGCCAAATATGCATGGAGCAGCGCGTATTGAGCGAGCAAGTCCGGACCCTCCAGCAGATTCGAGTCGGTTGGCTCCAGCGCCGGGCAAATCTCCTGAATCGCCCGCTCCGCCTTCTGGCGCAATTCTCCCTTCAGCAGGGGCTGCCAGCTGGAAGACTCACTCGAGCTCAAGAGACTCCTTTGGAGCCGGAACCTTTTCGGCTTCGCGCCAGCCACGACTCATAGGTGCGGGTGAGAAAGTCATAGAAGACCAGCTCGTGGGCGCGCGCAGCGGATCGCAGGAAACGATTGGCATGCATGTGCAGATAGCTCGAGGCCAAGACTGCAATCGGAACCGTGAGCCGGCCTTCGGCTTCCAGCTCTTTTAACGCGCTCGCGATCGGCGCGATCCGCGATGAACGCTCCTTGAGGATGGCCAGTCCCGGGGCAAGCTCGCTCGGAAGACTTTCCAGTTCCCGCCGCTCCTTCCGGTACTTCGCCCCAAGCTGCCTCTCGAAAGAGCCGTCGACTCGAAATTCTTGTCCGTAGCTTTCCCGCATCTGCTTCACCACGCCGAGCCTCGCTTCAGGGGCAAGTCCAAGGTCCTCCAGGAGCATATCCATACCCCGCAAGGCCAAGCGCCACCGAGCATCGGCGCCTTCATCGCCGGACAATAGCTCCAGAATCCCCACCACCGCGTCGCTGTCCGCGTGAAAGAGCTTCTCGGCCAGCTCGATTCCTTCCGGACCCCCATACCGCTCCACCTCGCGCTCGTAGGTGTCGAACTGGAAGCGCCAGACGCGACCGTCGGCAAGCAGCGTCTCGACTGCCGCTTCGAGCCTGGGGATAAGCTCGGTACGAAGCCGCTCCGGCGAGCCGCGGCAGCGCAAACGCAAATGCCAATCGGGGTCTCCGTATCGGATAAAGAACCATCGATCGATCCAGTTGCTGGCGATGGCTTCTTTGATCAGAGGAACCACCACTTCTCTTAGAACCTGGTCCGCACTCGCCGTCCCCGTATAGAGCTTGGCGTACGCCCATTCTGTTCCCGGTGCGAACGATCGCCGCGATGGCGGCACCATCGTCTGGGCCGCCGGCTTGCTGATCGGCGCGGGACCTCGAGCGCGCACGAAAGGAATCACGAGCTCGTGCGTGTATCGTCCCTCGGGACCCTGGGCACAAAGCTCGTCGGCGAAGAACTCTTCCAGACGAACCTGCGAGCGGCCCTTCACCAGCTGGATAAACGTCTCGATGCTCAAGACATTGTCCAGATCGACCAAGAGGGTGTTGTCCGCGTCGGCGACCAGCACGAGTCGGGGCAATTTCAGCCGTTCGCGAAGTCGCTGGACCGCGAGGAATTGTTCGGCGCCCTGCGCGGCTCCCAACTCCTTGAGGGAAGGCTCGCCGAGATGCCAGCGCGCGCGAGAGAGTACGAGTCGTCCGGCAACCACTCTCGGCAAGAAGCTCGCCGCTTCCAGGGCTCCCCAACTCCATCCCAGACCAGAGGCCACGCCCTGCTGCTGCAGCGAACAGAGGAAGCGGTACATTCCAAGGCTGCGAAGCCCGAAATTGTGCGCGTTGGTGAGTCGGGGGATGATCTCGCGTCCCAGTCTGGCGGACCGAAGTCGGATTCGCTCACCCACCACCGAAACCAGAAGGTCCGTCACCGGAATTTGCCTCTCCGCGGTCACGCTCGCACGACCCAGGTAAGGGATCTCGTACTCGCGAAGGGCCGGACGCAGGAGCACATTTCCAATCCTGCCCTCGGGAAGGTGAACGATTTCCGCAAAGAGCGCATCCGGCCGAAAAGACTCCTCCTGACGCAAATGGCGGCTGACCTGCTCGGCCAGCTGAGGGTCGCCGTAGCAGAATCGACCCAGGAGCTTGGCACCCGACGGTCCATCCGCGCCGCTGATCAAGACCCGGAACTGGCCTCGTTCGACGGAGTCGGCGGATGGGGCGAGGACGCTCCCGATCACCGCGAAGGCGTCAGGCAACGGATGCGGATTCTTGGTCTCGATTTTCTTGAGGTCGGCTTCGCTGAGCTGAAGCTCGAGACCCCCGCTGCGCAGAACCTCCTCAACTCGGTTCAGGAGAAACAGATCGCGGGCAGTCCACGATCCTTGCTCCTCCCCAGTCATTGGAAACAACAGTCCTGCAAGCAGCGGTGAGGCTTCGGCGCTCGGAGCGGTCGACGCTTGGAAGCCGATCCCGGCTTCCTCGTCGAGCACTTCCACCAATGGCATTTCCCGAGTCTCGTACCGCCTGCTGAAAGCCTCCCGGAACTCCTGGAGCTGTCGCTGAGCGCCCCGCTTCGGGCTCAGCCGCTGAAGCAGCCCAACCGCGTGCACCACTTGGTCCATCACCGCCCCTCCCAAAACCGCCTCTGGACTTGGCTTGTGCAGGTCCACCTGGAAAAGTCGCGGCAATTCGACCTTCGCCGGGAGCGCTTCCAGGCCCGTAGCGATGTCTCGGTACTCCTGAGGCAAATTTCCCAGCCGGCGATCAAGCGCATCGAGGCGCTCTCGCGTGGTCTCCAGAACCTTTACGATCGCGTTCCCGTCGGGCTTGTCTCGAAGCTGGGCAATCAAGTCGTGAATCGGCTCGATCCCGGTGACAGACAGGGCCAGCTCAGCGACGAGCACCTGGTTATCTACCAGCGCCTTTAAGTACTCGTGGATCTCATCGTCCTGAAGCTCCGGGTCCGATTCGCGGAGAACGCGCGCCAACTCGGATAGAGGGGCGCCGCCCTTTGCTCGATCGAGCAGCAGCTGGAGATAGTCCGTAGGTTCCACCGCGGAGAGATGGTACGAGCGGCTGTTCTCGTCCAGTCGGGATTCGACATACCGAAGCCTTTGTGCGGCCGAGTAGAGGCTCGAATTGGGACGATAGCGAAACGCCTCGCGAATCTTGGCATCCCGATTGAGCGCCTCGATCACCGACGTCAAGTAATCCATGTCCAGCCGGGTATGGCGTAGGTACGACTCGCGGGATGAAAGCGTGAGGCGCGTGCTGTCTTCGACTCTTCCCAAGGAACAGCCGGCGAACAGCCCAAATGGAGTCGGGCGGGCGCTCAGCCGCGTAAAGTAGCGAACCAAGGTGCGTTCAACCTTCTGACCACGCTCACTCTCCGGAGCCTCGATCCAGATCGGAAGGCTCTCATCCAGAGATGGCGAGGCCACGAACAGCGCTTCCCGCAACGCGGGCTGCGTGACGAGCTCGCGCAGCTTGGCCCGAAGCTGGGCGCGATCCGACGCTAGAGCCTGAGCGAGACGAGCGTCATCGCCGATCTCCGAGGGCGCCGAAAGTCCGGAGCTCCATTCCTCGAAGGCGTCGAAAGGTAAGAGTGGCGTTCGAACGACAAAGAAGCCCGAAGTTGTCACTTCCTTTGCCGTCGCCTCTCCTGGCTCGGCGCGCGGGGAATCCTGCGACTTCTTTTGTGCGGGAGCGTCAACTCTCATGTAGCTTTGGCGTCTTGATTCTCATCAGGTCGGCGTTCATCCTTGCGCTCACCAGCTCCGCTCTCGGGTGTCGACATTCGACGCCGGCGGAGCCTTCAACTTTCTCCGAACCGGACGCTGGCGACAATAGCGAGCTGGCGGCGCATTCCAAAGAAGTGGCCTCCGCCACTACATCCTTGCCCGAGCCCAAGGAGCTTTCGGCCCTCTATTCCAAGCAGCTCTACTTCCGGGACGGCAGTCCATTGATTCCAGTTCGGCTGATGGAGGGACGCGAGGTCGTGACCGTCGCGTCGCCCGGGCCGATCCGCATCGCCATCGGTGGGGCGACGGTGATGGGCGATGCCGGATCATCCTGGACGATTCGCCGGATCGCGAGCGAGCCAGCGATCGTCCGAACCTCCGTTCAGCTTGCCGAGTTGCCTTTTGCCGACAGCGCAGGACTTGCGGCCGAGCGGGAGTTGTGGGAGCGCCGCGGTCTGAAAGTGCGCACTCACACCATCGGGGCGCTGTACGGCGTGCGCGGCAAGGTGATCGACAACCGCCGTCGCCTGCTGTTGCTGGAACCCGCGGCAACCGCGTCGGAAGCAGAGCGCCAGCAGGAGAGCATTTTCAAAACGCACGGCCGCGAAACCCTTCTGTTCGAGGAGCTGCAGAAGCCCGCGCATGGCACGCTTCAACTTGAAGATGGGTCCGGGAACACCGTAGCGGGGGGTCCGAATCGTCTGACGATCGAAAGCCTGGACGCAAGTCCGCTCAAGGTCAGTCAAGTCGAGCACGGCGTCGGATATGACTTCCATGGCTTTGAAGATCGAAGCTACCGCGGTGCAATCGATGTCACTGTCGATCGCCGAGGCATGTTGGCAGTCGTAAATCTGCTTTCATTGGAGGATCTGCTCCGGGGCCTGGTGCCGGCAGAGATGTTTTCCCGGGCCCCGATGGAGGCGTTGAAGGCCCAGGCGATAACCGCCCGGACCGAAGTGCTTGCGAAGATTGGAACTCGGCACCTGGCGGACCCATACTTTCTGTGCGCCGAACAGCATTGCGCTGTTTATCGCGGAATCTCGGGAGAAACGCCGACCACCAATGCCGCCGTCGATGCGACGCGGGGAGTCGCGCTGTTTTCCCCGGATGGACATCTGGTCAACGCGGTCTACAGCGCAGTCTGCGGCGGCCATACCGAAAACAATGAAGTCGTTTGGGGTGGCCTTCCCGATCCGAATCTTCGCGGTAAGCCGGATTTCCTCTCACCTCCAGGCGAACATACCAGCCCATCGGAACTGCCGGATTTTCTGACCGCCACCGCCCCGGCTGCTTGTCGACTCGCGAGCTTCGTTCAGCCAGATAGGTACCGTTGGACCCGGCACTTTAGCAGCGAGGAAATGAATCGGCTCACTCAAGCCTTGGGGATTGGACCGGTGGAGGCGATTTCCGTCACCGAGCGAGGGGTTTCCGGGCGAGCGCGAGCGGTGACGTTGGCTGGACAACGCAAGGCCAGGCAAGTGCGTGGTGAGCTTGAAATCAGGAAACTTTTTGGAATGCTTAATAGTTCAATGTTCTTGGTGGAAGCCGAGAGGGACGCGGAGGGGCGGCTTAAGGGCTGGAACTTCCGGGGTGGCGGCTGGGGACATGGAGTGGGGATGTGCCAGATGGGTGCGATCGGTCGAGCGGAGGCGGGGCACGATTATCAAGCGATTCTGCGACACTATTTTAACGGCGCGGAGCCGAGCCCTTTGTACTGAGGTGCGGATGACCCAGAAAGACGTGCAACCTTCGCGAGTAGGGCAATTTTCCTGAGGGTGTTAAGTATTCTTTCGCAACGAAACCTCACTTTGGGGGTCAAGGTAGAATAGCCCCATGCCGTCCCTGCTGATTCCATCACGACGCAGGCCAAAACGGCCCGAACGACTCCGGCGCGCAGCGGCTGCGCTAGCGATGGCAATTGTCTGCCACTTCGCTTTCCTCGCCGTCATCCTTTTTCTTTCGCTGCTGACGATGAACGTTCCTAGGTATCGGGGCAAATATCCACCGCCGCGTCCGGTGACGTTGCGGCCCCTGACGGCGGACCAATGGGCGCAGAACCGCGGCAAGCCGCCAGGCCGTTCGGCACCCGAGCGTGAATCAGCGTTGGCCAAGCGCCAAGAGACGCCGAAGGAGAAGAAGCCCGAGGACAGGCCTCGCGGACAAGTGGTGGACACCCCGCCAGGCAATGGCGTGGCGCCGCCTGACGATGCCAAGTACTTGGCGGAAAAAAACAACAAAGTCGCGAAGGAGTCGCGCGCCAAGGAGCAAACGGCCTTTTATCGCAACGCGATGCCGCGCCGCAGTAGCTCAACGCCTCAGGAGAGCAATGGGAACGCGGATCGAATGCAGATCGTCGGAAACAACGGCATGGCCAACGACGACCGGCCACTGCGCGATAAGTCCGCGAAGAACGTTTTCGAAGTTCCAGATATCAAGAAGCGCCAGGAAGTCGCGATGCGGGAGAGCAAGAAGGGCGACGGCCCTGGCACTCCGGTGCAGAACCGCAGCGAAAGTGCCGAAGTCGTCGGCAATTCCAATCGTCTCAAGATTCAACCCGGCGCACCAGGGGAGCAAAGCGAAGAGGGCTCCGCCGGCAAACGCGGCACCCCAGGGATCGCCAGTCTGGTGCCCTCGTATTCCGTCTTGGACAAGCTCTCTGGCGCCGCTCCGAACGATCACTTGGCGGACGTCGACGAGGGAGAAGGCACTTACCTCAACACCAAGGAATGGAAGTATTCAACCTTCTTCAACCGGGTAAAGCAGAGCGTCGGAATGCATTGGGATCCAGGGACGCAGCTGCGAATGCGAGATCCTTCGCTCAATATCTACGGAGGCAAGGACCGGTTCACGATCTTGACCGTAGCGCTCAACGAGAAGGGGATGGTGAAGGAAATCTTCGTCGAGAAGAGCTGCGGGGTAGATTTTCTCGACATGGAGGCGATCGCCTCCTTCCAAAGAGCCCAG
This sequence comes from Myxococcaceae bacterium, assembly GCA_036781205.1. Lineage (GTDB taxonomy): Bacteria > Myxococcota > Myxococcia > Myxococcales > Myxococcaceae > DAIQBK01. The sequence continues at coordinate 19,046 of DAIQBK010000003.1, forward strand.
CCCTTTCCCAATCCGCCGCCTGGATTGCTAGCTGCGGATTCGACGGTGCGCTTCCAGTTCGGTTTCTTCCTCGAACTCGGTAGCGGTCCCAGGCTTCGGCTCTTCCGCGGCAACAACTGACTCGTCGGACGCTCAACCCTCGCTAGGCGGCGCTGTTTCTTTCGCGCGCCGGGGGCGAATCCGCGTAGCTTTCGATCGGCGGGCAGGAGCACATCAGGTTGCGATCTCCAAGCACGTTGTTCAATCGACTGACCGCAGGCCAAAACTTGTACTGACGGGACCAGGCGGTCGGGAACGCGGCGCGCTCGCGCGAATAGGGACGGTTCCACTCGGAAGCGACGACGACGGTAGCGGTGTGCGGTGCATTCTTGAGAAGGTTGTTTTCTCGAGGAGCGGAGCCGCTCTCGATTTCCCGAATCTCGTTGCGAATCGCAATCATCGCGTCGCAGAAGCGATCCAGCTCCGCCTTCGGCTCGCTCTCCGTAGGCTCCACCATCATCGTTCCGGACACCGGAAACGACACCGTCGGCGCATGGAACCCATAGTCCATCAAACGCTTGGCTACGTCCTCCACCTCGATTCCCGCCGAGCGCTTGAGGTGGCGCATGTCAAGAATGCACTCGTGGGCCACCAGTCCGTGCTTGCCGCGATACAGCACCGGGTAGTCGCTCTCCAGCCGCTTGGCGATGTAGTTGGCGTTGAGGGTGGCAACCTGGGTCGCGCGGGTGAGCCCCTGGCCTCCCATCATCGCGATATAGGCCCAAGAAATCGGAAGAATGCTGGCGCTCCCCCAGGGCGCGGCTGAAACGGCGCCGATTCCGTTCGCTCCTCCGGTCCTGATTACCGGGTGGGTGGGCAGAAAGGGCGCGAGATGCGATGCCACCGCGATTGGCCCCATCCCCGGGCCTCCGCCGCCGTGCGGGATGCAAAACGTCTTGTGCAGGTTGAGATGACAAACATCGGCGCCGATCTCGGCCGGACGGCACAACCCGACTTGCGCGTTCAGGTTGGCGCCATCCATGTAGACCTGACCCCCGTGCTGGTGCACGACGGCGCAGATTTGCTGGACGTCTTCCTCGAAAACCCCGTGCGTCGACGGATAGGTGATCATCAAGGCCGCCAGCCGATCCTGATGTTGTGCGGCCTTCGCCTTGAGGTCCGACACCTCAACGTTGCCGTGAAGATCGCATTGCACGACGACCACCCGGTAACCCGCCATCGCCGCGGACGCGGGGTTGGTGCCGTGCGCGGAGGACGGAATCAGACAGACGTCTCGGTGCCCCTGCCCTCGTCTCTGGTGGTAAGCGCGAATAACCAGTAGGCCGGCGTACTCTCCCTGCGAGCCCGCGTTTGGCTGCAGCGACACCGCCGCGAAGCCGGTGATCTCCTTGAGAAAATCTTCCAGCTGGCGAAACAGGACTTGGTAACCCTGCGCCTGCCCGGGTGGAGCAAAGGGATGAATGCCGGCGAACTCGGGCCAGGTGATCGGCAGCATCTCGGTGGTGGCATTGAGCTTCATCGTGCACGAGCCCAACGGGATCATCGCCTGAGCGAGCGAAAGATCGCGTGACTCGAGCCGCTTGAGGTAGCGAAGCATCTCGGTTTCGGAGTGATGGGTATTGAAAACCGGATGCTTCAGAAAAGCGCTCTGCCGTGAGAATGGCGGGTCAAACGACGGCACCTCCTCTTTGGCCAGATCGGATATCGAGAGCCCGGTCGGCTTACCCAGCGCGAACACCGTCCAGAGCTTCTCCACGTCGGACAGCTCCGTCGTCTCGTCCAGGGAAATTCCGAGCGAACGGTCGTCGATCCTTCGAAGATTGAACCGAGCGGCTTCCGCGGCTCGGAGGAGCTCCGTCACCCGTTCCGGGCTCGCCTCGATCCGCAGCGTGTCAAAGAACCGCTCGTGCCTTGGCTTATACCCAAGTCGAGTCAGTCCCTTCGCCAACAGGACGGCAAGGGCATGAACCCGCTCCGCGATTGCCTTCAGACCTTTTGGGCCGTGATAGACGGCGTACATGCTGGCGATCACCGCCAGCAGCACCTGGGCGGTGCAGATGTTGCTGGTCGCCTTCTCTCGGCGAATGTGCTGCTCGCGCGTCTGAAGCGCCATTCGCAGGGCCGGCAGTCCCTGAGCATCCTCTGAAACGCCAATGATCCGACCGGGCAGGTGCCGTGCGTAGGCCGCCTTGGTGGCGAAATAGGCGGCGTGCGGCCCACCGTAGCCAAGCGGCACGCCAAAGCGCTGAGTGTTTCCGAGCGCAACGTCGGCGCCGAACTCTCCTGGCGGAGTCAGCAAGACCAAGCTCAGTAGGTCCGCAGCTACCGCAACCAATCCGCCCGCGGCATGAACCCGCTCGCAAACCGCTCGGTAGTCGAGCACTGCGCCGTCCGAGGTGGGATACTGCAAAAGGGCGCCGAAAACACCGCTCGAAAAGTCGAACCGTCGGTGATCACCGAGCGCGATCCGGATTCCCAGAGCCTCCGCCCTGGTTTTCACCACCTCGATGGTCTGAGGGTGGCACTCCTCAGAAACGAAGAACGGGGCCTGCGAATTGGTAACCTGCTGAATCAGGTGGAGGGCTTCCGCGGCAGCCGTCGCCTCGTCCAGCAGCGATGCGTTGGCGATCTCCAGCCCAGTCAGATCGATCACCATCGTTTGGAAATTGAGCAATGCCTCCAGGCGGCCTTGAGCAATCTCCGCTTGATAGGGCGTGTACGCGGTGTACCAGCCAGGGTTTTGCAAAACGTTCCGCAAAATCACGGGCGGCGTGATGCAGTCCGAGTACCCCATTCCGATCAAGGACTTGTAGACCTGATTGGCCGAAGCGATGTCCCGCAGTTGCCGAATCAGCTCGAACTCGCTGACCCCATCTGGCAGCCGAAGCCGGCCTTTGAGCCGGATTGATTTGGGGACGGCCCGTTCCACCAACTCCTCAAGCGAGGCGAAATCCAGCGTCTGGAGCATCTGCTCGATCTCGGCCTGATCAGGCCCGATGTGGCGGTGTACGAAGGAGTCGGATTGTTTGAAGTCTACAGCCATCTTTGGATAGTCCTCTGCGTCAGCCTGCGCGGGCCGGCGCATCTATAACCGGTGTTGTTGAATTGGACAGAAAGACAGTTACCCTTCGCTGCTCGCGACCAGCTTTTCATAGGCGGCGGCGTCGAGGAGCTTATCAAGCTGGCCTGGGTCGGATGCCTCAATCTCTATCAGCCAGCCCGCTTGATATGGGTCCTGATTGACCGTCTGCGGTGAGTCCACCAACGCGCTATTGATCTTCGCGACTTTGCCGCTGATCGGAGCAAAGAGTTCCGATACCGCCTTGGTTGACTCGATCACGCCAAATTGCTTTCCGGCGGTGACCGAATCGCCGACCTTCGGAAGCTCTACGTACACCACGTCGCCGAGCGCTTCCTGAGCGTGATCGGTGATGCCTACCACGATCACTTTGCCCTGCGCGCGCGCCCATTCGTGGTCCTTTGAGTACTTCAGATTGCTCGGGTTGTTCGCCATCGTCAGGCTCCTAGGATTTCTTCCAGAAAGGGGTTTTGACAACTCTCGCCGGAACCGCGCGACTACGAATGTCCACATCGAAGGTGGACCCTTCCATCGAAAGGTCCGCTCTCACGTAGCCGATACCGATCGGCTTTTTCACCGACGGCCCCATCGTTCCCGAGGTGACCTCACCGATCGGATTCGCATCCTTCAAGAGTGAGTAACCTTCTCGTGGTACGCCCGCTCCGATTAGCTCGAAGCCAACCAGCCTGCGGCGAACGCCCTCGGCTTTTTGCTTCTGCAGTACTTCCCGGCCCACAAACTCTCCTTTTTCCATCTTCACAATCCATCCCAGTCCGGCCTCGAGCGGCGTATGAGCATCATCGATGTCGTGGCCGTAGAGCGCGTACTTCATCTCGATGCGCAAAGAATCGCGTGCTCCCAACCCTGCCGGCTGAATGCCATCCTGTTTTCCTTCGTCGAGGATCGCGAACCACAGGCGCTCTGCTTGCTCCGGGCTGCAATAGAGCTCAAAGCCGTCCTCGCCGGTGTACCCGGTCCGCGAAATAATGCAGTGGACGTTCGCGACCTTCCCTTCGGTGAAGTGGTAGTTGTCAATCTTTGAGAGATCCACTGCCGTCAGCCGCTGAAGGATCTCAGCCGCCCGCGGACCCTGAACCGCCAGTTGGGCGAACTCGTCGCTGCGATTGAGGACCTCCACGCCTTTGGCATGGCCTCTAATCCAGTCGAAGTCTTTCTCGCGGTTGCTGGCATTGACGCAGATGAAGATTCGCTCGGGCGAGAAGCGGTAGGTTACGACATCGTCAACAAAGCCACCTCGCTCGTTCAGCAACCCGGCGTAAACCGCCTGACCATCTTTAATCCGTGCGAGATCATTGGAGATCAATCGATTGGAGACCTCGAGCGCTCCCTGGCCGCGGATTTCAATTTCGCCCATGTGGGAAACGTCGAACATCCCGGCGGCGGTCCGCACCGCCTCATGCTCGGAGATCACCGAGCTATATTGAACGGGCATCTGCCAGCCGGCGAACTCCACCATCTTCGCCCCGAGCTTGCGGTGGGCATCGTATAGTGGCGTTTTTTGGGGCATTCTCGGCGCGCTCCGAGGGGTAACGGGAGGTGGACTATAACGTCCCGTCCCCTCCAATCAAGGAAGGGTTGTACAGCTCAAGCTGATGAAGATTAGAAACCGGCTCAATCCCTCCAATCCCTGTTTCTCCTTCGAGTTCTTTCCCCCCAAGACCGACGAAGGGGCGGCCAACCTCCTAACGACATTGGGAGAATTGGCTCCGCTTGAGCCTGGATTTGTGTCCGTCACCTACGGAGCAGGCGGAAGCACCCGCGATCGAACGCTGGGTCTGGTCTCGCAGATCAAGGCGCTTACCGGGATCGAGGCGATGGCTCATCTCACCTGCGTCGGACATACCAGGGAGGAGCTCCAGGAGATTGTGGACCGGATCCGCAACGCGAAGATGGAAAACGTGCTCGCGCTTCGCGGAGATCCACCGCTCGGCCAAGCCAACTTTCAGCCGGTGCCGGGAGGATTTCGCTACGCAGCCGAGCTGATCAGCTTCATCCGCAGCCTCGATCATACGATGTGTATCGGGGGCGCCTGTTACCCGGAGGGGCACATCGAGACGCCCTCGAGGGAGGCGGACCTTCACAACCTCAAACAGAAGGTCGACGCTGGGTTGGACTTCATCATTACCCAGCTCTTCTTCGACAACGCCTTCTTCTTCGACTTCGTCGAGCGAGCGCGACGCGTTGGAGTGAACGTCCCAATCGTTCCAGGCATCATGCCGATTACCAACTATGAACAGCTCAATCGCTTCACCCGGATGTGCGGGGCGACCGTGCCGATGCGATTGGCGCTCGAGCTGGAAAAGGTGAAGGACAACCCGGAGGCGATCACCCAGTTGGGAGTGGCCCACGCGACCGTGCAGTGCATGGAACTACTCGATCGAGGCGTGCCGGGCATTCACTTCTACACGCTGAACCGATCGACCGCGACCCGGATGATCGTCTCCGCCTTGCGCGCGCGAAAATCGTGACGAGCGTTCAGGGCGTGAAGGCGCCAATGACGCAATCCGTCTGATGCTCGGGAGTACCCGAGCGGTAGATCGGGCCGTCCAGCACGTCAAAATCGGCCTGAAACGCTGAAATCACTCCGTAGTAGACGTGCGCGGGTCTCAAGAATCCCGGAGGGACCTTGAACGACGTGCCGCTATAGACCGCCGCTGATGCGAAACGCTCGCCTTCCTCGACAGGGCTGAGGCTGTAGATCGACACAAAATACGAAGTGGCAGTTCCCAGGTCAGGTGGCGACCAAGAAATGACGGGCTGGAAACCCACGCCGGCATGCGGGGCAAAGGCATCTTCGCCATTAATCAGGGGCGCGGTGGGCGGCCCGAGCACAGGTGCCATCGGATCGGTCGGCGCGGGCGACATCGGAACGGCAGAAAACACGTATGCTGCGCATGTCAGCTCGATCGGCGCCTTCGTTCCAGGTGCTCGCAGAGTAACGTCGAAGCAGTAGAGCAGCTGACGGTACTCGGTCCAAAGCGAATCGTGAAACTGCGGATAGTTGAAAGTTCCGTAATCAAAGTTCGTGCTCGTGGGGGTCACGCTCTGGAAATAGAAGAGTGATGACGTCGACGAAGCGGGCCTGTCCGGATACTGAACCGAGTGCGGCACAGCAAATATCGAAAAGCCAAGGTTGCCGAACGGGTCCTGGGTAGGTCGAGCGCTGGGATTCACCTCTGGCGCGAGCGCAGCGAATTCGCTCCCGCGCACGTCCGCTCTCAGCCGCCCAGTCATTGGCGTTTCAATTAACGAAGCCATCAGCGTCGACGGGGTGCCGTCGGTCACCGTGACGTCCGTCAGGCGCGCGTACCTGCTCGCATATCGGAGGTCGGCGGCACTGTCGCCTTGCCCGATCCTGAGCGTCGAGCGTTGGTTGAAAAACACCACGTCACCGTGGGCCGCAGCCGGCAGCCCAGGAGTGTTCCCTGAGGTGGAAGCCCCGCTCCAGTCAAAGGTCCCGATGTAGGAAGTGTCACCGGGATTCGGAGGCGGCGTTAGACGGGCAATCAGGGGTCTCTCGTAGACGTCACCCTGTGAGCTCGAAATCAGAAAGTGATTGCCGACCTGCCACGGCTGCATGTTCGTAATATTTAGCGTTACGGGCGTTCTGGTGGTCACCCGCGCGAGGTCAGAGCGCGCCGCGCTCACGACGGAAAGGTCGGGGGGGTCAGCCGTCAGCTCGAACAGATTGCTGAAGATGACTGGAACCGGGTAGTAGTTGACGGTGATGTCCAGCCGAAGGAAGTATGAGCCGGTTGGCACTCCTTCGACGGTGAAGGTGTTGTCTGCTCCGAGGGTGATCGGAAATTCGGTGTAACCGGTTGGGCTGTCGTCGGGAACCAGAAGCGCGATCGGCCTCTCCCGAAACGGCGGAGGCGTGCTCAAGGTCGTGGAACTTCCGTCATCCGGTACGTAGACCGTTCTGAACGCCCCAGTTACGGTTCGCGTGCCCCCAGCGGGTTTGTTGCCAGCGATCGCGGTAAGGGCAAAAACGCAAAGAATCGAGCACACCATGAGCAGCTTCTTCATTGTTTCCCCCTCCCAGATCGAAGCTCGGGGCTGACTCTGCGCCCCACACTCCCCGTTTTGCAAACTTACGATCCGGCAGACCTCTAGCGTTGAGCGGCCAGCAGCGTGTTGCGCATCAGCATCGCGACGGTCATCGGACCCACGCCTCCCGGCACTGGGGTGATGAACGAAGCGCGCTCCGCTGCCGCCTGAAACTCGACGTCTCCAACAAGCGTTCCGGCCGGCGTGCGGTTGATCCCGACGTCGATCACCACCGCGCCGGTTTTGATCCATTTGCCCTTGATCAGCTCTGGAACGCCCACCGCGGCCACGACGATATCCCCTTGAGCGACTTCTTGCTCGAGTCGGCTCTTTCGGTGGCAAATCGTGACCGTCGCATTGGCGGCGAGCAGTAGCATCGCAGTGGGTTTTCCGACGATATTGCTGCGGCCCACCACCACCGCCCGTTTTCCCGCGATCTCGCAGTGCACTGCCTCCAGTAGCCGCATGATCCCCATTGGAGTGCACGGCCGCATTCCATGCCGGCCCAAGAAAAGATTTCCAGCGTTGATCGGGTGAAACCCGTCGACATCTTTTTCGGGTAACACGGCGGAAATGATCTCGTCTGACATCAGCTGATCCGGCAGCGGTAGTTGCACCAGGATGCCGTGCACCGAGGGATCGCGATTCAAGCTCTGCACCTGCGCGAGTACATCGGCCTGGCTGGCGCTCGCGTCGAAGTGGTACTCCCACGAGCGAAAGCCCACTTCCTCGGCTGCCTTGCGCTTCGCGGTCACGTAAATCTTCGATCCCGGATCCTCTCCCACCCGCACCACGGCCAGGCCGGGAGTGATTCCGCGCGAGGTGCGGAGCCGCCTCGCCTCTTCCGCGACTTCGCGGCGGACCTGGCCGGCGATTGCCTTTCCGTCGATCAGCTGTGCCATCACCTGCCGAACTCTACGCGAAACAACCTCGACGCGGAGAGGCTCCTGTGGCTATTTTTCATCATGACGCGCGACCTAATCGACCTTCACATTCACCTCGGGGGCGCCGTCGCGCCTCACGTTCTTTGGTCCATCGCCCACCAACAGGGCTTCAAGCTGCCGGTCAAGAACTATCAGGAGTTCGTTGAGCTGATCACCGTCCGTCCGGGCAAGGTCTCCAACCTGGAGGACTACCTTGCCATCATGCACACCTGGACGGAAAAGATTCAAAGCTCTCCGATGGCGATCGAACGCTCGGTGTACGAGGTGATCGGTAAGGAATACCGCGGAAGCTCGGTGACGCAGATCGAGCTTCGCTTCAATCCGATGAAGCGAAACCTTCGTTCCGAGCTGGACCTGGATCACATCATTCATGCTGCGCTGAGAGGAATGGATCAGGCGATGCTCGAATACGGAGTCAAGGCGGGTTTGATCTTCTGCTTGGCGCGGGAGTTTGACCACTCGCTCAACAGCATCATGCTGGAAAAGGCGATCCGGTACCGCACTCGGGGAGTGATTGGAATCGACCTCGCCGGGACCGAGAAGGAGGCTCTGGAGCTCAAGCCGGAGGTGCTCGCCCCCTATCAGGATCTCTACGAACGAGCCCGCAAGATGGGGCTGAAGACCACGGTGCACACGGGCGAAACCAAGGGTACTGGCGCGGAAGGCGTTATTTCGGTGGTGGAGAAGCTCAATCCGCATCGCATCGGGCACGGAATCCGCGCGGCTTACGACGAAGCTGCGATGAAGGTGCTCAAGCAGCGCGACGTCGTGCTCGAGCTATGCCCGACCTCCAACCTGCAGACCAAAGCCGTTCAAGACGTCAAAGAGATGGCTCACATTGCCCAGACGCTCATGGACCGTGGAGTCAAAATCACGATCAACACCGATGGACCCTATCTGCTCGACACCACGATGCAGCAGGAGATCGACTTTGTTGAAAAGAACCGTATCTTGACAGCCAAGCAAATCGACCAGACGCTGGCCTGGGCCCGCCAATACTCCTTCATCCAGTAACGGGACGGGACCAGGCCTGATGACATGTATCGCCTCATCCGTGCGATTCTCTTCCTGCTGCCGGAGGAAGCAGCCCACCGACTGGGCATGTGGACTTTGCGTTGGCTCGGAAGAAGCATCGCA